>JAAHHJ010000099.1 GCA_010692425.1 Symploca sp. SIO3C6 | reverse complement strand
GGGCTTCGCTTTCAAACTATTTGTTTTTCTAGGTTCGGGGCGCTGCGGTTGGCGTTGCTTTCCTTCAGCGCTTTTCTAATCTAACCCTATTTTCGGAGACTGTCAACCCCTTCGGCTATTTTTTTTTCTCAGTGACTGCAACTGCCTACCTGAAAGTACTCTGAGCCGAATGATGACTAATCATTCAGTATGCTCTGATATGCTCTGAGTACTCGACTACTACTTCCTGCCTACTGAATTGCTATCAACAAAGCAAAGTTACAATCTGTCGAGAGTATATCTACTAAAAAAACTGAAACTACTGTTGTGAATCAAAGTGCTGTATTACCACCATGGGTGGTTTTAGATCCGCTCCTGCATGGCTGGTTGTTAGAAGATATAGGTCGAGGAGACCACACTACTCAGAGTTTGATAACAGGAAAAAACGAATTTGGTCAAGCTAATTGGATAGCCAAGCAAAACGGAGTAATAGTTGGACTACCAATAGCAGCGCGAGTTTTCTACTTATTGAATGAGGGCACTAGTTTTACTCCTATCGTCGGTGAAGGGGAAACTTGTCATCGAGGGCAATTAGTTGCTCGCATTGATGGCTCTCTAGATACTTTACTCATGGGAGAGCGAGTCGCCCTAAATCTAGCCATGCGCCTCAGCGGCATAGCCACACTTACTAATCAGTACGTTGAAAAAATCGCAGATTTACCAGCGCAATTAGTGGACACTCGCAAAACTACTCCTGGTTTGAGACTTTTTGAGAAGTATGCATCACGCTTAGGGGGAGCAATCAATCACCGTCTGGGATTAGATGATGCTGTGATGATCAAGGACAACCATATTGCTGCTGTTGGTGGCATTGCCGAGGCAATCAATCAGATTAGGTACAAGATTCCCTACCCACTGAGTATAGAAGTGGAAACTACTACTCTGGCAGAGGTAGAAGCGGCTATTGAGCAAGATGCCGACATTATTATGCTAGATAATATGTCTCTTGAGTCAATGTGCCAAGCTGTGCAACTAATCCGCTCACATCAAAATCAGATCAAAATCGAGGCATCGGGCAACGTTACCTTAGAAACTATTCGTGCTGTGGCAGAGACTGGCGTTGATTTTATCTCTAGTAGTGGTCCAGTAACTCGTTCAAGCTGGTTAGATTTGAGTATGAACTTAGAAAAAAGTACCTCAGACTAAATCACAGAAAACTCCCCAAGCTAGAGATTGTCGCCAAAAACCAAAAGTTATATTTTTCAGAGGTAATTTGTGAGTTCATCAAACAACTGTCGCCATCCTTTTGAACAGCTAAGGTCAAAATTTACTCAAGCCCTAATCTCCGCCTTTGGTTCTGATTTAGCGGAGATTGACCCTATGGTGGTACCTGCAAGTAATCCGAAATTTGGTGATTACCAGTCCAATGTTGCCTTGGCTTTGAGCAAACAATTGGGACAGCCGCCAAGGGTGATTGCGCAAACACTATTGCAGTATCTTGATGTTGGCGGTATTTGTCAGGCACCAACTATTGCTGGTCCAGGCTTTATCAATTTGAGTCTGGAGCCGACTTATCTCGAAACAAAGCTAAAGGATATGTTTAGCGATCCTCGCCTAGGAGTAGAACCTTTAAGGATAGCTAAGCGCATAATCGTAGATTTTTCCTCCCCCAATATTGCCAAAGAGATGCACGTAGGACACCTGCGTTCAACTATCATTGGGGATTCTATTGCTCGCATTTTAGAATTTCGAGGACACGATGTCCTGAGGCTAAATCATGTAGGTGATTGGGGTACTCAGTTTGGAATGCTAATCGCCTATTTGAGGGAAGCTTACCCAGAGGCATTAACCAAATCCGATGCCCTAGATTTGGGAGACTTGGTAGCTTTTTATCGACAAGCTAAACAGCGATTTGATACCGATGAGAAGTTTCAAGCAATTGCTAGGCAAGAAGTCGTCAAACTGCAAGCTGGAGAACAAGACAGCCGCAAAGCTTGGCAGTTGTTATGTGAGCAATCGCGCAGAGAATTTCAGGCTATCTATGACTCACTCGATATCCAACTCACAGAAAGAGGTGAATCTTTCTACAACCCTTTACTACCAGATGTGATCGCAGATTTAAAACACTCAGGCTTATTAGAGGAAAGTGCTGGTGCCAGCTGCGTTTTCTTAGAAGGATTTACTAACAAGGAGGGTCAACCTCTGCCTTTGATCGTGCAAAAGTCTGATGGTGGCTACAACTATGCTACCACTGACTTGGCAGCTCTACGCTACCGAATTGAGCAAGACGGAGCTCAAAGGATTATTTACGTTACAGATTCTGGACAGGCAAATCATTTTGCTCAGGTATTTCAAGTAGCCCACAGGGCAGGTTGGCTCCCAGATAATGTTGAGGTTGTACATATACCCTTTGGTTTAGTACAGGGTGAAGATGGAAAGAAACTCAAAACTCGTTCTGGAGAAACTATACGTTTACGTGATCTATTAGATGAGGCAGTTACACGTGCCTATAAAGATATTGAAAGTAGGCTCAATGAAGAGGATCGTAACGAAACAGAGCAATTCAAAAGTTATGTTGCCAAAGTAGTTGGCATCAGTGCAGTAAAATACTCTGATTTGAGTCAAAATCGCAGCAGCAATTACATCTTTAGCTTTGATAAAATGCTGGCGCTTCAAGGAAATACTGCGCCTTACATGCTATATGCCTATGTAAGAGTACAAGGTATTAGTCGCAAAGGCAACATTGATTTTGAGCAGTTGGGAACTGATGTCTCAATTTTGTTGCAAGAAGACGCGGAATTAGTGCTAGGAAAACATTTGCTACAACTGAGTGAAGTTCTTAGTGAAGTTGAGCAAGATTTACTGCCTAATCGACTCTGTCAGTATTTATTTGAACTGAGCCAAAAGTTCAATCAATTTTATGATCAATGTCGAGTTTTGCAGGCAGAGGAACCCAAGCGAAGCTCGAGGCTGGCGCTGTGTGACTTAGCAGCTAGAACTCTGAAACTAGGATTATCTCTGTTAGGAATTACAGTGCTAGAGAGAATGTAAACCAAAAAACAATTTTGAGCCAGAGGTAACTAGTCCGTCTCAAAATGAAAGCTCAGTAAAGCTTTGATACCAAATCCGGTTTATAAAGTAGCTTTTAATAAAAATAGTTGCCAAATACTGAAATCCTTATCCTTGCTGACTCGGAGGCTCGGTGACTCGGTGACTACTTTTTCAACAGATAGAGATACTCTTTTAGCCGGAGTTGGTATCACTAGACACCTAGAAAGCTTCTCACTCGGTGACTAGGTGTTTCCTAAGATGGGGGGTAGCTAACCCGGATTTAGTATGAGAGGTTGATAGCACATTAGGAATAAGGAGGAAACGTGCAACATTTAACCTGATAAAACCTGATAATCATCAAGTCCCCACGGGACGTTTATATAGTGACATACTCCCGAAGCTAACCCGATCAGGTGAGCGCGAGCTTCTTACCAACATCAGTTACTGCTTAGGTTACTCGGTAAGCTTCACTACTGACGGGATGCCCCACCGCCAAATTAGAATATTTTCTTTCAAATTTACCGCAATCACAAGCAACCCAACATTTTCGGCTTTGGTGGAAAGAGTCGCCATATATCACAATACAATGACTGCGGATGTCATTCTGAAAATCGTAGAAATAAATCCGAATGTATTGATTGGCAATGAAGCTGAGCTTCATTGCCGGGCTATCCTTCCCGAGGCTCACCAAGCCTGGGTAGAGCGCTGGCCCCCGCCCATCAGCTCAATCAAGCAAAGGTGGAAAAACCATTATTGGGAGGAACGTCTTGCCAACGCCCATAACCTACTGCTTGGATCGCTTCAATCAGAGAAATCTTGCCATCGTAGAGGGCACGACCTACAATTGCGCCAGTGACGCCGAGGGGTTCCAAGGCAAGCAAACTCAACAAGTCGGTGATAGAACTTACACCACCAGAAGCAATAACTGGGATGGAAACACTACTAACAAGTTCTCTGAGAGTTTCTAGATTGGGACCAGTAAGTGTGCCATCGCGGTAAATATCAGTGTAAATGATCCCAGCAGCACCCATCTGGAGTACTTGTTGAGCAAATTCAATGGCAGTAACTTCTGAAGTTTCTAACCAGCCGTGAGTAGCTACCCATCCTCGACGAGCATCAATCCCAACAACAATTTTTGCTGGAAATTGGGCGCATAAATCCCGGACTAATTCAGGTTCTTCTACAGCAACAGTGCCCAAAATGACTCGCTCAACGCCTAGATCTAATAATTGAGAGACACTAGCATGACCTCGCAAGCCTCCCCCTACTTGTACTGGTACCGATACTGCCCGCACAATTGCTTCAATTGCCTTAGTATTGACGGGTTCACCAACTTTAGCACCATCTAAGTCAACAACATGCAGTCGCGAGGCTCCCTGATCAACCCAAGTTCTAGCAACTTCCGTTGGGTTTTCGTTAAAAACTTTTGAGCGTGCATAATCTCCCTGGTAAAGACGCACACATCGACCTTCGAGTAAATCAATTGCTGGGATAACTTCCATAACTTGTCAATTGTTAGCGATTAATCCTTATACACTTCATACTTCATATAGCTCTTGCAAAATCTTGAACCTCACATGATTAATTGCTAATTCGCCAATAGAAATCTGCTCTTTGTTGACAGGGACGCCCTGACTCTTTAAGACTTCAAAGGGAATGCCCTTGCCAATCTCGATGTGATACCAGGCAAGACCCATAAAAAAACGGGTAGGATAAGGACCACCCTCAACAGTATCGTCAGGATTAGACTCCATCGGCAACCAGCCCTTACCTGGCACATAAAATTCCATCCAAACATGATTAAAATCAGGCTCTAGAGGAACACCAAGATAGTCAGGATGGAGAGGACATTTGTAGCGTCCAACAGTGCGGCAGGCAATACCGTTGAGACGTCCCAAAGCTAGTAGTAATCCTAAGTACTCGCCGCAAGAGCCAACTCCCCGTTTTAAGACGATATCTGGGGTGTCAATTTGAGGTTTGATGCCATAGGAGAGTTTATCGTAAACATAATTACGGATACTATAGACTTTGCGTAGGAAATTGGTCTCACGACCAACGGCTTCTTCAGCAGCACGGCGAATTATCTCTGTACCCATGGCTAAATCGTCATCATCAACCAAGTAGCGAGTTTGGAATTCTGGGGGAGACTTAGGCAGAGTTTCCACATCTCGTGGTGTCAGGCGGTATTTGATACTTCTTACTTCTAACAGAGCCTTCCAGCCGAAAAGATGACGCTCACCTGGCTTGAGGAGATCAAATTTAAAAACTGCTACTCGTTGACCATCCTGAATTTCTTCAGTAAAAGGAATGCCCACTGGTTCAATCTTTTTGACCTTTTGTCGATCAGTCTCGGCAGGCAGGGCAATGCACCATTCCACTTGCTTTAACTCAATATCTTCGAGGGGGGATAGTTCCTCGACATAGGACATTTCAATTAAATATCCGTTGGAGAGAGCATAGCAACCCTCATGATTGTAACTAAATGTTAGGGGATGAATGAAAGTGCGAGCGCGATACTGCAATTCGTGATTAGGTTCAGCGTTGGGGTTATCCCTTATGTAAGGTTCCTCTTGGGCATAGGCAACATAGAGAATATCTTTACCTGTTTGAGGCTCAGTGTGAAATGCTAAACCAGTGGGTTGCTCAAAAGGTGTCAGCACACTAAATTGAATTTCACCAGTTCCTCGATCAAGACAGTAAACTGTCTGTTCGTCAGTGTCACAAATCCAAAGCTCCTCGTTACGGACAGCAATTTCCTCTATGCCGACGCCTGGGGCATAAAAGCGAGTAATCTCGCGAGCATTTTCGCGACTGTAGACAAAAATACAACCAGCTTTCTGAGAAGTTACATAGATAGTTGAATCCTTAACAGCAATGCCGTTAGCTGTATAGGGCAAGGTAACAAAGTGTTCAAGAGTTAAATCACTCTTGATTTGGCAAGAGTAAACTGCATTCTTCCAGGTTAACCAGAGGGTATCTCCAGAAATTGCTAGCCCCGTGGCACCGACAAAATCCGTCTCGCGAGACGGATTCAAAATGGTTGTGTTGTCGCTGAGGGGATCAATTTGCAGTAGATAGCCAGTGGTAACATCAATGGCAATAATTTTATCTCCCCAAAATGCTATGCCTTGTAGGCAATAGGAGCCAATTGGTCTAATAGTGCGCAACCATTGATTGTGTGAGCTTAGACCAGAGAAAGCTGAATCAGGAATCATGCTTAACCTAGATGAAGATGTATATAGGATTTCGAAACTAAGGGTACAGAAGCCTCCATCGCTTCAAGTTATTAAATCCTGAAACTCAGGCAAGTGCTATCTTTAGAACCTGATTATCATAGACTTGAGAGGAGTTTGTTGGAACCTAGGCTTCAGTTCTGCCATCTTTTTTTCATAGATAGACCCTGTTTTACCAAGAAAAATTTTTATCATGGCTTGGTTCACTCGCTCATCACGTTTAACGATAAAGGCTTTGGCTCTAACGTTTGTTCTTGCAGTTAGCGTCTCTGCGCAGACACCAGCAAAGTTGGGATCTTCCTCAATTAGCAGCAGAATACCAAAGCAATGGGAGTTCAATCCTAAAAATCTTTCTTTTCAAGGAAATGGCCCTCGCCGTCTTCAAGCAGGAGCGACAAGGGGCGGTTCCTGCGTTAACAGTGATCGACCCCTTCTTGCCCTAGTTCCAGCTTCGGGAGTAGGAACAACAATATCAGAATATCCGACTGTATTTTGGTACCAGCCTAAGACTTCAGCCTCGAGTGCAGAGTTTGTGTTGTTTGATGCCAATCAACAGGAAATTTACTCAGCTAGGTATTCCTTGCCCAAACTCTCTGAAGACACCCCAAGTGCTTACGGCATTATGAGCCTAACTCTCCCTGCCTTGGCAAATTTTTTACCTCTGAAGATTGACCAAGAATACCAATGGCAGTTATCTTTAGTGTGCGATCCTATAGACCGCTCAGCAGACCTCGTCGTTGGGGGCTTGATTAAGAGAGTTGAATCTCAACCCAATCTTGAACTTCGTCTCCGGCAGGCAAATGCTCAAGAGCGCTTGGATGAATATATCAAAGGGAGATTTTGGTATGACACCGTAGATACTTTAGCTGAACTCAGACGCACTAGTCCTCAAGATGCTAACTTAGCAAGCGCTTGGGAAAAGCTACTCGAATCGGTGAATCTACCTACTAATTCTGTAGAACCTTGGTTTCCGGTGCCAGCAACTATAACAACTAGCAAGCAGTAAAGACTCTGGCACCAAAACAATTCCTTAGTTACCAATTGTGCTGACAACTTTGTGAAACTGTTTTGGTGTCGATTTTCTGCTGCTAATGTGAACTTCAGAATTAGTTGCCAACCCTCTCAACGACAACTAAGCAGCTACCCAGAAACTCTCAGAGGATAAGGCGAAACCAGATTTCTACAGAACGTCTTTACTAGGGTGCCAACCAAATTAGCAAGCAATCACTAATTGATGTTATGGCACAGCAAAGGTTCCATTTTTTTAAATCTTTTACTGCACTATCTGTAAAACTGACTCTGTTTACATCTATTTTCACTCTAGCACAGACTCCGCAAATCCTTACTGCTCAAGGGATACCAACACTGTGGGAAGGAAAGGAATACTCGCCACCAAGTGGCATCGGCACACCTAGTAATACAGCAGGTGCGGGGACACGCGCTCCTCGTCAAGGTTGCCTAGTTACTGGTAAACCATTAACTGCTCTTCTCCCCAGCAATAACTTTGGAGTTACCGAGAACACACATCCCCAATTTTTTGTTTATATGCCTGCCATAGCCCTAGAAGAAGAGTCAATACCAGTAGAATTTTTGCTTGAAACTCAAGATGGCAAGGACATTTATCAAACCAGGTTCAATAGCAATGGAAAAGATGGTATTTTGGCTATTAGTCTACCTAATCATGAAAGTATATCCCCTCTAGAGGTAGATGGCAATTATAAGTGGTCTGTTGCTGTCATCTGTGACCCAGATGAGCGTTCTATGGATATTGCTGTAGAAGGGTGGGTTAGACGGGTAAAATTAGACTCTACGCTCAACCATCAGCTAAGACAATTATCGCTATCAAAACAAGTTGAGCTTTATGCAGAGGCGGAAATTTGGCATGATGCTCTGGCAAGTCTAGCACAGCTACGCCTTAACAATCCAGATGATTCAGAGATCGCAGCTGAATGGAGCAAGCTTTTGAGCGCTGTGGGTCTTAATGAGTTTTCTCAAGAGTCAATAATTCCAGTTTCTCTAACATCTACACTGGAATTAACCTCATCTTCACACCAAGATCAAGATGATGACTCTAATCATGTCACTGATTCGCACTGAGACACAACTCCTACAACCCACATTCCGCACCCTCAACTGTCACATGGACTGAGGGTGCTCAAAGCGAGTGCTAAATCGAGGCAGTTGTTAAGTAAAAATACTTAGTCCACCTTCAGCTCCTCAACTATCACTGGGAAAATTTT
>JAAHHJ010000098.1 GCA_010692425.1 Symploca sp. SIO3C6 | reverse complement strand
CTAAGATTTATACAGAGCAAGGAGTTGAGCCATTTTTGCTCAAGGGGCATCCAATCCCTCCCAAACACTGAAAGCTGCAAAATTGTCTAGATTGCCCCTGGTGTCACGTTCGCTAGTTTTTCCCCTAGTCCTAAGAGTTGGTGAACGGTTATGCAGGGAATGGTGTCAATACCATTTTCCGCTGCCATTTTCTTCAAGATGCCGACGGCTTTATTGGTAGGAGCACTCAAAACCACTCGTGTGCCCTCGGCAATCAGTTCTTTAACAATCTGAAATACAATGGTAGATTTGCCCGTTCCTGCATAGCCACAGAGGAGGAAGAAGGTTGAGGGAGAGATCAGGAATGCCCTTAATTTAGCAAGAGCTTGTTGTTGCTGAGGCGTGAGGGTAAACGGTAGAGAATCGACAAGTTTGTTTACTGTTGTTGGGGTTTGGTCAAGGAGTGTTGCCATCATAGTTTTTGTTCCAATGCATCAACCTCTTCTTGAGCGATAGCGTTATCAGGTTTAACCTGACCTGAGAGGTATGCCAAATTCTAGAGTTGGTTTTTGGGATTGCACGCTAGTCTGAAATTATCTAGCTCAAGAGCAATCATGCTGATGGCACCAAAAGATGCCTCATCTCCAAGAGATAACCTGGATTTGCCAAGGCTGCGGATTTTGATTGTCGAAGATGACCCTTTGATGCAGTTGGGCTTAGAGCAAGTCTTGGCGACTTATCCCCAGTTCGATATCGTTGAACAAGTAGAAGATGGTCTTTTAGGGGTTCAAGCTGCTCTCAGACTCAAACCTGATTTAGTAATTGTGGATATTGGCTTGCCTGGTCTGGACGGCATTGCTGCTGCCCAACAGATTAAAGAAGTCTTGCCAGAAGTGCGGGTGGTGATGCTAACTTCTCACACCAGACAAACTGAAGTGCTGGCAGCTCTCGGCACTGGTGCTGAGGCTTACTGTATTAAAGGAGGAAGTGTGGAGCGGTTGCTGGCGTCGATAACGGCAGCTGCAGAGGGCGCTATTTACCTTGACCCGCAAATTGCCCAGCTAGTAGTCAATAAACTCAAGCCCCTTACTCCTAAAGCGAACATTGGTGACCTCTCCGAGCGAGAGATGGCAGTTTTGAGACTCATTGTCGAGGGCAAAAGTAATGCCCAAATTGCTGCTGAACTTTACTTAAGCCCTAACACGATCAAAACCCATATTCGCGGCATCATGAATAAACTTCTTGTTGATGACCGAGTGCAGGCAGCAGTGGTGGCACTGCGCTCTGGATTACTCTAGAAAAATTTCCGACTTTTAGTGGGATAATGTTATCCCACATGATAAACTCAGCTTTATCAGCTGTCTTACTTCCATACTTAGCGTGCAAATTCGATTAGCACTACTCTCAAACGCTGGCGGCAGCGGCAAAACTACCATTGCAGCTCACTTAGCTTACCTGATGGGAGCCAAAGGCTTCTCAGTTGCTCTGATTGACCTGGATCCCCAAGGTTCAGTCAGCTTATTTTGTGGGTTGCAGCGCCCTAAGAGTAACCAAACGATTGCCGCAGTACTTCAGGATGATTTCACCGGAGACTGGCCTGTTGTCTCACTTTGGCAAGATCATCTCGATAAAGTGGCAGCAATTCAGGGAGAGATGGGGTTAGTTAAAAGCATTAACGAATTGGTGCTGCACGAACGGGGAGCCTACCTGTTGAGCGATCGCCTCGCTGATTATCCCTTGCCCCATGACCTGGTCATTTTTGATTGTCCTGCCACCCTTGGTCCCTTACCACTGATTGCTGTCTCAGCCTGTACGCACCTCCTGATTCCCATACAGGTTGAACCCAAATCCGCTGATGGTGCTGGTAAGTTACTAGAATGGCTTTATCATACCTTCCGTCGCCTCAGGCTCAAGCCAGAACCCCAAATTATCGGGATTGTCCCTAACCAGTACGACCAGCGGCTGGCGATTCACCGCAACATCCTAGAGCAGTTAGAACCTTCTTTGTCAAAGCTGAAAATTAATTGCTTCAAGCCCATTCGCTTTTCATCTGAGTTCAAGAACGCCAGTGCTCTGGGATTGCCACTGCATTTGTATCGTCCTAAGCACCGAGCCACGGCTGACTTTAAGCCCATTGAGACCCTTCTCTCCAAAGTATTGAAGGAGAGGAGCTAGATGAGCAAGAAAGTTGGAGTAGACCTGTCCAACCTGTTTTCTGGTGCTGAGTATTCCCAAGAGGTACATGCCTTAGAGTCTCAGATTGCCGAACTAAGCGCAGAAATCGAGCGACTGCGCCAGGCGGAGGCTCCAGATCTAGAAGCAAAGATTCAACAGTTGCGGGAGCAGTTGGCTTCGGGAGGGGTTTTAGAGGTTCCTCTGGAGCAGATTGACCGCAACCTAGAACAACCCCGGCAGACCTTTACTTCAGAGAGTATTGGTATGCTTGCCCGCTCCTTGGAATCAGATGGACAGCAGGAACCGGTGATCCTGATTGAGCAAGCGAATGGACGCTACCTACTATTCGATGGGGAGCGCCGCTGGCGCTCTGCCAAACAATTAAATTGGGAAACAATCAAAGCTGTAGTAATTCCTGAACCAGCAGCCCTTCATCGCCGTGTCTTGTTGGCTAACCTGCACCGGGAAAACCTGAATCCTCTGGATCTGGCTGAGGCTCTGCTTAGGGAGATTACCAACACCTGCGACCTGGGCACATCCGAAATTCCCAAGACACTGCGTACAGGGGTGCGGCGGCTGGAACGCCAGGGAACCATTGCCAAGGTAAGTGAACTCGTCCTCGCCCCCTTAGAGCAACAACAGCTTGAGTTGGCAACACTAGAATTGAGTGAAGTGGAGCAGAGAGTTTTTTCTTGTTTGCTCTCTCTGCGACTGAATCCCGCCTCAGTCAATACCAATATCTTCCCGATGCTGGGGTTGTCAGACGACCTAAAACAAGCAATTCGGGAGCAGGGTTTGGGCGGAATGCAGGCTCTGGCACTACAGCGATTGTCGGCAAAAAAACTTGGTCTTTCTGAGGCAGCAGCGCAGAAAGTACGAACTCGGCTTCTGTTGCAGGTCTTGGAACAAAAGCTATCAGTCACCCAGTCACGCCAACTTGTAGCCTCTGAAATTGCCCGTCATACCCAGCAGTCTGATTTGGCTCCTGGAAAAAAACAGGTAGAAGGGATAATTCGTCGCGTGCGGACAATGCCTGTAGAAAAGGTGGAGCGAGAGCAATTGGCTCAACTCAAGGAAGCCCTCCAACAGAAGCTAGTTGAAATCGAGTCTGCTTTGTCAGATTGACATCTGCTACGGTTGAAACACTGGTGATTCTAAGCGAATGTGCAAGGGAGAGTTAAAAACTTTCTCCTTATTACACGATCTGCCTGGTGGCAAGTTGTACAAATACGAGAAATTACGAAAAATTTTGCTGTACAAGAGGAACTGGAGATTGATTTTTTCTGATGACAACTACCATCGCCGTTACTATCGTTTTTGGCTAACGCTAGTTGAATCCGAGCAAACTAAATTTTCCATTTTCGCCCGTCCTCACAATGAACTATATGAAGTCCTGCAGGTGATGAAGGAGATTAGCACACTAATCGCGCTAACCTCTGACAATTAACCGATTTTCGTTGGGGAAATAACAAGACCTTGAAAGGGCTGCTCCTAAATGTGTCCAAATTGGACACAAATTTTTTCACAGCAACCAAGCCTTGATTTTGGGAAAAAGTCAGTACTGTAGCCGCTGTAGCAAGTGCAGTTGCTGTAATAGCAGATCTTTAGCAACCAAAACTTAGATCTAGGCTGGAACTCAACGGGAAAGGCAGGAGGCAGAGGGCAGTCGGCGGGGGAAAGAATCCCCCGCTTCTTGAAGAAGCGGTTGCAAGTCAGTTGGGGTTGAATCCTAATGCTGAATACTCCCTTCTGCCTCCTGCCTCCTGCCTTCTGCCTTCTTCAAAACCTGATCTACAACACCAAAAGCTAACTCACTTTCTATAACAAATGATAAATTGACACCTTGATTTTCCCGAAAAAGATCAGAATTATCTCCTCTTAACTGTGCATTTTAAATGCACCTCAGCTTATCATGGATTGTCAGAGCGCAATCAGCACAGTCTGGGATGAGTTCGAGAGAAATTCATGGCAGAAAATTTCAATTTGTTTAGCCAGGGCTGCGAGTTTTCACTCCAAGATATTCAACTATATCTATCGAGTACTCTGTTTCGAGGAATCGGTGTGGCGACAGCTAAAAAGTTAGTTGACCATTTTGGAGAAAACACCTTAAAAGTTTTAGAAAGCCAGAGCGAGCGGTTAGTTGAAGTTCGAGACTTACCCCCACACCGCATCAAACAAATAAAAAAGGCTTGGTGGGAGAGTCAACAACAACCCCAGCGTTTTACCATTGCCAAACTGTATCGACTGGGCATTTCTTTGAAATTGATTCTAGAGCTTTGTGACCATTACGGTGATCAGACTGAGGCGATACTGCGTCAGAATCCTTACAGGCTAGTGGAGGAAGTGGAGGGAATTGGCTTTAACAGAGCCGATGAGTTAGCACTATTGCTTGGGTATTCCCCTGATAGTCTTCACCGCTACTCCCAAGGAGTAATCTATGTACTCAAAGAGGCTTTAAAACAAGGACATTGCTTCCTGCCAGAAAAGCTATTGTGGGGACGCACTCTTGAGCTACTCCAACGTCGTGACTATTTTCCACAAGCTGCGCAGCTAAAAGCGGCGATGGTTGATCTACTGTCCAAATCAACGATAAAAGAGGGCTTTAGTGAAGGCAGCATTTACCTGAGCTCTGTTTATCGTATAGAACTAAAAGTAGCATTGAAGCTAATCGCTTTCTCAAAGCAACCTTTTTGTGACGAGAGCGCTGTGCAACAATGGTTAGCAGCAACGGAAGAAGAAAGGGAGGAAGGTGATGATGCAAGCGATCGCCTTTCCGAGCAACAGCGTCGCGCCATCGTCATGGCTAGCCAATATTCCCTTAGCATTTTGTATGGCGGACCAGGAAGGGGCAAAACCCATGTACTAAAAACCCTCTGCCAGTGGCTGACTCACCAGAATTTGAGAGTAGCATTGATTGCTCCGACGGGCAAAGCTGCTAACCGAATGGAAAGCGTGATTGGAAAAAAAGCTGCTACCATTCACCGACTACTCCAGTGGCAAGGTCGAAAGGAAGGATTCCTCTATAACGAAAAAAATCCCATCCCTGAGGTAGATTATTTAATCTGCGACGAATTCTCGATGGTGGATATTTTCCTATTTTACAGCCTACTCAAAGCCATGCCAACAGGAGCTAAAATGCTGTTGGTGGGTGACAAAGACCAATTGCCCAGCATTGGAGCCGGAATGGTTCTCAAAGATTTAATCAATAGTGAGCTGCTAGGGGCAACCCAATTAACTCAAGTCTACCGCCAGGGCTTCGGCAACATCATTGTCCAGGCAGCTGATCAGGTCAATAGAGGAGTGGTGCCTGAGCTTTACTCCATCAATTGTGCCCAGGAGTGGTCCAGAGATGACTGCCCCCTATGGAAAGTCCCGACACCAACAGAGGCAGCCAGTACCCTTGTCGCTCTGGCGCGGCAGATGCAAAGTGATGGGGTGGAACTACATACAGACGTGATGGTGATTGCACCGCAAAAGAAGGGAGTGGCTGGGGTCAACAATCTCAATAAACTTTTGCAGGAAGTTTTCAATCCTCCCTGCCCCAGTAAGCCCGAGCTGCGTATCAAAAAAAGAAAAACTGCCACTAACAAAGCCGTCTCTTCAGCTCAATCGTCAGAGGAAACAGAGGAAGTCGTCTTCCGGAAAGGCGATCGCGTCATGCAGCTGGAAAATGATTATAACCATGGGGTGATGAATGGGGAAACTGGTCAGGTTATTGTAGTCGATAAATTAAAGCAATTGGTAACTGTCAGTTTTGAGGGGGGAGCGATGGTGGAATATTGCCTCTCTTCTCTAGAGAAGATTGCTCATAGCTTTGCTATTACTTGTCACAAGAGCCAGGGCAGCGAGTTTCAGTATGTACTGATACCCTTGTTACTGGCTTGCCGACGTATGCTGACTCGCCAGCTGTTATATACAGCGATGACGAGGGCGAAAGTGGGTTTGATTGTTGTGGGGCAGCCAGAAGCTTTAAAGGTAGCTGTAGAAACCAACCGACCAGCGCAACGATATACTCAACTGAGTACGCAACTGCTATTAGATAGGGAGTTACTGCGCTCTCAGTTGCGAGAAAGTCGGAGTGCCTCAGCGACAAAAGCAGAGCCAGGGACTGTGACCATTGCTTCGAGAGTACAACAGCGCCAGTTAAATTTGACTGCTGGGCAGATGACTAGCATTGGTAGTTTCGCGGTAAGCTTGTATGTGGAGCGCTATGGTACTCGCCCCTCTAAGCGACCGGAACAAGTTGGTTCCTATCGATTCAAGACTTATCATTATGAAATTGAAGCTCTATGGTTGGTAGACCGGGCAATTGATTTAGTCCTACAAACGCCAGAGACTGGTTGAGTAGAAGTTGTGACAACAAAATTATCTTGTCCTGGGTTGGAATCGGTTCTGTACGCTTTTTGCCAATCAGTAGACCTCTTGTCAAAGTCTTGATTAGGAGTGACCATGAGTATTAGTTTAAAACCGGAACACGAACAATTCATTCACTCTCAAGTGGCGAGTGGAGGATTTGCCAATCACGAGGAAGTGATTGATACGGCTTTTCGCTTGTTAGAAAAGCTTCATGGTGAGTATGAACAATGGATAGAGCCAACGCGGCACAAGATTGAGCTAGGGATTGCAGAACTTGACCAAGGGCAACGATTAGATGGGGAAGCTGTGGTTGGGCTGATTCTAGAGAGATTTAAACAAGCACCTCAAGATCTCTAATGAGTGAAACTAAACAATTACCAATTGAGATTCCCTACGAAGAAATAGCCCAATTTTGCCAGCGTCACTATATCCGTAAATTGTCTTTATTTGGTTCGGTGTTAAGGGGTGATTTTACACCGGAGAGCGATCTGGATTTTTTAGTGGAGTTTGAACCAGGGAAAACTCCAGGTTTTTTTAAGATAGTCAGTATGGAAATGGAACTTTCAAAAATGCTGGAGGGGAGAAAGATAGATTTAAGGACTCCTAATGAGTTAAGTATTTATTTTCGAGACAGAGTAATGGCTGAGGCTGTGGTGCAGTATGAGTGCAATTGATGATTTAACTCGCTTACACCATATGCAGGATGCAGCGAGAGAGGCTCTGGTTTTTATCTCTGGAAAGACTAGAGAAGATTTAGCTAACGATAGAATGTTGACGTTGGCAGTTGTCAAAGATTTAGAAATTATTGGCGAAGCAGCCGGGAGAATTTCAGCCGAATGTAGGGGGAGATATCCTGGGATTCCTTGGGCAGTTATAGTGGGGATGCGAAATCGTTTAACTCATGCTTATTTTTCAATAGATTTAGATATTGTTTGGGATACGGTCACGAAAGATTTAGCGCCACTGGTTGAACAATTGGAAAGGGTGATTCAGGAGGAAAGTTGGCTAGATTAGGATTGGTTCTTAGTTCCTGCAAACACTCCTCTAAAGTCAAATCTTGACAAATTTCCCACCACTGACCAGTGTGTCTCATGTACGCTAGATTAAAAGCATCTGGTTTTACATACTCTAAACGGGCAAACCTTGACTCAAAGGAAGGAGCAATTGCTCTCGGACTGGGGCAATTAAATAGAGAGCATAAGTAAAAGTAATTGCGATACCACTTACTAAAAATATCTACTCGATAGTTAAAATCATTATCTGTAGGTGGTGGCTCAATATACTTGGGTTTCAATTCTTTTTCAATCATCTCATTAAATTTATCTTGAACCAATTGTTTTTCCCTTTCAGGAACTTTGGGTTTAGTTTTCTTTCGAGTTGTAGGAAGCCATCTTTTTGTTCCTTGCTTGGCCATGAAATTTGTCTCCTTACATTGATGGTGAGATTCTTGCTATGACAAGAACAGCAGAAAATAGAGAGTGGTTTCTTATACCAATTTCCTGGCATACCTGCTATACATTAATCCCCGCGTCTGGTGTGTCGAACTGTCTCCGCGTCATCAGCATCTGTAGTAAACATAAATGAAATTGGTATTAGGTTGAATCATCGCTCATATCGCCTTTACCGTTAGGATTCTGACTAAGCAAATACTCCCAAATGCGCTCACATTGGCGTAGAGATTGCAAGGCTAGATCAGTCGAGATCGAAGCTTCTTGATGAGCATCAGCTGCTCTCTGCTGCGCTTCCACAGCAGTGTTGGCAATGTTGTCGAGGCGCTCGGCAATTAAATTGATGTTTTGAGTACTTGTACGAACAAGTTCAGTAAGTGAAGCGATCGCGGCTTCAATTCTGTCTAATCGGTCTGATGATTGGGTCATAGATTGGGCTTTCCCTATATACATTTGATTGATAATAAAAATTATTTTGGCTTGCACTTTTCTAGGAATTCAACAGTCATTAGACATCTCCAAAATATAAATTATGAGATAATTAAGGCATTAAAAATTGACGTTTGGGGGGCAGAAACTGTGAGTTATACCTGGGAGTACTTGCAACGTAATCAGAAACAAGCCAAGCGCTTAGTAGGAATTAGCTATGAGCAGCTAATTCAACTAATTGAACAAGCTAAACTTTTACACGAACA
>JAAHHJ010000097.1 GCA_010692425.1 Symploca sp. SIO3C6 | reverse complement strand
GCTAGTGATTAAATAGAGGGCACGTAGGCGCAAATCCTGAGAGTAAGGGTGAGCCATAAATAAATCTAGTTTTAGGTGACTCTAGATATATCCTAACTTGTAAGTACCCCAGCGCGCAGCGCTATAGATATATCCTAACTTGTAAGTACCCCAGCGCGCAGCGCTATACTTGAGTATAAATTAGGAAAAGTCTCGCTCACTTCTAACGAGAGAATGAGGGTTTAAGGTGTGTTACTAACACACTACAAAATGCTGTTTTAGGACTAGCGGGCGCATGTGAACAGAAACCTACGGTTATGGAAAATTTATCGCCTGAACGCTATGTATAGAGAGGCTTTCAGTATCAACCTTTTTGAGGCTATTCAACGCTAGAATCAGCATTCTAGAGATCACCCGTAAAGTACGTCCCATGGGGCACGACGTGTCTAAACGGCAGTAGAGAGATATGGGATAGCGTCTCATCATCAATCTCCTCTGCCTGAGAACGCAGCTCCGCAACGATGTCCGTAATCTTGAGCGTATTCCAGTAGAGAATGGCATTGAAAACCAAGCTCAAACAGCTCGCCTTATTCATCATCTCCTCATAGTCCCCTGTCGAGAACTCCCCGTGGTTGGCAAAGAAAATACGACGCGGAAGTTTATGAGTCCGTTTTGTAGTGAGACAGGAACATCGCAATGCAGTCTTGCATTACTCCTTCTGGTGTCAGCTTCTCGCCCAGCAGGAATTCCGGCCAGAAGAAGAAGTTCTTCACCAATCCCAACAATTGGCTGGCGGCAAATTCAGGATCAGCATGACGTAACGCGCCAGCTGCCATGGCATCTTTGATGAGCTCAGTGATGGGATAGTCATGCGTTGCCATTTCTGCAAAGAATGCTCGTGACCTCTCCAGATCGCGCAGAAGCTCAGAAATCACCATCCTGTTCAGCCCCATGGCCTCAGCCTCTGTGATCACGGCAACATAACGCTCCAAAGCATCGACAAGCTGCGTGTCCAACGGTTGGTCAGGATCGTAGGCGACTGGCTCCATGGCCGTGTTTCGCTCGATCATGATCTGAGAGATTGCCTCGAACAGCTCTTCCTTGCTCTCAAAGTGATTGTAGAGCGTACGACTCGAAACACCTGCACGCTTGGCAATTCGAGTCGTTTTTGCCCCGAGGAACCCTTGTTCCCGGAACTCCTCAATTGCTGCCTCGATGATGTTTTTTCGTTTCTTTTCAGTGAGTTTCATGCTGGTCCTCCTGTTGCTCTAACAAAAAAGTAAAATTTACTCTTTACATTTTTAAGTTCATGCCATAGTATAAATAAGGTAAACAGAAAATTTTACTTTCGCAACCTAAACAGGAGAACTGACATGAGTTTGACCTCTGGCAAGAATGACATCACCTTCAAATCCCAAGGCCTGAACCTTGCGGCTCACCTCTACACCCCGGAAGGGTTCGACGAGGCTGGCAGCTATCCCGCCATTGTCTTCTCACCTGCCTTCAACCAGGTGAAAGAGCAGACCGGTGCTGTGTATGGCCCACGCCTTGCAGAACTTGGCTATGTCACGATCGTCTTCGACCACATTGGCTTTGGTGACAGCGAAGGGACGCTCCGCAACAACGAAAACCCCTTCGTCAAGATAGAGAGCATCCGCGATGCGATCAGCTTCATGAGAACCTTGCCTTTCGTTGATCGCGACAACCTCTTCGGTCTCGGAGTCTGTGCCTCGGGCGGTTATATGGCACTGGTCGCCACGACCGATAAGCGCCTGAAAGCGATCGCGTCCGTGTCGGGTATGCTGGGCAACCAGATGAGCTACTTTGGCACGATAGACCGCGAAACCATCACCGCTGTAATCGCGATGCAGAACGCGGGCCGCCAGAAAGCTTATGAAACCGGTGAGGTTGACTATGTGGACGCGCTGCAAATGGATGCGGCGGCTAATGCGCCCGAAGGAACCGCCGTGCGCGAAGGTTACGACTATTACATGACCGCACGTGCCGGGGCCGAAACCTACCCCAACTATTCGCACCTGTCGCCGTCCTTCATGCAGGAAGCCCCGTTGTTGGCCGATGCAATGAGCTATGCACCCTATCTCTACACCCCGTTTATCGGAATCTATGGGGAGAAGGCGATGGTCGACACCGCTCCCCTGACCGTGATGTTCTATGAAAAAGCCTCTGAGCCAAAGGAGCTGGTCGAGATCAGTGGTGCGTCGCACGTCTCGCTCTATGACGTTGACGAGGATGTCTCGCGTGCCATCAAGGCTATGGACGCCTTCTTCAAAAAGCATGGCGGTACTCAAGCACAAGCCGCGTAACTGTTCAACCTCTGACGGGGTGACAAGCAAGCTCAAGCCCTGTGCCAGAAAACTTTTTGCCCTGTTAGTCTCCCCAAAGATGAAGGCTTATTGACAGGTTTTTGAGGGGGTGACAAGCCGACTCAGCCCCTCAACCAAAATGCATAAAAATACCCTTATCAGACCTAATTAAACGTGAGTTCGACGAAGTAAAAAGAGCTGAAATCAAAGATATAGCGCTTCGCGCTGGTGTATTTACAAATGCTGAAATGCTGCGTCAGTTGCTTTGTGAATATTAAAATCATACTTGGGCAACTCTTTTCTGATCGCCGTTTTTACTTTATGCCACCAATGCTCGATGGGATTTAAGTCAGGAGAGTAGCTGGGTAAAAACAGTAATTCACATCCAGCTTTTGCGATTAATTCTCTAATTCTACCGGAGTTATGAAAGGGAGCATTATCCATAACTATTACCTGTCCGATTCGCACTTGAGGTAATAAGCATTTTTAAGGCCAAGTTTCAATGACAGATGCTGTACAATATCCCTGATACACCATGGGAGCTAAAAACTTGTTTTCGCCTAAAGCTCCTATAATACTCAGTCTTTCCCTACGTTTTCCCGGTTTAGTGTCGTGATATCTTTTTCCTTTCTCACACCATCCATAAGCTGAACTTTCATTGTTGTTGATTCCACTCTCATCCATATAAATGACTTGCTCTGCTTGATAACCAGCTAGTTTTTTGAGGAACTCGAACCGAGCTTCTTCACTGCGTTCAGTATAGGCATAAGTTTTTTTTTGCGAGTATAACCTAATTTTTTAAATCCGCGACTAATTGTATGATGACTTACATTTTTTCCTCAGAGTTATGCTAGTTCTTTTTGAGTTTTATCTCCATGGCTATCAACAAATTCTTTGAACTTATGCCAGTCTTTAATCTTTGCCGGTTGAGGAGGTGGTCTACGAGGTTGAGGAGTTGTTGAACCGCTCGTTTCAAGATGCTGGAGCCATCGATAAAGAGTTGGGCGGCTAATCGAAAGTAAACGACTCACTCTTTGTGATTGATACTCCACGCTTGATTAGTTTTAGAGCCCGTATACGTAAATCCTGACTATATGCGTACGCCATCATTAATTGAATCTGCTTGCCGCTGTATACTAATTCCCTTTCTGTAACTATACCAGCGCGAAGCGCTATACTTATTTTTTGACAAAAAGAAACCTATAAAACTAATAGAAAACTAATATAAATCTGATTAAAGAATTAATAACAATTCCATAAAACTAATATCAAACTTAATTTGGTGATGGTGCATTTTTATTGTATCTTTGCTAGTAGACAGTATTACCTCTAATTTTTATCGCCTTTAGGACTTACGCAGTTCAATCAATTTCGCTCCCCCTAGTCCGCCAAGTTTTAGAGGCTAGCCAGAATCTATTGCCTAACCACCATTACTCAATTTTAATTAATTGTTTAATTAATTGCAATCATGTAATCAAGTAATCAAGTCCAGTTAAACTGTTTACAGAATAAGCTGATGTGCATTTAAATTGGGTATTAACTGCTCCCTGTTCCCTTGTAAGTAGTCGGACATAAATAAATGGATCTATGTAAAGAATTATGAAATCCGTCAAAGTAACCCTACACCCTACACCCTGCCTCAACCAGTAAACTTTATCAATGTCGCAGGTACTTAGGGATTTAGGTATTCAAATCTAAATGCTGAACAGCTTAAGAGTACCACCTCCTACTAAATGGGTCAGAGATAATCAAAAACTTACCCAGGTAATGGCAGTTGATGCAAATACACAATGGGCATTGCGTCAAATCAATTTCTGAGGCTGTTGGCTTGAAAGTTAGACTTTGAGTACGACCAATAGAAAGATCTATAAGATCAAGGAACATAGAAAAAACAAACTCTTGATCTTCCTTGATCTCCCCCAAATCAGAAAACTCTCCTGCTCTGCATAATTCCAAATACTAGTAATTGTCAAGAGCCCATAGGACTCATTATGTAAAAATCTAGTAAATTTCGATTCTTAAAAATTAAGATTACGTCAAGATTTTGTTTATTAAAGTTTACTTAACCTTCTCTTTATTAACAATATAAAAATAATTTTGTATATTCATTGATGTCACCCTTAGAGGGAATCTAAGCTAACTAGCAAATTACAGGAAGTAGCTAAGATTACAAAAATTTATTCGTGGTGCATCAAAAGCGGTTCATTTTCAGAATTGCAGTCTTAGGGGCATGTGACTAACAACTTACAGAATTGTTTTCAGTGTTTTAACTCCAGGTTAATTTTCCAAAAAACTGACTTCCATTAGATTTTTTTAAATAAGTAATAGGTTGCAATTGCCTTAGCATAGAGACTGCCTATTTTTGTTTAATTTGTCATACTTAATAGCTGTAATTTGATTTTTAATGGTATTTAAAATCTGGCGAGCTAGCTACTATGTTCGTCAACAATGATGGTTGTAATGCAGAGGTAATTAACAATTATTTGTTTAGTTAATATCTATAAGGATTGTTAAAATACCCAGGATGAAAACAAGGCATTGATTAATTTTGGAGATGAGACATTGGCAATCCTCAACTGGGTGAATACCATCAGGTTGATAAGGTAAGTTTTCAGTCTTATTTAGCCTGTTCAAGAACTGGGTAGATAATTCCTAACCTAGCTTTGTGTACAATATCGTTGACAAGAAAAATATATGGCTCCTACCACATTAACAGCTGGCGACATTGCAATTATCGGCTTTAACTTTGATAATCCTGATGAGTTTGCCTTTGTTCCTCTCGTAAACATTGGCACTGGCACTGAAATTAAATTCACTGACAATGGTTGGCTAAATTCAGGTAGTTTTAGAAGTAACGAAGGTACTTTCACTTGGACAGCAACTCAAGACTACGCAGCTGGAAGTGTAATCAATCCCAGTCTGAGTAGTGTTCTTTTCTCAGCCAGTGGTGATCAAATTCTTGGCTACCAAGGAGAAGACAGCAATCCCACCTTTATCTATGCTCTCAATAGTGAAGGTAGTACTGGGGAGTGGCAATCAGATGCCACTAGTTCCAATACTTCTGCCCTTCCCACCGGATTAATCAATGGCGAAACAGCAGTTGCACTCCCAGAGATTGACAACGCCATCTACACTGGTATAACTTCTGGTACTAAGGCAGAGTTACTATCTGCTATCAGTAATTCTACTAATTGGTCAGGAAGTAATAGCACTCGTCAAATTATTACCAATTCTCCCTTTACTGTTACAGACGCCGGTGGTTCTACCACTACACAAGACCTATTTATCTCTGAGTATGTTGAAGGCAGTAGCAACAACAAAGCTATTGAGATTTTTAACGGTACAGGAGCAGCAATTGACCTCGCTGCTGAAGGTTACACCCTTGAATTTTACTTCAACGGTAATACTTCCCCTAGTACAACTATTAACCTCAGCGGCACGATCGCCAATAATGATGTGTTTGTTGTCGCTGATAACGATGCAGCCCAGGCAATTCTCAATGTAGCAGACCAAACTAGTACCAGCAATTTTTTTAACGGCGACGATGCTATTGTACTAAGAAAAGGCGGTGCCGGTGGTACGATTTTGGATGTGATTGGGCAGATTGGTACTGATCCTGGTAGTCAATGGGGCAGTGGTTTAACTTCTACCCAAAACAATACCCTTCGGCGTCAATCATCTATTGTGGCAGGCGATACTAATCCTGATGATGCCTTCGATCCTGCACTAGAATGGGATGGTTTTGCCCAGGATACCTTTGATGGCCTTGGCAGCCATACTATTGACGGCGGAGGCAATCCAACTCCAGGGGTGACAATTACTGAATCTGGCGGCAGCACAGATGTCAATGAGCAAGGCGAAACTACCGATACTTATACAGTTGCCCTGAATACAGTACCCACAGGAAATGTGGAGATTGAAATTGTTGCTGATGGGGAAACCCTCCTCAGCACAGATGGCGTTAACTTCTTGAATTCAGTTACCTTAACTCTAAATAACACTACTGTCGAAGGAACAATTACTGTTCAAGCAGTCGATGATTCAGATACTGAGGGCTCTCCTCATACAGGTATAGTTACCCACTCAATCATCAATAGTGCTGATCCTGACTACTCAGACACCCTCACCCCTATTCCCGATATCAGTGTCAACATTATCGATAACGATGTTGCACTCACTCCCATCTACGATATTCAAGGTGCTGGTCATAACTCATCTTTGACTGGTCAATCAGTAGTAACTAATGGTGTAGTTACTGCTTTAGCTAGTAATGGTTTCTATCTACAAGATCCCACAGGAGATGGCAATAATGCTACCTCAGATGGTATTTTTGTCTTTACCAGCAGTAGCCCTAGCGTTAGTGTAGGTGAGTCGGTACAAGTCGAGGGTAGAGTTAGTGAATTCCTTCCTGGTAATGCTTCAGATAATCTGACAATTACCCAGATTACCAGCCCAACTATCACCACTCTGGCTAACTCCCTAGGTTCAGTAAATGCAACTATTCTTGGCACTGGCGGGCGCGCGGTGCCGACTGAGGTGATTGATAACGATAACTTCGGCACCTTTGACCCAGCACAAGACGGTATTGATTTCTACGAAAGTGTAGAAGGAATGTTAGTGCAAGTCAATGATGCTGTCGCAGTTTCTACCACTAATCGCTTTGGCGAAATTTGGGTTGTGGGAGACGGCGGTGCTAATGCCACAGGTATTAATAGCCGTGGCGGGATTACCATTAGTGACAGTGATACTGCTAACCCCTTTGATGATTTTAATCCAGAACGGATCCAAATTGATGACAGTCTTTTCTCTGGCAGTTCACCCACAGTTAATGTAGGGGATGAACTAGGGGATGTAACAGGCGTAGTCAGCTATGGCTTTGGTAACTATGAAGTCTTACCAACTGTTGCTCCTACAGTTACTACTGGCAATTTGACTAGTGAAACTACTCAGTTAGTAGGCACCAGCACTCAACTCACAGTTGCCAGCTACAATGTCCTCAATCTTGACCCCAATGACAGTGATGGTAGTACAGATATTGCTAACGGTCAATTTGAAAGCATTGCTAGTCAGATTGTCAACAATCTCCAGGCTCCTGACATCATTGCCCTTCAGGAAGTACAAGATAATAATGGATCTACTAATGATGGTACTGTCAGTGCCAGTAATACCTACCAAACCTTAATTAATGAGATTTCTGCTGCTGGTGGTTCTCAATACGAATTCTTTGAGATACCACCTGAAAATAATCAAGATGGTGGTCAACCTGGAGGTAATATCCGGGTGGGTTATCTCTACAAACCTAATCGCGTAACCATTGATACTAATTCTGCTGTACGTATTGGTGAAGGTAATTCTGCTTTTGATAGCAGTCGCAAATCTTTGGCTGTTAATTTCACGTTTAATGGTCAAGAAGTTACTGTGATCAACAATCACTTCGCCTCGAAAGGCGGTAGCGATCCTCTGTTTGGTTCAGTTCAACCTCCTACTAATGCACAAGTAGAACAAAGGGAAGGTCAAGCTCAAGCAGTTAATGCTTTTGTTGATAATCTCCTGACTCAAGATCCTAATGCCAATGTAGTTGTTTTGGGTGATTTTAATGAGTTTCAGTTCTTCTCTCCAATAGAAATTCTTCAGGGAGATAATCTTACTAACCTGACTTCTACCCTACCGGAAGATGAGCGTTACTCTTTCATCTTTGAAGGTAATTCTCAGCAACTTGATCACATTTTAATCAGCGACAATCTACTAGGTAATGCTGAATATGACGTCGTCCATACCAATACTGGTTTTGCTAACCCAGCTAGCGATCATGATCCAGTTTTAGCACGCTTACTAGTGGAGCCTAATTTTTATCTTATAGAAGGCACTAGGCGTCACGACAAATTAATAGGTACAGATGATAGAGATCATATTTTAGGTCTCAAAGGTAATGATGTGATTGCAGGTGGTAAGGGTGACGATATCATTATTGGTGGTCGTGGTCGTGACTTACTTAAAGGTGGTGAAGGCAGTGATAAATTTGTCTATGAAAGCCTTAGAGATCGAAGTGACATTATCACTGATTTTGAAGTAGGTAAAGATTTAATTGATTTGAGCCAAATTTTTGAGAGTCCAAAATATGGAAGTGAGAATCCATTTGAGGACTATGTAGAACTAATTACGCTTGGTTCTCATACAGTTGTAAAAGTTGATCCAAATGGCGATCGTTTTAATACTGTTAACCAGAAACTAGTTATTCTGCAAGGAGTCCAAGGCAATGAATTAAGTTCTAGTGACTTTATTGTTGCCTAAGGCATAGCATTTCTCAAATTTATGAGGTACAGTTCCTGAATTATAGTGAGTTTTAAAAGGTCATAAGGAATAGGGAAGAAGATAAAGTGTATCTCACTAATTTGATGATCACTATATCTATTAAACAGTACCTCCATAAAAGAAACTCTGTTAATAGGAGTTTAGGAATCGAAGGTGACAGCGTTTAGCTTACTAACTTCTTAAACTCCTTTTTTAGGTTATTTTTTTTAATTCACATCGGCAATCTCGCTCATTTAGTGGTGTCTTACAAGTGTGTTGTTTCACTTTCAAAAAATTCCATGATGACTACCAAAAACATTCGTTTTTCCAGTTTTAACGCCTCTTTAAACCGTTCTAGCCATTGGGATATTCCCATTAATGTGGATGGAGAAACCCACATTCCGCACCCTCAACTGTCACATGGACTGAGGGTGCTCAAAGCGAGTGCTAAATCGAGGCAGTTGTTAAGTAAAAATACTTAGTCCACCTTCAGCTCCTCAACTATCACTGGGAAAATTTT
>JAAHHJ010000096.1 GCA_010692425.1 Symploca sp. SIO3C6 | reverse complement strand
CAGTAACTAGCTAAAAGCTGCAATATTTCAGCTACTATAGATGCTGATTTACCTGTTTCTGAAACCCTTTCATAGTCGGCATTTCAGGCTAGATTGCCCCGTATAACAGCTTCGCTAGTTTAGACCCAAGTATTAGTTCCGTTTGAAGTCTGCCAGGAAATCAGAGCAGGTGGTTCTAGTGGTTTTGCTGTGGAGGAATTTGAAGCGGCAACTTGGTTGCAAAAAAGGCTTTCGCCCCTGAATATTTCCCCCCTTCTCCTCAATTCACTCGATCTAGGTGAAGCGGCGGTGATTGAGCTAGCGATGAATGAAAATATTCAAACTGTCTGTATTGATGAGGTAGCTGGTAGGCGAATCGCCAGATTAAGTGGTCTATTAGTCACAGGTTCTATTGGTATTTTGGTACGTGCCAAGGGAGAAGGATACCCCTTCTCTATGCAGCAAGCTATTGCTCAAATGCTCAACCGAGGCATCCGATTGAGTAAAACAGTTATTAACTTTGCCCTGGAACAAACAGGAGAAAATGTATAGACCGACATGAAGCCTTGAAATACTTACACAGGTCTTTCCATATCACTTGCAATAATATCTCCAGTCAGGTTCTAAATTCTTCCTACCATGACTATAAAAGTCAGCTCTTATAGGTTTTATTTCAAACTCATGGTATGGTTTCCCCTTAACCTCTCCTATTTTAAAATTTCCCGGTAAGTACTTAGGATTAATATATCGCTTGAATATCTTTATTACCCTCTCACACTCTCTCATTGTTACACCATTAACCGTCAGCTTAGAATTATCAGTTAAAGTAAGTATTCCATGCCAGTTACCTTTTTTGTAGCTTGGTATATTTGGTTTTCTACCGCCTATGTAATGAGGTATACTCAGTTGATAATTACCTGTATAACCTGGTCTTCTAAGCTTGGGACGATAAACTACCACTAATTGAGGACGGTCTGAACCTACTCTTCTCTCCCAGTGTTCAGGCATAGTAGCTACAGGAGGTTCATCATCCAGTAAGTTCCTAAAGCATGCTTGCTTATTCATTACCTCTAAACCACTGTCATTATCTCTAATTAGCAGGGTATTTCTTAATACTGACCTACCTGTCGTAAAGTCATCATCAGACTCTATATCACTAAAATGTTCTCGAATTCTACGATTATGAGTAATTCGGATAACACGTTGAGTATACTCCCAACCTCTGGAATCTGACATAGTGCTTACAGGCTCCAAGACTAATATCAATTATAGTTTATAAAAACTCGACCATCCTCTATTCATAATTTGGTTTATCTTCAGCTTGATAGTTCTGTGCCTGAGCCAGTTTATCCTTAACTTTGCTAAGAACTATCGCCTGAGGATGTAAGGAGTACTCTCTATGAAGGTTGCGATTTTTAGAAGCCTTCCTAGATTCACTAAATCGCTGATAGCCTTTTCTGATTAGCTCATCTAGAGTTTTGGACAACTTCTTGTAGTTCAGTGTACCATCCTTATTAAGAAAGAACTGCTCATAAGTTTGTCCAGTCTCATCCAGAAGCTTTTTAAACTCCCGTTCCCAAGACTGCCACTGTTCAAATGTTCTGAACTTGAATTGTGAGAGAGTAGCTTCTCGAAGTAACCTACCCTCATAATAGTTACACCCTGGAAATAGCTTAGTTTCTCCATGACTAGAACTATAAAGTTTGACGTATTGAGCAGTCTTAAGAATTTTGCTTTGCAAATAAGTCTTGCCTCTAGAAACTCTGGTAGGGTCTTTCGATAGCAGTGTTAGAAATTCAAGAGCAGGATAGTAATCTTCTAAAACCTTGATTAACTGCTCACCTTCTAAATCCCAAACCTCACTAGGTTTATTTTGGTAAGACCTCATTTTATGAATTAGGAAAGTATTAACGATTGATGGCAAATAGTTTGCCGAACCATGGTAAACACATGAATCATAAATTTCCTTTACCTCAAGTATGTAATGATTGACAACACTTAAACCAGGAAATAAATTCTTGAGGTGTTCGATTGCTTCATACTCAATCCATTCTTTAGCTTCTTTATTAGTAAGTGATTTGGTTTCACCATTCTGACTTACCTTCAATCCTAGCCTACCATCCTCAACATAGGGTGATATCTCATCAGCTCCTCCCAAGGGTCTAAACCTAAATTGAGACTTGTCTTTAGGAGAGTAAGCTTCAAATAGACCGAGAGCTGTTAATCGCCTATCGGTTTTATGAATCACTCTCCCCAAATCAAACATGCAGCCATCTGTAATGGTCTGGAAACCATGAAAACCTTTCTCCATACACCAAGCCATTGTCCGAGCCATAGCTGTGATGTTGTTCCCAGTACAGACATTCCCAATATCAAAGTATGGTGCTACAAAATCTCCATATACAGTGTTGGTATAAAGTTTGAATAAATCATTATAAGCTTTTTCCAGAGGATTTTTCTTATCATATTTACTTCTTTCTTCCAGAAGCTGATTGATAATTAAATCTCCTAACTCTAAACCTAGCCAAGTATGACATTCTTTAGTTATCTTAATTACTCTTGTACCTTTTTTATCATGTACAGGTATACACCAATTACCTCCCTTGAAATTAGCCACCTTTTCTACAAACTCTTCTGGTGTCGAGACTCTCTCAGAAGCAGGATAATAGAGGGCGCAATCAATCAGTAGATTATCTAACAACTCTTTCCGCTGTGGAGCGCTACAGCAAGTTTCTAACCATTCCAGAAAGTGACTGTTAATAACCCCTAGCTTTACCTGATTACTAAACTGCTTTATTAAGCCAATGTTATCATCCGTCCAAAAATCTAACTCCTGATAATCTGTATCTGTAGCTAAGCTGGCTGGATTCTTCGGTGGTATCCAACTAATTAGAAAATCTTGAGGATACTTGAGAATATATTTATCTGCTGTAGATACTCTCGCAAACCAAGCTCCTGGTACTAACTCCTTTTTGAACTTCTTCAGAAATTGTCTCAGAGTTTGAAAACAGTTTTCTTTACTTCTTAAATCATATTCAATTAATACTGGTCTTCCTAAAGGTAAAGGTAAGTTTTTAAGCGCTGAACCATAACATCCTTTGATATCAATATCACAAAGCGCTCCTTTTACACTTACATCTGTTGGACGATTGTTTAAACATCTACCACCGTCCACCTTGGCTAATAGTACAGCACTAGAAGTTTTATTCTCCCTCAAATATCTGGAAGTTCCATATTTCAAATACTCCTTCAATTGTCGATTATTCTCAAAAGGAATATTCATCTTTATTTTCACGGCACTAGCTATCAAGTCTTTGACAGTAGAACCTACTGTCAGCCTCGGGGCTGATAAATATTTTACCAAACCCAAATCCTTCTGAACTTGATAGTACATTTGACAATACTTTAGAAGAGCACAATAGGAATAACAATCACCCTTGGCATAGTTATCATAATCAACTGGACGTTTAATGTAAGCCACATCCATCCGTTCCTTCTCTTCTTTGGTGAAGTTATCTTTGAAAGGTATATCTTGACCTACCAAGTTACAAAGTTCTTTATAACCTTTACAACCAGTCATTGCCGAGACATCATAGAAACTTAGCCTCACTCGGAAAGACTGACCATTTATAGTCATTACCCAGGGCAATTCCACCCAAGGCTCTTGTTTACCACCCATGACTTCCGTACTAGCATGAAGCCTCCTACCCTGGACTATCGAAGACTTTTTATCATGCTTTTGCAAGACAATATCATCAATATCCTGCAAAAACTCATCAGTAGTAAAACGGTAAAGTTCTGCCAACAGGAAGTATCCGTATAAATCAATTCTGAGAATCGGTAAGGGTGGTTTGGTTATATCTCTAGCAATAGAACAATCAATTCCCTTCAGCCTTAAATAATCACATACTGAAAAACCTGAAGTCATTAGTGTGTGTCTAGCTATGTCAGCAGAATCAGGATGTGACAATATGTCAGCATCTTGTTCATGGATTAGTCGATGCTGAACCGTAAGGGTTTTTGATGGCTGATATTCACTACTGGTTATAGGGTGTCCTGGTTGATAGTACTCAGTGTCAACCTCAATCGGCAAGTAAAAAACACTCTCAGGATTTCGACACTCGGAAATATCTCGAACTCTATTTGAATATAGGTAGTTGTTAAAAGACCAATATAGTGGGATAATCGAATTGGTCTTAACTATTTTTGACCTTGATATTTCACTCTTTTTTAAACCTTGAAGAGTAGTATCAATTCCCATACAATTCAAGAATCCTTATACTACAAGGTTGACAGTAATCTAAGGCTTTAGGCGCTGTCAACCTTTTTCTTTACTAGCTTTCAGCCTAAGAGCTTAGTATTTGATTTAGATAGTTTAAAACAACTTATCAAGTTATAAACAGAATTTTTAAGTAATTAACAATACCTTCCTTTGAAGTAATAAAAATAAAGACCGTAAGCACAGTGCTAACCAGGTCAAATAAATGTAAGGAATCATAACCAAAAGACACCATCAAACTCAACTTAAATAGGGATGTGGAATCAAGATTGAAGCCAGTGCCTTCAATCAGAAAGATGATTGAAAAAGCTTGAACCGAATACAAAGTCAGAATTCTTTAGCATAGGAACTCTCAAAAATCAATATCAAATCGGACTAAGCACAGTAGCTGAAACAGAGAAGGCTCAAAGCTTAGAAATGGAGCTAGAAACAAGCTCAAGCATAAGCGGAGTCTATATATCCGCGTAGACTAGCCAAATGTAGAAGGATACCTGGAGGAGAAATACTCACACCCATAGCGCCCTTATAGGGGGTTGACGCGCACCCCTTTCCCCATATAAGGGGCGTTTGGCGTCAACGTTTTTCCAGGACTCCCTTTTGGTAAGGCTTTCAGCGATTGCTAGTTTCCCGCAAAACCCCCCCTTTTTTTTGAAAGTCGAGTTTTGCGGGAACTTTTACCCTAATTTTGGGAGGTCTCAAACCCTGATTCTTTCGTTCTAAAAATCTGGTGCTTTGACCTGGACAATGATGGTTGGGATATGTGTTTATCTGTGTTATCACATTCCATTGTTTTCTAAGTCCTCTTCAAATTTTCTAGACCAATGGTCTATTAAGATTTGTGAATTAGGTATTGTAGATATGCCCGTCCGATTGGCTCTTTACTAGCGCAGCAGCCCAGGACTTCTCGTACAATCTCCTCTTCGGTAGCTCCATCCCCCAAAGCCTTGTATATTGCTTTGCGGGTTGAAGAATCCATTGCTTCTGGGAATTCTGAGCGAAAATCAACCCCTTGGTGTTTGATCAGTTCCTCATCCTCTCCTAACCACTGGAGGTATTTCTGAAGGCGCTCAGCGTGCTTTGGAGTGCCTTGGGGACATTCCCAGACCATAGCTACTGCCTCCGACTCGCTCAGCCCATCCTGGACAAGAAACAGGCATCTGGTGAAGGGGTCAGCAGCTAACCTCTCTTCAACCTCTGCATCGTCACCAGCGGGATTGCCGAATTCAGAGAGGAACTCTTCCACCTCATATCGATGCAGCAGTTCCTGAGATTTGGCTGCCAGTGCTGCATTATGTTTAGCTTGTCTTAGTCGTAATTCCTCCTGGCTCAGTTGATTTATTCGCCCAACTTCTTTGTCTAAGTCACACTTTGATACAAACCTACCTCCAATAAGCAAGGCTGCACTAGAACTGAACAGAGAGGTTATACAAAGAGCAATCTTACTCTCTTTACTGTCGAGGTATACCTGTGCTACTTTAACGGCTTTTTCTCGGTCAAAGCCCAGGGGATAGTCTCTATCACTCTGACGTAGCAAAAACTTTTTATTGTAACCAATGCCAAAAGCACCATATTCTGGTTGTGACCACACTTCTAGCTTTTGCAGGGGATTGGCAAATGCGCCTATTAAGGTACTGATTCCTGTGAGAGTAAGGGAGTAAAAAGCCAGTCTAACTCTTATCACCTTTACCTCCCTCTAGTCTCTTAGCTAATGGCTCAGATAACAGGATGGCTGTGGTTAGCAAGATTACAGCTATGGCTGCTAGTAATAAGGTCATAACCACACGAGGAAAGAACCTAATTATGATTTCCCAGTCATCCCAAGAACCTCCTATTAATCCCAGGGAAATCGCTAGTCCTTGAAGTGTGGCCACTTCTCGTTTTCCTTCGAGATAACCAACAACGTAACCACTATAAATTAATAGTCCTGTACGGAAGAGAAACACGGGGAAGTAAAATCCTGGTTCTAGTCTGGCTAGAAAAGCTAGGGCGGTACTGCCACTAGCTAGCAGTACTAGTTCATTGAGGTTCTGTAGATGTCTGTGAGAAGTCATACACACCCCCTTCAAAGGCAGAGTTATAGTACTCTAATAGTTTTAGTTTACGCTGCTGTGTTGATTCAAGTTTCTTAGTTTTACTCTCTTTCAAGAGTTTGTTATTGGCTTCGAGGTTTTCAATTTCTAGGTCGATTAGTTCGATTTCAGTAGCGTATTCGGTGTTTTGGTAATAGTTACGCCTAGCTTCTGCTCTCCGTTTGATGAGTTCGGCTTTTTGATTGGTACGATATTCTAATCTAGTTGACTTGACTTCGTGCTGGACTAATTGTAGGAAAATATCTGCTGAGTATTTATCGAGTTTAGTTTGATGGCTTAGTGCCATCTTGGTTGCTGCTCGATAGTACTGTGCTTCTTTAATTTCCGCCCGACATAGTTTCCGTGCAAGCTTTAACATTTCTGGGAGAAGCTTGGCGTTAGTTTCTGCTAGTTCAGCTATTTTTCTGAGGGCGCGGACATTTTCGGCCAGGTTTCCTGTTAACTCTATTTTGCCCAGGTCGAAGGGTAATCCGAACTTTTGACCTAATGTTGTTAGTTTTCCCTGGATGACTGGGGGAAGATACTTATCGGCGCTAACAGTTTGGTGATGGTTAGAATGGTATTTACTGAGATTATCCTTCCTATCTTTGACAGTGGTTCGCTGGCTCTTTTTTCTTTCGATTTTCATCACACAAATATCCTATAGCAACTGGCTCCACCCACTGGCTGAGTCTTCATGAAATTGAGGCAGAGTGCGCGGGAATTACTGATTTTGGTAAATAGCAATGAGCCTGCGGTGTCTACGGCGAATAGGCTTCCATTGGGAAGATTGTCCCAGTCAGTTGGGGACTTTTGGATGGTCAGGCTCTTTTGTATGGTTTCAACATCGCCAATGGGTCTGAGGACTGGGCGTGCTTTGCGCTTGCCTTGTTTGCGATTGCGGTAGTAGCGGTTTAGCTTGGTGTGTAGCTGTTTTGCCTCTTCTGGAGTTAAGTTATCATCTATACTTTTACTCTCTGTTGTCATTGTGCTTACAACCTCTAGTGTTTCCATACACTGTGTTTACTTAGCTATGTGACTATTGGTTTAATGCCACTATACAAGCACTGCGGACGCTACGACTTATATGCTTTTCCCTTTATAGTGCTGATGTCTAACGTGTTTACTGGACGCTGCGACGCTACGGCTTAGGCGTCTGAGTAAAACAACGTGTTAATCGTGTACATATTTTAGAACAAAGTGTTAAATGTGTACAAGGATTTTCGTGCCATCATTAAAACAAAGTTTTAAAGCACTCAATGGCAGCAGAGAAGATATCTACAGGTGTCCGCTTAGAGAAAGAATATATTGAAGAGTTGGACAAAATAGCTGAGGCAACCGGGAAAAGTCGCTCTCGGCTTATGGCAGAGGCTATCGAAGATTTCCTAGGAAAAAAATCTACTGAAGACTTAGAGATAAACTTGAAGGAAATTAAAGAACGCTTATTTCGCCTAGAACAAGCAGTTGCTGAGATCAGAAAATCTAGAACTGAAGAAGGTACCTAAAACTAATTTACTTGAACCATAAGAACCTCTATCCCGTATATATACGACAAAAGAGTCGGAGTCAGTAGTTAAAACAGAGAACTTGATAGCCTCCATATATACGGGGCAATACAAATATTATTCAAAGGTGTTAGCCAGTTAAAAACGCTAAATAACCCGTATATATACGGTCTTTAAACCAATAATCTGGCGTAGGCAATATTTTCCTACAAATCAAAACACTCATGAACATCACAACAGCCCAAGCCCTCACCCTCGAAGAATTTCTATACCAGGAAACTATTATCAGCTATGTCCCGTATATATACGGGAAAAATACTAAGAAAAAAGCTGGTGACATGTCCTATCTAGATCATCACAGCAAACGAGGTTGAGAGTTTTGGCAACAAATAAGGATTATTCTCAACAAGCCCCAAACTGTCACAAGGGCAGAAGTATAAAATAACGGAATAATCAGCTTTTGAATAGCCTAGGCGAACAAATATTATAAAGACATCTTAGAATTATTTCTATGAAAGTTAATCGCTTCGGTCAAGCCGAAATCCTCAACACCGACCAAATTAACTTGCTCTTTGATAAGGGTTTTGTCAAGCCCCGAGACCGGGCTTTATTTGGTCTGTGTCTCTATACTGCTTGTCGCATTAATGAAGCTTGCACCCTCTTTACTAAAGATGTCATTGGTCTCAGTGGTATTAGACCTAAACTGCTGATTCGCTGCTTGAACACCAAAGGCAAACTAAATACCAGAGAAGTACAGGTACACCCTACCCTGCATTGTTATCTCGAAGAGTACAATCCCATTACACATAAGCCCTACCTGTTCCCCGGTAGGCATGGGCTAGGGCATATTCATAAATCTAGCGCTGACCGTATCTTGAGGATTGCTTTGGAGCGAGTTGGCATTGAAGGGGCTTCTACTCACAGTTTTAGAAGGACTGCCCTCACTAGAATGAGTGATGCTGGTGTTCCTCTTAGGCACATTCAATCTATTTCTGGTCATCGTACTCTCGATGCTCTAGAGCGTTATCTCGGCGTCAGTGAACACCACAAAGAAAGTGCCATCGCTACTCTCGATTTTTAGCCTGTGGGTATGCTGATTATTCCGTAATTTGAACTTTATGGAACCACAATAGCTATTTTCGCAGGAATTGTCGCTGGTAAGCACCCACAGATAGTGGGGTTTACTGCACTGTGCAGTGCAGCATTTGTAGGTAAAAAAAGACCGGGTTTAATCCCAGTCAGTTAATTTTTATTGAACTTTGGACAAAACAGAAACTCGGTAGGTTATCGAAAGAACTAATTCCTGGACATCAGTAGAAAAAACTTGAATTATTACTTATTGTTCCAGAAGCACCCTACACCATCTTTTACTCCATCTCCCACAGTCCCTACTGTGGTTGTTACTGCCCAATCATTTACTGTTTTTATTGCATCTAGTGTCGCTTCACTAGCCGCTAAACTAGCACCAGCCGCTAAACTAGCATTCTCCGTTAAAGTAGCACCAGCTGCCAAACCAGTACCGACAGCTGTAGCACCAACACTCCCTACTGGGGAAAAACTAGCGAACGTGACACCAGGGGCAATCTAGACAATTTTGCAGCTTTCAGTGTTTGGGAGGGATTGGATGCCCCTTGAGCAAAAATGGCTCAACTCCTTACTCTGTATAAATCTTAGGC
>JAAHHJ010000095.1 GCA_010692425.1 Symploca sp. SIO3C6 | reverse complement strand
TTGAACACTGGTGGCACAAAGTCAAAACAGCGATTAGAAAAGAGTTGCCTAAGTATAATTTTGATGTCCACAAAGCGGCGGATGCAGCCTTTCAGTATTTGTAAACACACCAGCGCGCAGCGCTATATGTAATTTTTACCATTGTCAAGTAAATTAGTCAACTCTCACAGTAAATGAGAATATTCTCAATAATCGCCCTAATGTAAAGTTTAAATACAAATGATTGATTACAAATTAAAAACTAATTACTAGGTAAAAATTGTTTTTACTTATCAAAGTACATAACAGCACAACAGTTTATTTTTTGTAAATTTTTGATGAATCTATTTTTTTTGTATGGTTATTACTTTTACAGGTGTTAAATTATAAGCCATGAAAATCGCTCTGCAATACTTGATTATATAAATAATGCAACTATCTTGTATTTTCTGTTTCCTTAGTGGAAGCATTCTCTTGAGTTTACTAGCCCCAAATCCGATCCAGGCGCAAATTATCCCAGACAATAGTCTCCCAGACAATTCTGTAGTTACACCTAACGGCGATATTCTCCAAATTGATGGCGGAACTACAGCAGGTAATAATCTCTTCCATAGCTTTGAGCAATTTTCTGTACCTAAAAATAACACTGCCTTTTTCAATAATGCTCTAGATATTCAAAACATTCTCTCTCGGGTAACAGGTAGTTCGATTTCTGAAATTGATGGCATCCTCAAAGCCAACGGTAGTGCCAACCTATTTTTAATTAACCCCAATGGCATTATTTTTGGTGCCAATGCTTCACTCGATCTTGGCGGCTCTTTTTTCGCCAGCACTGCCAGTAGCATCAACTTTGCTGATGGCACACAATTTAGCGCCACAGATACTAACTCACCACCTCTATTAACAGTTACTGCTCCTATAGGTTTAGGATTGGGGACAACCCCAGCAAGTATCACCAATCAATCTAGTAATAAAAAGCTCAAGCTCCAGGTGCCTAATGGTCAAACTCTGGCACTAATAGGCGGTGACGTGAGCTTGAATCGTGCCAATTTGAAAGCACCAGAAGGAAGAATTGAGATTGGAGGACTAGCGGCAGCAGGTAATATAGAATTCAATGATGATGGCAGTTTCAGTTTCCCTGAAGATACCCCACGAGCTGATGTTTCCCTTGCCAATAGAACTGTTATCGAAGTCAATGGTGGGGGTGGAGGCACAATTAATTTTAATGTCGCAAACCTAGAAATAGTAGGTAAGAACAGCCGCCTCAGTGCAGGCATTAAAAAGAAGCAGGGCAGCGATTCTAACCCAGCAGGAGATATCCAAATCAACGCTACTGGAGATGTGACAGTGACAGGGACAGTAGATAATGCAACCTTAGGAGAGGGCGATGCTGGCGATATTTTAGTTACTGCCAGAAATCTTACGATCGCAGGAAAAGGCAGAATAAGGAGTTTTACCACAACTGCAGGCAATGCTGGAGAAATTTCAATCGATGCTCATGAGACAGTGAGATTGATTGACTGGGGCAAAATCCAGAATGAGATAGAGAAAAACGCTACCGGGAACGGAGGTGACATCAATATTAGAGCCGATTCCGTTTTAGTTGAGGTATTTGCAGAGAAAGATCAACCGCAAATTAGAAGCCTAATCGGAGGTTCTGGTGACGGTGGCAACATTAACATTGAGGCTAATTATCTCTCAGTAATCGGTCGTGGGCAAGGCAACGGTGGCGCTTACGGTATCACAGCTAATGCAGGAGGGACTGGAAAGGGAGGAGATATCAATATTACAGTTGATGGTGCCATTAATTTGACTAATCGTGGCAAGATTGAAGCCAATGCTAATAACAGAAAAAGAGACGATGCAGGTGATGGAGGTGATATCAATATCGTCACTCAATCCCTTTCCTTAAGTTACAGTGGCTTCATTAGTGCCGTTACCAAAGGTCAAGGAAATGCTGGCAATATTTTTATTACTAGCACTGGTCCGATTGAGATTAGAGGAGGCAGTAGCAACATTTCAACTGAGGTGAAGCTGAATAATCCGGGGCCTTCTGGTAATGGCGGTGACATCACTATCTACACTCAGTCACTTTTAACTGAAGGGGGTTTCCTCAACGCTTCAACCCAGGCCGAGGGAAATGCAGGAGATATCCACCTCCATGCTACAGATTTTATCGAACTCTCCGGGGTTGATGGCTCTAACCGTTCCAGTGGTTTATTCACTCGTATCCGCGATCAAGCAACAGGCAAAGGAGGAAATATTCACCTCACCACACCAAACCTGCGCTTGTCCAAATTTGCTGTTCTCAATGCCGCCAGCAGTAGTGAATCTACTCAAGGGATTGGTGGGAATATTTTTGTAGATGTAGATACCCTTAAGCTGGTGGAAGGTTCTCAGATTCTCACCACTGCTTTCGGTAACGCAGCAGCAGGGGATATAACTATTAAAGCTGACAAGGAAATTATCTTGTCTGGCAATGACCCTAACTTTGCTAGGAGAGTAAGACGAGCCTTGGAATTATTTGAACAAGGCATCATTCGGTTTCCCAGTGATGTCGTTGGCACTGACGATGCCAGTACTGGCCTATTAGCTCGTAGTCGAGGTGCCGGAGATGCTGGCGACTTAACTATTTTCACTCCTAATTTAACTGTCCAAGATGGAGCCGAAGTCACCGTCAGTGCCACAGAAGGAGGATCCGCAGGCAATTTAATGGTTGAGGCAGAGTCTATTTTTCTCGATAATGGTAGCCTCAGAGCCGAAATCAAAGCAGGAAAGCAGGGCAATATTATTCTCAATACGGAAGATATTATACTGCGTCGCGGCAGTGGGATTATCACCAATGCCACTGATACTGCCACTGGCGGCAATATCACCATCAATACCGACATCTTAGCTGCCCTCGAAGATAGTGACATTACTGCCAGAGCCGTCGATGGTCGAGGAGGTAATATCAAAATTACCACCCAAGGCATCTTTCTCTCCCCCGATAGCAAGATTAATGCTAGTTCCCAAAGAAATATCGATGGTACAGTAACTATCACTACCCCAGAAGTTGACCCTACCTCCGGAATACTGGAATTACCATCAATTCCCATAGACGCAGAATCATTAGTGGCTCAAAATCACTGTGCTATGGAAGAAGGCAAGATTGCCGGAGGCAGTTCCTTTGTAGTTACTGGCAAAGGTGGTTTAGCTCCTAGTTCTGATGACCCCCTAACTAATGCTAGTAGAGTAGTTGAATGGGCGAGTCGTCCTTCTCCTCAAGGAAGTACAGCAGCACAGGAACAGCAAACTAGCCCTGTGGTGCTACGTGAGCGAGTACAGACAGATAAGCAAGAACAAAAAATATATCCAGTAATTGAGCAAGCCCAAGGCTGGATAGTTGCTCCCAATGGCACTATTATGCTTACTGCTAGTGTACCAACTTTTACACCTCAAACTCCAGGATTAATCCATCCTCACTGTCGTAGCTCTTCTCTTAAGTAATAAGTAATAAGTAATAAGTAATAAGTAATAAGTAATTAAGTAATAGTTACAGAAAATAGTTGAATTCTAGTAGTGATAATAACTCCAGTTTTCTAAGATTATTTTCCAAACAATCGACATCTCTGCCTAGAGGCAACTTGTGGATTTTGGGAAGCACTCCCTAATAGCCAGATTTAGTATAAACAATAAAAAAAGCATTTTTTTTAAATAGTTAGAAGCTTAACCAATATTTTATAATTTGGCATAATTTAAACAATATATTTTCTATAAAAATCTCTGTCAGGAATAAGAAAATGACCTTAAGATTATTCCCTCTTACTTATTACTTATTACTTATTACTTATTACTTATTACTTAATCCTCCGCCAGTTATTGCCCAAAGAAGAACAATTATTCAGCCAATACTTCCCACTCCTGAACCTCTTCCGGAAGTAGAAACCTTACCACCTCTAGAAGAATTAATCCCTCCACTAGAGACACCACCCTCTCCATCACAACCATCTCTAGAGGGGGTTCCTGACCAAATTACCATTAAACAATTTGAAGTTATTGGTAGCACCATTTTTAGTCAAGAACAAATTGCAGAAGTACTAGAGCCTTTTACACTTCGTCCCATCTCTTTTGCCGAACTACTTCAAGCTCAAAGAGCTATTACTCAGTTATATGTAAATAATGGCTATATTACTTCTGGAGCCTTTATCCCTCCTCAAGCATTACAAGATGGAGTAGTGAGAATTGAAGTTATAGAAGGGGAAGTAGAAGCTATCGAAATTAATGGTTTAGAGCGACTTAATTCCAGTTATGTTCGCAGTCGCTTAGCGCTCGCTACCAAAACTCCCCTTAATCAGGATAAACTGCTCCAAGCTCTACAAATTCTCCAACTTGACCCCTTGATTGCTAATATTTCAGCAGAGCTAGCCGCAGGTTCACGCCCTGGTATTAGTCTTTTAGAAGTCCAGTTGCAAGAAGCTGATACCTTTTCTTTAGAACTGAGTCTTGATAATCAAAGATCACCCAGTGTTGGTAGTGTCCGTCGTCAAGTTCAACTCACCCAAAGTAATCTCTTCGGATTAGGCGATCGTTTTAATGTCTCCTATATTAATACTGATGGTAGCAATTCCCTCAGCGATCTTAGTTATACTATTCCTATTAACCCTTACAACGGCACTATTCGCCTCAGTCACAGCCGCACAGAGAGTGAAATCATCGAAGAACCTTTTGATAGATTCGATATTGACTCCGAGTCTCGTCAATACGAACTAACCTACAAGCAACCACTATACCAAACTCCAAATAAAGATTTTTCTATAGGTATAACCTTCTCTAGAGATGAGGCGGAAACTACAGTTTTTGAACAACCTGAGCCTCTATCGAGGGGAGCTAATGATCAAGGCGAAACTAAAATTTCTGCTCTCCGCTTTTTTCAGGAATACACCAATCGTAATCAGCGGGAAGTCTTGGCGTTGCGCTCTCAATTCAGTTTAGGTATAGATGCCTTAGATGCCACGATCAACAATAGCGGACCTGATAGTGAATTTTTTGTCTGGCGTGGACAGGCTCAGTATCTAAGATTGCTGAGTTCAGATACAATTTTATTATTGAGGTCAGATCTGCAACTAGCTGACCAAGCCCTAGTGCCTTTTGAACAGTTTAGCCTCGGAGGACAACTCAGTGTCCGAGGTTATCGTCAAGATGCCTTACTGGCAGATCATGGCTTGTTTGCTTCTGCGGAAGTGCGTACCCCCATTCTGCGTATTCGGGAGTGGGAGACTACTTTACAGTTAACTCCATTTATTGATTTTGGCACAGTTTGGAATAGCGACGATCTTGAACTAGAAGAAAGCACCTTAGTATCTGTAGGTTTGGGGTTAAGATTACTGTTAGGAAATAAATTAAGAGCTAGATTAGATTGGGGAATTCCTTTAGTTGATTTAGATGATATAGGAGACTCTTTACAAGAAGATGGAATATATTTTAGTGTGAACTATAGACTCTTCTAGCTTAGTTGATTACTGCAATTATTGATCACTAAGAAATAGGAAACAGTAAAAAATATATTTAAATCTTTCTTCGTGGTGATTTTTTGACCAGAACTACCTTGACTATAAATACTGTTATTGGAGATTTTAAAATGCATAAACTAATCAAACATACTGTTAGTGTCATCGGTTTGATTTCTATTTGGGGAAGTGGGAGAACTTTAGCAACTTCTACAGTTCCTCAAACTAGCGATAAACTGCCTGAACAAGTGGGCGACAGGGAACAGAGGAACCGGAGGGAAACAGATAAAAAAAACAATAGAATTATCAAGGGTGTTTTCCCAACAGATTCGGGAACACTAGAACAACAAGCCCAGCAACTCTATGAGATGGGACAAGCAGCTGAAGCCGTAAACCTATTAAAACAGGCTATTACTAATTACACAGAGCGAGGAGATTTAAATGGTCAAGTAATAGCTTTGAGTAATTTAACTTTAGTTTATCAACAACTGGGAGCTTGGCAGCAGGCAGAACAAGCTATATCTGATGCTCTTAATCTCCTTCCAGAAATAGCGAATATTAAGGAGCGACAAAGATTACTCGCTCAAACTCTTGATGCCCAAGGACAGCTGCTATTATCTCTTGGTCAGCCAGAACAAGCCTTAGATATTTGGAAACAAGCTGCTGATACCTACCAAGAAATCGGGGAGGTAACAGGATTTACTAGAAGTCAGATTTACCAAGCTCAAGCTCTACAGGCCTTAGGATTGTATGCCAAGGCAATCAAAACTTTAACTAGCATCCAGGAACAACTTAAATCAGAACCAGATACCTTACTAAAAGCAAAAGCTCTTGGGAGCATAGGCGATGTTCTACGCCGAGTCGGTAACTATCAAGAATCCCAGCAAGCTTTACAGCAAAGTTTAACTATTGCCGAAGAATTACAATCTTTTCAACTGATCGCCGATACTTTCTTAAGCTTAGGTAATACAGCTAGGTTAAAGCAGGAAACAACTCAAGCCCTTGAATTCTATAAACGTGCTCTTCAAGCATCTAACGCCGTTGATACTCAGCTACAGGCACAGTTAAATCAATTGAGTCTATTAATAGCTCAAAAACAATGGTCAAAGGCAATAATTTTAGTGCCTGAAATTGAGAGTAATTTAACTCAACTACCTCCTAGCCGGATCTCAATCTCTGGGCGGATTAATTTAGCTAAGAGTTTGATGAAGATGACTAGTAGCTCATATAAACAATCAACAAAAGACAATCAACCATACAAAATTGCCAAACACTTAGCTAAGGCGATACAACTGGCTCAAGAGATTGGAGATCAAAGGAGCGAGTCTGAGGCAATGGGCAATTTAGGGAGTTTGTATAAACAGCATCAGCGCCTTGATGAAGCCCAGAAATTGACACAAAGAGCGCTAGCAATTGCCCAAACCATCAATGCTGGAGATCTTGCCTATCAGTGGCAATGGCAATTGGGAAGGATTTTAAAAACTAAAGAGAAACGACAAGGAGCTATTGCTGCTTATACTGGCGCAGTCAAAACTCTCCAGTCTCTGCGTAGCGACTTAGTAGCAATTAGCTCAGAACTACAATTTTCCTTTCGAGAAAGTGTTGAACCAGTTTACCGAGAGTTAGTAGAAATACTATTACAACCACCACACCAAGGGGAGATTAGTCAAGACAATTTAAAACAAGCCAGGGAAGTGATTGAATCTCTGCAACTAGCTGAACTAGACAACTTCTTCCGCGATGCTTGTTTAGATGCACAACCAGTTCAAATCGACGAACTAGATTCGACAGCAGCTATTCTATATACGATTATTTTAGGTAATCGTCTGGAAGTGATTGCGGCTTTGCCAGGGCAGCCTCTACGCCATTACACCACCAACTTATCTCAGCAGGAAATAGAAAAAAATATTGTTTTAGCAAGAGGTGAAATTACTAGGTACCGACGAGCCCCTCGCTTACAAGAATTACAACAATTCTACGATTGGTTAATAGCTCCCATTGAAACCAATCTAGCAGACAGCAAGATTAAAACCTTAGTATTTGTTCCAGACGGAGTACTGCGCAACCTTCCTCCGACGACACTGCATGATGGTGAACAATATCTAGTAGAAAAATATAGCGTTGCTATTGCCCCCAGTCTGCAACTGGTGGATCCTAAACCTTTAACTAGAGAAAAGCTCAAAGCCCTTACTGCTGGACTTAGTAAAGCTCGTGAAGGTTTTGCACCACTCCCTAATGTCGAGGTGGAATTGGAGAGGATTGAGGCTGAAGTTTCTTCACAAGTGCTGCTCAATGAATCTTTCACCGAATCTAATTTTAATACAGCAGCCAAAACAACTCCATACCCAGTGATTCATTTAGCAACTCACGGTGAATTTAGTTCTCAAGCTGAAGATACCTATCTTCTCACTTGGGATGAACGCATTAATATTGATGAACTCAATAGCCTCATCAGGACGGATCTCAAACAAACTCGCCCCATTGAATTACTAGTCCTTAGCGCTTGTAAGACAGCAACTGGAGATGAAAGAGCAGCCTTGGGACTAGCAGGAATAGCAGTACGTGCGGGGGCACGCAGTACCCTTGCCTCTTTGTGGAAGGTGGATGATGAAGCAACTAGCTTATTAATGGCTCGCTTTTACCAGGAATTAGCTAATAGCGAGATTCCTAAAGCTGAAGCTATCCGTCGTGCTCAACTGTCAATTTTGCAGACTGAGGAATTTTCGCACCCCTATTACTGGTCAGCTTTTATTTTGATAGGAAATTGGTTGTAGCCTGTTCTTCTGGGAAGAGTTGAATCGAATCAACCAAGGGCTCACTAGCCAACTCTTCCCAGCCTAATAAGCTCAACAATTTAGTCCAATCATTATGCAATTGGGGATTCTCGGGATTAGCAAGACGCAGTGCCGCCAAATTAGTCACAGCATCGTACAAAAGATCATTGTCAATATAAGCAATATACTCCTGAGGCTTGACAGACTCTAACTGATTTTTCAGAGGGGCATTCACTGCTACGCGCCTGATCCAACCTTGCAAAACTACATCTGGCTGCTCTGTCTGATGAGGCTGATTAGGAGCGCAGTAAACTATAAAATCCCAGTAGTAATCTTTTTCAACTTCTAGGGAGTACTGTTCCTGTTGGGGTAGATTAATTTGAATAATTCCTGGTTTGTCAGTTAGTTTGACAGCTGTGCGATAAATTGTCTTGCTTAATTGCGGGTCTTGAAGGGCAAACTCAATATAGCTAACCTCTTGGGAGACATAAGGAATATGAAACCAGAAACTGGGATAGGGAGAACTGGTAAAATCTCGACGAGAGATAGTATGGTCGTTTTCTTCATTAGCAGCCAGCAAAGAAGCTAAAGGATTGTTAGTTTTTTTGCAAGCTGTATCTAGGGCAGGTTCTCTGGTGCCCCCCATACTAGAACCATCTTCAGGAGAACCTGTTGGTGGTGCTTCCGGCAGTGCTAGTGCTTCGGTTAGTTCAAAACTCTCTGGCTCTGTATTCTCTGCTGCTATTGATGTGGAGTTAGTTAGTAGACTAGCTAGAGTCAGGGCAAGAGTTAAAACCAGCTTAAATGAAGATTGAGGTATATCCATGAGTTTTTACTCGATAGCTGAACGCAGCATTTCCAAAAGTTTGACGAGCTTAAAAAAATTGTATACATAATACCTACACTTTGCACATTTTCGATTTCGGAAGGATGGCTCAGTTAGCTATATTTATTTACGGGGATTTTTGAAAGTAGAATAGTCCAGAAGCAACCACCACCATTACTGCTAAGCACAATGGATAACCCCAATAGGAATTAAGTTCTGGCATATTCCAGGGAGAAGCTTCAGGATTAAAGTTCATCCCGTAAATTCCAGCTACAAAAGTTAGGGGGATAAAAATGGTGGAAATGACTGTCAAAATTTTCATAATCTCGTTCATTTTATTGCTGACAGTAGATAGTTGACACTCCCCCTTTTAGAAAAAGGGGGATTCTTGAATCTTAGAGAGAACTTAGCAGAAGGGATTTCTCCACCCTGCCAGAGGTCCCGCTCTCCTCAAGCGTACGAGTGCGCTTTCCAATGGCGAG
>JAAHHJ010000094.1 GCA_010692425.1 Symploca sp. SIO3C6 | reverse complement strand
AAAGTCGAGGAATGGGCAGAGAAAAACTTTAAATTTACCTAAGTATTTTTACTCAGCAACTGCCTCGATTTAGCGCTCGCCTTGAACTCCCTCAGTCCATGTGACAGTTGAGGGTGCGGAATGTGGGCTTGAATTAACCTTAATGAATTACTGCGATCCATTGCTATAGTAAGGCTTTCAGGAATATTTTGTCTGTGGTGACAAAATTCGAGCTAAATCTTTAAATTCTCAGTCCGGATTTTGTAATTGTCCTTGGAATGAGTGAGTATCAGCTACTTCATTCACTTCCATGTGCGAAGATTCCCCAACTCCTGAAGAATCAGATTACAAAACCCCTAAAGAAAGACAGAAAGCCGTAGATTGTAACATCTTCAAGGGGACAGTGAAGTGTCCTAAATGTGGCTCTAGTAATGTCAGTAAATTGACTAATGTCTGCGAGTTGCATGCCCAAGAATGTTCCTGTAATGACTGCAGTTGTAATTTCCCATGCGCAACTATGATATGTCCTTCAAGTCACTAATCTCTTGAAAGATCAACACAGATTGTAAGATAAGCTCAATATTTGGCAGCAGAACCACGAGCACAAATTAGCTAACCTGTAGTCGCAAGAGCTTACAGGCACCCTGAGTAAAATTGCCTGCACATAGCCTTAGCAATTGTCATGTACCAATATTAGCTTATCCTCCGAGAGAAACAACCCTCTCTTCTCTAGGATTGGCACTCTTCACTGCTGGCTCAATAAAGGTAGGAACTTGAGCAATAACAGGGTGTAGACGACGCAATTACCCTAGCCAAGACATTATGCGATCGCACATTTTTTCTTCCTTGGATGAAAAATCAATTCTGAATCGAATCCAAGGTGAATTGGCGGCTAAGCTTAAGAGCTAATTAGCCCCTGTGCCCCCCAGATAGCGTTCAATTAACAGAATAGCAACGAGATCATCGATTGGTCTTGGTGGTTGGCGCATTCCTTTGGGAATTAGGCGTTGAATTCCTTGGGGAGGATACATTTGCCAATAGCGGTCACGTGCTTCCAAACTACTGTAGCGTTCATCTACCAGAATGATTTGCACTGAGTCTGGTAAATTGCTATTAAGGAGCTGTTGCCATTTCTTGGCAGTAGTTTGATTACCCATAGCAATGGTATCAATAGCAAACTGCACAAACAATTTTTTGATCGTCGTGATCGCCTCTTGTGACTCAACAACTTGATGGTAAAGCAATTGTCTTTCCCTACTCATTAAAGCCAAACCACACTTATCACGACCTGGATCAAAGCCTAAAATCATTTTAAATATTTAGCGGATGCGTTAACTCCTCGAAACTTATCAAACTCCTTCAACGGTTCGCGGGAGTCCCCATCCTTCTACAAGGTGGGGAGGGTTTCTTTGGGGCGACGTAGGAACACCAGTCGCCCAATCACTTTTGTTTAGCTTACGCATAACTTGCATGAACGCTTAAGTAATTTAACTTTTTAAAGCGTTTGGCTCGATGACACCGTTGGTCGTAGGGCAGTTTGCGATTGATACGGCGTCCTCTTCTAGCTCTTCTTAATATTCGCCTTGCTATCATCTTCTTGGTGACATTTGGGAAGGGCAAAATTAGGTGAAGCTTGAGTAATGTCGCCTTGCTGCTTTGTACTCCAACACCGGAAAAGTACTTGCCGGGATCTATGCCCACTACTACATCTTGAGTTTCTTCCCCAGAGGGTTGAGCAATTAGTTGAACGGCAAAAATGTTCAGGTCGTTGGCATAAATCTTGGCTTTACCTTCACGGAGCCAACGTCTGGCTCTTGAAGGTAAAGTAGGCATCAGTGGACGCCCTTGTGGTGAGATAACTGGAACTCGTTGCATGGAGATAATCCGTACTATAAAGTTACTTGCTCCTTACCGCCATCACGCCAAATATGTCCTCTCTTAAAGCGTTCGGTGCCAGGGAACTTACAGCGGGCAAAACTAGGAGAATATTTTGCCGTGTGTGACATGAGGTGACTCTCGCGGTAGACAACTAGAGGTGTGACCCACCTGGAGGCAAGATCTCCCTGTCGGTTCCCGGCAGGGAGGAAGCTTGCCTCGAAGGTTTCCGGCAGGTGGAAAGGGGTTTGACCGACCCGGAACTATTTCCGGGTCGCAAGCGAACCCAAGCACCTTATCGAAATCTGGCTCTTTCAAGCCCCCGCTTCAACGGAGTAAGAGGGGGTAGTTGACCCTTCAGCTAGTGAAAACCACTTCTCCATCCTGAGTAGCTACCAACTTAATTTTCAATGGACCAGAAGTGTAGGTTGCTTCTTGAGCTAGAACACTTACATTGACAGGTTGATCATACTGTTCAAGCTTCTCGATAAAGCGAATAACTCTAACAGTACGACCATCTTCAAGCTGTATATCTCCCAGAATACCAGCACGGCGTGCACGGAATTGGGATGCTGTCAACAATTGGTCAAGCTGCTTTTGGATTTCCTCACTAGTCATCATCGAGGAATCAACGGAGGAGGTAGCTAGGACATCACCCGCGAGAAACACAACTCGATTAAAAGCAGCATCAGCAAATACTTGAATTGGCTTTTCCCCCAGTACATAGTTACCGGCAGAGAGAATGCGCACTACATAGTCTTTACCATCCTTAATCTGATTGATTAACTGCTGAGCTTGCGCTTGGGTAATTTGTACTAGTGGTTGCTGGGTATTATCTGGTTCATAGCGAGTGATTTTCATCGCGGTTCGATTGGCTTGGCGCAACAACTGATCTACTGCCTGGGTTGCTGCCTCCGGTTGGGTAATGCGCAAAACCCCTGATGCCAAAACTTGACCGCGCAAAATAGCGACATTCCCTTGGCGCAGCACTTGATAGTCTTGGTAGTACTGTTCTAGAGTTGCTACTTCCCTCTCTAAAAAAGCCAGTTGCTTGCCTCTTTGTGCAAGTTGTTGGTCTCGATCATCAAGTTGAAGTTCCTTTTGTGTTAGTTGCTGTTCTAGTTCTTGGAGTCTTTTTTGACGTTTATCAATAATTTTATCCCTTTGAGCAATTTTTTGATCTAGCTTGGCGATAGCCTGGTCTTGCTCTGCTAGTTGAACATTGCGTTCCACAATAGTTTGGTCTCGTTTGAGAAGTTCTTGTTCCCCTTGAGCGACTCGCTCTTTTAATTGAGTAATTTGTTCATTGAGTTGGTTTATTTGCTCTTTTAACTGAGTAACTTGTCCATTAAATTGAACAATTTGTTCATTGAGTTGATTGCGCTGCTCCACAAGTTCCTGGCGTTCATCCAAAAGTGAACCAATTTCTTGTTGCAGCACCGCAGCTTGCCCAGATACTTTTTTTAATTGAGTTTGGGCCTGCTCGAAATTGCGATTAGTTACCTCGAGACGTTTCTGGACTTCAGTTTGTTGGGCTCTGGCTTGAGCCAATTCACTCTCAACCAGACTTTTCTGATGATTAATTTCATTAACCTCACCGCGAGTGTGTCTGAGTTTTCGGAGAATATTGTCGAGTTCAAAAACACCTTCCCGCAGAGACTCGCTCAAGCCGAACAAAATCCCTAAAGTTGAGGCAGAAATCAGGCTACCGGTGATAACAGCAACTACTGTTGCCGTCTGGCGAGGACGAAGGTTAAATAAACTCAACCGCGCCTTGCCTACTCGCGTGCCAATGCGATCACCTAGTGTTGCAAGCAAGCCTCCCAACACCAAAATTGCCACTATTAGGATGTAAGCGCTGGTCATCGAATAGTCTGGGTCTTTCCAGATACAGCCTACTCTTATGCTTGGAGAAAGTCACGCCTAGCTAAAATCTTAAGGCACCGTCATAGAACTAGACGGTGCTGATTCAATTAGCAGCTAGAGCTTTCCTCGCTTATCTAGATAGGCGCAAATTTTAGGTAAACTGTTGACTCAAAGCCACTGGATTGTGAACGGTAATTTTTTTCTTGTGAATAGAAATCATGCCTTCAGTACGAAGATCTCCCAATAAACGGGTAACTGTGACACGAGTAGAGCCAATTGCTTCGGCAATCGCCTGATGGGATAACTTCAGGTCAACTGTAATTCCTTCGCTACTGGGAACTCCAAAATCACGGCAGAGAATCAATAAAAAACTGACCAATCGAGAACCCATATCCCGGTGAGCCAAAGTCTCAATCATCATTTCTGTTTGCAAAATCCGAGACGATAGACCCCGCAGCATCAATATTGATAACTCTGGGTTGTTATGGAGCGCTTTCTCTACATGATCAATTTGGGTCGATAGCAGCTCTACTGGTGTAAAAGCAACCGCGTGGTAAAAACGATCAGAGCGGTGTCCTGTAATCAATGAGAGAACGCCAAAGACGCTATTTTCACGTAATAGCGCCACAGTAATCTCTTCCCCAGCCTCGTAAACTCTAGAGAGCTTAACAGCACCTTTCATCAGAAAATAGACTCTTTCTGCTGGATCTCCCGGGAAAAAAATTGTTTTGCCCCTTTCAAAGCTTTCAACCACAGGTGGAAAAGCTCCACCTCCCATTTGACGAAAAACGTTTGCTAGCGGTCTATCTTGTGTTGCGACCATATTCTTTTCTCCTGCACCAATGCCTTGTAGAATTGGTGTCAACTAATTGCCGGTGAAGCTTGATGTTCAAGAACCGGTTGTAAGACACCCTGACTGTACCCAAGCATAATCGACTGACTCCCAGTTCTTTTTGTATAAGATATTACCTTATGCGCGAACTTGTCTGTTTTCCTGGGAACATAAATCCAGCAATTGGTTTGGGAGCAACGTTTTGGGAGATTCTCTTCTATCATAAAAATTATGCTTAATTTGACTGGAAAAAACGCTATTGTTACGGGCATTGCCAACAACCGCTCCATCGCTTGGGGTATAGCCCAGCAGTTGCACCAAGCTGGGGCTAATTTGGGTGTAACCTACCTACCTGATGATAAGGGTCGATTAGAAAAGAAAGTTAAAGAATTGGTAGAACCCCTCCAACCTAGTATATTTTTACCTTGTAATGTTCAAGATGACGCTCAAATTGAAGCAACTTTTAAGACTATTTCTCAGCAATGGGGTAGAATTGACATTCTAATTCACTGCCTTGCCTATGCTGGCAAAGAGGAGTTGTCAGGAGATTTTAGCAGTATATCCCGACAGGGCTTTTGCCAAGCCTTGGAAATTAGCACCTATTCCTTGACAAAACTGGCAGGTGCTGCTAAATCAATGATGACTAACGGCGGTAGTATCGTCACTCTAACTTACTTAGGAGGTGTCAAGGTGATTCCTAACTATAACCTCATGGGAATTGCTAAGGCAGGACTAGAAATGAGTGTCCGTTACTTAGCAGCAGAAATGGGACCACAAAATATTAGGGTCAATGCTATTTCAGCAGGTCCGATCCGCACCTTGGCTTCCTCGGCAGTAGGGGGTATTCTTGATATGATTCATCATGTCGAGGAAATAGCTCCCTTGCGGCGTACAGTCACTCAGGTGGAGGTGGGTAACGCGGCGGCGTTTTTGTGTAGTGACCTTGCTAGTGGTATTACTGGTCAAGTTTTATATGTAGACGCTGGTTACGAAATTATGGGCATGTGACCCCACACCCCTTTGGGGCAGTGCTGTTTTAAGCGTGGTGTGTATTTTCAGAAGGTGGACGCCAAGAAGACTTCCCAGATATGTCCTAGCTGCTGAACTGAGACAGGGAAGAAGACACTAGCCGAAAGAGTACACCACTGCACAGAATGCGGCTATACCACTGATCGGGATGTGGCAGCCGCTCAAGTAGTCGCCATACGCGGACTTGCAGCCGTGGGGCGCGCACCGAGGCGCGTTAATTACCGATTGACGAAGTTAAACTTGGTGGTCAAGATGCAAGCGTGAGGGTAAATTCATTTTCTACCCCATGACCTAAGAATCCCCAGGTTTCTAGCCGTGGGGAGTGGCAATCATCTTCAGTTAGATTAGTTGACAAGTAGCTCTGTTGAAGTCTTTATGAACATACGTACCATCTCGACTAAGCCCTTCACTGACCAAAAACCAGGTACTTCAGGGCTACGTAAAGCAGTCACAGTCTTCCAACAGCCTCATTACCTAGAAAACTTTGTGCAGTCAATTTTTGACAGCCTTGAAGGTTATGAGAGTAAGACTTTGGTACTCGGTGGCGATGGTCGCTACTATAATCGCCAAGCGATTCAAATCATCCTCAAAATGGCGGCTGCCAATGGCTTTGGGCGGGTTTTAGTCGGACGCGGCGGTATTATGTCTACCCCAGCTGCTTCCTGCATAATCCGCAAGAATCAGGCATTTGGTGGTATTGTCCTTTCTGCCAGCCACAATCCTGGCGGTCCAGAAGGTGACTTTGGGGTTAAGTACAATGTTACCAATGGGGGGCCAGCACCGGAAAAGGTGACAGAGGCAATTTATGCCCGTTCCCAAGTTATAGATACTTATAAAATTCTAGAAGCGCCAGATCTAGATCTTGATGATCTAGGTCAATTCCAATTGGGAAGCTTAGCAATTGAGGTCATTGACTCTGTAGAGCCTTACATGCAATTGATGGAGTCCCTATTTGATTTTGACCGCATTCGTGAGCTTTTGAGTTCTGGGAAGTTCGGCATGTGTATGGATTCATTACATGCGGTAACTGGACCCTACGCTCACGCGATTTTAGAGCAACGTCTAGGGGCACCTGTGGGAACAGTACTCAATGGTATGCCCTTGGAAGATTTTGGTGGTGGTCATCCTGACCCCAATTTGGTGTATGCTCATGATTTAGTGGAGATTCTCTATGGTGAGGACGCACCAGATTTTGGTGCAGCTTCCGATGGAGATGGCGATCGCAATATGATTTTGGGGCGTAAATTTTTTGTTACCCCCAGTGATAGCTTAGCTGTACTCACTGCTAATGCCCATCTGGTTCCAGGCTACCGCCAGGGTTTAGCGGGAGTAGCAAGATCGATGCCGACAAGTGGTGCTGTCGATCGGGTGGCTGCCAAAGCTGGCATTGACTGCTATGAGACGCCAACTGGTTGGAAGTTTTTTGGCAACTTGCTAGATGCTGGGAAAGCAACTCTGTGCGGTGAAGAGAGTTTTGGTACTGGCTCTAATCATGTGCGGGAGAAAGACGGACTATGGGCTGTACTGTTTTGGCTGAATATTCTGGCAGTGCGCGGTGAATCAGTCGAGCAAATTCTCCAGAGTCATTGGCAAAGTTATGGTCGCAATTTCTATTGCCGCCATGACTACGAAGAGGTAGATGCGGCTCCAGCTCAGGAGTTGATGGAGCGTTTGCGCAAGGAGGCTCGAGATCTCAAGGGTAAGCAATTTGGTAACTACCAGGTTGAGTATAGTGATGACTTCAGTTACACTGACCCCATCGATGGCAGCGTTAGCCAGAAACAAGGCTTACGGGTAGGCTTTAGTGATGGTTCCCGCATTGTTTTCCGCCTCTCTGGCACAGGAACAAAAGGAGCAACTCTCAGGGTTTATCTCGAAAGCTACGAACCGGATGCTAGTAAGCACAATCAAGATACACAAAAGGCGCTAGCACCACTAATTGCGATCGCTGATGAAATTGCCCAAATACGTACCTTTACAGGTAGGGAAAAACCCACTGTTATTACCTAATATTGTTCATAGCTCATAGTTCATTGTTCATTGTTCATGGCAATAAATTAATCGGCTGGTGCTTTTCCTTATTACCCTGTAAGGGATGAGGAACCCAGCCGATTCATTATTGATATTTGATTTTTGATTGTACTTTACAATCATCTGTTGTTTTCAGAGTTAAAACTGGGCTTTCTACTGATGGGAGGAAAGCCATGAGACTGAAGAGCCTATTTATATCACTTACCAATAGTTTAATTTCAATTGCTTACACCTGGAGGCGATCACTGTTGTTGGGATTATTGATGCCCTCAGCAGCTGTGGCTGAACCAATTATCTACATTAGTGATGAGGTAGGTTTTGATAGTATTACTAGTCGTACAAGAGTCGATACCCAAGATGATAATTGGCGCAATGGGGCGATCAATTCTGGAGCAACTAACTTCACTCAAAATCTAATTCCTGCTGGCACTAGAGAATCTATCTCAGCAACGGCTTACCCTTTAATAACGACAGCCAGTGGCATTGCTGTTGAAGTCTCGTTGCGTGACTTAACTAATGCCGAACTTGCCTTGCCCAATTCTACGGGTACTGTGGTAACTGGCAATCCCCGTCTTGATAGTTCAAACACCCTCCAGGGTAGTGCACCACGCCCTGCCAGTCTATACAATACTAGCGCCCAGCCGCGCTTCTGGAATGAGTTGAGTGGCTCTTTGAGCAGTCGAAATGCCATACTCTTCACCTTTTCTGAGTCTGTTGTTGCTTTTGGTGCTTGGTTTGGTGATCTTGAAACTAGAACAGACGGCAACGGTACTCCAGCAATCTTGAGGCTACTGGATACTGAAGGGAAGCGGATTGGAGATGATATCATCATTCCCACCAGTACATTAAATCAGAGTAATTGTAGCTCCAGCTTCCGAGGATGCGGCAATAGCACTACGCGTTGGATTGGATTTTTAGATCCTGAGGCGGAAGTTAAGCAAATGCTACTAATTGTCGGGGATGATAATTTAGGAGGTGATGGTTACAAAGAACATATTAGTTTTATTGGTGCCACCTTAGCTGAAAAATTTACTAATTTAATCCTAGTCAAGCGCATTACGGCCATTAATGGTATTGAATTAACAGAATATGTCGATGATCCAAATTCTTCAGAAGATAATGATAAATATTGGCCGATACCTATAGATGTTGAGAGTGGTATTAGTACTTACCTGCGGGGTGTAATTGATGGTGGTTTAGTTGTACCAGGTGATGAATTAGAATACACTATTTATTTCCTTGTCAATGGCAGTAGAGGTGTTACTAATCTCAGTATCTGTGACTTGATACCGGAGTACAGCACATTTGTGCAAACAGCATTTAATGGCTTAGCACCCGTTGATAGTGGAGGTTTACCAGGAGCTGACTTGGGTATGGCTCTAGCTCTGGATAATAGCAGTTTACCAATACAGCCTAACGTCTATCTTACCAATACTGATGATCGAGACAGAGGTCAGTTTTTCCCTGCTGGTATAACCCCTTCAGCTACTTGCTCTGCCAGTAATGAACATGGGGCGGTAGTCGTTGATGTGGTTACAACTCCAGAGATTTTACCCCAGGCGACAGCGCCAGGGACACCGCCTAATTCCTATGGCTTTATTCGCTTTCGCGTCAGGGTGAAGTAGTTTCAAAAAAGCAAATTTAGTGCTTGGGGGAGATTGAGGAGTTGATTGTTATGAACTACTCCGCCTTACTTCGTAGAAGGCGGAGTTTGAGCTCCGCCACTATCGGTAATTAGAAGTTTTTGCCGCTTCGAGAGCCCCCAGTTGCGCCATAGCTCCGGTATGTTTACGAGTCTTTGGCGTAGAGCTGGAAGCTCTACGGTTAGAGAGGTTCGTCCCGAACCCCTGTGCGTGTAGGACACACACCATAGCAGCAGCTACGATTAAAGTCGGCGATTCCCTCACGAGAGCCGCCGCTCTCCAAAACCGTACTTGACACTTTCGCATCATACGGCTCCTCAGTAATACGGTGTTTGTCATACATACCTCATTACCAACCTGTCTTCTTC
>JAAHHJ010000093.1 GCA_010692425.1 Symploca sp. SIO3C6 | reverse complement strand
TAGGGAAAAACCATAAGATTCAAGGCTTTCCTTAAGAAAAAGAGCCAGTTTTAAATCTTTCCGAGAATAGGAAATAAAAATTTCATTCACTGTCTTGTTACTACTAAAAAAAGGCGCGATGAGCAAGTGTTACCGCGCCTAGTCTCGCCTGATCAAACTACCAAAACTTAAGCTAGTTTTAAGGTTCCTTCTAGATAGCCTATGGTGGATTCCTGGTATCCTGTAGTGCTGTGGTAAACCACTTGCATCAACCTGTAGTCAGAAGGATTTAACCAATATTTATTTCGTTGATTAGAGACTCTCCGCTGGGGAGGAGAACCAAGCAAATAAGCTCCATAAACTAAAACTGTTCTGGTTTTAACTTAAAGGATTTTCACCTTATAAGAATAAGGGTTGCGATAAAGTTGAGGGGAGTCATAAACAATAGTAAAACCCTCTGGATGTGGGGGAGCATATTTATTCAAAGTCAACTCACTCAAGTAATCCTCAAGTGACTTTTGCCCCCCCGCTAGTTTCCCGCTGCTGGTACAGCCATCACTGAAACTACGGCTTTATCATCAGGAAAACCAGCTAGGTTGTGCTGGAATAGTAACTTCAGAGAGTCAACATCTACCCGTTGAACCGTGAAGCTATATCCTAATTTGGTGTAGGGAGCTAAGGCATCGGAAAGATCAATAACTCGGAAATTAAGATTACCAAAACCAGTAGCTATAGTAAAGGTGGTAAAGTAATAGGCGACTCCATTATCATTATCAACTCTTTGCTCGGTAACACCACCGGTTAACAAGAAACTTTTAACCTGTGTTGCATAATAAGCTTGAAAAGCTTCTGTTAAAGCCGAAGTGTCAAGCTTGTTCCCTAGTTCAGAGCTTAAGTCTTGAATTTGAGTACTATGGGCAGTAATTGTGCTGTTGGCTTCTGTAATTAAATGCTCAACGTCCCCAATTTTAGCGGTATTAGTGGTTTGTTGAGACTGAATTTGAGCTAAGTTGACAGCAGCCTTTTCCAGAGCTTGTATTTTCGTGTCTTGCTGAGTATTTTTGGACTTGACCCCAGCGATTTCTCCATTAATAGTAGTAAGGTCAGCACTGTTAGCAGCGATACGACTATCGTGTTGAGAACGAGCAAGATTAATCTCGTGAATGTCAGCTTTAAACTTAGTCGAATCAGTCCTAAGTTCAGAAATTTGACCGCTGTGAACCCCTAACTCAGTATTTTGTGCCTCCTGAGAACCTTCGAGAGTTTCAATTTTAGCTTGGGCTTGTTGTAAGTCAGAGCCAATAGTATTTAAAGAAGTCTGTGTGCTAGTTTTAAAAGTCTGAAGTGAATTGATTTGTTCGTTAACCGAAGTAATGGCAGTGGTATTATTACCAGAGGCAGTCTCTATTTCCCCAACTCTGCCTTCAATAGTACTCGCCCTTCCTTGTAAGGAAATAATCGAGTTATGGTCTTGCTGTTGGTTTTGCTCTAAATCTTGAATGCGGGAAACAAAACTACTGCTGAGAGTAAGCTGACCATCGACCACCGCCAAGTAGCTATGGTTGAATAGGAACTCTAAGACTGGTCCGACTTTTCTCAGAGGGGCATTAGCAATAACCTCCTCCACACGAGTCCAAGGTGCAATCGCCACAGAAGCAAGAGCTTGATTAGCACTGCTCACGGCGACGGCATCATTAAGTACAGTGTACTGTTGATTATTGACATCGACAAAGAATTTGAATCCTGAAGGCAAAGAGCTAGCTTCTGTGAAACCTGCGGCTCGAATCACTCCAGCGCCATTTGGCTGGTAAACACCATTGATGGTAAGGTCAGTTTCAGACGCCACCAGCACTAATCGGTGATGACTGGTAGCTGGAAGATTAGCATCAACAGTATGGAAATAAGCCGCAGCCTCAGCCAAAGTCTCAACAACAGCACCAACGGTTAATTGCCCAGTAACTCTGTCTCTTAGAAGAGAAATTTGCTGAGTGAGAGTCTCAATGGTGGCTTCTAAATTAGCAACAATGGCTTCGTCGGATTGTTGAGATTCAGAGCGCAGTTGGCTAATACCAGTATAAAGTTGAGCCACCATCTCATCCACTTCACCTCTAGTGGTGAGACATCTAGAATCACCACCCGAAGGAGCAGCAACAAGGGGAGGAACACCACTAGCATCAAGGGAGCGATAAAGGACTTCTCTAGACATATTTTTAATCTAGTTATTGAAAGACTTCTTGTTACTAAAATAAGAATTATTCGAGAGTATCACCTCCTGATAAATACGGATATTAAAACTTAAATGCTGCTAGTTTGAAGGAGGCTCCAAGGCAGGAGGCTCCAGGGCAGGAGGGAGTAAAAGGATGGGGATTGGTCCCCAACCAAATACAAGCCACTTAAAGAAGTGGGGGATTTAAACCCTTGCTCCCTTTGGTCGCGAGGAGGCAAAAAGGCAGATTCCTCCAGCATCGAGCCTTCTTGCCTCCTGCCTTCGTTAAGCTGTTTATTGTGGGCAGAATACCCTCAACTCGCCAACAAGTAAACCTTGATAGAGTTGTCAGGAATTCTCCTCAGGCTAGTGAAAGTAAAAATCAATCCATCCACTCCACTTCTTTGAATAAAGGGGTCTCCTATTTTTCTAGAGGTCTCGATTTCATAAAAACCCCCCACTTCAAAGTCTTGGCTTCCTATTCCTGTGCTTTCAATCTCAAAAACCGTATCAGTAAAAGCCGAAGCTTCACCATTGGCATAAACCACACCATTGTTGAGGGTGAAACTAAATGCATCCCCTTTGGGAATAGTTACACCTTGCCAAACTTCTAGATACACAATCCAACTTAAGGATTGATAATATTTGGTTTGCCCTCTCACCGCCAGACGACGAGAGTTTAATTTAATCGGCAAGCGCAATTCTATTAGGTCAAACTGTGGTCGAGGGTACAGTCTTTGAATTTGAAAAAGTTCTGGTGTAGAAGTCTCTAAAGTACCTTGCCCGATGTAGCCATGAAATCCATGAGGTAAATGACCAAAACGAAAGCGATTGGGATTGGTTAGGAAGTCTTGAGGGCTGATTTGATGCTTTACCCTAAAGAGTGTACCTGTTACTTGTTGAGTAAACTGCCATTCTTTACTAGTGTAAATCCCCGCAATTTGCTTCCATGTCATTAATTACTTCTAACCTTTGTTGGTATTCACCACCATTGAGATAATCTTCCAACTCTTTGCTACTAACAGCTCTAAGTAGTCCATCCTCGGCACTAGCAACAAAAGCATAGGTGTTCCCATCCTTGGCTGCTGCCTGTTGCCAGTCGGGCAACAGCGTGGCAAGAGTGATCTCAAACCAAGGATTTCCAGGAAGAATGAGTAGGTCGTGATTAATTTGGGCTGTCATCAGTTAAAGCATAGCTAACGGCGCTGATTGTCCAGCCAGCATTAGAAGCGGCAGTAATTACCGATTGTTTTGGAGAAATAAAAGTCGATACTTGACCTTGTGCTGTTCTTTTGCTGGCTCTTGGTGGTTTCGGCTCACTTCCCCAAACCAAGTCTTTTTCCGAACCGTTTGCTAAAGTTAATCCCAACACAGAAGCATTAGTTGTTTCTGCCTTGTTGAGATTATAAGCATACTTGTACCCTCCAGGCATGTCTACGTAAACAGTTACAGATCTACCACTAGTTTTTATCCCACGAATTTTTCTGGTTCTCGAAATTATCCAACCAGCACTTCTGAGGGATTTTATCTTGGCATCAGCACAAAAACTGCTGACTAAGTCACCATCAGTTTCCTCTTTGCTGGCTCGGAAGGGTTTAGGACTATTGCAACCAAACACTACTCCTACTGCGCCGTTGTAGGAAACTTGCCCTAATTCCGATTTGTATTTTGTATGGAAGCTCTCAGTACAAAGAAAGCCATACTTTAACTTTTCACTAGAACCAGGAAAAGTCATTTCTACGTAAACTTCTGTTCTTTCACCTCGTCGTCTTGCCATAACTTATCCTGCGATGATTTTGTCAAAGGAAATTGCTAAATCATAAACGGAAAGCTGTGTGACGTTAATGTTTCCAGCATCGTCAGGTGCTCCCACTGTATAGGCAGGAAAAGCCGTCATTTGCTCGGCGGCTTCCAAAGTGGCATTGGCTAAGTCTTGAGCGCTACCATAAAGGGCTCTTAATTTGAATAAGGCTTCCACTGCCCCTTCACTAGTTAAATCTGAGTAAGTATCACCTGTTAAGGCTGATAGAGACAGGACAATATCAGTGCCGCTAAGGGTGAAAATTGGGTTCTCGGCTGCCGAGTTGATTTCTTCAAAACTAAAGTCGGTTTTTGGCATAAAGAAGCATGAGTGTGGGGTCGGTTTTGTTTTTGAATGTAGCTCAAGAACCGGGCTTTGTCTAGTTGGAAACTACCTCAAAAATGATTACACATAGATGCGGATCCTTATATAAGGGTTCCGTATTTAAAAGTAATTAAACCCCTTTAACGAAGGCAGGAGGCAAGAAGGCTCGATGCTGGAGGAATCTGCCTTCAAGCCTCCTCGCGACCTCTCATGAGCAAGGGTTTAAATCCCCCACTTCTTTAAGTGGCTTGTATTTGGTTGGGGACCAATCCCCTTCCTTTTACTCCCTCCTGCCCTGGAGCCTCCTTCAATTTTCTAACCATTCATCAATGCCGGGAAGTTGAACTCTGCGCCCAGTCAAGTCTGCTAAAATTATCGGTTGAGGTAAGCCATGGATATGCAAAAGTGCATATTGAAATCTGACTTTGGTCACTTTTCGTCTAATGGGCTGACAATAGTTGGATTCATAGATACGCTTGGTGAGTGAGGTTTGAGGATATTTGGTTTGTGGCGAGTCGTTGACCTTGTAATTTAAAGCCTCTGGCTTAAATTGGTCTCCATTGACCTTCAAAACTTTTTGGACGACTTCTTTTCCTGATTCCTTGTTGGGACAAGATATTTGTAGACTATATCCTTGCTTGGCTTCAGTGTAAGTAACCAGGTCTCTACCTCGACTCCAGAGATAACCGTTGTTGCTGGCAAACTCACGTTGAATATTATCAGATAATTGTTTGACTCGAGATTTAGGGGGAATCTCTTCGCTCTTAAATTCCATCAACCTAAACTGAATTTGCCCCTCGACGGCTCGGAGTTTTTTCGGTTTAATCTCTTGGTCTTCCTTGAAGTATAATAAAACTTGGGGTTTAAATCTTCTTACCTCTTGGTAGCTAGCAATGGGAATTCCATAGACTGATGTGGTATTTACAGCTTCCAGCAATCCCATGACTTCAAAATAGAAGTTTAACCTTTTGTGAAGAGCTACCAGAGCTGAGTCGTTATCTTCAATCAAGCAAGCTTGTTTGTCTTGAGTGCTGTTAACAATTCTTGAATTAGGGTTAGTTCGAGAGTTTTCAAAATACTCATTAACTGTTCCGTTGTAAGAACGTCTATTTCTTAACCAAGATTGTATAAATTCCCAGGTATTTGCCATTTATCCGGCTCTACTTTCAGTTTTATCTTTGTTTTCTGCTTCGGTTTTTTGCCCTGTCAAACTAGCTAGGGCTTGCTTGAATTCTTCTTTGCCTTTGGCTATTTCTCCCACCTCATCTTGAATTGATTTTACTTCACTCACGGCTCCAGAAAGTGAGCTAGCGGCGCTGTTAAGCTGCTCCACCCCTTCTACCATTGCTGTAAATTGATTACGCCGTGCGGTGGCTTCATTAACTTTCTCTGGAAACCAGTTGTAAGCGTTTTCAAACACTACCCCAGCTTTTTTGAGGGCATTACCTATTTTCCCTGTATTCTCGGCCGTAAATTCGGCAATTCCTCTAACTGAATCAGTTATGCTCCTAACACTGGAGATCACATTGGCTGCTGCTTGATAAGTTCTAGATGCTGATTTCCATCTTTCGACAAAATCATTAAATACTTCTTCGCCCAAGATGGATTTGAGAAAGTTAGTTGCAGACTTCCCCACAATCTCATTGATATCGTGAGGATTACCATCCTCGTCTTTTAGTCCAATAATGCTTAATCCAGTACTGACAATATCTCCTAAAGTACGTACTAAGTCTCTTGAGAGCATTGCCGCATTATGCAAGGTGACGATTAAAGTCAAAGCATTGATAATTTCTGGCAACTTTAAACGCTTAGAAAGTTTATCAAATCTATCTTTCATCTGTGTAGAAAGATTGTTAGCAGAAGTCTGTACTCTTTGCAGAGAGTTCTTGTTAGTGTTAACTCCTGCCTCAATTCTCCCCAGTTGTTTTTTTAGTTCTGGTGTCAAAACTGCATCCTTGCCTTGAACTCCTGGAATTCCTTGGACACCTTGAAGCCCTCTAACTCCTGGGATACCTTGAAATCCTCTAGCTCCCCTAACTCCTGGGACGCCTCGAGCGCCTTGAATGCCTTGAATGCCTTGGATTCCTTGAATGCCTTGAATTCCTTGAGCTCCAGCAATTCCTCGAAGCCCTCTAATTCCTCGAGCGCCTTCTTTGCCTTGAACCCCTGGGAGTCCTTGAAGTCCTTGAATCCCTCTAGCTCCGGGAATTCCTTGGATGCCTTGAAGCCCCCTAACTCCGGGAATTCCTTGGATGCCTTGAGCGCCCCTAGCTCCTGGGATGCCTTGGATACCTTGAGGCCCTGGAATTGCTTTTTGTCGTAAAGCCTGAGAAGCTTTTAAGTTTACTTGAGAAACCAAACCAACAAGACCATTAAATCTTGGTATCAAGACTCCTAACTCTTGCCAAGCCTGAGAAGCTCTTGAATTGATTTGAGTGACCAGATTAACAAGACCGTTGAATTTGGGGATTAAGAAATTAATGTCTTCTCTAGATTGAGCAGCTTTAGCATTAACTTGAAGTATGATTTCATTGAGTTTATTTACCTTGGCATCAACTTGTAAAACTCCAGTTGCAGCTACTTCGTAAACCCGGTTGAGGTCTTTTTTTAAACCAAAAACTTCAGCAGCAATTTTGTTGATTTGAGCTAAAGCTTGGTCTGCCCTTTGGCGATTAACACTAACCTGGTTTCCCAGCAAATCACTTAATCCTTGACTGATATTATCAAGTCTTTTAGATTCAGCATCAAAACTCTTTCCTAAAATGTTAAAACCAATAAGAGAAATCCCTGCTGCCGCTACTGCTGCTGCCAATGCTGCTATCGCTGATAATGCCTGCGCTGCTTTTAAGCCTGCTGAAGCTGCTGTCGAAGCTGCTGAGGCTGCTTTACTACTAGCTGCAGCTGCTTTGCCAGCCACAGAGTTTACCTTGGAAAGAACCGATCCAATTTTTCCTTCAACCCCTGAGACTCTACCTAAAACTGGATTAATAGCGGTTGCCATCATACCTGCAAACAAAGGAGTTAATGCAATTTCAGCTTGAGCAGAAGCTTGATTAACAATTAATTCTTTCTCTTCTAGGGAAATTTCAGCTTTTTTTGACTTAAGCAGTTGAACTTCTTGATTTAGTTCTTGCACTGCTGCCCAAATTTGCCTTAGCAGTGCTTCATCTGTAGGAGACGGACAACAACACCCCATAGCTTACTCCTGTTTCAAACATTCTTGAATTTCCTGCAATGTCCTGAGAATGCCCTTAAGAGCTGGGGAATTATCCCTCACACAAGGACAGCGTTTCTTGCAGGGCTTAAATCGTGGCGGTGGCGGTGGTGGTGGTGGCTCCTCAGGGAAAGGAGCACCGCCAGCAAAAGCGGCTGCTGCTGCTGAATCTTCCAAGGTAAAAAACTCAAAATTGATGCCCTTAGTAATCAGCTCAAGGTGAGTATCAGTTGTACCAAGGACTTTGCCCCCTAAAGGAAAAGGCTTATCAACAATTGCATAGCATTGTTTGGTAACATATCTGCCGAAAACTTTATAATCACGAGCTAATTTTTCTTTAACCAAACAACTACAATCAGGAACTTTAGTATTGTAATAAGTGCCGGGCTGTATCCAATGCCCATCTTGATAATAAACTGAAGTTGATTCTAATTCATTATTGTAATTAATAAACAATCGAAGATAACGAGTATTGCTAGAAAACCTAGGTTTTTTTGTCGGCTCGGCTTCTTCCCAATACTGAGGAGAAACAAAATCCCCTATTCGATTTCTTCTTTGGTAATAATAGTCTCGTCGAGCATCACAATAAGCTTGCCCTTTCCCTGGAGCAGCCGGAGAGCCAAAAATTTGCTCTTGGTATCTGGCTAGCCTTTGTCTGCTATTGCTGTTGTCGCGTCTAACTTTTTCTGCTGCTGGTCGTGCTACTTCTTGTAAAAACCGAGCAAATACTTCACCACAATTATTTGTGCATTTAGTACTATTAGGAAAACTTCCGTCACTAGGAGTACTGGGCAAGTAAACAAACGGCGGCTTTTCTGGCTTGTCCTCATCATCGTCATGATCAGGCTCTTCCTCTTCAAGTTGATGAGTAATACTAGGAGGATAAGGCGGCTGTACGATACAATTAGGATTTCGATAACTAAGCTGAATTTGTGGCCCCCTGGCGTTAAAAATAGTAGTGTCAAATTCCAAATAAGTGTAGCAATCATCTTGCTCAACATCCCAGTCAAACCCCAAAGGCATTGACCAAGGTCTGCCCCCGCAAAAAGGGGAGTTAGGGTTATTGTCACAGTCTGTTGGAGAAACCCAATTTAAATCAGCCGTCAAGCTATAATTATTAGGATTCATCAAAGGAATAAGTCCTTGAAGAGGTGCTGTAGCCCCCTCAAATCTTTCAACCGCATTTTCCAGTAAACTAGAAGCCTGCTCCTTAATTTGTCTAAGATTAACCATAATCAAACCATTGTTTAACCTCTTTACCAGTACGAGAAATTACACCATAGCTAACCTTTCGCAAGTCTAAATATTGCTCTACTAATAACTCTCTATCTAACTTACCCACAAGGTAGTAAGGAGAACAAAAATCATCTAAATTGTTCTCCCAGGCAAATTGAGAATAACTTTGGTTAACAGAGTAAAACATCTCTTACACAAACACATTTAAGGAACTTTGGATTAAGTGAATTTCTTGTGTAACTGAACCAGAAATAGTGATAGTATCTACACTGGCAGGCAAACCATAGCCCACATCAAACATTTGCACTCCTAAATAACCATCTCCCCCTATTTCTTCAGCTAATCCGCTAGTTAATATATCTTTAGCGTCATGTATTCTATAAGGATAACCTTCAACGTTAATTAAAGATATTTTGCCTCTTGTTGTCCACAAACTGCCATTAGAAGAGCTAACTATCCTTAACTCAAACCTAGGAGATGTCCATTCATACTCTAAAGCTGCCTTTTGCTGTTCGGCTCTAGTAGCAACCACTGAAAAATCGGGAATGGTGACGGCGGTTAAGGAGGTAATTTCTGAGTAGATTTTAAGGTTTTTAAGAAAAGCATTAAGGATAGCTTTGACGTTTTGTTCTCCGGGGGCATAATGCTGTACTAAGTCATCAATGGAGTTAAAGTAAAGTGTTTGTACAGTATCTTCATTAGAAGGAATTCTAAAACTGATAGATTTGATTTCTTGGAAAGTTTGAACTCTGATTGCCATAAAAGTCTCTTCATTAATGTCTGCCCGACTTCTCCAGGGCAAGATTTTTTCAATCCTAGAAGCTAAATGCCGTTGGCTATTTATTTGGTAAACAGCCACTTCAGAAATAGGTTTCCATCCTGTCGCTGGTCGTGATAATCCACCAAAACTTGCAACTTCGCCTGAAACAAAACTTTGAGCGGCTTTGAGCTTCTGGCTAGCAATAATCGTCGCCAAAGGGTTAGCAGTCTGAAACTTGATCAGGCGTAATTGGTGGCTTTTTCTGGCTTCGGTTTTGATACCAGAAAAACTGGCTGACCGAGTTAAATCCCCCCGTCTTGTATCTACTTTCCTTTGGTTGGCAACCTTTAGCATTACACTTCTTCTGGCCAATAAGTTTCTATTACTATTCCAGAAACTCCTGTTGTTAAAATCAAATAAATTTTATCTACAGTTTCTAAATTCAAATCTCCTGGAGTAGCACCATCGGTAGCTCCCCTGCCCACCTCTTCAGAAAAAGTCCCACATACCCCTTCAC
>JAAHHJ010000092.1 GCA_010692425.1 Symploca sp. SIO3C6 | reverse complement strand
TAGGGAAAAACCATAAGATTCAAGGCTTTCCTTAAGAAAAAGAGCCAGTTTTAAATCTTTCCGAGAATAGGAAATAAAAATTTCATTCACTGTCTTGTTACTACTAAAAAAAGGCGCGATGAGCAAGAGTTACCGCGCCTAGTCTCGCCTGAGAAACTGCCAAAACTTAAGCTAGTCTTAAGGTTCCTTCTAGATAGCCTATGGTGGATTCCTGGTATCCTGTAGTGCTGTGGTAAACCACTTGCATCAGCCTGTAGTCAGAAGAATAAGACCAGTATTTATTTCGTTGATTAGAGACTCTCCGCTGGGGAGGAAAACCAAGCAAATAAGCTCCATAAACTACAAGTGTTCTGGTGGTAACTTGAGTGACTTCTACCCGGTAAGAGTAACGGTTGTAATAAAGTTGAGGGGAGTCATAAACAATCGTAAAACCCTCTGGATGTGGGGGAGCATACTTGTTTAAAGTCAACTCACTCAAATAATCATCCAGTGACTTTTCTTGCTCCCCCGCTAGTTTCCCACTGCTGGCACTGCCATGACAGTAATAACGGCTTTATCGTCAGGAAAACCAGTCAAGTTGTGCTGAAACATGACCTTCAAAGAGTCCACATCGACTCGTTGAACAGTGAAACTGTATCCCAGCCTAGTATAGGGAGCTAAAGCATCGGAAAGATCAAGAGCTCGAAAATGAAGATTGCCAAAGCCAGTAGGGACAGTAAAAGTAGTAAAATAGAAAGGAATTCCGCTATCATTATCAACTCTTTGCTCGGTAACACCACCAGTTAACAAGAAACTTTTAACTTGGGAAGCGTAGTAAGACTTAAATGCTTCTGTCAAAGCTGAAGAGTCAAGCTTATTGCCCAGCCGATTTTCTAAATCTTGGAGTTGAGTACCATGGGCAGCAATATTGCTGTTTACCTGTGTAACTAAATTCCCAACTTCACCAATTTTAGTGGTATTAGTAGTTTGCTGAGATTGAATTGTTGCTAACTGCCCAGCAGCCTTTTCCAGAGCCTGTATTTTAGTGTCTTGCTGAGTATTTTTGGATTTGACTGAAGCCAGTTCTCCGTTAATAGTGGTCAGGTCGGTACTATTAGCAGAGATACGACTATCCTGTTGAGAACTAGTAAGCTTAATCTCATTAATGTCAGCTTTGAACTTAGTGGAATCTGCCCTAAGTTCAGAAATTTGACCGCTGTGAACACCTAACTCAGTATTTTGTGAACCCTGAGAGCCTTCAAGAGTTTCAATTGCCGTTTTGGCTTGTTGTAAGTCCGAGCCAATAGTACCTAAAGAGGTCTGTGTGCTATCTTTAAAAGTCTGAAGTGAATTGATTTGTTCGTTAACCGAAGTAATGGCAGTGGTATTGTTACCAGAAGCAGTCTCTACTTCACCAACTCTGCCTTCAATAGTACTCGCCCTTCCTTGTAAGGAAATAATCGAGTTATGGTCTTGCTGTTGGTTTTGCTCTAACTCTTGAATACGGGAAATAAAACTACTACTGAAACTCAATTGACCATCAACCACCGCCAAGTAGCTATTGTTGAATAACAATTCAAGGACGGGCCCAACCTTTCTTAAAGGTGCATTAGCAAGAATTTCTTCAACACGAGTCCAAGGTCCAATGGAAACAGAAGCAATAGCTTGATCAGCAGAACTTACGGCTACTGCCTCGTTAAGCACAGTATACTGTTGGTTGTCACGGTCGGCAAAGAATTTGAACCCTGAAGGCAGAGAGCTAGCTTCAGTAAAGCCCGCAGCTCGAATTACTCCAGCGCCGTTTTGTTGATAAACACCATTGATGGTAAGGTCAGTTTCAGACGCCACCAGCACTAATCGGTGATGACTGGTAGCAGGAATATTAGCATCAACAGTATGGAAATAAGCCGCAGCCTCAGCCAAAGTCTCAACAACGGCACCAACGGTTAATTGCCCAGTAACTCTGTCTCTTAGAAGAGAAATTTGCTGAGTGAGAGTCTCAATGGTGGCTTCTAAATTAGCAACAATGGCTTCGTCGGATTGTTGAGATTCAGAGCGTAGTTGACTAATACCAGTGTAAAGTTGAGCCACCATCTCATCCACTTCACCTCTAGTGGTGAGACATCTAGAATCACCACCAGAAGGAGCAGCAACAAGGGGAGGAACACCACTAGCATCAAGGGAGCGATAAAGGACTTCTCTAGACATATTTTCCACCTAATTATTGAATAGTGTTCTTGTTACTAAAGTAAGAATTATTAGAGAGTGCAACCTCAGAGAAAACACGGAAGTTAAGAGGATTATTTTAAACGAAAAACCACCACTTTTATTGAGTGATTAACTAGAGGAGACTGAGAGTAAAACTTACAAACAATTTCGTCTAATCCTGAACGAATTACTTCCGGAGCAGAGACCTCTTTATTAGTAGCAATCTCATAGAAACGCCCCAAGTCAAAGTTTTGGTGTCCCAGTCCTGTAGAATTCCGAAAAATACTTACTACTGAGCCTTCAGTTTCTGTATATCTTTCTAGAGAAAGCCTCAGAAAGAATCCACTTTCAGATTCAACAGCTATCTCACTTTGATACACTTCCAGAGAAAGCTGACACCGCCAACGTGACAGAGGTAAACGCTCAACATTAAAAGCCTGCACGGCGATTTGTTGTGTGGAAAAGGCTACAAAGGGAGCAAACCTAAAAACCTCTGACTTATTCCAGCGCTTGATTAAACGCTTGTTAAACAGCTGTAACTGCTTATCTAAAACTTCTGCCTGTGCTAGAAGTGTCCAGTGAACAGAATTATTGGTTTGTGGAATTAGCCTAAAGAATTCTCCTACTACTGGCTCTGACAAGTACAATTGTTCTGGTCTAAGGCGAAAAGTTTTTAATCTTAACCAGCTCACAATAAATCTATTTTACCTTCGATTCTTGCTAAGCTTTCTGTGGTTGTATCTGAATCTACACCATCATAAGACCACACCTCCAGGTCGATTTGTTGGTGCCAATGAGGAGGGGTTAAAATCAATAAAAACGGTACTGGATGCAGGCGTGGCAACTCTAACAGAGTTAAGGTATTTAGTCCACAACGATTGCGATAGACTTCTAAGCCTAAAATAAAATTTGTTGTCGAACTAACAGAGCTTAGCAGCCGCGCACTAACGTAAACACCAAGCCACCATTTAGGCTTAGCTTTTCTCGATTTTACCCCAACTACCGCTAAGTAACTAGAGATGGGTACAGATATCGCCGGAATGGGTAAGTATTTACCTTTTCTTTTGGGGTCAATTCTGGCGTTAAAACTTCCTCGTCTAGCCAAGTTCCAATTAAGAGAATTCCCTAACTCAAAAATTGGACGTGACATCAATTCACTGGCCAGCTACGACCGTCAATTGACACAAAATGATCCGGTTTATTTTTTTTTGCCTTTTGTAAAAATGATTGAATTTTTAAAATCGTCATTCCAGCTGGCATGGGAATCTCGTGATATTTTCTATTCCCTTTTCGTGTCACTGCTGTATTACTTACAGGAACTTTAATTGAACCATGCATTACGCTACCCCTTTTGACCACAATTCGCCCGTTTTTTGAGCGGGTTTGAGGTAAGGTTTTTGTAATGGAAAAGCCGTAATGTTCAGCAATGCGTTTGAGCATGTAACTAACTAGGCTTTTGTTTTTGCTGTCTCGACCAACAATTACACTAGTTCTAGGTCCAAAGGAAGGCATGTTTTCTCCTTACAAATAATCAACAACAGTTAAAACAATTGTGGAATTTGCACCAATAGCGGAAGTGATGGGAAAACTGGCGTCAATTTGCGCTGTTGAGGCTTCTAAGTCAATAGCAACAGTGAGATTATTGGGCTGAGTATCAGCTGGTAGTGCTTGTTCAGCTGCATGTACTTTTTGTGCAATTTCAAACAAGGCTGCGGTTTTGTGGATGGAGCTTAACTCTCCACCACCAGCGTCAAACTCGGAAGTGGCACCCAATGGTTGTAGGTAATCAGAGGCTGTTACCACTACTTGCCCATTGGCGTTTAAAGTCGTCGTTACTGGTAAAGTGGCAGACACGGTAATGGTGGCGGCAGATAAATCAGAGGTAACACTGATAAAACCTGGTCTATTGTCGGCGGCAATCTCTGTTTCTGCGGCAAAGAGCATATGGGCTGCCTCGGCAAAGGCTGCTGGCAGGGTGAGTGCGCTCATATCGCCCCCTGCTCCTGGATCGAATACTGAAGCCATAATCAACCCTCTCAAAGAGAATGACTTCACCATAAGGGCTTTGGCTTGTGAAATGGTAGGTGAAATCACTGAGCTAGTACGTGCGGGCCTAATACCCCCGCACGAGGTTTAATCGTAGTAACAGCGCCAATCAGGTTCTATTTGTCCTTGCCCTTGAGAGTAGTAGTCGGCTCGATGTGGCTTGACCTCAATTTCCAGGTAAGGGCTGTTTTTGACTTGTCCGATTTTGAAGTTTCCCGGCAAATACTCAGAATTAATAAATCTGCTCAGAGAGTTGACAGTTTTTTCTGTTTCTTGTGGAGAAAAACCATTAACGATCAACTTAGAATTGTCTTTGAGAGTCAAAAGACCTTGCCAATTGCCTTTTTTGTATTCAGGTAAAGGGGGATTTCTTTTACCTAAATAATGAGGAAGATGTAGAAGATAATTGCCGGTTTTGATAGAACCTTTAAGCTTGGGGCGATAAATGATTACTAATTGTGGTCGGTTAGAACCGACTCTTCTTGCCCATTGTTCAGGGATAGTGGCAATAGCTTGTCGATTATCTTTTAGTCCTAAATAAAAATACATCTGTTTGTTTAAGACTTGTAAGGCACTATCATTATCTTTGATTAACAAAGAATTCCTTAAAACCGCTCGACCATTATCCCGTCGGCTGTCGGACTTGATGTCTCGGAAATATTTTCTGACATCTCTGTTAAAGCCAACCTTGATAACTTTCTGAGTAAACTCCCAACCTTCTGTGGTAGTCATTACAACCTTCCTTTTTCTGGTGGCAACTCTGGTCACGAAAACTGAAACTTTTTGTAGTAGTAAGTGGCTCAATTACTGTGCTCTCTCCAGCTATTGACTAAGCCATCTCAGACTTTTTAGCATCTGTTAAGACTACCGAAAAAGTTTCCTTATCTCCCAGAATATCTTATAATTTAAGATACTGTGCCTCCCCCAATTAATCAGTTCTTATCTGCTGAGTTTATGAGCTTAAAGGTTTTAGTTGTTGAGCCAGATGCTGCCTCACTTGCTGGGATTGAGCAGCTACTGCGTAGGCGTCGTTTCCTGGTCTTTGGCTGTGAAAATAGTTATACTACTTCCCAACTTCTAACACAACAGTCTATTGATGTTGTCGTCGGAGATTTTCTTGACGACAGTAGGCTCTGTTGCGACTCTTTTATCGCTCAAATTAGAGCCACTCTGGAGTGGACTCCGATTATTGCTTTGTTAAATAGCTTTCAAGCTAAACACAAAGTTCAATATTTCCGTAATGGGGTAACTAATTACATACACAAACCCTTTTATACCACCGAATTAATCGCTCAAATTAAATCTGTCTACCAACAGCAACTAGATTTTCGTAATTATCTGCAATTGAAACCCGATCATGGTGAGGAAAAACTCTTTCCCGTGGAGGTGAAATTGTGTCCGAGGGAATTATCTGTGGCGGGCTTAGTGGCTCGTGGCTTGAGTAATGCTGAGATTGCTCAACAATTGTCTTTATCCAAGCGCACCGTCGAGAGTTATCTTCAACATATTTTTTATAAGTGTAATTTGCGCAATCGAACTGAAATCACTAGATGGTTCTTAGAGCATCGGCAGGATCAAGCATTGCCCAAAACTTGAGAAGGTTGACAACCCTCAAATTCTTACTGTTCCCTTATCGAGATAGTGAACTTTAATTTGGTCTGAGTAGTTAATGGCTTCACCACTGAGTGAATTCTTTTAATTCTTGATGATATGCTGGGAGGTCACTAGGAAAAAGAGGTCTTGTTGGTGTTGCCAAACCCAACTGTGATAAAACACTATGGTCATATTCAGCGATGCCCTCAATCTCAGGAACTGATAGGGGCATTTTTTGCCAACCCTTTTCCCCACTAAACAACCAAGAGCCATTTTCTTGAGCTCTCAAGTCATTAATAGCGGCATCAATTATACTTTTGCTATCTCCTTTGTACCTGCTGGATTTGAGGGCAGGTGATACTCCTTTAGGAGCTTTGTGATCCAAATTGTAAATAACCCCATTCCACTTGAGGAAGCGGACATACTTGGGTGTAAGTTTGATCTCCATGGTGGCAGAGTATTTTAACTATTTTACAAATCAATGCATCTCACTCCACGATTAGTGAGCAGCAGTTGAGAGGTCTCAAGAGATAGAGACCTCCTTAGTGTTCCCTAAGGAGGGGCGGGTAGCATCGTCAGGTGGTATGGTGTCACTGGGTATAAAACCAGTATTATCATTTTATCAAAAAAATACTGTTGCTCGAACCCGGCATCGAGAAAATTACTGCCACAGCCTCTGGCTTGTAGTGGAAGATTCTCAAGTCGTGTAGATTTTGTTCGCCGGAAAATTTCACACCCTGTAAGCCTTTTAAGGTTTTCGATGGCGTAATTGTTCGCTGGAAATGACACACACATAAATCCCTGCTGCCTTTCAAGTGCCACTGTCAAAGATTGCCGGAGGAGTAGGGCGAAGGAGCTACACAAAAATTTGAGATCCAAAAAAGATTTTCTGTGTGTGGGATTTCATGGTAGTGTTTAGGAACAGCTCGAGAGAGACCTTCAGCGTCAGCGATAAATCCCAGAAACCTCTTAACTGACGTGAGCTGTCACTCTTGAGGAAGTCTTACTCCTGTTAAAATCAACTGCTTGCCTTCAACAGCAATAGTTGTAGTAGTTATTTGGAACAATCAATCATGACCAGACAGCTGATGGCTCTATCATCTTTGGCTCTTTTACCCCCATATCCCAAGGGGCTTTGCCACTGGCAGCAGTGCTGCTGCTTCACCAGCTAGCTAGGGAGATGTTTTCCGTCTCCAGATTTTTGGCTCGAGACTAAGGGTGACAATTCACCGTCTTAGCATCCCGACAACTGAATTTAAGAGCGATCACTCGACGTCGGAAAAACCCAGTGATCGCTCCACCTCAAAAGAGGCTAACTCAGCAAGGAGCTATCTTTATGAAAACATCAAAAATCAAAGAAAGGCTCCAATTGAGAAATCTCTGGCTTGCCATACCAGTAAATGAGCATCAAAGGAATAGCAAATAATGACACAAACAAGGATAGTCCTCAGGGGAGGAGTCCTAGAGCGCTGTCAACACCTGATGGAGGTCACTCAAATCGCCAGTTTAAGCGAACTAGTCAATGTAATGTTTTCTCGCTATGGAAAGCATTTAGAGCTCACTTGGGAAGTGCAACCTCATGAAGTAACACTCATCTCCCCTGAGTCAGCTGAGACTGCCAGAGTCAACTCGCCAGATGGAGGTTAGTGCTGGAGGGTAATCCCCATCTGGTATCGGACTAAGGCGCTGTAAATCATTGCCATCAACCCAAGATACCCTACCCACAGAGAACTGGCAGACCAAACGGGCGTAAAATTGGGTGAGGGTTATTTCAGCCATCAAACAGCCTTAATGCCATACACAGCAAGACTCATAGGTCACTTTTCAAAGCTAATTGAGGCTTTGAGTGACTCAGTTTCTACAGGCTCAAGCAGTCCAATAAATCCCTTTCTTTGCCCATAACAATTGACATTGGGACAGGGTGGACAATTAGCACAGCCAAAAATTACCCACTGCTTTTTGATTTGCTCTCAAGCCAAATCTGGTTTGACGAGAGTACTTATTCGAGATTTTGGTTTTTGTCTTGTTGCAGGTAAAGCACCTGACGATGCTTAGCAGCATCCTCATAGATGCCTCTGCGGACATACTCAGCAGCCAAACCGGATTTAGCCAGACCGGTTAATTTGGCAAGTTCCACTAACAGGGAATGAAGTTCTGGGCTGAGGGAAATATTAACCTGAGGCATAGTAATTAGGCGTAGCTATCTATAAATTATGACCTTTATTTATGGTGTAAACAAAGATGATTTACACTTAACAGATATTGGTGTTGCAAAAGGAATCACTTCAATTTTAGTGAGAAAATAATTAGGTTTAAACAAGGAATATCTAGTATAATCGTACTAACAACCTAAATAACCCCACCAGAGAGAACTGGTAGACCAAACTCGGTGAAATTGGGTTAGTTATACTCAAAGCAAACAATTAGCTAAAAGTACTACTGTGTATATCTTTTAGCTAATAAAAACCCAGTCAGGAGACCAAAACATGCTCACCGCCACCTCCACCATAGAGGCTGGAAGGGGACAAAACAACCCACTAATGCCCATGGGATTCGATTGTGGGGCAGGATTAACTAAGTTATGCCTCCAATTAAATCAGAAACAAATCTTATTACGTCAGCCCTCTAAAGTCCTAGAATTAAAGTCACCATTACTGGCAGAATTGACTTCACCTGAAGGCGGTCATTTCTACTACCATTCAGGAGATAGAGGCGACCTAATCAACCGTCAATTCCTGACAGGAGAACTAGTAACCTGGAAAGCTCCCATCACTCACATCAAACTGAGTGACGACCCAGCCCTCAAAGCGGAATACGCCTTACATATGGTGCTTGGAGCCTTAACTACTTTACCTCGCCGTTGTGAATGGAACCTGTTCTTAGTGATTAGTACCCACTCGAGAAAGCTGTTTAACGACAGATTAAAGCAACTACTAACAGGTAATCACATTGTTAGCTTTGGTGGTCAAGACAAACCCCAAAGCCAAGTAACTATCAGCCTCGGGACAATCGTTCCCGAGGGTGCAGGCTCCTACAGTTACACCAAACGCTTGAACTTGCTCAACTCTTCAGCCCAGGTAATTGCTTTTGACTTCGGCACCTCAACAGTAATCCCCCAAGTTTTTGACCCTGGCGGCAAGCTAATTTATCATCAACCTTTAGAAATTGGTGGCTGTATTGATTTGCTAGAAGCCATTGCTTCTGATGTCGAGCTTCTCCAATATTTAGGCACAGGAAAAGCTGGTAATGTCGAACTGATTCGCCAGGGCATTGAAGGGGGTGAATTTAATTATGGTTCTCGTCAGTTTAACTTTCGCCCCATCTATGCACGACTAGTAAAAACTTGGCTGGCTGACAGGTTGCGCTTAGCCTTCAAGAGTACCCAGGAATGGCTCGATGCGGCAGGAGAAGTTGTCGCCTGGGGTGGAGGAACTCAGATGCCAGGAATCGCAAGCATGTTAGCCACCCAGAGTGTTACTGCTGTTCCTTCTGGTTGCTGGGCAAACGCCATCGGATTACAAACCATTGCCGCAGCACTATTAGCACGGAGGTCATAATGGCGATTAACACCAGAATTCGTGTTCAACCGGACATCGAAACTTACCTCAAGTCACAATCACAGCGAGTTTTAGACATTCCCCCTCAGCAATTAACCGCAGCTGAGTTAACCACTCTTGCCAATCGCATTATCTATGAGCACAAACTAGCTCAGTCCATGATGCGCCAAGAATTCATACCCCGCTTATTAGGTTGGCTCAAAGGGCTTGTAGCTGGCAATAACAGCAAAGTTGTAGCTCTACCCAAAGCACAGCAGCCAGCCCTAATGGAAGCAGAAGACCAAGACTTTATCACCGATTTTGCCGCTCAGTTTGACGAGGATGAGACTAATGCTGCCTAAGAATCGACAAGCCCTCAAAGAAAAACATTCACTATGGCTCCAACAGCTGGAAAACTTAGCCCTCAATGCCCTCGAAACTGATTGCTGGGGAGATGTGTTTGATTGCATTTACGAAAAGATGGAGCAATTGGATTTATTCACTATTGAGCAAGAGCAGCAACTCAATCAACCTCTACCGCCGTCAGCTTTTGCTCAGTTAATTGACTAGTAACAGGCACAATGAAACACCATGAACACCAACCTACTATTAACCGAACAAGTTACTCTAGCTGGACTCAGGCAGCAAGCCAAAAGGCTTGGAATTAAAGGATTTTTTCGGATGAGGAAACAGCAGCTGCTCACACTCATTAGCCGCAGCCAGAAACTGAAAATTGAGCGCTGAAGCCTAGCAAGCCCAGCGCTCGGGTGAACCAGAACATAGTCAAACGAAAACTGGTTCACCACCCCTTTTTCCAAAAAATCAGGAGTAATTCCATCATGAATCAAGATTACATTGCTGAGCAAATAAATCGCATTGAGAGCCACTACCAGGGCAATCAACAACTCGTCGAAAATTCCTGTTGGCGCATTGCCAGTAATGCCGACTTATTTGACAAACAACTCAATCCTGACGGTACTCTCACGCCGACTCAACAGCAGCAAGTTGATGAGTTTATCGATAACTTTAAAGCCTCTAGAGGCCACAACCAAAGCCAATCATGAATGAACTACCGTTAATCAGCACTAACATCATGAGCCTCCGTGCCTACATTGTCAGTCCCCGTATCGAAATACTCACCGAACACTTTGGCGAGTACCTAGAAGGCATTACCAAGGGAGACAAGTGGGCGCTG
>JAAHHJ010000091.1 GCA_010692425.1 Symploca sp. SIO3C6 | reverse complement strand
AAAGTCGAGGAATGGGCAGAGAAAAACTTTAAATTTACCTAAGTATTTTTACTCAGCAACTGCCTCGATTTAGCGCTCGCCTTGAACTCCCTCAGTCCATGTGACAGTTGAGGGTGCGGAATGTGGGACACAACGAAACCCATAATACAGAACTGCCAATTATCTTAGTCATCAACCAGATTGACTTGGTTGACCCTGCCCGCGAGTGGAATAAGAACACACTTTATGACTTGAGTCTGGAATCTAGGGATGATTCCAGCAAGCCTGGTAATGCCAGAGAGCAGAAAGAAATTAATATTATCAAGTGCATTAAAGCAAGACTGGAAGACTACCGAGAACTTACTAATATTTATGTTTCTGTTTCTGCCTGTTGGCAGGAGTACGAAGACACAAGGTATAACATCGACCAACTAGAACTACAAATATATAACAGTATTCCTGATGATGCTGCTAAGTACGGTTTTGGAGGAGTGACTGCAGGAAAGCCACTCAAGCAAGCCATAGCTAGTAAATTTAAGTTGACTGCAGCCTGGTTTACATTAGGTGTGGGATGGGTTCCCCGTGTAACAAAATTTATACAAAACTTGCTGGTCAAGATGATTACCAAAATTGCTACTCCTGACCAATACCAGAACATTACCATCGAAGAGTTCCTAGAGCAATTGGGTGTTCGACCAACTCAAATCAAATTCTCAAATGTTGCAATGACACTGGCAATTGGTGAAGCCGCAATTAGCTATTTTATTGAAGGCAAGTCCTTGGAAGAAGCTAGACGAGCTTTTGTGCAGGAAGAAGAACATCGGAAAACAGAGCTACAAGATGTAGAATGTGAAGATGTAATAAAAATATTGCAAGAAATTGACAGAGAGATAAGCGCACGCTACGGAATACCACCTTTATACAAGGACGGTGATAGTAACTAAGGCGATATGAGCAAATTGTCATCTGACTTTGTTTAAATTCGGTGGTTAAGTCTTTGACAGGGTAAATAACAGTAATTTTACTCACTTGGTTGAAATTTATTGCATAATTTTTACGATTGAAACCATATGCGGAACTTAAAAGAGTTAAAACCTAAAAAAAGTTGGTTGCTGCCCAGTTGGAAATTTTGCTGGCCTTTAGTAATTACAATCCTGTTGGTTTGGTCTCAAGCTGCCCTTGCCCAAGATGGTAATCTAGACCAGAAATTGGATACTATCTGGGTTATATTTGCAGCTTGTTTAGTGTTCTTCATGAATGCTGGTTTTGGTATGTTAGAAGCTGGCTTTTGTCGCCGTAAGAATGCTGCTAATATCTTGACTAAAAACTTGGTGGTATTTTCAATTGCCACACTAGCATTCTGGAGTTTGGGGTTTGCCTTCATGATGGGCGATTCTACAATTGAAAGTATCATAGGACTAGATGGATTCTTTTTAAATGAAAGAGGATTTTCTAGTTATAAAGAGGAAATAACAATTCCTATTCAAGCAGCATTTTTGTTTCAATTAGTTTTTGCTGGAACTGCCGCGACAATAGTATCTGGAGCTGTTGCTGAGAGGATCAAGTTAAAGGCATTTTTTTTGTTTAGTCTTGTCTTTATCGCTATTTCTTATCCTATCACTGGTCACTGGGTTTGGGCAGATAATGGTTGGCTTAAACAGCTTGGTTTCCTTGACTTTGCTGGTTCAACGGTAGTTCATGCAGTAGGTGGTATGGCCGCTCTAGTGGGTGCTTATTTGCTAGGTCCACGCCAATACCTCCGAGAGGATGGTGAAATAGTCTCCCGCTATAAAGATGATGGTACTAGAGTACCTATATTCCCCCATAATCTAAGCATTGCTACTCTAGGTTGCTTTATCCTTTGGTTGGGTTGGTTTGGTTTCAATGGTGGTTCTACCTTAAGTGCTGATCCTGAAAAAATAACTCACATTCTACTAACAACCAACATAGCCGCAGCAACTAGTTCTCTGACAGTAGCTTTCACAACCTCAAGGCTGAAGATCTTTGACAGAAAACCGGAACTTTCTATGATCATCAATGGAGTTCTAGGAGGTTTGGTCAGTATCACAGCATCCTCTGCCTATATCGAATTATGGGCTGCTGCTATCATTGGTATCGTAGCTGGATTATTAGTTGTTTTCTTAGTTGACCGCTTCAACAAGTGGAAAATTGACGACCCAGTGGGTGCAATATCAGTTCACTTAGGCTGTGGCATCTGGGGAACGCTGGCAGTTACTTTGATTAACCAGAATAGGTTGACTTGCGATGAACAAGAATTATCACCACTCTGCAATCTTGACAATCTTGCTCTGATAGAGAGATTACAACAATTAGGAATTCAATTGTTTGGTATTAGTGTTATTTTGGTATTCACACTTGCATTTAGTTTGATAACTTGGTTAATAATTAAAACATTAATGGGAGGTATTAGTGTACCGAAAAATCATGAAATAGAGGGTTTAGATCTACAGATACATGGCATCACAGATGCTTACCACGGTTTTAAAAAAGAATAAAAAATTTAGGTAGGGACAGATACCCTACCGTTAGAATCTAAAGCATTTTATCTATCTAATACCTACCTTGTGGTTGCTGGCTATCATTTCCTCCATTATTATTTCGTGCTTCTTTATTAATAGAGGATCTAGCGTTAATCTCAGCCTGGATCTCTTCCACAATTGGAGCGATTGCAACTTCTAAAAGCCCTTGATTAGTCATATTACTGGCTTTAACTAACAAGAACATATGGGAACTGCATGCTACTCGCATGATGTAACCATCTTTAGATTCAACATAAATATCTTGAGCTGAATCCCATTTCAGCCGCTCGCCAATGTGTGTGGTCAATTGAGCCATGATTCCAGCTATGAGACCAACAGTGTTTTGATTCCAATTACCAATGGGTGGTTTGGTGATCAAAACACCACCTTTTCCAACAAGGGCAAATCCCTGAATACCATTTTTCCTGTCAACAAATTCTTGTAGAGTTTCTTTTATCCTTTCAAGATCCATACTTGCCAACTACTTGCTTCAATTATCTATATATAGTTTATCAATATCACAATTAATTCAACTCCAAATGAATAAATTAAAGAGAGTTGATAACAGGAAATATCAATCTTGTGAGCAGCTTTTCATCCATCAGCATTACTACAGTAAATCACTTTATTTTTTAATCCCAGCTTCAGTCATAACTTGATTCAGTGCATCAGTAATTCCAAGCTGCTCTGCCCATTGTCTCAAATAATCAAAATCCAAGTTTTCAGTTTGTACTTTTAGAACTCCCAAAACATCACGCCATTGTTTTTCGGAACTAGAATACTGCCTCCAGCAGAGTTTGTTTAAAATAAGATCTTCAGGAGAAGCAAAATAGAGTGCCGTATCTTCAAACTCAATTACTCGCCGTCGCTCAAATTTCAAGCGCTCAAATTCATCAGTTCCAGCTAATACCAAATCGGCACGACTAATACTCTCGATATCAGTAATTTGTAGGGTTCTTATCCTACCGGATTTCACCTCATTAACACCAGGGACATAGAAACCAGCTTGAGATAGTGCATTGACAAGGCGATCAATATCTAACGGAGAAATCGATATTACCAAATCTAAATCCTGGGTTGTGCGAGGTTCGCCATAAGAAATTGCCGCTACCCCACCAGTAACGTAATAGGAAATTCCCAATTCCTCAAAAATAGGATGAAGTTTGACAGCAAGTGAAACAGAATCCTGAATCCACATTGAGGAATCTCCAGAGGGAATATAGTTAGCAGGGCAATACTCTTGTAACCATGCCAGAGCAATCTTTTGGGCAAACTGAGTTGGGGAAAGATGCCCGAATTGTTGACTTAGGGAACAAAGCGAAAGTTTGCGAGCGCTGCGGGTGAGTGATGCTGCCATACTCAATCGTTCCACTGATGTCCGTTTCCTGAGCAAGTGGAAAATTAGCAAATCTGTCTCTACACTGATGTCTTCAGCCTGTGGAGAGTATCCGGGCTTGACAACGAATTTCGGTATAGCTTTAATCATAGCGATCGCCTCTGGCGCTGGCGAAGAAAGCGCCAATCGCTCCACGCTACCCCTTGGAGTAATTGCATTTTCTTCCTAAGGTTATGGTAGCTTGGTGTAAGTTTTTTGTAGCAGCATGGATATAGTCTCCGATCCGCCAATCTCAGTCAAAATTGACCAGATGAAGGAGCGAGTACTCTGGCAACATCCACTAATTGTTGAGCGGGGCATCGACCAAACTAGGCTAGCTTTTGCTGATAACTGGGCAGATAGTCCAGAATTTTCATTTTTAGTTATCGGTGATACCGGCTCAGGCCCTCATCAAGATTGCGATCCCCAGCGACAAATTGCACAATACATGCTCGAACACAGCGATAGTTGTCGGTTTCTGCTGCATACCGGCGATGTCATTTATCTCGTGGGCTCGAGGGAACACTACCAAGAAAAATTTATCAAGCCCTACCGAGAATTCCTCTTAGGCGGTGAACAACCCCATCGCCTCGCCTATGACCGCATGGTCTTTAATCTACCCTTCCTGCCAGTATTGGGCAATCACGATTACTATAACTTGCCGTTTCTGTTTGGTTTACTTAATCAAGTAACACTGCCCTTGCGCCGTCTCTTAGGATTAGAGGTAAATCTCCATATTGGTTGGCATGGTTCGGCTCAAGGTGATGCCTATGCACGGGCATTTATGGACTATCTTAAGGCACTCGATAGTAACTCACAATTGTGCCGCCATCTAGAGAGCCATTACACAGCCAAAACTGACTCGGGGCGCTGCCTTGTTTACGAACCAGGAAACTTTACTCGCTTACCCAACCGCTATTACAGCTTCCGGAATGGCGGGATTGACTTCTTTGCCCTCGATTCTAATACTTTTAGTACACCATCACCCCTACCAGCAACTGCAGAGGGTGACGCCTATCGCCGCCTACTAGCAGAGCGTCGGCATGATTTAGAACAACAAGAATTACAATTACTCGAAACAGCTTCCACCCTCCACTCTGACTCGCCCGAGTCAGCAGAATATCTTGACGATTTGCAAGCTAAACTGGAGCAAATCGAAGAAATTAAACTCGATATCCATAAGCAGTTGGTAGCCGACGAGACAACAACAACTATTGACTTCGAGCAACTGAAGTGGTTACGAAAAAGATTAATCGAATCTTGGCATACTAACGAAGTACGGGGAAGGGTGATTTATTTCCACCATCCACCCTACGTAACCGAAGTAACTAAATGGCACCAAGCACAGACTTTAGCAGTTCGCCATAACCTGCGCTGGGTTCTAGATGGGGTAGCTGGAACTGTCGGTTCAATGGCACAGGGTCGCCCACTAGTAGATTTGATTATATGCGGTCATGCTCACTGCTTAGAATATCTCCGTACTGGTGACACTGGACATGCTGATTCTCATCTCAACTGGCTTATTTGTGGTGGTAGCGGCTTCAGCCTCCGTCGCCAAAGAGAGGAAGGCTCAGAAATAATGGAATCTTTTCCTATGATTGAAAGTACTAAAGGGAATTATACTCGCTTGGTAGCGCAATCAGAGCTTTTTGTCGGTCTTTCTGGTAACAAATCCCATAAGCGAAGACCCTATTCGTTTTTGCGCATTGATGTCCAAGATGGTTGTCCTCCCAAGTTTATTATTCGACCTTTTATTGCTCAACGATTTGAGCAGCATTGGAGCAACAGCCAACTGGAACCTTTTATAATCCCACTAACTCCTAACAGGCTATAAGCTGTTGTCGAATCTAAATTGCTCTTTCGACCGTTTGAGGAAAATTATAAAATCTTCTCCCCATCTCCCCTTGCCCCCCACAAATCGTTAAACTGGAAACAAGATTCAGCTGGGATGATTTAGCTAAATTGTAATCTAATCAATCACTTGCAATCTTGACCTCAGAAGCGGTAGCCCGACCCACTGCTGCTAACACAAAACTTAAGTTGAGTCGAAGCAGTTCGGGTTTTTTGTGTTAACTCAATCCTAATGCAGGATACCCTATCCCTCAACCAGGTAGGGTGGGTAGTTTATTCTACTTGAGTTGGGCAAACTTGCCTAGAAGTTCACCTGATCCAATCCAATCAACAATTCAAATTTCTCTCTACCTAGCATGCTTGAGACCCAATTAGCCGCACTAAGAGAAGAAGCAATTACAGCGATCGCAGCTGCTGATACCCTAGAGCAAATAGAACAGTTGCGCGTTAACTACCTGGGCAAGAAAGGGCAGTTGTCTCAAGTCTTGCGGGGTATGGGTAAGTTGTCCCCTGAAGAAAGACCATCAATTGGTGCTTTAGCCAATGTTGTCAAAGAAGCAATCCAAGAAAGCCTAGACCAGAAGCGCAAAGAACTACAAGAGGCGCAAATCCAGGCGCAATTAGCAGCAGAAACCCTTGATGTTACCATGCCTGGAGTTTATCATCACCAAGGCAGGTTTCACCCGATCAATAGCACCATTGACAGGGCTTTAGATATTTTCGTTGGTTTAGGCTATACCGTTGCCACTGGGCCGGAGATGGAAACTGATTATTACAATTTTGAGGCACTCAATTTCTTGCCAGACCATCCAGCCCGTGATATGCAGGATACTCTCTACTTACCCGATGGTAATCTGCTGCGTACTCACACCTCCACTGTACAGATTCGCTACATGGCAGAGAATGAGCCGCCAATCCGGATTGTGGCACCAGGCCGTGTGTATCGTCGAGATACAGTTGATTCTACTCACTCAGCAGTGTTCCATCAAATCGAACTTTTAGCAGTGGATGAGGGGCTAACTTTTACGGACCTTAAAGGTACTATTAAAGTATTTTTGCAGGAAATGTTTGGTGAGGAGCTGCCAGTGCGCTTCCGTGCCAGTTATTTTCCTTTCACTGAACCCTCGGCGGAAGTAGATGTGCAATGGAAAGGCAAGTGGTTAGAAGTAATGGGGTGCGGCATGGTTGACCCCAATGTACTCAAGGCAGTAGGCTATGATCCAGAGGTTTATACTGGTATTGCTGCTGGTCTGGGAGTTGAGCGCTTTGCTTTGGTGATGCATGAGATTGATGACATTCGCCGACTCTTTAGCAGCGATTTGCGCTTTTTACGTCAATTTTAACATTAGACCGTTTGCCACTCAAGTAGTTCACAAGATGAGTACGGGAGGATGGAAGCCCCGTATTTTTAAATCGGCGATGTTATCCGACACGGCGATTTAATTCACCGTATAATAATAGAATTGATGACAATTTTTTCAAGGTACGCCGGGACTCGGCCCAAGCCAAACACTTAACACTGTTTGAAAGCAAGAGTGCTGAATTGACAGCGCCTAAAAGGAGAAAATCCGACGCCTGTAAAGGCGATCGTCGGGTGCGGTGGGAACCCGATAAAATGGGATATATGGGATGAAAGTTCCATAGAATCTCCCTTTTTCTAAAAGGGGGAGTGTCAAAACCCCCTCACAATTCTACAGATGCTCTCAAGGGAAGTACACTCTCGCCTGCTGCTGTGTAATCGCCTTCAGCACCTACCACTCATCCTGGCTGGTCCGATTCTGCGACGCACAGAAAGTGATGCGGTTACAGTTTGGGTTGCTTTAAAGTCGCCTCGCGAAGTTACCCTCAATATTTACGCCACAGAGGATAAAGGCACTACTATCGAGACTCTATTGCTCTCAGCTTCCCGTTCAACAGTACCCCTTGGCAAACACCTACATGTTATCGCCGTTACTGCCAAACCAGTTAGCAATCAGCAGCTACAACCAGGAAGAATCTATGCTTACGATCTAAGATTTGGTCACCGTGAACCAAATCTTACTCAAGCCCTCAACTCCTCACTTCCTACCCCAGTTACAATCAGCTATTTTAATCATCAGTTACCAACCTTTGCTCTGCCACCTGATAATTTAAACGACTTGCGGGTAGCCCATGGTTCCTGCCGCAAGTTACATAGTAGTGGTGAGGATGCCTTACCAATAATTGATGACTTAATAGAATATTATGCTCATCAGCCTAATTCCCGTATCCATCAGCTCTTTTTCACAGGCGATCAAATCTATGCAGACGATGTTGCCGATCCTCTGCTGTGGGTAGCGACGGAAGCTGGTGACACCCTCCTAGGTTGGGAAGAAAATCTACCTCTACAGCCCAATTCAAGTAATAGTTACGAATACAAAAAACCAAGCCAACTCAAGCCAGGAGAACGTAGTGATATTGCTAAAGACTGCGGCGGCTTTACAGCTATGCTCATTGATAGTCCTGAAAAAGCTAAGAGTCACCTGTTAAGCTTGGGTGAATACTGCGCTACTTATATACTCTGTTGGTCTCCAATTCTCTGGCCAGACAGCTTGCCGAAAGGTAAAGAAATATACCAAAATCCTCAACAAGCAAAGCAATGGAATCAAGAAGTTAGTTCTCTCCAAGACTTCGTTAGTAAGTTGTGGAAAGTCCGTAGGGCAATGGCAAATGTGCCAACCTACATGGTATTTGATGACCACGATATTAGCGATGATTGGTATCTCAATCGTGCTTGGTGTAATAGCGTTTTAGGTAAACCCTTAGGAAGGCGCGTTGTACAAAATGGTTTGTTAGCTTATGCTGTGTTTCAGGCATGGGGAAATACACCAGAACAGTTTCAAAAGGGGCAGGCTGGCGGTAATTTATTGGAGGCAGTCAAAGTTTGGTCAGCTTCGGCAGGAACTACTAAGTTTGCTTCAGAAGAAATTTCCAAATATTTGGGATTACCTCAATCAGAATTAGAAACTGGCTTACCTCAACTGAAACTAGACCGAGATTTTTTAATTCTGGATCGAGATTATCAACATGGGATCGAGCCGATAAAATGGCACTATGCCCTAAAAAGTTTTAAGCACGAAGTAATTGTACTTGATGTCCGCACTTGGCGAGGCTATCCCCAAGGAGAAGACAATGAAATTGCCCCTCCTTGGCTACTTTCTCCCCAAGCCTTTCAAGAGCAAATTCAAAAACCTCTAGAACAAACCAGCGAATCAGAAATTGAGGTAACTTTTTTAATTGCGCCTACCAATTTGGTAAGCCTGCAAATTATTGACTTAGTTCAACAGAGGGAACTGGAAAAAGGCATCGTTTTTAAGTCTGATGTCGGTGATGCCTGGAATTTTAATGAACTAGCTTTGTCCAAACTGCTAGCTGAATTATTCCAGCGAAGAAAGCGAGTTGTAGTACTCTCAGGTGATATTCACTACAGTGGAGCTGTTCGTCTTAGCTATTGGTTTGGCAGCAATTATAGAATTTCAGACACAGAGTTAGAAGCAGACTCTAATCAAATTTCTCGCCGTGAATCAACAACTCAAAACTCCAAGGCGCGAGTACTAGCACAGCTAACCGCAAGTCCCTTTAAAAATAGCGAGTTGAAAACGCATTTTATCCATACCAAAATTAAATCTCTAGTACCAGAACCAACCCAAGATTGGGCAGGTTGGAGTCAGCCACCGCAGTTAGTAGAAGTCTTAGTTACGCCAGGAGCAATATGCAGACAGGAAGTAGAAGTACCAAAGACTGGACCAATGGTGCGGCAAATACGCCGAGTGTGTGGAAATTGGGATTTCACCTGGAACATTGTTCCCAAAGATCGTAATTCTCTCCCTGACTGGCAATACCATATTGAGTGGATTAAGCGGCTCCAAGCGATTCTTGCTCCTTGGGAAGAAAAGCTACTCTCAAGAGAAATATCTGAGAACCAATCCCATACTAAGTTGCTATCAAAGGTAGGTAATTTAGTATATATGCTCTGGCGGAATCGCTGGCTTCAAGAGGGTGAAGAAGTTGTTGGGCGCAATAACTTTGGTTTAATTAGTTTTGAATGGTCGTCAAACCGGGAGCAAGAAAGGGCAGTAATTCAGGATATCTATTGGCGCTCTACTTGGAAACCAAATACTGTGGTTTATAGTCGCTATTGTGTCCCTCTATATCAACTACCCCCGAGACGCCAGAGTTGAAGCGAGGGCTTGAAAGAGTCAGATTTCAGCTTATCCGGCGAGGAGCAAGGCTTTCGCCCGCTTCTAAACTGACAGAGTCAGCCTCAGGAGTCTCCGAGAGAAACTCAGAATAATCTAGACAATTCAAACGTGAGAGGTAAACAATTATGAAATCCCTCGTATTTACCCTAACCCCTAATCCTTGCCTTAACCAGTAACCTTGATCAAGGTCGCAGGTACTTATACCAATTTTCTAAATTCTGAGAAAACATCGAGAGATAGAGAGCTAGACAGGGCAATGGTTTCAGACATTTGATCTCTACCACCCTTTTAGAAAATTGGTATTAGCCAGCAGCAGGCGGTAAAGTGATAATACTCTTTGAGCGGATGTTATCACAAAACTAAGTTAAACTTAAAGTATGTGAAACTCAAAGAATGGTAAATATCCAGAGGCAATAAATGCTAGAAAGGGACGACTATCTCAGGTTTCGATTACCTGAAGCACTAAAAGAGAGATTTAAGTTGTTTTGCTACCTTAAGGGCATAACCATGTCAGATACAGTCAGGGAGTTGATTGAGGAGGTACTCAGAAACGAAGACTTAGAAAAACTCCTACAGGAAAAGCTCCTGCAGGAGAAGCTCAAAAACAATATCCCAGAAGATGAGTAAAAGAAAAATAACTTCTTTTCGAGAGTTAGCCATTGGTTTCAACTGAATGCGCTCTGCATCAACCGCTTGAATCCTCGTCGTTTTAACGTCAGGAGACCTCAAAACTAACCCAACAGACATCTCCAAAAACTGCGATTGGGGAACAGTAGCACAACGGTTCTAGCACAATTATTGGAGATGTCCAAATGACTGTCTAATCCCATGAACCAGATTAGACAGTCATCTCTGTTTCAAGAAATGTGGACAAGGGCGTATTTTGTTTCCACTGCAGGAAACCTCGCCTCTTCAACAATTCAGAAGTATATTGACGCTCAGGGAAAAAATTGACGCGGACTTGAAAGTCCTGAGGTGCGACCCATCCGGAGGTTTCCTCCGGTATGGAAAGCGCACCTCGCTACATCCCACGCTTAAAAGACGTGGGCTTTGCTCGTTTTTCTGTAAAATTCACGAGTTCTTCATAGATGGAGCAGGTCATTAATAGTTTCTTCACCCCCTAAATCAAAAAAATCTGTTAAACTGAGGAATAATGGCACAAAACCGGCAAGCTAGCAAATGCTTGAGGCT
>JAAHHJ010000090.1 GCA_010692425.1 Symploca sp. SIO3C6 | reverse complement strand
GCTCCAGCCATTGTTCAAATAGAACGACTTGGCTTGCTTTTGGTTTAAGTTTAAATTCGTAAGTTAAATTAAACACTTGTTTATCTCCTTGGTCTTATTTTACTTCAGTTTTGAACATTCGTCTAGTCCTTTTATCAAAAACGCTGATTGCTGAAAGTCCCCCTAGAAGGGGGAGGCACCAGACCCATTTTTTTGATGAACAATCAACCATCAACAAAGCTGCTGCCCAACTTATGCATGAATAGCCGTGCGCCAATTCTGCCTTGTCTGAAGCCGAGTAGCAATTTCCTTGCCAATTTCTAGAGAAGAGGTAGCAGCTGGAGAAGGAGCATTACAGACGTGCATGGCGTTGCTACCCTCGACAATTAAAAAGTCATCCACAAGCTTGCCATTATTTCTCAGGGCTTGAGCTCTAACACCTGCATGGGAAGGAATTAGATCATCTGCCTCGACTTCAGGAATCAGTCTTTGTAGAGAGCGTACAAAAGCGGCTTTACTAAAAGAACGGATCATTTCCTCAATTCCCGCATCTGCATGTTTAGCAGCTAGTTTCCAGAAACCAGGATAGGTCATAACTTCAATGAAATCCCGTAGGTCAAAATCAGTCTTAGTGTAACCTTCCCGCTTCAGGCTGAGTACTGCATTAGGACCAGCGTGGATTCCTCCATCAATCATACGTGTGAAATGAACTCCGAGGAAAGGGAAGTTAGGATTAGGAACTGGGTAAATTAGGTGCTTGACTAGGTAGCGCTTTTCTGGCTTGAGTTCATAGTACTCGCCACGAAAAGGGACGATTTTAGCCTGAGGATTGACATGACCTAATTTAGCAACGCGATCGCTATGCAGTCCAGCGCAATTAATTGTAAAGTGAGTAGCAAAGGTTCCCTTACTAGTTTCTAATACTTGACCTGCACTAGTTTCCAAGATTTTCTCAACCTTGCTATTGAGCTGCAAATCCCCCCCTTGAGTACTAACTAGTTCAACATATTTTTGACAAACCTGCTTGTAGTCCACAATCCCGGTTGAATATACCCTAATTCCAGCTAAGCAACTCACATGGGGTTCAATTTCCCTAACTTCTTCTCCACTGAGTTTAGTAACTTCTATACCATTTTCTAAACCTCGCTGGTAGATATTTTCCAGCCTTGGCAGCTCTTCTGGCTCAGTTGCCACAATTACTTTGCCGCAGACTTCATAATTAATGCCGTGCTCTTGGCAAAAAGCCACCATTGAACGTTGCCCTTGACGACAAAATTTAGCCTTAAAACTTCCTGGCTTATAATAGATGCCAGAATGAATCACACCGCTGTTATTACCAGTTTGGTGATAAGCCCAACTGCTTTCTTTTTCCAGAACCAAAATGCTGGCTTCCGGATAACGTTTGCCCACAATCATTGCTGTAGACAAACCAACAATTCCTCCCCCTATAATTGCTATATCGTACATTGGTAATCTTGCTCCCTAGCCTCAATTTATATTTAACACTCTTAAAAACAATTAGATTTTGCCATAATGCTAAGTTTTTTAAAAAGTATTTAGCTCCTCTTATAGACAAATTATAGACAAACTTACTATTGGGGTCAGGTAATTTCTTAATTGGAAAATAAACACAATAAATGTTGATTGAACATCAACTAAATTGCAGATAATAAATCTTAGCATCTGTCCCAAGTAAAACTTCATCTATATGTCGCTTATTCTTGCACAACTGGTTATTAGGAAACAACTGTTTTTTCCAAAAATGATGCCTGATTCAGCATTTGCTAGTTGATTTAATTGAAACTTAACAAATATTCGACAAAATCAAGTTGAGATGAAGATTACTCTCCCCAAAGAATAATGATTGATACAGGGAGTAACTATAGACCTCTTGCCTAAATACCTAAAACCCTTCCCCAACCCTCCCCTGCTGGTCGAGGGAGCAAGCTTTTACTCCTGCATCAGAGGTTTCATAAACCACAGTATGGAAACTTTTAGAGAAATATTATTTTTTCATTTCTTGCAATTTGTTAAGCAGAGGTAGCGATCGCTATTAAATCATACTCGTTATGAGTATGATTAAGTACAAGGGAACAAAAATATCTCAAGGTTTCCTAGTTATCGCAAGAGTCGAGAGGTGGTGAGCAAGGAAATGTTGATAGCAAATGAGCATTATGTACGTGTTGCCCAAGCAGCTGATGTCCACGCTGCTAGTCGCCTAGTTGTCCATGCTCAAGGACAAGCAATCATTCTTGTGAGTTCCCGAGGCAAGATTTACGCCCTAGATAATCGGTGTCCCCACATGGGCTTTCCTTTACACCAAGGCTCTGTCCAAGACTGCATTTTAACCTGCCATTGGCACCATGCCCGTTTTGACATCACCAGTGGTGGCACCTTTGATCTTTGGGCAGATGATGTGAGAGCCTTTCCTGTGCAGCTGCGCGATGGTGAGGTATGGGTAGATTTAACTCCTCGTCTTGATCAGCTATCTTATCAACACCAGCGTCTGATTGTGGGAGTTGAACAAAACATTTCCTTGGTTATTGCCAAGTCCGTTATTGCGATGCTCTCTCAAGCAGAAGAAGCAACAGAAGCCTTTCGTATTGGACTTGATTTTGGAGTACATTACCGACAACAGGGCTGGGGCGCAGGTTTGACAATTAGCACCTGCATGATGAATCTGTTGCCTTACCTAGACGCTGCTGACAGACCCCTTGCACTCTACCATGGTTTATCAGCTGTTGCTCGCGACTGTGCAGGTGCCCCCCCATGGTTTGCCATTGAGCCTTTACCCGTTACTAGTGAGCAAACAGACAATGATAAGATTGAAGTGCTACAAGGCTGGTTTCGCCAGTTCATTGAAGTACGGGATGCCCAAGGAGCTCAACGATGCCTAATTTCGGCAGTGCTTACTGGTGCTAAACCAGAGCAAATCGCCGAGATGCTGTTTACTGCTGCTACTGACCATCGCTATATTGATATTGGTCATGCCCTTGACTTTACGAATAAAGCCCTAGAAGCTCTTGATGCTACAGGCTGGCAAAATGCTGAAGCTGTGCTGGCGAGTTTAGTTAAGGGCTACGCTAGTGCCTCTCGGATGGAAGAATCCAATGCTTGGCGCTACCCCATCGACTTGGTAGCAATTGTTGAAGATGCCTTTAGTAAATTAGAGGCAGCACTAGAGGAAGGGAGAAATAAGAGCTGTACTTGGACAGAACGCGAGCAAATAATACCAGTATTATTGGGAGAAGACCCTCAAGCGATCGCTAATGCTCTCCTCGATGCCCTAACTCAAGGCTGCACTCCAGAAGAGTTAGCTGCCACTGTCGCCTATGCCGGGGCGTTGCGTATTGCTCAATTCCACACCAATAATGACTTTAGAGATTGGGACACGGCGCATCATACCTTTACCTTTGCTAATGCAGTTCATCAAGGGCTACGGCGAATCAATTCACGCAATCTATTGCGAGGAGTCTTTGATGCCGCGATGAGCGTCTACCTCGACAGGTTTTTAAATATACCGCCAGCTCGATTACCTGCACCAGAGTCAACAGTTGAAAATCCAGAGCAGTTGCTTTTACAACTACCAGCACTGCTCAATCAGCAGCAACAGGTTTTTCAAGCTAGTAAATTGGTGGCAAGCTATCTATATAGTGGAGGAAACCCACAAAAACTCTTGGCAGTTCTCGGCAAATTATTGTTGCGTGAAGACCGAGATTTTCATACTATTCAGGAAATCGAAGCTGCTTTTCGTCAATATACACTGCTAAAGGATGCCAGCGCCAGGGTTAACGTGCTAGTTGCTGCTACTAGGTATTTAGCTGCCCATGCACCAACAATGCGCTCTCAAGGACAAACTTATCAAATGGCTTATCGACTTCACAAAGGTGATCGTTTGTTTGAGGAATAAAAGTTTGGTTGATTGTTCATGGTTCATTGATGAGCAATCAACCATGAACCATGAACATTAATCTCTAATTGCCTTCACCTTGACAACTTATTGCAGGAGTATATTACAAATTACGTATGCCCTCCAGCAACCCCCCATATACCCCTCTGAGAAAGTCCAAATTTAGAGTGTCTATAGTGTCACTTGCTTGATGGTAGTGAGGATTACGCATGAAGGATGTATCTGTTACCATCAATGCTCGGTATCCCTGATCCCAAAATGGAGCATGGTCACTGCGTCGTGTTTGAGGAACGATTAAACCTCTGTTGGGTACAGGCAACCACTCACAGAGGGTATCATTTTGGCGGATACTACGACTGAGACTAATTAAATCACCAATTGCCGGCAAATTGCCGATTAGAGCAATAAAATTACCGCGATTAGGATAGAAGTATTTCAGCCCTGCTGGATAGCGTTGTGAACCTATAGATGAATCGCAATAGCCTAGCATTTCCAGAGAAAGCATCAAGCGCAGAGGTTGCTGATTCCGCTTTAACTCAGCCGCATACTTGGTACTTCCTAGCAAGCCATATTCTTCCATATCAAAGGCAACCAGTCGGATTGGGTATCTTGCTGGTTGAGTAGCGAAGGCTCTTGCTAATTCTAAGAGTACAGCAACACCAGTAGCATTATCATCAGCGCCAGGGGTTCCAGGCACAGCATCGTAATGAGCCCCGATCAAAATTGGTGCAGCTTTTTCTCTAGCTTGGGATGAGCAAGGGGGAAGGTTTAAAATCAGATTCTTGTGGTTTTTGCTACACACCTGGAATTGGTGAGTTTCTACAATTCCCCACAGTTCTAGCTGCTGGCGGATGTATTGCTGCACAAAAAAATGACCAGATGTTGCTAGATAGGGGTCGCGCACACGCGCTATTTCAGTTAGATGTGTGTGGAGACGCTCTTGTAAATCCAAAGGATAGCTATGTCTTTGATATTGCTCTATTTCTACTCTAGCAATAAGTAGTCGGAAATAAATAAAAACTACTGTGTGAAGAATTATGAAATCTCACTTCAGTGTTAAGTTTTTATTTAGCTAGCGTAGACAATAACAGCACGAATTCGTAGGAGGAATTATACCAAATCGATATCAATCTTAAATCAGAAAACGATTTTTCTTGACTTGGTGATGATTAATGAGTTATGAGGGTCAAACTAGATCGAGTTTATTATAACCCAATTATGATTGATTTTTTTTTTGATCCCCAAACATAACTCTACAAAAGAAAACCTATTGTATGAGCATTTAGATATATTAACCCTAACCCTGATCAATTGCCATCACAGACCTGTATACTGTACTACTATTCATTAGCTCAGCTAGAGGAAACTTTACCTTAAGACTTCACTACTCATGCCATTTTTTGGAATTGTTTGGGTGACTTCCTGGCTCAGCTGTTTACTTGCCTCTAGCCAGGGTCTACAAAAAGTACCTGATTACCTTACTGGTGCTTTTCCTGCCAGAGTTTTATCTGTTGTAAGTAGAACCGTTGAAATACCCTATCGTCGGGTGGTTAAGACGCAATTTTACTCAGGAATCTGGTCTGGTAATTCGTATGTTTCAATTGTCTCTAACCGTAAACTAAATACAGCTGCTCTCAGTTACCAGGTGCCTATACAACTAGCTCAAATAGCTGCTGGTTCGACATTGCCCTCTAATGCAGTAGAAGAAAGCTTGTGTTCTCCAGAGTTACAAGCACAGAAACAAGAATATCCACAAACTTCGCCAAGACCATCAACACCATTATTGCAACCTGCTTCAGAACCGCAAACTTCTGCTCGTAAATTATCTAAATCCGCAATTTACAATCGCATTTTGTATAAAATGCATAATATTGTCCCTTGGCGTCAACGACCTCAAGCAGTCAAAAAGCCATCTACTAAGTCAGTGGTAGTTGTCAGTACTCGCTCTTGGGAAGAAGTTGGAGCTAAATCAAATAGTGAAGGCTGGCTAGTAAAGCCAGGCTTTTGGCTGTTCTCAAAACTGCTAACTGCTCGAGCATTTGCGACTCTTCCTCCAGGAGATAGGGAACACTTTCAAGTTTGGCTAAAAGGGCATATAGTTGCCCAACTTCCCAAGCAACAGCAAGCGACTCTAATGGCTAGACGTTTAAAGCGATTCTTCCAAGAGAAATCTAGCCCTGAGGTGAGGGCTTTAGCTGTTGAACCCGCTTTAGTAGATGAAGTACCAGCCGTGAAACTGGGAACTCATCTGCTGTTTAAGGTTGATGATTCTCTAGCAGCTGGTATGGAGCGCAATCGAGAACTACTTGCTGTTGAATGGGCAAATAATCTCCGCGTTGCTCAGGGCAAACCTCCTTTGCAACTAGCACAAGCACAGAGGCAAATGTACAATCTGGTAGAAACATCAACGATGCTCAATGGAGTTGCCTCCTGGTATGGCCCCTATTTTCATGGGAGGCTTACTGCCAATGGTGAAATTTTTAACCAGTATGAACTAACAGCTGCCCATCGCTCCTTGCCTTTTAATACTTATTTGCAAGTGACAAACTTGAAAAGCGGTAAGGTGGTAATCGTCAGAATTAATGATCGCGGACCTTATATCAAAGGTCGCAATCTCGATCTATCGCGCAAGGCAGCTCGTTGTATTAAGAGTGAAAAGCGTGGTATTGTGCCTTTTCGAGCGGTAATTCTGCGATCACCCTCGACTCAATCGCAGCGTGATATCCTCAGCAATTAACGTCCGACGACAAGTTATACCATGTTCCTAAATTCTGGTTACAGATATAGCAATTCTCTTTCTTTAGTGAGATACATTTCATTTTCTTACCTGTTCGGTGTTCCCTGTTAAGAGTTCCCTAGAGCCGAAGGAGTGTACCTAATCAAGCAAGAGAAACGCCATATCTCCTGCTCTCCCCTCCCCCACTCTCCGTGATCTGTAACAAGCATAAGGGAAATTGATATTAGTGGGAGTCGCGCTCGTAGCCTACACCATACTGTACTCAGTTGGTGTAGGAGTATCTGTTAACTGCTCATTTGCCAAGACAGCGAATTGCTTCGAGAAGACCTCTAGCTTTATTGAGAGTTTCCTCGTATTCTTTTTCTGGGTCAGAATCAGCAACTAAACCGGCACCAGCTTGAACTGAGACAGTATGCTTGTCAAAATCTATAGTGCGAACAACCATAGTGCGAATGGTAATTGCGCTATTGAGCTGACCTTCAAAATCGTACCAGCCATAGACTCCAGAGTAAGGTCCCCGGCGTTCTAGTTCCAGTTCGTGGATAATTTCCATGGCTCGAATCTTGGGGGCACCACTGACGGTGCCAGCAGGGAAGCAAGCTTTGAGTAAATCCCAAGCAGTTTTCCCTGCATCTAGTTCACCAACAACATTACTAACGATATGCATGACATGGGAATAACGCTCGATGACCATCAGTTCATCGACGCTCACTGTACCACTCTTACAGGCACGACCCAAATCATTGCGACCTAGGTCGACAAGCATAACATGTTCGGCAATTTCTTTTGGATCTTGAAGTAATTCTCGGGCAAGAGCATCATCCTCAAGAGGAGTTTTGCCCCGGTGTCTAGTACCGGCAATTGGTCGCAAAGTTGCCATGAGTCCTCCTTGAGGAGATGCTGTTGCCTTGACCATTACTTCTGGACTAGAACCGATGATTTGCCAATCACCAAAGTTAAAATAGGCCATGTAGGGTGAGGGATTGATTAGGCGCAGGGAACGGTACAGCGCAAAGGGTTCGCCACTGTACTCTGCCTGGAGGCGCTGGGAAAGTACCACCTGAAAGATGTCACCTGCTCGAATGTAATCTTTAGCTTTTTCAACATTGGCGCAGAACTGTGAGGCTGTAGTGTTACTTTTATAGACAAGTTCTGCTGTCGTGCTATCTGGAGATGTCCATTTCAAGAGCGTATCTGCTGCTGATAGAGGCTTACTCAGTTTATTGACTAGCCCTTGTACCCGGTCACATGCTTGCTGATATACTTGGCGTAAGTCAATTTGGGTATTTCGTACATCGGCATAAGCGATCGCCCAAATCTTCCGTTTGACCTGATCAAAAATAATCAGGTTGTCTACCTGCATCCAGAAACCATCGGGCAAGTCAGTTGCCATTGCTTGATAAACTGGAACACGTGGTTCACAAAAGCGGATTAACTCATAACCCCAGAAGCCAAACAAACCACCAATCCCTGGTGGCAGTTGAGGCAAATTTACTGGGTGATAAGGTTCTAAGCAACTGGCTAAGGTGTCGAAGGGATCCCCTGCAAACAATTTAACCGAACCATTTCGGTGTGTTTGAGTTGTACAATTACCTCTAGCTTCCAATACCCACAAAGGGTCACAGCCCAATAAACTGTAGCGTCCTAAGTTTTCACCGCCTTCTACCGATTCCAACAGAAAACTGTAAGGTTTACCAGCACAAACCTTATACCAAGCAGACACTGGTGTCTCCAAGTCTGCCACCCACTCCTGATAAACTGGCACAAAGTTACCCTGCTCAGCCAACTGGGAGAACTGCAAGAAGTCGGGGCAAATCATAGATATTGGCAATACTAATAATTATATTAATAATAATCAGGATGTAAGCAAAATAATTAAAAAAAGGCAAAAGTCAACTGCCGCTTTCGCCTTTTAATTTCTAAAATTTTCCTTAACCTTTACATTCGCTTTTCTTGTCAATAAGAAGCTTTTATGGTGTGGGTCAAGGATTATTTTCTTGGGCTGTGAGGGCTTGCTTTCGCCTATTTTTACACATCGCAAGGTTGCTTGCCACTGAACTTTATAGTTGCTGGTTCTGGGTTACTGCCGATGTTTCTGTCCTTCTTACCATTGAAAGGACGTCCTTCATTTACCTTCTCTGGGAAGACACCATCTGCTGGATGCAGGTACTGAATTTCACCAGTAGGATAAACCCGATAGATTTTGTAGTCTTGGATTCTGGGCTTAAACGAGCTTCGCAACTGTGATCCTAAAGCTAGACATTGCTCTTTACGAGCCAGATAGAGCAGATTTTCACCTTCATTCATGACAGCAGCGCCACCAGTGGGCATTTCAAACACCTGCTGTTTTGTACTTGTCCAAGTGATTGCGTATTTTTCTTCTACTTCAGCCTTAGTCAGCAAGCCACCTGTGCTACCACCAAAGATTGGAGGCTGTCCAGTCAAGGTTTCTTCTGCCATAGTTTCTATTCTCAACTTTTATGTAGATATTTGAGGCAATCCTATCACCAGGCTTACGCTTTTCTTACTAATCCGTCAAGATCTGTAATAGTTCTTTATTAGGAATTTTGTAGACAAAATTCCTCTGTTTCCACCTTACCCCTTACTCTTTGTACTCCTTACCCCTGAACGCTTCTTGCTCTTTGCCGGTGGCTTAGCATTGGTTTTTGAGTCCTCTGATTCTGAGGAACGGGGAATAATGGGAACAGTGAAGTGAAACCTAGAACCTTGATCCTTACCAGCAGAGTTTGCCCAAATTTCGCCGCCCCAGCCCTTGACAATCTGGCGACAAATTGCTAAGCCTAAGCCCATGCCGCCAGTGGTGCGCCGCAGGGCTCCTTCTTCTTGGTAGAAGCGATCAAAGACATCTTCTAAGCGGTTAGGTTCAATGCCACGACCAGTATCTGTTACCGTAACTTCTAGCATGGAACCACCACTACTCAAGATTTCAATAGTAATTTGCCCCTGAGGTGTGGTAAATTTACAAGCATTGTCTAGGAGTTTAGTAAGAGTTTCCACTAGCCACTCACCGTCAGCTTGAACTAAGGGTAAATCATCCGGTACTTGAGCTTTAATTTTTGGTCTTTCTGTCTCAGAGCGATGAGAGCGGACGTGGCTAAGAGCAAGATCTATGCACTCTTTAAGTGATAGGGCTTCTGGATGCCATTCGATGCGACCACTTTCCATACGTGAAAGGGTGAGGAAGTCTTGGATCAGTTTGCGCATCCGTTCAGCATCAGCTAGGGCTGTGTTGAGCATGACTTGGCGCAACTCTAAGGACATATCGGGTTCACTTGCCAAACTCTCGAGGCAGACTTGAATAGTTGATAGGGGTGTACGCAGTTCATGCCCAGTAATTGCAACTAAGTTGCTGCGAGTGCGATCAAGGGCTTCTAGCTGTTGATTTAAGTCTTCCAAGTTAGCATAGGCTTCGGCTTGAATCAGGGCAACGCCTACTTGGGTGGCAATTGCTTCGACCATCTTCAGTTCATCATTTTGCCACCTATGAGCTGTAGGTCCGCACTGATGTAACTCAACCATCCCCAGCAATTGACCCTGATAAAGCACTGGTACCATTAGCCAGGAGTTGATGGCAAACTGCTGTACTAGGGTTTTTAAACTTGCCGAGGAAAATTTTCCATTTTTACTAGCACTTTTTGTATTATCAATACCTTGAATACGGGGTTCAGTGTAAGTGTCTTCTATATAAACTAATTCCTGAGACTTTAAGACATCCTGAAAGAGGCAATTATCTTGCAACGGCCAGATTTGTCCCTTAGCGGAAACTAAAGTTGTCTCGCCCGGAGGCACTAAAAACTCATGAGAGATTTTAGCGTTAATATCTGCTGCCTTACAGCGATAGATTAGGCAGCGAGAGGCCCCCAGCGCTCTTCCCAATTCCTGTACTGCGACTTCGAGAATTTCATTAGGGTTGAGAGAGCGCCGAATGACTGCAATAATTGAGTTCATCAAGCGCTCTTTCTCTTCCTGGGCAGAAAGGGAGCGATAGGCTTTGAGGAGTTTGTATTGACCTGCTTGTAAGTAAGTTACCAAACGCTGGACAAAGGCATCGGAATTTGTCGATTTTTTGCTTAATTGGGGATTAGATGCCAAACTAGCTCCTAAATACTTGGATTTTGCCTGTTTAATCTTGGCAGCTAGTTCTGGACGGTAAACTTCGATGCGCTCTAAGATTAACTGAGCAGCTTTGTAAGTGACATCCCTGTCAAAAGTCCAGATTCCTTCAAAGCGTCTAGAGGAATCAATCTCAGAAGTGGCAGTCTCTTTGATTGGTTTTGAGCATTCCCGACAAATGAGACAGTTAGCATACTGTTCTCCTATGACAATTAAATGCCACTCTTGACTTAGAGGGTCTGATGGTTCTAGTGCTACTGTTTCGTAGTATTGGGAACTATGCTTGAAATCTGTTTCCGGTGTGGAAAGCACATAAACTTGAGGAGTAATTTCGGCAATACGTCGATAGCGGTGGGCTTCCTGGCGGTAGAACCGTTCTCTTTGGAAGCAGGCAATCACCAAAGACTGCTCTGCTCCTACCAAAACTTGGTCTTCCATTGCATGGGAGAGTGCAGTTAGAGAAGATTTGAAGTAGAGTTGTTGCCGCAGGTGGGGTATCTCTTGCAGCAAGCTATGCAGCACAGAAGTCGCCATGAGTATTAATTGTGAGGCTTTGTGAAGTACCCAACATCAAATCAAAGGTTATGATTTTGGCTTCCTGTTTCATCCGCCGTTGCCTCATTGTACAAGTACAGCTTGGTCTTACACAGCGTCCACAGGCAGACACCCGCCTTCCGCAGGCTAAAAAGTCGCTTACGCTTGGTTGTCGCGCAAGGGTGTTGGAATACCAACGATGTGTCTGTATTTTACCGTAAATCCTGGCGGCGCTTTCATGAGGGGCTGTGTGGCGAATTCACTTCGCCACCTTGAAAGCCCCATCCCGGCGCTGAATCACAGATTACAGCGCGGGATTTCCCGCGCGGAAAGTTAATTTTATCCCACATTCCGCACCCTCAACTGTCACATGGACTGAGGGAGTTCAAGGCGAGCGCTAAATCGAGGCAGTTGCTGAGTAAAAATACTTAGGTAAATTTAAAGTTTTTCTCTGCCCATTCCTCGACTTT
>JAAHHJ010000009.1 GCA_010692425.1 Symploca sp. SIO3C6 | reverse complement strand
ATGATCGTGAAAGGATACCGCCGCAGGACAACGGCTCTTCCTTCCTTGAGAAACCTTCTCGCCCTTGCCGGATGGGTTGGATTAAGAGAGTTTCGATTTTTATCTACAGTTAAAACGAACATGAGTTCTAATCTCCCGTTTCCGGGGTGAAAGTTTGCCTTGAAGTTGTTATCGGTCGGTACTTTCTTCGCTTACACTGGCTTAACCCTCTACGCCTGTTTAATTTAGAAGTTGTAGAGCTTGGGGCTGGCGAGCACCCCAAGGTACGAACGTTAACTCTTGCCGATAACGGCTACTTGCTAAAACAACAAGTCTTCTGGTCAACTAGGACTTGCTCAAGCCCCCACTATATCGGTACTCCGATTTTGACTACCCGCAGTTCTAATTGGCGATTAGCTCTAATGCTAGGAGGCAATTTCTTCTGGACTCGATTATCAAAGCGTTTAGCTCGATGACATCTTTGGTCGTAGGGTAGCTTGCGGTTGATACGGCGTCCTCTTCTGGCTCTCCTTAATATTCGTCTCGCTGTCATCTTCTTGGTGACATTTGGGAAGGGCAAAATTAAGTGGAGCTTGAGTAATGTCGCCTTGCTGCTTTGTACTCCAACACCGGAAAAATACTTGCCTGGATCTATGCCCACTACTAGATCTTGAGTTTCTTCCCCTGAGGGTTGAACTATCAGTTGAACTGCAAAAATGTTCAGGTCGTTGGCATAAATCTTGGCTTTACCTTCACGGAGCCATCGCCTGGCTCTTGAAGGTAAAGTAGGCATCAGTGGAAGCCCTTGTGGTGAGATAACTGGAACTCGTTGCATGGAGATAATCCTACGAGAAAGTTACTTGCTCCTTACCGCCATCACGCCAAACATGTCCTCTCTTAAAGCGTCCGGTGCCAGGGGACTTACAGGAGGCACAACGCTTGAGAATATTGTGCCGTGTGTGACATAGCGCGACTCTTGCGGTAGACAACTATTATTGAAATCTGGCTCTTTCAAGCCCCCGCTTCAACGGAGTAAGCGGGGGTAGTTGACCCGTTGAGAGAGTCTCAATCCAAACCCTCGCGCCACAAGACTGAGGGCGATCGCGCCTATAAACCACCCGGCAAGGCCCATGAATTTCTACCTCATGCCCATAAATATTTTCCTTACCCCGCTTAACACTAATCACTGGAGCAGCATATTCCTGCTTTTGATTTTGGCGAATAGTGTGCTGATTAACATGAATAATTGTTACAGGGGAAGACTTTTTCCTACTCCAACTAGCTTTTGGACCTCTTTTTCCCTTACTCACTAAGGGCATTCCCTCCACTAGAGGAATCATCCAGAACTTGCCAGCCTTGAAAGCTCCTTGAATTCTGCCTCCGGAGAGTAATTGGCGTATTCTCCTGGCAGATATACCCATCAGGCGTGCCGCTTGTGTGCTACCAACAAACATCTGTCTAAAAACTATTCCTATAAAACTATAGTTTACCTGGTCTAATCATCGTCAGGAAAATCAACCGTTTTCTGAGATTGAGATCTGCTTGTGCTGCGCCAACTTGCCTGTGGTCCCCTAGTGCCCTTTCTCACCTGTGGCATGCCCTCCACCAGGGGAATAATCCAGAACTTTCCAATCTTCAAAGCTCCTTCAATTCTGCCTTCGGAGAGTAATTGGCGTATTCGTCTCGGAGATACACCCATGAGGTTTGCCGCTTGTGTGCTACTAACAAACATCTGTTTAAAAACTTTTCCTACTCAGGTATAGTTTATCAGTTCGTTGAGCAAAATCTCCTTCTTACGGGTAGAGGATACTGATAACTAAAATTGTAATGCGAGGGGAATCGGCTTTGAGTGCAGGTGAACGAGAATTGATTACAGCCTATGTATCAGGTCTGAACGCTTGTAACTATTGTTACGGTTCTCATCAAGCGATCGCCACCGACCTCAATTTTGAGCGCATGTTGGAGTTCCACCACTTGACACTCACAAAAACTTATACTACATTAATACTACAAATTAATTTTTACAAGATTGGAGGTGAGAAAAAAGCAATGTCTAAGGTGAGTAAGCTTGAACATTGAAAACCCAACCAAAGTTAAAAAAGTATGTGGCGGGTAGCCAAGTTGGTAAAGGCACCATATCCTTATTCACTCCTTGCCCTAACCGGCCGAAGAATTGAGGGTTATCGTTTTGGGAACGGGTAATCGCGGGTTCGAGTCCCGCTCCGCCACACCAATTAATTTTGAATGCTAAGATTTTGCTTCCTACAACTCAAGAATTAGTTGTGAGAAAAACAATAACTCACCACTAAGTACAAAAGTAATTAGCTTTAATACTTTCTAATCCTGTGGCGGGTAGCTCAGAGGTAGAGCACTAAACATCCTTATTCACCCCTTGCCCTAACCGGCCGAAGAATTGAGGGTTATCGTCTTAACAACGAGAGGACGCGGGTTCGAGTCCCGTCCCGCCACCTTCCTTAATTGCTCCAATGGAGCCGGGATATTGACCAATGAATTACAAATTTTTCACTTCATATAAGACTGGCACCGCGCAAAGTCAGCCTATCCCTGGAAGGGAACAAGAAATGATTCAAGGTCGTTCTGGCGGCTTCATGTTCAATGCCGGAACCTGGAAACTACTGCGGCGCTGCTTACTAGTTGGTACAGCCCAAAGTACCTACTATGCTGGCAAGGGAGAATTAACCAACGATTTTGTCGAAGTTTTGCGCAAAGCGATCGCCAAAGACCCCAAAAGGGTAGCTAAAGAAATTATCTATGCTAGCGATGGCAGGGCAATTAACAACAGTGCCCCTATTTTTGCTCTAGTACTACTATCAATGGGGGAAAAACCAGTAGCCAAAACTGCATTTGAGGAAATTTTTGGGCAAGTAGTTCGCACTGGCAGCCACTTCTACGAATGGCTCAGCTACACCAAAGCCCTGCGAGGATTTGGCAAGGTGGTTCGGGAAGCAGGGAAAAACTGGCTCTCACGGGAAGACATCCAAGGCTTAGCTTATCAGTTACTCAAATACCAACAGCGCCACGGCTTTTCCCACCGAGATGCCCTGCGCCTGTTCCATGTCAAACCGCCCAGCGCCGAACACCAACAACTGTTTGAGTGGGTAGTAAAGGGTTGGCAAGAACTACCGACTCAAATCCCTACCCCAGCAATGACTCAAATTTGGTGGTACGAGTGGCTCAAGCGCAACCCAGAGCAAACGAACAAAGCGATCGCCCAAGGTCATCTTACCCACGAAATGGCTGCACCAGTGGGTAAAATGAACCAGCAAGCTTGGCAATTGCTATTCAACGAAATGCCCATTGGCGCGATGCTGCGCAATTTGGGTTCACTGACACAGTTAGGAGTATTGCGTGCCGACGCCGCAGAAAATCTCAAGCGTGTTCAAGAGATTCTTAATAGCAAAAAGCGTTTGCGCCAAGGGAGGATTCACCCTATTGATGTTCTCAAAGCTCTCAAGACCTACAAATCTGGAGGACATTTGGGGCGTAGCCAGAAAACCTGGCAACCAGTTCCCCGGATTGTGGAGATTCTGGAAAAGGCAGTTGAACTTTCTTTTGAAGTGGTTGAACCCACAGGTAAAGTCTTCCTGCACGCCGTCGATATATCTGGCTCAATGTCTTACGGAGTTGTAGATTCAGTAGGCTTGAGCTGCTGTGAAATTGCCACCACCATGGCACTGGTGACAGCTAAAGCCGAAAAAAACTATATGATTGGTGGCTTTTCCACTCAGTTTCGTAACTTAGGCATTACTCGTAAAGACAGTTTTAGTTCTGCTATCGGCAAAGCTAGTAACCAAAACTTTGGTGGTACTGATGCCTCTATTGCTTACGACTGGATGATTCGCCATCGGTTTAAGGCAGATGTAGTTTGCTTTTGGACAGATAGCGAAAGCTGGGCCGGAAGGCGTCATCCTAGTGAGGCGTTAGCTGAATATCGCCACAAGGTTAATCCTAATCTTAAGGCAGTTTACGTGACTCTAACTCCTTACAGTATTACGTTAGTAGACCCGAAAGACCCTCTTTCTTGGGATTTTGCTGGGTTTGATCCAGGGGTGCCTCGTCTGATCCAGATGCTGGCAATGGGAGAAGTCTAATGAGAACAGAGATGGGGGAGTGTGGGAGGTTTGGGAAGGGTGGGGAGATTTTCGTATAAACTATTTCCTCCCTATCCTCCCACACTCTCTTGTCTCCCCCTCTTACCCTAGCAACACAAAACTAATCTATGGGCGAATAGCAGTAGAATAGTTGACAGATATTGAATCTGGGGTTGTAGAGGGTAAATAAATTGGATGAGCTTAGAACTGCATTAGATTTAGCAACGGAAGAAGAATTGCAACAGCTGACGGTAATTCTATTCCGCCGCCGTTTTAATCCGCTAGATTACCTGCAAACGCCTGAACCAATAGAAGTCCAAAGCCAAGACCGAGAAATTTGGTTAGATGCCCTAGAGCAGCGCTTTCGCTTCTTGGCTGCAGACGGATTGACAGTACTCAGAGGGCGCACCGACCAATTTACCTATCGACAAGCCCTGATCCAAGTTTGTCACTATCTAAAAATCCCCTATTCTAAAAAGCTAGCAACTACTGATTTAGAGGCAGAGATTTTTCTCAATTTAATGGGTAGAGCCTGGAAGAAATTACCAGCATCAGAAAAACAATCTCTAATTGTACGGGTGCAGCGATCACTTGCAACATTAAAACCCTCTGAACCTCTACCTGTACAACTACAGCACAATCCCATCAGTCTATTGCTAAAAGGTGGTTCTGCCTTAGCTGTTAGTTCTATACTAAAGCCAATCCTGATGCAGCAGATAGCTCGTCAGTTTGCCTTGCATTTTGCTCGTTATCAAGTCGCAAAAGAAGCAGTTGTCAAGGGTGGTACTGCTGCTGCTATCCAATTTCAGAATTACCTGGCAATGAAAACAGCACGGCAGGCAATGGCATCCAATGCTGCTCGTTATAGTGCTACCCGCAGTGTCTTTTCCTTATTAGGTCCAGTAATGTGGGGCTACTTCTTTGCTGACCTAGGCTGGAGAGCGATCGCTACTAACTATGGTCGTATTATCCCCACAATTTTCGCCTTGGCGCAAATTCGCCTAACCCGTACTGATTGCTGGGAGATAGTTTGAGCTGATGGGCAGGGGCCCCGCGCTCTACCCAGGCTTGGTTTGTGAGCCTCGGGAAGGATAGCCCGGCAATGAAGCGGAGCGGCATTGCCAATCAATACATTCGGATTTATTTACACGATTTTCGCAATGACATCCGCAGTCATTGTATTGTGATATATGGCAACTCTTTCAACCAAAGCCGAAAATGCTGGGTTGCTGGTAATTGCGGTAAATTTGAAAGGAAAATATTCTAATTTGGCGGTGGGGCATCCCGTCAGTAGTAAAGCTTGCCGAGCATCCGAGGCGTTAGCCGGAGTTGGTAAGAATCCCGTGTTGTCGGTGTTAGGGCAACATCGGGAGTATGTCACTACGAAGAAGCGCTTTTATTCTGTTTTGAGTAGATTTAAATTAACTCAAGCCGATCACAAAGGAATGTTTAGGCATCATGAAGGGCGTTTGCATTTTGCATGGAACTGTACTCAATTGGGGCTGCTGATTCTCCCTTTAATGCCCACCTTCGGAATTATTGGGCTATTGCTTGCCTCGGCTGAAACTTGGAGGCAAAAGCATCGCCAGATTATTCGCACTCCTTTAAACTGGGGACTAGCTTTATTAAGTTTCTGGTTAATAATTACTGCCTGCTTTGCCTTTAACCGCACCGAAGCTTTCCTCGGCTTAGCAAATTTGCTGCCCTTTTTCGCTGTATTTGCTGCTTTTAGCGTCTTAATCCAAACACCAGCACAACTGAACCGATTAGCCTGGATGATGGTAATGCCTTCGCTGCCAGTTGCCATCCTCGGTTTAGGACAGCATTTCTTAGGTTGGAAAGGTCTTGAACAATTACATGCAGTTTTAGGTTGGGTCTTGGCAGAGGGGGGCAATCCCCCTGGTCGTATGGCTTCAGTGTTTATGTATGCTAATATCCTCGCCGCTTATCTGCAAATTGTTCTGATTTTGAGTATAGGGCTGTGGATTGAGCAGTTTCGGGCTTGGCGAAAAATCCCAAATAATTCTCAAAACTCGAAGCTGTGGTTTTTAAGTATATTAGTTATTGCTCAGGTGATCGCACTGTTTCTGACTAGCTCCCGCAATGGTTGGGCGATCGCAATTTTAGCTTGCCTTGCCTTTGCCCTTGATCTAGGCTGGCATTGGCTAGTGGCAGCAGTGACAGCGGCTGTCACTAGCATACTTTGGGCGTCCTTTGGTTCAGGATTTGGGGGCGACTGGCTACGTAAAATTGTCCCATCTTACCTATGGATGAGGCTCTCTGACCAAATGTATCCTGATCGACCGATAGCACTACTGCGAACAACCCAATGGCAATTTACTTGGTCAATGACTTTAGAGCGTCCTTGGCTTGGTTGGGGATTGCGCAATTTTACACCACTCTACGAAGCCCAAATGAACCTCTGGCTTGGTCATCCCCACAATTTAGTACTGATGCTAACTGCTGAAGCTGGTATTCCTGCCACGCTATTGTTATTTGGTTTAGTTGGCTGGGTGATAGTTGAAGCTATCCGACTCTTAAGAGTTTGGTCAGTTGCTGCCATCTCCTCAGATAGAGACCATCAACCTCAACACCTAATCTTATTAACGTTTCTGGTAGCTTTTGGTGGCTGTAGTCTATTTAATTTGCTGGATGTGACACTGTTTGATTTGCGAATTAATACGCTGGTGTGGTTGCTGTTGTCAGCAATTTCTGGGGTGGTTTATCGAAGTCGATTTACCAATTCCTCCTAAGCTATAGATAGCACTTACAACCTTGCTATTTAAGACACAGGGTTTTCACTCTTGGCATCTTATAATCAAAAATAGATTTTATAGGAGCAGGGTGGGACTGCTGTGGCTCAAAAGCGTGTAAGGCAAACAATCAAAGAACACGTAATACCAAATTCCACTGGTTACTATGCCCTGTTGGGATTACATCCATCTGCATCACCCATAGAAATCCGACGAGCCTATCGGGAACTCAGCAAGCGATACCATCCTGACACAACTAACCTGCCAAACACAATCGCAACGGCTAAATTTCAAGAACTCAACCAAGCCTATGCTACCCTGAGCAATCCAGAGCGGCGAACAGCATACGACCACAAAATTGGTTATTCTCGCTTTAACGTGATTTCACCCTATCCAGGCTTTAAAACTCCAGTTGCAGAAACTCGAAGAACCTACTCTCCTTCTGCTTATCTCGATCCCACAGACCGTCCTCTCTCTACAGGCGAAATTTTCGCTTTATTTATTTTAGGTTTAACTTTTCTTGGTTGTTTACTTCTGGCGATCGCTATTGGGTTAACTAGAGGAGAATCGGCTGTTCAACTCTATGGAATCAACAATCAGGAATTACCGAAACCAAAGCTGATTAATGAGTCAAAGACTAAAGAGATGGAACTAAAGTTCCACTCATCTTCAGACAAGCCCTCATCTGTAAGCAAGGCTCCCGAAATTTCCCAATAAAGCCAGCTTTACTTGTTCCTCTATACTAAGGGGGTGGCAACTGCAACGCAGCTCAAAATTTATCTAACTCCCCATGACCATTCCCTCAGCTCAAACCCCCTTATATAACTATCCTCTCCCTGAAATAGAGCAGTGGTTGCGATCGCAAGGATGTCAACAAGAGCAAGAAGATCCTCACTGCTGGCGAGTTGAGCGTTCGGCTTGGCAAGCGCATCTGTGCCTGGAGATTGAGGAAATCACAGTGCGCTATTTAGGAGCAGCTGAAGGTGGAGGTGATATTCAGCGTTCTTTCAAGTACTCCCTTAGTCGTGAGGATATAGAAGCAGCAGTTTTTTCTGGGCCGTGACCGAGTTTTGAGCAAAAACCCCGTCTTGCAAGCAGGGGATGTCGTCAGAGATCTTTATAAAAAATCAAAAGATATCTAGAATCCCGTCTGCTTTGTGGCGGCAGAGGTAACAAGGTTTCAAACCTAGTTAAACTTTACCAAATCGACGTTCCCGTTGCTGATAGGCGGACAAAGCCTTATGGAACTGTTGGCGATCAAAATCAGGCCAATAGACATCTGTGATGTAGAGCTCAGCATAAGCCATTTGCCAGAGCAGGAAATTGCTAAGGCGCATCTCTCCGCTAGTACGGATTAGCAAATCTGGATCGCAGATATTTGCCGTATAAAGGTGACGGGAAAATAGTGCTTCGTCAATATTGTCTGGTTGAATTTTACCTTGCTGCACTTGAGTAGCAATCTCACGACAGGCTTGCAAAATTTCTTGACGTCCTCCGTAGTTGGTCGCTACAGTAAATTGAATACCTTGATTATCCTTAGTAAGGGTCATAGAGCGGTAAATTTGTGACTGGAGTGATGATGGTAGGGAAGATAAATTTCCCACAAACTGGATACGCACATTCTCCGCCATCATTTCCTGGAGTTCCCGCACCAAAACCCGCTCAAACAAAGTCATCAAGAAATCGACTTCCTCAAGGGGACGTCCCCAGTTTTCTGTAGAAAACGCATAGGCAGTCAGTGCTTTAACGCCCCAATCTTGGCAGCAGCGCAGCAAATTCTTAAGAACATCCACTCCCTGCCGATGCCCCATAATCCGTGGTAATCCGCGGCGTTTTGCCCAGCGACCATTGCCATCCATAATTACCGCTACATGCCTAGGCAAACGGTCTTGATCTAAGTCGCTTGGTAGTTCCTGTAAAAGAGTTTGCATATTATTCATTTCTTACCTTGAGAAGTCGATGATGGTAGACGAAGTAGACGCGAAACCAGCACCCTTCCCTGAGACTTGATTTTGCGACCTAAACTGCGTAAACCAGGAGCATCAACTCCGCGATCAACAGCAGTCGAAAATCGAGCTTCTAGCAATTCTTTGAGTTTGCTGCTAGTCAATGGTCGGTTCAGTATTCCTTTTTCAGCCAAAGAAATTGAACCTGTCTCTTCAGATACAACAATACAAAGGCAATTTTCGACACGCTCTGTAATGCCCATCGCAGCACGATGGCGCGTACCCAACTGTCGCGAGGCTGTACGCTCAGAAAGAGGTAAAATCACGCCCGCAGCAGCGACACGGGAGCCACGAATCAGCACAGCTCCATCATGGAGTAACGTCGTCGTTTGGAAGATGGTTTGCAGCAGTTCTTTAGAAATTTCAGCATTGAGTTGAACACCAGGTACAGAAACATCTTGCTCATCAAGGGGACCATCTGTTTCTAGAATCATCAGAGCGCCGATACGATTTTGAGACAATTCCTTGACAGCATCGACAATCTCATCAATAACACTGTCTGGTTTGGGTATTGAGCGCCGTTTGACTTCAAACAACTGCATAATTTCTCCCCGCCCCACCTGTTCCAGAAATCGGCGAAACTCTGACTGGAAGATCACAGCCATTGCTACAGCCGAACCAACCACCAACTTTTCTAGCACAAAACTCAAAAGTCGCAATTTTAAGTTCTTGCTTATTGCTGCTGCCAACATGAGGACGATTAATCCTCGAACCATCCACAAAGTTCGGCGCTCCCCAATGACAAGGAGCACCATATAGGTTAGAGCTAGAACCAATCCCACATCAATGCTGTTAAGCAAAAGGGATTGAGCCCAGCCAGGGTCAGGAGCAGTACCCGACGACGGTGGCATTGAACTTCACAAAAGGTTAGCTATTGGGATGCTTGACTCTGGCTTGATCTTAGCCGAAGCTTGGCGATTAATTGTTAGCCTTTAGCTATTAAATGTCTGCAATTATCACCGCACTGGCTGACGATTGCCACACTGACACTGGGAAATAACTGCCACTAAATCAACTCAAGCTTAGGCTAGTTAGCGTTAGCTCAAAGTTAATCTTTGGCAGGAGCTAGTCCCGCAGGCAAAAGATCTAAACGCATCAAGTCTTGGTAGGTCTCTCGCCTGACAATCATTTGGACTTCTCCCTGATTTACTAGTACAGTTGCTGGTCGGGGCAGGCGATTGTAATTGGAAGCCATGCTGTAATTGTAAGCACCAGTACTCATAACAACAAGGATATCTCCTGGCTCAGTCTGGGGCAACTGAGCTTGCTGGAGCAAAATATCTCCGGATTCGCAGTGTTTACCAGCAATGGTCAGAGTTTCCGTAAGAGGAGCTGACATGCGATTAGCAACAACAGCTCTATAGACAGACTGATAAGTAATCGGGCGCGGATTATCTGACATGCCACCATCAACAGCCAGGTAAGTCCGCATTTGAGGAATTACCTTAGAGCTACCTAGGGTATAGGCTGTAACGCAAGCAGAACCTATTATTGAACGCCCTGGTTCGCACAGCAGTTTGGGTAGGGGTATCTGCTGTTGCTTGCAGGCATCAATCATCGCTGAACATACATTTTGTACCCAATTGTCAATACTGGGAGGGTCATCTGATTGAGTATAGCAAATGCCTAGGCCACCACCAACATTGAGTTCTTGAATTGGCAAATCGTAACGATGAGCCTTAATCAGGCAATCTACTAAGACAGTGGCAAGGTCTTGGTGTGGTTGGATCTCAAAAATTTGTGAACCAATGTGAGCATGTAAACCTATACAATCGAAGATTGGATTTTGGCTAATAAAAGCGAAGACTTCTTCTAAGTCATTAGGATCAAAGCCGAATTTGCTATCTAGGTGCCCGGTGCGAATGTATTCGTGGGTGTGGCACTCAATGCCTGGGGTTAGCCGGATCATAATCCGGATACCTTGGTTTTGAGACTGTTGTTGAGGTGCTAGAGAAACTAGGGTACGTAACTCTAGCCAGTTATCCACGACGATGGTGCAGCCACACTTAAAGGCTAGCTCTAGTTCATCTGTAGATTTGTTATTACCGTGGAAATAGATTTTGTTGGCATCTACTCCAGCTTCTAGTGCTGTGTAGAGCTCTCCACCAGAAACAACATCTATACCTAAACCTTCAGAGGAGGCGATCGCACAAACAGCTAAACAACTCCAGGCTTTAGAGGCATATAATACCAGAGATTCTCCCTGGTAATAGCGAGCCAAGGCATCACGATACTGACGGCAAGCAGTTCGTAGGGTTACTTCGTCCAAAATATAAAGAGGAGAACCAAATTGCTTTACCAGTTTGCTTAGATCACAGCCACCAATTTCTAGGCAGTCATTGCTGTTAACCTTAGCTGTCAGAGGCAACAGTTGCTGGTTAGGCGAAGGGCTCGCTTGAGAAGTGGTAGGTAATGGTAGATATTGAAGTCCAGAATTTTGAACCGCACTCGGAGGAGTCGATAGCATAAATTTAAGTTACTGTCCCTAGTTTAGTTTTAGCCAATAGTTGAGATTGTATCTAGTTGAGACTCTCCCTCTTAGAACAAAGAGGGATTCTTAAATCATCCAGAGAACTTACCCGAAGGGATTTCTCCATCCAGGCTGAGACTTTTATTCACCAACTCCCCTTAGTCTGATCTGAGACTTTTTAAAGTAGCGAGGGTTGCTAAGAGTATCTCCATGATTGTTTTAGAACTTAAGCCTCTAACCAGGAAAAACTTAAGTGCAGCAGTTGAACTGGACAAGCTTTGTTTTGGTGGACTTTGGACAAAGTCCGGTTACGAGCGAGAGTTAGATAGTCCCAACAGTCAATTGCTGGTTTTAGAAGTAAGTCGAGGGGTAGAAAATGAACTAGGAAGTTCCCAAATCAACCCACAAGGAACTAAGCTAGAAATAGAGTTAGAGCCTAGCTACGGTGTATTTTCCCCATCCATATCCCAAGGCTGCTATGTTACCCATCACCTTATCGGTTTAGGGTGTTTCTGGTCAATTCTAGAAGAGGCACACATCACAATTGTGGCAATACATCCGAACTATCAGCGTCAGGGATTAGGTAAGTTATTACTGTCTGCCTTACTAAAAGATGCGATCAGACACAACTTAGAGCGTGCCACCTTGGAGGCAAGACCATCTAATCAGGCGGCACTGTCGCTTTACCAGAAATTTGGCTTCACTGAAGCTGGGCGACGCCGAGGCTATTACCAAGATACGGGTGAAGATGCTCTGATTCTCTGGCGTAGTGGTTTACAAACACTGGAATTTGAGGAAATGTTGACCAAGTTTTACCTATGTGCTGTATCTAATTTGGCTAGTCGGGGCTGGCAATTGTCACTTCTTGGTTTAAGATAATGCCGTAAGGCTTCAAAGGCAGCCGTCTCAGGCAGATAGCTTCGCTCGTGAGGTGTCTGTACTCTTAACTTAGAGAGCGGTAATCCACACCAATATCAATGGGATCAGTGGGGGTTAAGATAACACCCAAGAGAGTACCCTATGCTAGAATCAGCGTACACGGGCACGCAGCAGGTGATGGAAATACGCCATGTTTGAACGCTTTACAGAAAAAGCCATTAAGGTGATTATGCTGGCCCAGGAAGAGGCACGTCGCCTGGGGCACAACTTTGTCGGCACGGAGCAAATCCTCCTGGGTCTGATTGGGGAAGGAACTGGCGTCGCAGCCAAAGTACTCAAGTCAATGGGTGTCAATCTTAAAGACGCACGGATTGAAGTAGAAAAAATCATTGGCAGAGGCTCTGGGTTTGTGGCGGTAGAAATTCCGTTTACCCCAAGAGCTAAGCGAGTTCTAGAATTATCCCTAGAAGAAGCTCGCCAACTGGGGCATAACTACATCGGCACGGAACATTTGCTGCTGGGCTTAATCCGGGAAGGGGAAGGGGTTGCTGCTAGAGTTTTAGAAAACCTGGGAGTAGACCTGTCGAAAGTCAGAACCCAAGTGATTCGGATGCTAGGTGAAACAGCAGAAGTCACCACAGGTTCTTCTCAGGGTCGCACCAAAACTCCAACATTAGATGAATTTGGCTCGAACCTGACTGTCATGGCTGGGGAAGGCAAGCTAGACCCAGTGGTGGGACGAACCAAAGAAATAGAAAGGGTGATCCAGATTTTGGGACGCCGTACTAAGAACAACCCAGTCTTGATTGGAGAACCAGGGGTTGGTAAAACAGCGATCGCCGAAGGATTAGCCCAGCGTATTGCTAATAACGATATACCCGACATTCTTGAAGAAAAACGGGTTGTTACTCTTGATATTGGTTTGCTAGTTGCTGGCACTAAGTACCGGGGTGAGTTTGAAGAGCGCCTCAAGAAAATTATGGACGAAATTCGTCAGGCTGGGAATGTAATCCTAGTTATAGACGAAGTCCACACTCTAATTGGTGCTGGTGCTGCTGAAGGTGCTATTGATGCTGCCAACATTCTTAAGCCAGCTTTGGCCAGGGGTGAATTGCAGTGCATTGGTGCTACCACCCTCGATGAGTACCGCAAGCATATCGAACGGGATGCCGCCCTTGAACGACGCTTTCAGCCAGTGATGGTGGGCGAACCTTCAGTAGAAGAAACTATTGAAATTCTCTTTGGTTTGCGCGAACGCTACGAGCAACATCACAAACTGAAAATTTTGGATGAAGCTTTGGAAGCAGCAGCAAAGCTTTCAGACCGCTATATTTCAGACCGTTATCTACCGGATAAGGCAATCGACCTGATTGACGAGGCAGGAAGCCGTGTGCGCCTGCTTAACTCGCAACTGCCACCAGCAGCTAAGGAGTTGGATAAAGAACTGCGTCAAGTTCTTAAGGATAAGGACGATGCCGTGCGTTCCCAGGATTTTGACCGGGCTGGAGAACTGCGCGATCGCGAAATGGAAATCAAGGCAGAAATTCGCGCCCTTGCTCAAAATAAGAAGTCAGAGAGCGAAAGTCAAGATACCTCACCACAGGTTGATGAGGAAGACATCGCTCACATTGTAGCTTCCTGGACTGGGGTTCCGGTTAACAAACTCACCGAGTCTGAGTCTGAAAAACTACTGCATATGGAAGATACCCTGCACCAACGTTTGATTGGTCAGGAAGAAGCTGTTAAGGCAGTCTCGCGGGCGATTCGTCGGGCGAGAGTAGGCTTAAAGAGTCCTAATCGACCCATTGCTAGTTTTATCTTCTCTGGACCTACTGGTGTTGGTAAGACAGAATTGGCGAAGTCTTTAGCAGCTTACTTCTTCGGTTCTGAAGAAGCAATGATTCGCCTAGATATGTCGGAATACATGGAGCGTCACACCGTCAGCAAGCTGATTGGTTCGCCTCCAGGATATGTGGGCTACAACGAAGGTGGTCAGCTAACAGAAGCAGTACGCCGTCGTCCTTATACTGTAGTACTCTTCGATGAAATTGAAAAAGCTCATCCCGACGTCTTCAACATGCTGTTGCAAATCCTTGAAGACGGGCGTCTAACTGATGCCAAGGGCAGGACAGTAGACTTCAAGAATACGCTGCTGATCATGACCTCGAACATCGGTTCTAAGGTAATTGAGAAAGGTGGTGGCGGTATTGGCTTTGAGTTCAGCGAAGATGTCGCCGAATCCCAGTACAACCGCATTCGCTCACTGGTTAATGAAGAACTTAAGCAGTATTTCCGCCCAGAGTTCCTCAACCGCTTAGATGAGATTATCGTCTTCCGCCAGTTGACTAAGGAAGAGGTCAAGGATATCGCCGAAATTTTACTCAAAGAGGTATTCGGACGTCTTGTAGAACAGGGTATCACTCTCGAAGTTACTGATCGCTTCAAGGAGCGTTTAGTGGAAGAGGGTTACAACCCCAGCTATGGTGCACGTCCTCTTCGTAGAGCAATCATGCGCTTGTTAGAAGATGTGCTAGCTGAGGAAATTCTCTCTGGACGCACCAAGGACGGAGACACAGCACTTGTCGATGTTGACGACGAAGGCAATGTCAAAGTTGTACCTGGTGAAGAGCGGGAACTATTGCCTCAAGCTGCTGAAAATTAGATACATTGCTAGTCACTATTAAATTTAGCAACACGCACGGTGGGGAAACTTCCTCACCGTTTTTATTTTGCCACATAATCAGCTTTGACATCCTCTTTAACAAAACTGCGGAATTCCCCATCCGTCTAAACGGTGGGGATGGAATTCAGGGTAAAGTAGGTAGTTCAATACCACCTATTTTACCAATCTCTTGGCAATAAATATGAGGTAAAATGTTAAAGGAGGTGATGCAATTGTGACGACATTAAGACAAACATTTCGACTGTACCCCAACCAAAGTCAGCAGCGGCAATTATTCAAAGCCAGACGTTTGCATCAGTACATCTATAATGCTTGTCTAGCTGGTCGTAAACATGCATGGGAAACAGAAGGGAAAAGTCTAAAATACTTTGACCAGCAAAACAAATTACCCCAATTCAAGAAAAATAACCCTGAGTTTGCTGTCTTAGGTTCTCAAGCTTTACAGGCAACTTTAAAGCGAGTTAATTTAGCTTTTCAAGCTTTTTTCAAAGGCTTAAGGAAACGCCCCAAATTCAAGTCATTACGCAATTACAGCGGCTGGGCTTACTTGGACTGTACTTTAGTTAGCAAGACACTTCATAAAATCTGTTCTAAATCCAAGGCAAACCCAGGCAGCACATCTTCCCCTAATAAAATTTCGGGATTGTTGAGAATTTCGACATCTTTACCTGGGCGATAAATTTCGACGCGTTGGTTTTTTGTGTCTATTAACCAACCCAATTTAGCACCATTATCAATGTATTCCCGCATTTTATCCTGTAATTTTGTTAGCCCATCACTAGGAGAGCGCAACTCAACTACAAAGTCAGGACAAAGTGGAGCAAATCCTTGCTGTTGTTGAGTATTTAAAGCTTCCCATCGCTCACTACTTACCCAAGAAGCATCTGGGGAACGATTTGCGCCATTGGGAAGTTTGAAGCCACTTGAAGAGTCAAAAGCAATGCCTAGATTGTTCTGAGAGTTCCAGATTTCTAGTTGGGTAGTAATTTTGATATTGCGTCTACCAGTATCGCTGCCCGTAGGTGGCATAATTATTAATTCTCTCACTGCTGTGCGCTCGAATCGATAATCGCGGTTGTTTTGACACAGTTGGAAAAACTGATCATCTGTTAAGTCAATTTTCAATTCGAGGGTTGTTGGCAAGGTGATTGTTGTGGCATTCATAGCCTACTTTCAAGCTTAGTTGGTACATACTTTCTAGTTTACTTTGTCATATAAGTTTAATTTTGCTAGAAAGGATGAAGGTAGTAGTTGCCTGATTATCGTCTAAATCTCAGTAATTATAGGAAAATTTAAATGTTTCAAAGTGAAATTAGAAAAAGTGAGATAAATTCTTTACTCGAAAAAGTCACTAATCAAAGTTACGGTAAGTATCTATTAAAAATAAATATGGTAAAAGCCAGGGCTTTTTGTAGAGGAACGATTAGTTTAGATTTCCCTGTAACTGCCTTGCTCGGTCCAAATGGAGGAGGTAAAACTACAGTTTTAGGAGCTGCTGCCTGTGCTTATAAAGCAATAAAACCGTCCACTTTCTTTGCAAAAAGTGGACGGTTTGACTCAAGTATGGAAAACTGGAAGTTTGAATATGAAGCCATAGATCGAAGTGTCAAATCAAATGATATAACTCGCAGAACTGCAACCTTTACCAGACGTAAATGGAATCGTGATGGCTTAGACAGATGTGTCAAGGTTTTTGGTGTTTCTCGTACTGTTCCAGCTAATGAACGTCCAGAACTAAAAAGGTGCATATCCTCAAAATTTGATGTTAATTCAGATAGTGTTCTTGCTCTAAGCCAACAATTTTATTCTTCAGTTGCCTCTATTCTGGATAAGGATATCTCTCAATTCTCTTTTATCAAAGTGGACGATAAAGGAAAGATCAGTTTACTAGCTGGACAGACGAAAGAAGGTAGCAATTATTCAGAGTTTCACTTTGGTGCTGGCGAGTCCAGTGTAATTAGAATGATTATAGTGCTTGAGTCGATAGAGGAAAACTCTCTTGTACTCATTGAAGAGATAGAAAACGGTTTGCATCCAGTTGCAGCTGTAAGAATGGTCGAATACCTTATAACTCTTGCCACTAGAAAAAAGATACAGGTACTATTTACAACCCACTCTAATGATGCTCTTAAACCCTTACCCAAGAAAGCAGTTTGGGTTGCTGCAAACGGTCGTCTTTATCAAGGTAAGCTTAATATCGCTTCTCTCCGTGCCATAACTGGACAAATAAGAGCAAAACTGACTGTTTTTGTAGAGGATGAATTTGCCAGACTTTGGGTGAAATCCATTCTGCATTCTATTAATGACATTACTATGGAAGCAATCAGCATTCATAGTATGGAGGGAGATGGAACTGCAGTTAGAGTACATCTAGATCACAACCTTAATCCAAGTATTAAGAATCCTTCTATTTGTATAGTTGATGGAGATTCTAGGCAACAAGACTCTACGGATAAAAAGATTTTTCGCTTACCTGGAGAAAGCCCAGAATCATTTATTTATGACAAAATTTTAGAAAAAATAGATGACATATCTGGTGAGCTTGCTGTTACTCTACTCAAACCTTACGAAAAGGAAACTGAGATTAAAGATGTTATTCGTAGTATTAGAAATACAAATAGGGATCCACATCTTTTATATTCTCAGGTTGGCAAGAGACTCGGACTAATTCCGGAATTAAGGGTTAAAGAAGCATTTATTACTTTATGAACAAGAACCTACAAGGAAGAAGTAGAAAATTTCATTAAGCCTTTTATGCACTTGGTTCCTAAAGAAACAGATGAGGTGGAGTTATAGTTTGATTTCTTAATCACCTACTTAGAAATAAATTTTGAGACACTCATCATCCATGACAAAGCGCTAAAGTAAATATACCTTTGCGGAACAGCCTCCAAAGAAAGCGCAATTTCACCACCATGCTAGCCACTACTGCCAAATACGACATTGCCTGGGAGAAGCTACCGGATGACTATGTTTTAGACGATGAGCCAGTGGACAATATCAACCAGCCATCTCTTGCCGCGGCCTTAACTGAAAGCCTAGAAATTGCCGGAAAGCTCCCAGCTAATACTCTCGCCACTACCAACTATGGTATTTGCGCTACTGTTAATCAAAAGATAGTCGTAAAAGCTCCAGATTGGTCATACATAACCAATCTACGAGTGTCAAGAGCAGAAATCAAACGCAGCTATACTCCTCAACTCCAAGGTGATACTCCAGTTATTGTGATGGAATTTATCTCCGACACACAGGGAAGCGAATATTCCAACAAACCTACCTATCCCCCAGGCAAGTGGTTTTTCTACGAGCGCATCCTCAAGATTGCCAACTACGTTATTTTTGAACCAGATACAGGAGCATTGGAAGTTTATAAATTAGATAGTTTAGGACAATATCAACTCACAAATCCTGATTCAAATAACCGCTACTGGATTGCACAAATGAATCTTTTCCTAGGACTATGGCAAGGTACTAGGGAAAATCGGACAGGTTACTGGCTAAGGTGGTGGAATGATCAAGGAGAAATTTTGCTGTGGGGTTCGGAAAGAGCAGAAAGATTAGCGGCACAACTCAGAGCAGCGGGAATTGAACCAGAAATTTGAAAAGCGATCGCTTTCATAAAAATACCTTCTCTATAGGCAGGTTTGGCAACCGCACACAAAAAGGTAACTTACCTTTTACGGAAAACAAGCTTCAAGGGGTGTGGACATATATAGACCTTGCCAAAGTGGCACAGTCTCCGGCTAATCAAACCATAACCATGGCTTGATTAGTAATTAAGAAACCTACAGCGAAAATTAAATCTTAAACAACCATGTCTAATCAAGAAACTGCCTCTATCCAAGAACCCGTGTCTACTCAAGCTCCGATATCCCCTCAAGAGCCCATGGCTACTCAAGAAGCTGTACCTGCTCAAGATATGAGCATACCCTCTCAAGAAGCTGTACCTGCTCAAGATCTGGCTAGGTTTCCTAATTATAACCCACCATCCTTAACTCTAGACACAATTACCACTGTGACAATGCCAGTTCTTTATCCTGGCAACAATGGCGAAGCCGTCAGGTTCCTACAGCAACTTTTGCTCCTGTGCGGTTTCCGCATTGTCAGATTTAATGCCAATTTTGACCGATATACCTACTACGGTGTGATGGAATTCCAACGCAGCAATGGTTTAGTTGTTGATGGAGTAGTTGGTTGGCATACCTGGCGCAAGTTGGGCGAGGTACTCTATTCCAGACATCGCTATCACTAAAGGTTAAGGGTTGAGAGGGGTTTTAACTTGTCCGACAAGAAGTCTCCCGTCATAATCTTCGATTTGACGTAGATATTTCACTAGAACAATTTCTGCAATTATTACCTCCTTTCCACCTTGAATCTATTGCAAAATAAGCCGTGAGTGTAATCTTACCCCTTCAGCTTTGTCAAGGGGTAAGTTTTTAGTTTTCTGTAACTTTACTAATAGTTGCGATAAAAATAGTTTAATCCACTATTATTAAGCTGTTTTGGTAAAAAATTAATCTTTCTTGTGAAAAAATTGTAAAATTTAGCAAAAAACTAATTATTTTTTATAAAAAATTTGTATTTTGCAGGTTGCTCAACTACTACAAAATACAAAATAACTTTTAGCAAGAGTTAGTCAACCATCTTTTATGGCTTGCCGTAGAGCGAGATACGGGATCTATTCCAGTGTTATTATCCATTTGATGCTTTACTAGGGTGCAGAGAATCAGAGCGATGAATCAATCAAATTGGGAAGAAGACCTAAGAAAAGAGAATATGCGCGTAGCGCTGATTAGAATCATCAAGGGTATAGGTAGTTTGCAAGCGCAACTAGGGAGTCAGGGACACACCTTAAGCAGACTAGAAGCCAAGGAAGCAAACTATATTGCCCCAACTCACATGGTTCAATCAACTGAACCTCCAAAGTTGCAGGTACCCATAGGATGGTTAATTATGGGAATGTTCTTAGCTAGCCTCACAGGTGGCTTGCTAAGTTGGACACTGATTCGCGTGGCACCACCAAGGGAGTTAGGTTATATCAATGGGCACGTTAACAACCTGGAAATCAGAATGCAAAGACTCGAGCAAAAACTCGAAACTCAGATCGTAGATTCAGGCAAGATCTATACACCATAGTAACCATAAATTATTGGAAATATGCCGACAACAGCTGATTTTCTTTCCTATACACAGTGGGCAGGTATTGTAACTTTAGCCTTTGGGGCCCTTGCCTTAGTGGCTTTTGTTTTAAAATGGGGCATTCGTTTTAGAATTGTCGGGATCACCGGGTTTATGGTTGTACTCACTGGTGGTTTATTTTCCCTTTCCCTTGTACCCTTTACCCATACAGTAATTCCAGGGGCAGTTCGTTTTTCTTTAGTCTACGATAACGGTGGCAACCAAACAGTAATTGCTGTGCCGCCGCAAATTACCAAACCAGAGCTGGAAGCAACTCTGCGTCAAGCTGCTGCTGATTTGTATTCCTACGGGCGTCTAGGTGGAGCTTCTAACCAACTAACTATTCGGGCACGTACAATTACTCACCCTTCTGTTGGTGTATCTAAACCTCTATTGTTGGGTCAAGTGAAGCGCTCGCTGGCTAAACGAGACGATGAAAATATGGTAATTGAGATTTACTCAGAAAACTTTGCCCAACTACCTCAATCCTCAGTTTAAGAGGGGAAGATGGGGGGAGAGGGAGAGGGGGAGAGAGGGAGAGAGGGAGAGAGGGAGAAATTATTTTGTAGTTCACAAGTTGGTTTCGTATGTCCCGTCAACAGAAGTGGTCAATTAGGAAATTTCTGGCTTTATTTACTTGTTGCTGGTTATTGGTTATTAGTTGTGGTGATCGTTCAACAACTCAACAGGCGGATTCGCCCTCTACTAGCAGCAGTGGTAGGGTCATAGTTGGTACAACCTTAAAACCAAGAACTCTTGACCCAGCCGATGCCTACGAATTATCGGCTAGTAATGTCCTCTACAGTTTAGGCGATCGCCTCTATGCCTACAAGCCGGGAAACTCAGAATTAATGCCGCAATTGGCAGCAGCACTTCCCCAAATCAGTGAAGATGGTTTAACTTATACTATTCCCTTGAGGCAGGGAGTTGTCTTTCACGATGGAACACCTTTTAATGCTGAAGCGATGGCTTTTTCTCTGCGGCGGTTTATCGAAAACGGCGGTAAACCTTCCTCACTATTAGTGGATGTTGTTGAATCAGTTGCAGTTTCCGGGGAGTATGAACTTACGATCAAACTCAAAAACGTTTTTGCTCCTTTTCCTTCACTCTTAGCCTTTTCTGGTATGTGTGCTGTCTCCCCCAAGGCTTACGAAATTGGCAGTGGTAAATTCCAGCCAGGGAAATTTGTGGGAACAGGACCTTATAAACTAGTTGAATTTAATCCCAATTCTTCAATTCGGTTAGATGTTTTTGAGGACTATTGGGGAGAAAAACCGCCCAATCAGGGACTTGATTTTCAAATCCTGACTAATTCCGCCAATTTGTTTAATTCCATCAAAACTGGTGCGGTGGATGTTGCTTATCAAACTTTAGATCCGGATCAAATTCTGAGTCTACAAAATGATGCAACTAGCGGTGATTGGCAGGTGATTGAAGCTACAAGCAATAATCTGAGTTACATGGTTCTCAATACACAGTTGGAACCATTTAATCAGCTAGGAGCTAGACAGGCAATTGCTGCTGTAATCAACCGTAAATTAATTAATGAACGTGTTTTGAGAAATCAGGGACAACCAGCCTTTAGCCTGATTCCTACTAGCTTTGAGGTTTCAGAACCTACTTTTGAAAAGACCTACGGTGACGGCAATATTGCCAAAGCCAAAGAACTTTTGATTAAGGCAGGATTTACAAAGGATAAACCCTTGACATTTGAAGTCTGGTACCCATCCACCTCAGCAATTCGGAAACAGGTTGCCAGTACCCTTAAAGAATATGCTGATAAGGAACTAGAGGGAATCGTGGCAATTCAACCAAAAGGAGTTGATTCTCCTACTCTGTTTAGCAATATTTCCAAGGGAATTTATCAGAGTGCTTTAGTAGATTGGTATCCTGATTTTCCTGACGCTGATAACTTCATTCATCCTTTAGTTAGTTGTAGCCAAGGTTCAGAAACTACAGGCTGCCAAGAAGGAGCAAGCAAAAGTCAAGGTTCGTTTTATTATAGCGATCGCATGAATGAATTAATTGAGCAGCAGCGCACTGAGCAAGACTCTAAAGTGCGCCAGCAGATATTTGCTGAAATTCAACAACTGCTGGCAGCAGATGTTCCCATAATTCCTCTTTGGCAAGCTAAAGAATATGCTTTTGCCCAGAAAAGTGTCCAGGACGTTAGGCTAGACCCAATTGTGCAGGTGCCATTTTGGGAGATTAATAAGGGTTAATCAACAGTTAACCTTTTTGCTCTAAATGCTTACAAGTTGTCAAATAAGTAGTCACACAATTAAAGTTAACTGCTAGGAAGATTAGCAACTAAGTCTCCAATTATTTTCGATAATTGGCAGGGCTTTGTTTTTTATCTTTACAAGTTCATATCCGCTAACTACAAGAAATTATTCCTTGAACTACATAATAATTACTCATGTTTAGCCTTCCCTATTTATGCAAAAAACTGATAATTGTAACAAAAATTAATATATCAGCTTTTATAGACATAAATTCTGAATGATCACCTACAATGAAAAAAGTGATAATTACCTAATGTATCCATTTCCTGAAGCTCTACAGAAATAAAACTTTTTAGGCGGCTGATGATCTATCCAGGACTGTTGTTACAAGAGCGCTATCAGGTAATTAAACCAATGCGCAGAGGAGGTTTTGGTGATACTTGGGAAGTAGATGATGGCGGTACCAGGAAAGTTCTGAAGGTACTTTATAAAAACTTCCCTCAGGTAGTCGAACTATTTAAAAGAGAAGCCGAAGTTTTGAATAAACTGCGTCATCCAGGTATTCCGAAAGTGGAGTCAGATGGCTATTTCATCTTTAAGGTTGAAGGAACGAATGAACTCGTACACTGTTTGGTAATGGAGAAAGTTGAGGGCTCCAATTTGTACGAGTGGCTACAACTTAATCAACCTATCTCTCAGGAACAAGCGATTGCCTGGTTAAGACAGCTAGTAGCTATCTTAGCTCAAGTCCACGCTCAGAATTATTTTCACCGAGATATTAAACCATCTAATATCATGCTGCGACCAGATGGACAACTGGTATTGATTGACTTCGGCGCAGTTAGGCAAATCACTGAAACCCACATCATCAAACTAGAAGTAGAAGCTGTCACCAAGATTTATTCCCAAGGCTATACTGCACCGGAGCAATTTAGGGGTCAAGCTATTCCTCAGTCAGATTTCTTTGCCCTAGGACGTAGTTTCGTCTATTTGCTGACAGGTAAGCAACCTACAGCCTTTGAGGAAAAACCTCACACTTTTGAATTGGATCCCCAGAGTTGGCGAAAAAGCGCACCCCAGCTTTCTAAAGACTTGACAGATTTGATTGATGAGTTGATGGAACCATCGCTAGAAAAAAGACCTCAAAATGCTGATGAAATTTTATACCGTCTGGCGATACTATCGATCGAGTCATCTATTCATCCTAGTCTAGAAGATTTACCCAAGCCCCTCAAGTTTGGGGCTAAGCAACTTTTAAAACATGAACTACAGCGTACTCTCAAGCAAATTAGGACTCCTAAAATAGCTTTATACGGTAGAGCAGGAACAGGTAAATCATCGCTGATTAATGCCATTTTGGGAGAGCGACGCGCTGAGGTTAGTGTTGCTAGGCGAGGAACCTTACAGCATAATTCAAATTTATATTATCGGGATGGATGGAAAATAAACTTTGTTGACTCTCGCGGTGTAAATGATACAGAGAGTAAAATTGCTTTTCAACAGGCGATCGATTACATAGTTAACGAACAAGTAGATATCCTATTATTCGTGATTCCAGTAGATGAGCGCAATGTAGAAGGAGACATTGAATTTCTCCAAGCTCTTAAACTAGTTCATCGCCAAAAACACAAAACTAAACTACCCGTTATTTTAGTTTTAAATAAAATTGACCGGATTGAGCCAGGGTGTTGGTATCCCCCCTACAACCTTAGTTTAGATTCTACTATTGATTTTAGGAAACCAAAAACTCTCAAAGAGGCAAAAGAAGCTAATATTCGAGAGTGTATTCAAGCAAGACTCAACGAGTACAGTGGGCTTATTGACACCTATGTTCCCATTTGCGCTAAGTGGAATGAATGGGAAGACACAAGGTATAACATAGATGAACTAGCTCTAAATATATATAACTACCTTCCTGACGAATCTGCTAGATGTGGTTTTGGGGGAGCAGCTGCCGATACTTCACTCAAAAAAGCTATAGCCAGCAAATTTACTTCGGCAGCAGCATGGTTAGCATTTTTTGCAGTCTTAGTACCTATTTTTGATCTAGAGAGAGTCTTACTTATACAAAAACGCCTAGTCAATATGATTGCCCAAATTGCAGGTACTAATCAAGAAAAAAGTCAATTAGCCGAGAAGTTCTTGCAAAAATTAGAGACCAAACCAACAATTGGTAGATCTTCAGCTTTGTCCACAACCTTGGCAATTGGAGAAGCAGCAATTCATTATTTTATTGATCAGGAACAAACCAAACAGGTAAAGAAAACTTTTTCTCAGGAAAAAGAGCGTTTAGAGCCTGAATTCCAGGCAGCATTCCAAGCAGGCAACAAAGAGATCTACAAGAGGTTAAAGGAAATAGACGTCGAATTACATAAGCGCTACGGCGTGAAACGTATATATGATGATCAGCAAGAATTTACCACTTTCTAAATAATAAGTAATAAGTAATAAGTAATAAGTAATAAGTAATAAGTAATAAAATCTATTAATTATTACTCAGAACTTATTACTTAACAAGTGGTTTCAGAAGAGGTGTAATCTAAGTTGAAGTCTCAGAGCCTCCTTCAAATCAAGAATTAGTTGATTGCAATTCATCCAAACGTGCCAGCACCTGTTGGCTGTGAATTGCTGGTCTCACGCCGAGAAATCTCTCTTTTAGAATGCCATTTGGGTCAATTATGTAAGTATGGCGCAGAGATACAAAACCCATCCAAGAACCGTAGGCTTTACTAACTTTACCATCAGTATCAGCTAATAAGGGAAATTTAAGACCCTCTGAATCGCAGAATTCGGCATGGGAGTCAATGTCATCAGCACTCACACCAAGAATCTGCACATTTCGCTCCATGTATTTGGGTAAGTCTTGTTGGAATCTACGGGCTTCCAAAGTACAACCAGAGGTAAAATCTTTAGGATAGAAGTAGAGAACAACCCACTTGCCTTGGTAATTCGAGAGAGAAACTTGACCATCACCACTGTTAGTCGGCAGGGTAAACTCTGGTGCAGGCTGATTTAGGGCTGGCTGTCTACCGCCAAGGGCATAGACTTCTGATGTGAAGTTAAACCAGCCCATGCAAGCGCAGACGCTGGCTAAGAGCATACTTAAAAAAGTACGGCGGGAAATCATAAGTCAAATATTGAGAGCTTTGCTTTACATAAGTTTACATTTTTTTTAAGCGATCGCGTATTGATTGTCTATTGCCCAATCAGCCATGAGCTATGAGCCATGAATAATGAACAATGAACATAAAAAAGTTATGAACGAAAATACCTTGCAAGCCTTGTCTTGGGCGCTTAAAGCTTCTCAGGGTAGATTCTCACTGATTTTGGCACGTTGCAATTATGCAAATTTACGCAGGCAAATGGTGCAGCAGTTGCAATCACAATTGCTGGAGGGAGCTTCCCTAGTATTGACAGAAATCACCTTGCATAAGTCAGTTAAGAAATTATTTGCCACACTGAAAAACCAACTGGGGCAGAAGCAGCCACAGGCATTAATGGTTTTTGGGCTGGAGTCTTTGAGTAATTTAGAGCAAGTTTTGACGGCAGCCAATCAAGTTAGGGAAGAGTTTGGCAAGCATTTTCATTTTCCTCTAGTGTTGTGGGTAACTGATGAAGTGATGCGCCGCCTAATTCGCTTAGCGCCAGATTTCTACAGTTGGGCAACCAGCGTTGAATTTGCGATCACTACTGATGATTTAATCAAATTTATTGAGCAAACTGCTGATGCTGTGGTTGCCAAAGTTTTAGATGCGGGTGCGGGTATTTTTCTGGATAATACTGCTCTCAATTTGGAGATTGGTTCCCCACTGCGCACTGAATTAGAATCAGCACGTCAAGAGTTAATTACTCGTGGTGCTAGGTTGAATCGGAAGCAAGAAGCTAGTCTAGAATTTATCATTGGTCGAGAGTTAGATAATTTACAGCAAGATGCTAGGCAACATTACGAGCGGAGTTTGGCTCTTTGGCAGCAGCAGAGGGGATGGGGAGAGGGGGGGATGGGGAGAGGGGGAGAGGAAGAAGACAATGGTGAATTTTGGATACAAAATTCCTCTTTTGATTCAAAATCTCTAGAAATTATTGGTTGTGTACTCTACAGTTTAGGGTTATGGTGGCGTACCTATGCCGAGAGACATCGCGCTGAATACGAGTATTCTTATCAGCGCTCCAAAGATTATTGGCAACAATGTATTGAGGTATTTAAACAAGCTAATCGTCTAGACTTAGTTGCCAAATTTATTAATGCTTTGGGGGGAACTCTACAACGACTCCAAATGTGGCAAGAGTTAGAAATAGTCGCTCAAGAAGCTTTGGTGCTTCATAAAATCTATTCTGACTCATTTAGACAAGCACGAGCCTATGGATTCCTTGCTGAAGTAGCACTGCATAAATCAGCTAATCACGAGGCTAAACAATACTCTCTAAAAGCGATCTCAATTCTAGAAATTGCTTGTCCTGTGCCCATAAATCCTGTTTCATCTGAGCGCAGCAGTGATTTAGAGAGGATGTGTTCTTATCATAAAAGTTGGTATTTATTCTCTTTAGCTAGAGCGCAAGATGGTCTTGGTAAAAATACTGATTCTATTGAAAATCTAGAAGCTGCTTTAGCACAAGCCAAACCTCAGCATGAACCAAGTCTTTATATTAGAATTCTGCAAAAATTGCGAGATTGCTACTTTCAAAAAAGTGAATACTTGAGAGCTTTTCACTTTAAACAACAGCAACGCTCTATTGAACAGCAGTTTAATTTCCGTGCTTTTATAGGCGCTGGTTGTCTACAACCGAAACAGCAGGTTACTAATCCGCTCCTGCCCCATAGTGAGCAGCAGGAAATAGTTGCTCAAGAGATTGCTGCTTCTGGTAGGGAACAAGATGTCAATAACTTGATTGAACGCCTTGGACGCAGTGATCATAAACTGACGATTATTCATGGTCCTTCGGGAGTGGGTAAAAGCTCGATTTTACAAGCTGGTTTAATCCCTACTTTGAAGCATAAATCTATTGGTACCCGAGATGTTTTACCAATTTTGCAGCGAGTGTACACTTATTGGGTTGAGGAATTGGGACAGCGTTTGGCAGCATCTGTTGATGCTCTGAGGCTCAACAGATGCTGCCAGCCCATTTTTAAAGTTTGGGAAGCACATCACAAAAGACGTGAAATAAATGCAGGAGAAAAAGAGACAGAGGTTATTCTCGAACAACTAAAGGCAAATGCTGAACAGAACCTGTTAACTGTGTTGATTTTTGACCAGTTTGAAGAGTTCGTTTTTATTTATAAAGAACCAAGTTCGAGAAGTTATTTTTATAATTTTTTACGGCTATGCTTAGATATTCCTTATGTAAAAGTTATTCTGTCACTGCGACAAGATTATTTATATTATCTGCTCGAATGCAACAATAGAATAGTCAATTTTGATGTTATTAATAATAATATTTTAGATAAGGATATACTTTACGCACTGGACAATTTTTTGCCAGAAGCAGCCAGCTCAGTTATTAGAAGTTTAACTGAACCCATTCATTTTGACTTAGAACCAGCACTAATTGATGAATTAGTAAAAGATTTATCAGCAGAAATCGGAGAAGTTCGCCCTATTGAACTACAGGTGATTGGTTCGCAACTGCAAACAGATAAAATATCTACCTTGGCAGAGTATCAAAAATATGGTTCTAAAGCTAAATTAGTTGAGCGCTATTTGTCAGAAGTAGTTCAAGACTGTGGTCCAGAAAATAAAGAAACGGCTCAGTTGGTGTTGTACTTGCTCACAGATGAAAACAACACCCGTCCTCTGAAAACTCGTAAGGATTTAGAAAAAGAGATCACCACTTTAGCAGCATCTTCTGAACAATTAGATTTAGTATTAAAGATTTTTCAGGCATCTGGCTTAGTGTTTCTCTTGCCAGAATTACCTGCTGAACGTTATCAATTAGTACACGATTATCTAGTAATTTTTATTCGCCAACAGCAGACATCTGAACAACTACAAGAATTGGCAAAAGTTAGGGAAAAACAGAGACTTACTGAAGAACAACTCCGACAAGCTCTCAAGGAGAAAGAACAAGCCCTCAGAGAGAAAGAGTTAGCTTTATATAAGGAACAGCAGGAACACCAGAGAGCAGAAATTGCTGAGACTGAAGCCCTGAATTCTTTATCTCAAGCTAGACTGCTTTCCAATAATCAGTTAGGGGCATTGTTAGCTAGTGTGAAGGCAGGTAAAAATTTACTGGAACTGGAAACAGAAGCTCCCACTGAAGTTAAACTCAGAACAATCAATATACTCAGGCAAGCTCTTAGTAGTGTACAAGAGCGTAATCGCCTGCGAGGTCATGAGGCAGCAATTTTTGGTGTCAGTTTTAGCCCTGACGGTAAAATCTTGGCTTCTGCCAGTGAAGATGGTACTCTCAAACTCTGGCAACTAGATGGTACTCAATTAGCAACCTGTCGTAGCCATGATGACCTAGTTTTTAGCGTTAGCTTCAGTCCTAATTCGGAGATATTTGCCTCGGCAAGTGCTGACAAAACTGTTAAAATCTGGAAGCGAGATGGTACTTTACTCAAGACTCTTAAAGGTCATCAAGACCAAGTATTTAATATCAGCTTTAGCCCTAATGGTCAACAGCTTGCTTCTGCTAGTAAGGATGGAACGATTAAAATCTGGAACCTTGGTAGTACTTCCCATAAAACCCTCAAACAACTAGGTGCTGCCATGCATAGTGTTAGTTTTAGTCCAGATGGTAATTTAATTGCTTCTGCTAGTGAGGATAATACCATCAAACTCTGGGATCGAGAGCATACTTGGCCGAGAATTTTTAATGGACATCATGCTGGTGTTTTGAGTGTCTGCTTTAGCCCCGATGGTCAGTTGCTTGCTTCTGCTAGTAAAGATGGTACAGTTAAACTTTGGAATCTTGATGGTCAAGAATTAGAAACCCTTCAAAAACATGGCTTCTGGATTTATCGAGTAAGTTTTAGTCCCGATGGTCAGATGTTAGTTTTAACTGGTGGCGATGGTACAGTGAGAATTTGCCAGCTTGATGGTTCCCCACTACAAAGCTTTCAGGGGCATAGCGGCGAAGTTTTTGGCGTCAGTTTTAGTCCTGATGGTAAACTACTTGCTTCTGCTGGTGAGGACAAAACCATCAGACTTTGGAGTCTTGACGGTATTGGAGTTTATACTTATCAAGGACATAGCGATCGCGTTATTAGTTTCAGCTTTAGTCAAGGGGGGCAACTGCTTGCCTCTGGTAGTGAGGACAAAACTGTAAAACTCTGGCGCTTAGATGGTACCTTACTCAAAACTTTTCAAGGACATAGTGCTGGCTTAAGGAGTGTTAGTTTTAGTCCAGACGGACAAATACTTGCCTCTGCTAGCTCTGATGGCGTAGTCAAACTGTGGCATGTTGAAGGTGCTTTATTAAACACCTTACTCTGTCATAGCCTCAGTGTTAGAAGTTTGAGTTTCTCTGCCGATGGAAAAATACTTGCCTCTGCTAGTAATGACAGAACAGTAAAACTTTGGCATCTTGATGGTACTCTGGTTAAAACTCTTCACGGTCATTTGGGTAAAATCCTCAGTGTTACTTTTAGTCCTGATAGTCAGACTATTGCTTCTGCTGGTGAAGATAAAACTATAAATATCTGGAGCATTGATGGTACTCTCCTCAATACTCTTACAGGTCATAGTACTAGAATTGTTAGTATCTGTTTCTCGAGTGATGGTCAGATGCTTGCTTCTGCCAGTGCTGATCGAAGTGTAAAACTTTGGAGTCGTTATGGCAATTTACTCGCTACTCTCCAAGGACATGAGGCTGGTGTCAAGGGAGTTACTTTTAGTCCTGATGATCAAATAATTGCTTCTGTTAGTGCTGATCGAAGTGTAAAACTTTGGAGTCGTGATGGTAATTTACTCAAGACTCTTAAAGGGCATCTTGCTAGCGTCTGTAATCTTAGTTTCAGTGCTGATAGTCAAATAATTATTTCTGTTGATGAGAATAGCGTGATTAAACTTTGGAGTCTAGAAGGAAAGGAAATACAAACTTCTCAAGCTCCTTTAAATAAGAATAGACGCAGGAGGGATTTTATTACTGATAGTGAGATTGCTACCGCTGTTAATGGCGATACAATCTCAGAACTTAAAAGTTTGCTGGCTGAGGGTTGCAATTGGCTTTGCGACTATCTTCATACTAATCCTAATTTGAGCCAAAGCGATCGCAGTTTGTGTATTCAACTGGGCAATTGCATCTAGAAATAGAGGGGATGGGGAGATGGGGAGATAGGGAGATGGGGGGATGGGATTAGAGGAAGTTTTTAAAAACTTGGAATTTGACCCTATATTGTGAGGTTTAATAATTTGGCAATGATTCCTATCACTCACAAACCTATACTTGAACAGTTTAATCCCCCGCGCTCACCTCGCGAAACACTGCCCACCATGTACGATTTGCCCAGTGAGGATCCAGAGGAGCCTGGTTTGCCTGATGAATTTCATAACTTACAACCACAATTGCTTAGTCGTACTCTCCAGTTTAGGGATTACAATTGTGACAATTGTTTTACAGGCTCTGACCTCAATTTCTACTATGATGTTAACCATCCTCTTTGGTATAAGCGTCCCGACTGGTTTGTAGCAGTCGATGTACCTCGTTTGTATGATGGTAAAGAGTTGCGGCGAAGTTATGTAGTTTGGCAGGAAGGCAAAAGCCCCTATATAGCGATTGAGTTGTTGTCTCCAGGTACTGAAGTTGAAGATTTGGGACGTTTCTATGATCAAACCTTAAAAGTGGCAAATACAGAATCAGCGACTCCAGATGTTAATTTAATCGAAAAAGATTCTGAACAAACTACAACTAAACCCCCTGCTAAACTAGAGGTATATGAGCGATATTTGCGGATTCCTCACTACTTTGTCTATAGTCACTACACTCAAAAGTTACGCCATTTCAAGCTAGATGGAGGAAAGTATCAGGAACAATCTCTAAACTCAGAAAATCCAATTGCTTGGTTAGCTGATTTAGAGATTGGTTTGGGAATTTGGGAAGGAGTGTTTGAAAATGTCCCTGGTTATTGGTTGCGTTGGTGCGATTGTATTGGTAATTGGCTGTTAACTGATACGGAGCAATCTGAGCAAGAGGCAGTGCAGGAGCGATTGGCAAAGGAACAAGCCCAGGCTCAATTAATGCAAGCTGCTAGAAATCTATTGGAAACTGGGATGGAAATTGAACAGGTTGCTCAACTATTGGGATTATCACAAGGGCAGGTAAATGCTCTTGAGTAGCTACGTTAAGGGCAGATGAAGTTCTAATATTAAGCTACGATAGTTGTTTTTTTGTAGTGCGAGTACCTAAAGGGCAGCAGCTAAAAGCTAAATAATTAGGGCTTGCTGCATAAATCGGGAATCCTTAGTCATCAATACTTTGAGCTATATTGAAAGTTGTTCAGATACCAGAAAACCTGGTAAAGTTTGACAAAATCCTTGTACCTCGAGCAGGGAAAATGTACCGAAAAGCTTCCTCAAGCTCCACTCCACCAGAAAACTTTGAACTGCCCTTTGGAGAAAAGTTATCACAAGATAACCTATGGGTAATCATGGCAAATCTAATACCCACCGGAGGAATTTGAAGAGGAATACGCCCAAATCAAGGTCGATTAATCCTGGATGCCACTTGTGCGCCAGGAGATATCGTTATCCCAATGATTTGGGTCTATTAAATCAAGCCAGAATCAAAACATAAAAAATAATAGACAGGCTGTATGAACCACTGAAAGGTAAACTAGAGAAAAAGCCAAAAACCTATAGAAAGCTGGCTCGAAAAAAATACTTGCAAGTGGAAAAAAATGAGACTTAAATAACTAATTAATCCATCAGTTGTTTTTCGATTACTTATTCAGCAAGCCCTAATTAAATTAGTTCATCTTCAAATGAACTAATATCACGCCAGTAATTGGGATTATAGTTTTGGAAATTTTCCTCTCTGGTATAACTGTGTTCTCTGACAAGTCTTACTTCACTCCAATTCCATGGTTGACCAGGTAATGGTTCAGAAACATCTTCTAAAATACAAACAGTAATTTCCATTTTACCTACCTGCCGAGAGTAATATGCTCTAATTAAACCGTCGACTATTGTTAGATTACCATGGTTTTTTTCAACAATGGGTGGTGGAATTACTTTTTTGTAATCTGGTGTCTCTATAGAAAAAGTTTTCCAAAGTGGAATATTATGCTTTTCCAAGCGTCTTGCAAGTTTCTGAATATTCTCATATCTCTTCTCAGGTATAAATCTATACAAAGGTTTTAAATCAGACAAATTAACAGTTTTTACCTTGATTTTTGCTTTGGCATATTGTTCTATTTTTCTAAGCATGTTCTCAGTTCTTTCCCACTCTTCATCTCGTATCAATGTTGCCTTTGGAGATAATTCCCATAGAGCAGCGAAAAGTTTGGATATAGGAACTATGATTGATAGGTCTGCCTCACCCCTATACTCTTGACCCCAATATCGGTAGTTTTTTGTATTTCCTGTTGTACCATCTCTTTGATAATCATAGCCTTTTATTCTATGTTTCTTTTCTATAAGAAATGCATGTTTAGTTGACTGTGGATCAATCATAAAACCGCGAAGGTCTGGATCAAGAACATAAGTATAATATCGTATTGAAATTCCAGGTTGATGTAAATACTTATGTACATTCTGTTTGGCTTGTTCAGCTATAGGGTCTTTGCATAGTATTCTGATTGAACGACCTGAATTAGCAATATTAATTAAAGTTTCATGACAGTCATTTGTCCAAGACAGATCGCCCGTAAAACAAATAATATTCTGCTTGGCACTATTCATTAATTGAATTGATTTACTAATTACCTTTCTTCTAGAATTTACAGTATTTCTAGGGGAAAATATTGTTATTCCAAATGACTTCAACGCTCCTAGACTTCCAATACTTAGTAGTGCAAAAGCTGAAATTGTTAGAGCTAATCTTGAAGTTGTATTAGTTAATATTTGTATAGATATATGACCAATTTTTGCATCACTTGATGAACTTAAAATAAGCAGTATAGCTCCTAATGCAAGAATGATTACAGGTGTATTTAATTTCGTAGCAATAGCTTCCCAGAAACTAGACATTATCTGTCATTCTCCTAATAATCTTGAAAAGAGAAAAATCATAACTCTTCCGTACATGTTATGCTAAATTAGTTCATCTTATATTTAAAATTCTTACCCTAACTTTCACAAAATCTGTTTAGCACCTACTCTGTAAATCGACTATTATAGCAACCGCCAAGGCGGTTAGGACGTAGAATCAAGGTATTGATTCATTCGCTGCTATCATCTGCTCTGCCATGGCTAAACCCTATAACTGAAGTTACCTCGTACACATGTACTAATGAAGTTCAAAAGTACTGTCAATCCTAGCTTCGAGGTTTGCAGAACAAAAGTACTACTGGGTACAGACCGATTAAAAAAACGGCTGAACCTATTGCTATAATTAAATTGCAGCGATCTGGATAGTGTAGTGTGATCGCTCTCGTCATTCATTTTAGCTTAAGTGAGCGCGATCTTCCTCGCAACTCCGTAGCTATGTGGAAACTTGTGTTTGCCAGAGCGATCGCACTACAATGAGAAGTCAGACAAAAAACAGGTGCTCTAGCCGAAACTCGCACTACACAAGGCTTTGAGAGATTTGCACCCAGTAGTACATTAGTTTTACCAGGGAAAATGTAAGCGTAGTAAAGCTTTGAGATGTTGATAGTACATGTGTACGGAGGAACTTCAGCTGTGACAGTCAAACAAGAGTAAGCTGCTTGAAAACAAAAATTTATCCCTTGGCAGTTGAAACTACAGCCAAACAAATAAAACCCGCCTAAGCGGGTTTCTCTTATCCTACCTCATTTGCCTAGATAGACTTATAAAATAGTTATAGTTCACATCAGCAAAGAACAATGAACTATCAACAATCAACCAATAGTTATCCCTCAACCCTTAACAACCTTCAAACTACTTGGCTTACCTAAATCTCCCTGCAAAACCACACCTCTTTGATTAGCCTGGAGATGGCGCACAATCTTATAAATTGCTTCGGCTTCCTCAGGAGCACCAGCTTTATCTGCCAAATCAGATAACGATAGAGGAACACTAGTTTCTTTTAGCACCTGCATTACCCGCCCCTGTAAATCCAAAACTGCTGCCGCTGCTTTCTTCCCAGCTTCTACACCGGGTTGGTGATAGGCATTAATATTAACCAAGAAACCATAAAGTCCCACCGCACGCTCATAGAGAGCAATCAGCGCTCCCACAATCCTTGGATTAACTTGAGTAATAGTTACACTAATCGAATCCCGCTGATTTTCATAGAGTGCTTTACGGGTACCCTGCAATAAACCTGAGAGATAGTCTCCTGAAGTCACTCCCGCTTCCACCTCTGGAGAGTCACCACTTCTATCTTCTAAAACTTCAATTAAAGTCGCAAAGAAATTGGGGACACCTTCTCGTAATTGTTGAACATAGGCATGTTGGTCAGTTGAGCCTTTGTTACCGTAAACAGCAATACCCTGATAAACTGTATTGCCATCTAAATCTTTCTCCTTACCCAGTGATTCCATCACCAACTGTTGTAGGTAACGTGAAAAAAGTAACAGGCTGTCTTTGTAGGGTAAGACTACCATATCTTTTTCACCCTTACCATTGCCAGCAAAGTACCAGGAAATGGCTAATAAAGCAGCTGGGTTTTCTCGAAGTAGGTGCTTACTAGTAGCGTCATCCATTTCTTTGGCACCAGCAAGCATCTGACGAATGTCAATACCTTGTAGTGCCGCTGGCAGTAGCCCCACAGCTGACATTTCTGAGGTTCTTCCTCCTACCCAATCGTACATGGGAAAAGTTGCCAGCCAGCCTTGAGATTGAGCAATTTTATCGAGATTGCTGCCTTTGCCAGTAATTGCCACTGCATGGGGGGCAAAATCTATGCCCTTAGACTCATAGGCAGTTTTCACCTCAATCATGCCATTGCGAGTTTCCGGTGTTCCCCCAGACTTCGAGATTACTAGTACCAGAGTGCTAGATAGTCTATCATCGAGCTTAGTTAGTATTGTATCAATGCCAGTGGGGTCAGTATTATCAATGAAATGAATTTGTAGTGGTGGGAAAATTGGGGCGAGGGCTTGGGCAACAAACTGAGGTCCAAGGGCAGAACCACCAATGCCAATAGAAATGATATCAGTAAATTTAGAGGTACCAGGAGGATGAATCTCACCAGCGTGGACTTTTTGAGCAAAAGTTTCAATATCTTTTAAGGTTTTAGCGATTTCGGTTTGAAGCTCCGGTGTTGGTGCTAACTGGGGATTTCTCAGCCAGTAATGACCAACCATACGATTCTCATCAGGGTTAGCAATCGCGCCTCCCTCCAAGGCATCCATATCCTTAAACGCTTTTTCCAAGAGCGGTTCCATCTTCTCAACGAAGGCCTGATCAAACCGCATACGACTGACATCGAGGTAAAATTGCAAACCTTCGTGGTAATAAAGCCAGTCTTGGTAGCGTTGCCAGAGTGCAGCAGAGTCCATATATAACTCTCAATTTTCTACATTAACCAATGACAAGTTTAGCTAAAGACTTAACTACTTTTAGTCAATTGATTGACAGATATAATTTGACCAGATTAAGCCTCTAGGCAGGCGTCTGGGGATGAGTTCCCACTTAGGATGTGATTATTAAAAACTCCCTCAGTTAAGATAATCTTCATGATGAGTGATAAAAGCTACCCGGAAAAAAATGCTCGATGAATGGTCTAATTATCTGGTCTTTCTGACCATACAAACAGCAATATTTGCAATATTTAGTCTAGGATTAAATTTACAGTGGGGCTTTACTGGTCTGATTAACTTTGGACATGTTGCCTTTATGACTGTTGGAGCCTACGCCACAGTATTATTGAGTCTCCAAGGTGTGCCTCTGTTCTTCGCAGTCTTGATGGGGGCAGTTTTAGCTACCGTGTTGGGAATCTTAATTGGTTTATCAACCCTGCGACTGCGAGAAGATTATCTAGCAATTGTCACTATTGGCGTTTCCGAATTGATCAGACTAGTAGCGCTCAATGAAGAGTGGCTTACCAAAGGTTCTTTTGGCGTGCAAAGTTATCGGCTACCTCTAGAAGATTTTAACCCCAATCTGGGGAGTAAATTGGTAATGCTTGGGCTACTGACACTAATGGCTGTCTGGGCTTGGTGGCAAATAGGGCAATGGTTTCGTAAACAGTTGCCCCAACCACAGTCAAAATCTCAAAATCGCCAAGGGGGCGAGCAGATAGTATTGTTGGGCTTAGCGGCGATGGCTGGAGCGTTAATCCTCGCAATCTACGCTTCTGGTGCTACAGCACTCTATAACTATAGCTATAAAGCTGGGTTAATGTTACTGTCGCTAATAACTTTGGCACTATTATACTGGAGTCTAGAACGGCTAGTGCGATCGCCTTGGGGCAGAATCCTTAAAGCCATCCGAGAAGACGAGCAAGTAGCCAAGGCTTTAGGCAAAAACGTCTTTTGGTATAAACTGCAAGCTTTGATGTTAGGAGGTGCGATCGCAGGGATTGCAGGTGCCTTCTATGCTTGGAATCTAACCACAGTTTACCCCAGTAACTTCGAGCCCATCATCACCTTCAATTCCTGGACAATCGTAGTTTTAGGCGGGGCTGGTAATAACGCAGGCACTATCCTCGGAGCAATAATTTTTTGGGCCTACAACTCCATCACCCGCTTTGTCTTGCCTACAGAGATTATCAAAGATGCCAGTTTGGGCGCGTTTCGGATTATGAGCATTGGTCTAATTCTAATGGTGCTGATGATTTGGCGACCTCAAGGTATCTTAGGAAAAAAGGAAGAACTTACCCTTGGTCAATGAGAGAGGATAAACAATCGAAACCTCAAACCATGCCTCTATTAGCAGCAAGTGGACTCCACAAAAGCTTTGGAGGGGTAACAGCTGTAAATAATGCCCAACTCTCAGTAGAACCTGGCAGCATCACCGGTTTAATTGGTCCCAATGGTGCCGGCAAAACCACACTATTTAACCTATTATCTAATTTTATTGAACCGGATTCTGGTCGAGTGATTTTTGATGGTGAACCAGTACACTATTTACAATCCCATCAAATTGCTCAACAGGGTATGGTACGTACCTTTCAAGTAGCGCGCGTACTCTCAAAAATGTCAGTACTCGAAAATATGCTACTTGCCGCGCAACAACAGACAGGTGAAAACTTTTGGCAAATCTGGTTTCATTCGAGGAAAGTACTACAGGAAGAACGAAATCTTTCTAGAAAAGCAATGGATATTTTAGATTCCGTGGGTTTAGCCAAGAAGGCAGATGACTATGCTGGAGCCTTGTCAGGAGGGCAGCGTAAACTTTTAGAAATTGCTAGAGTGCTCATGACACAGCCGAAGCTAGTTTTATTAGATGAACCAGCAGCAGGTGTCAATCCCACCCTGATCAATCAAATCTGTGAGTATATTGTTACCTGGAGACACCAGGGAATTTCATTCCTGATCATTGAACACAATATGGATGTAATTATGTCCTTGTGCGATCGTGTTTGGGTTTTAGCTGAAGGTCGTAATCTTGCTGATGGCACCCCAGCCGAAATCCAAAATAATCCCAAGGTTCTAGAAGCATATCTAGGGAAGTAAGAGACAGATTGAGCATGGCTCTGAGCAAGATAGCGGCAATCGCGACCGATGAGTTTCGGTTCTACGACCCTAGAGTAAAGAATAACACCACTACCCTAATAATCAGAAAGAGCAAATATTTTCAGGGACAGAAGCTACTACGGGAGGAGATAGACTGTGGTGCCAAAGTGGTCGTTACTAAGTTTAAGTGAAGTTTTAGCTCGGAGTGAACAATCAGAAGGGGCTAGCAAAGCAGCACTTCAGGAGGGACAGGCAACTACTCAAGACAATAGTCAGTCAAATGTTAACGATGATCTTGAAACAGAGCATGCCACAGTCCAACGGCAGTGGTCTAGTGCCATTAAGACTCTTGAAGAGTTACTCTTACAAGAAATTAGCCTCAGAGGGGACTGTGCCTCTGAGGTAAGCAAATCTGTTGGTTTATCTTCTCAGTGGCAAGGGCAGACAAGCGCTAACACCACCCCATCCTCAGAAACAGATAATCGTGAGTTACCATCCCTACAGGGATTAGTCTTGGCTGGCCCTGTGCCAGTTTTAAGTCACCCAGATTTGCTCCCGAGTTTCCAGAGAGGAATTTTTAGTGCTGAGATGTTCAGTACTTTGTCTTGGATGCCCTTGCAGTTGGCTCCAGCTAACCATGAGCAGCATCAGCAAATTGCAGATAATGTCTATAAACTGCCATTGTTGCCCATGGATCCCTTGGCTACCGAGCAATTTTGTTTAGTCTTTAGTAAAAGTTTTAGCTTGGTAATGGTTGCTGGATTTGATCTTGAGGGTTCTCCAGCCTTTCAATTTTCCTTTGATCCCGAAGTCATTGACAAGGCTTGGAGGTCACTTCACCCTAGAATTCTACTAACTAGTCCACATCAGTTCAACAAACTGGAAACTTTAGTTAGAGATTTCGCTCCCCAACCTCCCGATTATCGTCTTGTCATGCAGTTTGGTCGCTTGCTGCTGAAAAATCTCCCACAACAGCCTAGAAAAGAATATATTCAGACCATCGCAGTTAATTCTAAAGATTCAGGCTCTGTCTCATCAAAACCACGTCCTCGCGGCGATACCTTAGATGATCTCCATTGGCAGCCATTGCAGAAAAATAAGGAGCTAGAGGTTAGTAAAATTTCTAATGCTCGTGAACCAACGCCGGATCTTGAACTTCTGCAAGCACTCACCCACGAAATCCGGACACCATTAACCACAATTTGCACCCTAACTAAACTACTACTCAAACGCCGTGATTTACCTCCTGAAGTACTCCGGCGTTTGGAAATCATTGATCGTGAGTGTACAGAGCAAATTAATCGCATGGAGCTGATCTTCCGGGCAGTAGAATTAGAAACGACTACAGCTAAGAAGGTTGCGGTTAACCTTACTTCCATGTCATTGGCTCAAGTTATCGAGCACAACATTCCTCAATGGCAAAAGCAAGCGCAAAGGTGCAACTTAACTCTAGATGTAGTTTTACCGCAACAACTACCTGCTGTTGTCAGTAATCCCAACTTGTTAACTCAGGTGCTGACGGGCTTAATGGAGAACTTTACCCGCTCGGTGCCAGCAGGAAATCAAATCCAAGTGCAGGTTATACCAGCAGGAAATCAGTTGAAGTTACAATTCCAGTCTCAGTCTGCTGCTGAAGATAAGAGCCAAGAGGTTAAGTCAAAAGCTACGACTTGTCCGACTTTGAAGTCAATTGGTCAACTTTTGATGTTCCAACCAGAAACTGGCAGTCTCAGTTTGAATCTCGATGTTACCAAAAATTTGTTTCACGCTTTGGGAGGGAAACTAATTGTGCGCCAACGACCCCAAGCAGGTAGAGTAATGACAGTATTTCTGCCCTTAGAGGTCAACAATAGGGGAATTTTCCTTAAAAAATAAGAATTAAAATTACTGAGGTTGAAGCTGGGCAAGGGTTGCCCCCTGGTAATAGTAAACTAAAATTTGCTGGTAGTTTAGCCCCTGGGCTGCTAAGTTGTAAGCTCCCCACTGACTCAAACCCAGTCCGTGACCAAAACCGCGACCATTGACTTGGAAACCTTCAGCAGTTGGGCTCACTGTAAACAGTCTACTTCTAAGACCTAGTGCCTTGCGCAAATCATTACCGCTGATACTCCTTCTACCACGATCACCTTCTACGTTCATGGTAATTACCCTTCCCCTAGGAGTGGTTCGCTCTGCTGTCATTGAAATCACATTACCCACACCAGAAATCCTCTTGCTAATTTCACGGCGTGAGAAGTATTTTGTCCATTCATAGACTGGTGCTCCCATATCGTAATCAGGAACACCTCGTAAGTAAGGTAGGGGATTTGACCAAATATCTTCGACATTTTCGGTATGTCCTCCAGAAGCCGAATGAAAGACAGCAAGAATAATCTTGCCGTTATAGGTCATTACCTGTCCAGCAGTAGCATTTACTGCCTGATGTGTGGTGTTAGCCTCTGTGCCGATACCTTTGTAAACTTGGAAGGTAACGGTATCATCAAGATCATAGAGGCGAGTGGGGGAAGTATGGGTTTTATGAAGCGCATAGGAGCGAGCAGCTACAGCTTGTGCCTTCAGTGCTTCTAGAGGCCAACTGGGACTCATTTCTGCTCCGATGACGCTGTAGAGGTAATGTTCAAGGTTAACATGGTTGACAGCAGTTAGTCCTTGAGTTTGGGAAACTAGTTGAGTTCTTCCTCGATACCAGCGATCGCCAATCCAAACAAAACCCTCGCCAGTTGGCTCAATCCACAGTTGACTAGAACTCCACTGAGCAAGAGCAACACCCGTACCATTACCGTTAGCATATAGACCCTCCATTGCTTCTAATTCTCCAACTTTTTGCCCTGCACCATTGCGAATTAGGGCTTTAGTAGAACTACCGACTTGCAATCGGCTGACATTCTCTTCAATTGCCACCCGCAATTCCACTACTGCTTGAGCTGGAGCTATCAGCAGGAGCCACAATAAGCAACAGAGCCACCAACTATACCCCCTCATTAACGTCCTCGGCTTGAGCCTAGAAATTAGCCATGCCACTGATAAATCTCTAGATGACATTGTTAAAAATTCCTCACAGGATTAATATCAATATTTAGATTTTCGAGTTCAACTAGCGGTGGGGTGAATTTCATCTCAAAACCTGCTGGAGTCCAAGTCCATGACTAAGCATGGACAGAGTAGTTTACTCTTTGATCAAGATAGAAATAATAAGATAGCAATTTGTGGAACAATGCGGTAGTGTAGACAGCTTTGTTCTTTTTCTGATATATTAGGTGGAATGGTGGGTAAGCAATCCGAAGCAGTTTAAGATGATCGGGTTAAAAGTGCTAATTTGCCATCTTCTGATTCAAACAGCTGTCGTTGTTTGAGTAGATAGAATCCCCAAACCCTATTAGAATGGGGAGAATGTCAAAAAGTTGACACTCAGCAACGTGCAAATTACTTTTCTAGGAACAAGTTCTGGAGTCCCAACAAAATCGCGAAATGTGTCTAGTGTTGCCCTGCGTTTGCCTCAAAGGGCAGAATTTTGGCTGTTCGACTGTGGTGAAGGTACTCAGCATCAACTACTGCGAAGTGAACTCAAAACCAGTCAGATTAGACGCATTTTCGTCACTCATATGCACGGGGATCACATCTTCGGCTTAATGGGGCTTCTGGCAAGCTGTGGTTTGGCTGGCAGCACTGAACGAATTGATATTTATGGTCCGGCTGGTTTAGATGAATACCTCCGCGCTGGTCAAAAATACTCTCGCACCCATTTTGCTTTTCCTCTCAAAGTTCACACTGTACAACCAGGGGTGGTGTACGAAGATCAAGAGTTCACCGTCAGTTGTACTCCTCTCAAGCATCGGGTTCCAGCTTTTGGCTATCGGGTGGCAGAAAAAAATCGACCAGGGCGCTTTGATGTGAAAAAAGCTACCGCCTTGGGTATCCCCTCAGGTCCAATCTATGGTAGGCTCAAGCGCGGCGAAACGGTAACACTTCCAGATGGGCGTATAATTCGGGGAACCGAGTTATGTGGCAAGCCAGAAGTAGGCCGCAAAGTGGTTTACTGCACTGATACTCTTTACTGTGAGCAGGCAGTAGAATTAGCCCAAGGTGCAGATGTTTTGATTCACGAAGCTACTTTTGCCCATCAAGACGCTGAACTTGCTTTTGAACGTTTACATTCTACCTCAACAATGGCGGCGCAAGTAGCTTTGAGTGCTGGGGTCAAAAAGTTAATTATGACTCATTTTAGCCCCCGCTATGCTCCTGGCAATGGAATTGTACTCGACGATTTGCTTCGCGAGGCGCGGGCAATTTTCCCCAATACAAAATTAGCTTATGACTTTTTAAGCTATGATGTGCCTCGGCGATTACCGCAGGAATTAGCAAAGGCTAGTTCCGTTGGCATCTCCCCTGGGTAAATCTTTGAGGTGCGCTCCCTATTTAGGGAGTGCCCGAATCTCCTATTCTATAGTGTTCTTAGCAATTGGAGGGGGAAGATATCACCTATGGTAAAGTGCTAGCCAACCCCACTCCTTGAACCCCTCAGGGAGTAGGGTTGGGATAGTGTGAGTGAACAGCATCAATTTCTGCCAAGATTTGTTCATCAAGTTCCACCTTTATACTGCTAAGATTTTCCTTGAGCTGTGCAATGGTGGTTACACTGATAATGGCACTAGTTACAAACCAGCGCGATCGCACAAATGCCAAGGCTAGTTGAGCTGGAGTCAAACTGTATTTGTTGGCAATCTCAACATAAGCTTTAACAGCCTCTGCTGCATTTTGCTTTTGATAACGCCGACCAAATCCAGGGAACAAAGCGAGTCTAGATTTTTCTGGCATGCCCTGGAGATATTTCCCTGTTAATAGACCAAAAGCCAAAGGGCTATAAGCTAGTAAACCCAATCGATTGAATCGGCAAGCTTCTGCCAGGTTAATATGAAACACGCGGTTAATTAAATTGAAGGCATTCTGAATTGATACTACTTTGGGTAATCCCAGTTGTGTTGCAAGTTTACAAAACTCGCACACTCCCCAAGGTGTCTCATTGCTTAAACCTAGATAGCGGACCTTACCAGCTTTAATTAACTCTGCAAATACTTCAAGTTGTTCAACAATGGGTATAGTATCCCTTTCTTGGTTTGGGTCATAGTCTGGAGCCCCAAATAGAGGTACATAGCGGTCTGGCCAGTGGATTTGATAGAGATCGATGTAGTCTGTGCTTAGACGTCGGAGACTATCTTCCACCGCTTGCTTAACATTTTGTCGGTTAATCCGATTTTTGCCCTCCCTAATCCAGCCAATCTGAGGATACTTTACCTTATAGTTTGGACCTGCCACCTTGCTGGCAATAATTACTTTGTCTCGCTGCTGCTTAAAGAGCCACTTGCCTATATACTCTTCGGCTAACCCTTGAGTTTCGGCTCTTCCTGGCACTGGATACATCTCAGCCGTATCGATGAAGTTGACTCCTTGGGAAACGGCATAGTCTAGCTGTTGATGGGCTTCCTCTATGGTGTTCTGTTGACCATAGGTCATAGTTCCCATACAAATTGCCGATACCAATAAATCACTATCACCAAGTTTTTGGTACTCCATATTTCAACAAGATTTGCATCCCTCCTTCATTAACGTTGACAGTCTACTAGATACAAGAGGTTAATCTCAAAAAAGCTTGCAGAATGAACTAGTTGCCTCACAAATCGCAGGAATGACATCAGTTAAGCTATGATCGCTATCCAATTCTAGTAATTGAACCCAAGGACGCTCACTGGCATACTTGCGGCTAGCTGTTATGGGTATAGTCTGGTCGTACCTGCCATGTAAAATTAGGGTTGGTAGTGATCTTTGCAACTGCTCCCCTTGATACTGAAGAAAATCTTGAATAAACTGGTAATGCATAGGTATAGTTCTCTTTTCACCGTAATGGTACACTCCTAAATATCCTGAACTCTGCCACTGTTGTAGTTCTGCTGCACTTAATTGGCTCAACCAATATTCTTGAAAACCAAAGGCTGGCGCTAGCAGGACTAGTCGTTGCACCTGTAGGTTTCGCTGTGCCAATACCGCAGCAGTCAAGCCTCCAAAACTAGAACCAATGAGGACAACTGGTGTCGGTGCTAGCGGAAATAGCGCTTCAACTTGTTGTATCTGTCGACTTAGAGTAAGGTGTGAAAAATCCCCTTGGTTCAGGTCTGGTATTTTGAGTTCAACTTTGTAGGTTTGCAAGTAGGAGCGCAGTTTTTGAGATTTTGTAGACTGGGGACTCGAAGCAAAGCCGTGGAGATAAATGTAATCAGCCACTAACATATCCCCTCAGCGCGGCTGTTCAATGCTGCTCCTATTAGGCAAACGCTCACGAGAACTTTGGCGTCGCTCTTGCATTAATTCAGAAAATCGGCTACGTTGTTCTATGGTCATAATTGCACTCATTGCCAACATGCTTTCAAAGCGCAAGTCTCCCAGTTGTTGCTGTAGCTGTTGAATTTCCTGATGTTTAGCACGTAAACTCTCGTCTGTAGAGGAAGAACTCGACAAAAGTTGGCGTAAATCCTGCCGAGCTTGGATTAGTTCCTGTTGCTGTGCAGAAATCTCATCTTTGTGCCGATAGTGAATAGCTTGTAGTTCTTGTTTTTGCTCCTCGGTAAAGTTTAGTTCTTCCATCAGTTTGGGTTGCCCCCGCAGCCTTGGTTGTAAACTTTCTGGGTTTTGTACTAAGCTTTGGGAAAGAAGAGGGCTAGGATCTCCCAGAGCAACTACACTTCCTAAAGAAAGCAATAGGACTGACACAACCGAAATACGACTTAGCAACATCGGAATTGCCTCTTTAAATGTTTATGGTTAATGAAAACGCCTTCGTTTAAGATTTGAATAGATTAAATCTGCCTGTGGATTGAGTAGTTCCCACTTCCTACTGTGCGCTATTTGCCAAGATCATCCAATCTGCTTCTGGATTGTTATTTGGCGATTTAGTTGGTACTTCTCCGACAAGATTATTCCAGTTGTTTTCCAGGAAGGCTTCAAGATGGGCATCTGGTAAAGTAGATATGGTGCGATAGCTACCCCAAACCATCAATAAACTTGCAGCGATTGCTGGTGATAGAGCCCATAACCGCTTATTAATATTAATAACTGGTTGTTGTTGCAGCTCGATTGCACTCATCAGTTTATCCTCTGAGTTAGGGGCTCCTTTCGGGGGTTGAGGGCAATGTTTTCTTAGAAACTCTTTCCAGTCTCTGTCATCAGGTGGTAACTGAGTAGTCATAGCATTGCTCCTTGTTGCTGGATATATTGCCGCAGGGATGCTCGAGCGTGGAAAAGGCGAGATTTAACTGTTCCTACTGCTATGCCCAAAATCTGCGCCACTTCCTTTTGTGGTAGATCCTCTAAATCATGCAGCACTAGTACAGCTCGATGCTCAAAAGTTAGCTGTTGCAAGCCACGTTGGATCAAGTCTTGGTAGTGAAGCTGCATCAAGTCAGGAGCTTGAGAATATTTTGAGGCTTGCGGAGCCAGTGTTTGTGTACCTATCTTGAGTTTAGAGTTCACTGCACGCTGTTGGGCAAACTGCCGCCGATGATCCGATGCTACATTCCAGCAAATACGATAAAGCCACGTAGAAAATTGGGATGGTTGGCGCAGTTTGGGTAAGCCTTTCCAAGTTCTCAAAAAAACTTCCTGCACTAAATCATCTAAAGACTTACTACCACACAATTGATAGAGGGTTGATCTCACTCTTTGCTGATAGATTCGGTACAGTTGGCGGAAACTTTGCTGACTTCCCTGCTGGCACTCTAACACTAACTCTTGGTCAGTTTTTGGTGCTTGAGCAGGAGCCTGGTCATTTTTTGACACTTGGGCTGATGTGACTGACACCTGTGGGCTCTCCCTCACCAGTTTGTTTGGCTGATACTTTAGACTCAGCTTAGCTACAAAAGGTTCAACTAGAAAGTTCCAAAGTACAGAGCCGGAGTCTAAGACTCAGGGGAGAATAGAGAAAAAAAGATAGTTCATGGTTCATTACTAATTGTAATCAACACTCTCTAAATCTTTAAAAACGACGCGTTTTCTGAATGCCGTAAACAAGTCCTGTGCCAATGGAGAGCAAAATTAACAAATAGATTACACCACCAGGAAAAAAGGTTAAAATACCAAAACCTCTCAACAAATAGATAATCAAAGTGATTGCTAAAGTAATACCAAAAGCATAGGCGAATTTCCTAGCCTCAGATGGGGGAGATGGACTCATAAACTAACGTAAATTTCTAAATGATGGTTCTTTATTATCGATATAACTTACTCCTATTCAAACCCATCAAAATTCCAAGACCCAAAGAAAACAGAACAATTGCCCAGATAATGGTGTCTGCAACCTTTTGAATAACGCCTATCCCTTGCAAAAGTAACACTAAAGCAGCAAGCAACAGACCAACACCCGTAGAAACACCCATGATGTATAAAAAAGTCCTTAAGCCTGGATCTGGAGGTTGATTAGGGTTGCGATTTGGTTGTAAATTCATAATTTAGGACTCCTATATGCAAGTTTGTGGCTTGTGCCAAAAAGGCAATACAAACATAAAAGATTACAGGTCGCACAGCAACGCCACCTGTATAAAATTAACATTATCTTGTTAGCCTTAACTTTATTGAGTGGTCAGTAACTCAGCTGGTAGGCGCTTAAAGGAAAGCCTTTCATTCTCAACATCCACAAAGATGGTATCGCCGTCGTAAAATTCCCCTCGGAGGATAGCCTTGGCAATTTGGGTTTCAAGTTCTCGCTGAATTGCTCTTTTTAATGGTCGCGCTCCAAAAACTGGGTCGTACCCTACTTCTGCCAAAAAGTCAAGGGCATGGTCAGAGAGTTTAAGAGACATCTTGCGTTGGGCCAAACGCTGTTCTAAGCGCAGGGTTTGCAGTCCAACAATATATCGTAACTGATGTTTCTGTAAGGCATGGAAGATAATGATTTCATCAATACGGTTGAGGAATTCTGGACGGAAACTAGAACGCATTGCTTCCATAACCCGATTGCGCATCTCTTCATATTGAGAGTCATCGCCAGCAAGATCTAGGATATATTGGGAGCCAATGTTGCTAGTCATAATGATGATGCTGTTTTTGAAGTCTACCGTGTGACCTTGGGAATCGGTAACACGACCATCATCGAGGATTTGCAGCATCACGTTAAAGACATCAGGATGCGCTTTTTCGATTTCGTCAAATAGAATTACTGCATAGGGACGCCTGCGGATAGCTTCTGTTAGTTGACCTCCCTCTTCATAACCAACGTATCCTGGAGGAGCGCCAATTAGTCGTGAGACTGTGTGTTTCTCCATATACTCAGACATATCTATGCGCACCATGGCATCTTCGGTATCAAACAGATAGGCAGCAAGAGCTTTTGCTAGTTCGGTCTTGCCAACGCCAGTGGGTCCGAGGAAAATGAAGCTAGCAGTGGGGCGATTGGGGTCAGCTAAACCAGCACGCGACCTTTGAATGGCATCAGCAACAGCAGTAACTGCTTCTTCTTGACCAATTACTCGCTTGTGTAGTTCTGCTTCTAGGTTCAACAGCTTCTCTTTTTCAGATTCTACTAGCTTGCTGATGGGAATACCAGTCCATTTAGAAATAATTTCAGCAATATCGGCTTCTGTGACTTCCTCCCGTAGTAGAGATTTACCACTAGTTTGGTTGTCTGAGAGCTGTTGTTCTGCCTCAGTTAGTAATTTGTTCAACTCAGCTAATTTACCATATTTCAATTCAGCAGCCCGGTTAAGGTCATAGTCGCGCTCGGCTTGCTGAATTTCTACATTAACTCGGTCAATTTCTTCTTTAATACCCTGAATACGATCAATTAAGTCTTTCTCTGACTGCCATTGAGCATTTAAAGTACGCTGCTCTTCTTTAAGATCTGCCAGTTCTTTCTCCAGTTTTTCAAGCCTGGCTTGAGAGGCAGAGTCACTTTCTTTTTGCAGCGATAACTTTTCCATCTCCAATTGTAGGATTTTACGGTCAATTTCATCAAGTTCTTCTGGCTTGGAGGTAATCTCCATTTTTAGTCTTGCTGCTGCCTCATCTACTAAGTCGATCGCTTTGTCAGGCAAGAAGCGATCGCTAATATATCTAGTAGATAAAGTTGCTGCTGCTACCAAAGAACTATCAGAAATCTTAACACCGTGATGAACTTCGTAGCGCTCTTTTAAACCCCGCAGGATCGAGATCGAATCTTGTACACTGGGCTGATCCACATAAACTTGCTGGAATCGACGCTCTAAAGCAGCATCTTTTTCGATATACTTGCGGTACTCATCGAGAGTTGTCGCACCGATACAGCGCAACTCACCTCTAGCTAACATGGGTTTGAGTAAATTACCTGCATCCATTGCACCTTGGGCAGCACCAGCACCGACAACGGTGTGAATTTCATCAATAAACATGATGATTTGCCCCTGAGAGTCGGTGACTTCTTTAAGAACCGCCTTCAAACGTTCTTCAAATTCTCCCCGAAACTTGGCACCAGCAATTAATGCCCCCATGTCCAGAGCAATTAATTTCCTGTCTTTAAGGGACTGGGGAACATCACCAGCAACAATGCGCTGTGCCAACCCTTCTGCAATTGCCGTCTTACCCACTCCAGGCTCCCCAATCAGGACTGGGTTATTTTTGGTACGCCTGGAGAGAATTTGAATAGTACGGCGAATCTCATCATCCCTGCCAATTACTGGGTCAAGTTTCCCTTCCCGCGCTGCCTGTGTCAAGTCGCGTCCATATTTTTCCAGTGCCTCATATTTGCCTTCTGGATTTTGGTCGGTCACTTTCTGGTTCCCCCGAATCTGGGCAATTGTGCTTTTGAGCTTGTTTTCATCCAGTTTAAATTCTTGGAATAAGGCTTTGCCAAAGCGCTCATCTTTAACATAGGCAAGCATCAAGTGCTCGATGGAAATATAGTCATCACTGTAGCTTTGGCGATAGGACTCAGCTTGATCTAAGAGATTATCAAGACTGCGTCCAAGATAGATCGAACCACTGCCGCCGGATACTTTCGGCTTGCTAGCGATAAAGGTTTCGACTGCTTCGTGTGCTCGCTGCACTGGCACTTCGGCTTTATTGAGAATACTGGTAGCTAGTCCATTTTGCTCCAGCAATGCTTTCATTAAGTGTTCGCTTTCAATTTGTTGTTGCTGGGCTGTTTTGGCAACATCTGGGGTGCGGGCGATCGCTTCCCAAGCTTTTTCTGTAAACTGGTTAGGATTATTTGGTTGCATATTTTCTGGCGCTCCTAATATTATTTTGTATAACCAGTGAAGGTTGAACCTTCTCGCCTCAACCATTGACTGTAGCCGATTCTGCTTTTGGAGCTGGTGATACCTTCCTCACCCCGGAAGTAGCAATTGCCCTAAATTTTATCTGCCTTAGGCTAAACTCTCAGGAGCCTCTGAGTTAGAAGCTAGGACGGCAGTGATCGATAAGGTAGTGTGACTGTAAAGGTGGTGCCTAATCCTACTTCGCTCTCTACAAAGATTTTACCTTTGTGCAAGTCCACACATCTTTTGACAATTGCTAGCCCTAGTCCGGTTCCCTGAATGGTACCGACATTACTAGCTCGTCGGAAGGCATCAAACAAATTTTCTAATTCCTTCTGAGGAATGCCAATACCACTGTCTTTGATAATAAAAACTACATCAGAGTAGTTGTAAGTCAAGTCAAATTCAATTTCCCCTCCTTCATGAGAATACTTGATGGCGTTAGAAAGTAAGTTGGTAAGAATATGTCTGAGGAGCTTTTCATCCATCTGAACCTCTGTTGGTTCACCGAATACTTCTAAAGTAAGCTTGTGTTTATTGTTAGCACCAATTTGCATACTATCCACTACTTCGGTGCAGAAGGCTAATAAATCCATTAAAGTTGGCTCACACCTTAGTTGTCCTGCTTCTGCTTTGCCGATGGTTAAAACTTCATCCAATAACTGAGTCATCAGCATAACAGCGGAACGAATGCGGTAGTGGTGATTAAATTTTTTCTCGTCAGAGAGTTTATGGTTATAGCGTTGAAGTAGTTCTGAAGAAGATAAAATTGTAGTTAGCGGTGTGCGGAACTCATGGGAAACTAACGAAACAAAACTAGAGCGGAGTTCACTGAGTTCTCTTTCCTTGGCTAGCGCTTTGCGCATTTCTGCTTGGGCCTGCTTAAGTGGGGTAATATCACGCCCTGCTGCCTGAAATTCGATGATTTGATCATGCTCGTCGAATAGAACTCTGTTAGTCCACTGCTGCCAGCGAATCTCTCCTGAAGGCATAATTGTGCGGTGTTCGTGGGTGATAATTGGCTGCTCTTTAGACAGAGAATTGATTGCCTGTTGAAAGATTTCGTGGTCTTCTTGAAAAACTTTCAGCATGAAGCTATTACCAATCAGTTCAGATTGTTGTTTGCCAAAGTAGCGGCAGTAGGCTTCATTGACAAAGGTCAGGGTTAGGTTGATTGTAAACCGACAGATCAGTTCAGTTTGATCTTCAACGATGGCACGGTAGCGTGCTTCGCTCTGCCGCAGAGCCTCTTCTGAGAGCTTACGCTCGGTAATATCCTCCACCATTGCTAAATCATAGAGGACTTCTCCTCCCTCATTCCGCAGCACCATCAAGGTCAAATTTACCCACAGAATCTCTTTGTTCTTTTTGAGGTAGCGTTTTTCCAGTTTAAAGCTGTTAATAGCTCCTTTCCTTACCTGATTTAAAGAGGGTAGTTCCTGTTCTAAATCTTCGGGATGGGTGATATCTTTGAAGGTGAGAGCCATTAATTCCGACTCCGTGTACCCCAGCATTTCAAAGAAGGCTCGATTCACCCTAATATAGCGGTCATCCCAACCTGTAAGTGACATGCCAATCGGTGCTTCATCAAATACTCGGCGGAATTGTTCTTCACTATGGCGAAGTGCTTCTGCTGTTTGCTGTTGTTCATCAATTTTTTGATTTAATTGCTGATTAGCTTGCTGGAGTGCAGTGGTACGCTCTTGGAATCTTGTCTCTAACTCCAACATCGTCTGTTGCTGGGCAATTTTTCTCCACTGACTATCTTCAATCTCTTTAGCAACTGCATAATAGAGTCCTTGTTCGTCCCGTGTTTTTCTCCAAAATAGCCGAATGTAGCTGCCATCTTGGCGACGATAGCGATTTTCGTATTCGACGATGCCTTCTGATTGACATCTATCTTCAGCATTGAGAGTCACAGCTAGATCGTCGGGATGAACAAACTCTATCCATAGTTGCGATCGCAGTTGCGACAGAGTCCATCCCAAAACTTTTTCCCAAGCTGGGTTTAGTTGCTGGAAGTATCCATCTTGGTCACTAATTGATATTAAATCAGATGATAAGCTAAAAAATATATTCAAAGCGGATTCAGATTTTGCAGTTTGTTTGATTGATTTTGTTTGCAAATTATAAAAATTCATTATGGTACTCATTTGGTGATCATTATGACGAAAATTATCTTAAAATAGAACTAAATCCAGGAAATAGAATTATACAGCTAAGGGCTTCTCAAGAATTGTTCACAGTATCAAGCTAGTTTGGAGATTCAGCTTATGGTCTCTGTCTACACTCTATCTGTACACAGCAGCAGTGTCTAGGATTAGCAGTAGTGGTCTATAAAAAAATATTGAAGACAGGTTTTAAAGTTTAAAAGGGAGATTAATCTCCTTTCACGTCTGAAGATTAATGTCATTGTTTAAACACCATCAAACATCAAAAAAGGGTATTGGTTATTAACTATTAAGTTGATGTGCCTTGAATTGCATATTGCAATCCTCATACTTGTGAGTTCTGGTTATTTTTCCCTCTTCTCCTGTATAAAATTGAATGGCTAGGATAGGATTCACCTTATGAGTCCGAGAAACGCTATATCTATTTTCAAACTTTGGGAAAGGTATTCAATCCCATTTCCCATTTTCCTCTGCAAACGAGTAAATTACTTGATTTGATTGCAACTTGGTATGAGGAGAATTACTGGTTTTTGTAGCACAATTGTAGTAATATTTGTGCTAATCCTGCACTTCAGGCAAAATGGTGAGTTCTAAAAAGTTTTTCCAACCCATCGACACTGTGGCATTAACAGCAATGTTGGTGCTGAGTGTACTAATTTTAATCTTGCTATGGAGTGGTGATCACACCACACCCCGTGTCCGAGCTTTTAGTTGGCAGGATAAACTAGTTAGTGCCGATGATGCGGGCTTTATACTTACCTTTAGCCGCCCCATGAACCATGCCAGTGTGGAAGAAAATCTCCGCATAAATCCGCCTATTCCTGGAAAAATTAGCTGGGCTGGACGTCGGATGGCTTATACACCTCTAAATCCTGTGCCCTATGGTGGGGAATATCAACTGCAGCTGGAAAAAGCCATAGACCAGTTTTCTACTCAAAGGCAAGGTGAATCAATGGAGCTATTTACTGCTTCCTTCCGCACGCGGGATCGTGCTTTTGCCTATATAGGTGTTGAGGGTAAAGAAAAGGGCAGGTTAATTCTCTATAACCTCACTCAGCAAAAAAAAACTGTCCTCACGCCTAGTGATTTAGTGGTAACTGATTTTAAGCCCTACCCAGATGGGGAGAGAATTTTATTTTCTGCTACCACTGCCAATACTCAGGAGCAAAACTTACTTTCACGGCAGCTTTACAATGTGACTACAGGAATATCTTTTCGCTCCTCACAGAGGTCTTCGTCATCGACACCAGCGCCTGGTATACTTGATTTAGTTTTAGATGACCAAGAATACCAAAATCTAAAATTTGACTTATCTGCTGATGGACAGACAATTGTTGTCCAGCGAGTAAAGCGAGGTGAACTGGCTTCTGGGTTAGAACCTTGGATAATCAAGCCTAATGCTAAATCTCCTGAGAGCTTACCTCAACCCTTGGGGGCAATAGGGGGAGACTTTGTGATTACCCCTGATAGTAATTCTCTAGCACTCCTCAAAGGTAAGGGAACTGCCATACTACCATTAAGTATAGAACAAAAATCGTCAACGAACCAGCAACAGGATTTTCTTCCCCAGTTTGGGCAAGTTTTGAGCTTTGCTCGGGATGGTTCGCAAGCGGCGATGGTAAGTTTTAATGAGGATAATCCTCAACTAAGATACATACGCTCTTTGTTTCTAGTGGCTAATCATGGTCTTGAGCAAGAATTACTACGCACCAAGGGTTTAATTAAAAGCTGCGAGTTTTCTCCCAACCAAGAAAATCTCTACTGTCTGTTGACTGATTTGACTCAAGGGGAGCAGTACCTCGAAGAACAACCTTTCCTTGTTGCTATCAATTTGAAGATGGCAACGACAATGGATGAGCTACCACAGCAATGGTGGAAACAGCCGTCTGTGAAATGGGTGGTGCCTTTAGTTCATCAGCAAGATATTCACATGAGTTTGTCTCCTGATGGTTTGGCTTTGCTATTTGATCAAGTGTTTACGAGTATACCTAGCGCTAATGATACTTTGAAGACAGATGAGGGACAAGCGATCGCCACTAGTCTTCTTTGGCTACTGCCCTTAGACAATAACACTGCTGCTGATAATCTCAATCAGTTAAAACCAGAGCAGCTATTACCTGGTTTTCATCCCCGGTGGTTACGGTGAGGGGAGATGGGGAGATGGGGAGATGGGGAGATGGGGAGATGGGGAGAGGGGAGAAATTATGCTTGTGGAGTACTCTTAAATAATTGCTTTGTCCGAGAGTTAGGAATGTTGTACCTCATCAAGGGTGAAAACTGCTATAACTAATACCAATTTCCTGGCATGCCTACCATACATTATCCCCGTGTTTGGGCGTCTGGTGTGTCTGGAGCTTCATCAGCATCTGTAGCCAATATAAATGAAATCGCTATAATGACTTCAACCACTATTGAACCAGTAAATTGGGATGCGCTAATTTCGGAATTATCTGGGATAGAAGTTATCACTGATTCTGCCCAACTTGCTAAACTATCTCTGGATTACTACCACTTCAGCCCAGTGCTGCAAACTCAATTAGGTGATAAAAGAGGGGATTTAGTGGTTCGTCCTACTAGTGAGGCGCAAGTGCTGCAAGTAGCTAGAGTCTGCCTCAAGTACAAAGCGCCGCTAACAGTGCGAGGAGCTGGTACAGGTAATTATGGACAGTGCATACCACTAAAGGGTGGCGTGATTCTTGACACTAGCCAGATGAATGCCATTAATTGGATTAAACCAGGATTGGCTTGCCTTGAACCAGGGGTAAAGCTGGCAGCCTTCGATAAAAAAGCACACGAAATTGGTTGGGAATTGCGTATGGTTCCTTCAACTTATCGCAGTGCTACGATTGGTGGTTTTATAGGAGGGGGTAGTGCTGGTATTGGTTCGATTACTTATGGGCAATTGCGCGATCGCGGTAATCTTCATGCTGTTAGAGTGGTTACGATGGAAGATGAACCGCGTGTAATTGAGTTGCGTGGTGATGATGTACAGAAGGTAAATCATGCCTACGGCACTAACGGTATTATTACTCAATTAGAAATTCCCCTGGCTCCAGCTTATCCTTGGGGGGAAATAATTGTTGTCTTTGATGATTTTATGAAGGCAGCCAGATTTGGTTATGCTCTGAGTTATAGCGATGGTTTAATTAAAAAGCTAATTAGTATCCACGCTTGGCCGATTCCTTCCTATTTTGTTGCTTTGCAGAATTATCTGCCAGAAGGCAAGCACTGCGCTTTACTGATGATTGCTGAGTCTTGCTTAGAACCCCTACAAGATTTGATTAGGGAGTATGGCGGCGGCATTACTTATCAGAAATCAGCCCAAGAAGCTAAAAAGGGGGTCAGCTTAGCAGAGTTCACTTGGAATCATACCACTTTACATGCTCGTAGTGTTGATTCTAACCTTACCTATTTGCAAACTTCATTTCCTGTCGACTCTCAACTCCAATTAGTGGAGCAAATGTGTGAATACTTTGGCGAGGAGGTCATGATGCATTTGGAATTCCTCCGAGGCGGCGGGGAAGTTATACCCGTAGGTTTGCAAATTGTCCGCTATACTACCCCTGAAAGGCTTAATGAGATTATTCGCTATCACGAAGAGCAGTGCGCTTTAATTGCCAATCCCCATACTTATATTCTCGAAGATGGAGGCATGAAAACTGTCAACATGGAGCAATTAAAATTTAAAGAAATGGTCGATCCTTACGGGTTGCTTAATCCTGGGAAGATGAGGGCTTGGGAGGAGTTATAGCGCTTTTCAATACTTTGTGAGGAAGAGGAGAGGGGGAGATGGGGAGATGGGGAGAGGGGGGGAAATTATTTTTTGGGATTTCCCTTAAATAGTTCTTTTGTCCGAGAACTAAGAGGTTTGTACTTGATCTCTCTGAACACTACTATCAAAGCTGAAAATTATCACAATTAAGGTTATTTAGTCATCTACTCTATTGGAAAATGCACAGTTTTATACCCCCAGAACGTTTTTTTCCCTATCTCACTTGGACTGATATTCAAGGGATGGCGAATAAGGAAAATGTAGTAATTATTCAGCCAGTGGGTTCTATTGAGCAACATGGCCCTCATTTACCCATAATCGTAGATTCAGCCATTGGCTTGGGAGTGCTGGGCAAAGCTTTAGCGAAACTAGAACAAGATATCCCTGCCTATGCTTTGCCTAATCTTTATTACGGTAAATCCAATGAGCATTGGCACTTTCCTGGTACGATTACTCTCTCTGCCCAAACTCTATTGGCAGTACTAATGGAAATGGCAGATAGTATTTATCGGGCAGGATTCCGTAAATTGGTGCTGATTAATTCCCACGGAGGGCAACCCCAAGTGATGGAAATTGCAGCACGGGATATTCATCAAAAATATGAGGATTTTTTAGTTTTCCCTTTATTTACTTGGCGGGTGCCGAGTATTGTTAAAGAGTTAGCAACAGAGAAGGAATTGGAATTTGGTATTCATGCTGGGGATTTAGAAACTTCTCTGATGCTCTCAATTTTGCCGGAACAGGTGAGAATGGAAAAGGCGGTGAAGGAATATCCCCATGCTTTGCCAGAAGATAGTTTATTGAGTATGGAGGGTAAGTTGCCCTTTGCCTGGGTAACGCGAGAGTTAACTAAAAGTGGAGTTTTGGGTGATGCGACAGTTGCAACTACTGAAAAGGGCGATAGATTGTTGGAGTCTGTCTCTGATAGTTGGGTAAAAGTAATTAAGGATATCTATCAGTTTCGACAGCCGCAGTTGTGGAAGGAGCAGTGATAAGCTGTCCAGATTTTAAGATAGAGGGGGAGATGGGGGGAGGGGGAGATGAATTTTCTGCCTTCTGCCTCCTGCCTTCTGCCTCCTGCCTTTGGTGGGGAGAGGGGGAGAAATAATTGGTACACAAGTTTGTCCAATATCAGAGCTAAGTTTTTCATCTGCTCTGTTAACTCTCCATCTGTTTCGCTTCTGGTTTAAGTTTGACTGTGAACAATTCAATTTTCTGTACTAAAAATTTCAGCTAAAGCCTCAGCGTATTTGCCTAGTTCTTGATTTAATTGTTGCAGTTCCCTTCGCATTTGAGGTTCTTGATGCCAATTTTTATCATGTTCTGCTAAACTTATATTCCCAGGACGCTGCATTTCCCATGATTGTAGATTAGGATGCCATTTAGAGAGGAAAGGACGCAAGCCCTGGTTAAGGACAGCAATGGCAATTCCACCCACTGAGTTACTAGATATACCTACATCTGGTCCTGCTTCTTTGAGAATTTCTCGTGTTATTCTAAATAGAGTAGGGACTTTTCGAGTTAAGCGCTCTTTAGATTGCCGTTACGTAACTGGGACCTTTAGTGTCAGTGAAACAGCCGGAAGATGGTTCGTGTCTTTCTCGGTAGATGCTCAAAAAATACCGCCTTTAACNCCTAGGCTATAGGGGGTTTGCCTGTGGACAAGTAGGAGCCGACTCCCTTGGTTGAAGCAGGAAGAAAACGTCAAAACTACTAGCTTTTAACAGGTTTTAGGAGGGTTGAGTAGGTTTTTCGTAGCACAGCGATACTTTTACACAACCAATGGAATAACCATAGAAGCTTGACTACGACTGATAAAGAAGCTTTTCGGAGATAACATCCAAAAAACTTTTTTCTGATTTTTTGCGAAAACTCTGTTTGAGAGACGCTGTAAGTAAATGAGGGAACTCAAGGCAAACAGCCACCTGAGGGAACTAACCCTTAGGCAGCTAAACGCCGTACTCTATCCTCTAGCAAGGGAATGGTTGAAGGCTATATTTCCAAAACCTTACCCAATCATCCCTAAGCAAGACAGCATTAATCCTGAAGTAAATGAGCAATTTCAGGAGTATTGTTTGTAACGTCCTACCATTGTAAATCAAGGAAAAAAACAGTGTCAAGCATTGACAGCAAATTACAAGAACTTCACACTATACCCGGTGTAGAAGACCTTTCTCAGGAAAATGCAGCTACTTGTTCCGGTGGACGAATAATTCTATATGGTCGTAAGGATCAGAAAGGAGCAAAGATTTCATTCCAGGAAGGAGCAATATCCGACCTAAACGACTTCAACTTCGGTGATAGGGCTTCATCCATTAAAATTACAGGCGATCAAATATGGAAATTATGGGTAGACACAGATTTCGGGGGATTTTATAAGACTTTCGGACCAGGAAATCATAATCTTGGCAACAGACTTAACAATAAAGTTGAGTCCATCTCACGTATCGCCTAAATTGCCTCACTCTGAACCGAAGTAATGAGGAGGAAATTTTAGGGATTAGCAATCAGGAATAGGAAAAATAACTCAACTTTTCCTAACCTAGTAATAATCTTCTTTTTCAATCCGTAGGGGTGAGATAAGTCTTGCCCCTATTTTCTTAAAATTCAAGCTACTCACCTATGAAATACCAGCTTATCCGACAACACTCGGAAGAGGATTGTGGTGCGGCTTGTCTAGCCACTGTCGCCAAACACTACGGACGCACTTTTACCCTTAACCGTACACGGGAAGCCGTCGGTACTGGGTGGCGGGGAACAACTCTGCTGGGTTTAGGAAGAGGTGCAGAAGCCCTCGGATTCCATACCCGCCAAGTCAAAGCCTCTTCAGAACTTATAGAAAAATTAAATCAAGTACCTCTACCTGCGATCATCCACTGGCAAGGCTATCACTGGGTCGTATTATACGGAAAAAAAGGCAACAAATATGCGATCGCAGATCCAGGTTTCGGTATCCGCTACCTTACCCTTTCTGAGTTAATAGAAGGTTGGGGTAACGGCATCATGCTACTGCTCGTACCAGATGATAGCCGTTTTTATGAGCAAGCAAACGACCAAGTCAGTGGCATAGGGCGCTATTTGGCACGAGTATGGCCCTATCGCTTCCTACTCACCCAAGCAATTGCCATCAACATCGCCATTGGATTGCTTTCTCTTGCTTCCCCGTTAATGATGCAACTGCTCACCGATGACGTGCTCGTGCGGGGAGATACCCAACTGCTGACTACGGTGGCAATTGGGGTTATTGCTATGAACCTCTTTAGCAGTCTAGTGGGCTTAGTTCAGTCTCACCTCATCGGTCACTTTAGTCAACGACTACAATTAGGACTCATTTTAGAATACGGGCGAAAACTATTGCGCTTACCTCTTAGTTATTTTGAAGGGCGTCGCAGTGGAGAAGTAGTCAGTCGTATTGCAGATGTGGATGCTATCAACGATTTAGTCTCTCAAATTGTCCTTGGTTTACCCAGCCAATTTTTTATCGCCTTAGTTTCCTTGAGCTTGATGCTCTGGTACAGTTGGGAACTAACTATTGCTTCTGTAGTGACTTTTATCCTAGTTACCCTAGTTAATCTGCTTTTCCTCCCTGCCTTACGCCAGAAAACCCGTAAACAAATTATTTTAGGTACAGAAAATCAGGGCTTTCTAGTAGAAACCTTTCGCGGTGTACAGATTCTCAAAACTAGTCAAGCGACACCTCAAGCATGGCAAGAGTATCAGAGCAATTATGGTCGTCTTGCTAATTTGGGCTGGAGTACGATGAAGCTGGGACTCTACAGTAGTACTCTTACTAATGTTCTTTCCACATTCACTAGTATTGCCCTACTTTGGCTAGGCAGTTATCTAGTAATTAGTCAAAGATTAACTCTTGGTCAGCTCATGGCTTACCATGGCATGAGTGGTAATTTTCTCGGTTTTCTGGGAGCATTAATAGGCTTAGTCGATGAATTTGTCACTGCTCAGATTGTGATCCAACGTCTAACAGAAGTCATTGACGCTACTCCAGAAGACGAAAATGATTTCAAAAAGCCTTGGGCACAAATTGCTGATCATACTAATATCACCTGTACTAACCTCAACTTTCACCACGCTGGTAGAGTTGACTTGTTACAAGATTTTTCATTGACTATCCCTGGGGGTAAAGTTATCGCCTTAATCGGTAAATCTGGATGTGGTAAAAGTACTCTCGCTAAACTAATTGCTGGCTTATATCCCCTCAGCTCTGGCAATATCCGCTACGGTGTTTATAACCAGCAGGATATTTCTCTAGAATGCCTAAGACAACAAGTATTACTAATACCTCAAGAAGCTCAGTTTTGGAGTAGGTCAATTATTGATAACTTTCGTTTTAGTCATCCAGAGGTAAGTTTTGAGGAAATTGTTAAAGCTTGTCAGATTGTTTCAGCTGATGAATTTATTAGTGAATTACCAGACAAATATCAAACTGTTTTAGGAGAATTTGGTGCCAATCTTTCCGGTGGTCAAAAGCAAAGATTAGCCATAGCCAGAGCAATAGTAACTGAACCACCAATACTGATTTTAGATGAATCCACTAGTGCCCTTGATCCAGTCAGTGAAAGTCAAGTTTTAGATAATCTGCTCTACCACCGACAGGGAAAAACCACAATTATGATCAGCCATCGCCCTAGAGTGATTGAGCGTGCTGATTGGATTGTGATGCTCTCGAAAGGGCAATTGCAAATCCAAGGTAATCCTGAAGAATTACGCTATCAAGCAGGTGACCATTTAGACTTTCTTGATATTTTTGCCCACTCAAGTAATACCTTAGTGGATAAATCCTCTAAATCTCACACCAACGGTAAGCTGTCGCCCATTTAAGTAACTATCTGTAATATAAATCTTGCCAAACTGTTTTTCTGATACTGTTAGCGTCAATTCTTGTTCACTGTTCCCTGTTAAAAAATTCACTATTCCCAACTTCTGTAATAAGCTTAATACCTAATACCTAACTTGCTATGGTTAGTACACCTCAACCAAAGTTTTTGCCCCTAGCTCAAGAAAATGAATTTCTGCCGCCGATTAGTTTATGGATGAAGCTTAGTGGAGTATTTATCGTCGGTGGAGTAGGGATAGCCATTATCCTCGCTTCCGTAGCAAAATACAAAACTACCGTTAAAGCACCAGCTTTTGTTCGTCCTACAGGTGAATTGCGAATTGTCCAAGCTCCCAGCAGTAGCTCGATTGTCAGTATTTCTGTTAAGGAAAATCAAGCGGTTAAAAAAGGAGAGGTAATCGCTACCCTTGATGACTCCCGTCTCCAAACCAGAAAAAGTCAACTACAAAGCAATGTTCAACAATCAGAACTGCAACTGAATCAATTTAATGCCCAGTTACAAGCATCCAAGCGTCAGATTTCTGCAGAAACTCAACGCATACAGACAGCGATTACTGTCGCTCAAGCTGAATTAGAACATCACAGCCGAGGGCATCAAGACCGACAAATTACTACTACTGCTCATGTTGCAGAAGCCGAAGCTAACTTAAGATTAGCTCATAATCAATGGCAACAAGCCCAGGCACAGTTAAAATCAGCCCAAGCCACCCTAAGCTCCATCGAAGCTGCTTTAGAAGCTGCCAAGTCTAGACGCAACCGATATCAGCCTGTAGCAGAATTAGGAGCCCTTTCTCAAGATCAATTGGAGGAAGCACAGCTAACGGTTAACCAACAGGAGCAAGCAGTAGAAGCACAAAAAGCAACAATTGAAGCGCAAAAGCAAACAATTGAGCAGCAAAAACAAGCTGTTGAAGCTGCTGAAGCCAGATTGCAACATGCCTTAGCAGCAATCAATCCTAGTAATGCAGAAGTCAAGATGGCAACTGAGCGCATCTCTCAACAAAAAGCTAGTGGTGAAGCTACCATTGCTATCTTAAATAGAGAAAAAGAAGCTCTAATCCAGCAGCGGATTGAAGTTCAAAAACAGCTGGAGCGGAATAAGAGTGAATTAGAACAAGTGGAAAAAGACCTCAGTAAAACAATTATTACTGCTCCTGCTGATGGCATTATTCTCAAACTGAATCTGAGAAACTCTGGTCAAACTGTTCAACCTGGAGAAAAAATCGCCCAAATTGCTCCTAGTAATACTCCTTGGGTGGTGAAAGCTTTGGTAACTGCTGCTGATATTGGTAAAGTAAAGACAGATCAAAAAACACAACTACGGATATCTGCTTGTCCCTATCCAGATTACGGTACTCTCAAAGGTGTCGTCACTAGTGTCTCTCCAGATGCCATTACCTCTCAAAATAATAGTAATACTGAACCGCTTACTGCCAAAAATTCAAGTCAAGCTAATGCTTTTTATGAAGTTACTATAGAGCCAGAAAGCCTTTCTTTAAGTCAAGGAAATCATCAGTGTTACATACAATTAGGCATGCAGGGCAGAGCTGATATTATTTCTAGAGAAGAGAGTGTTCTAAGATTTTTTCTCAGGAAAGCTAGACTAATTACAGACTTATGAACAATCTGCTGATTAGTTTAAGCTAATTGTCCAATAACTCAATCACGGCAATCTCCTAAGTTTTTACGAAGTTGTACACTTCTAGGCGTCAGGGTTGGAAAGGCATAGGGTATTAAATACTTCCCTTGAGGAATCTGAGAATTAGTATTGTAGTTTCTAACTTCATAACCCATCCCACGTAAAGACTGTAGGTGAGAAAATATCTCATCCGCTTCAACTCCCCATAGCAGCGCCAGACTTTGAGCAGATAGCTGTTGTGCCACTCCTATACCTCTAACCACAGCTTGAATAACACGCCAAAGTGAATCAACCTTTAATCTGGGCTGAAAAGTCAGGATGGCAGTAATTTGTGGCTGGTACTGGTAATATCCTGAAAGCTGAACTAAATCAGCCTTATGAGTAAACTCAACAAGTTGCTCCTCAAAGGCTTTCCACAAAGCTGTAAATACTTGTGGGTCTAACTCTTGAGCTTCTAGTTTAACCATCTTTGTGTTTAAACCCCAATCTTCATACCCTGTAGATGGGCATAAATCAATTACGTATTGATTTTTATCCTGATTTTGAATAGGAAGCGAGTTTTTAAAATCCCTATCCCAGTTTTGGGGGAGAGATTTAGGGTGAGGGCTAGTAAAAATAAAAGGCTCTCTCTGAATACTGCTAGATACTGCTATCCTCCAGCAATCAGGTTTCAAATCATACTTAACCAGAATCTTAGTACTATTAGAAACTTCTTGCTCAGTCCAAGCAAAATCAGTAGATAAGAAGCGCACTACTTGCCCTTGAGTCACACTATCGGTTTTGGTAGTAGCAGTGAATTTACCGCTATCTTTCAAAAGTGCGATCGCTTCTTTGGCTTTTTGAGCATATCTTGTTGTTAGCTGGCGCTTGCGTCGTCTAAATCCCAGCTTCTTCTCTGAAGACAAATAATTCATGACAAAGGGCAATTTAACCCCCATCACCTGCTCTAGGATACTCAGCGCTAAGATTCGAGCAAGTTGTGGAGGTACTGAATTGCCAATCTGTTCAATACAAACTGAGCGATTTCCCTCTAATTCATAAGCATCAGGAATCGTTTGTAATCGCTTCAATTCTGCCACCGAAAACCTGCGATTTTCCCAACTGAAAGGTCCAGTATATTGACCTCCTTTAGCTTTAATGGTTCTTACTGGCATTTTGGGATCGGCTTTATAGAGAAAGTCAGAAAACTTTGAACGCCAGCTAAACACAGGTTGAGGATATCCCATTTCTTTAGTATAAAAACTGTAATTTAGCCCAGGCGGTATATCTGTAAGTAAGTAGCCATATTTTCCACCAATTCCTAGCTCTATATCTTTGCTTTCAGCACCCACAACAGCTGCCCCTGCTGTATAAAAAGGTTCTTCTCCTGGTGAATCAGGACCATGGGTTGGATAGGGAAATAAATAATTACCTGTCCTTAATCCAACAATAAATAAACGTTCTCGATGCTGTGGCACTCCGTAATCAGCAGCATCAAGAATCCGAAAATAAAGGGTGTAACCAGCTTCTTTAAAACCTGCTTGAATCTGCTGCCAAGCTTCCCCTTGTTGTGCTCCAGTAATGCCATAAACATTTTCAAATAGGAATCCTTGAGGTTTAAGTGTTTTGAGTAAACGTATATATTCCTTAAATAGATTACCTCTGGTATCACTAGTTCCAGCAACACCTGCGGCTCTACGCCCTGCCGCTGAGAAAGTTTGGCAGGGTGGTCCACCAATAATAAAGTCTACTTTTAACTGGGCAGAAGGAACAAAATTTCTGATATCAATACAAACTGGTTGAGATTTCTCTAGCCATTTTCCTGGCTGCGAGTTTTTCTTTAGTGTTTCCACGTACTTGGCTTGTATTTCAACCATTTGTACTATCTCAAAGCCGCAGTCATGAAAAGCAATATCTAAACCACCGCCACCAGAAAATAAGCTCAAGGTTTTGATGGGAGAATGATTATGTTCTCTGAGCCAATTACTTATAGATAAACCAAATTGATCCTGCCAAGTTGGGATTCGACTGATGCCTAGTGATGCTAATATTTCCTGTAACCAGGTAGTTGTCTTTGATTTTGGTTCGGGTAAATTTAAAGAGAGAGAAAGTTGTTGCATTGTGTAGTAGGTGAAGCGCTTGAGCGGAGTAGGGAGGGGTAGTTCAGATCAAGCCTTCACAATCCAGCCTCGAACCGTTCAAATGCTGCGATTAAAGTCGGGATAAGAGTACATTCTTCAAGTAGAGAAATATTCAGTTCAGGCAGTAACTCACTTATAGCAATCTGCTCATAACCGCGAGTCTGTTCAAATAGTGTTGGTGTCTCTTCTCGGAGATGGTATAAGCTCAGTTGATTATTTCTCCAGAACCAAACTTCTGCTACTCCTAAACGTCGGTAAACTTCTAGCTTGTTGATGCTACTACTAGTAACGATAACTTCTATAGCCAGGTCAGGAATAGCTTTCTCTGAGCCTATACAGTAGCTTTCATCGGGCTCAGCTCCAGCCTGTTTAAGCTGATTTCTGAAAGTGGTGCTGCCCAGAGGAATTGCCTGTATTTGTTTTTTGTAAAAATAGAAGTCAATCAATGAAGCTAAGCGCGTTTTAGGTTTTTCATGTTGGGATGAGGGTGACAAAATTTCTAATACTCCATCTAAGTAAGAGACTCGGTAGTGAGAGTTATCCTCTAGCTTTGCCAGAAGCGTTTCATAATCTTGCCAGTTAACCCCTTCTGATGTTAGTCTCTCCTCTGGGTTAAGGGTTTGGGCTAATGATGTCTCATCGATAAGTTCTTTGAGAGTGTCAAGCATTATTGATCTCCTTGTATATGTTCAAGCCCTTGCCTTTAGGTATAGGATACAACCACACACCTCATACCCTACAGCCCACACGGTAGGTTAACATTAACTGTCGTTGAAGCAAGACAGAGGGCAGAAGCAAGAAAAGGTTTATTGGCTGCCATGTAGTTTTCTACATTCACTCTGGAATGGTAATTTTGTGACCGATACGGAAATTTATTATGGCAGTGATTTGATTGCGGTGGTTGAAGATACTACTAATGTCAGCTTCGCACGAGACTTCTTGTTCGTTTAGGAAGTGATGGCTGCAAGATTCTGAGTTAAAACTAATCCCCCTCTGTGACAGTTGATGAACACTGGGGGATTTTAATAAGCTATGCCAGTTTGGATTTGAGACTCGAAAGAACAATGCGTCTCGCTATATTCACAATAAAGGCTCAATTTGGCTTAAGCTAAATTTAGTCTGCTTAATCTTGTGGTTAGCAATAGTGGGTGCATGGTGTTGAAACTACAGAATTCCCTCACAATTAACGGAACTATTCCCTTAATAGCATGGTTAGCGATCGCTTCTTGGTCTAATCGTGTTTTAGCTCAAATTACACCAGATACCAGTTTGGGCAATGAAAATTCTGTAGTAACGCCCAATGTTGATGTCAAAGGGGAATTGGCAGATTTAATAGAAGGCGGGGCGATAAGGGATATCAACCTCTTCCACAGTTTCTTAGAGTTTAATGTCGAAAATGGAGGGCGAGTTTATTTTGCTAATCCAGCAGGCATTGAGAGTATTTTCACTAGGGTGACAGGGAATAACGTCTCGAATATTCTGGGAACCTTGGGAGTAGATGGAGCAGCAAGTTTATTCTTACTCAATCCTAACGGTATTGTCTTTGGCAATAATGCCCAATTGGATGTAGAAGGTTCTTTTTTCGGCACGACAGCCAATAGCTTAGTATTTGGCGATGGTTCGGAGTTTAGTGCCACTAATCCCAATCAACCACCGTTATTGAAAGTTAGTACACCACTGGGATTACAGTATGGAGCCAATTCTACAGGTGCGATCGCTAATTCCGGAAATTTAGCGGTGGGACAGGATTTGACTTTGGCAGGCAATAATCTGGATTTGCAGGGGCAGCTATACGCTGGCGGAGATTTGAAGCTGCAAGCTCAAAAGGCGGTTGAAATTAGTGATAGTGTAGCGCAACAGTTTATTGCTGCTGCTGGGGGAGAGTTAGAGATTCAGGGTAACGAAAGTGTCGAGATCTTTGCTTTGAATCACCCAGACAGTGGGCTGTTTGCTGGCGGTAATTTACTATTGCGATCGGCTAATAGTATTGGTGGTGATGCTCATTATTGGAGTGGGGGCAGTTTTCGCATTGAGAAATTGGATGGGAGTTTGGGAAGTTTGTTTAGTACCCATGACCCAATTGCTCGCTCCCTCGGTAATGTTGAACTACTCGAGTACACTGGAAGCTCACTACATATTTTGGCTGGAGGTTCAGTTTCAATTCCAGGTACTGTCGAAATTACACAGGCAGACGAAACCGGAAATACGATTAATCCCACTGATACCCCGACTTTGGCTCAAGTCACTTTATCTAATGGAAGCGCTTTAGTTATCGACGGCACAGAGCAACCAACTTTGGATATCAGAGCCGGGATGAATCAACAGGCAATTGGTAATCCACTCAATCTGACGGGGGGTAACTTTGAATCGGTGGAGGGCAGCATTGATACTCTTCCGGAAAGTGCAGACATTAATGTGGGGCAAATTTCGCTCAAAGCTCCCGAGGGATTGGTATTTTTGACAAATCAGTATGAATCGAATCAATCCCTGCAAGGGGGAGCAATTGAAGTAGAGACTATTCGGGCAGACGATACTTTTGGCGAATTTATTGGTAATAGCGGCTCAGTAATTATTGATTCTCGTGATCAAATTACGATTACTAATCGTATTGATACTTCTTCTGATTCTGGTTTAGGCAGAGGTGGAGAGATTAAATTACTTGCTGATGGAGATATCTCACTGACTAATGGAGCTTTAGTGGATGCTAGTGGTAATGGTGGCGGTGGTATTGAGATTTTAGGCGATCGCGTTTCTCTTAGCGATGGTTCTGGAATTGTTTCTAATACTACAGGTTCAGAACTAGGAAGAGAGGTTTTAGTTAATGCTAATCAATTGATTCTCACCGATGGTTCAGTAATAGTGGTTAATAGTCGTGGTGATGGACAGGGGGGCAATTTGACTATAATTGCTTCCGAATTGGTACAAGTGATGGGAACTTTTACCGATGGTGAGTTTGCCAGCAGCTTGGTTACTCAAGCTAATCGAGGCTCGACGGGAAATGCGGGAGACCTGAGCATTAGCACTTCGACATTACTAATTACTAATGGGGGACAGGTCAGTAGTAGCACCTTTGCTGAAGGAGCTGGTGGTAATTTGACTGTTAATGCTTCTGAATCGGTGCAAGTGATTGGTATTCACTCCCCCGATGGTAGGGTTAGGAGCAGATTGGCTATTAACACTGAAGGCATAGGAAATAACGGAAATTTAACAATTAGAACTCCGAGATTGCTAATTGCCGATGGGGCAGAGGTAGGTGCTGTTACCTTTAGAGAGGGAACAGGGGGAAATTTGAGCGTCATTGCCACAGAATCAGTGCAAGTGATTGGTCGCTCCACCGATGATAAGTTTGCCAGCATCTTGAGTGCTAACACTGAAGGCGTAGGAAATGGCGGTAACTTGACAATTAACACTGCGAAATTGCTAATTGTTGATGGGGGACAGATAATTGCTGGCGCTGTTAGTGAGGGAATTGGGGGGAGTTTGACTGTCAATGCTTCTGAATCAGTGGAAGTGATTGGTGGATCTGTCGATGGTAGGATTAGCAGCTTCTTGGATACAAGAACTATAGGTCAAGGAAATGCTGGGAACTTGCTCATTCGCACTCCCACCTTGCTAATTGCCGAGGGGGCGCAAGTCAGTGCTAGCACCTTTGGGGAGGGAATTGGGGGGAGTTTGACCGTCAATGCAACGGAATCAGTGCAAGTGATTGGTCGCTCTGCCGATGGTAGATCTCCCAGCGCCTTTGCTGCTCAAGCTGAAGGCGGAGGAAATGCTATAAATTTAAGCATTAGCACTCCCAGATTGCTAATTACTGGTGGAGCACAGGTCAGTGCTAGCACCTTTGGCGAGGGAAGTGGCGGTAGTTTGACCGTCAATGCAACAGAATCAGTGCAAGTGATTGGTCGCTCTGCCGATGGTGAGTTTGGCAGCAACTTGAGTGTTCAAGCTAATCGAGGCTCGATGGGAAAAGCGGGAGACTTGACCATTATTACTCCGAGATTGCTAATTGCTGATGGTGCATTTGTCTCAGCTAGAACCTTGGGTGAAGGAGCAGCAGGAGATTTAACCATTAACACCAAAGAATTACTCATTACTGATGGCGCACAGGTATCTGCACGCAGTGAAGGCACAGCTCCAGCAGGCAAGATTACTCTCAATATCGGGGAGCTGTTAAGCGCCACCAATGGTGAAATTCTTACTGATGCAGAGCAATCTGCAGGTGGTGCGATTAATATCACAGCTCAAAACATCCAACTCTTCGGTGATAGTGACATCAGAACTAATGTTTTCAGTGGCTCAGAAAACGGTGGAGATATAAATATTACTGCTGATTCGATTATCGTTTTTGATGATAGTGATATTCTCGCCTTCGCCCGAGATGGTGCAGGAGGTGATATTACCTTTAATACTGTTGCCTTCTTCGGTGAAAACTATCGCCCTGCCCCCAGAGGTACTAATCCAGTTACCCTCGATGGCAATAATCGAGTCGATATCAATGCTTCTGGTCTAACAAATGGAGTAGTTATCTTACCAGATGTCAGCTTTATTCAAAACAGTTTAAATGATTTGCCAGATGTTTTGGTTAACCCAGACAGTTTAATTGCTGGTAGCTGTATTATTCCCACCAATGAACCACAGGGAAGCTTATATATTACTGGGGCTGGCGGTTTACCAACTAGCCCTGGAGATATCTCAGTGGCACCTTACCCCACTGGGATTGTAAAACCTATAGGCAATAGTGGTGATTCACCTAACTCTGTTTCTCGAACTAATCGTCGATGGCAAAAAGGAGACCCAATTATAGAACCAACTGGAGTATATCAACTGCCCGATGGAAGGCTAGTTATGGGTCGAGAATGTCCTCGCTGATTTTTGACGGGAGTATATAACCTCCCTCACTGATACCATATTGCCTTGGCATGGGTATCTTAAAAGCAGAGCGGGAGAATATTGTTTATGGCATCTGTTCAAGATCCTTCCCTGAATAAAGGTTTAGCAGCTTTGAAACAGGGTAATTACTCAGTGGCAATTGCTCATCTTGAAGGCATTCGTGAGACGGAGTTAGATGAATCGGCAGTCTCAAAAGCTTCTCAGGCACTAGTGGTAGCATACAGCAAGAGCGGTAATATCCAAAACGCGATCGCCCTTTGCCAACACCTCACTCAGGATCCAGACACCGAAGTCAAAAAATGGGCAACTAAAACCTTAGCTAAATTCTCGACTCAAGAAAGATTGAAGGCTGAAACTGCCAACAATAACCCTCAAGCGGCAAACTCTTCCAACTCAAAGACATCCCCTAACCTCAAACAACAGTTACTTAATTCCACCAAGAGCCTGTTTTCTAACTCCAAAACTCAAAACCCAAAACCCAAAACTCAAAATCCTTCCCTTCTACCCGTTGCTTCTTCTCAAGTTTCCACTAGTGCAGAGCTCTATACCCCTCGCCCCAGATGGCGCAATCGAGGGCGTGCTCAGCGTCGGCGCACTCTCAAACCACCAAAATTAAGACGCCTGTGGTTAGCGCAGATTGTCACAGCCATCGCCCTCTTTTTGTTACTGCGCTTCTTAGTGCAACTGACGATGAGTATAGCTAATACCATCCTGATTAAGTTGCCATATTTTGAACCCCTACAACTGTTCTACCGCGATCCAACTATAGCTATCTCGATCTTAATCGCTATCCTACTAATCCTTTCTCCCTGGTTAATTGATCGCCTCTTGAAATCCTCTCATAGTCTAGAAAAACTTTCCCTAACCGAGCTAGCATCTCACTCTCCAGAAGCAGCCCAATTAATTCAAAGTTTTTGCCGCCAAAAACGCCTCCCTTTACCCAAACTAGGCATATTACCAACTGAGGCTCCCGTCGCACTAACCTACGGCAATTTACCCCGCACTGCCCGAATAGTCGTCAGTGAAGGTTTGCTCGAACAACTTCACGATGACGAAATCGCCACTATCTATGCCAATCAGCTGGGACATATTTTTTACTGGGATTTAATTTTAATCTCCCTAGGTACATTAATTCTCCAGATACCTTACACAATTTATTGGCAAGTCGCTCAGTGGGGAGAGAGTTTATCAGAACATCTAACGAACAAATTCTCCTCCTTTCGGCAATTTGGAAAACCAATTCTTCTCGGCATTACTAGTGTAGTTTCAGCTTTAAGTTACGGTATTTACTGGCTAATGCGGCTACCACTGTTATGGTTTTCTAGAGTTAGACTTTACTATAGCGATCGCTTAGCAATAGAAATCACTGGCAACCCCAATGGACTCACCCGCGCCTTACTGAAAATTGGGCTAGGAATCAGCCAAGATATTCAGACTTTTGGTAACACCAGTAAACTGCTAGAAAGCTATGATCTCTTGCTGCCAGTGGGGTATCAACAGGCAATTACCTTGGGCAGTTTTTCTCCTCAAACTCCCTTTGAAACAATTTTGAAATGGGACTGCACTAATCTCTATCGCGACTGGCTAATTATTAGTGCTTCCCATCCCCTGATTGGTGAAAGGCTACACCTACCCACTCGCTACGCTCACTTTTTGAAAATTGAACCTGAATTAGAGTTGCCGCCACTAACTCCTCCAATTCGGAATAACACTGCACTACTCTCGAAAATAAAAAACAGTTATAAAGCCTTGCCTTTACTACAAAGTTCTGTTCTATTCGGACTAATGCTAGGTATTGTACTGAGGGGTTTTCTCTGGACAATCGGTAAAATTAGCGACTGGCTAAACATTGGGAATTTAATCTGGATGCACAATGCCGCTCCTTTCCTAAATGCCTGTGTCTTAATCGCCTTTAGTATCTGTATTTTTATTTGGATTAACAGTTACTTTCCCGATATCGAAGCTAATAATATTTGGGCTCAACCAAACTTAGGAGCATTCTTTTCTAATCCAGATACATTGTCTCCAGATAGTCAGCCTCTCGAATTAACTGGCACACTTTTAGGGCGTCGTGGTTTACTCAACTGGTTGGGACAGGATTTAATTTTACAAACCTCCACTGGCTTAGTAAAACTCCACTTCTTTTCTATTCTCGGCCCCTTTGGCAATTTACTACCTCAGCCTATTCGTGCTAACGATTTAATCGAAAAACAGGTAACGGTAACTGGCTGGTTTCGTCGTGGTGCAACGCCTTGGATTGATGTTGAAACTATAGGTACGGAAAATGGCAAAATAGTAAAGGCAAATTATCCAATTTGGATCACAATTCTTGCTGTCGCTGCTGCTCTCTGGGGAGCCTATCAAATTTGGCAACTGCCAGCTTAACTTCAAATATAAAATCATAAACATGAGTCAGAAACAGTGGAATCCAGAGCAGTACAAAAAAGACGCAAGCTTTGTGCCTAAACTAGGTCAACATTTGTTGGAGCTACTGCAACCAAAACCTGGAGAAAGAATCCTTGATCTCGGATGTGGCGAAGGTTCCCTCACACTAGAGATTGCCAAAAGTGGAGCAACTGTAATCGGTATAGATACCAGCGCCGAGATGGTTGCTGTTGCCCAAGCCAATGGTGTAGATGCCTATCAAATGAATGCAACTGAGCTAGATTTTGAAATGCCCTTTGATGCTGTATTCTCCAACGCTGTACTACATTGGATTAAAACTCCTGAAAAAGTTTTAAATGCAGTGCATCAGCATCTTATTAAAAAAGGACGTTTTGTGGGCGAATTTGGGGGGCATGGCAATGTTATGTCTGCACAGACATGTCTGATTGAAGCCTTAAACCAACGCGGTATTGACGGCAATAAATATGACCCTTGGTATTACCCAAGTCAGGAAGAATATGCTGAGTTATTGGACAGGAATGGATTTGAAGTGGAAATGATCGAATTATACCAGCGTCCAACACCACTTGGCGAGGACGTTATGCCCTGGTTAAAACTGTTTAGTGATTCTTTCTTACAAGCATTACCTGTATCTGAGCATTGGTCATATCTTGAAGAGGTTGCCCGTAACCTGCGTTTGCGTTTACCGAAAGAGGACGACGAATATATATTAGACTATGTGAGATTAAAGTTTGTAGCCAGGAAAAAGGAATAGATGGGTAGATGGGGAGAGGGGGAGATGGGGAGATGGGGAAGTCTACAACAGCTTAGTAGAAAAAGTTACTCATTGATTGCTCATGGCAATGAACAATGAACAATGAACAATGAACAATGAACTATGAGCAATGAGCAATCAACCAATAAATTGATATTCCGGTTGCTTTATTTCTCGTAATAGATACTTAACTGTACAAACTAAATCTTGAGGGAGAAAAGGCTTAGAAATATAAGCATCAGCTCCTTGCTTAATACCCCAATAGTGATCAAATTGTTCTCCTTTGCTTGAACACATAACCACAATTGAATTTTGGGTTTTCTCATCTGATTTAAGCCGGCGACATACTTCATAGCCATTCATTTTAGGCAAGAGAATGTCTAAAACTACCAACTCAGGATGATAGTTCTGAACTTGCTCTAAAGCCTCAATACCATCCTTAGCATAAATAACGCTTAGCCCAATCCTTTGCAACAGTATTGAGATGTTCTCACGCTGGGCAATACTATCTTCTACAATCAGAGCTGTACTCATAGCTACTTACCTCTCTCAAGAAATACTAATTCCTGGGATATATGATCAAACTATGTTATTTAAAGTGTGGTCATACCACTTTTGTGTGGTCAAACAATCCTCCGAAAATAGAAAAAATTATTGCCATTGATACTAATTATGATTTTCCTTAATTAGTAGACATCTCTAGGAATATTACTGATGCGTTCTAGATAAGAAATTGGCACAACAATTGGCCAGAAAATAGTGGCGACAATTAACACTAACCAAGATATGCGCTTTTGCTGAGGAGATATATTCATATCTCGCTTGAAAGCTCCAAACCAAACTAAGAAAAAGTAAAAAGCGGCCGATAAGTAAATTGTGGGGAGAAATGTCATGGTTGATTCAAGAGTAATTTGCAGTTGATCACAGCTATTGAGAAAAATCAGAGTTAACTACCTTACTTAAACAGTCTGAATTACTGATGTGTGCGATCGTGTTTGCGCAAACGTGTGCGATGTTGGTGTTAAGTACCTGCGACATTGATAAAGTTTGCTGGTTGAGGCAGGGGGTAGGGTAACTTTGACGGATTTTATAATTCTTTACATAGAGCCATTTATTTATGTTTGACTACTTAGTGTATAAAATTCGCGTGAAGCTTTATAACTGATTAAGGTTTACTGAATCTTGGTAATGTTAAATATCTTTTGCGTTTTACAAGAAGATACAAGTAATTGAAATAGTATAAAAACCAACAAAACATAAGGTGTATGAGTGACATAAATTTCAAATTATTGAAGCAGTACTCTTCCGTAAATACAGCAATTTATAACACTGTGTAGTACATCGATACTGTTGGCGAATTCGTCACACCCTTATTCTGTAAAAATCTTCTCCCCTCTCCCTTGCATTGTGAGAGGGGCTGGGGGTGAAGGCTATGACTGTATCACATTGAGTCTGAAACTGCTGTACAATAGAAATAAAGATACACCGTGAATTTGGATAGGGTGTTTTAGTAATTTATCCAAGCCCAAGGCACTGATTCCGGATGATATTTCATGTGTTAAAGATTTTTTAGCAAGAGGTGAGGCAAAGGTTTGCAGAATATACCAAATTTTTTCTAATAACACCCTTTTTGAGCCCAGCTGTAGATATTTTGCCCCAGAATATTTCTATGACTGAAGAATTTTTAGATACGCTTTAGCCTCTATCAAGAACTCTATAGATAATTAGAATTAGACTAAATAAACAATCGCAAATAATGCTCTAGTAAACCAATCACTACTGCTGGTTGCTCTAAATGAGGCAGTATACCTGTTTGCGAGATAACCTCAAATCCCTTAATTGCTGTGGAGTTTAAACTTGCCAGACGCTTTCCTAAGCTTTGAGGAGTAAATTGTGCTTCTTCTCCCCAAAATATTACTGTCGGCACAGACAGTTGCTCAATGTACAGCGATAAGTCAAAGTAAAGATCACCCCTTAAGAAAGCCAAAGCCGCATATTCGGCATTTTGCTGTTGCGCAGATGCTAAATATGCTGCTACCATTTCCTCTGTTACTCGTTCAGGTTTAGCAAAGAGAAACTGTACCAGAAAGTTAGCCACTGCTATTTCACTAGTAGCCCCTACGGTATAGATAATGCTGTTCAAAAATGGTATTCTGATTAAGTTAAGGGGTAGTCTGCGCCCTGAGTTTTGACCAAAATCAGCAAAGCCAGAGGGAGATACCAACAATAAGGCTTTGAACAATTCTGGACGGTCGATTGCAAGGCGAATTATTATAGCTCCCGTTAGAGAAGATGCTACCACAGTTACTGGGGAGTCAGTTACCTGTGTAAGAAACTCACTCAAAATTGTCAGATAGTCACTAACCGAGTAATCCCGGATGGGATGAGCAGATTTGCCCCAGCCAATCAAATCGGGAGCAATCACTCGGTAAGTAGTAGCGAAGGCGGGATAAACTTTTGACCACTCGTATGCCCAAGCACCGCCACCAAAGTTATGCAAGAATACTAGCGGTGGTAAACAATCGTCCTCTACACTTGCTAGCTGCCACGGTGGTGCAACTGGAGTGTAGTAAACCATTGCGCCTAAGGAGGTATCGACTACTCTTTGCCCAAAGCCAGGGGGCTGAAACTCAAGCATTACTGTTTAGACTCGGAGCCTCTACATAAACAATAATAGGATAAAAATGTGGTTTAATCTTATAGTTAAATCCCATTTAAAATCTCATTGTCGAGAATTCTTATGAAAACAGAAATTTGCAACTCTTTTAGTCATGGATTTGTTTTAACAGAACAGGAGTTGCAAAGAATTCATAACTTAATGCTTGAACAAATTGAATTAGTTAGCAATAATATCAAGTCCACCTGCCAACTGAAGTTAAAAAATGGCTCAATAGCAGAACTAGACTCCCTTGATGAGATCTTTTTATTAGATAATGTTGGTGCTACAGCAATTAAACGCTTAAGTCTTACAGTTGCAGACGACACAAATTATTCATCATGTCAAGCATCACTAGAATTTAGAGATGCCGATTTTGAAAACAAAACTGAATCTATAGAGTATAGAATCATCGGCAAAGACCGCAGGTGGGTATCTATTACTACTTCAAAACTTGAAGAGAGAATTTACAGAATTAGAAGATTTGCGATCAATCAATTAATTCAAAATAAAGTTCGTTATGTTCTTTTTTCAGTAATATTTACAGTTGCCACGATGATCTTCGGTTTTTTGGCGATAAGAGAACGCCATCAAAACCTGATAGAACCCTTGAACTCTATAGAAAATCAATGGAAAGAGGGTACAATTGTCGACCCTGTAGAAGTAATTTTATTAATAGAAAAAGCTAAGATACAAGCAGAAACAGAAATCTTGAGTACGATACCCTTATTTTACTTAGTCATGTTGCCACTACCAGTAATATTGATAATGTTTGTATGGCAATACTGCTTCCCTCCCTATAATTTTTGTTGGGGAGAATACTTAGGAATATTTGACAGAAAAAGAAACCTAGGAATCTTTCTGTCTATGACTATAATTTTTATTATGGCAGTATCAATTATTTCTAAAGGCGTCACCTTACTATTCAGTATAGGCAATTAACTAATAAATAAGTCATTCTCCTTGGAAAACTATTCTAATAAAATTAATAAGGTTAACAAGAGATTGGCTTAAGAATAAATTAGCGCTTGCAAGTACTGATTATCCACTGCTTCTCATAACATTAGATAGATTATGGCTCAATTAACTAACAAGAATTTTAACCCTATGACCGCCACAGACAAGAGATGAAAACTTCAGTTTGGATAGAAATGCGCTTCAATCTGGGATAACTTTTCCTCTATTTGGAAATGGTTGAGACGCTCCCAGTCACCAGCAACAGTAAGAATTTGCCCAATCACAGAGTGTGCATTTTGGGAACTAGAGAGGTGTATTTCTTCCCAATCGCCATGCTCGACGCAGCTATCCTCGATCACAACAAGATTTTCCTGTAGTTCCATGCTAACATCTTTAAGCAATTGTCCTAACCGTTTGGCATTGCGCTTTTTGGCTTTGATTTGTTGGCGTGTAAGTAACATATCAGTTCTTTTGATAACTCCACTGTTTATACTTCAGCCGTAGAAAGCCTGGTTCCGGTACATTCTCTATAATTTGTAACATTATCCAGTGACTCAGTAATCTTGGCTACTCCGAAGCGTTTTAGGACTTGCGCATTGACAAACCGACCAAGATGTGAAACGGTCAGTATGGAGGCGATTGGTAGCGATCAACAGGTGATCGCCAAGAAGGGAAAGCGCCTGACTCAGCTGGCTCGGTAGCAAAATGTCCAACAGGCCGTCTCCAACCGAGGAACTGACAATCATAACCATTACCAAGCCCTCGACAGCCCAATGCCATCTCGACAAATACACTTGGTTTTTATGGGCAGAATCCACGTATGCTGGATGTAGGCGTTCATTTTTAGAGAGGGAGGAGAGGCATAAGAATCCTTACGTTATGTTTCTCTCGTAAATTTGATAATTTATTTCTTGGAGTTCTCTTACCTCTTTAGATAGAGAGGAAAAATAAGCTGAGGATTACTTGGAACTTTTCATAGCAGACCAACGACTTTGAGATTAACAACAAAACAACACAAGCTAATTATTGAAGGCAGGAACTATGAAGGTTAAATTCAAGTCTTTGGTCGCTATTTATGCTGTAGCTGCCGTAATTTCTCCTGTGGTAATGTCTGCTGGTAGTGCTTGGGCCGGGCCTCAAGAAAGGGGAACAAATGCTAACTATGTCGCTGCTGGTGTGGCAGCAGGTATTACCGATGGTAGTAGTGCGACAGATGACGATGATGCTGAATTGGGGGTTGCAATTCAAGGGCGTTTAACTACTTCCAAAGCACCTATTTCTCTACGTGGTTCTGTACAAGCTGGTGATGATACTAGCGCAATTATACCAATGTTAACCGTCGATGTTCCTATTGCCAAAAACGTCAATGCCTATGTTGGTGCTGGTGCCTCTATTGTAGAAGAGGATGGAGTTAATACACCCCTTGGTAATAGAGATTCTTTTGCCGGGGTTGTAGGTGCTGAGGCACAAGTAGGTCGAAATTTTGTTGGTTTCACAGATGTTAAAGTAGGTCTTAATGCTTATGAAAATAGTTCAGCTGAAGCTGTCAGCGTCAATGCTGGTGTAGGCTTAAAATTCTGAAGTAGCCCATGAAGAATTAATTGAATAGGAGTCAAGTTGCTCCTGGGAAAAGGGATGGGAATTCGTAATCGGAAATTAATTTCGAGAGAGTCTCCCTTTTCCCTTTAACCTTTATTTTGTTAGCGTAGCGTCTACCTCAGTTAGACGCTCATTTGAAGGAAGCAGGAGTGGAAAGGCCAGATACTGGAGGAGAGAATTTGGAAGAGGATTCTGACTTCTGTCAAATTACTTTCGCCTTTAAAGGCAGAGCTTGTACCGGATTATGAGGAAGGGATGGAGGACATTTCCTTCTGCCTTGGAGCCCCCTGCCCCCTGCCTTCCGAGGCCCAAGCCTCAGTAACATGAATCTAGAAAAAAGATACTACAAATAGTATAACTTTAAGTAACAAGTGACAACAAAAACATTTCCTACTTATTACTTATTACTTATTACTTATTACTTATTACTTAAAAAGTATTTGTAATCAACATTTAGATAATCGATATTATTCATTCATATTCTTGTATGTAGCTACTGCCGAAGGAGAGATACGGTTGAGGTAGCGGAAAATCCAATATTTAATTACGGAATCCAAGATAACTGGAAATGTAGCAATAAACAAAAATATAAAATTTCGACTTTCTGGTAATCCTAAATGTCGGGATAGGCTTTCAAGGATAACTTCCCAGCCGTGAGGTGAGTGGAAACCAACAAACATATCAGTAAACAAGATAATGATAAAAGCCTTAGCACTATCACTTAATCCATAGACAATATCATCTACAAAAGATTTAAAAATAACGATATCTCTCTTGCTCTTAACAATGACCAAAGCAAAGGCAGCTAGTGAGAGAAGATCTGCAAAAATATTTTTAACAGCATTAGCACTTCTGCCACGATATTCCTCGGCAACTTCTTCAGCTTTATGTTTGACTAGCTCTTCCATTTGTTCAGGAGATACTTCAGGAACTATGCCAATTAAACTCTCAAAACGCAGTTTTTCTTCATATTTGTGCAATTCAAAATAAGCCTCTTCTTCCATATCAATATTTAAAAATACTCCAGCCTCATCATGATTTCTAAAAGAATCAACAATTGGACTTACTAAGAAAGTTTTTGTAATCTGCTGGGTTAAGACAGGAACAATAATTAAAGTTAGGATAAATCTAATCGAAATAACAGTTTTTAATTTTGATGTACGAAACTTTGAAACCACTTCTTCTTCAGCTTTCGGGTCAAGTTCTCGTTGAATTCTATTAACTGTTTCAACTATTGATCTGGGCAAGATGCCTGTTTTTTCAGTCATCTTTTTACTATTAACAACCACACTGTTGCAGTCTACATCTTCCGACTGACTAGAAGACTGTAATTCGCTCAGAGATTTAAGAATTTGTTCATCTTGGTCTTGAGGTGAGAAAATTTGATTTTGATTCTTAGATAGAGGAACTAAAGATGCTGAAGGATCTGGTTTCTTGTCGGTTGAGTATCTTGAGGTTACTTGGTCAATAAAATTAAGTTTATCAATAATGATCGCCTGCTGTTCATTAAGTTCTAATGGATAGTATCGAGCTGGTCTTTCAATTGCCTCAACACTAGAGGTATCAATCATTGGAGGCTCAGAGACACCAAAAACAGAGCGACAGGTTTTAAATTCCGCCAGCCTAACTTTGATAGTCTTCAAATACTTATTTAAATCTGCCTCAAAATAAGAGATCACGCTTCTACTTTGATCGCTACACTGGATAGATATTTTTTGAGAGTTAAAATGCTCATCTTCAATAGCTTTAATCATTAAAGCAGCTTTGTATGCTTGGTCTAAAGCTCTCTCAGGAGTATCTGAGAACCATTGGTGTAAAGTATTTAGAATAGATTTAAGTTTCATAGAAATAGTTGATATCATCTCAAAAACTACTATTGGTGCTGTTTGGCAACCTCTCAAACTAGCTGTCTTAATTACAGTGTTTGTGGTATATTAACAGATTGAATCAAGGATAATTGGTGTTTGAGTATTCATTTTGGATAACTGGATCGAGTCGTAGCGGCAAGACAACTCGCCTTGTGACTTATTTCTGCCAATGGATTGAAAGAAGAATGGGGTCTTTAGGCCATAATTTGAGTGCAGAAACGACCAAACTCTATCGCGGTCGCACTCAAACCCCACCTATTTTAATTTTTGCTGCTAATGATGATAATAGACGAGATTTTGCTGATCGACTAACAGCAGCAATACAAGGGTGTTATCCTGTACTTGCCAAAACCCCTTTAGGCTTTTTTCAGGATGAAGTAATCCTGTTTTGGCCACTGTTAATTGAACAGCTAGACATCACAGCCCAATTTCCGCTACGTCTGCGCCCGGAAACAGAACAGGATTTAGCAACTAAAATCTGGCATTCTAGAGTAGATGAAAATATTCTACAACTACCAGGGACTTCAGAGTACACCAAAATTCGTCGCCTTTTAGACTTATTACAATTAGCAGCACTCAGCGGCACCCCAATTGAGGACATTGCTAGTATTCTCAAGGAGGGCATGCCAGAGCAAGAGGGGACTCCAGAACTTTGGGACTCTATGGAACAAATGCTACTGGAGTGGCGGGGCTGGTGTCTGAAGCAAGGACTACTAACTTACGGCATTATTTGCGAACTTTATTGGCGTTACTTATTGCCAGAGCCAAGATATCAACAACATTTGCAGCGCAGGTACCAAGCAATACTAGCGGATGATGTCGATGAATATCCTGCCATTGCCCGCAACTTATTCGATTTTCTCCTAAATCGAGGAACTCTAGGGGCATTTACCTACAACCGAGATGGACAAGTGCGCTTAGGCCTTAATGCTGATCCTAACTATCTAGCAGGTTTAGCATCTCGCTGCCAGTTAGAAACCTTGCCAGACTCTGTAACTAGCTCTGTAGCCGATGAGTTGACAGAGATGGTGGTACCCTCACTTGTCGCACCTCAAGAACTGACGATAGGCTACGAACCTGCTTTAACCTCCAGCTTACCAGCATCTTTACTATCTATTCAAACCACTTCCCGCGCCCAACTACTACAACAGACGGCTCAAGTGATTATTAATGCTGTTAAATCTGGGCAAGTGCAGCCAGCGGAAATAGCTGTCATCGCTCCTGGTTTAGATGCTATTGGTCGCTATACCCTCATGGAAATACTAATCAGCCAAGGCATCGCCGTAGAACCCCTTAACGACCAACGTCCCTTGATCAGCTCACCGATGGTTCGAGCCTTGCTAAGTCTGCTAGCACTAGTTTATCCTGGCTTGGGGCGTTTGTTAGACCGTGAAGCGATCGCCGAAATGTTAGTGGTACTCAGTACTAAACAAGAGGTATTTGTAGAAAACAGCGCCCAGCCTGAACCCTCAGCTCCTTGTATAGATGCTGTGCGTGCAGGTTTATTGTCAGATTACTGCTATGTCCCTGATCCTCAACAACCCCGATTACTACCAATGGAGTCCTTTGAGCGCTGGGACCGCATTGGACATCGTGCGGCAGTTGCTTACTCAGAGATTGTGCAGTGGTTAGAAGTGCAGAGGGAGCAACAGCAACAACGTCTGATTCCTTCAGTGCTGGCAATCCTTGATCGAGCGATTCAGAAATTTTTGTGGAATGGCTCTCATCTCCCTTACGATCAACTAGCAGCAATCAGAGAACTGATGGAGACTGCTCAGCATTACTGGGAAGTGGATCGACGCTTGCGGCAAATTCCCCGAGAAGATGAGGGGGAGAGGGGGAGAGGGGAAGAGGGGGATACTTTGGCTGGATACAAAATTTTGCCGATAGCGAGAAATGCCCCAGCCCATAACACCATTGCCCAGTTTATTGAGATGCTGCGTCGTGGTACAGTTACTGCTAACCCTTATCCTGTCCGTCGTCTACCAAGGGCTGCACAACAAGCTGTAACCCTGGCAACTATTTTTCAATACCGTGCTGCTAAAGGTTGCCACCGTTGGCATTTTTGGCTCGATGCTGGTTCTCCTCTCTGGAGCCGTGGCGGTGCTGCTGCCCTTTTCGGCGCTCCCCTCTTTCTCCAAGAATGGTCAGGACGTCCCTGGACAGAGGAAGATAAAACTAATGCTGACAGGCAACGCCTACAAAGAATTCTACGGGATTTATTACGTCGCGCCCAAGAAAGGGTTTACCTGTGCCATAGTGACTTAGCAATTAATGGTAGCGATCAAGATGGTCCCTTGTTAGCCTTAGTTAATGCCGCAGTTCCTTTGACGGGAGAGTTTGCCCTAGGCTCTGGTAGTTCACAAAATAGCAGAAAATAAGGAAAATAACGCTACCCATAAACCTAGACTCACCGGTATTCCAAACAGAATCCCAGCAATTGCCCAGCCTCTTTGATGGGCTTTGAAATGTTGAATACTCCTCCACTTCCTGCTTTTCCAAGCCCATTCATTGCCATGAGAACCCATAGCAATAGCAACCAACCATCCAATTTGGGGTATAAAGGCTAAAAGTCCGATCCAGACATTATTGGTAAGGGGCCATAGCCAGGGCATCAAAAAAGCTCCCCAATTCCAGCCTTTAATTTCCTCAGGTATGGGCACCCTAGCATCAAGTAAGCCACCCTGCCCTGAATTATTAACGAAAGCCACTGGAGTTGGTCTAATTAGCTGACTGGCCTTACTCTTGCTAGTAGCCATACCCGATTTTAGAGCCGAGAGGGCCTCAGCAGCGGTTTTAAATCTTTGCTCTGGGGCAGGTTCAGTTAATTTTTCAAGCCAACTTACCATACCAGGGCTAAGACTGACTAGCTCTTGAAATCTAATGCGCAAATTCTGCTGCGGTAACTCAGCTGGTGTCGTACCTGTAAGTAAATGAATTAAAGTTGCACCCAAGGCGTAAAGATCTGAGGCTGGTACAGCCCTACCGCCAAACTGTTCCATGGGTGCATACCCATAGGTTCCTACTACCGTAAATGTTGCTCCCTCCTTAAGAGCTTTATCCTGCACTGCCCCGAAATCCACTAAATAAATTTGGTCATCTTCGCCCCAAATAAGATTACTAGGTTTAAGATCGCGGTGTAGAACTACTGGATTGAGTTGATGGAGAAACTGAAGAATTTTCAGAACATCGGCAGCAATTTGGCGAATTTGAAAGTGAGTGAATCGCTTGCCCTGAATTAGTAGTTCTTTGAGTGATGAGCCGGGGATATATTCGTGTACTAAACCAAACCAAAGTAATCGGTCATCAATGTGAAAATAATCTCGATACTTGGGAATTCTAGGGTGGTTGAGCTGTTTGAGTACCTGGGCTTCTCGCTCAAATAGTTTCAAATCATCCCACTGTACCTCACCGCCAAAGGCTAGCAGTTTGACAATCACCGATTCTGGAGGTGAAACTCCAATATCTTCCGCTAGCCAGGTTTGACGTCCTGCATTCTTTCCCAGTTCTTGTTTTAGTTGGTAACGTTCATTTAAGATTTGTTCGGTTTGCAGCATCTCGCCTTTGATCCCACAATGGCATATTCCTCTAATCTAGCTGGAGTTATCTAAAAACTGCCTAAGCTAGTGTGCATTTAAAGCCTATATTTTCTAGTGGCATAAGAATTCTTCAAACCATCTCCCCCTCTCCCCATCTCCCCCTCTTAAAAATAAAGGTGTCAGAGCTTAACTGAGTATTGTGTCTTTGTGTGAAGCTAATAACTATCTTTGGGAACATTGTGATCAGCTTCCAGTCTGGTTGATTGCGATCACTTACACTCTGGGGGTGTAGTTTATATGTTAACTTCCCATCGCTGGCTCTCCAAAACCGCTTTATTAATGGCACTGGGAATAATTTCCACCGCTGCAATCCCAATGATGACAGCTAACTTAGCAGAAGCTAACCCACAACCCTACCTTGAGGAGTACATCTTTTCTCAATCTAGAAGAGACATAGTTCCAGAGGGGACTTTTATTCCTCTAAGTTCTGAGAACGATAAAATTATTGTCACACCGAAGGAGACGGCAAAGGTAACTCTGGAGGTAGAAAGAGACATTCGCTCTGCTTCAGGAAACATCGCCATTAGGAGAGGCTCTCAGATTAAGGGCAAACTGCAACCAGCATTTGGCGGTACTCAATTTGTTGCAGAAGAGCTGATTCTTAGAAATACCGATGAGCGCTTTCCGATTGAGGCTTCCTCGGGAGTTATTACTGAAACCGAAATTATTAGCAGGAAAACTGATCCAGATATCCTTGAGGGAGCTCTCATTGGTGCTGCTGCTGGTGCTATCCTTGCTGAAGTATTTGGCGATATTGATTTTGGAGAAGTCTTGGCTGGTGCTGGACTTGGGGTAATTGCTGAACTGTTGCTCAGAGGTAGTGAAGAAGTAGAAGTAATTGTGGTTAGACCAAATAATGGAGATATTGATCTTAAATTGGAATCAGATTTAGTTCTCGATTGAACTGCTTTAGTTAGCAACTTATAACTCTTCCAAGCCCCCGCTAAACAACTGAAGTGGTTAGCGGCGGGTTGTTGACTTGGTATGGGGATCATTCACCTCGGTTATGATGGCAATAGGTCAATGCACCTACACTAAAACTAACGTGAAGCATGGCACTACAAGTAATAGATTATGCTAAATGGCATTAAACAGCGAGTAATTGTTGGCAAAGAAGGCAAAATCGAGATTCAAACTTCTGAACTAGCAGAAGGAACTGTAGTTGAAGTAATTGTCTTGGTTGAACAAGATGCTGTTGAGTCGGATACTAGCCAACACATTCTACAAGATGCTACAGAGTATTTGCTATCTACTCAAGCCAATCGTCGTCACTTGACGAGTGCTATTGGCAATGTAGAAACAAATACCAATCTGGTTCGCTTTACCTCTGAGGAGTGGAATGAAGAATATAACCTTCGCTCCTGAGGCATTTGAACAGTTCAACGGTTGGGCAGTACAAGATAAGAAAATTCAGCGAAAGATCATAACCCTCATTAATGATATTCTTCGTCAACCTTTTACCGGACTTGGCAAACCTGAACCCCTAAAATACGAACTGAAAGGATATTGGTCGCGGCGCATTACAGATGAGCATCGTCTGGTTTATACAGTAACTGAGGCTGAAATCATCATTTTGAGTTGTCGATTTCACTATGATGACTAAAGCCGCTTGCGATCGCGAACACATATGATGGCAATAGGTTACTATACACAGGGAAATTCAACAGTTTTAATGTTTGTCTGCTCCAGAGAAAGATGTTATCAAAGTTCTGGAAAATCAAGATACGCCCCTCTCCTTTTCAGAACTGCGATCGCAAATTTAACCTTCAATCTCAACAATAGTTCTGTTAGAATCTCTGAAGTCTTTGAAAACGCGATCGCTGATTGAAAGAACGGTTGCTTATTCTTCTTTACAACCCCTACTGAAGGATTATGTGAGAGAAAGTTTTGTTTCAACTTCTAGCTAATCGTTAAATGGTTAATGGCAATGAATAGGTAAATTTCCTAGAAACATCTAACCACAAGAAGAGGCCTGCTATCAACAAGCTCAGCAGTGGACTATTGAATCACTGCTAGGTCTTCCCCATCTTCCCCATCAGGTGTATTATCATTTCAGGAAAATATAGGTTAGTGCGCCCCAGATTGGTGAATAACGCACCAAACTAGGACGTCTTCCCCTCCCATGTAAAAAACACATGCAAGGAGCTGATGCATTATGTCAAAAAATATCTCAAACGACCACAGTGTAAGCATTCCAGCCACTTGGAGCTTGCCAAAGTTTGTCTTGGGTCAACTCGTGGTGACAGAAACCTCGCCACCATACAAAAGGCGCAAACAGGGTATGATTGTAGGTATTGAATACTTCAATGCCGATAGTCTGTGGGTTAAAGAACACCATTTGGATGCAGGTTGGCACTATTCAATTCAAGTTGATGGTAATGTGCGCTTGTATTGTCGCGAAGCAGTTATCTGGAAATAACATTCTCTCCATGCTGAATGTAGGGTCGCACAGCCGTGCGCCCTTAATAGTTATTTGGCTTCACACACGCTGGGCAATCACGGCATAGAAAGGATCGCCAAAACCAACACCAAACATTTGGAGGAAACTGGCAACCTCTGATTTGCGGGTAATAACTTCTAGTTTACTAAAGCCTGGTACAGATTGAAAATAGCTTCTGACTAATTTTACACGGCTTTCTTCTGTACCATCTCGCCATGCCGTGATTGCTTTTTGAAAAAACATACGATTGGAAAAGCTGATAATTACTATGCCACCAGGTTTTAGGATACGGTAAATCTCGGTAAATACAGCGTCTGGATATTGCAGATACTGCACTGAAACGCAATTGAGGACAGCATGAAAATCTTGATCCGGTAGTGGCAACTTAGGATTGTGGTTGAGATCCTGCACAAAGTAGTGATTTAATCGCTGATTGCGTGTAAGTTCTTCCTCATTCATGCCATGTCCTTCAACGTGAGCAAATTGCATCTCTTCTGGCAGATGGGAAACATGACTGCTCATCAGATCAAGAATACGAGTATTTGCTTCGAGGCGGTCGCGATATAGTTGTGTAAGCTGCTCGATAAAGCCGTCATCGACGTGGGTGACGAAGCGCGGCATCGAGTAAAACAGTGTATCGTCACTATCATCGAGTTTAGTGCGTTGCTCTGGTCGCAGCAGCATAGTTATGAACTGAGAATAGCTCTACATTACTCAGTTTAGGGAACATTAAGGAATTTTAAGCGTGTAGCCCAAATAATTATAGGTATCTCCAGGAATGCAAAAGTACTTTCCTGAATGCTTTCATCACTGAAATTGACTTGAACAGTTTCAGTTATTGTTGAATATATTCTTCTAAAAAAATATTTCACGTTTTTAGTCACTTTATGCCAAATATATTAGATTTATATGAGTTTTATGAGTTGAATCATTACAATCTTCAAAGATAGTATTGCAACTGTAATCAAATTTACCCAGAAAACAAATATGGGAACTCAATTCAAGGGAGTATTTCTTCGTGACACACTACAGGACAAGGGCATAGAGCCATCTGTTGGCAGTATTTACTGTTCTCCTGATATCATTCTCTCGAAAACTGAATCCCAAGATCCTGCAAACGATTTTGGCGATTGGAATAGTAATTACAATTCTGCCTTAGAGTTTGGACAGGATAACTATGTATATGTCCGTTGTCAGAATACTGCTTCGGAACAACGAACGGGAACAGTCCATGTCTACTGGTGTCCAGTTAGCCTGAGTCTTCATCCTAGCGAGTGGCTTCAGAATAAGCTAAAGACTAGAGCTGGAGATGATTCTGTCACGTTTACTTCTATGAATCCGAAAGAAAAGCGAGTGGCAGATGTCCCATTTATCATCACTCCCCCAAAAAATACCCACGTTTGCTTAGTGGCGATAGCGACAGATGAGGAACATAGCCGTGGTCTGCTGCCAGATACTACTAATGTAGCAGATTGGGTAAACTGGGTTCGCAATCATGCCAATGCTGCATGGAAGAACTTAGCCGTCGTTAATACTCAACCGGATAAGTCCTATCACTTCGTCACTAATATCACCAATCCAGATCAGGAAAGCCTCGATTTCCAAATCAAGACCAGTTTGCAAAATGCCCTAGTGGGGACTACGATCGAAAACGAAGTTGAGCTGGCTGGACAATCGGTACATCATCAGGAAGTTACGAATCCAGACGATAGCACCCTTGACTACCGTATTATGATTCCTCCTGGTAACTACGAACTAGACGTTAATATTACCTCACCAGAGAATCAAAATCTTCCCTCCGACTTGGTTATTGATATTACAGCATCGGTACCAGGTCATGGCGAGATTAGTGGCGTCAAAGTCCAACTAACTGATGCTTGATCTTAAGTAAGTAGTTAGACTTGAAGTTCGCAGCTGTACACATCTACTATCAACTTCTCAAAGCTGACTGCGCTTAAATCATGATAGCTCAGAACTAATGTACTGCTTGGTGCAAATCCTTCCCTTGCCTTATTTATCAGTAGTTTTAGCTAAATTATAGTTTTATATTCTGGCTACTGATTATAGGGCGATCGATAACTAAAAACAAGCTTTCATACCAAATCCAGCGATCATAGAGTACCTACAAAAATAATCAAATCCTATCTAGGCAAGGACTTTGATTTTTTGAATAGAGTCTCATGAAAGCGGATTTGGTATGATTGCTTACAAGTGATAATTTACCAATTATCATCAACGCTGAGATTAATCGTTAGTTGTGGGATACCTGCAGGTACCGCCGTAATACAAGCGCAAATTGTCTCCCCATCTTCTATATCCACCTCACAGGCATGACACGAACCCATTAAACAGCCTGTGGGAATAAAAACCCCAGCGCGCTCAGCTACTTGGAGTATTGGCTCTCCCGCCTCAGCATTAACTGTAACCTCGTCTGGTAAAAATTTAATCTTAATACTCATTTGATCAACCCGCTGGATACCCCCGTCATCATCTTTGATTTAACAGTTTGATTTAACAGGGAAGGAAAGCGAGGCGGGGTTAAGTTGCTACCGCTTCCCTTGTTTCAGATGCAAGCCACTGACATAGATAATCTAGTTAATTTAGATTTTCTGCGATGCTAAAAGTTCATCTAGATCTAAATTAGCTTCGACAGTATCAGCTAAAGAGTTTAAAAGAGTTTCTCGCTGTTCCCGATAATTAGCAACACCAGTGGGAAGAGAAGGCATTCCCCGCTGCTGTCGCAGTTGATTTAACCAGGCCCGTCGCCAAGGTCCATTGTCAAAAAGGCCATGGAGATAACTTCCCCAAATTGATTGAGAAATATCAACAATACCTAAACTAGAATCATCAAACAGAGGCTTGTAGGAAGAATTTTTATCTTCTTCAGAGAATTCCAACAGTCGCGAGCGACCTTGATGAATTTCATAACCAGCTACTGGCAAACCTGCCTGGGGATAGTTAGAAGTAACTAATCGCTGACGAGAAATTTTTTTGTCAGTAATCATAGTAGTTAAAGGGAGCAAATTCAATCCTTGATAATGTCCCTCTTGACCTTCTACTCCATCCGGATCTGCTATATTTTTGCCCAGCATTTGAAAGCCTCCACAAATTCCAAGAACTGTGCCCCCTGCTGTAGCATAGTTTTGAATTGCTGTAGCCATACCAGTCTTTTGTAGTAGCATCAAATCAGCAATTGTGGTTTTACTACCTGGGATAATTACTGCATCTGGATGCCCTAAACTATCGGTTGGGTTCAAATATTTGACTGTGACACTAGGCTCAGCTTCGAGTGGTTCAAAGTCAGTAAAATTAGAAATTCTCGGCAGCCTAATTACTATAATACTTAGTCCGCTAGTTGCCTGGTTATGGGGATTGCGCTCCAGTAGGCTGAGGGAGTCTTCCGCCGGAAACATTTGTTCGAGCCAGGGAATAACTCCGATAACAGGAATACCTGTACGCTCCTCGAGCCAGGTGATACCTGATTGTAAAAGCGACCGCTGTCCTCTAAACTTATTAATTATCACCCCTTTAATTAGTTGCCTCTCTTCTGGTTCTAGCAGTTCGAGAGTACCAACGACGTGGGCAAAAGCTCCACCCCGATCAATATCAACCACTAGTAAGGTGGGAGCATTAAGATACTTCGCCACTCTCATATTGGTCAAGTCACGGTGTTTAAGGTTAATCTCAGCTGGGCTGCCAGCACCCTCACAAACCACTAAATCAAACTCGTTGCCCAGGCGCTGGAGAGATTCTTGAATTACTTGCCAGCCCTTATCAAAATACTGTTCGTAGTAATCAGAAGCGCTAACTTTGCCTACAGCTTTGCCCATGAGAATTACTTGTGAAGTCATGTCACCTTGGGGCTTGAGTAAAATCGGATTCATTTCCACACAGGGCATAACCCCTGCTGCCCAAGCTTGTACAGCCTGAGCATGTCCAATTTCTCCCCCTTGCGAGGTGACATAAGCATTGAGGGCCATATTTTGTCCCTTAAAAGGAGAAACGCGCCAGCCGCGCCGTGAAAGAATTCGACATAGAGAAGTTGCAATCAAAGATTTTCCAGCGTGGGAGGTTGTACCCACAACCATAATGGCTTTCATACTCAAGATTATGAGCTGCTAAAGGAATCACATACCGAGCCCTGTAGATAACTTGTTCTGGCGAAGCCTACAGTGACCAACTAGCATACTGAACAATTTTCGATATGGCTACATTTGAATTAGTCACTGCGCAGAGAGTGGCAATCAGTTACTGATTACAAGCCCACCTGAGAAAGTGGGTAAGTTTTTTGGCGGCTACTCAAACAGGTAGTCTTGACCACCGGCTTAATGTATTATAGAGTCGATCTAACCATGAGGCAGGAGGTAACGTTCCTCCCTTCTGCTCCCATGTTTCTACTAGCTGACGTCCTAAAGGAGTCAAGCGAAAACTATCCGTGATGCCCTGACCATCGACTTCTCGCCGCAATACACCCACTTGAATCAGCCACATTAGGCCACTTTCTACTGCCAACTCCGACATTGGGCGTCTGGTGTAATTGTAACCAAAACCCTTTTGTCCGGCGATATCTGGAAGGGGAACACTTTGGGAGCGCATTGTTGCAAATAGAGTCAGCTGGAAGGGTAAACAGCGCATTGCCCTGGAGGCACGTTTAATAGTATTAATCGAATATTGAATTGACCCGGATCCCTGAGACTTAATAGCAGTCATAGCGAGATTAAAGAATCGTGCCTGGTACATCACATAGTCTCATTTTAGCTAGTCCGGCAAGAAGCCCTGCTCCGGGTGAGCGAAAAAAGGCGTGGGGAAATAATTAAGCAGACGGGGAGACGGGGAGACGCCCAGACTAGGAGACGCCCAGACGCGGAGAATTCAAATCCCACGCCAAATTTCGTTCACCTCCCCGCTCCATAATTTTTAATTTGGAGTCTGGATGAATTGCCAGTATATGCAACGCCGTTGCGGAACTTTGCACAAAAGTAGCTACAATACACAAAGGTGACAAAGCCTAAAATGCTGGTCACTAATAACACAGAACCTTGACAACGCCAGAATAGGTGGTTCCATGAGCAAAAATATTCGTTTTGAATAGTCTGTGAGTGGGTAAAATTCCAACAGTACGAAGGAAGGACAAATTCTTTTTGTATTGTTCCTACAGCGGTGGGGTATCGGTGTTTCGTCTCGGTAAGCTTACCGAGTAACCGAAGCAATGGCTGGTGTTGGTAAGAAGCCCGCGCTCTACCCAAGCTTGGTGAGCGTCGGGAGTATGTCACTAATTAGAAGTTCGCTGCAAACAAATCAGCAAAGGAAGCTATGGCACTACAAGTTGGTACGGATGCACCGGCATTTACCGCTAAAGACGACGAAGGCAAGACAGTTTCACTCTCAGACTTTGCCGGTAAAACCGTTGTGTTGTATTTTTATCCCAAAGACGACACCCCTGGTTGCACCAAGGAGGCTCAGAGTTTCCGTGATAATTATACCGAATACCAAGGCAAAGAGATGGTTGTACTCGGTGTCAGTATGGATGATGAGGCATCTCATCAGAGCTTTAAAGAGAAATATGGTTTGCCTTTCCAACTGCTAGTAGACACTGATGGCACCATTACCAAGGCTTATGATGCTGATGGTGGCGGTTATGCCAAGCGCATTACCTACATTATCAATGGTGAGGGCAAAATCTCCTATGTTGATGAGAAGGTGAATACTGCTACACACGCCCAGGATATCTTGGCAAAGATGGGCTAATTAGATTTTAGGATAGGGGCGAGTTATACTCACCCCTGTAAAGATTTTTCTCTCCATCTCCCCATCTCCCCATCCCCCAATACCCCCATCTCCCCTTGCTCAATCGGATATTTTTTGATTGGGAAGCCTCTTAATTCCCCTGCTGAGTATTTTCTTCTGATTCAGAAGTAGTACTCTGATTCTCAGGTGAAAATTGCGATTCGACTCCCAGTTGTTCTAACTGTAGACGCCGGAATTCAGCGGCAGCATCTTTGAGGCTTTCGCGCTGTTCATTTACGTACTCATTTAGATCCCGACTATTACCTAGTCTAGCCCGATGAATTAAGTCAAAGGGACTCCAACCCCCAGTGCCACTAAAAGGATCCCGCTCATTTTGTCCAGCTTCAAAATCTTCTAGGGGTTGAACATCATTTACTTTTTGTGCCGAGGCTGATTGAGAACCCAGTATGGAGGTAAGGCTAAATGCTACTGCACAAACACCAAAGCCCAAAGAAATACGCTTTAGGAGTGTTGAAGCAAATTTGGTAACTGACTGGCTAGCGCTGTTCATAGTTTCTTGCAGCTTAAAGTGCTATTGAGTTATGACTTTATTCAAGTAAACCGACGGCGTAACAGTGGTGCAATAGCCACTAACACCAAAGCATTAACACCAAGGAGTACTAGCAGTGAGATGCCAAAGGTAATTGAACCCCAAGGTGTCTGCATGACAATGCTAGCAAGTGACCAGCTATTGTGGAGATAGAGATATCGAATCGGTTCAATTGCGTAGCTCAGAGGATTGAGACTGGCGACAACTTGCAACCAACTGGGCATAAAGGAAAGCGGAGCTAGAGCGGTGCTAGCAAAAAGTAATGGTAGATTAGTGACAAATATCACTGCTAAAAGTTCAATGTGACCAGGTAGAGCAAAAGCTAGCCCAAGACTTAAAGCAGTTACCGCTGTAACTAGCAAGAAAACAATTAGGGCAATAATCCCTAAGCCCAGTAAGTTAGGCAAACCTGCTCCTAAAAAAGCGCTAGTTACGATAATAGCTGCTGTCTGTAGCAAGCTTAGGGTAATAATGTAAATAGCTGAGGCAGCGACAATTGAGAAGCGAGATGCTAGGGGTGCTACCAATAAGCGGTTCAAAAAACCAAATTCCCGATCAAACATAACTGGAAGTCCAGCATTGAGAGCTCCAGCAAAGGCAGTGAAGACAATGACGCCAGCACCGAGAAATTTTCCATAGCTCATGCCCTCGCCAAACATCCCTTGAGGAGCATTTTGAAACAATGCTCCAAACAGAATTAACCACATTAAAGGCTGAATAATTCCGGCAATTAGTGTAGAGGGACGCCTTTGTAATTGAATAAATAATCGCTTGGTTAGAGCCAGAGTTTCTTGGATGAATTCACCTACACCAGGAGTCTCGCTGACTGGAATTCGACTGGCTAGATTACCGGACCAATTAAGGTCAGATTTCGGAGGGGTAACAGTTGTACTCATTTTATGATTTAAGATTGTCTTCTAAGGTTTTTAGTCAAAGGATTATTGACTTATTAATTAACACAAAGCCTCTAGTTTTTATGTATTGTTTGCTCCTAAAATAGCTTTCACCTCCTGACTTGAAAGAGGGTTTAGGGTGTAGGGTGTAGGGGAAATAACCCTCTTTAATGCTTGATGATGAAAAAAAAATTTTCATCGGGACTGCCTTCTTATCGTAATTTTTGTTTAAGTTGAGATAAATTTAATTTTCTTCCCTATTCCTTAAATCTAAGGGTTTTGTAACTGCTCAATTGGCAAAATACTATATACTTAACGCATACTTTGCTTTTTTTCTGCCTTTAGGTCACGCGTCCCAGTAGCAGCCAATTCAGCATCCATTAGTGTTTTGCCTGTGGCAGCAAGGTAAACATCATCTAAACTAGGTCTAGCTTGAGCTATCCCAAAAGTTGGTAAACCAGCTGTTTGTAAACATTGCTGTACAGAAATTAAAGCCTCACTTTGGGGTTGAACTACCAGATTGAGAGAATTCCCCTGAGAACTATTAATAATTACTTCCTGTACAAAAGGTAGAGTTTGAAGTAATTCTTTAGCTTGTTGTGCTTCCTCAAGGGGGGAGAATTCTCGAATCCGGAGTGTAATTCTATCGCCTCCAACCCTATCTTTCAACTGCGAAGGCTTACCCTCAGCAATTACGACGCCTTTGTCAATAATTGCCACACGGTCAGCCAAAACATCAATCTCTTCTAAATAATGACTGGTAATTACCACTGTAGTTCCTGCTGCCCGCAATTGGCGCAGAAAATCCCAAACTACGACACGGCTTTCAATATCTAATCCTACTGTAGGCTCATCCAGTACCAAAACATCCGGTTGATGTAGCAATCCTGCTGCTAAATCCAGGCGTTTACGCAAACCACCGGAATAGGTACCAGTCTTCTTGTCTGCATATTCTTGTAATCCCAGCATTGCCAGTATTTTATTAACTCGTTCCTTGGCAAAGGCACCAGGGAGGTGATAAAGTGCAGCCTGTAGTTGTAGGAGTTCTCTACCTGTAAGCATCTTATCTAGAGCAACCTCTTGGGCGACATAGCCAAGACGTTGTCTTACTGCCCTAGGTTTGTCAATTGCGGATATACCCGAAACTTCGACTTTACCAGCATCGGGTGTACTTAAGGTACACAGGCAGCGAATGGTGGTTGTTTTTCCGGCACCATTGGGACCAAGTAAGCCAAAAATTTCACCTGGCTCTACCTGAAAGGAGATGTCTTTGACCGCTTCGACATCACCATAGCACTTTTTGAGGTTCTCGATTAAAACAGCAGCTGACATAGGAATATATGTGCCTGTCGAATTGATACAAATCTCAACAGTCTCTAGCTTTATTGTAAAGGGTGACTCCCAAAATGAGTTTCAATCCACGCCCTTTTGGTAGTCTGTCAAGCTTGAAATGACGGGTAGATAAATGACGCGGTGAGGCGGAGATACGGGAAAAGCCAATCCCTCAAAATAATATTGAGGTAGTACTAGAGCGATTTTGATAAAATCGAGTTTAGTTGCGGGTGGGCAATCCCTGAAATGACTGTCACAAGGGCTAAATGGACGATAGATGACTATCACCACATGATTGCAGCAGGCATCTTAGATAATCGGCATGTGGAATTGCTGCGGGGAGAAATTTTCGAGATGTCGCCAGAAGGAGAGCCTCATGCCTATTTCAGCAGTGAAGCTGGGGAATATTTAATGCGATTACTAGATAATCGCGCCATGATTCGTCTCAGTAAGCCGATTACACTGCCTAATGACTCTGAGCCCGAGCCTGATATTGCTATTGTGCAACGGTTAGGACGTGAATATCTAGAGCATCACCCTTATCTTGAAAATGTCTTCTGGTTGATTGAATATTCAGATTCTAGCTTGGAAAAAGATTTGGAGATTAAGAGTAAAGTCTATGCCGAAGTTAAAATCGGTGAGTATTGGGTAGTCAATCTCCAGAAGAGAGAGTTGGTGGTGTTTCGAGAACCTCAAGATGGTGAATACGCGTTGATTTCTACACAAAATGGAGGGACGATTTATCCTTTAACTTTCCCAGATTTAGCTGTTTCGGTAGATTTGATTATCAGTAGATAGGAGTAGTTAACAAATTAAAATGGCAAAAATGAAGTTGGATATTTAGTTGAGTAGTATAAATCTAATGATATGAGTTTTGTCGAATCAAGGATTTACTCAGTAAACTCTCGTCATATAATCTATTTAATTACTTACTTCCGGGTGTGATTTTCGCTGCGCTGGCAAGTAAATTCACTCAATATGACTTCATTCAATCAGATATTATCACTGGAGTATTTATTTACTATTTCATTGGACTGGTAGTCAGCAGATTCGGATCATTGGTGATAGAACCTTTTTTAAAATGGATTTCATTCCTTAAATTTGCTGACTATGCGGATTTCGTTTCCACATCTAAAAAAGATGAAAAACTGGAGATATTGTCAGAGGTTAACAACACATATCGGACCCTTTGTTCTCTATTTGTTTTACTACTATTGCTAAAACTATACGAGCTGATGGAAGCAAAATTTAGTTGGCTACGAGAATGGAGTAACATAACTCTGATTTTCCTGTTGTTTTTCATGTTTTTATTTTCTTACAGAAAACAAACTAGCTATATAACGAGACGAATCGAAGCTAATAAGTAATGTTTTTTTAAAATTTGTAACATTTTATATTTAATAGTCAGAAGAATACAATATCAAAGTGATACAAAGAATGTCTAATTTTTTTGAAATTGATTTCCTTGATGTTGCTTCAAGTAAAAGTGGTGATGCTATTTCACTTCGGTATCGATTTAACGATACAACTAGAATTCATGTGGTTGATGGTGGATTTCAAGATACTGGGGATAAGCTTGTTGAACATATCAAAAAATATTACGACTCGCCCAGCTTCATTGACTTCGTTGTAGTGAGTCATCCAGATGGAGATCATTCGGGTGGACTCAGAAAAGTTTTAGAGGAGTTTGAGATTGGTGAGCTTTGGATGCTTAGACCTTGGTGCTATGCTGATGAATTAATTGATAAATTTTCTAGATTTAGATCTATCGAAAATCTCAGCAAACGTCTAAAATAAATTTATCCAAATATTGCAGTTTTAGAAGATATTGCCGATGAAAAAAAAATTCTTATACGTGAACCATTCCAAGGTTCAACTATCGGGCAGTTTACTGTGATGGCACCTACCAAAAATAGGTATCTTGATTTGGTGGTTGAGTCAGAAAAAACTCCAGAATCTGCAAAACAAGAAGAACGAGTAGACGTAAATACATTGGTTAAAATGGTAGCAAAAGCAGCCGCTATGTTAAGAGCTGCTTGGGGCGAAGAAACATTTTCATCTCAAGAGACGAGTGCTGAGAATGACATGAGTGTTATTCAATATGCTAATTTATGTGACAAGCGTATTCTCTTAACGGCTGATGCTGGGCGTAAAGCACTATCAGAAGCAGCAGATTATGCCCCATCGATTGGATTGGAGCTTCCTGGCATTGATAGATTCCAAGTTCCACATCATGGTTCCAGGCGCAATGTATCGACTGAAGTACTTGATCTTTGGCTGGGGCAACGTCTACCTTCAAAACCCAAAAAGGGAGAAGGAAAATTTACTGCCATTGTAAGTGCAGCAGAAAAGGACAAAGATCATCCCCGAAAGTCAGTTATACGAGCAGTCATTCATCGTGGAGCAAAAGCCATAGCTACTGAAGGAACGAATATACGAACTTCATATAATGCACCAGACAGAGATGGGTGGGTTGCAGTTGAACCTATACCTTATCCTGAAGAACAAGAGGAGTAGATTGTCTTAATTGTTAAGTGTAGTTTTCGGAAGACCGTAGTACACTTCAAGTAGTTTACTCCCTACTAGTAAACGATACTACTCTCAAGATTCCCAATCATCCTCATCTAATTTCTTCTCAAGCTGAGAAATCGCCAACTTAATCACCTGCCCCACTGCTGCTTCTGTTTCTTTATCCAGTGCAGCTTGCAGATGTTCTATAGCCATAGAATCACCAAGTTTCATCAAAGCTAGAGCAACAGTTTTTCTAACTTCTGAGTCAGTATCTCGCAAACAGAGTATCAATTCAGGAACTGCCGATAGTTGATCTAACTTACCCAAAGCAGCAGCAGCTTCAGCACGCACTGCCGGAGCTGTATCAGTTAGAGAAGAAATCAGTACCTTGAAAGCTTGCTCATCACCTTGCTCTTGCACCAGACTAGCAATTGCCCCGACAGCTGCACAGCGAACATCGGTAGAATCAGAAGCGATCGCATTATACAAGTAATCTTTAGCTTCTGCTCCAATAAATGCTAATGCCCATGCCGCATGACCTTTAGTACTTTCTGGATACTCAGGTGATGCGATAATTTCTAGTAACGCTGGTACTGCTGCCTCACCTGTCCTTGCCAAGGCTCCTACCGCTGAACCTCTGACAACGGTATCCTCGTCATTTAAGAAGGAATTGAGTAAGACGGGAACTGCTGTTGGATCAGCAATTAGTGTGAGGGTTTTGGCACAAGCTCTACGCACTACTGGGTTGGGATGATTTGCCAACTTCTGTGTCAAAAAAGGAGTTGCAGGTTCACCAATTTGCCCCAAAGTTTCTGCTATACTCAGCCTGACCATACCTCTGGTATCTCCAAGACTCTCAACCATACGTTCTAGTAGTTGCTGGTCATTGGGGTCAAAGGTAAGCGTATCAATTTGTTCATTGACCGTCTGAAGCAAGGCATCTGTTTGGGCCTGGGACTGTAGAATCGGATCATCCCCAGATTGAGTTTCAGAGTTGAGCATGTTACTTACCGCCGAGTCAGCTAAATGCCAATATCTGAATCTTCTCAGATTGGGTCATCATTGGTAAAGTTTTTGGAAGGACATCCGGCGTTACTTTAGAGAAGGGGATTTGCTGTTCATTGCTCATTAGAGCTTTCTAACTACACTCAAAACATAATTGAGCAGATAGCAACATTATGAAATATTTACAGGTAGCACTAATTGGATATAATTACCAACCAGCCCTTAGGAGTACCTAGAGTCATAGTATTTCACTAACATTGCTAACTGCTAATTTAATAATGGATAAAAGATTTTTCAATATATTTGGTTTGACCCAAGAGCAGGCGATCGCCATGCTAAAAACGCCTGCAGACCAGATGGAGGATCCAGCAGACCGTTATATTGCAGCATCCCATTTAATTAATTTTCCTACAGAAGAATCTATTCAGGCCTTGATTGAAGCGGTAGAATACCAACATCAGGGACTTTATGACCGCATTACTCGGCGCAAGGCAGTTGAAAGTTTGGGGCGTTTACAGGCGGCAGTAGCTTTGCCAGCGATTCGCTCTTGTTTGACAGATGATGATTGCTACACGGTGGAAAATGCTGTTTGGGCAATTGGTGAGCTTGGCTGTGAAGATGAGGAAATTTTAGAAGAAATTGCCCAGCTACTGGAAAAACCTGGTCAGAGTTACCGTTTAATTATCCAAATTCTCGCTAAACTAGGCTATGAGCCTGCATTGGAGCGGATTAAGAAGTTTACCCAATCAGATGATCTACCAATCGCTAGTGCTGCGATCGCCACTGTATGCCGTTTCAGTGGCGATCGCACTGAGATGGATAAGGTGGTAGAATTGCTGCAACACTCCAGCGTCAATGCGAGAAGGGGTTGCATTCAAGACCTCATCGATGCTCAACATTATGAAGCCATTCCCCAGATTGCTTGCTGCCCAGTTTCTGTTGTCTTTCGCCTGCGAGCAATTAGACTCTTGGCACAACAGGGTGTACCAGAGAGTAAGCTTAGTTTTGAGCAAATAGAACCCTATTTGGAGCAAGTGATTCGTGATCATCCAGATGATTTAGAACTAGTACACGAATACGACCAAACACCAAGCCTAGAATTTGTAATTAATGAACTATACCAGACAGATTTTGGGCGGTGTTACCTGGGCAGTAAAACTCTAATTGATTTGTATCCGGAGGTTGCTGGGGAAGCGCTAATGGCTACCTTTGCAGACAAAGCCCATAATGATTACGGTGCTCACTACCATGTAGTGAAACTCTTAGGCTGGCTTAGATATGCCCCTGGCTATGACTTGCTGGTGGAAGCCCTGTACAATAAGGCTCCCCAGTTTCAAAAATCCCGTGCCGCCGCAGCGATTGCCCTGGGAAATTTGGGTGATGAGCGAGCAATTCCTCAAATTAAGGCTTGCTTGGAAACGCCAATTTTTGACCTAAAATATGCAAGTTTAATGGCATTAGAGCAGTTAGGGGATAAAACTGGTAGTGAAATTGCTGCTAATGATTCAGATTGGCTAGTGAGGGCAAAAGCAGCAAGTAGAGTATCGGTTTAGGAATGTTCATCGTTCATTGTTCATGGCTTAGTTAAGCTGACAGCCAAGACTATCTGCAGTATTGGTTTGGGTAAAATCATTCCAGGTGCCTAATTCCTTAGGGGGACGAGAGCAAAGCATCGCTCTAGTATTATCACTTAGTCCTTGTACAAGGGTGAAGTCAGCCCCAGCAATACTCTGTAATTGCTCTAAATTTGCACCCTCCAAATCAGCTGCCCGTAAATCGGCTCCCTGCAATTCTGCGCCATTGAGTCGGACATCTCGCAAGAAAGCTCCTGTCAGGTAGGCACCTTTTAAGTTGGCACCACTTAAAGCAGCTCCCTGTAAGTTGGCAGAGGTTAAATCCGCCCCACTGAGGTAAGCACCTCGCAGGTTAGCACCTTGGAGGTTAGCTCCCCGGAGATTAGCTGTATTCAAATAGGCACCACTCAAATTCGCTCCTGGGCCAACTGCTCCAGAATTCTTATAGGCGTATCCTTGGGGCCAAATAGTTTCGGCATCATAGTAAGCCACTTGCAGCTTGGCATCCTCTAGGTTGGCACCGGTGAAATTGGCTTGGTGCAATTGAGTGCGGTTCAAATAGCTGCCTTGTAAGTCAGCATTACTTAAGTTAGCTCCTCGTAGATTAGCTCCTCGTAAATCAGCACCCTTGAGATTAGCTTGACTCAAGTTGACGCCACTGAGGTTAGTTCTACTCAGATTAGCTTTACTCAGGTTAACTTTGGACAAATCAATCTTACTTAGATCTTTGTCCTGTAGATCAGCACCGACAAGACTCTGTCCTGGTTGTAAATCTAGCAAAATTCTAGCAGGTGAATTGGTCTGAGTTAATTCTAGAGGGCGATTACTAATAGTCATTGATTGTCTCTTCAGACCTGTCTATTATTTACTTCAGACAAGATCAGGGGTAGCATATTTGATTTATCCTATAATTTTGTGGCTTTCCAGACTGTTCTTTGTTGATATTTCTTAACAACAAAGAAGCTGAGTGATTCTTGATTAGATTTTTGAGGTTCCAGAACAGATGCAGCTAATATCGCCAATGACAATGATGGATTTCTTTCGCAAGAGTGAGGGAACTTGGTTTTCGGAACGAAGTGTACATCATTTTGACTCAGTTGTTAATGAGTCGGGAAAATCTAATCTAATTATTCGCGTTTTAGAAAAGGATAACCCCAAAGTCAAAGAAGTTTGCGAACTCCAAGCAGTTGATCCAGCCTTAGCTGCTGGTGGCGCTATTTTCATGTGGCAGGATACCCTAGATTTGGTAGAACCTAACCCTGATTATGGAGCCATTCTAGTTGATATTCCTGATTCCGAAAATAGTGACTCCGGTAAATTCCTGCGTAATCGCGGTTATGTAGAAGGGATTCCAGTGGTTTGTCGCTACCGATTTGCACCTGATGGGGTATTGACTATAGATACTGAATATGAAAAGAATCAAGGTCAGGAACGGTGCTGGTTCCTTACAGATGATTTTCGTGTGCGCGTCAGCACTGCCAGGATGATGAATGGGGTTAACTTGATGAGTTATTGTTCTGAGCGTCGTTGTGTTTCCCCTGACAAATTAGAGCAAATGCTTCAGCAGAATCGTGTTAGAGCAGAAGCTGCCTCATAAGAGAGAGGGGGAGACGGGGGGATGGGGGGATGGGAAAATAATTTTGATGAACCGTGTGCTATCTACCGTTGAAGCTAACTAGAAAAATTACGATTACGCCACTTATTTAAGTAATTTTCTCCGATGGTGGCGTAACTCCTTAGCTGGGCAATTTCCTGCTGTAGTGCAGCGTTTACCTCTATCTGTTCATCTAATTTCCGTTGCCGTAATGCTTCAGTTTTCTGCTGAGACGCCTGTAAGGCTGTTTCATTCTCCAGTTGCTGTTGGAGTTGTGCATTTATCTGTGCTTGTACTTGCAGTTTATGTTCTAGAGATTGTGATTTTTCTTGCTCTGTTTGTTGTTGAGTAGTTTTTGTTTCTAGTTGCGCCTGAAGTTGACTAATCTGTTGCCCGAGATTATTAATTTCTGCTGTCTGCTGTTGGTACTGCTGCTGTAAGGATTTATATTTTTTCTGTTGGGCAGTTTGACTTTCTAGGTTAGCTTGCAGTTGAGATAGTTGTTGGTCTCGCAGTTGAGATAGTTGCTGTTGTAATTGTGCATTAGCTTGCTGCTGCCCTTGCAGGTTATGTTGTAGGGATTGAGATTTTTCTTGTTCAGTTTGGTATTGATTAGTCTTAGTTTCTAGTTGCTGCTGTAGTTGACTAATCTGTTGTGTGAGAGTACTTGTTTCTGCTTTCTGCTGTTGGTATTGTCGTTCTAAAGAATTGTAGTTTTCTTGCTGACTTTGCTGCTGAGCAGTTTGAGCTTCTAAACTAACTCTTAGTTGAGATAGTTGCTGTTGTAATTGTGCATTAGCTTGCTGTTGCCCTTGCAGGTTCTGTTGTAGGGATTGAGATTTTTCTTGTTCAGTTTGGTATTGATTAGTCTTAGTTTCTAGTTGCTGCTGTAGTTGACTAATCTGTTGTGTGAGAGTACTTGTTTCTGCTTTCTGCTGTTGGTATTGTCGTTCTAAAGAATTGTAGTTTTCTTGCTGACTTTGCTGCTGAGCAGTTTGAGCTTCTAAACTAACTCTTAGTTGAGATAGTTGCTGTTGTAATTGTGCATTAGCCTGTTGTTGCCCTTGTAGATTCTGTTGTAAGGATTGAGATTTTTCTTGCTCGGCTTGGTATTGATTAGTCTTAGTTTCTAGTTGCTGCTGTAGTTGACTAATCTGTTGTGTGAGAGTACTTGTTTCTGCTTTCTGCTGTTGGTATTGTTGTTCTAAGGAGTTGTAGTTTTCTTGCTGACTTTGCTGCTGAGCAGTTTGAGCTTCTAAACTAACTCTTAGTTGAGATAGTTGCTGTTGTAGTTGTGTATTCGCTTGTTGTTGCCCTTGTAGATTCTGTTGTAGGGATTGAGATTTTTCTTGCTCGGCTTGGTGTTGATTAGTCTTAGTTTCTAGTTGCTGCTGTAGTTGACTAATCTGTTGCTCGAGAGTGGTAAGTTCTGATGTCTGTTGTTGATACTGTTGCTGTAAGGAGTTATATTCTTCATGTTGTGCAGTTTGAGTTTCTAGACTAACTCGTAGTTGAGATAGTTGTGCCTGTAGTTGCGTATTCGCTTGTTGTTGTTCTTGTAGATTCTGCTGTAGGGATTGGGACTTTTCCTGTTCAGCTTGGTGCTGAGCCGTGCTACTATCTATTTGTTCTTGAAATCGAGTAATTTTTTGTTTGAGAGCAGTAATTTCCTCAGTTTGTTTTTGAGACTTACTTTGCAAAGACTCATACTTTGCTGGTTCAACTTCAGGTTGAACTGTGGGACTTTCTGATTTTTCCTTCAGCTGATCAATTTTCTGATTTAGTTCAGTAATTATCTTAGCTTGCTCTTGGGATTGCTTTTGCAAAGATTGATAATCTTCTGGTAACACACCCTCAACTGCTTGTTGCGCATCTTGCTCATTGGCTTGCAGTTGAGCTGAGACTACCTGCGTTTCTCTACCTGCCCGCTCTTGTTGATCTGTTTGCGTCTTTAAAGCTAATTTGATTTCAGCGGCATCGCTAGATACCGCGATCATACCTCTAACAAGGCGCTCAAGTAACTCAGACCGAGATAGTCCAGCTTCTTTAGCCAGCGTACTCAAGGATTGAATACCCGTATTCGTAAGGGACAGCCCCATCTTGACTTTAGTGTTGTTTGAGCTCAAGTTGGAAGTGCCACGCTTTTTCTTCGCCATTGGTATTTTGGTATTATCCTAGTGCTTATTGACTGGTATAGCAGAAGGCAGGAGGTAGAGGGTAGGAGGCAGAAGGGTTATTATTGCTATCTGGTCGTCTCAGCTATTTAATTTGTCCTAACCTAATAGGAGCAACGCTATAAAAGCTTCAACAGACAAAAATCATCTTCTAACCGCACGGTTGGGATTTGGCCGCAATGACTAGAATTTTTCCCTCGACCTGAAATCCGTGCTTGTGTTGCCAGCTATATATCCAGAATTACAATACTAGCATGCTGACTAGGATTGATCAAAGATTTGGTACTGACCAAGAAAAAGGCAGAAGATAAAAGGCTCCAAGGCTTTATGTCTAGAGAAAATGTGAAGCTTGGACTCCTTCCAAACCCCTGTCATATCCTGTCTGATAGGGCTTGTATCCTTAAAGCCCAAGTGAAAAAGAAATCATAAAAGCATAAAGCCCTGGAACCCTGGAGCCTTCCAAGGCTTTTGCCTTGGGTCAAGAATGCTACAAATAGTCTGACTTTAAGTAATAGGTAAAAAGCCATAATTAACAAGTTACAAAAAAACGTTTATTACTTATTACTTATTACTTATTACTTATTACTTATTATTTAACGAGAAAAAGTACGACTGCGCCACTTATTCAAACGTGCTTCTCCTATCGCAGCTGAACGCTGCAAATCAGCAATTTTTTCTCGTAAAGAAGTAATTTCCTCTTCCTGTTGTTCATACTGCTGTTGCAGGGCTTCATAACTTTCTGGTGGTTGAGAAGTCTCCGCTATCTGGTTGGGGAATTTTCGGCTGGTGATTAAATCAGCAGCAGCGCCAGGAGAGGGACTGTAAGAGAGCCACTTATTCAACTGTGAGCTTCCAATTGTTGCCAAAGGCTGTAACTCAGCGAGCTGTTTCTTCATAATTTCAAGCAATTGAACCTGTTCTTGAAATTTAGCTTGCAAGTCTTGATAAGCTTTTTGTCGAGCTAGATCTGCTGGTGTAGGTCCTTTAGCTATTTGGATGTTGGGCTTGAGTACCTTAGCTAACAATTGAGCAACATTGGTTACTGGAAGTGTTCCAGAAGGATTGTTGTAAATAATCGACTGATTTAAACGAGGATAATTCCCTGATACAAGGTCTTTATCACTACTAGACATACTTGGTAAGAGCTTAAACATGTTAGTGAACCCAAGCAGCTTTTTACCAGTCTGAGTTTTGTAGCCCCGATAAAAGGGTACGATGTTTTCCCCAAAGTAATCTTGATACTCATCGCTATCGAGATAGGAATCAATATCAGCTTCATAACCCTTAGTATCGAGTATGCTACTGTGATACTTCATCTCAGAGTAGTCATCAGGAGCACGACCAAGCAGATGCTTGAAATTTAATTCGATCGCTCGGTAGCGGGGGCAATTGTCGAAAAACCTTGATCTGTATAACTCCGATTGTGCAACCTGACGCACAAACTCACGGACGCTAATTTCACCTAGTTTGAGCTGTGATTCAGGAACGACAAGGCGTTCACTTTCCATGACATAGGCATTACCCAAAACTTGTCGGTAGACGGCTCGGATTACGGTTGCAAACTCCTCTTGGGAGCTGCATGGTTGCAGTTCAATCGGGTTTGTTTCTTCCCAGAGACTCGTACTTAATTTGGAAGTTGGAGTAGTTATAGAGGAAGTAAATGTGCTAATCATAATCATCTATCTACTAATTTGCAATTTATTTAAGAACGTTCATCAAATCTGGTATGAAAACTACCATACTTAATCCAGTATTGTTTCAGTTTATGGTGAGGTGTATGCAAACTGGCTTTAGCTTGATACACAATTACTTGTCGATGGTTTCCAATCCAAATTTTTTTAATGGGTTCAACACATATTAAAGTTCCTCCTAAACTTTTGACACATTCGTCAAATCTGTCTAGAGTCGAGTATTCTACTGTCTCAAATACAAAAAAGTGACCGGAACAAATCAGATGTCTGCTCCTGATCCAGCACTGCATTTTTTTCTGGGCTTCTGGCGGTAGCATTTTCTGAGCTGTGCTGCTAATTAAAGTTGAGGCACTCATCCGATTCAATCAATAAATTTATAGGTCAGTTTTTTCCATCACTAGGCAAATTAAGTACCTATTGAAACTTTCTCATGTCTAAGCAGTAAAGCTTGGTAATTCCTCAGCAAAACTTTGTCTTTTCTCAAATCGCAAAGGACCAGCTGCTGAACCCCAGACTTGTTGGTGGGTGTTAATATCCATGCCCTTGTCCAAGCTCACCCAAGTATTTTCGGTTAATTCCACATCGCTCACTAGGTAGGTTTGACAGCCATTACGCTTAATCAAACAGCTGTTACCTGGTTCGACACCTCCCCGGAACATTTCGCCCTCTCGCCAGAAAACCATTGAACAGTTATGGCGACGTTCAATAGACTCAGGGGTAATAGTTTTGAGAATCTCTAGTTCGTGTCCTGCTCCAGCATAGAGTATGGGATCTTTGAGGCTGTAATTTTCTATATAAATCTGGTTGCCCTGATTGATAAGCCGATGGACTCCCTGACGGTAGGGACTCCACAAATCATAATCATAAACTTGTTCAGAGTAAAAACCGATACCAGAAAAGAACTCAAACGGTAGAGGACGAAAAAAAATGCGGATGTGGGCGTAAAGTTTAGAATTGTCGAAAGCTTGTTTTTGGTTACTAAAATCTCCTGCCATCCAACAGGCTAGATTGAGCAAGTCATTGGTGTAGGTTTGTGGGTAACTAGAGAGCATGGGTATATTGTAATTAAGTTAAAAAAACTTTAAAATTTGATTGTTAACTGTTAATTACCAAGAGGATTGCTGTAAACTGAAATTAAAAATTGTTTTTTCTATTAAGCTTTTGCTACAAACCTAAACAACTTTACGTGAAGTTTCTACGCATCAGTCATGCTGTAGTAGGTATTACTAAAACTAGTACCGCCCTACTGAGTAGACAAAGAACGAATTTCTGAAGAAAACGAGGCGGTGAGTACCCCTTGACCATCACTAGTTTTGATCAACGAAACCCGAAACCGCAGATTCGGTGTCGCAAACCAAATTCGCTCTTCAGCAGCAGCACGATCATACTCAGTTAGCAGAGTGAAAGTGCCATCTTCAGTTATGCGGTATTCGCCAATTGCGGCAATAGTCTCAGCATAGCCCTTCTCTCTTAGTAATTTACCCTGATTTGGGTTAGTTGGATCGGGAATAGGGACAAGTACGCAATTTCCTGCTAGAGTTTCTTCATCGTCCCAATCTGATTCACCCTCCCAACTCATGCGAAAAGGATGGAAGGCAGTAGTTGGATCAAAACCATACAACTGACAAATATCAATTACCGCCGGTTCATCTGTTTCTAGTGCAACAATATCAATTGTTGAGCGCACTTCTTCAAAGTGACTAAAAGCTAGATTATGACCACTGCGTTGCGATCGCCAACGCCCGATCGAAAGCTGTAAAAATTGATTAATATCGGTAATATCCATATCTGCCGTTACTGCACTCTAGTTTGACCTTTAATTGTTCTTCTCCTTCTAGTCTTGGTAGTTCTAGTAGTCTTCTTCGCCGCCAATCGATTTCTTGAGCGTTGAAGAGGCTTAGCTTTTACGATGTCAGGGTTTTGTCCCTGGGAAATTGTTGGCGATTCTACCTCCAGTGGTACTTTCTCCTTTGGTAAGGCGGGAATTTGGGCAGATTCAGTTCCTGTTAGGGAGAATGAAACTAGCTTGACGCTGACAATTGTGCTTCCCAGACGCATCAGTCGCTGCATTTCCTGAGACAACCGGCGATAAGGAACTGTAATTGTACGGTTACTCTTGCGTGCTAGATTGTTGCAAATCCCCACTACCTCAATCTCCACAGTTCGATTATCGTGGTCACTCAGACTCATAGCACCAGTAGTAGTCATCTATTCTTGGGCGGTGGAAACCCGCACTTTTAGTGCTGGGAGGAAACCGCCCCCTCCAACTATCGGTTTACAAATTAATCCTGTGCCACGTTTGAGTAGCTTGGTTTTCTTAGCTGAAAATTGCCCTAATCTTTTCCAATTAATAATGGTTGTCCATTTTTAGATATTACTGGAACTCTTTGCATGGAGATAATCCTCAAGATTGACACTCCCCCTTTTAGAAAAAGGGGGATTCTTGAATCTTAGAGAGAACTTAGCAGAAGGGATTTCTCCACCCTGCCAGAGGTCCCGCTCTCCTCAAGCGTACGAGTGCGCTTTCCAATGGCGAG
>JAAHHJ010000089.1 GCA_010692425.1 Symploca sp. SIO3C6 | reverse complement strand
CTATCAGAAAGCGAAAAACAAGCTGGGCAAACAACAGTGGCGTAACAGGAATAAAGTACTGGGGAATCGGAAGCAAGGAATCAAAGCCTCTAACAACGCCAAGAAACACTACGCCAAGTTAGCCAAAACTCACGCCCATATTGCCAACATCCGTAAAGATTTCTTGCACAAGACCACAACGGAAATGAGTAGGAAATACGCGGTTATTCACATCGAAGATTTGAATGTAGCTGGCATGATAGCTAACCATAAATTAGCGTCTGCAATTAGCGATTTAGGCTTCTACGAGTTCCGTCGGCAGTTGGGCTATAAGCAAAAGCACTATGGCAACAAGGTGATGCTAGTTGAGCGCTGGTATCCATCATCGAAAACCTGTCATAACTGTGGGAATGTGCAGCCCATGCCACTTAATGAGCGCACCTACGAGTGTGGTGAGTGTGGTCAAACTGCTGAGAGGGACTTAAATGCCGCGCTGAACTTAGCGAGTGTTTCTTCTGGCTGGTTAAAGTACTTAGAACCCTAGGCTATAGGGGGATTGCCTGTGGACGGGCCAGCTGCCGACAGCCCCGGAAGAAGCAGGAAGAAAACATCAAATCGCAGGTTTGAGTAGGTTTTTCGTAGCACGTAAGCCTTAATTCTTCCGATGGGAGCGCCCCCAGAAGCCTGCAATAGAAGAGTACATTTGTAATAGCTTATTAAAGTTGCCTGTTACCAAGGATGCCTCTCAAGGGGATGACCCATGGATCAACATCAAAATCGCTATACTTCCAAATGATACCTTTTTCTATTGTGGATAATTTCCTAGAGGCAGATATATGACATCATATGCGACTTCTTCTGCCAGAGCCGAGATGAGTGAACTCCGGCGTCTGAAGGGCTTACTGCCACCAGAATTACAAAGCTGGGTGATGGTTGAAGGGACTACCGAAGTGAACCCCCCCCTGCTTCGCTCCGAAGAAATTGGCAGAGACGAAGTAGAAATCCAAATTGACTTAGTCAAATGGGAGCAACTAGCCTTAGACCAGCGTAACTTATTATTCTGGCATGAAGTTGCCCGGATACAAAATGATACTATTCCCAAAGAAGGCTGGGAAATGGCAGCCCTAGCAATTGGTTTAGGCGGTGCCGTGGGCGAACTTTGGGTACAAGATGGCTTACTGTTGATCTTAGCTTTAGCCCTATGCGGTGTCTCTGGTTGGAGGCTTTATCAAAAAAACAATGGAGACAAAACTTTAAAAGAAGCAATTGAAGCTGACGAAAAATCCCTATCCCTTGCCACTCGCTTTGGTTATACCCTACCTAACGCCTACAAAAGTCTCGGCAGTGCTTTAAAAACCTTAATTGAAATCACTCCCAGCCGGCGTCTGCGGCGCAGATATGAAGCCAGACTCTCTGCCCTTAAACGTAGTGCTGCTCAAGCCAAAGCCAAAGCCAAATCCCAAAGAGAAAGACCAGGAAATCTCTATAGCTGAGCAATCATCTTATGAGTTTGCGGCACAACGCGCACCTGTTTTAGCGGCACAACGCGCACCTGTTTTAAGAGTGCGCTTCAGTGAAGTACCCAACATCAAATCAAAGATAGCTGATGTGGGCTTCGGAGCTTCATCCGCCGTTGCCTCGTTGTACAAGTACAGTTTGGTCTTACACAGTGTCCACAGGCAGACACCAGCCTTCGGCAGGCTAAAAAATCGCTTACGCTTGGTTATCGCGCAAGGGTGTTGGAATGCCAACGATGTGTCTGTATTTTACCGCCAATCCTGGCCGCGCTTTCATCCCGGCGCTGAATCACGGATTACAGCGCGGGACTTCCCGCGCGGAAAGTTAAGCCTTGCCAAGCTAGAACCTTTTTAGGCAAAGAAGATGGTGAATGCTATCGTGTAAACTAGGTTATTTAGCTTTTCAGCTCATTTAAGCATCTCCCTCTCAGATACTGGATTCGGGTGAATTTCAAAATTCGCTCTCCTGGCGTCTGCTCAACGCAGCAAACTTCAGGGACACTCCAAGTATAGGCGCGATCGCAGAAATAGCAGCGCCAACCGCAAAGGGCAAAGCGGATAAACAATTGGCGAGTCCCAACCTGGTATCCTTCCCCTTGAATAGCAGAAAAAATTTCGATCAGGCGTACACTAGATTGAGTTGTAGATGACATCTGAGTGGGCGTTAGTTACTGTGCGCCCCCCAGTAGCTTGGTTTATCTTAAACGATATCCTAACTCGGGCAAGGCCTTTTGCAAAAATTTAAAAGTAGAACTTGTCATTACTTGTATACCAACAACTCTAGGCGAAGCTAGAGATTGTAGGACAAAATATTGGTCAGAAACCTAGGTGAGAGCTAAGTAGCAAGTCTTTATGGTTGACCCAGTTTCCGAGGCAGATTTTAAGGTTATGTTCTTAGAAGATATTCCCGTCGTACATATCCCTGTGCGCCTGAGTGTACTTGAGGCTGTGGCTCTCAAAACCAAATGCCAGCAGCTTTTGCAAAAGAGTTCCCTAAGTGCGAAAATCATTTTCGATTTCGAGGAGACTACCTTTATCGACAGCAGTGGGGTGGGCGCACTAGTTAGCAATCACAAACTAGCACGAGAAAAAGGAGTTGAAATCTTACTCAGGAGTGTTACTCCTCAAGTAATGGCAGTTTTGGCAATGACCTCACTCGATAAAATTTTGAATATTGAGCCCCTCCCTGTTTCTGCCCAACCCCTTACCAAAGGTTCAGAAAATCAACTGCCGACTACTCATCCCTCTATACGCTCTTGGATCAAGCGAGTTATCGACATTGTTGGAGGATTCGTGGGTTTAGGAATTACAGCCATGGTTTTTATTCCCATCTTCATCGCCGTTCAACTCGATGATCCAGGTCCTGTGTTCTTTAGTCAAACCCGCCTCGGCTGGATGGGTAAACCTTTTAGAATTTGGAAATTCCGCTCGATGTATATCGATGCTGAAGCCAGAAAACACGAAATTGAAAATCAAGCTGATGGTAAAGTTTTTAAAAATGAGAACGACCCTAGAATTACTGGGGTGGGTCGCTTTTTGCGGCGCACTAGCTTGGATGAACTGCCTCAATTCTGGAATGTAGTTAGAGGTGAAATGAGCTTAGTAGGTACTAGACCCCCCACACCCAATGAGGTAGAAATCTATGAAGTACCAGAGTGGCAGCGCTTAGATGTCAAACCTGGTATGACTGGTGAGTGGCAAGTCAACGGTCGATCTTCAGTTCGTAAATTTGAAGACATAATACAACTGGACTTACGCTACCAGCGAAACTGGAGCTTGCTCTATGACCTTAAGCTCATTATCAAAACGATCTTTATCGTGTTTAGCAAAAATAGTGGGGCATCTTAGAGACATCCGGCAATATTTTTGGTCTATGCAGCAGGAACAGCCACTCAAACAATCTCGCATTCAGGTAGAGTCGGACTTGAATACTATCTCAGAAGTTTTGCCGTGGTTTGAGCAATTCAGTGCACCTGTATTGCCTCAGCAATTCTGCTGGCAGTGCCAAATCGCTCTAATAGAAGGTTTCACGAATGCAGTTCGCCATGCTCATCAACACTTACCCCAAACCACGACTATTGATCTGGAGTTGAAATTATTTGCCCACTGCCTAGAAATCCGGATTTGGGATCAGGGTAAACCTTTTGATCTACAAGCCAAGCTGGAGTCCCTCTTTCAGGAGGATTGCGATCCCCTAGAGAAAGAGGGAGGCAGAGGGCTAATGTTTATCAAACAGCTGACAGACGAAATGTCTTACCAGCGCCTATCTGACAAAAGAAATTGCCTGTTAATGCGCAAACTGCGCTAGATTTCAGCAGCAGCTCGTTCAATCAGTCGTCGAGCTAAGGTTTGAACACCAGTGTGTTCGTAATAGTTAGTTGACATGTCCAAAAAGGCCCCCAAGTAGTCCAACTTGTCATCAGAAAACTCTAGAAACCCTCTTAAATTGTTGGTCACTGCTTGGGGTGTCAAACCACGATCGGCGACAAAATTCCCCATCCAGTCCCTTACTGAGTCAAAACTTTGACCGATAAAATTGAGTTTACCTTCGGTATCACCACCAGGGATAGCATCATTGATTTTCTGGAAACCCTGATTTTCCTCCAAGCGTGAAGGAGTCAGTCCAGAGAGGGTTGATTGCACCTTCATGATAAAGTCAGGCCCGAGAGGTATGAGACCATCAAAACAAATTAGTGCTGCCATACGCATCAAAGACTCACCACCATAGTCAGCTAAAGCACCAACAAAATCACCAATGCTATCTCCGGGAATGCCGTTAATTTGGCAAAAGGCAACTAGCTCGACTACTACCTTTAAAGACAAATCAATCGTTTGGGCTTTGTCAGCTTTCGGTGTGATTTTGCTTAAAAAACCTAGCAGAGGAATTGCTTCGCCGACTTTATTGGCTAAGGCAGCAGTACCGAGAGCAGTACCAGTAGTGTCAATAGTTTGGTATAACCACAGCGCCCTTTGATAACCCTGGGAACGGTCATTGAACAAATATACAGCGCGATCGCCAATTTCCTGAATCAGATCTTCATCTTCTTCACCAGTGACGGCGCGAATCGTATTTTCAAAACCGACCAAATTTTCCCACTCACCAGGCACAACAAAGTCGAGAGACTTTAGCGCCGAGATAGTCATGTTTTTGGTTGGTAGCTCGTCAACAATCTCATAAATTGCTTTGCTCACAACTACGGCTCCTTATCTAATGTTTTAGTTTGCAACTGGTAATCCACGATTGTTCATAGTTCATTGTTGATTGTTCATTGGGAATGTATACCACAACTATCCTTATACTTTCCCCAATGAACCATGAGCCATGAGCCATGAACCATGAACTATGAACCATGAGCCATGAGCCATGAACCATGAACTATCCCAGACTTACTTGAGTCGGGAAATACCATTAAGATCAAATTTTTGTAGCCAAGCTTCTCGATCACTGGCAGTGAAAGAGGGATCACGTGATTGTGCTTTCACCTGGTAGCGATTACTGATGAGGACAGCAGTGGTTTTAGTACCTTTTTCTACCGAGGGATAACCGCCAATGGTTTTGCTACTTTGCTTATACTTGTCCGCTGCCGTGGGGTTGCTGCTAATGTCATTGATGGAAAGGACTGCTACCTCCTTGCCTTCTTTTTTCAATTTTGCCTGGGCAAAACCTTTCTTCTCTTGGGCAAAGACACGCTCGTAGCCATTGCCGGATGCTGGAAAAAATCGATTAAATTTCGCACCTTGGGTGGCGTCTTTGGTAACCGCCTGACCACTTTTGGTCTGAGCGCTTTCCTGCTGTGCCGGCTCAAAGCGAGAAGGAGGTTGCTGGGCACAGGAGGCTACCAGCAGTAAAGTACTTAGGAGTAAAGGAGCCAGAATTCTACTTATACGGCGCATAAGGCATTTTTTGTTATGGGTTAGTTGAACTCTTTTCTCAATTTTGACCGATAAAATAGTTCCCAGACATCAAAGCTATGTAACAATTAAATTCAGGGAAAGTTTAAATCATCCAACTTCACGAACTCGCCGCCCGAGCCCTCTGGGCTAATATCCTAGTAGCATTCGCCTGCATGGGTATAACGGGAGTTCCCTTCCCATATTTTTTAGATGGGAACCTAGCGAGAACTCTAACTCAGCAATTGGTTATTTGACATTAGAGCATTGTTCTAAGATGCTTGCCATTTCCTGATTTAAAAGCCATCCTGTACTTATATAGGCATGCAGGGTTGAAGCCATTATGCCGGATATAATAAGTCACCCAAAAAGATAGACACTAGCTCGAGTCTCCGTAGTCTAGTAGCTCTGATGCTGAGGCGATCTCGATTCTGGCAAGTTAAATTAGGAGTGCTCTGCTAAATGCTTGAATTTACTGTGCATTGCTGTAGAAGCTCTGAAATAGTAACCGAGGTAGATCAGTAAATTTTAGGCAGAGTGGGTGATAACCTTACTCCTGTGTTAACTTTACCTGGTTAAATTAATGACAGTTCACAGTTGGTTGATACTTATGCCCAACTGCAATTTGCATCTGTTACCACTATTTTCTCTCTGCCAGGAACTTAATCAGCTCCACCAGCTTCAAGCATTTCAGAAAGCTTCCAGTTAGTTTGTTGTTAACCAGGCTAGTTTGGAGGTACTAACCCGATAATTCGGTAACTTTACACCCAGATGGCACACTCAAATTATGCGCATTCTGATTTATTCCTACAACTATTATCCTGAACCCATCGGCATTGCCCCTCTAATCACCGAATTAGCAGAAGGCTTGGTTAAAAAAGGACATGAAGTTCGTGTTGTTACTGGTATGCCTTGGTATCCTCAACGTGAGATCTATGAGGGATACCGGGGAAAATTATTCTTCACAGAAAACATCAAGGGTGTTACCATTCAGCGCAGTTATCTCCGGATTTGCCCCAGACCTAGTTTAATTGACCGTATCTTAATGGAAGTTAGCTTTGTCGCTACCAGCTTTTTCATAGCACTGCTTGGCAAACGTCCAGATGTACTACTTCTAACTGTACCAGGACTACCAGTTAGCGTCCCAGCAGTTTTACTGGGATGGTTATATCGCTGTCCAATAGTTCTAAACCTCCAGGACATTTTGCCAGACGCTGCTGTGAAAACTGGCATCCTCAAAAACAAACTCATGATTCGCGTCTTTGAGCAGTTGGAAAAATTTGCCTATAGGTATGCCACGAAGATTAGTGTTATTGCTGAGGGCTTTATTGATAACTTGCGTCAAAAGGGGATAGCCGAGGCAAAAATGGAGTTAATCCCCAACTGGGTTGATGTGCATTTTATTCGCCCCTTACCAAAAGAAAACAACGAATTCCGCAAAACTCATCACCTCCAAGACAAGTTCGTTGTAATGTATTCCGGTAATATTGCCCGTACTCAAGGTATAGAAACCGTGATCAATGCGGCAGTTCGCTTGCGAGGGGTTGAGGATATTGCCATTGTAATTGTGGGAGAAGAAAAAGCCCTTGAACAATTGCAGCGATATGAAGAGAAAACCCTCGAAGAATTGCTACGTTACGAAGAAAAAGCCCTTGAGGAATTACAACTAGAAGAAGGAAAAGCATTAGAAAAATTAAGACTCTATAAAGATACTTGCAAAGCAACTAATGTAATATTATTGCCATTTCAGCCCAGGGAAAAACTGCCAGAAATGCTAGCAGCAGCGGATGTAGGCTTGGTAGTACAAAAAAGTGCAGTTATTTCCTTCAATATGCCCTCAAAGATTCCAGTATTGCTCTCTAGTGGACGCCCGATTCTAGGATCGGTTCCTGCTAATGGCACTGCTGCTAGAGCTATACAAAAAAGCGGTGGTGGTATTGTTGTACCTCCAGAAGATGCAGGGGAATTAGTGGCAGCAATTTTGGATTTATATCACAATCGAGAGAAAGTGAAAATGCTAGGTGAGAAAAGTAGACAATATGCTTTGGCCAACTACTCCCGTGAGCAAGCTCTCGACCGATATCAAGAACTTTTTAACGATGTTATGCCTCTGGGAGGAGAATTAACCACTCAAGATTCTTAGCAGACGTGAGTATCTCGATAAGTTACTCTTTGAGAATCTATTTGCTCTGACAAGCCCTAGGGGCGTCTACAATTAACTGTAAAAAGGATTTATCGAAATTAATATCGGTCAGATACCCCACCGTCTATAAGGTGCATATATAAAATTGGTTGGGTTTAAATCCCCATCCAATTTGTCCGGTGCGTCTTTAACCTGGCGCTACTTCTTTTTTTTATTACTGTCTCTCAATTAAGATATAAGGTCTGTATATTTCAATAAGTGTCACCGGGTGGATGCACCCTAGACGTTAAGGAAAATTCCAAAGTCTCTATCCTTGTCAGAGCGTACATTTAAGTGTGAAGAATGTGGCTTTGAGTTGGATAGAGATTGGAATGCTGCCATTAATTTGAGCCACTGCGGTCTTGGGGTCTCCCCAAGTGTAGCAAGTGGTGTGGCAAACGCGGCTAGTTAAGTCGTGTAAGCCTGACGGATTGGAGAAGTGCCGACACCTCCAATCCGGTAGCAGGAAGTAAGCATCAACTGCTCGCTTTGCGTGCAAGTCTTCTGGTGAAGAGAAAAGCCTAGACGTGAGTAGATTTGAGTAGGTCTTATGTAACGGTTGATCAAGAATGCTGAATACTACATTGGGCCTCGGGTCCTCTGGCTTGAAAGAGGGTGTGGGGTTTAGGGTGTAGGGGAAATAACCATCTTTAATGCTTGATGATGAAAAATTTTTTCATCGGGACTGCCTTCTTCAAGCTCACTGCACCTCAAATTGTATAGTCTTTGATCCCACCCCGGAAAGAAGTGGGCTTTCAGGCGAGAAATTCTGTAAGTTAATTATTAATGCATCTAGTGTCTTAATCCCCGATAAGGAATTTAGAATTTGATGAGAGAGCCAACTAACATGCGATCTACTTTAACTACTACAGATGCCAAAACAGATGACAGGAGCCAAGACCTAGCTTTGACTATTGCTCAAGCTGCTGATGACCGCAAGGGTGCCGATATCCTGATTCTGAGGGTGGCTCAAGTATCATACCTCACAGATTATTTCGTGATCGTTACTGGCTTTTCTAAGGCTCAGGTAAGAGCAATTTCCCAGTCAATTGCAGAAAAAATGGAGAGTGTATGGCAACGTTTACCAATCAGAACTGAAGGTCAAGCTAACAGCAGTTGGATTCTTCAGGACTACGGTGAGGTGATTGCCCACATCTTTTTGCCACAAGAGCGGGAGTTCTATAATCTTGAAGCATTCTGGGGACACGCTCAACAGATTAACTTCCAAGCCTCTCAACCCCTAGAGGACTAACAACATGGTTAAATCTTCTGTTTCTATCTGTCCAGTTCCTGATGAACAGCAGCCAATTAATGAATACCAGCAGCTGAATCAATCTTGGTTCTTTAGTTGGGTAAAGCTAGACTTGCAAGGCTATATCATTAAACTGGCTTGGGTTTGGGGATGGAGTTGGCTAATTGCAGGACCAATGGCAGCTGCCAGCTTTGCCCCTAACAAGAATATGGGGCAATTTCTACTTTGTGGCAGCGCTGGGGCTGGGGTATTTGTGCTTCTAAGTTTGCTGCGACTATATTTGGGCTGGTCTTATGTGCGCGATCGCCTTTTCCGAGAGACAATATTTTACGAAGAGTCAGGCTGGTATGATGGTCAAAATTGGACTAAGCCTCCAGAAACACTAGCGCGCGATCGCCTGATTGTTTCTTACCAATTAACACCAATTCTGCAACGCTTGAGACGCACCTTCGGTATTATGTTGATAGTTGTCTTTGGTGGTGGCGTAATTTGGAATTTTTTATAAGAAGCTTAAATTCATCAGAGTCTTAACCACATGAAAAGGGGAAAAAGCCCTCAATCGCCAGTCATAGAAGTACGTTTGCTCAGGGAAGGGATTATTGAATCGACTCATCAAGTCCAAGCAGTTGTTTGTGATCATCGAGGACGTGTTCTATCTTTCGCTGGAAGCCCAGAAACCGCAACCTTCGTTCGTTCCGCTCTCAAACCTTTTCAGGCACTGGCTACCGCCACTACTGGTACGCTAGAACGCTATGACCTCAATGACCGTGACTTGGCAATTATTTGCAGTTCCCATCAAGGCAAGATTGAACAGGCAAGACAAGTTTTTAATGTCCTTTGGCGCTGTGATATTGACCCATCTGCTCTACAATGCCCAACCCCAGTCGGTACAAATAGCCCCTTACAGTATAACTGCTCTGGGAAACACGCTGGTATGCTAGCAGTCTGCCAGCAGCGGCAGTGGTCACTAAATACTTATTTACAATACAATCACCCTGTACAACAGTTGATCCTCAGCCAGATTGCTGATTTGATGGGGATGCCACCACAGGAGTTGATTAGGGCATACGATGACTGTGGTGCCCCTACTTATTTTATGCAACTTCGTCAGATGGCATTTTTATATGCTCAGCTTTCCTGTGGCAACAGTTTGGCAATGGAACGTGTGGTTCGCGCCATGACCCATTACCCAGAGATGATTGCGGGGGAAGGGGCATTTGATACTGAATTGATGCGATTAGCTCCAGGAGAAGTAGTTAGCAAAGCTGGTGCTGAAGGAGTTCAATGTCTTAGTCGTATTGGCGAGAGTATGGGTTTGGCAATTAAGGTGATGGATGGAGCTAAACGAGCTAAGTATGCTGTTGCCATCCATTTACTCAAGCAAATGGGCTGGATTAGTCCCTCTGCCGCCGAAACTTTAGCGGAAAAGTTTATGGAGTTAGGTAAATTCAAGCGTTTAGAGGTTGTTGGTGAACTTTCAATGCCTTGAACCCCTGTGCCTCGCTAGTTGAAGGAAGAGGGGGGAGATGGGGAGAGGGGGAGAAAGGGAGAAATTGTTCTTCTGAGCCAAATTTTATCCGAGAACTAAGAGTGTTAGTACTTTATCAACTCGAAAGCCTCCTGGCGACTGATTCGAGCTTGGGGAAAGAATGCTGAATACTCCCTTGGGTCTCGGGCCCTCTAACTTGAAAGAGGGTGTAGGGTGTAGGGTGTAGGGTGTGGGGTGTAGGGGAAATAACCATCTTTCAATGCTTGATGATGAAAAAATTTTTTCATCGGGACTGCCTTCTTCAAGCGTTAAAACTGCTATCAACAGTTCCTCATCCAGCCGTAAAAACTGATGAAAATACAAAGAATTACTAGACTCTGTGCTTGGTATTTAGGAATCTTCTTTTTCTGTGCTGCTCCCACCTGCACCGAAATTGCCTCTAATCCTCTTAAGCAGGAACAGCAGCAGGTTCAGACACAAAATACACCCTCCACAAGTCCACAACAGATTTTACAGGAACTGGTCAAGGCAGATGTTGTCTACCTTGGAGAAACTCACACCAGTGCAGAAGATCATCAAGTTCAATTGGAAATATTACAGGCACTTTACCAGAACAATCAAAAAATTGCCGTAGCAATGGAGATGTTCCAGCGCCCCTATCAGGAAATTCTGGATCAATACCTAGCTGGCAAGATTACAGAAGCTCAGTTAGTGGGACAAAGTGAGTATGAACAACGTTGGGGCTTTGCTTGGGAATACTACGCGCCTATGCTGCGCTTCGCTAAAGCTAAGCAACTGCCTGTGATTGCTCTCAATGCCCCTACGGAGGTGACGCGCCAAGTTGCCCGTAATGGAATTGAGAGCTTAACAGTTGCTGAGCAGCGTTATATTCCACCGCTCTCAGAAATTCGGACAGATAATGATGATTATCGTCAAATTATCAAAGAATCCTACGCACAGCATAATCAGGCAGGTCATGGTAATAGTGATAGCTTAGAACGGTTCTTTACTGTGCAGGTGCTGTGGGATGAAACTATGGCTGATAGTATTGCCCAATTTATTAAAGCTAATCCAGATTATCAGGTAGTGGTAATAGCAGGTCAAGGTCATATTGTTTACGGCTATGGGATACCTAGTCGTGTGGCTAGACGCTTTAATAATCAATTGCAACAGCGTACAGTTTTATTGGGTGCTTCTGCACAGGAGCAAGTTCAGGGAGAAAAGAAGATTGCCGATTTCTTCTGGCCGCATCGCTAGAATAACTGATTCAATGTTTTATTACGTACTGCTATATGTGGTGTGGGAAGAAAAAGATGTCGTTCCAATTTTTGTTTTAGAAATTGTCTCCCAAACTCCAGGGGGAGAGTATCACGAAAAAATGCTCAGTTATGCCCAATTGGAGGTTTTATATTACCTCATTTATAACCCACATTCCGCACCCTCAACTGTCACATGGACTGAGGGAGTTCAAGGCGAGCGCTAAATCGAGGCAGTTGCTGAGTAAAAATACTTAGGTAAATTTAAAGTTTTTCTCTGCCCATTCCTCGACTTT
>JAAHHJ010000088.1 GCA_010692425.1 Symploca sp. SIO3C6 | reverse complement strand
TAGTTTAACTTTCAGGGGCTCATATAGAGTGTCTATTAGTTTTTCCGTTGTGACTCTGGCTTGATTTAATAGTCCCAAATCCTGCTGGTGCCCCTATATCCTCAGCAAAATTTTGGGCGTATTCCTCGACTATGTTATCGCAATTTTGACGCTAACTAGCTCCCCTCTCCCAAGCTTTTTTTCGCTCACCCAATTGATTCGTACTGGGGAGTAGCCTTCACACGCTGCTGGGAAAGCTTGGCTGAACTTGACAAGAGCTTTTTCCACTTCTTCCTGGATGTGTACTATGATAAGCCTCCAGGTTTTTTGTTTGCATGATGCCGACGTTATTGACAGCCACCTCCAGCTTATTGATGCTTGATAGGATGTCAGGAAAATTCTCTTGAGTATCAGTATTTAGAGGCTCTACAATCAGCTACTTCCTACCTCGTAACTGAGACAACTTTATCCCTTGGAAAGCTTGAATTCACAAGAGTTGGACAATAGAAACGCTCCTGAGTGCTAGACCAATACCAAACAATTGTCTCGGTTTACTTGACAATTACTTACTATTTTATCATCTTGTTCATCTATGAGGATAGGAGCTTCTGCAGGAGGAAAGTCTTTTGGTGGACGGATGGGTTTTGCTGGCACCAGTCCTTCTTCTTCTGGAGGAAATAAGTAATCCTGGGGAAAGTGATAATTTAAAAATTCATTTCTGTAGACATCAACACGACTAAAAATCAAGTTTTTTTCAATTGCTTCAACATATTTATCTATCTTATGATCCCTTAAATTTTCCTTGAAACTTTCTTCCCAATTGGCAAAGTCTCGGTCACTTATTTTAGCTAATCTCTGAGCCTCCCCACACCTTTTATCCCTCTTTGTCAAAGACCCCTCCTGGTCCATATATCTTAATTCACCAGTGTGTCTATATACAATTCCCCAAGATGGATCAGGAAGAAATGGAACTATATCTCTTCCATATTCATATCGAAAATGGGGAACCATGTATTGCCTGCTGAATTTTACATCCCCTACTTGAGGCGACCCGAAGGTATAAACACATTTGACTGGATAACCCCTTTTCTTAAAGTAATCAGCGGCTAAAACTGCAATCGCTCCCCCGCGACTGTGACCTGTAAAGTAGATATCTTGTACTGTATCTAAATTCTTATTAAGAGCTTTTTCAATTCTGTCTTTAACAGAATTGAAGGCAATCAAAAAACCTTCATGAACACAACCTTCATGAACTTTAAGACTGTCACCAACTGGCAAAGCACTGAAATTAGATAACCATTCCATCAAATTACTAAATGTTGTTCCTTTAAAAGCGACAATTAATTCGCCATAATCTCTATTTATAAGATAACATTTAACCCAACAATTAGTAATTTTAGACGTAATTATATCTACTTGTTGTCTTTTTTCTTTTGAGTTTCCATATGCATCCTGTGAAATACTTGCCATTTTGTAAGCTATAGCTATAGAATCTCTCATCTCATTTCTCCTTTCTTTAAAGATTGTCATTTTTGCTGACTATTGCTGTACCTCTGTCTGAGGTTTTACCCATTCTGTGAGTTATTCCTGTGATCAGGTAAAACCCTAAAATCTTGTGGTGAGAGTCCTTTAAGGAAAATATCCGCCTCTTACACAGAAAAATAACGCTTCAGTTTCCGGTAAGGCAGCACTAGCTCCAGTTCGTTGAGCTGTTTTCTTGAGGCAAGCAAAGCTTAAGCGCTGTCATTGCGTGCTTGATACAGGCAAGGAAGTGAAGCGGTTTTATTGGTCTAATAATTATAACAAAAATAATAAGGTTGAGGCAATCGCATGCAATTATTCTGAGGCGTTGCCTTCTGATTCAGTTACGGGGATAAAGGAACCATTAATTTGCTGAGGTTTACTTTGATTCTCTATACCTACTTAATAATTCAATTGTCTCGCCGACAGCTGGCTAAGTGATCAAATGTACCAAAAATTACGAAAATTATCACATAGCCACCCATTAGTCAAAACTAGCATTTCGTCGAGATATTAGGTACTGAAAACCCTGGTCTAATAATTAGACTTTTGTCAATCAAAAACCCAGTGGAAATCGAAATTTAGTGTGACGAAACATGGTCATTTGTTACAAATAAAAATAACAAACATTGGATTTGGTTAGCCTTAGACAAAAGCACTAAAAAAAATGTGGGTTGCTACATTGGAGAAAGAGGAAAAATTGGGACCCAAGGTCTCTGGAGTTTTCTGCCACCTGTTTATCGGCAATGTACTGTTTGTTATACAGATTTTTGGTCAGCTTATGCCAAAATTTTTCCGGGTAATAGACACAAAAATGTAGGCAAAGAAACCGGACTAACCAACCACGTAGAACGATTTAATAATACCCTTTGTCAACGAGTTTCTCGTTTTGTTAGAAAGACTTTATCGTTTTCTAAAAAACTAGAAAATCATGTCGGCGCTATTTGGAATTTCATTCACCATTATAACTTGACGATTGCGCCGACACTATAACGTCACTACTTCTACAGGACTACCTACAGGACTACCCACTTACCCATTCACTCGGCGGAAAGAACTATGCCCTGACACTTTCCGAAGCCCACTCTGGCATAGTTTTCTTTCTTACAGTATCCGCGAATGATGACTTCATCTGCGTCAGCCAAGAATATTCGCATCTCACCCGTTGCCAATTTGATAGGCTGGGAACCACGCCGAGTTATTTCCAGCAGAGATCCTTGGGAACCTTCTTCAGCCCCAGAAACTGTTCCACTAGCTACCAGATCTCCAGGTTGGAGATTGCAGCCATTACTGGTGTGGTGAGCGATCATCTGAGCCATTGTCCAGTACATTTGTCTAAAAGAAGCATGGCTGATGCAAAACGGCTCTATCCCCTGCTCGCGCATCTGTGCCGAATGAAGTAGCACTTCCACCGTGAGGTCAATTCCCCCCTGTCTGGTATTAGTTGAGGAATAGAGATAAGGTAGGGGCAGGGGATCTCCCTGGGAACGAGAAAAAGCAGGACAACGGAAAGGTGCAAGAGCTTCCAGAGTAACTACCCAAGGAGAAATCGTAGTGGCGAAGCTCTTGGCTAGAAACGGACCGAGGGGCTGGTACTCCCAAGTTTGTATATCCCTTGCTGACCAATCATTCACTAAGCAGAGTCCAAATACGTGTGACTCGGCGGTATCAATAGGGATGGGTTGTCCCAATTCATTGCCAGCACCAATAAGGAAGCCAACCTCTACTTCGTAGTCTAGAAGCTGAGAAGGACCGAAACTAGGGACACTATCTTCAGGAACTTTTCGCTGACCCTGGGGGCGCTTGATCGGGGTACCGCTGAGTACAATGGAGGAGGCGCGCCCGTGATAGGCAATAGGGAGGTATTTGTAGTTAGGGAGCAATGGATTGTTGGGACGGAATAGCTTCCCAAGGTTGGTGGCGTGAAAAATAGAGGCGTAGAAGTCTGTGTAATCACCAATATCAGCGGGCAATAAAAGTTCCGCTTCCATTATTGGCACCAGCAATTTTGCCTCCGACGAAGGCTTGTGCCTATTCCATCGCAGCAGTTCGCTCAGACAAGTGCGCAACGCCGACGAAGCCCAACTCCCTAGAGCCATCAAGGGATTTAAGTTAGAGGCTGTGCAGGCGGCTTGCAACTGCTCGGGGAATTCCTGGAGAAGTCCTGCATGGTAACATGAAGTCAAATCTAGGATCTGGTCGCCGATCGCCACCCCAATTCGTGAGTTTTGTGTGGTACCCCGGTCTCGAAACACGCCAAAAGGTAAATTCTGAATGGGGAAATCTGTATCTTTTTGATTGGCAGATTCCACCCAACTGCGCAAACTAAAATCGTTGGTTTTATCAATTGAACGACTCATAACAGCTGCAGCTCCTTAAGTGATTCTATAGGTTCTTGAAACGAGCAGGAACCAAAGGAACGAAAGAAACTTTGCCGAGCCTTTTGTAGCTCCCAGATATCGAGTCGGCAATCTTTCCAGACAATGCTATCTACTGGCAGTTGGAAACCCTCGATGGTAGCTTCTTGGAGAACTGCTATGGCTTCTTGTGCGGTTACTTTCTGCCAATAAAGCAGCGCTGCCAAGACAGCGACATTCAGAAAGCCATGCATCGCCGCTCTAGGGCTGTCTGGCTCATAGGTCAAGGGATACTTCCCTGGTAGGGGATGATGTAGTCCGGCGGTTGCTTTAAAGGGAACTTGAGCCTCGGCACAAGCAAAGATAAACTGATCAAGCTGAAAAATAGTTGGAAATGCATCAGCACTCAAGCCGCCAGTTCGGATCTTAGCCGACACACCAAGGCGTTGCAGCACACTTAAGTATGACTTCAAGTCTCCACTGTAGGGGGTTTCAAAAAATGCCTCAACCTCAGCAGGAAGATAAGGAAGCACTTTCTCAATTTCTCTAGGGGAAAGCGGCGGAAATTCTAGGGAGGCGATCGCTATTTTGTCGCTGTTATGCAGAGATTGAATTTTTGTGATCGCCGAATCAACTTCTTGAGAAAGAATTATACTAATCTGCCACTGTCTGGTTTGACCCTCTTCCAGGGGCAACTTTAAAAGCAGTTCTTCAAACTCGTTCAATCGAGATGCTGGTAATACCAAGTTACCTAACATCCAATACTGGGGGGCAGTTTGATAGCGAGCATAATTGGCAATTGCCTCTCCCATAGTAAGTTGTGCCGGGGGGAAAAGTCCGGCGTAGTCAACAATTGATGAGAAAAGGGTTTTTACCGATGTCAGCATTGGAGATGTTCTGCGACGAAAAACATACTCAAATTTACTCAAACCTGTTTAAGGATAATCAAGAATTTTGATAGATTTTTGATGATATTTTGTTAGTCCACATAATACAATTATAAATACTCCTCAAGCATTTTGAGGGCATCTCAAAATTTAAGAAGAGATTTGAGGAGGTTCTATGAGGTTTGAGCAGGCTTTTTGTGATCAGCTAACAGCTTCTGAGCCATCCAGGTCTTTGGAATAATTCTGAGTTATCCAACATTAATTTCACCTAGGTGTCATTGTTGTTGGGTAATCTCTGTCTGGGAATCGTTAGTGATATCCTACAAAGAGCTTGGTTAATTATGTATACCAAATCAAGTCTATTGATTAATGATCTATACTTAAAATAACCTCAGAATTAATTTCACGCCAAAAGCGCATTAGAGACGTACTGCCAAGCAGAACCCGTAGGGTAGACACAAAGATACAAAAAAGTCTGCAATATTTTTGTGATAACTAACTAGACAGACTTGATATCACTCCTTTGCTCCCTTACTTCTTCCCTCCTACTGACTACTGTGTTTCTTGGCTTCTTGGAAGGAGAAATTCTCATGAGCAATTTTTTTCCCATTCAAGGATTTGACCATCTTGAATTCTATGTAGGTAATGCCAGACAAGCTGCGCTCTTTTACTCCCAGGCTTTCGGATTTACCAATACAGCCTACCGAGGTTTAGAAACGGGCGAGCGCAAAACGGCTTCCTATGTAATGGAACAAGGAGAGGTTAGCTTTGTGTTGAGTAGCGGCTTGAATCCGAATCATCCCATCTCCAAAAGTACACTTCAGCATGGCGATGGAATAGCTATCATTGCCCTGGAGGTTCCCAATGCCACCATTGCCTATCGGGAGTCAACCGCACGAGGTGCAGTGGGAGCAATTCCTCCCACCGAAGAAAAAGATGAATATGGGATAATTCGCTACGCTGCTATTCACATCTATGGTGATATTTTGCTCAAATTTTTTGAGTGCAGTAATTATACTGGAGTGTTTGCACCCGGTTTCCAACCTCGATACTCGGCGAAGGGGAAGGGAGTGGGTTTGACAAACATTGATCACGTAGTTGGTAATGTCGAACTGGGTGCCATGGAGCAATGGGCTAAATTTTTCTCCGATACTATGGGTTTTAAGCTATTAGTACATTTTGATGATCAAACTATTTCTACAGAGTACTCAGCTTTGATGTCCAAGGTGATGCTCGACAGCACAGGCAAGATCAAATTGCCGATCAACGAGCCAGCCCCAGGCAAACGGAAGTCCCAGATTGAAGAATATTTAGAATATAATCAGGGTCCTGGAATTCAACACGTCGCCTGTGGAACCAGTAACATCATCAAGACGGTTTCCCAACTCAGGGCATCAGGGGTCGAGTTTCTGAACATTCCCACAACCTACTACGAGAACCTAGAGGAGCGGGTGGGAAAAATCGAGGAGCCTTTCGATAAACTAGCAGAACTAGGAATCCTTGTAGATCGGGATCGGGATGGCTATTTATTACAAATTTTCACTCAGCCTGTAGAGGATCGACCAACACTGTTTTTTGAGGTAATTGAACGCCATGGCTCCCAAGGCTTTGGTGAAGGAAACTTCAAAGCTTTGTTTGAGGCAATTGAGCGCGAGCAAGCGCGGCGAGGAAATCTTTAGAGCGAGCTTCTTTACCGAAGAGCTATGCTAACTTCCCCCAAAGAAGCGGAGTGAAACCATGACTTACTACTACAAACTAGGAAATATTCCCCATAAACGTCACACCCAATTTCACCAAACCGACGGTTCTTTATATCATGAAGAGCTAATGGGAACTCTTGGTTTCTCAGGCATTCAATCCCTGCTCTACCACCTACATCCACCTACTCAGATACAGAAAATTTTGTGGGAGAGCAAAGTAGACACATCCTATGAAGAATTAGGTCCCCTGCGTCACCGACATCTACGCACAGTAACCCTAGCTGCCGAAGGCGATGCTATTGCAACTCGGGTTCCTTTAATAGCCAATGCAGATATCTGCATTTCCGTAGCTTTACCTACAGTGCCCATGCAGTATTGGTATCGTTTTGCCCATGGCGATGAGGTAATTTTCATCCACAACGGCTGCGGTTTACTGGAGAGTCAGTATGGAATAATTCGCTACAGGCCGGGAGATTATTTGGTGATTCCCACTGGAGTTGTTTGGCGTATTCTACCTGATCAAGGAGTAGAGCAGCGGATGGTTGTGGTGGAAGCATCCGGACATATCAAGCCGCCCCAGCGCTATCTCAATAAGTACGGTCAATTTCTTGAACACGCACCCTACTGCGAGCGGGACATTCGTCCGCCATCAAAACTGATTACTCACGATGAGGAGGGAGAGTTTGAGGTGCGAGTCAAAGCTCGGGGTGGAATTAGCCGCTACTTATACAAACATCATCCCCTAGATGTAGTTGGGTGGGACGGACATCTTTGGCCATTTGCGTTCAATATCGAGGATTTTGAGCCGATTACAGGTAGAATACACCAACCACCGCCCGTCCATCAAACTTTTGATGGTCCTGGATTCGTCTTGTGTTCCTTTGTTCCGCGAATGTTTGACTATCACCCCTTGGGAATCCCAGCTCCATACAACCATTCCAACGTCGATTCGGATGAGCTTATCTACTACGTTGAGGGGAAATTCATGTCACGCAAAGGGATTGAGCGAGGGTCGATTACCGTACATCCCAGTGGCATACCTCACGGTCCGCACCCAGGGATGTACGAAGAGTCCATCGGCAAAGAACGAACGGAGGAACTTGCTGTTATGATTGATACCTTTCGACCGCTAAGGTTGACAACGAACGCTATTGCCTTGGAGGACAAAAACTATGCTTACAGTTGGCTTGGGTAAGACTCGAAAGCCAGCAAAGTTTATTCTCTCCATCTCATCTCCAAACTAATAATTTACGTTTAATTATTTATATTTCTAGTCTAAAAGTAATTATTTCCTAGTCCCCGTTTCCTATTTTCAAGACATTTAGGAGGTCAAACTGCCATCCTAGCGCAATAGTTTTTTCAGGAAGGTCAAACCATTCCCCTACCCCCCAATACCTAACCCCAACCTCTATTTTTAAGCCAGGAGTAATAACATGATCGCTCAAGTAGCCCCAACAAATCCTACTCACCTCACCATTTCCTCACGGATTCAAGAACGTTTGCGCCAGGGTAAACTAACCCAAAAGCAGGTGAACCACTTTCAAGAGTTTCTCAAGGAAGTCGGTCACGAACTATTGCACCATCGCATTATCACCAACAATGGCTATACCCAGTGGTTTCAAAACGGTACAGCTACCGACGTAGAGTTGCAGCACTTTATTAAGCAATTCTCAGTTTTTTCTAACCAGTTCCTCGTTGCAGCTTTGTTGAAAGTCATCAATTCGCCTACTCTCAAGCAGTCGCGGACTAGCCGGGAAATATTGCTCAACGAACTGGGAGTAATTTACCGTCATCCCGAAAAGCCAACCCCTAAACCCATTGCTTTTACGGAGGAAGCAAAGGACAGAGAAGGGGATCCCGAATTAGTCAGTACTGAAGGCACAGTAGATGGTGGTATTTGTCGTTTCCGAGCGGCTCATTTTGAATGGCTGCTGGAGGTGGTTAAGGGACTGGGGCTGAATTTTGCAGACATCGGCAAGCGCAAGCATGGCAGACCCACAACCTTGCACTTCTGTGACGAACTGATTAGCCTCTACGGCAGCGACGATCCGCAGATTGCTCAGGGCGCTAGCTTTGCAGTTGAACACTGGGCGACAGCTGGCTTCTGGCAGGAATTGGAAGATGGCTTCATGCATATCAAGCAAAGGCGTCATCCGCACTTGCGCTTGGCATTCTTCACCTGGCATAACCGCGTCGAGGCACAGCACGCTGGGCACACCCTGGAGGAATTAGAGGAGGTTTACTTCAATCTTAACTTTGACAGAGCCAAGTTCTTCCAAGGAGGACGGGAGATTCTAGAAGCAATCGCCGTTTTCTGGGATGGCTTGAATCGTGATCGTCTCAACTATGTCTACAGGTAAGAGCTTCCTTTAATCCAAGAAAATGAAACTTGCAACTTTCAAATACCCAAGCTTGGAGGACATCCGCCAAGCATCCCAGATAATCCTTACTCAAGGATCCAGTACTCCCTGCCGTTATTCGCGACAGCTATCAGAAATTGCAGGAGCAACTGTAATTCTTAAATTTGAGAATCTGCAATTTACTGGCTCCTTCAAAGAACGTGGTGCTTTAGTAAAAATGCTTTCCTTAACCGCCACCCAAAGAAAGCAGGGTATTATCGCCATGTCAGCAGGCAACCATGCCCAAGCAGTTGCCTATCAGGCTCGGCGTTTAGGCATTTCGACAGTTATTGTCATGACCTGTTTTACACCCAATGTGAAAGTAGAACGGACACGCAGCTTTGGGGCAGAGGTGGTCTTCCATGGGGAGACTTTAGACGATGCAATTATCTTGGGCAAACAGCTGGCTCAAGAACGAAATTTACACATCGTCCATCCCTATGATGACGAGCAAATTATTGCTGGACAAGGAACCATAGCTTTAGAGATGCTGGCGGTGCATTCCGATTTAGAAGTTCTGTTGTTACCTGTGGGAGGCGGCGGTTTAATCGCGGGTAATGCGATCGCAGCCAAGACTATCCAGCCCCAGATTCAGGTTGTGGGGGTGCAAACCAAACGCTTCCCCTCCATGTTGCAAGCCCTGAGAGGTGAGTCAATTGTCTGCGGTAGGTCAACTATGGCGGAAGGGATTGCGGTTAAGACACCAGGGAAACTGACACTGCCCATTATCCAAGAACTAGTGGATGAGGTTCTCTTGGTAGAGGAAGAGGAAATTGAAGAAGCTGTGCGGCTGCTGCTTGAGGTGGAGAAAACAGTCGTAGAGGGAGCAGGTGCTGTCGGGCTAGCTGCACTGATTAAGTATAGCGATCGCTTTGCCGGACGTAAGGTGGGGATAATTCTCAGTGGGGGCAATATTGATTTACCAATTCTTTCAATGATCGTCCAAAGGAGTATGGTTCGTTCCGGTCATCTGGTTCGCCTGGAAGTTGAGATTAGGGATATGCCTGGAGTTTTGGCAGATGTTGCTAGGTGCATTGGTGACACTGGTGCCAACATCGTCGAGGTTCGCCATCAACGAGCATTTACCACCTTGCCATTGCAGTCGGCAGACATAGAATTTGTACTGATGACGCGAGGACTGGAGCATCTACAGCAAATTTTGCAAATTTTGCAAAATCAAGGGTACAAGACTAACTGGCGAGCGATCATGGAGCCAGCTTCTAAGAAATGAAATTTAATTCAGTCAGAAAATAGTAGATTGTTACCGCTTAAGAGTATGAATTTACTTCACGCAGAGGCGCTCCAGTCGCTGAGAGTAAGAGTTTAGAATTATCGATTTCTTTCTTTCATCTCTAAATTCAGCAATGCTTAATTTTCTATATCCAACTCACATTAGAGGGGATAAATAGCAAATGAATAAACAACTGTCCCTCGAACAGATGGTCAACTGCGGTTTAGTAACGACTACAGCTGAGGCAATGCTACCGCAGATTAATCAATGGCTTTCTTCCCTGCCTGCTGCTGACTGTTGGCAGCGTCTTATCCAACAAATCCTCAAGCCGAACCATCCCTTAGCCATGCATGAACTCCTCTACAACACCACCTTCTCTGAGTGGGACAGGAGCCAGGGACCTCCTCCAGCCTGGTTTCCCTCCAACGAGCAAATTCAAGCCACAAATATTGCTGCTTTGATGCATCAGTTAAACTTGAGTTCCTACCCAGAACTTCACACTTGGTCGGTACAGAATCGTGCCGAGTTCTGGAAAGTAATGATTCAACGACTGGGCATTCGTTTCCGGGAGAAATACACTCAAATCCTTGATCTTTCTCAGGGTGTGGAGTCACCCCAATGGCTGGTAAACGCCCGTCTCAACATTGCTGATAGTTGTTTTCAAGCACCCGCAAATCGCCCCGCTATTATCTTCCAATCACCAGGGAGTTCGCTTTTCACCCTCACCTATGGAGAACTCCACGCCTTAACTAACCGAGTTGCCAATGGATTGGTAGCAGCTGGCTTTCATTGCGGCGATGCGATCGCTATCTATATGCCCATGACTGCCGAATCTGTAGCTATTTACCTGGGGATTGTCAAAGCTGGTTGCGTGGTGGTATCCATCGCCGATAGTTTTGCTTCTGAGGAAATTACTGCCAGGCTGCGCTTATCAAAAGCTCAGGGAATCTTCACCCAGGACTGGCTTTTGCGTTCCGGCAAGCAGTTACCCCTCTACACTCAAGTTGTAGATGCCTGTGCGCCTAAGGCAATTGTACTACCTAGTGGTGCCTCTGTTGGCATTCAGTTACGTCCTGGGGATCTGAGTTGGGAAGATTTTCTCAGTGCCAAGGAGCTATTTGATGCTGTATCTACCAGTGCTTCTACTTATACCAATATCCTATTCTCTTCAGGTACTACAGGAGAGCCGAAAGCCATTCCTTGGAATCAAACTACCCCGATTAAATGTGCCGCTGACGGACATCTGCACCAAGATATTCATCCTCAAGATGTGGTCGCATGGCCGACTAACTTAGGATGGATGATGGGACCATGGCTAATTTACGCCAGCTTAATCAATCGGGCAACCATTGCCCTCTATTACGGGGTACCTACAGAAAGGGGATTTGGTCAGTTTGTCCAAGATGCCGGGATCAAGATCTTGGGGGTGGTTCCTAGTCTTGTGAGTACTTGGAAAACAACTGCTTGCATGCAAGGAATGAACTGGAGTAATCTCAAAGCTTTTAGTTCGACTGGGGAATGTTCTAATGCCCAGGATATGCTTTTCCTGATGTCTCTTGCCAGTTACAGACCTATTATCGAATACTGCGGCGGCACGGAAATCGGTGGCGGATATCTCACCGGCACTCTAGTACAGCCTTGTGCCCCTTCCACCTTTACCAGCCCCGCTCTGGGGCTAGATTTTGTCATCCTTGACGAAGAAGGACATCCCAGCAATAAAGGGGAAGTGTTTCTCATTCCCCCTGCCATTGGTTTGTCTACCGAGTTATTACACCGGGATCATCACCAGGTGTATTTCGCCGATACGCCCCATCTTCGAGTCTTTCCGTCTCCCCTGCGCCGTCACGGCGACCAGATAGAACGTTTGCCCAATGGATACTACCACGCTCATGGTCGCGTCGATGATAGTATGAACCTAGGCGGCATCAAAGTGAGTTCGGTAGAGATCGAACAAGTCCTCAATGCTAAATCAGGAGTCTGCGAAACTGCAGCAATCACCATATCTCCCCTAGGAGGAGGACCAAGCCAGTTAGCGATTTATGTGGTGCTAGCGCCAGAATTTCCAAAGGACAAAGAAAAGTTGATGACTTCTTTCCAGACGTTGCTCCGACAGCATCTCAATCCTTTATTCAAGATTCGTGACCTGATATTTGTTGAAGCACTTCCCCGTAGTGCCTCTAACAAGGTCATGCGTCGCCTGGTTCGAGAGCAATACGCCAAAATAAAATTCGACCGTCGAGGATCATAACGCGTTTGTTAATATAGCGCTGCGCGCTGGGGTACTTACAAGTTAGGATATATCTAGAGTCACCTAAAACTAGATTTATTTATGGCTCACCCTTACTCTCAGGATTTGCGCCTACGTGCCCTCTATTTAATCACTAGCGGTATGTCGATAAGTAAAGTTAGTCGAACGCTAGATATTAGCACAACTACCCTCTATAAATGGCGACATCAGCTAGAATCGATAGGTTCAACCCTTCCGATGAGTAGCCCTCCACCACCTCAGCCTTCTCAAATCAAAGACTTGAATATAGCGCTGCGCGCTGGTGTGTTTACAAATACTGAAAGGCTGCATCCGCCGCTTTGTGGACATCAAAATTATACTTAGGCAACTCTTTTCTAATCGCTGTTTTGACTTTGTGCCACCAGTGTTCAA
>JAAHHJ010000087.1 GCA_010692425.1 Symploca sp. SIO3C6 | reverse complement strand
TACACTTTCACTCATCAAGCTAAGTTTTTGAATTGGACTGGTTCTAAGAACGGGACTTACATTAATGCCCGCCCCATTAATTATCGCCGTCCCTCCTTTCATCGTTTGCGTCATGGTGATCATTTATGCTTAGCTGCAAGCTGTCGTTTTCATTTTCAAGAGATTTTGGCTGCAACTGAGATGGCCCAGACACCCTCTGAAGCCGACCAGACCACTATGTAGTAATGATGACTATGTGGCAACTTACACTCCCTCCCACCGCCATTCCACAAATGTCCGATAACGTGGAATAATCCTCAAATTCCTTACTAGTTGGTAACTTCCACCCTAGTTTTCAGCGCTTTGGCAATAGAACTTCCTTGTTATCAGATATAGTGCCAGTTGTGGGATGCTCCTGTGCCAGTAGCTTCTTGATCGGATTCTTTGGGCAGCTCACCCTTGGCTCGGATAATGGAATTCTATCGAGATAGGAATCTATGAGCGTAAATTGGCAGCTCACCAGATACCTGGTAGCAGGCGGTAGCGTGTTTGCTGTGTGTATTCTTGATACCCGTCGAGTTCTTCGAGTAGAATCCGATCTTCAAACGCAGTGCGTACAATCAGCACTAGCGCCGTCAGCCCTGCCGGGATCAGCGCCCACACTGAGCCGAGTAACAGCGGTGTGGTCATATGGGATAGGATCACACCAGCGTAACCTGGATGGCGCACAATTTGGTAAGGACCGGTGGTGATGAGAGTGTGACCTCGGTCTTTTTGGATGCGAATAACCGACGAGAAGAACTTGTTGACCGCTACGACCCAAGTTGCAAAGATATATCCCAGCGTTGTAATTGCTAAGGCAGCGAACTGAAGTATCACTGGCAGCTCTGGTCGCCAGCCGAAGCGCCTGTCCAACCCGGCGACAATGAATATCGTCAGCCAGCAGAGAATCATTGCACCGACAAGCGCCCGATCCCACTCTTTGACGCCCTCCCCTTTGAAAGCTCGGATGCGTTCTGCGATCAGCCCTGGGCTCTTGTGCATCATGATCATTCTGCTGATCGCTGTTAAGGCGGTGTATATGCCAACATAGAGCCACGCCATCAACCAATTCAGGCTGCCTGCCGAGAGGAATAACGCCACCGGTGCTAGTAAAAGGAAAACGGCAAGCATCAGCAGTGGTTTCCAACCCATCTGTGTGATGATTTCTCTGGAGCTTTTTGTTGGCTTAATAAATGTATTAGTGTTCATGGATCATGTCTCCTGAACAACGTTTGTTCCCATGACTCGACCCTTCTGGGTTCTTGCTCAACGCTGTCGCCTTCTCTGGCTTTGTGCCCCAACTTCTTTGCTATCTTGTAATTTGTGCCTGGTAGGATTAGGGGAAGGTGGCTGTTGTCGTCTTGACTCCCACCTCTACCATAGGCGATCACCCAGGAGAGTGACGCCTTTGAGGACACTAACTTTAGAAAAATTGACCAAGGCTTTTGCCTTGGAAGGCAGATGGCAGAGGGCAGATGGCTTTTAAATGGAACATGAGCGGTTCCGAGAGTAAAGTCACTAGCGGCGTATTACTTATTACTTAGTTCCCCACCTGCCTTTGCTGCTACGGTAAAAGCTTGGGGTATGGAAATTCCATCGGGTAAATGACTGGTTGTCATCACCCCACTCATAACCGCAGGAACAATACCACCTATATATATATCTGCACCTGTCAAATATAAACCAGGTAATGGTGTTTTCACCTGAGTCCATGGCAAATTCTCTGGTTGGAAGCGTTCCGATGTAACAGGCAATCCATAAATGCCTCCCTGGGGATGGGCAGTAAAATGTTCAGTAGTAACTGGCGTTGATACTTCCACATAGTCCACAAAATCGGCGAAACCAGGATAATGTTTATTTACGAAATCAATTAGTGCCTGACTAATATGTTGTTTCAAAGCTTTGTATTCTGCATCTCGGTGTCGCCATTGCTGATTTTTCCAGTTAGCAAAAGTATCATAATCTGCAAAGGTGATAATTTCTGCGGTGTGAGCCTTGGCTTGGGGATCTTTTAAGGATGGGAAGGAAATATAAGCCTGTAGTGGTTGACCATTTTCAATCCAACTGCTTCTTTGTTCGTAGATAGCATCATGGTCAAACTTTTCGTATATCCAGTGGTTTTCCCCTTGAAATCCTAATTTTCTGGGGTCATCCTTTAAACCCAAATACACCGTAATATTTGTAGCTGGGGAATGCTTTTGCACAAATTTAGCCAGAGATTCGCGGAAGGGAATTGGATAATTTGGGGGAATTAATTTCAGATAAGTATTAGCTGCTCCCACATTAGAAACCACCACAGGAGCATAATATTCTTCAAACTCATCCTTGTGAGGGGTATTAACTTTCTCCACCCTTACCCCTGCAACTTTACCGCGATCGCGTAAAATTTCTATAACTTGCCGATTTAGTAAAAATTTACCACCCCTATCTTCCACAATTGATTGTACACTGTCAGCGATGGTTCCCGCACCACCCACAGGATAGTAACCACCTTGCAAATAATGACTGACGACGGTGGCGTGTATGACAAAGGGACTCTCTGCTGGTGGTAAACCGTAGTCCCCCCACTGGGATACCAGCAATGCTTTAAGTTGAGGGTTTTGAAAATGACTATCTAAATATTCTTTGGTGGTTAAATCTAAACTGATAGAATTCCAAAATTTGCCGAAACACCCCACCAACTTAAATAAGGAAGTGCCATTTTGCCTCATGGTATGGAAAAAGAAAGCGGTGGCTGCTTGAGAAATATCCTGAAAATATTGCCTAATTGCTTTTTCCTCTGCGGGAAACAACTGCACCACATCAGCAATAAACCGTTTTTTGTCGCCATACAGGTCAAACTGTAAACCAGGGTAGACAAACTTCTCGAAAGGTTCTGGCATTTTTGACCATTGCACACCTTTACCAGTAATCAAGTCAAAGAGGCTACGGATGGAACTTCCCTCACCCATCTGTCCAATGTAATGAATCCCCACATCCCAGTGGAAATTTTTCCGACTGAAAGAGTGAGTAAATCCCCCTGCACGGAAATGACGTTCCAATACCAAGACTCGCTTACCACGCAGCTGCGCCATTAAACTAGCAACAGTTAACGCACCCATCCCAGAACCAATTAGAATCAAATCATAATCCCTAGCAGTATGTGTAGTTTTCATGATTGCTTCCTCCTACTTAGAGGGGATATCATAAGTTTACAGTGACAACATTAATGTAGCTCTATATGTTTACAGTGTCAACTTATGTCTTAAGAAACGTAAAGGTTTAGGATGATCGCTAGTTCCTGAATAATGTCAGCCTTCAAATTTATCCAATCTAAAATCAACAACGGATTATCTGTTTTGTAAAATCTAAAATCCTTTCATTGAATGACAAGCAAAGCCACCTATCACCATGGAGATTTAAGACAGGCATTAATTGCAGGAGCAATTGCCTTAATTAATCAACAAGATGTCAGTAGCTTATCACTGCGGGGATTAGCCCGTCATATTGGCGTTTCCCATGCAGCTCCATATAGACATTTTTCAGATAAGGAAGCTTTGTTAGCAGTGGTAGCAGAGGAAGGATTTTTAGGACTAACCCAAGCCTTAACAACAGCAATTGAGCAGAAAAGCCAGCCATTACAAAGATTGGAAGCTAGCGGTGTAGCTTATATAAAATATGCGATCGCTCATGCTGCCCACTACCGAGTTATGTTTGGCACATACAAAAGCGATTGCACGCAGTATTCATCCCTGGAACAAGCTAGCCAGGAAGCATTTATGGTACTGGAAAATGTGATTATAGAAGGACAGTCCCAAGGTGTGATTAAATCTGGAGAGCCAAGACAATTAGCATGGGTTGCTTGGTCATTGGTGCATGGATTAGCAATGCTATTAATTGATAATCAACTTCCATTAGTAAAAACTGAAGATATTGAACCTATCTCCAGTTTTGTAACTCGAACCTTAATAGAAGGATTAACCAACAAATCCAGTTCAAAATAAGGAGTTTTTTCCCAAGGAACACAGCATCAGTAAGATTATTTTACATGCCAAAATATTCACGAATACTGTGCCCTTTACTCCTATTTAACGCGATGTGCAACTTTCCAAAGATAAAAGTCCCACCCTATGCTTAATTGAGATATTGCGATCGTCATCTTTTGCCAGGGTGGAACAAATGTTATCTATATCCATTGTCCTACCTGCTTTGTAGAGAAAAAGGTCTTTGATTTCTTTATTTTAATTCTCGGAGAGTGACAGAAGAGGGATAATCGCTGGACTATTACTGATGGTAGTTATACTTTCACTCCTGAAGCTAAGTTTTTGAATTGGACTGGCTCTAAAAACGGGACTTACATTAATGCCCGCCCCATTAATTATCGCCGTCCCTCCTTTCATCCTTTGCGTCATGGTGATCATTTGTTCTTAGGGGCTAGTTGTCGTTTCCATTTCCTTGAGATCACCTCGGCACAAAAGATCCCAAATACACCCTCTGAAGCCGACAAAACCACTATGTGGTAACTTTGATCTCCTCGAGAACTCATTCGACAAAAGTCACCACAGGCTGATCTTATGGCTTTTCTAAAACCATTGCCACATAGTAAGTACTGCCACTAACCCTCTCATGAGCCTCTAATACTTCTGCTAGTAGCCTCCATTCCTGTGAGTTCATAGAAAAAACCCCTGGTCTAATCATTGAGAGAAAAAACCGGGGTATTCTATACTGTCCTAGAAGAGTAATAATGTTGCAAATTTTTTGAAAAGGATTGATTACTCTAGGACTCCAATCAATGATCTGTTTCTCTTGAAAACCACATTCTCTGGCAATTGTTCGGTAATCAGCCAAGGGCTCAAATTGCTCAAATTGCCAGGTTCGTCGAACATGGCGCTCACCGTCGAGTTCGTTAATCTCTTCAGGACAATTGCTTCTCCACATAAAATCAACCAGAACCAGACGACCACCACGCTTAAGCAGACTGAAGGCTTCTGCAAGAAATGCTCTACGCCCATTATGTCCAAAGTGAAATGCTGCTTCGAGACAGTGAATTTTGTCTAGAGATTCCTCTTCCAGAGCCGCTTGAGTCGCAGATGATAGCATTTGAGTCGCATCCCCTACAGCATAGGTAACATTTGGGTTATGACCGAACTTCTGCCGAGCCTTTTCAATATGCTTTTCGAGAAGATCAATACCTATGACTTGAGCACCACTGTTGGCAATTTGATTGCTTGTCCATCCATAACCGCATCCCACGTCAACAATATTTTCTCCTGGTTGAGGAGCAACAAGCTTGATTGATTGGCGAACTAGTTGCTTTTGGAAATAGCCTAGTCCAAAAAGCAGCATTGCTAAATCGCGAAGCTGAAAGTAACCAAGATTGAGGAGTTCATTCCAGCCATAGGCACGCAAGGCTTTGAAAGTAACTGTTGAACCATCATAGGCACGGAGAATTTTTCTTGACGTGTCCAATTGCTTGAGCCTTAATAAGGTATTCGCTCACTAAATTACTATAGTAACTTTGGGGTTGATAGTATCCAGCATTACTGAAAATATTAGTTTAGTTATTCGATAGTACTACTATGTCAATAGTATTTTGACGGATTGGTTTTTCTCCACATATCACCAACACTGGAAACTCTAAAAATCTGCTGAGAGCGCATAGTATTGCTAGACAACAGTGAACACACCAAGACTCTGAGCTTAGCTCGATCGCATCTGAACTGCGTGGTCAAAAGAAGGCAGAAGATAGAAGACAGAGGGCTTTATGTTTAGGAGAAATGTTGAAGCTTAGACTCCTCCTTTTCCCCTTCCGTCGGAGAGGACTGGGCTTTTATCCTCAAAAGGCGAAGTTAAAAGGAAATGCTTTACCCCTTCTACCCTGGAGCCCTGGAGCCTTCCAAGGCAAAAGCCTTGGGTCAAAAATACAAACACCCTATGCCCGAGCCTGTCTCTATTCCGGTGCCTGTTATTACAATCGAGATTTCATTTATCACAAGAATGAAATTATCGTTACTCCCGCTGGTGTAGAGAGTGGCTGGCGATCGCTATGTAATTCATTTTGCCTAAGTACTTAGATCCTAATCGGATTGCTGGTTTGGGAATCTGTGCCAGTGCAGGATATATGGCAGATGCTGCCGTGCAAAGTGATGACCTCAAATCCATCGCTCTCGTTGCACCTTGGTTACATGACAGAAAAATTGTCAATGAAGTGTACGGAGGAGAAGAGTCGGTACAAAGCTTAATTCAAACTAGCCGTCAAGCCCAAGCTAAATACGAAACTACTGGCGAACTATCTTTAATACCTGCGGCGAGTAAGACAAATGAAAATGCCCTCATGTATCAAGCACCATATTACACCGAAGAAGACCGGGGTCTGATTCCGGAATACGTCAATCAATTTAATCTGGCCTCTTGGGAAGGTTGGTTAACCTACGATGCAATTGCGAGCGCCGATAATTTAACTAAACCAGTCCTGATCGTTCACTCGGAAGCTGCTGCTATTCCTCAAGGCGCAAAAGAATTTTATCAGCGTTTGTCAGCAGAGAAAAACCAACTATGGTTAGAAAATACCACTCAGTTTGACTTCTATGACTCCCCTGAAACCGTTACTGTTGCTAGTGATGCCGTTGCTGCTCACTTCAATCAGACATTATACCGACTAAATCCGGAGCCACTTCAATAACACGACGGCTATAAAAAGATCTCGGAATAATCTCACTCATGTCTGTGCTGTATCTTAAATAAAAATTGGAAATTTAACAACCAAAAGGTAGTTAATCTCCTTAGTTTAATTGCACTTATAGTATTCGTCTCACATATTATCACATACCTACACACTAGACATCTCTAGCATTTCATCTAAGATGCTCTCTAAACCTTGCTAGAAGAGACTTTACTCGAAAGGCGATTAGCTTTTTGGGGCTAGCGCTTTCGCGATTGGCGAGAGCCAGTGCCTGCATGCGATCGCGGAAGTGTAGGCAAGAAGCGCAGGCTCTGGTGCCTTTTTTTCCCTACAAGTTATTCGGAACCGTGGTAATAGGGCTTCCAGAATTGTTGCTGAACTGGCATAATGAGAGTAAATTTAAAGCCGCCCACATCTAGGATAAACACCAGTGGACGGCTTAAGCATTTAATAACTTACTTCTATGAATAACACAAAAGTGACAATGCAATAGTTAAGAATCAACTTCTTGAGGAAGTTAATTCTCCCTCAGTGCAGCAAAATGCACAAAAGTGGTCAGGGATGCAGGATATAATTACCGATGCCAAATTTATTTGATGCCTTTATCTCCTACGGACGAGCAGATAGTAAAGCCTTTGCAACCAAACTTCATAGTCGCTTGCTAAAAGCGGGTTTAAAAATCTGGTTTGACCAAGATAGCGTGATTAAAGAGTACTCAGAATGGGTTCTTTGTGAACTCAGCAAAAAAGCCAACTTGGAGAGTAGGGGACTGAAAATCCCCGTGTCGGCGGTTCAAGTCCGCCTTCTGGTATCTTGCACATTTATACTCTGTTGACCACACCATCAGCCTTTGATCCCTTGGCTAAAAAGCCTGATTGTTCCAGCCCAGCGAGCAAGATCCGGGAGAATTTTATCCCCTAGCGATCGCATGGCGATCGTCTTTAACATCTGCTAAGTCCCGCTACTTGGTGGTCACATTTTTGTTGGCGATCGTATGAGGCGATCGACTCGACTAAGATCCGGGTGAGGGTGGCGATCGAGTAACATGTTTTGAAAAGTGTTATTCAAAAGTAGGAACATGTCGTGCTATGACGGGCTGTAAACCTTCTGTATCAATGAGAGAATAAATTTCTCCCACTTCTGTTCGATCAAATAGTTGGGATAAGACTCGTTTTAATTCTGCCAGTAGCTCCACTCCCGGCAAAATAGGTAGTTTCAAAATTTGCCAGCCCTTGTGCTTTAAACAAGGAATCAAACCAGCACGAATTACAGAAGATTTCCCACTTCCTGAAGCCCCAATTAAAGGCACAAACTGAGCTTGTTCTAGCTTGTCCTGAAGGGTCTCAATTACTTTTTGGCGACCAAAGAAAAAATCTTTTTTATCCTCTTCAAAAGCTTGTAATCCTTGATAAGGACATTCAATAACTGTTTCTACTGATGGGCTTGATAATTTTGTAAGTCTAGAGCTTAGTTCTTCAAACAGAGGTTCTTTTTCTAAACCAGCGTGAGCAGCAACTTCTTTCAGTAAAGCTAAAAGTGCTAGCTCACCAGACCGTACTTCACCATGATCCGCTAGTTGCTTAACCATTCTCACAGTAAAGGCTTCTGGCGAACCAGTGTAAGTTATTTGCTGTAATATAGGTGTATTGACTAACGCCAAGGTCAACAGTGTACGACGATCATCCTCTTTTTCCATGAAGGGAGAGATAATACTTACTAGATCTTTGAGAAGATTAGGATCTAATTTGGAGGGCATCAGATTACCTCTCTAACCGCGCATAAATTTGTGGCGCATGAGCTTTTAAATCTTCGAGCACAGCAATCATGCTGCTACCTGCATTACGTTCATAACGTCGCTTAGTACCAGGCTCAGTTAACATCCCACCACTGTGATGAATTTCGATAAAATTTCGTTACGCCCTCAAGGGCAGGTCTTTAAACCACTGATTTTTTGGTAACTTTGTACAACTATGCCCGAGATTCTGGAAAAATTTTCGTGTTTTGAGAATAATGGTAAAAGGAGTCTCTGGCAGGTAAAGCAATGGCTACGGACTATCCTGAAATCGATATTGCCCCTTTAATAGATCACGCACTGCTTAATCCCACTGCGACACCAGAGCAGTTAGAAAACTGTTGCCAAGAGGCAGAGCGATTCAAATTTGCCACTGTGTGCATACACCCAGTATATGTCAAGACAGCAGCTGAACTTTTGTATGGCAAAGTACCTAAGGTATGTACTGTCATTGGTTTTCCCACTGGTGCCACTACATCAGCAGCTAAATTATACGAAGCTCAAGAAGCGGTGGAAAATGGGGCAACAGAACTAGATGTAGTTATTCATTTAGGAGGGTTGAAAACAGGTAGAACAGAGGAAATGTACCGGGAAATTGCCCAAATCTCTGAAGAAACTGGTAAAACCATCAAGGTTATACTAGAAACTGCACTGTTAACTGATGCAGAAAAACAAATTGCCGCCGAAATATGCATGGATGCTGGGGCACAATTTTTAAAAACCAGTACTGGTTGGTTTGGAGGTGCTACAGTTTCTGATGTTCGACTGTTGAAGGAAGTGACAAAAGGCAGTATTGGGATTAAGGCATCAGGAGGTATACGTACTATTGAACAAGCTTTTGATTTAGTTGTAGCTGGTGCAACGCGGCTAGGTACATCTCGCGGTCCTGACTTACTGCGGCAACTGGTTGAAAGAGAGGGGGATAATAAGTAATAAGTAATAAGTAATAAGTGACAACAAGAATACTTAGGTAAGTGATTGTTTATTGACCTATGAACTATGAACTATGAACCATGAACAAAAATGAGTCGAACCTATAAAGCTACTGGTATCAATCTCAAAAGTTTACCCTTGGGTGAGGCGGATCGATTAGTTACGATCTTAACGCGGGAGTTTGGTCTGATTAGAGTAGTGGCACCGGGAGCTCGCAAACAGAGGTCAAAATTGGGTGGTTCGAGTGATTTGTTTGTGGTTAATCAGCTGATGTTGGCAAAGGGTAAGTCTCTCGATAAAATTACTCAGGCTCAGACTTTGGAATCTTATCGAGGATTTCGCAAGGATTTAAGTAAACTGGCAGCTAGTCAATACTTGGCAGAAGTGGTTCTGTGTCTGGGTTTAAGTGAGCAGCCACAGGAGGAACTTTATGAACTCCTTAATGAACATCTAAGGCGTTTGGAGGGCTTGCCTCAGAGTGCTGGTGATATCGAAGGAAGAACATTGGTGCTAGCATATCTGTCCCACGGTATATTTCACCTCTTGGCCGTGGCTGGTATTGCTCCTCAAGTGCAATCTTGTTGTCTTACTCAACGCTCCCTTAAGCCTAATTTTGCGGATCCTGATTGGCGGGTTGGGTTTAGTGTGGAAGCTGGTGGTACGGTTAGCTTAGCAGTTAATCAGTTGGCTTTGAAGGCTAATTTGCCCAAGCTCCGAACCAACACACCAGTCCACGGGCATTCTCTGGGAGTAAATTTAGCACAAAACACCAATAGCAAAAATAGTGATAGTCAGGAAGTTACTACTCTAAGACTCAATAATAAACTGAATGCGATTGAGTTGTCGTTTCTGCAAAAGCTAGGGGCAGCTGAGTTGCCTCAATTAGATACATTGTTGTCAAATCGAAAAGAGGAGCTATCTCGACTATCTTCTCACCCCCAAGTCTGGGTGAAAGTGGAGCGAATTTTAAGGGAATACGCACAGTATCATTGTGGTCGCTCGATTCGCTCTGCAGCTTTATTGGACGCTTTGTCTGTACCACAAGGGTGAGCAAAAAAAAGGTGTGGGAGGTATGAGGGGTGTGGGAGGATAGAAGTAAGAAAAGCTAAAAGTTTTAACTATAAGGTGATTTTGTGGATACTGAACTAGGAATTATATGCAGAATTACCTTCACTCGTACCACAAAATGAGATTCTATATTAAGTATTATTAATGGTTGGAGTGATCCATCCCACAGCAAGAATGCAATTATCTGAGTCCCAAAAACCAATAAAACCTGATTTGACACAAAATTCTGACCTTGAGGAGCAGCTAACCCCAGCTGTAGCCATGGGTGCCAATAGCCAAGCTGATGATATTGATGAAAATAACTATGACAAGCCTGATGATGAACCTTTGAGAAGGGGTTTTATCCCGGTTTTGACGAATGGTAACTTCCTAACTCTTTGGAGTGGTCAAGTTTTCTCTCAGTTGGCAGACAAAGTTTATTTGGTGCTCATGATTGCCCTGATTGCGAGTCACTTTCAAGAGGCTAATCAAACGATCAGTAGTTGGGTATCGGCAATTATGATTGCTTTTACGCTGCCTGCTGTGCTCTTCGGTTCGATTGCTGGTGTTTTTGTAGACAGATGGTCAAAAAAGACTGTACTGGTAGTCAGTAATCTTCTGCGAGGTGTCTTGGTTTTAGTGATACCGCTTTTGCTGGGACTTACTCAAAACTGGAGATTGTTCTATCATTTGCCTGCTGGCTTCTATGGGTTATTGGGGATAACCTTTTTGGTTTCTACCCTTACTCAGTTTTTTGCTCCGGCAGAACAGGCGACAATCCCGCTGATCGTCAAACGTCAAGATTTGCTCTCTGCTAATTCTCTCTATACCACGACAATGATGGCATCACTGATTGTTGGCTTTGCTGTGGGGGAGCCACTCCTGGCGATGGCTGATACTTTGGTAGCAAAGCTGGGTATAGGTTTGACCTTTGGGAAAGAATTGGTGGTAGGAGGTTCTTATTTAATTGCTGGTTTGTTGTTGTTGTTGCTCAAAACTGGTGAACATAAGCAGCTAGGGGAGACTCCTCACGTTTGGTTAGATATTCGAGAGGGTTTACGTTATGTAAGGCACCATCGGCGCGTCCGTAATGCGATGGCGCAATTAGTAATTTTGTTTTCTATTTTTGCGGCCTTGGCTGTGCTGGCGGTGCGTCTGGCAGAAGCTCTTCCCGGTATTAAGACTTCGCAGTTTGGCTTTTTACTAGCTGCGGCTGGTGTGGGTATGGGCTGTGGGGCCTATATTTTAGGTCACTGGGGACATTATTTTACTAATTCTCGGTTGAGTCTATATGGTTCGGTGGGGATGTCGGCAGCACTATTGGGTTTATCTTTTTCTACTCATAACCTTTGGTGGGCTTTACTGACGACAACTTTCTTGGGTGGTTTTGCGGCTTGGGTAGGGATACCGATGCAGACTACCATTCAGGCTCAAACCCCAGAAGATATGCGTGGCAAGGTTTTTGGACTACAAAATAATGCGATTAATATTGCTTTGAGTTTGCCTTTAGCCCTAGCAGGTTTTGCCGAAACCATATTTGGTTTACAACCGGTTTTATTGAGTTTGGTAGCAGCTGCGATCGCAGGAGGGTTCCTAACCTGGTATATTGCCCGTACAGGAGCAAATAAATTAACCAAATTCGAGCAATAGAGACTCGGTACCCACCCTGAATGCATATCGCCTGGATAGGAAAAAAATCGCCCTTTTGTGGTAATGTTACTTACGGTAGAGAAGTTACTAATGCTCTGCTAGATAGGGGCTATGAAGTTAGCTTCCTACACTTCACGCAGGCAGAAGATGAGGAACACACTTGGTCTGGTTACAAGGAAGTTTCACTGCCTTGTATATATAAATCTCAGGTTTATACTATCCCTTCACTTAAGGCCAGTAAGATATTAACGCGATCGCTCAAACAGTTGCAACCAGATTTAGTTCATGCTTCTTTGACTTTATCTCCTTTAGACTTTCTCTTACCGGAAATCTGTCAAGAACTAAATTTACCTCTAGTTGCTACTTTTCATCCGCCTTTTGATGGTAAGCGGCGCAATCTCAAATCAGGAACACAACTTTTTACCTATCAGCTTTATGCGCCTTTTTTAGCACGCTATGACCAAATAATTGTATTTTCTCAACTTCAACGTAATCTGTTGGTGCGGTTAGGTGTTCCTGCCCACAAACTAGCAGTCATTCCTAATGGAGTTGATGTACTCAAATATTCTCCTGGGTATTCAGATTTTAAATCCAAATTGGATGCTAAGCGATTATTTATATATCTAGGTCGTATTTCTACAGAAAAAAATATCGAAGCCCTACTGAGAGCTTGGAAACAGTCAAATCTTGGAGAAGAAAGCAAGTTAGTAATTGTTGGCAATGGTCCTTTATTGGGTTCTTTGATGCCGTTTTATGGTGAAGAGTACGGTATTATTTGGTGGGGATTTGAGGCTGATGAGCAACGGCGGATTGAACTTTTGCGGGCAGCTGATGTGTTTATTTTGCCTTCCCTATTAGAAGGGCTTTCTTTATCTTTATTAGAAGCAATGGCTTGCGGTGTCGCCTGTGTAGCAACTGATGCTGGTGCTGATGGTGAAGTTTTGGAGGATGGAGCTGGTGTGATTCTAAATACTCATCGAGTTACCTCTCAGCTTCATACTTTATTGCCTGTGTTTCGTGATCATTTAGAGTGGACAGTTTTACTGGGGCAAAAGGCTAGGCAGAGGGTTTTAGATCGTTATACCCTTAGTGATAATATTAGCAGGCTAGAAAAACTTTATGCTCAGGTTCTAAATGCTGGGCGCGTACACGTGAGTGGTGGTATCTTGTAGTGTGCATCAGTCTGCTAAAAACATAGGCAAGTAGTACTAACAAAATTAGTTGAGACTACCATGGCAACACAAAATTCTTCCCTGACAATTGGTTTTGATGGATACGGACTCCAAATTATAGATATTTATGCCAAAGTTAACCTTAAAAGATTAGAGGGTCTGTTCAACGCTATTGAATCTGTATGATGGACATATAAAGTCAACTCAGGCAATTTAGATAATTTATCTAGTCTAGGTTACGACATTTTAGTTCTGACGACTCGTTACGATCAATGTTACTCTACAACCCACATTCCGCACCCTCAACTGTCACATGGACTGAGGGTGCTCAAAGCGAGTGCTAAATCGAGGCAGTTGTTAAGTAAAAATACTTAGTCCACCTTCAGCTCCTCAACTATCACTGGGAAAATTTT
>JAAHHJ010000086.1 GCA_010692425.1 Symploca sp. SIO3C6 | reverse complement strand
CGCTAGTGATTAAATAGAGGGCACGTAGGCGCAAATCCTGAGAGTAAGGGTGAGCCATAAATAAATCTAGTTTTAGGTGACTCTAGATATATCCTAACTTGTAAGTACCCCAGCGCGCAGCGCTATAGTACGGGTAATCGAGATGATATTCTTTATTAAGGTAACGCGATCGCTTAAAGCTAAAGTGCTCTAATACTCTCAATCAACCATGAACTTAGTTTCATGGCGTTCTCGCCGATATTCCTCCCTAAGAACTTTTGTCAGTGCTAGCTTGTTGGCACTAATCTTGACAGCGACTAAGGTGCCTCAAGCTATTGGGAAAATAACTATTCCTCCAGCGCCACAGGAAACTGCCATTACCTCTATCACTTCTAATGCCAGTGGCGGCAAGATTGTTTATGCTCCAGTAAAACTCGATGGGCAAGAGTTATTCCAAGTAGCAGCAGCAGAAGCTAGTGAGTACAGACGTCAGCCTCATAGCTTCGCCCCCATCGAGATGCGAGTGAATATGTACGAGGATAACCTTTACCAAATCCTCCGCCAAGGTTTTGACCCCAAGACGTTACAAATTAGCTTTGAAACCAGCGATAGCCTTACTAGAGTGGGAGATAACTTGCTGAGGCTTCCTAATCAAATAAAAATTATTGCTTCTGATCTCCAAGAGTTGCCAGAACAACATATTGCCACAGTAACCCACTTAGATGCTCAAATCCATGGGCTTTCTGTGCAAGAGTTAGCTCAACAATGGAAAAGAAATATAACTCCGGCACTGATTAAAGCACAAAGAGAGCGCCAGCCAGGATATTTACTGCGCCTAGGTTTCATGTCTGGGGGAATCTTCCTAGGTACTGTCGTGGCAAGCTTGCTCCTAACTTTCTGGCAAAAACGACTCAAAGCTCAATGGCAAAGACTTAAAGAATCCCAAGTTAGTGCCACAGATGATTTGCTTACTAACCAACCAGAAACATTAGCCTCAGAAGAGACGGCAGAAGAGACGGCAGAAGAGACGGCGGCTACAGATTATCCGCAGATAGCAGCAATGGAACCAAAAATGAGCCACGAGCGGTTGCTAAATGCCAATAATCTTTATCGAGGATTACTACAAATTATACATTTAGTAGTTTGGTTAGTTGGTATAGCTTGGATCTTTGGACTATTCCCTTACACTCGCCCTATAGAAATTTGGTTACATACCAAGTGGGTAGTTATGGCAATTGCCCTCGGTACTTATTTGGTAATTAAAGGTAGTGCTGTTCTAATTGACTACTGTTTAAAAAAATGGCTAGAAAAACAAGCCCTTGTACCTACACCATTCCAGCGTCAAGCATTGCGAATGGTTACTTTTTCCCATGTACTCAAAGGATTATTGAGTTTTATCTTAGCTAGCATTGGCATACTTTGGGCTCTTAGTATGCTGAATATTCCCATTGCTCCCCTCTTAGCTGGGGCTGGAATTCTTAGCTTTGCTATTTCCTTTGGTTCCCAAAATTTAATTAGAGATGTGATTAATGGCACTCTGATTTTGTTAGAAGACCAATATGCTATCGGTGACATTATCAATGTTGGCACGGCAGCTGGTGTGGTGGAAGAGATGAATCTACGGATGACCCAACTGCGAAATATTGATGGACGTCTGAGTACAGTACCCAATAGTAATATCACAACTGTACATAATTTGACTAAGGAATGGTCGCGAATTAACTTTACAGTTGAAGTAGCTCATGAGGCGGATATTAATCAAGCGATCGCATTAGTAGGAAAGGTATCTGAGCAAATGCAAAGTGATCCAGAATGGGGAGAACAGGTTCTACATCCTGCAGAGGTACTGGGTGTTGATAATATTGCTCACACTGGCATTGCGATTGTAATTTGGATTAGAACTCAACCAGGACAACAGTGGGCGGTAGCCCGCGAGTTTCGACGCCGACTGAAATTGATTTTTGATCAACAGGGTATTGCCATTGGCGTGCCTCAGCAATCCCTTTGGTTTAGAAATTCTCTCGACTTAATTAGAACACAGCACAACCGTGAAGATGTTACATAAAGCCAAATTCCTGGAAAAAGGCAATAAGCTATTTACAGATCTGCCATCTAAGAGATTCAATATAAAATATCCTGGCATTTTCCAGACAATCCAGAGGTATTGAATTTTCCTGTTCTCTTTAGATTTTTAGTCAGAGGATATAGTCAATGGCAGGCTGGATTTGCAATGGCATACCAAAAGACAACAAACCACACCCAGAGCAGCATACTTCTGGTGAACATGAACCCTACGAAAACTTTGGCAGCGATTGCGTGATTTGTGGTCTATCAAAAGAAGCAATAGTTGGCGGCAGTAAAGTTCCAATCAAGATAATCGCGGCAGCTACTGCAGGGGTTGTAGTGGTAGCTATTCTTCTATGGATTCTTTATAAAATTTTCAACTCAGATTCACCATCTCAAGACTTAGTCAATGATAATCTTGTTACCCCTAATCCCTCTCCTCCTTCAGCTACTACATCTACTTCCAATAGCTCTGTTTCAATTTCTCCTCCTCCAAAAATTACCACCTACCGCACCTTTATCGATGTCTCTGACATACCTCAAATGAATGTCAGATATGGAGGATCTACCAGCTTTGCACCTTTAAGGACTCCACAAAATCTCCCACAGATGGAACTCCTAATAGAACAAGCACATCCAGACTTTAACTTAATCTATACCGAGCCACCACCAGGGATCAAGCCAGGATCAGGTGCTGGCATCCAAATGCTGCTCGACTCTCAGCTCAGTGTAGCTCAATCTTCCCGACCCCTCAAGGAAAAGGAATACGAATCTGCAAAAACTAGAGGATTTGCCCTTGAACAACATGCTGTCGCCATCGACGGCATTGCCCTTTATGTGAATCCTGAAATCTCTATACCTGGTTTAACTGCTGCTCAAGTCAAGGATATCTACACTGGCAAAATTACTAATTGGAATCAAGTAGGTGGCCCTAACCTGCCCATAACTCCCTTTAGCCGAGATCCTGAAGACGGGGGTACTCCAGAATTTTTTAGGGAAAAAGTCCTGAGTGGGGAAAGTTTGGCATCCTTTGTACAACCCTATGTCAGGGATACTACGGAGTCTTTACGGAAGGTAGCTAGTACTCCTGGTGGTATAGGTTATGCTACAGCTTCAGAAGTCTGCAATCAGAGTACAATTCGTCCCTTCCCCCTTGCTAGAAGACAAGGGCAACCATTTGTAGAACCTTGTGTTGGAGAAATAGTTAATCAGGCTGCCTTTGCTGATGACTCTTATCCCATTACTAGAAGACTTTTTGTGATTATTAAACGTGATGGCACCTTAGATGAACAAGCAGGCGTCGCCTATACTAATCTACTCTTAAGTGATGAGGGGCAAGAAATTGTCGATCAAGTGGGTCTTGTTCGTATTCGTTAAGGTAAGTGGCAAGTTATTGGTAGAAGCTAAATGTTGAGATATAGTTCAATTTCGGGAAAAGCAAAATGAGTCGCTTTCGTCGGGGTTTTTGGTTATTTCCCTTGTTTCAGATCCCCTTGATGCTTTTGGGGGTTTGTTTGCTCCTTGCTACTCTTTTTTGGTTGCTAGGTTGGGGTAGACCGAATGTTGCTGTAGTTATAACTCTAGATTTAAGCGCCAGTACTTATAATAATCAGTCACAGTTATTTAAAGCACCAAATACAATTATAGCTGAAGAAATCACCGCAGTTAAATCTTATATTGAACAAAATTCCAAGTACCTCAAAGAACCCAATAAAATTCAGGTCTTGGGATTTGCAGATAATACAGTATTTTTAACTAATTCTTTTTCATCAGAGCGACAAAATATAGAAACTGAGTTGAATCAATCTTTGAGAGACCCTCGTCTGATCAATAAGGTTGGAGGTAACACTAATCTCAATCGAGCTATTTCAGAAGGTATAAAACTTCTGAGTACTGTTCAAGATCGTTGCCGTGAACTTTTAGTGGTTACAGATGGGCAAGCTGAAGTATCTCAAACAACTATTAGTCAGGCAACCACTCAAAACGTTAAAATTAATGCTGTGGTAGTTGGAGAATCTGCCCCACAACTACAAGAGGCAGTTTCTCAAACAGGTGGTCTTTATTCCCTGAGCAGACAAGGTGATTTACAATCTCTGTTTATTAAAAAATTCTTTCCTCGTTTTAACAGCAACTTGAAGTGGATTATTCTCTGGCTAGGTGCTGCTTGGATTTTCTTAATGTGGGTGCTGACGCTACCGCTAGACCAGTGGATATTTCAAGGATTAATGAAACTTCCTATGAACCTTTCTGGAAAATTAGCATTAGGAAATGCTTTTTTTTGGAGTGCCACGACACCGCTGATTATTTGGCAACTGTGGAAAACTTTTGGTTCACCATTTTTCTCATCCTGTTAAAGAGTTATTTCTAATTAGGAGAATGCTATGGTAACAGTAGAAGAAAAAAGTATGGTTCCTACAGTGCTCATAGGAGTTGGTGGCACTGGGGTAGAGGTATTATCGCGAGTCAGACGCCTAGTGGAAGAAAGCTATGGCAGTCTCAAAAAATTTCCGATTATTAGTTTCCTTGTCCTTGATACTGATAAAGACTACAAAGTTTCTAATCCCGAAGCTTCTGGATCACTACTTCAGGATCATGAAAAACTTTGGGCAAGTGTCAGTGGCAGAGAAGTCAGCGACATCATGTCCAACATGGCAAAATATCCTTGGATTGAAGCTTGGTTTCCTAATGAACTAGAAAGAAATATTGGTGCACTAGAAGCAGGAGCTGGTCAAATTCGTGCCTGTGGTCGTTTTGCCTTCTTCTATAACTACCATCGTATCCGGCAGCGGTTTGAAGAAGCCTGCAATCGCACCAAAGGGCATGAAAACTTTATGCTGGATAAGTATGATATTCGGGTAAATACTAATAGCTTAAATGTTTTTGTAGCTGGTTCTATTTCTGGTGGTACTGGCAGTGGAATGTTAATTGACCTTGGCTACTGCCTTCGGAATTGGCTTAAAGGACAAGAAAGCCCATTAATTACTGCGATTGTCCCGATGCCCAATGCCTTTGCTAGTATCGATGTCGGTAATCGCGTGCTTGCTAATGGCTACGCCGCGTTAATGGAATTAAGCTATTTTTCCGACTATAGAACTGAGTACGTTTCTCAATTTAGCAGTGGACTGATGGATGAAGTCCGCAATAAGCTCCCTCCCTTTGATTTTACCTATTTGGTGGGAACAAAAAATGGTGATAGCGAATTCGATTTAGATCAAATCCGGGAAATGATTGCCCAAAATATTTTTCTGGATCTGACATCTGATTTTGCTCCCCACAAACGTTCGATTCGAGACAATATCAAAAGTGCCTGGGCACAACCAGATTCAGTGGGCAGAGGGTATCCCAAAAACTTTATGAGCTTTGGACTCTCTGCAATTGAAATTCCCATTGCTCACATTCGTACGTCTCTATCTCATCGATTGGCAGTAGATGTCGTGAGTTGGTGGTTGAATGAATCTGTGCCTTTGCCCCCTAGTATGTTAGATCTAACCCAGACAGATATTCTCAAGCGCATGCGGCTCACTGAAGCCGAATTACTTACAGATTTGTCTGCTGCTAACGATAAATCCTTGATCTCAGAAATTTCTGGATGGGTGAACAGTATTCGCAATGAAATTGCCACTGATAACAAGCTGCAATGTACACATCAAGGGGTGAATATTCTGGGTTCCGAGCAGGGAAAAATTCTGGAATTTGTTGATGGTTATCTTACTCCTAAAGTTGATGAATATCGCGCCAATCATTTACGAGAACTAAGCCCAGATGAACGGATGCATGGTGACTTTCTACAGAAAATGTACGATAATCGCAATCGCATTATTCAGCAGGGACGTAACGCTTTAGAAAGAGAGTTTTATAGTATTATTAGCGATCGCAATCGGGGACCAAAATTTGCCGATGCCTTCATTTCAACTGTGCGTCAGCTCTTGAGTAATGGGGCAGAGAAGTTCCGTCGTGAATCAGAAAAAGTATGGCAGCCCAACGAGATTAATCGGCAGCGACAGTACGAGGGCGCATTGCAAGACATTAGCCAATTCAAGAACCTGTTTGGGGCAATGAAACAAGCCCAGATGGAGAAGTATTGTCAAGAGGCACTGAGTGGTTTGGAAGGTAGTTTTATTGCCATCATTCAGCGCAAAACTCGAACACTGGCTCTAGAAGTTATTGCCAGGATAGAGGAACACTTAGAAATAATAGAACGGCGACTAGCTCGATTTAACCAGAAGCTAAGGCAAATGCAGGATGAGTTTAAGCAGCAAGCAGATCAAGATGCAGATAGCGCAGATGCACTGAGAATAAACGGCATCAAACTTTACAATCGTGAAGAACTTAACTCTCTCTATCAAGATTTAATTGAACGGTTAGCAGGTGCATCTGGAAGCAATAAAAGTCGTTATGAATTAGGACTAGACCAGACTTGCAACACCCTCTCAGAAGATATCTTGCAAGCCGCTAGTCCTCTATGGAATCAAAATCGCACCGCCGGTGAAGTGATGCAGCTACTCGATATTACCAAAATACCAGAAGTTAATGACGAGGACTTTAAAGAAATCGTTGTGGAGAAAACCCGTTTAGTTTTAGAAAAATCCCCTCAAGATAGCCACTTTAAAAGGGATCTGGCAGCTGGCGATCGCTTTATCAAAGCCTATCAAAACGATGCCGAGACGATTCGCAACAATATCCGCATTGCTTATAACAAATCTCAACCCCTGATCTTACTATCTCAAGCAATTTTAATGGAGGGACAGTTTACACCTGCTCAGAATACAAAAGTTGCGATTTTGGGTGGCCGTAATAGCAGTAATCCCGCAGCTATTAAACTAATCCCTTATCTACAAGAACGTGTGGGCAGCACTGACGCAATTACTCCTTTGGGAGAATCAGAAAGACATCGCATTGTTTTTGTTCAAGAGAAGGGTGGTTTTTCTCTGCGGTGTATTGCTGGCATGAGAGAACTACAACAATCATATCAAGATTGGAAAGGACAATCAATCGAAGCCAAACGGGCCCAGCTCAAGGGAGAAAGCAAAGAACCACCTGTGCCTGTTCACATTCAAAAAGAACCACCCTTTTGGGATATTTTTCCAGAGGCTCCAGAGGTATTTCGACTCGTAGTGCAGGCAAGAGCATTTGAAATTTTGCGACTGGAAGAAAACCGCAGCACCAAAGAAAATGTCATTCGCTATAACCGTAAAACTGTGATTGGTAAGGAAAACGTTGATATTGCCTCCAGTTGGGAAGAGGCTGTACAGGTTTTAGAAGTTCTAGCGTGTCGTCCTGACAAAGAGGAAATTCAGCGACAAGTAACAGAAAAACTTGCCTCTGCGGAGCAACCAGAAAGTAAACAAGCTTTGTATAACCAACTAGTAAACTACCTAAAGCAACGGGAACTAGAGCTAGAAAAAACTGGAGGAACTGACAGTTTAGATTACAAGCGTGAGGCTACAATTATTCAGGATGTGATTACTTCTAATAGGTTAAAAATCAAAGAAGTAGATGAACTGCCAGTGTCACCCACAGAAGTTTCTCAGCCTCCTATTAGTACCCCAATAAATGACAAAGTATACTGCAATAATTGTGGTCATCAAAATCCAGCACAATCCAATTTCTGTTCTCAGTGCGGTGCTCGCTTATTTAACTACTGAGTAAGCTTTGATCATTTCACTAAACAAGTCTGGCTAATAAAATTCTGATTATTATTTCCAATTCTTCAGTAACTCGGTAAAGATTGATTCCTTCACAGATAGATTTTGATTGACGATCTAAAATACCAAATTGCCAAATATTCCCCGTAGTGACAGCCCCTAAAATTTCAGTTTGTGGGGAATCAATCCATTGATCGAGAGCAATCATTTCTGTAGCTAATTGAGTAAATCCTCTATTGATATCTGCTTGTTTAGCTTCAATAACTATTAAATTAGTTGTAGAACCTAATAAGTAATCTAATTTGCCTTGCAATCGATTGTCAACTTTAATAGAGTATTCTATTCTTAATTTGGCACGTGAATAGTGAATTAAATCTATAATAATTGGCGCAATCAACATTTCCCTACGGGTAGCTTCATTCTCTAAATCTACATAAGGTAATATCTCTTCAATGCGTTCTTTTAAATCAGTTATTCGGTCTAACTTATCAGAATATTGTGGTAAAGTGATAAATTTACGTTCAAATGAATAACCAAACTCAGCAACCAAATCATCAACTGTAAATCCTAACTCAAAATAATTACTGAAAGTATAGGAACGATTAGGGTCGAGTAATGGTTGACGAGTCATTATTTTTCTCTGTCAAGTATTAAAATATTCATAATTTTATCTTAATAGCACAATGCCCTATTGCCCTTTATAGCGCTACGCGCAAGGCTCCAGGGCAGAAGGCTCCAAGGCAGAAGGGGTGAATTTGACAAAGTTTTATAGCGTTTCTCTTGCTTGATGAGGTACACTTCTTGGGCTTTAGGAAAGCTGAGAATAGAGAACAGGAAAAAAAATGAAGTGTATCTTACTAAGAAAGAGAATTGCTATATTTAGTGGATTTAGTACTACCTGTTGACTTCAGTGAATTTGTTGCTGTCCAACGAACAAAGCAAATAGAATAGCGGACAGCTCGGGGATAAACTGAGTAACCACATGATACCTCAACAAACCAAAAAGTATCGTCTTGACCGTTTCCTCCATACCCCCCAAACTGAATTCGCACTGATTGGGCTAATTCTGCTTTCAGTGACGCTACTAATCGCCGAAGTGGTTTTTGAAAACCAAAACCCTATTTATCAATGGCTCCATCTTGCCCAAAATTGTCTCACGAGCATATTTATCATTGAACTGAGTATTCGCTACTTTCTAGCTAGGAGCAAGCGCCGTTTCTTCCGCAACTACTGGCTAGACATCATTGCTGTAATTCCTTTTTTCCAAAGCTTTCGTGTTTTACGTGTCCTACGCATGCTCAGACTTCTGAGAGTAGGCATCTTGCTCAACCGTAACCTCAACCACATCTCCTTGACAAGTCGTATTAGTTCCCAGATTGGAGCCTTTGTGATTGTCGGTTCGATGATTCTGGTTAGCACCTTGACAATTTACCTACTCGAAGGCTCTCAGAATCAGGAATTCTCAACCCTTAGCGATTCCCTATGGTGGAGCTTTTTTACCCTGGTATCGGGAGAGCCCATTGGTGGTGAACCAGAAACCGACGCTGGGCGTTTAGTTGCATTAATGGTGATGATTGGAGGTTTGACAATGTTTGCCATCTTCACCGGATTTGTCTCAGCAGTAATGGTACAAAGACTCAAAACTGTGATGGAGGTTAAATACTTGGATCTAGATGAATTGCGAGACCACATAGTCATTTGTGGTTGGAATCGCAGTGCACACCTTTTGCTAGAGGAACTCCAAGCAGATCCTCAATTAAAGCATCATGCCATTGTAGTTGTTGCCGAATTTAGTGAAACACCAGAGCAACAACTTAAACGCTTAAACCGCTCTAGATTATACTTCCACATGGGTGATTATACTATCATCGATGTACTGGAAAATGTAGGGATTTATTACGCCTCACGGGCAATTCTACTTGCCGATGCTACCCGTCCCAGAAGTGACCAAGATCGTGATGCACGCACAGTCCTAGCTGCCTTGACAATTGAGAAACTCAACCCCGGCATCTATACCTGTGCCCAGCTTCTTGACAGGAAAAATAATGTACAACTCAAAGTAGCTGGAGTTGAGGATATAATCGTTGCAGACGAGTTAGCAAGTCACTTAATTGCCACCTCAGCTCGAAATTTAGGTGCTATAGACGTACTGGCTGAATTACTCACCGTCAGGATTGGCAACCAAATTTATAAAATACCTTTACCAGAGCAGTGGATTGGTATTTCCTTCTGGGACTGTGCACAGAAACTTAAAGAAGAATTCGATACGATTTTGGTAGCTCTAGAACGACCAAAATACAGAGATAAAGAAACCTTAGTTAACCCTCCCAAAGAAGAAAAATTATTACCTGGAGATTTACTAGTTGTGATTGCTCGCACTTTCCCTCAGATTTAAAGTTAGATATTGTTCATAGTGCATAAAACATCTTCAGAAATTATCCCTCTTACGTTACTCTCCGGTTTTTCCTATTATTAATACTTTGTAGAAAGAAGGTATATTAACCGGTACAGTGTTTGTTGATCACAAGGGGGCGGATAACGCATATTTAATTTCTGGAGATATTTATTGATTTATGGTAAATTACGCCATGTATTCATAGCACTCACAACCTTGTCTATGTCTTCTTCTAAATTGTAGATGTGTGGACAAATACGAATTCCGCCAGAAGATGATGTGGCGATACGATGTTGATCGTAAAGGTAGTCGTAGAGAGAGGGTTGACCTGGCTTGTCAGGAACTTTACTGATAACCACACCATGGCTTAAATTCTCATCAAGAGGTGTAGTTAGATCCCAGTCGTTTTCTTGGAGCTCTGTTTTGAGATTAGTAGCTAAATACTTGATCCTTTCCTCAATAACCTCTTGCCCGATCTCTGTGAGAAAATCTTGCTCAACGAGCATGGCGACAATATTGACATCATCCCGTTGCCCTAGTAGCTCGAATCGACGTGCGCTATTCGGTAACTCATTCCATTTTGGAATAGTGATTTTGTAGTCATAGGCAAAAATGCTAGGTGTAAAATTAGCAGCTTTGCTTGGATCCATATATAGTATCCCTGTCTCCTTGGGACCACAAAACCACTTGTGGGAACTAGCACTAAAGCTATGGCACTTTAGGAAAGTATTTTCATCAGCAGCTTCGTCTAAACTGAGTTGAACCTTTTGAGCACCCCAAGTTTGTGCGCCATCAACGTGTAAGTGACAACTGAGTTCATTTGCTTTCTTAAACAGGTTTGAGATCACACTTCGGGGAATACGGATTCCAGAGACGTTGGATGTTTCCGTAAACGTCAGAAATTTAGTCCTCTCATTCATCTGACTAGCAAAAGCAGTCTCTATCTCTTCTGAGGATGCATTTTCCGGCAGCGTAACTACTCGAATCTCGAAGAGGCCACCTTCTTCGTTAGCTGTTCTGCCACCACGTAACCACCATGCATCGTAGTTGGTGGGATGATTCTCGTTCCAAATAACAATATTGTCTAGACCATCTGGATTCCATGGGGAGTATCCAGCATTGAGAGCATTATTTGCCTCGCTAGCATTTCGCACAATTGCCAAATCAACAACGTCAGGGACTGGCTCACCATCCCCCAATGGCTCTACTAGTCCAAGTTCTTCGGCAATAGCATAGCGTGCATCTTGAATGGCAAGTGCCCCTGCTACTGTGCGTTCCTGTTGGGAAACATTTTTGTTATATTCAGTGCGAAAGGTATTGATTGCTTCTACAACTTCCGTTGGAGCTGGACAGAGGTTGGCAGCGTTCATGGGAATGACTCTTTCTGTTTCTGGCACATGAGCAAAGTCCCATTCGTCGCGGATGTCTGACCAGTTTATCTCAGTGGAATCTATTTTTTTGAGCAGTCTTCCAAGCTTGTCACATAAGTCATTGAACACATCCTTGGAGATGACACCAGCATCTCTCAATTCCTCGAACAAGCGAAGACTTGTATAATTTCCACTCATTGTTCCTCTGTTTCTCCTGATAGCTGAATGGTTAAGGAGAGCTGTTTTTTCACTAATGCTGTTGCACTAATTCACTAAAAGCAGCTTCTAATTGAATATCTGCCAGGTATTACTCTTCCCGGAGCCATTACATCTTGACAAAAATAAAATTTTATTGAAATCTAGACCTTACTCTTATATCTTGCCTTCATAGAAAAGTCAAGAAAAAATTGTATTGATTTACGAATTTATATATAAAAGACTGAAAGTTGGGCTTTAATTGCTGTGCATTCTTGTAGTATTACTAAGGTAAAGACTTTTAGGTAGTACTCTAATAGAGGTCTATTGTTGATTGTTCCGAAGAGAAAATATTTCAAAGCTGTCGCACACCAACCCCATGAGCAATGAACCATGAACCATGAACCATGAACCATGAACAAACTAGACAAACCCCTCAAGTTCTAGCGTCTCAATCAACTCGAGAGCACGAGTATCACCCAATTTCAGAAGCGCAGATTTAGCATCTTCCCGAACACCAAGTTCTTCATCTTCTACAAAAGCTTCAATCAAAGCATCAATAGCACCAGCATAAATTGCATTACAAGGCATTTCTCTACACAATTGTCCTAGAGACCAGGCACAATTACTCCTAATTGCTGCCACTGGGTCTTGCTTTAAAGCAGTAATTAATGGTGGAATAGACGCCACAATTTGTTCATATTCTAACTGTGCCATTTGCGCTAGAGAACTGGCAGCCCACAAACGTACTGCAGAGATTTCGTTTTTAAGGGCGTCAATTAGAGAGGGTAAAGCACGTTGATCTCGACAATTTCCCAAGGCCCAAATAGCACCTTTACGCACATAACCATTGAAATCGCGGTTAAGCTGGTCAATTAGCGGCTCTACTGCAATTGGGCTAGGGTTACGTCCGAGAGCATAAGCAGCACTCACCCGCACCAATGGGCAAACATCTGTTAATAAATTAATCAATTCAGGAATTGCTCGTTCATCCTGAATTTCACAAAAAGCCCTCGCTGCCAGCATCCGCTGGGGGGTTTCTGGAGAGGTTAACATTGCCAGCATTTCCTCTGGATCTAGTTTGGTGACTTCTGAGTCAGCATCAACTGGTTCTAATTGGTCTAGAGGACTTTCTAGATCATCTACAGTGTCGAGTACGCTTAAATCTTCGTTACTATACATTGCTTACATACCTGCTCAAGGAGCCTATCCTACCCGATTGCACTACTCACTTCCGGCAATAATTAACTCATACAACAGAAGTTCGTAGGTTGGCAATTTTGCCGAGCTTACTCGCTCGATTGAGAGCGGAGATTTTTTACCATCCAGAGTGATTGAGTTTGATAGCCTAACCGATGATAAAGATTCAAGGCTGGTTGATTATTTGGGAAAACTTGCAGTCCCAATTGGCGATCACCCCTTGCCCTTGCCCAGTCTTCAGCATGACGCATCAGCACTGAACCAATTCCCTGACGTCGGTACTCTGGCATTACATAAAGCAAAAATATATGAGCATAGCGATCGCCTTTGACTTGATCAATCGCATTACCCATCCAGAGACAAGCTACTGGCTGAGTATAGTTGGAACTGGGCAATTCAGAAGTTACTACCTCAGCTTTGTTTACTAGCCAAAGGGGTGTTTCTTGAGAAAAATATTTTTCAACTGTCTCTGCCAGATGGGAAAAATCATCTTGTTCTGGAAAAAGTTCTTGGTAACTCAGCTGTATAAACTTCACTAAGGTTGCTCGTTGCCGCCTTGAACCAATCTGTAACTTATAGCCCACTGGTAGTTGAACAGACACTTGTGATCTCTGCTCGTGTTAAAGTGACAAGGATTTAAGAAGTTGTTACGTAGCGCCTTAAAATGACGCTCCTACTCATTCGGTATTGATGATTCAACAGCATCAGAGGCGGGTAACTGCACGCTGGCAGCATTAATCTCCTCAATTGGTGCAGGTGCTGCTAAATCGTTAGGCAAAAAGATGCGAATGCTAACTGCGAGTAAAGCGAAAGCAAAGACTAATACGATCATTAAGGGGGCAATATACTGACGAAGGAAAGTCATAGTTACAACAATTTGTTCAAATTAGTGAGTCTACGGCAAAAGTAGATGAAGATTCTATGAACTACCCTGCCTCATAGGAGGACGGGGTTTCTTGCCACCCCATCATCTGGAGAGGACTTACTGAGTTTTGAACGTTTCTTCTGCTGTAGTTGCTTCAAAGAACCCGTATCCTTGCGGTTACGCCTCTTGGAAGTAGAGCCACTTGCATCTACGTTTACGAGGGCTATACCATCCCCCGGTTGCTTGTTTATGGCAACTTGATACATCACCAACGCTGAACCTTGATCGCGCTCAATCTCAAAACCGCAAGCATCACAAACATGGTGGCGGTTAGACAACTGGGCCCAGTGCTTGTGTACTTTTCCGCAGTTAGGACAACGTTGAGATGGTTTGACTTTTTTGGTATCAAGCACAAGAAGTAATCCACCTTTTGCCTCAATTTTGTAGCCAATCATTTTATTGAGGGCGGACATTCCCACGTCTAAGATTGACTTGTTGAGTCCGGCTTTTTGTCTGTTGCGCTTACTTCCCTTTTTGGCTTTGCGGGTCAGATTTCTAACCCGCAGTTCTTCAGTAACACCGATGTCATAACGACTAGCAATATCTGAGGTTACTTTATGCTGCCAGTCAAGGCGTTGGTTACTAACTTTTCGCTGTAATCTGGAAACGGCTTTCCTCGCTTTTTTCCATCTGTTT
>JAAHHJ010000085.1 GCA_010692425.1 Symploca sp. SIO3C6 | reverse complement strand
AAAATTTTCCCAGTGATAGTTGAGGAGCTGAAGGTGGACTAAGTATTTTTACTTAACAACTGCCTCGATTTAGCACTCGCTTTGAGCACCCTCAGTCCATGTGACAGTTGAGGGTGCGGAATGTGGGTTGTAAGGGAGTTGATAATCGCTCTGCTAAAAAGGAAATAGCATCTTCTGTCAGTAGTTCGGTTGGTTGAAGTTGATTATTAGTAGCTTGTAGCAGAACCCATTCGATATATTGTTCTTGCTGACCGCGAATTCCTTCGAGAGAAAAAATCCTAAATAGTCTAGTTCTCTTTCCAAGCCAAAATATTCCATCACCTCACTAAACACCCTTACTCCTCCTCTGCCGAACATCTGAAGTAAGCTCGAATTTGGCTCATGACCTCTTGTTTGTTCAGGGTAGTTTCTAGAATTGAATTGACTGCTGCCATTTGTTCTGGGGTTAGTTTAGCTAAGGGTTTAACCAATTCTTCAACGATCGCTTTCTTGGCAGCAATGGTATTGGCAAAGAACAGTTCGCCAAAGGGGTCGGGGTCAATAAAGGACTGAACGGGAAAAGGAATGACGTTTTCTGAGATTACTGGTAACTTGGCTACCCCTACCGTCGATTGGGGTAAGGCTAACTTTTTGGCTAGAACTTCAATGCGGTCTGCTCTTTTCTGAGTCAAGGTTTTCTTAAAACTGCGATAGCGGTTGAGGGGAATGGGATTACCAACAGGATGATATGGACCATAGCGAGTTTCCTGATGTTCAACGTAAAGTTCCTTATCAAATAACCCCCACCACAGAACCACTTTTTCTCCAGCTAGATCTGGTTCTACTTCGTAGAAAACACCATCTACAGTAATACGAGCATCAATACCAACTCGGCGTTTTTCTGGTTCTCTAGCAAAGGTGCAAAATCTCTCCCAACTGCACATGGATTGAACTCCACTTTTGGGTAAATGTGCCACCCAATCTTCAATACGGGAATGAGGTTCACTGCGGTGCGGTCTGCTGTTGTAGTGTACTAGAAAATGCATCAACCATTCATTGGCTTGAAAGCGTACCGCAGGAGGTTGGCGTAACAGGGTATTGCGGTCGTAACCCCACTTTTTGAGATAACGATTAACAGTGGACTTTTTTAATAGTCCTTGAGGAGCTTGTAAATAACCATCGGGGGTATTGATTCCTTCTTCTTCCAAGAGGCGAATTGCTCTACTGGTGGATAAATGACGACCTTTTTTGTTTGAGGTTCGCACCTTTAAAGCTGCAATTACTTCACAATATCGCTCCAAAGTAGTTTTGGGCATAACGCGAGGTTGATCGTAATTGATGCGTCTTTCTGCTTGAACTGATTTTCGTTCTCGCAGTCTGCGATAGATAGTATCTTCGGAAACTCCATAGAGATTAGCAGTTTCTTGAATCAAGATTCTGCGTTCGGAACTATTTTGCGCTTGCCCCTCTAATTTCTGACGTAATTTGACAATTGCTTCCGGAGGAATTTTTTTGCTAGCCATCATTGTTCCCCACTAGCTCGATTTAAGCTGCTTGGGGTGCAGATGTTTTCTGTGCAGCCAGTCGTAAAGAGTAGAAGGGGAACAATCTAGCAGTTTGGCAATGGAACGTTTACTAATTCCTTTGGCTAGATACATCTGAATCTCTTGCTCAAACTCATCTAGCTTTAGTTTGGCTGAAAGCCTACCCGGTGGTCTTCCCAGTGGTTTTCCTTCTGCTTTGCGTTTAGCTAGTGCTTCAGTAGTTCTTAGAGAAATAAACTCTCTTTCGATTTCTGCCGCTAAACCAAGTACGGTTGAGGTAATTCGACTCTGCATTGAGTCATCAAGCACCATCTGCTGTTTGGCAATGTGGACGCTAATTTGTCGCTGAACGCAGCATTCTAAGATTTCTAGCACCTGAAGCGTGGAACGAGCCATGCGGCTGATTTCAGCGAAGATCACTATGTCTCCCGATTTAGCTGTTTCTAGTAGCAGCTTTCCCATCATCCGCGAACGCCATTTCAAACGCCCCGATGTCTTATCTTCAACAAACTTCAGATGATTGATAGCGTGGGTGTTGGCATATTCTAAAATGCCATGACGCTGATTATCTAGATCTTGATGGTCGGTAGAGACTCGCAGATAGGCATAGGCAACCATAATTGGCGTTGTCTAAACAAAACTATGTTTAGTATTTAAATAGACGTATATTGTTTAGTTTAAACCTAAATTAGTTCACATAAACGTCCAGTTAATACCATGGTTTATTTGGACACTTGGGGCTAAAAATACATTGAAACCCAGTCTGATTAACAGCCAGGGGGGTTTTTGCAAATAATGTGAGTCGGAAATAGTTTTTGTGAGCCGTTTGCAGCTAATGTGAGTCGAAGCGAGTTTTGATTTGCAAATAATTCGAGCCGAAAGCGACAGTTTTTGCGAGCCGAGTGGTTTATTTTTGCAAGCCGCTACACTTACTGATGGTAGTTATACTTTCACTCCTGAAGCTAAGTTTTTGAATTGGACTGGCTCTAAAAACGGGACTTACATTAATTCCCGCCCCATTAATTATCGTCGTCCCTCCTTTCATCCTTTGCGTCATGGTGATCATTTGTTCTTAGGGGCTAGTTGTCGTTTCCATTTCCTTGAGATCACCTCGGCACCACAGATGCCAGATACACCCTCTGAAGCCGATAAGACCACTATGTGGTAACGTACACTCCCTCCCACCGCCATTCCACAAATGTCATAAAAGGTGGAATAACCCTCCAATTCCTTACTAGTTGGTAACTTCCCATCTACAATTTCTTCAGCGCTGTTTTAATAGAGCTTCCAAGTTATCGGATATAGTGCGGGTTTAGGGATGCTGTTCTCCCAACAACTTCCTACTCATTTCCAGTGCCTGGATGTAGAGGGATTCGGCTTCGGTATACCTCCCCTATGACTGCTACAGTGAAGCCAGGTTATTATTGACACCGATAGAATACTATCGTGCCCTTACCAAGAGCTGTGTTTGACTCAACTGAGAAGTGCTATAGTCGCTCCCCACACCCTTGGTGTTCTTTTGCGCGAGGTATTTCTTAGTTTCTTCAGGCTCAAAAAACCACGGAAACAAGCTGGGCGGGTGATTGACACCGTTAATGTAATCCCTAGCCACCTCTGGATTTTGAGCCATAGCGACCACAAGCTCTTGCAGATGAGCTGGGGGCGTCAACAAGCAATCTGCTAAAGCATTGGCGTATTGACAGTATTCCCAAAATTCATCAAAAACTGCCTGCATCCATGACTCATCAAAGCGTCGGTTGCCATGATCAATGATTCGCTGCACAACCAGATGAGCCATCTTGGTCGCGTTATTTGCCCCCTGCCCTGCGATGGGATCGTTGAGAATCACTGCATCACCGATGCCCATCACTCTCGCCCCGTCCGGCAAGCGACCAACTGGCTGGCGCACAGTTGGTGTAATCACGCCGCGAAGCCATGCTAATTCATCAGTCAGTTCCATATCCTTGATAACCTCGTAGTCCCACGGCGTCAACTGCTCCATGAGCTTTTTGCTCACCTCTAGCAATTGCTGACCACTTTGGATTTGCGAAAACCGATCCATTGTGCCACCAGGATGGGCTTCAAAGAAAATAGTGTGAGATGAGTTTTTACTCTTGTCGTAAAATGGAAACTGAAAAATCTCTCCGATGCCAGGTAGAGTAGTTAACTTGATAGTGTGTTCAGCCATCGACTCTCCTTTGAGTCCAGTGACGATAACCGCTGCAAGATGGCGCTTGGGTTTACCATGAATGGATCTTTGTGCGTCTCGCTCAAACAAGGTCTTAAGGGAACCTCTCCCAGTAGAGACCACGACAAGATCATAGTTCTGGACACACTCTTCGAGATCGCGAGGTGTCATCGTCCGGATGACCAGTTCACCGCCTCTGCGGACAAACTCTTGCATCCAACAGGAGAATTTGAGGCGCTGATCCACAGCTTGCCAGCACCTTTCCAGAGTAGAGGACACAACTAAGGCAAGATTTCCATCTGAGTCGCACACGTCGTTGCAAAGTTGGTTACAACCAGGAAACTGGTCATCCCAGAAAGCAAGCCCTAGCTGGCGTTCAAGTTGCAGCGCATCGGGTAGCAAATTTGGTGTTGCCATAAGTTTGCCATTGAGAATGCTTTCTGGCGTGAACTCGGAAAACAAGGTAACTGCATAGCCTGCATCTACAAGACTAATGCCTAAGTAAAGACCTGCTTGACCAGCTCCAATAATTCCAATTCGGCGCATGTCTAACTCTCCAACAGTTTTGATTCAAATAATTGGTTAATTGGTTGAAATTTTTGAGATTCACTATGGCGTGACTCTTTTCCAAACATCCTGATTCCAACTTCAAAATCAAAGATTTTGAAGGGATAAATATTTATTAGCGTTAAGCTCTTCCTTAATTACGTAGCGAAGGGTTCACCCTAACGTCTTTCTTTCAAATTGGGTGGTTGCCTTTGTCAGTGCCAAGGGCAATCAAGATTATCTAAACCTTGATAGGGACAGTTTAATCTTAAACTAAAGAGGCTTTGTACTTGGAGGAAGTAACTCAGATCGATACTACCCCTTCAACTGCAGTGAAGTATACATTCTGCAACTTGGCTTGGTAGCGAACCCATTCCCGATACTCCACCTCAGCTGCCAACCGTTGATCTTTAGTGATTGCACCATCCTGAACCATCTGAGGTCCTTTAATGGCTGCAATATCTGCCCAAATTCCTATACGAGTTTCAAAGTCAGGATCAGTATACTTGGTGAGCTGATGCTGTGGAGTTTCTACAATGTTTACTAGTCCAGCCTTTTCGAATATTTTTGATAGGTGGTCAGCTATGGCATTATCCATTCCTGCCTCTGCTCGCCATTCTAAAAAGGCGGTGTAGAAAGTTTTCATACTATCTGGCGGGGATGGCTGCCATGTGACTTTCTCAAGGTTGCAATCATGGACAAAAATGCGACTGCCTGGCTTGGCGCATTTAATCATCATTTTCAAAGCGTCAAAAGGTCGGCTTAGCCAGTGGAAGATACGCGCAGCAACAACGATGTCGAATTCTCTATCATACGGGAGGTTATAGATATCTCCTAGTTCAAATGACAGGTTAGGAACGTTGCTGTGATTATGACGTGCCTCCTCAATGAAACCTGGGTTAATATCTATCCCAACTACTTGTCCGTTGGGCATAACAGATTTTGCCATGTCACGGGTGATGCTTCCTGGACCACAGCCAAGATCAAGAACAGCCATTCCCGGCTGGAGCAATTCTGTTAGGCGTTGATGTTCATTCTTAAGAGAGCGGGTGTTAAGAATACGACTAGCACCTATAGGAAGTTGGGCTCTTTGTTGATCAATCTTATTAAGTAACTGCATAACTTAACTCCTTTTCTAAAACTCTCCGACATGATGGGGGCGACTCTCTCCAACACAGCTCTGATAGTAGGCTTACCCGTCACCATTTTGTGATCTCCGCGCCAAAATCATGGTCTAATATTGCCCTTTACTGCCAGTGAACGAAACCTACTGGCTGATGCACCCATGACCAATCTCCTCTCTCCTCTTAATTTCTAGTACCCTGCAAATTCAGACTCTGAATACGACTACCGATTGGTGCAGACTGAGTTGAGTCGATAACTACATCAACAACAAATGGACCAGTTGATGCCATTGCCTTTTCCAGCGCTGCTTGAATGTCAGATTCTTTTTCAACGCGGATGCCGTCTGCTCCCATGCTGCAAGCAAATCTGGCGAAATCTGCCTGCGGAATCTCCGCATCCACACCCTTGTAATCAAGCAACGCCATTCCCTGCTTGCACATGTTGTAACCTCCGTCGTTGAGGATAATCCAAACGGCAGGAATTTGATATCTGACAGCTGTGCTGACTTCATTGTTCATCAGCATGGCACCATCCCCGACAATCGCAATGGTTTTAGCATTTCGCGCTAGGGCGGCACCGACAACACCAGTGACAGTATGACCCATAGAAGAGAATCTAGTGCTGCCTCGATATTGGTTCGGTTTATTAAAGCGCAAGTGGTGGGTTGCCCAAGCCAAGGAGTTACCTGGCTCAGCCATCACTACGGTATTGCTTCCTTCAACCATCACCAGTTGAATCAAATGCATGAGTACCTCAGGTCTGACTGGACCTTCTGCACTAGGATTGATAACATGGCGTTCTGGTCGAGGTAGCCCTATTCTCGGTAACTGACTAGTAGGCTCTGGAAAATACTTCAGCAGAGCTTTGACAAACTTTTCTGCCTCAGATTGAATAGAAAAGGTTACAGCTTCTGGATAGGCAGTTCCTGGTACTTCTGGGTCAATATCGACATGAATGAATCCACCTGAGGGAATCATCAGGGTATTCCAGAAGGAAGTTAGTTCACTCAGGCGCGTTCCCAGTACTAGTGTGCGTAAAGGAGGTTGCTCCTGCATGTACTTTAAAACTGATGCATGTCCACCAAAGCCAGTGACACCAACAAACTGAGGATGATCTTCGGGAAAAATGCCCTTGCCGCGCGGAGAACACATCACCGCAGCCCCAGTTTTCTCAGCAAGTTGGCGAATTGCTGCTGCTGACTTTCTTGCCCCGAAGCCAACCCAGATGGCAAACGATCCTTGAGACAACAAACTGGTACATCGAGCGATCGCATCCTCACTAACAGTTGCCGGAGCATGAGATAAACATACTCCTGGTAACGATGTCTTGACAGAACTAGTTTGGATGGCTGTGGGGATACTCAGATGAGCTACAAAGCTATCTAGTCGTCTCAGACCAAAAGTAAGTCTACGAGCAACCTCCGGGAGCTGAGTGCTGCACTCAAGAATAGTTGCGTAATTGAATAATCTTCCCGAGGTAAGGATACCCATATTGGACATGGTGTAGGCGCTAGTTTCTTGAAAGGCCTGTCGTCCGCGCTGCGGTGCCGATGTCGAGGGTGATAGAAAAATTACCTTTGCCCCCTCCCACTGGGCAGCAAACAACCCTGTCAAGGCATTAGTGATGCCTGGACCAGTGGTTGTAAATACCACAACCGGATGACCACTAGCAAAGTAAGCCTCAACGGCAGCAAAAGCAGCTCCTGATTCGTGACGAAAGTGAAGTACTTCAATTGAACTGTGCTGTAGGGTATGCCACAAAGGTGCGATCGCACCTCCAGAAACACCAAAGGCATATTTGATTCCCATCCGAGCCAGCATCTCCACCACTGCTTCCGAGACTGAGAGCGGTACAGAGGGCTGACTACTGAGAAAGTTCTTGTTGTCGGAACCGACTAAAGAGACTGGTGAAACAATTGAGGATTGAGATGAGTTAAACTCTCGATACTCCTTCAAACTTGTTGTGTGCAATTTAGGACTCATTGTCAAATTAGAAACCTAAGTTTGGACTTTAACCACCGATACTTACCGAACTTTCTTGGCAACTTCCACCACTGCTACAGCCATAGGGGGCAGTGTCTGTAGACTGCTCAAGGATGGGTACAGGTGAGAAGTTTATTTTTGCCTTGTTGATTGACAACGAGAGTGCAAGCATCGTTGTCACGGCTAATTTGTCAAGTAAATATTAAGCGCATTAAGTATTTGTCTTTGTATTTGCTTAACAAATCAACTCTTAGCTAAGAATACAAATCAAGAGGAGTTTGTCGAACATGTCAGCAAGATTTTGACAAGTGTAGATAAGGAACTTAAGAAAAAAGTTAAGTTCTTTCTAAGAAAACCATGCAGGAGTCATCGTTCCCTTCAAGCAGGGAAGCTGCTTAGCAAGATTTTCCTGCCTTTGTAGTGAGCAATCACTCCTATGAATCTAATAGACCTCTTAACAAAATCATTTTTGCGATCAGATTGAGTTCATTGAGCGACAGGTGGCTAGACCGGACTCTGTTCCTTTTCCGGCGTAAGTTATTACAAAAACATCAAAATAATAATATGATTTTTATCACAAGCTTTTGGTTGTCATAGTTCGTTATTCTATATTTTTACTTACCAGGGCGATCGCCATCGGGCGTTACTGCGAGTCCCTTGATGAAGTTTTATAACTGATAATTAACAAAAACCTCTGGAGTTTCTTACCGAAAGCTCACCCAACTTAAGTACCGTAATTTCTGCAAGGGGGCGCTTGAAAATTTTGTTCATGCACCTTGCTTTGTATTTCGACAAAGCAAGGTACGTTGTTGGGTTCGTTAAACTTTCCGGTGTGGAGTGACAGTAGGTTTAACTACAGTTAGAGGCAATTGATTAAACAGTCTTGATTATTCAGTTATCTAATTTGCATTTTAACAGTTGAGCTATTTCTTATTTTCTCAGTGTAAACACTGTTGTTGCTAGGGTTTTAATTAGTTAGAAATATATTAACAAATGTTTTTAGAACATTTGTTAATATATAGTTGTTTTATTTGTATCTCTTTTTTAATTGGAGTTTTACGGATGTCGAAATCAAGAGTTGTTTATAATGGCAAATGTAAAGACACAAACTTACAAAAATCAGCAATACTAGAAGACTTAAAAGAACAAAATAATCAGATAACTGATACATTAATTTCAGACAATGAAAAAGATAAACAAGAGTTAACAAAGCTTATAATGAATAGCGTTCCAGACAATGGAAAGAAGATAGGTAACACCGCGATTATTAGAAAACTACAGGAAAATTTTAATGGACGTTTAGAAAGTTCAATTATAGAAAGTGAGTATTGGGTTATCCGTAATTCCTTGATTGAACAAGGAATTATTCAGAAAGCACGTGGAAAAGGTGGGTCTGTTTTCAAACTCACAAAAACCACAGAAAAGATGGAAGAAAATTCCGCTTCGTATAACAAAGAAAGTGGTCTCTACAAGCCTTTTATGGATACTCTTGAAAAGAAGTTTACGAAAGATCAATCTATCTTAGAATATGTACTCCAACTAACTGCTATGCAAGGGGCACGACAAACAGGTGGCAAGTGGACAAGACCAGACCTGTCAATGGTAGCTATATCAAAATATACATACCTACCTGGAAAATACATTGATGTTATTACTTTTGAAATAAAGCATTTAAATAACTTTGATATAACAGGTGTATATGAAGCTGCGGCTCATACATCCTTTGCAAATAAAAGCTATCTCTCAATTCAAACATCAGACGAATTAGAAGAATCGGAGACCGCAACGTTTGATCGTATAAAAGTAGAATGCCGTCGATTTGGAATTGGCTTGATAGTTTTCAACAATCCTGCGGAATATGATACATGGGAAATTTTGGTTGATGCAGAAAGACATAATCCAGATTATGCAGCAACTGATTTTTTTATAGGCTCTCAATTTGACGAAAAAAAGAGAGTCAATATAATTTCTATGCTTAAATAAAGCATAATCTACATGGTCGAACTATTCCTGACGGCAGAAGAGTTGGTAGTGCCTCAAGAAAGTGTGGGTTCGATAGCATTTATTATTGTCTAATCGTGAAATTCCGTTGATGTCGCCAATCTGTTGGTTAGCATATTCATAACGCTTAACAGCAAGCAATTGAAAATCTAATAATAAGCGGGTCTGATAACGTAGAATATCCAGTAGTGTATTAGACCTCTTGCAAAAGTGTTTCGTGGTACAATCAGAAGTTATTCATTTTTGGAGTAGCCACTACTGTCAAGCGATTAGCCCTGGGGGCTAGCGCCAGAGGCGATCGCCACCTAAAAAAGCGATGGGACAGCACTCGAAAAGCTGCGATAAGCGAAGCTTTACGCCAAAGGCGTATCGTCAATTAAAAAAAATCAATTAATACCAATTCTCTATGAAGATGCACTAAATTAAGAGAAGTTAGGAAAAGCCTAAAGAGTCAGGATGCAGAGTATGGGAAATAGCTTTCGAGTCGAAGTAGGTGAAAGTGTTGAGGAGCTGCAACAAGCAGCAATTAGTCCATTGTGTCCACCTCCGACGATAACGACATCGTAGTTTTTTTGTATATTTGAAGATGCCATTATTTTTCCTAGAGTAACTTTGCTGGCAGTATGTCAATATAAGAGGGATCGAGCCGATCAAGCAAACGGCGATTAGCTTCCCATACACTCTGGAATTCTCGGTTGTTCTGGAGGAATGAACCCTCGAACTGCTTTGCTGTATGTTCGCAAATCTCAGGTGGTGGTATTATCGGCTTGGCGTTGCTACTTAACACATTAACCTGAATCTCGCACGCCTTATTCAGGTAGTACATGTAGTAGAACGCCTCTGCCACTGTTTCACCTACAGTTAAAAGACCGTGGTTACGGAGGATTAAACATTTCTTGTCTCCCAGAGATGCCACCAACCTTTCTCGCTCATCTAGGTTAAGCGAGATCCCCTCATAATCATGGTAGGCAACCCGATTATAAAATTCCATGGAAATTTGGTTAAGGGGCAACAAACCCTCTTCCATCGCAGCAACAGCCATGCCACTAACAGTATGGGTGTGGATGATTGCATGGGCATTAGGGCAACCTAAATGAATAGCACTGTGTATCGTAAATCCTGCTGGATTTACTTCCGCGTCTGCCTGATCAATTTTGTTGCCATTAGCATCCACTGGAACCAAATTTGATGCACATATTTCGTCGAACATCATACCATAGGGATTAATCAGGAATACTGGTGGTTCCTCTTTAATCCGCACGGAAATATGGGTGTAGATCATATCTGTCATCCCATAATAGTGAATCAAGCGGTAAGCAGCAGCAAGATCTACACGTAACTGTCGTTCTTCTTGGGAAGAAAAGGGAGTTATGGAATTATTTAGATTAGAACTTTTTGTATTTACATTCATGGTTTTTTTATGTTTTCATTAGTTGAGTCTTCACAGTAAACCGTCATGAATGCTACAAAATTTAATTAGCATGAAACGAATTTACTTTTAGAGATTAAATCCCCCTCCTTAAGGTCAGTGAATTTATAACCAAAGGAAGTTAAATTAAGATCGTCGTTCGATTTTATCAGGTAGTATAGACCATCAAGAAATATTTTTGAGTAGCGGGTTTGGGAATCTACAAAACGCATCGTATATGCCATTCTCGATGGTAATTTTCCCTCCAGGAGAGGGACACTTCTATGCCAAACAAATTTGTCTAGTAGAAGGGCATCACCCACTTCAAAGCTATCTTCTACTTTATTTTTATCTAAAACCATCTCTTCAACTTTAGAAGCATGGAAAAATTCAAAATAATTAAACTCTTCGCTTTGACAAAATTCGGCAAAGTCTTTGTGTTGTATTAGTTCGTACCGGAGGGCATAGTACCCAGAGGTGGGATAAGCCTTTCGTGGTACATATGCCATGCCTCCATGTTGATCTTTGGTATTAATCGGAACTAGAGGTATCCATAGGGAATATCCTAAATCTTCTGGTTTAATGAAGTTGAAGCTAACAAGATCGAGATGAAAATGAAATCCTTTTCTGTTTGGTTTTAATTCAAATCCCACACCTTGGGTGAAGATTAATTCATTTTCGATTAATTGCTTGAGGGTATCTTTAAAGTTTTCGTGGAAATAGATTTTTTTGGTTACGCCATTTTCTAGGTCATACCCCACTCTGGAAAAATCCCCACTGTAAGATTCTGAAACTCTTTTTACTTGATGGGATTGGGCGATTAAATTCCTTAATTTATCGATTGTTTCATCCGTAAATAGTTTTTTGAGTTTGACAAACCCATTCTCAGTAAAAGAGTTTTTTTCTTCTGGGGATATAGTGATTTTGTTGACTAGTGAAGACATTTTTTGATTAGGTAATTCATAGCAATCCATAAAACCATACTTGGAAATCTTGTTGATAATGATGACCAAACCAGCTCTCTGTCTGTATCAATAAAGCAGGATTCAAAAGTGAGCGTATCTCCTTCAACCTTGGTTAAAATCAAGCGAATGGGGACACCTGGCAATGGCAGATTCGCAATTTTTTGGAAAATTTTTCTCTAGCTGCGATGTTGCGGAGGGCATGTAATTTCAAAATCCTTTGTATATACCTGCAACATAATCTATAGATTACTGGGCAACGATGGTATTTCGCAATAAAAACCAATTATTAATGATTTTTACTATGCATTTAACCACCTGCTAACTTTACCATGTACCTGAATAATTGGAAAGAATTTTTGATCTTTAACATTAGACCTCTTGCAAAAGTGTTTCGTGGTATAATCAGAAGTTATTTATTTTTGGAGTAGCCACTACTGTCAAGGGATTAGCCCTGGGGGCTAGCGCCAGAGGCGATCACCCTTGGATTCAATTATTCAAAAAAATGAGGAATCCTGGGTATCTTGTACGTAAATTTAGACAAAAAAATAGTCTTTAATCATAGCACAAAATATTTTTGCAAGAGGTCTAGTGTTCATCGAGAAACGCCAAAATTTCTCTCTAATCTAGCAGATAGCAAACAAAGTTTGACAACAGTAGGCGTAGTTAAATCATGGGTAACACTTTGAGAACAAATTGCCCCTAAAGCTCAACAGTTGCTCTGAGCGGTTGCATGAGCTAGACAAATAGGAGATAATGGTAAATTATTGCTAATTCTCTTGATTGTGCGAGGTCTCTGATTAAATCAAGCTACTTCCATAGCTGTAAAAAGTTTTTGTTGCAACTTACAGTTTGTAAAGACAAGTTTCTCCTAAACTCATTGGCAACGTGACCTTTACATAACACTCACTGAATAATCACGGACTGCTTTATCTACTGTGGCAATCGTTAAACCCTTTTCCAATGCTTGACAGATTAGCATTCTGTCGAAGGGATCACGATGTAATGGTGGTAGATTAGCCAGTTGAGCCACGCTGCTTTCATCAACGGCAAGACTCGAAATTTGATGAAGCTCTCGCTGTAATGGTAAATAAGTTCCGGGAGGCTCCGGCAGAGGCAATTTCCCCAACTGGTACTTGAGAGTTGCTTCCCAAACTGAAACGGCACTCAGATAAATTTCATTTGCTTGATCACGAATGGCATCGCGAACATCGCTTGACAATTTGGTATCGCCACTGATGAACCACAGAAAGATATGTGTATCTAGCAGAATCCTCATTTGCCCTCGAAGGAAGAGAGAATGTCCTGTGGTAAAGGAGCATCGAAATCATCTGGAGTTCTAAATTCGCCTGCACACAAGCCAAATGGTCGTAATTGCTTGCTACTGCCAAGAGGTCTAAGTTCAGCGATTGGTTGATTGAAGCGAACAATGACAACAGTTTCACCTGCTTCTACTTGGCGCAGGTATTTGAGTGGATCGCGTAGGATTTCATCGACATTCACATTCACGATTAAAATACTCCTGTTAGTATTTGTTATTGTTACTTAATTCTCGACGAAAGGAATTAGTGCAGTTCTAAGCAATGAACAGTGTGCTTGTCTAGAAGCTCTTGAATGGCTTGTTGTCCAGCACGGATGAGAGCTTCAACTTGAGGAGTAGGCGCATTTCCACACCTTAACCACACCACTTTTGGTGGAGAACCATACAATCGACTTCTTTCTACGAAGTCTGCATCTTGGGTAACAATGCAGAAGTCATTTAACGAAGGCAAACTCCCAAATTTCTGTATCTGTCTTCTGTGCTAACCCATGAAACTGAACATGGCTAGCATCAGGAAAAATATCGGCTAAGCGAGTAACCAACTTTCGGCTCAAATTTTGATCAAATAGTAGTTTCAATGGTCACTCACCAAAGCAACTAAACGATGATCTCGATCAGCGGCAAACTCTAAACAGGCTCTAATGTCTGTTGGTGTCAATTCTGGGAAATCATCAACAATCTCAGCAAAAGACATTCCGGCAGCAAGCCAACCAAGAACATCGTAAACCGTAATCCGCATTCGACGAATGCAGGGCTTGCCTCCACGCTTATCCGGTTCAATGGTAATGATGTCGCGATAGCTCATAATGCCAATTCTGTGGAATTTAGCAGATTTTACTTTTGATGTACTCATGCCGGATGCATGTGCTTGGGTGGGAGATTATCTCAAGCACAATGCCCCGGAAAGCGATTCCCTTCAGGATAGCTCCGCTTCACGCAATCTCTGCGAGGGAATTAATAAGTAATAATACTGCGTAGTCCAAGAATGCTGGTCAAGTGCTCAGTCGTATCAAGAATCTGGATAGCTAGATTAGCAATTTTGGCATCAAAATCTATTCAATTACAAAAAGGTCGATCGCCAGGCGATTTTTCCCTTAAAAACCAGGTGAAAATCCCTCCCCCAAAAATCGTAACAATAATTAACATTTTCCTGAAAGTATTGATCTAGAATAAACTCAGCTATAGCACTTAAAAAGAGTACTCAGAATGGGCTCTTTGTCGAACCCAGAAAAAAGCCAATTGGGAGAGTAGGGGACTGAAAATCCCCTAATCAGGAGGGTCAATCCCGCCTGATTTTGTCATGCAAATTTTTATGAAACTCCCACGCTATCAGGTTTTGAGGCTAAATCTTAAGAATTTTTTTGGCTTGTT
>JAAHHJ010000084.1 GCA_010692425.1 Symploca sp. SIO3C6 | reverse complement strand
TCCAAGATATATACTTGTCCCTCTCGCACCAAAGTTGAAGCATAGACAGCTTCTCCCTCGCTGCGCACTACGGGCATAGACTCACCCGTTAGTTTTTGCTCATCGATTAGTGCTTTTCCCTTGAGGATATGACCATCTACCGGAATTTGCTCACCGGGATAGATAATTACAGTATCTCCTGGTTGTACCTCCTCCAGGGCAACTTCCTGTTTTTTGCCATCTCGCTCTACCCAGACGAACTGTGCCAGAGAGCTTAGCAAATCCAGTGTCTGGCGTCCAGAGGAACGGGCAGTACGCTCTCGAATTACTTCTCCGAGTTCAATTAGAACCACCATACTACAGGAAGTAAGGAAGTGGCTCTGGGCAGCTGTAATTGAAATTGCAGTCAAATCCAGACAATCTACGTTCAATCGGCGCTGCTTAATAATGCTCCTTAGAGCTCGCCGTGCCACTGGCAAGGCAGCAATAATGATACTTCCCCCCACCAGTGCTGGTGGAATTGATAGCCCTAAAGGCCCACCTAGTAAAGACAGACAGGTTGCCAGAGCAGGTAGTTTCATTCCTGACCAAGAATTAGCTTGCTCAGAGCTAGATTTCTGAGTTAATGCTACATCTGATGCGATTGGCACGACGGCATTGCTGGCATGCTCAATCAATTTAGCCAGATGAAAGCGCATCTGAGCATCTGCAATAGTGCCAGGAATATAGCGTATGACTACAGAGGCCGCAGTATGCCTGAAACGAACTCTTGTGATCTGGGGATCATCGGCCAGCAAGCTTTGTAGCCGCTGGGCATATTCTTGATCACGAGCAATCCGAGGGATACGAAAACGAACCCTGCCAGGAGTTGCATGGACAAGTTGATGAGTAACCCTCGGTAATTTCTTGGTACGCTTAAGATTGGCAGAAGCAATTACCCCCGCCGCAGGATACCCGGAGGGCTGTAGAGGATAGCGCGGAGCAAGGGCAGGTTTACCCTTGAATTTAGTAATCGGCTGCTGGGAGATATTAGTCGGATGTACCACTAGTTCTTCCATGTCACCCCCTAAGTTGTTCAATCATTTTTTCCTATACAGTGGCCGAATTGGCTGGCTCCTTAGCTAGGAATCTCAGCATTCCACAGAGTATGGCAGACTTAAAACGAGACCAGGTAATGAGCTGAGCTGATTCTGCTTGCTCAGACAACTCCGCAGTTACCTCTGTTGAAGGGAAGGTATCACTAGCTTCGTCTACAGTCGGCTGTTGAGCTGATTCGGTGTTGATTTTTGTTGGTTCAACTTCTTCGCTAGTCTCCTCTGGAGTCGTTGGCAGGGGTAATTCCTCTGCTGAGGTTGCTGATTCATCTACAATTGGCTGCGGTTGCTCATCCAAATTTGAATCTGTCGGCAGGGTTGAGTCGCTAGTTTCATCAGTTGCTGAGGTAGGCACAGATGCCATTGATTCCTCTGTTGGCGTGATTGCCTTTGGCGCTGCTGCTCCTGGAGCCCTCTGGGCATCCTTGGGCAGGGCAATCACCTCACTAGCCTTAGCTGAGGATACTGAATCAACTATAGTTGCTCGTGTATCTCGTGATGCTATCACCTCTGCTGCTGCTTGTATCAGGGCCACTAGATGTGCAGCCATTTCAGCATCTGCATGTTGGTCAGGTTTATAGGTAATTGCCAAAGAGCCAGTAGCGCCTTTGATGCGAATGCCCGTCATCCTACCATCAGCTTTGAGCAAGATTTGGAGTTGCTTGAGATATTCTGGATCCTGGGCAATCCTAGGTATCTGAAAACGAATGCGTCCGGGGATCGCATGCACAATGCTATAGGCTACCTCTGTTGGTTGTACCAGGTTGTTGGTAACTGCATCAGCTGCTAATTTTCCCTTTAATTCCGAAACTTTCTCTAAAGATTTCTCTGGGGAGGTTTCACCAGTTAGTGCTGCTGAGAGTCCCACATCAAGGTTATTGAGTACCTGGCGGGCAACGCTAGTAGTCATTAGATAGACTGGAATTGCTGGCCAGCCCTGAATTCCTAGTTGTCTAGTAGTTACTATTCCAGCAAACAAGGGGAGAAGCGATTGGAGTTTGCTATAGGCTTGCGAACAAGCTCCTGACCATAGCAAAGTATGATTGGCTTCTGGTGATGATTCTCCTGCCAGGGAAACACCTGATTGCTGTAGAAGAGCCAGCAGCTGCGATAATGACAACTTGCTAGGTTCAAAAGAGATTAACAAACTGCCAGTTGTCCCATTGATGCAGACTTGGCGCACACCATCTTGCTGCCGCAGTTGCGGCGCTAAGGTCTCCAATATTTCTTTAGAAGTACTATCTGAAGCGCGGAGCCTTAAGCGACCAGCAACAGCATGCACAACTTCCACCCCGCTAGTCAAACGAGGTGTACCCACACTAAGCATTTGCATTTACCCAAAAAAAATGCGGATTTGCCTGTTAAAGTTTAAGAACAGGTTAACTTCTTTATTCTATTCTAGAATCTTTTAACTGGTTCATACTAAGAAAAAATTTATCTATTTTGAGAATAGAACAAGTTAGACTAATGGCACGGCAAGGCATAAGCACCTGCGACATTGATAAAGGTTACTGGTTGAGGCAGGGTGTGGGGTGTAGGGTGTAAGGAAACTCCGGGCGATTTCATAATTGTTTACACAGTTGCTTTTATTTATGTCCGACTACGTTATCTGCCTCAGGGTGGTTACTTTTTTTTACAAAAATTACGCCAAAGGTTGTATATTTTGCTCAGTCCTACCTTGATAGAAGGTTTGAGGCTAAGTAAGTAGACACAAATAAACCAAGGTATGTTAACAAATATGAAAAAGCTAAAATCCTCTTCCCTTCTGCTTTTTGCCCTGCCTCAACCACAAATATTAATGCCCACCTCCTTACCTTTAAAAAGACAATGAAAGTGCGTTATTTTACTAACGCACCCTACCAGATCACAATGATCGATCTTAATTACAAAATGTTAAGTCAATCCTTTTTTATTTGCCAAAGCTATAAAGGTGAAGGGTGCATCCTGAGGTTTACCAGCATTATCTGAGGTACGTGATGCCACATCAAAGGAACGGATAGTGACCAAGTTATACTGTTATAGCGCTACGCGCAAGGCAGAGGGCAGAAGGCAGAAGGCAGAAGGCAGAAGGCAGAATTTGACAAAGTTCTAGCGATTTAGCTTGTCCTAACCTTAATACGTACTGCTATATGGGAAATCGTGTCAACACTTTTGCTAATAATTATTTCCTATCTAAAGCTTTCAAGTTGCCGCCATTTTCTGGTCTGTTGCCACACAACATTTCTTAAGTCTTTTTAACCAAACTTAAAGCAGAGTTAAAAATCAGTTGGTGAAATTAACTAATGGAGTCTCTTTACAGATTCTATATATACTACATATTTAAGTATACAATGTGGGCTTTAACCAAGCAATAAGTTCACCTGAATACCCACTAATTAATTAAAGTTAAACCGTTAAACTATTTGTACAATTATTTCTTCTATTCAAGATTGCACTTTATTACTAAGGCAGATTTATTTTTTGCTGTTTTCTTCTTTCTTCATCAATAGGTCTATTTAACTCGCAGCCCAAATTGTCTGGACTCTGACTACAGCCGTATTGATCCAGTTCAAATAGAACTACTGCCCAATCTATAACTAAGCTATTAGCCTGTAAACCCACGCCAACTAAAACCAAAAATAGTAAGGAGACGAGGGTCAAGAATGAGAGTATTTTAAATGCGTAGTTAGGACTAGGTTTGAGCATCTTACTAAGTACCTGCGACATTGATAAAGTTTGCTGGTTGAGGCAGGGTGTGGGGTTTAGGGTGTAGGGTAACTTTGACGGATTTCATAATTCTTTACATAGAGCCATTTATTTATGTCCGACTACTTAATTAAGATTAGTGTTTTTAGTTAACAACCAACAAATTGATAGAATATTTCTGTTTTATAAAATAGAATTAATTGCTGTAATACACTTGGGTTCAAAGTCGTAAGCTAGATTAGAGCTTGGGCTTAGCTGACTTCTCCAGCATCCAAAACCAAGGTTTGCGATCGCGTTTAAATAACGTCTAACTTATGTATGTCTTATGGGGCTGGTTTAGAAAGCAGTAGAAGAAATTAGACTTCTTACAGAAGTCAGGGAACATAGAGAAGCAACTGTTAAAAATGTTAAATGCATCAGCTTTTATGGCAGAATTTAGATCACAATTGAATTGAGCAAAAATGTCTACATATTTAGAAGCTCCTCAAATTTTTTGTCTAACTCTTGGTTAGGTAATGACTTCATTGCCTGAACAGCAAACTACGCCATGAAAATTGGGGTTATGAGCGATGATAGACTCCCATCAACATTCCCTAGACGCGCTCAAGGATAAAACAAAGAAACTGCTTAATAAGGAAGTTACCAGCCCTCAGCAGCCCTTAGTTAAGAAAACGCGCTCACGAAAGCGCAGCTGGGTTTTGGGCATTACTGGAGGAGCAATCGCCGTTGGTATCTTAGGACTGGGGATTGCTAAGCTAACAACTCTCAATCAGGCGCAGCTAAGCAGCAAGACACCAACAGAAGCTGCTGCCCCATTACCAAAACGGGTAGCAGTAGTGGCACTGGGACGCTTGGAACCTCAAGGAGAGGTTATTCGCGTCAGTGGTTTGAGTGGGGAGCGCATCAGCAAGCTACAGGTATCAGAGGGAGATTTAATGGCAACAGGGGAGGTATTAGCCTACCTGGAAAGCTATGAGGAGCGACTGGCAGAGCGCGATTTTGCTGCTAGCCAGCTGGCAGAAGCTCAAGCGAAGCTACAGGCAGAAACAACCTATGGTCGAGCCAAAATTCAGGAAGCAACCACCCATATTCAGCAGATTGAGCGTCCAACAACTTTTGAAATTGCAGCCCAGCAAGCTACGGTACGCCAGTTAGAGGCAGAATTAGCACTAGCAAATGAGGACTGGCGGCGTTTTGAAGACCTGTACAGTGAGGGGGCAATCACTAAGCAGGAACTAGATCAGCAAAGGACAAAAGCACGGGAGACACAGGAGCAACTCAACAATGCCCAAGCTACACTAATTCGGCTGGAACAAGCAAGGGATACAGATTTGCGCTATGCCCAGACTCAGCTACACTCAGCCCACGCAGACCTAAATCTTGCCCAGGTTGAGGTGGCATTAGGATCTGCGCAAAAAAATCTCAAGTTAGCACAGACCCGTTTAGAGCGTACCATTATTAAATCTCCTACAGCTGGTCGCATCTTGACAATATTTACTAAAGCAGGAGAGGCGATTGACAGTGAGGGCATATTAGATCTGGGAGATACTACTCAGATGTACGCAGTAGCCGAAGTCTACGAAACTGATGTCGGACTAGTAAAGATGGGTCAGCCTGTAACAGTAACTAGCCGCAATGGCGCTTTTGCCGAAACCCTGACGGGTGAAGTAGCGGAAATTGGCTGGCAGATTTTTAAAAATGATGTGCTAGACGATGATCCGGCAGCGGATGCCGACGCGCGAGTAGTGGAAGTAAAAATTCGTCTTGATGAAAGCGAACCTGTAGAAAGGTTAACTAATTTGCAGGTAGACGTGCGCATTGATATCGATGCCATTGCCCAGAAAGATATCGACAATTCCGGTAGCGGAATACCTCATTGAAAATACCAAATTGCCTTCTAAACAAATAACTATCTCTCCCCATCCCCCCTCTCCCCATCTCCCCATCTCCAAACAAGTAAATTGCAATGAAAACCCCACTAGCATGGCTGAACTTAATGCACGAAAAAACGCGGCTAATGGTAGCAAGTTCCGGCGTCGCCTTTGCGGTGCTGCTTGTGTTCATGAACTTGGGGTTTTTAGAGTCACTCTCTAAAGCTGCGGCACTAACTTATGAGCAACTTAATGCTGAGGTTTTCCTCGTTTCTCCTCAAACTACAGATATCAGCGGCACTGATACCTTCCCTAGAGAGCGACTATACCAAGCTGCTGGCATTGAAGGGGTAGATAGGGTCATGCCTGTATACATAGGGTTCCAGCAATGGCGCAATCTGGAGACTCGCCAAAGTCGAGCTATGTTTATTTATGCAATTAACCCGGAAGATCCAGTGTTTCTCCTACCGGAGTTACAACTATCGGAAAATCAAGCTGCTTTGCGACGCCCAGACACAGTACTAATGGATCAGCTCTCTCGCCCAGAATATGGTCCGCAAAAAATAGGACTTACCACAGAACTTAATCGTAGAAAGGTAAAAATAGGAGGTTTGTTTAGCTTTGGGGGAGGTTTTAGTGCTGATGGCACCCTAATTATGAGCGATCAAAATTTTCGCCGTTTCTTTGACCCACGGCCACTTTCAGAAATTGACCTTGGTTTGATCAAATTGGAAGTAGGAGCAGACACTTCTCAAGTAGTAGAAAAACTACAGGCGATACTTCCTAAAGATGTCTTAGTACTAACGCGCGAACAAATTGGTACTCGCGAAGGTGACTATTGGATTAGCGCCACTTCCACAGGCTTCTATTTCGGTCTAGGCGTAGTAGTTTCCTTAGTAGTAGGTACAGTAATCGTCTATCAAATTCTCTACACCGATATTTCTAACCACTTATTGCAATACGCCACACTCAAGGCGATGGGTTACGGCAGCTACTACCTGTTTACTATTGTCATCCAAGAAGCTGTGATTCTGGCAGTACTAGGTTATATTCCGGGCTTTGCCCTTTCCCTTGGTCTCTATGAACTTACTTTCAGAGCCACTAGTATCCCCATCGGCATGGATTTGGAACGCGCTACCTTTGTGTTGATCTTGAGTGTGGTCATGTGTGTTGTTTCTGGTCTAGTTTCAGTGCAAAAAGTAATTGCAGCTGATCCTGCTGAGGTGTTTTAACTCAGTTCATGTCCAGTCAATTGAGTTTAATAAAAGTAAGTTGAGTAGAACAAAATCAAACTTAACCTTGTATCTTAACAGAAGTGGTAGAGTGTCCCAACCAAGGTCAGAAAAGAATGCTTTGTCGAGAGGAAAATTACTGCTCCACCCCTCCCATCCGAAACTGTGTATGAAGTAGAGCTAGTTACAATTTAGCTTAGTTTAAGCTAAACATAGAAGTGTTATATAAATTCATTAGCTAAAGGATATTTATTAATGTTGGTATAGAAAAGAAAAACCTCTTCCCTTGGCTGAATATCCTTTGATGCGATTAAATATGCCCATAGACCCTCTTTTTCTTTTACCCATTTTACATAAGCATTGGGAGTTTTTGAATGATTACAAAAGGAAGAAATTCCAAAGACGAGCAAACCTTGCACTTCTTGATTTTTTTCATATTCGGAAGGGATTACAAAGTAGTATTTGAAAACTTCCGTTTGATCTATAAGTGGAATTTGTTCAGCAGGTAACGATACCACTGGTGCTGCCTCAATCAATGTCCCTTTGGGAATCAATTTTGTAGCTACAATTCCCCTTCCTTTTTCAGGAAAAAATTTAACTTCAATCATTCAAATTACCTGATTTGATGTGCTTGTCAATTCCATCCATACCAACTCTATTAAATCATCATTGGATATATACCATGATGCTGACAATTAGTTTAAGGAACTTGCCAAAAATAAAATTTGTAATTAGTAATTAGTAAGAATAATCATTCTTCCATAAAAAATTAATTGAAAGCATTCTTCATAGCTAAATAACCTTCTTCAGCCTGTCTAAGTTTATCGTAAGCAAAGTTTTTAATCCGGAAATTAGGACCTCGTAAACTGGGATTTTGAATAACTCCAACTGGCATCGTCTGATTGTTGCTTATAATTTCTTTAGCTGTCTTAACGTAAGCATCAAATTCAATCATATAAATATAGCCTTTTAATTCCCATATTGAATTAAATCGAAACGGATCGATGATTCTTTCGGCTCTAATGATTGGTCCAAGATCAACTCCTTTATCTATATAATGGATAGTGAATCCTACAACTTTCTTAAATTTGTTAATGTCTCGGAGAATAGCAATATTTTCAATCGAATACATTCCTCTAGCATAGGGTAAGACAGCAGAGTGGACGTTGAAAAGTTGTGAATTGGTAATTTCTAGCCACCAAGGTTGAAGGATTTGAGTCAAGCAGGCAAATATATATGGTGGTGAAACTTTACTGTTTTCTTTTAAAAAGTTTTTGGCATATTCTTGATTAACATCATTTCCGAGAAAAAAGGTTTTAGCATATTCTGTAGTAGAGTATTGTGATACTCCAAAGAGACTTATCATCGCTTTTTCAGTCTCATCCAGAGCTGGATACAAACATATTAATTTTTGATAATCTTCATCAGTTAACAGTTTTTTGCCAGCATATTCCCCATGAAATAATTTCCTTTTCTGAATAAGGTTTTCCGATGGCATATCTTCTTTTAATAAAAAACCTCTAAAATTAGGTAGTTCTGCCAGATTATTAATCCATTTAGACACCAAATAACTACAAATAACACTGGATTCAGTTAATAGATAAAATTCTTTTGTAAGCATCAATCAAGGCTTGATTAGTAATTGCTTAGGACGTTAGTGCTGTAAATAGCTAAAAGCGCACTTTTACCCTACGACCATAATATACTATAGAAGTGATCGCACTTGACAATCAAGACAGTCGCTACAAATACAGATTTTTACCAACCTTCACTTAGAGCAAAGCGATTCTACCCTTTTTCCATCTCCCCCTCTCTTTCAATATGGGTAATTTATTGAAAATGAACTCAAACCTTCAATCCAAAATTCAAAATACTCTAAGCCATGCTAAACCACCACCGTACCCCCCTTGCCTGGTTCAATCTCACTTACCAGAAGCGCCGTATTATTACTTCTCTAGCTGGAGTCTCCTTTGCGGTGTTGCTAATGTTCATGTTTACAGGCTTTCAAAATGGCATGTATGACAGCCAGGTGCAATTGATCAGATTGTTAAATGGCGAAATCATTATTGCCAATAAGCTGAAGTACATTATGTTCGTACCTGAACAATTTGCGCGGCGCAGGCTTTACCAAGCACTAGCTTTTGAAGGGGTGGAAGCAGCTTACCCCCTTTATACTACCAATGGCAACTGGAAAAATCCTGTAACTAAAGCTGTGCGCCCACTGCGGGTTCTCGCCTTCAATCCGCAAGACCCAGTTTTGCCTTTACCAGGAATTATTGAAAACTCAGAGGCACTTAAGCTACCTCGGACTGCTTTAATTGATATTAAAGCGCGAGCTGAAGTCGGACCAAAGCAGGCTGGAATTGTCACAGAATTGTCACAGCAGCAGATTAGACTAGTCGGTACCTTTAGCTTGGGAACCGATTTTGCTGCTGGCAACGGTAATGTGATTATTAGTGATCAGAACTTCTTGCGCTATTTTGCTAATTTAGGGCCAGAAGAAGATAGCCGCACCCTCAATACTGTAGACATTGGCTTGCTTAAAGTTGCGCCGGATGCAGATGTGGAAGCTTTAGTAAAAGTATTACGTCAGCACCTGCCCAAGGATGTAGCAGTAATGACTAAAGAGGAATTTGCACAACTGGAGTTGACCTATTGGCGGGAAAACACCAATATCGGCTTTATATTCTCTTTACTGGCGAGCATGAGCTTTATCGTTGGTGTGGTTTTGGTCTATCAGATTCTCTATACTGATGTGGCGGACCATTGGGTGCAATACGCTACCCTCAAGGCAATGGGTTACTCAAATCGCTATCTGTTGACAGTGGTGTTGCAAGAGGCAATAATCCTCTCCTTCTTAGGATTTGTGCCGGGGTTAATTGCTAGCATAGGATTGTATAACTTGACTGCTAAAGCTACGGGCTTGTTGATGCAGATGACTGTGGGGCGAGCCATCCAGATTCAAGTGACAACTTTTGTAATGTGCCTGATTTCAGGAGTAATCGCGATTCGCAAAGTGCAATCTGCAGATCCAGCAGAGGTGTTTGGCTAATAAGCCTATAGATTCTGAACTCCTTTTTTAACAGCAAGTAATTTTGACAATAAAAGGACGTTATATCCAGTGCAAACAGTTATACCTGAGCAATTAGCAGTGCAGATTCGCCACCTGAATTATTATTTTGGTCAGGGTGAACTGCGCAAGCAGGTACTACACGATATTAATCTGGATTTGCCTAAGGGTCAAATTGTGATTATGACTGGACCTTCAGGTTCCGGTAAAACTACTCTCCTGAGTTTGATTGGGGCTTTGAGATCAGCTAAAGAAGGCAGCCTCAAGGTATTGGGAAAGGAAATAGTGGGTTTGAACAAGCTGCAATTGGTAGGGGTGCGGCGCAACATTGGCTTTATCTTCCAATCTCACAACTTATTCGACTCCCTCACCGCTTCTCAAAATGTGGAAATGGCAGTGGAATTGCTCGCTAACTGGCATCAGAAGCGGGAGCAGGCAGTGCAGATTTTAACTCAGGTGGGTTTGTCAGATAGGATAGATTACAAGCCTCAAGCGCTCTCTGGGGGGCAAAAACAGCGGGTAGCGATCGCTAGAGCTTTAGTTAATCAACCGTCACTGATTCTTGCCGATGAACCTACTGCTGCCTTGGATAAAAAATCTGGTCGTGATGTGGTTACATTAATGCAGAAACTTGCCAAGGAGCAGGGGCGCACAATTTTGATGGTAACTCATGATAACCGCATTTTGGATGTTGCTGACCGGATTATTAATTTAATTGACGGTAACTTGGAGTCAGATGATAGCCTAGAACACTTTGTCGCCACACGTGATCCTAAGAGCCTTGATCGACGGATGTTTATGACTTAGCTTGTCCTATGTCAATAACCTTTGCCAACAATGTCCAAGAACTAACTTATCGCAAAGTAGCTGAGTATCTGAGTTCTTCCAACTTGTTTAAAGACTCCATGCGTCTGTGGAGTGAGGCACCCCAATTTGACATCCTCTACGGTTCGGCGATGGTAGCAGTAGAGGTGTTGCCTTGGGATGTTAATCCTTGGGATACTCCAGGATTAGCAATTGTTAGATCTTGTAGTTGTGTGACTTTTGGGAGTCGTATAGAAACTGAGTTAATGCACTACTTGCTGAGTGAAAATCGCCGCATGCGCTTTGGGGCATTTCAATTGGATGAGAAGAATCAAATCTTGTTTGCCGACAGTGTTTTAGGCGGAGAAAATATGGATTTAATGGAGTTACAAACCTGTATTTTGTCAGTAGTGACAATTGCTGATACTTATGATGATATTATTGTTGAAAAATTTGGTGGTCAGAGGGCTGTTGACCGCTTATCTGTAGATATTTAGTTTTGTTTAGTTTTTTTGCATCCATTGCCAGGAAACTAGATTCAAAAAAATACCAATGAAAAACAAAAACACATCAAAAAAACTGGTATCTAGGTACACCAACAAACCAGTCAACAATGAAATGAGGCAAATTAATTTAGGATAAAAACTAAACAACTTACTTATTACTTATTACTTATTAATCCCAGCACATAGTCTTTGCAACTGTTGCGGTGTGAGTGTAATTTCAATCAGTTGCTTGTTTACCCCAGATAGCCCTGTACCTGGGTGGACTTCAAAATGCAGCGTATTACTTGCTGGGGTGTACCAAATTTCTTTGGGCTTAATGCTCATTTGCTTGCTACCTCTAGTTCTATAAAAACTATGTAATCTGCTCTGCAAGTATGCTTGAGCCAAAATAGCTACCTCGATTCTGCTAATCCCCAATCACTGAAGTTTGGTCAACTGCTTGGGGAGCAGTGGGCAGATTTGGGTGATGTAAAGTAGAGTAGCATATAAATTGCAATATACAACTTGTTAACTATTGTAATTGTCTTGTCTTGCCATGAGTGTCAAAATCAGTTCATGGCAGAAGAACAGATCAGAGTCTTAATTGACTCGGAGCAAAAGCGGCGATTTCAGATCAGGTGCTTGGAAAAGGGGCTCAAGATGTCAGGTGTCTTGCGAGACTTCATTGAGAATTTCCTTGAAAACAAGCAACCAGAAGCAGAAGCTGTCAAATTTTTAAGGCTTCTAGCTTCTGAGGAACGTCCTACAAATACTCAGATTGCCCAACTTGGACGCGACACAGGCATCAGTGAAGAGAAGCTGATGGATATCTGTGATCGTGTAATTCCTCCAAAATCAAAGCGGAGATAGCTCAAAAAACTCAAATACTATCCTATCATTCAATGATCTGCTAGAAAGGAGGTTTTTTCCTAGACTTGCGCTTTCTATTTTTCCCTGGTAGTGTTCTTGTTGAGCCAAAATATTTTTCACTGCGGTAGCGCAGCCAAACCCTCAAAACTTGTGGAATTTGGTCTTTTTGTTCTTTGCTTAAGGTATTGTAAAGCTGGAGGGCGCGATCGCGTTCTCGACGGCAAGCGGCATTATTGTGAGCGTCCCAATAGCTCCGTGCTACTCTAATACGACGGCAAACTTCTTTGACTAGTGCCTTGCCAGCAAGGGGAATCTCTTTCTCTTTCATGACTCTAGTCTACATTTTCCACCTTAGCGATCGCTAGTTGATGATGTTTCCTTAAGTCAGTACCTAATCTAAATTATTATTTGCCGCCATCTGACTAACTATTGTGATCAGATTAAGCGCTGAGCTATGCTGTGACAGATAATATGCTTTGTTGCAGGGATGAAAGCCAGTGAGGTTATAAAAAGATACAACAGTGGGGAAAGAGATTTTCGCCGTGTAAGTCTCAGGGGTGAATCCTTCAAAAGGCAAAACCTGGCTGGTGCAGACTTTAGTGAAGCTGATATTAGAGGAGCAAATTTTACTAATGCCAAGCTCCGAGGTGCCAAATTCTGTGATGCGAAGGCTGGATTGCAGCGGCGCTGGGCGATTGGTTTGGTTATATCCTCATGGATACTAGCGGGATTATCTGGGGTATTTTCAGGATTGGCTAGTATTTGGGCATTAACTCCATTTAGAACCAACAGCATTGAAGATGTCATCGTTGCCGTAATCTTCTCAATAGTACTTGCAATATTGTTTCTTGTCACTGTCGGTCAACGTGTAGTAACTGTTGGCATAGTTGGAGCTGTGGCTATGGTTATCGCTGGGGCTATAGCTGTAATTGTGGCTGGAACTGTTACTATTGCTGAGACTGGGGCTGGACGTGGAGCTGGAGCTACTACTGGTGCTGTTGCTGCCACTTTCGCTATTGCTGTTGTTATCGCTGTGACTGTGTTTGTAGCTGTAGTTGTAGCTGGACGTGGAGTTGGAGCTATCACTATTGCTATTGCCCTAATTTTTGCCATTACTACTACCATTAGTCTCGCTTTTGTTATCGCTCAAGTTACAGAAATTGGTGCTGTTGCCATTGCTGTCACTTTCGTTATCGCTGTTGCACTACTGGGTGCTTACATGGGTTGGCACACTTTGGCGGGAGATAAAAAATACGCATGGATTTGTCCGCTCGGGATCGCCTTTGCCGCCACTGGAGGCACTAGTTTTTACAATGCCGACTTAACTGAGGCTGATTTTACCGGAGCCACACTCAAAAGCACAGACTTGAGGAAAGCTACTCTTACCCGCACTAGATGGTATAAATCTCAAAAACTCGATCACGCTAGAGTAGGCAATTCTATTCTCTCTGATGCGGCTATTAGAGATTTACTTGTTAGTGGCTATGGCTATAAAAAATCCTATGTAAAAGCCAATTTAAGGGGAGCAAATCTGGCTGGGACAAATCTCAGTTATGCTAATCTCAAATGCGCTGACCTCAGTGAAGCTAGCTTAGTTCGAGCTAATTTAGAATGGGCAAATCTTACTGAAACTAATGCTATTGGCACAGATTTTACTGGAGTTAGCCTAACAGGCGCTTGTTTAGAAGCATTTAATCTTGACTCCAAGACCAAGCTTGAACAGGTCGATTGTCGATTTGTCTATTTCTTAGAAGATACTAACCCAGAAACAGGAGATCGAGAGCGCCGCCCTCACGACCCAAACAAGATCTTTGAACCTGGAGATTTTGCCAAGCTCTATAAAAAAGTTATTGATACCGTGCAAATTTTGCTGCGTAACGGTGTCAATGGCGAGGCTTTTCATACGGCTTTTCGTCAAATTATGGAGTACAATCCAGAGATTAATTTTGATTCGATCCAAAGTATTGAGAAAAAAGAGGAGGATGTTTTAGTTACCATTCAAGTTCCCCAAGGGACAGATAAAGGAAAATTTGAGCAGCAATTCTTTGAGGTTTATCAAGCCAGACTGGAGGCAAAACAAGAAGCGGCTTTGCGAGAGGTAGAAACTCGTCACAACCAGAATATTAAAGAACTTGCTCTCGCTGCTCTTACTAAAAATCAGTCTTCTAATCCTATATTTAATGTTACTAATACTGCTACAAACGAGGGAAAAGTCATGAATGAAAGCTCAGACAATAGTCGTAAAATCGAAACTAGAGATGGTAATGTAACTGGAAATATTCTCGGTGAGAGTAGCACAATCAGCGGTACCGTCACTAATACTATTAATGAATTACCTGCCTCTGCTAAATCAGACCAACCAGGAATCAAAGAACTACTAATACAATTACAAACAGCGATCGCCTCTGAATCTAACCTCGATGAGGAGGACAAAGCCGAAGCCCTAGAGCAAGTAAAACTATTAGCAGAAGCCGGAAAAAATCCCAGCGATGGAGCGATGAAAAAGCTGGCTAAAAGGGCAACTATAGCGCTGCGCGCTGGTGTGTTTACAAATACTGAAAGGCTGCATCCGCCGCTTTGTGGACATCAAAATTATACTTAGGCAACTCTTTTCTAATCGCTGTTTTGACTTTGTGCCACCAGTGTTCAA
>JAAHHJ010000083.1 GCA_010692425.1 Symploca sp. SIO3C6 | reverse complement strand
TTTTTTCTGCCCTCTTGAAGGTGCCAGATGGGGGGATGGGGAGAGGGGGAGATGGGGAGATGGGGGGATAGAAATTTGAACCCTTCCCACTCAGACGCTTTACTCTCTATTCCCTAATGCTTATCGCCTTTTTCAATAGGTGGATCAAACACTAGCTCAAACTTAATTTCGGCAATTTGTTGACGGCAGAAGTTTAGATTCCTTTCGGCATCGGCACGACTGCGGTAGCGACTAACGACTACCCATTGCACTGGGGAAATTAGACGCACTATTGTCCAAGGCTCATGGCTCTTTTGATCGTACATAATGTGGATAACTCCTTATAACTTAAGGGGAGCCAGAGCTAGCCCATGGGCGTCCAAACCGAGGGGCTAGCTTCTGACTTTATTGCAATTGTTGCAACAATTTTAATTTATCACAGTAGAGAAAAAACAACAAGATTTTTTAATAAAAAAACATAAATCAAGAAAGCATTATTTTTGCTCGGAAGGTATTAGGTTTTCAGGTTGTAGTATTTCATCGAGTCAAGGTAGAGTTTGCAAGCTAATTTCCTGATTTTTCCTTGAAATTAGGAATGATTAGAGATTTGTTAGAATTGGGCAACTATGGCAACTATAAGGATAAATCTTGAGAGGCATATGACAGGGCTAGATGCGCTTGAGTCTGTTCAGTTTGTCACCGTCAAAGGTAAACGCTTGGCAGTGCTTGATGCTGATAATTGGGAGGCATTAATCGAATGGCTCGAAAACCTGGAAGATGTACAAATTGCCCAAACTGCATTAGCTCATTTAAAGGCAGCTGGAGGCGATAGACAGCATGCAGGCTGGCTAGAGTGGGATGATGTGGAACAAGAGTTCGAGTGAACGATTACAGGATTTATCTTACCCCTGAGGTTTTTAAAAAAATTAAAGGACTTCCGGGGAATATACGGCAGCGCCTGAGAAAAGCTATTCAGAGCTTGAAAGAGAATCCTTGCCCTGGGCAGAGTAAAAGGCTAGATTTACCTGAGATTGAAGTAGAGTTCTGGCGACTACGGCTTGATAAGTGGCGAATTTTATATGCAATTAATGAATCTGAACGGATAGTTGATATTTTGGCTGTTTGCAAGCGTCCACCTTATGATTATGGTGACTTGGAGAAGTTGTTGGAGCAGTTGGAGTAGGCAAGGGTAATTTGATCATAATTTAAAGCGAGTGAAAACTAAGTGCTATAAGTAAAAATTCAGTAATAACCGAAATAATTTTCTGAAATGAGTGATCGTAATTCTTTGAAATCAATTCTACTTTTGGCTGCTAATCCCAAACACACAGAAAGTCTTCGTCTGCAAGAAGAGGAGAAAAAAATCAAAGAGCGGTTACGTCTAGCAGGGTACGGCAAAGTCCCTATTAATTCGGCAGGTGCTGTTAGTCCAATAGATTTTCAACAGGCTATGTTGGATTTTGAACCCCAGATTGTTCATTTCAGTGGACATGGAGTGGGACAAGAAGGCTTGGTGTTTGAAGATGAAATTGAGTACGAGAAGTTAGTAGACTCAGAAGCATTAGCTGACCTTTTCGAATTATTTGCAGATCAAGTTGAGTGTGTTGTTCTCAATGCTTGTTATTCAGAAATTCAAGCTGAGGCAATTGCTAAGCACGTCAATTATGTAATTGGCATGAGTAATAAAATTGGAGACGAGGCTGCAATTAAATTTGCAGTTGGTTTCTATACTGCTCTAGTCTAGGTGCTGGAAAACCTTTTGAATTTGCTTATAAACTTGGCTGTAATGCTATTAGACTGTATCTAAAAGGTAGTCAAGAATATTTGACCCCTGTTTTATTCAACAAAAGTGAACTACTCTATTCTCCTGATAGCAGCAACAAGCAGTCATCGAATCAATCGCGACGAAATAGGTCAAACATATCAACACAGAAGTTTGAGTCCAAGTCTATTTCAATTATTTCCAGCAACAATAAGCTAGAAAATCTTCACCTTACCCTTGATACTTCTCTTACCTCAAGGCAAGTTACTGTAATAACTCCAAAGTCTCAGCAGCTTCCTCTTCAGGTGTTCAATTTTGATGTAGTAACATTGGATGCTAAGGGGAAAGAGTCTAGAATAATCCGCAAGCAGGCTGAGCACTTTACTGAAGACTTAGGCAGTAATACTGTAATGGAAATGGTATGGATACCAGGCGGTACTTTTCTCATGGGTTCAACAGAAACCGAAATAGGTCAGCGTAAAAACGAAATACCTCAGCATTCAGTAACTGTCCAACTCTTCCTAATGAGCAAGTATCCTATTAATCAATTGCAGTGGAAAGCAGTTGCTTCTCTTCCCAAAGTTCATCGAGATCTTGAAATCAACCCATCTCATTTCAAGGATGCAGATCGACCTGTTGAGCAGGTTTCTTGGCATGATGCTGTTGAATTTTGCGCTCGTTTATCCTCTAAAACTGAGCATGAGTATCGACTACCAACTGAAGCAGAATGGGAATATGCATGTCGTGCTGGAACAACTACCCCTTTTCATTTTGGCGAGACAATTACCCCTAATCTTGCCAACTATGACGGCAAATTCAGCTATGGACTTGGATTTAAGGGGACCTATAGAGAAAGGACTACCAAAGTTAGTTTTTTCGCATTTGCTAACGCTTTTGGACTATTTGATATGCATGGAAACATTTGGGAGTGGTGCTTAGATGACTGGCATGAGAACTATGATTGTGCGCCAACAAACGGAGATGCATGGGTAACTAGTAATCAGAATAAAAGTCCTGTTTTGCGTGGTGGAGCATGGCGTAGTGGACCACGAGTATGTCGCTCAGCGTTTCGTCAATACAGTAATTCGAGTTACCGATTCAAAGATACTGGTTTTCGAGTTGTTTGCCTTGTTTTGTCAACTCACTAACCTTGTACTATCTTTGCTCTATCACTATCTATTCCTAAGAAAGTTTTGATCTTTATCTTTTCAATGTATCCAGTAGCAGATATTTAAAGACTAATCATCAAATATTAATTATAGTCAGAGGCTATAGTCTAAGAGTTATTACCCTCTATAGCTAGTGTTTTACGATATTGCTCTGCCTCAGCAACTTTTGTAAGTGTGATTTCAGCTTTTACAGTTCCAGTCTCTTGTGCAATACTCCTCACTGCTTGGTCGATCTCATCTAATGAGACTTGAAAAAATTCATTCCTCGTATTAACTTTATTTACTCTTCTATCGTTAAAGTATTGATGTAATAGATTTTCCATTTCTAATGCGCTCTCAGAAAAAATCATCGCATGAACATCAAATGGAAATGGAACTGCTGGACTTATCTCGCGGATATATTCAGACGGCTCTAATCTTCGCGTCATTCCAATTCTATATATGTTTTCTCCAAAAGAACCGATATTTGAAATGACGTAGATGTGTCCCGATTTTGCCATCTGAGCACGAGAGATAGCATTTTCCTTATTAATACGAGCGTCTGCAAGTTGCTGCTCTAGCTGCTCAATTTTGTGTTCTAACTCTTCTCTTGGTTTACCTATAGCTTGTTCCACCTCTTGACGAGCTTTTTCGAGAGCATCCTGATAACGTTTTTCTTCTTTTTCAGCCTCTTTTCTCGCCTTTTCAATTTCTTTTTGGATTCGCTTCTCCTCATTCATTCGCTCTCTAATTATCCGTTGTTCTTCACGTTCTTCCTCCTTCTTTTCATGCCATTCATGAACAAGATGTAGTTCTCTGATTTTGAAACTTAGATAATTATTTGTAATTTCACAGTGAGTAGTTTTTGATAATTTATTTAAGGTCTCAAAAGCTCTATTTATTATTTTTTCATGTTTATTGACATTATTGTACTTAACATTGGAAATTGCCACATCACACTCGCCATTGAATGCTCTCAGCACTAAGGTAAGAAAGTCGTTTGTCATTTTTTTTCCTTTCCTCTTACTGCCTTCTACCTCCCATTCTCCATGACAAATAGCAGCCGTATTATTTTTGAGCATCTCCTTCTGTCTTGATCTAACCTGCTCAAGCCGTAATTGATAATCTTCAGATTTGATAAAGTCATATTTTGGTTTATAAAGACCAAAAGATTGAATATATCCTTGCTCTTCAATGTCAAATATTTCTCTCTTGAGATTGTTAATTTCATCATCTAGAAACTCTTTCTCTCTTGTAAGTCGATCTATATCATTTTGCTTTCTGTCTAGCTCCTTTTGCTTTCGATTAATGCTTGAATCTAATTTTTTTTCTAATTCTTCCTTATTAATAGAGTCATTATATTTACGCAAAAGCTTACGAAGCCTAACTTGTTCAAGCTTCGCCTGCAAAAATAAAACTACTGGTACTAATACTATTACTATTGCAAGAAGTTGTGACAACATGTGGCTCTGTATTACTGCTTGCGTGCCTCTTACTTCTAATTCCAAACTTATTTATGGAATTACAGATTTAGTAAAAATTGCCTATCCCCTGTAGGTTTGGTTGAGGCAGCAAAATCTAGCAAATTCCTCAACCATCCAGGGTTAGATTTTACTCCATTAAAGCCGACCTACAGAAATCTAGCAAGGCAGCAAGAAGCGGAGGGCACTAAGGTGCCTACCACGAATAGAAGTACTCACCTTTAAACTTTAAACTTTTCCATAATCCGCTTCATCGCTTCCTCCACATTCTCGCGACTATTAAACGCCGAAATCCGAAAATAACCCTCACCCGCAGCACCAAAACCAGAGCCAGGAGTCCCTACCACATTGCAATTTTGCAGCAGCTTATCAAAGAAATCCCAACTGGATAAACCATTAGGGGTTTTCACCCAGACATAAGGCCCATTCACACCACCATAAACCGATAATCCAGCTGCCGTTAATTGCTCTCGGATAATTGTGGCATTCTCTAGATAAAAACTAATTAACCCTTTAACTTGTGCCTGTCCTTGTTCAGAATAAACTGCCTCGGCACCACGTTGCACAATATAGGAAACTCCATTAAATTTAGTAGACTGGCGACGATTCCAAAGTTTCCACACTTCCACATCTGAACCATCTGCTGCTTTCGCCTTCAGTGTCTTTGGTACCACTGTTAAAGCACAACGAGTGCCTGTAAAACCAGCATTTTTAGAGAAGGAGCGAAATTCAATTGCGCAATCCCTCGCTCCTTCGATTTCGTAGATGGAATGGGGAAGAGTCGAATCGGTGATGAAAGCTTCGTAAGCCGCATCAAAGAAAATTATCGAGCCATTGGCTTTGGCATAGTCAACCCATGCCTGTAAATGTGCTTTACTAGCAGTTGCCCCAGTAGGGTTATTGGGGAAGCACAGATAAATTAAATCTACTTTCTGGGAGGGAATCTCGGCGGTAAAGTTGTTCTCAGCTGTAATTGGCAAATAAACTAAACCTTCATACTCACCCGCATCGTTAGCCGCTCCAGTATTACCTGCCATGACATTTGTGTCTACATACACAGGATAGACAGGGTCAGTAACTGCGATTACGTTATTCTTACCAAAAATATCGAGAATATTACCATTGTCGCACTTAGAGCCGTCGGAGATAAAAATTTCGGCAGCTTCAACATCACATCTCCTAGCTTGGAAATCGTGAGAGGCAATTTTCTCTCGTAGCCAATTATAACCTTGCTCAGGACCATATCCTTTGAACGTGCTGCGATCGCCCATCTCTTCAACAGCTTTAATCATCGCTGTGCGGCAGGCTTCCGGCAGAGGTTCAGTAACATCACCAATACCCAATTTAATCAGTTTAGCCTCAGGGTTAGCTTGGGCGAAGGCATTAACCCGTCGCGCAATTTCGGGAAACAGGTAGCCCGCTTTGAGTTTGAGGTAGTTATCGTTGATTGTTGCCATGTTCAATGTTCATTGTTCATTGTTCATTGAACCACGAACTCAGGTGGCGGGGAGTTTTCCTTTCGCTCCCTTTTCCTATCTAGGTGATGGGTTCAGACTTAATACTAATGTATCTCTTGGGTATAGTCACTATATCTTTATAGCGCAACATGCATTTATCGCATATAAAGATGTGGTAAATGCTCATTTAGATGCTATAAAAGGATCAATTTGCCAAATTACTCGTCTTCCTGGAGCTATACGAAATGAAAAAAAATACCACAAATAGTCTAACTTTAATAAATAAGTGAGAAAAAATAAATTTATTACTTATCACTTATTACTTATTACTTATCACTTATTACTTATTACTTACAAAGTATTGGTAACAAAAATTTAGGTAATCGATATTAGTCAAAAGTTCCTACTCAGCTAGTGTGCATTTTAAGCTTATATGTTCTGGTTGCATGAAAATTGCTCTCCCCATCTCCCCCTCTCCCCCCTACAGTAAAAAATGAACACTACTTACCATCAGCCAGAGTTAGATCTAGAAGTTATTCTTGCATCTGACGCCATCAATATTCCAGGACTGACCTATATCCCTCAGTACATTGATATAGAAGAACAAACTAAATTACTCAATATTATTGATCAACAAGTATGGTCAATCAAATTACAAAGAAGAATTCAACACTATGGGTATAGATACGACTATAAAAAAGGTTCACTTACCTCATCAAGATACTTAGGTTCTTTACCAGATTGGGCGCAATGTTTTGCCAGAAGATTTTTGAGTGAACACTTAACGACAACAATTTCCGATCAAGTCATCGTCAATGAATACCAACCAGGGCAAGGCATTAGCAGTCATATTGACTGTATACCGTGCTTTGGTAACACCATTGCTGTACTCAGCTTAGCTAGTGTCTGTGTGATGAATTTTACTCACTCTCAAACCCAAGAAAAAACTGCTCTTCCTTTGCTACCAGGAAGTGTGCTTGTCTTAAAGGGAGAAGCTAGGTATAACTGGCAACACAGTATTGCTGGCCGTCAGCAAGATAATTATAGAGGCAGACAATTTGTCAGAAATAGAAGAGTCTCTCTGATTTTTAGAGAGGTTCTATTTCCCTATAAATAAGAGCTATTTTCCAAGCAAATCTTAAATTTATATAGCGGTTCTAAGTTATCTCCACCTAAAATGCGGCATCCGTTTTACTAAAACTCTATTCAAAAAAATAAAAATCCTTATCCTTGTCTACAGAGGATGTAGCAGTTGGGGTAAGTACTCTATAATGATCTGAATTTGGTATCAAGTAATATTTTTTAAGCAATAAGTGACAAATGTTATTTTTATCACTTATTACTTATTACTTATTACTTATTACTTATTACTTAAATATCTCAATCTCCTTCAACCTGGGCTCGATACTCCTCAGCAGATAGAGCATCATCTAATTCGTCGAGGCTATCAACGCGCACCTTAATCAACCAACCCTCACCGTAGGGATCTTCTGCAATCAATTCTGGCGAATCCACCATTGCCTGATTACACTCGACAACTGTACCAGAGACAGGGGGATACATATTTTCAACTGCTTTAACCGACTCAATGCTTCCAAAGCTTTCGCCTTTTTCCAGGGAATCACCGATTTCTGGCAGTTCCAGAAACACAATATCACCTAGCTGATCAAGGGCATAGGCACTAATACCGATGGTAGCAATTTCTCCATCTAAGCGCACATATTCATGGCTATCGAGATATTTTAGGTCTTCTGGATATTCCAACACTATGTTAACTCCTCAATCTGCGAAAAGCTAAATTTACCAATTCCTGGATATCACGTGTTCTTACCAAAGAGCAATACTAACTGGTTGACTCATGGCGATTAAGTTACTTTGCCTGTATCAATCCTCCCCACCCAAACCCTAACGGGTTGTGGATGGGGTATCCTCTCCGCGACAATCTAGGTAGAGTGTCCAGATCGCCGCCCATGATAAAGCGCTGGATAAACATCTGTATCAGCCGTAAGCCTTGGTGGCTTGGTATCTCGTCTGTTCCCGATACCAGACTGCCATGTCCGATAGCGAGTAACAAAGGATGAGACTTGACCGATGGCGTTGTCGATCGCAGCGCGGCGAAGATAAGACGGAAATTTTAAGACACTTTTGTGCTTGGCTTTTTTGAAGTACTCGTATTTGACTGATGGACGTTTGGCAGTGGGATGAATAAGAGTTTCTACAAAAGCTAATCTCTCTTTATTGGACATATCTACCATCTGATGCCAGTGAGTATATGCAATGCCAATCAATGCCCTGACAAATTTTCTGTACTCAGAAACTGTCAGAAGGCAGTACTGATGTTGTAACTCAGTGGGATGCAACTTCCACTTGTCTGTACGTACAGCTTCGCCTACTTTCTGTTTCTTTTTTGCCTTCCGTTTAATTGTTTTTGCCACGGCTGGGGACACAGCGCCGGATCTGGTCAAGAACAAAGATTGCTATAAAAATCCGATGATTCAGATTGAGGCTCTCATCTGATCACACCCTTAAGCATTCTAGTCATTTCATTAGAGTTCGGCGATGTACTCAAGGCTGTCTCCTCAGTAATTTGACCTTCCTCATATAGTTTATAGAGTGACTGGTTCATTGAACACATACCATCAATAGTACATTCGGGAATAAGTAATTCAATTTCCCCCAGTTCACCACGCTTAATCAAATCTTTAACAGTTTCAGTATTGACTAGAATCTCATGAACAGCAGTGCGTTTACCATCAGTAGTTTCTACTAAACTCTGAGCAATCACAGCAATTAAAGTCTCAGCTGCCTGGAGGCGCACTGCATTTTGCTCATCGGGGTTATAGAGGCTAAGAATCCTTTCCATCGTCTTGACAGCGCTATTTGTGTGCAGTGTGCCAAAAACTAAGTGTCCAGTTTGTGCAGCTTTGATGGCGGTATTAACTGTATTACGATCGCGCAATTCTCCAATTAGAATTACATCGGGGTCCTCACGCAAACAAGCCTTCAACCCATTTTCAAACATTAGCGTATGATTTCCCACTTGCCGCTGATCAATAACTGCCTGACGATTTTGATGTACAAATTCAATTGGATCTTCAATTGTAATTATGTGTTTGGGCAGATCATTAAGGTAATCAATCATAGCTGCCAGCGTTGTTGATTTACCAGAGCCCGTCGGTCCGGTAATTAAAACTAACCCTTTATCTTGATAGCAGATTTCCTTTAAAACTGGGGGCAAATTCAAATCGTCTATGGTCAGAATTTTGATTGGAATTAACCGCAAAACCATCGCCGGTCCTTTGATGGTATTAAAGACATTAATCCGGACTCTAGAAAATTTATACTCGGCTGAACCATCAAAGTCCATCATCTCTTTAAAACGCTGAATTTCTTCAGGATTCAATACCTCTTGTAACCAACTAAAGAAAGTCTTTTCATCAGTTTCTGGATATTGTGTAGCCCTCATATAACCACGAAGACGGAAACAAGGAATCTTTCCTACCCCCAAATGGAGATCAGAAGCACCTTTTTCATAAGCTTGCTTAACCAACTGTTCTAAAGTTGGTGCAGCTGCTTCTTTTAAAGGCAACTTTCCTGGAGGTGGTGGCGCAATGGCATTTCCAACAGTTGCGTGTTTAGGTTGATTACCAAGAACTTGAATATTGAGGTTAACACTCTCATCATCAATCCCAATTTTTAGATGATGATTACCCGGTTGTTGAAATAAAAGATCTAGCCGCCAAGAACCAGTACGATCAACTACAGGACCAGTCATTTTCAACTGGTTATCCACACTCAGTGTTAGATTCTTACTGGCATGATCAGAGGAAGCCACTCCAGTAATAGAAAACTTCCGCAGAGCAGGAATTGCTTTTGTAGGAGCCTGGGTGATTTTAATCATGACTCAAAAAACTATAAAGTTATCTATAGTGTTGATCAAATTGATGGGGATGAGCCCTAAACTTTAGGGAAAAGGGAATAGGGAACAGGGAAAAGTAAATGGATAATGAAGATGAAGTGTATCTTACTAAGAAAGATAATTGCTATATGGCGAGGCTAAATGAAATGTGAAACTTGGGTGAGAGCAAGGAGCCAGGAGACAGGAGACTCCGAGTCAGAAAAGAAAAACCTTGGAGTTCATTTTAAGTACTCAAGAAGACGATAATCCTTTTATCTCCCCATCTCCCCCTCTCCGTTTCTCCTACCTGCCCCCTGCTATCTTTACACTCGAGGGCGGTTTAGAGAACGATAAAAAGGTTTTTTGACAACAATAGCTTGATAAGCTTTACCTCTAATTTCCACCTCTAACTCTTGCCCAACCTTGGCTAATTTCCGGGGAACATAGGCTAAAGCGATCGCTTTTCCCAAAGTTGGTGCTAAGGTACCACTAGTAACTTCCCCTACCACTTCAGTGCCAGCAAGTATAGGATAACCATGGCGAGCGATATGGCGTCCTAACATTTGTATACCCACTAAGCGGCGTTTTACTCCTGAAGCTTTTTGCTGCTCTAGTACCTGACGCCCGATAAAGTCTCCTTTACTCTCCAGATGAACTAGCCAACCCAAACCTGCTTCTAGGGGAGTTGTCTGTTCACTAATATCTTGCCCATAGAGTGCCATGGCTGCCTCAAGTCGCAGGGTGTCTCTAGCACCCAAACCGCAGGGAGTAACACCCGCATCCAGAAGCTCTCGCCATAGTTGCACCCCTACTTCAGGGTCTACCATAACTTCAAAACCATCTTCACCTGTATAACCAGTTCTAGCAACAAAAGCTGATTTACCCAACAGAGTTGCCTCTAGATGTCCAAAAGCTTTAATCTGCGCTAAGTCTTCAGTTACTAAGGCTCCCAACTTAGCAACTGCCTGCGGTCCTTGCACCGCAATCAAAGCTTTTTCTCGTGAAATGTCATGCAAAGTAACTGAGCCAGCTTCCAGATTTGCTAACAACCAAGCTTTATCATTGTTGCAAGTGGCAGCATTAACAATCATCATACCCCGTTGCCGACCACTCTCATCCTCACCCTGGTAGTAAAAGATAATATCATCAATAATTCCTGCCTGGGGATTCAACAGCACCGTATACTGAGCAGCACCAGGCTGTAGGCGCTTGAGATCAGAAGGCACCAACAGTTGTAAATCCTCCAGCAACTGCTTGCCTTCCAAAGCAAATTTTCCCATGTGGGAGATATCAAACATGCCAGCAGTTGTTCTTACGGCTTCGTGTTCATGGTTAATCCCACTGTAGGACACTGGCATTTCCCAACCAGCAAAGGCAGTCAGCCTAGCTTTTTGTTCCACTGCTAGGTCAAACAGAGGTGTGCGGGAAAGTTGCACTGCGATTTGATCCTGTGATTCTCTAGCTGCTTTTGATTGTGCCACAAGTCTCTCAAGGTTGCTGCTCAACACCTTTTATCATAAAGAGACTATTTTGTGCCACTAGCTATTGATATCTTTACTATTTGAAAGAGTTGATGAAGTTACTGTCTCTGGCAACAACATCCATCAATAACATGCTAAGAATGAGTATAAATCTTTTGGATGATGAAAAAAGCTAAAAACTATATCTGAGGCAAGTTTCAGACTATTTTATCGAAACCAGTAATTAAGCTCTTAGTAATCTAAGGGTCTAGGAGTCTCCTCCTTAGGAGAACCGATTAATCAAATGAGAACCATAACTCCCCATCTCCCCATCTCCCCATCTCCCCATCTCCCCATCTCCCCATCTCCCAAATCTTCTCACTCCCTATTTTCAAAACAAATATCTACTTTCCGGATCTTCACTGTCAATTTTTCTGAACATCAATTAACCTTGATCAGAGATATTTATGAATTTTTATTACAGAATGATTAAATAGAAACTTCCACTCGTCACAGCTCACTAAAGACTACAATCCTTGAAGTAACTGGATTTCAGATGCTTAATTTTGATCTCAAAGTCAACCAGCAAGTCACAAACGCTAAGCCCTTTACTAACTCTCAATCAACATCCTCCCCACTGGAAGGATTCGCGCCTGCCGAGGCTTTTGCCAGTCGCCACATCGGACCAAGTGCATCAGAAATTGAGCAAATGCTCAAAGTCTTAGGCTTCTCCAATCTTGATGCCCTGATTGAGCAAACACTCCCCTCCTCAATTTGCTTAGAGCAACCCCTACAGTTACCATCGGCTAAAAGTGAATATGCTGCCTTAGCCAAGCTGGAAGAAATTGCCTCTAAAAATCAGGTGTTTCGGTCATTCCTGGGCATGGGCTATCATGACTGCATCACCCCTCCAGTAATTAGGCGCAATATTCTGGAGAACCCTGGTTGGTATACTGCCTATACTCCCTATCAAACAGAAATTGCCCAGGGGCGACTCGAAGCAATACTAAACTTTCAGACCATGATTATTGATCTGACTGGTTTAGAAATTGCGAATGCTTCTCTACTGGATGAAGGCACAGCAGCAGCTGAAGCCATGAGTATGAGCTATGGTTTGTGTAAGCAGAAAGCCAATATCTTTTTTGTCTCCCAACAGTGCCATCCTCAAACTATCGAAGTCGTACAAACCCGTGCTAAACCCCTTGGTATTGAAGTAATTGTCGGTGATCATCATAGTTTCGAGTTGGAAGCAGGAATTTTTGGCGCTTTGCTACAATATCCTGCTACTGATGGTGCAATTTACGATTACCGGGAATTTATTGAAAAAGCTCATGCTGTCGGCGCTTTGGTGAGTGTGGCAGCAGATATTTTGAGCCTAGCATTACTTAAACCCCCCGGTGAATTTGGGGCTGATATTGCTGTCGGAAGCACTCAACGTTTTGGAGTTCCCTTGGGATTCGGTGGTCCTCATGCTGCCTACTTTGCGACACGAGAAGCTTACAAGCGTCAAGTTCCAGGGCGGATTGTGGGTGTCTCTAGAGACGTTAACGGCAAACCAGCACTGCGCTTAGCCCTTCAAACCAGAGAGCAACATATCCGCCGCGATAAGGCAACAAGTAATATTTGCACAGCCCAAGTATTGCTAGCGGTGATTGCCTCAAACTATGCTGTTTACCATGGTCCAGAGGGCATCAAACGTATTGCGGAGAATGTGCATAAGTTAAGTTTAATGCTGGCAGCAGGACTCAAGCGCCTTGGATACGGCATTAGTTCAGAACCGTTTTTTGATACAGTGCGGGTAGAATTAGGCGATCACTCCGCGCTAGCCCGAAGGGCTAATCGCAGCCTGGAAGAGATTCTAACTCGTGCTGAGGCTAACGGTATTAATCTGCGTTGCTTGGATAATTCTACTATTGGCATCAGTCTAGATGAGACAGTAACGGTTGAGGACTTATTTGACCTGTGGCAGATTTTTGCTGGTACAGATGCCTTACCATTTACCTGCCAAGAGTTAGAAAATTATCAACCGGCAATCGGTAATCTCGAATTACATGCCCGTACCAGTAATTATCTAACCAACTCTGTCTTTAATCTCTATCACTCAGAAACTGAGTTGCTGCGCTATCTGCATCGGTTACAAGCCAAGGACTTGTCGCTGACAACATCGATGATTCCCTTGGGTTCATGCACGATGAAACTCAATGCCACTGCTGAAATGATACCCGTGACTTGGCCTGAATTTGGCAAAATTCATCCCTTTGCCCCTCTCTCACAAACCAAGGGTTATCAGCTGATGTTCAAGCAACTTGAGGAATGGTTAGCTGAAATTACTGGTTTTGCAGGTATTTCTCTTCAGCCTAATGCTGGTTCTCAAGGTGAGTACGCTGGACTCCAGGTAATTCGTAGATATCATCAACACAGAGGTGAAGGACATCGGCAGATTTGTTTGATTCCAGAGTCGGCACATGGAACTAATCCTGCTAGTGCTGTGATGTCAGGTTTGAAGGTAGTGGCAGTTAAGTGCGACAGCCAAGGTAACATTGACCTGGATGATTTACTCGCCAAAGCCGAAAAGCATAGGGATAATCTTGCTGCTTTAATGGTGACTTATCCTTCTACCCACGGTGTCTTTGAAGAGGGAATTATCGAAATTTGCGATATAATCCATAGTCACGGTGGGCAAGTTTATATGGATGGGGCGAATATGAACGCCCAAGTTGGTTTGTGCCGTCCAGGAGATTTCGGTGCTGATGTCTGTCACTTGAACTTGCACAAGACTTTCTGTATTCCCCACGGTGGCGGTGGTCCTGGGATGGGACCAATTGGAGTGATGCCCCATTTGGTGCCTTTCCTGCCTGGGCATTCGGTGGTTAAACTAGGCACTAAAGAAGGAATAGGTGCTATTTCCGCTGCCCCTTGGGGTAGTGCCAGTATCCTGCCGATTTCCTGGATGTATATTGCCCTTATGGGTAGCGAAGGGTTGACTCAAGCAACTAAGGTGGCTATTTTAAACGCTAACTACATTGCCCATCGCCTAGATGCCTATTATCCAATTCTGTATAAAGGTAAGGGCGATTTAGTTGCTCACGAGTGTATTTTGGATTTGCGATCGCTTAAAAAGAGTGCCTCAATTGAAGTAGATGATATTGCCAAGCGTCTCATGGATTATGGCTTCCATGCGCCGACGGTTTCTTGGCCAGTGGCAGGTACGATGATGGTTGAACCTACTGAAAGTGAGTCTAAGCAAGAACTAGACCGTTTCTGCGATGCCATGATTTCAATTCGCACTGAAATAGAGGAAATTGAGTTGGGCAAAGTTGACCCTCAAGATAATTTGCTCAAGAATGCACCTCACACTGCCCAAGCTTTGATCACTGAGGAATGGAACCATCCCTATTCTCGACAACAGGCGGCTTACCCTGCGCCTTGGACTCGTGAACACAAGTTTTGGCCAGCAGTGGGGCGCATTGATAATGCCTTTGGTGATCGGAATTTTGTTTGTTCTTGTGTAGGAATGGAGGCGTATCAGGAAGATTAGAGGGGGAGATGGGGGGATGGGGAGATGGGGAGAATTTTGTATCAAGATTCCTCTTATGCTTCCTATACTCCCCACACCTCTTTTGGGTAGCCTTAAATGGCTCTAAACCATATTCAGTATCGGCTTTAGTTAAATCCCACATTCCGCACCCTCAACTGTCACATGGACTGAGGGAGTTCAAGGCGAGCGCTAAATCGAGGCAGTTGCTGAGTAAAAATACTTAGGTAAATTTAAAGTTTTTCTCTGCCCATTCCTCGACTTT
>JAAHHJ010000082.1 GCA_010692425.1 Symploca sp. SIO3C6 | reverse complement strand
TTCGCGCTGCTGTAAAGTGGTGGTCATGTTCTTATAATTGCAGAATAAATTGTCGAGGTTCAGCAGACGTTGTGTGTCTGTATGTAAATATATTAAGACATAAATTGAGTTTTGTAAAGGATTTTGGTGAATAATCACTCATAAAACTGTTAACTTATGTGTACTAAATCGCTGTGAATCCCTCCCAACATAGGTTTTAGACCTAAAAAATTTTGAGATTTCTCTTTACAAAGAAAATTTATGTGACAAAAAGTCAAAGGAAGCTGCTAATGAAAGCGTTAGTCTTAGGGCGAACCTCTAAAACAGGCTAAAATGCAACCCACCTACCGAAAAAAGATAGATGGATTGCACTTTGAGTCTCTGACTACCCGCCTGTGGTCTAATCCTTGATTGCTGTACTCAACAGCAATGAGCAATAAACTATGAACTATGAGCTATGGGCTATGAAAAATCCTTCAAACTTTCTTCAACCAACTGAACATTGCTCGTAAATCTTTACCTACTTCCTCAATGGGATGTTCAGCCTCTTGACGTCGCATGGATATAAATCCAGGTTTCCCCGCCTGATTTTCTAAAACAAATTCGCGGGCAAATTGACCAGATTGAATTTCTTGAAGGATTTTACGCATCTCGGTGCGGGTTTGGTCATTGACAATGCGAGGGCCGCGAGTATAGTCACCATACTCAGCTGTGTTGGAGATACTATCGCGCATCTTTGCTAAGCCTCCTTCCACAACCAAATCAACAATCAGTTTGACTTCATGAAGGCATTCAAAATAGGCTAACTCCGGCTGATAGCCAGCAGCCACTAGGGTTTCAAATCCAGCTTTGATTAAAGCACTCAAGCCACCGCACAGTACTACTTGCTCTCCGAATAAATCAGTTTCTGTTTCTTCCCGAAAACTAGTTTCCAGAATCCCAGCGCGGGTGCCACCAATACCTTTAGCATAACTCATAGCGCGATCGCGGGCTTGACCTGTGGCATCCTGATAAACAGCAAATAGACAAGGCACACCTTCCCCTTGTTCATAAGTCCGCCTTACCAAATGCCCTGGGCCTTTAGGTGCAACCATAATTACATCCACTGAGGCTGGTGGAACAACTTGACCAAAATGAATGTTGAAACCGTGAGCAAAAGCAAGAAGATTTCCTTCTTTCAGATTCGGCTCGATTTCCTGCTTGTATACCGTTTTTTGCACCTCATCTGGCAGCAAAATCATGATCGCCTCAGCAGCTCTAGCAGCATCTGCAACTGAGTGAACTTTTAAGCCAGCTTCCTCTGCTTTAGACCTAGATTTACTGCCCGGATGCAGCCCCACAATAACATTCATGCCACTATCTTTAAGATTGAGGGCGTGGGCGTGACCTTGGGAACCATAGCCGATAACTGCAATTGTTTTATCAGCTAAAAGGTCTAAGTTAGCATCAGAGTCGTAATACATCCGGGCCATAGAGATATCTCCTTGCTGCAAGTCTTTTGGGTAAATGCCAGCTTATAATCGTAGCTCAAAACCTTCCTAGACTTGAATTAAGAAATAATTAACGACAGCAGTTTATGAGTAGTAAGCTGTTGTGCATTAAAAATAAACAACAGCAAGGCAGAAGGCAGAAGGCTCCGAGGCAGAAAGTTCATAAAAATCATCTCCCCCTCTCCCCATCTCCCCATCTCCCCCTCTCCTTTATTTAGAAGTCTCTTGGTAAAGCCACTCTGACTGCTGACGATTGACTGCATATTCAAAATCTATCGACACTAATAGCACTTCCAGTTTGCCTGGTGTCCGACGCTGGGGGTTCTCAGCATAGATGGAATTGCCATTGAAATCAGGCTTTCCTAGGATCAGTTGATGAATTTCCTGATTTTTTAGCTCTACTACCACTGTTGCTGAAGGTTGATCTAATCCATATTCCTGACGCTGCTGAGATGAAACGGTGAAACTACGGCTGTTTATACCATTAACCAGCAAGTTTGTCAAAAAAGAGATAGCAGCATCGCTGGCAGGAGCATCTTGAGGCTGTTTCATTTGCCAAGGCGATTTTTGCTTGTCAACTCGCTCAAATTCCCAAGTCTGTTGATCACGATATATTGTCAATGTTTGAATTTGGTCTTCTTCAAAAGAAAAAAGTTGTTGTTTTTTAGCCTTAGCAGCTTCCCGCTTAGGAGCGCCCTGAATTTCGTAAACATAAACAAAACCACCAAGCAAGATTGCTGAGACTAACAAAAGCAGAGTTGTCCGCTGTAGCTTCATGGCTCCAATCTTCAACTTCAACCGGGAGAAATCCCCCATTCTAAGGGTACGCGAAGCTATGCCCGGAGGGCTATTAATCTTCGATTTAACGGCGGGAGGAATTCCGGGCGAGACTTTGCAACTTGTTAAATTATTTAAGTGTATAATAGCATTACAGCAATTTGAGATTCTCAGCGATGGCAGAAGTTGGCAAATTTTTGCTAACAGAGAAGTTGACTTGAGAATTGATCAGACTCCTGACGACTCCTTGACGCAGCCCCAAAATTAACCCCTATAGTCTTATTAAACGACTCAATAATATTAATAATTTCTTCTGCATGATCATCATCAAATACCCCATCTAAACCTTCGTGATGTAAATCTGTAAAGGGTGGCTCATAAAGTAGTCCTGCATCCATGATGCCCTGTTGGGTGAGGTAATCAATAATGGTCTCCACAAAGCGGATTTGATTAGCACTAAAGCTGGTATTCTCTAAATATTGGGCAAAAGCTTGTTTAGCTGCATTGCGGTCTAATCCCACTAGTTCACGAATAAATCGTTTTAAGCTTAGGTCTTTACTATATACTTCCTGGAATTTTTCTCGACTTTCGATGACTTCTGATTCAAATAGCATTGCTTCTAGGGATGCTAAATCTCCATCGGTTAGGGGTAGGTTGCGTTTTAGTTTGGCGATCGCAATGTGGTTTTCATTCTCTCGAATATAAGCTTCAACTTTTTTGCGGTACTGATAGGGACTAAAGCCTGTTTGTTGTACGGGGACGTTTACGGTTTCAACAGCTCCTAGTTCGTCGATGAAGTTAGTATAAACTAGTTTTTGGGCTTTTTGGTCAATGAATTTGATTAAGTCCCGCAGTTGACGACGGATGTGGTCAATCATGACGGGGGTGATATCTGTCCACCAGGTTTCTGCTTGGATTTCAGCAATTAGAGATAATTTGGCTTTGACCATAGGAACTGTCTGCTGTTCTTCTAGACGGTGCATTAAGTCCCGGATTTGGTCACGGAGTTGGATAAAATCAGTAGATTGCTTGATAATTGCTAATTGTACCTTGAAGCAGAGTAAATCAAACCGTTTGGCCAGTTCGTTTTCTGGGGTTAGTCCGTTGGGGAGGGGGGCTAAGGAGGTGGCAATATTTTTTATATCTACGTCGCTGAGTTGGTTCCACCGTTCTCTTTTGGAAAATTCTTCTACTTTTTGCAGGTGACGGCGCACTAGGAAGTTATTCGGTTCCATTGTAGCGACGTGTTGATGGAGTTCATCCAAGAGGGTTTGTTGTAGTTGAGTGGCTTCCGGGTTTTCTCTGCTGTGATGCTGTAATAAATTACTCAGTTCTAAGCGAGTTTTAACTAGTTGGGTGGTTAAGGTTTGGGGGGGTTTGGTGTTGGTTTGGGGAACTTCTTGACTGAAGAACTCGAAGTTACTACATAGGTCAAAAATTAGAAATTCTTTTTTATCTGTTTCCACAGCAAAGAGGTTTTTACATAGTCGCGTACCCCGTCCAATCATTTGGTTAAATTTGACCCGTGAGTAAACTGGTTTGAAGAAGACTAAATTAACAATTTCTGGGATATCTATGCCGGTGTCTAGCATGTCTACAGATACAGCGATGGTGGGCTGTTTCTTGGCTATGGAAAAGTCATCTATTAAGCTTTGATGGTAAGCAATATCGCTGTGGATTACCTGGGCGAATGTGCCTTTGTAGTGGGGATAATTAATATTAAACCGTTCCACGATAAAATCGGCGTGTTTGGTGTTCCGGGCAAAGATGATGGTTTTGCCTAGTTTATCGCCCCCTTCTACCTTTAACCCCTGCTGCATTAACAATTCTAAGGCTTGGTCTACGGTATTAAGGTTAAATAACCACTGGTTAAGGGCTTTAGCGTTTACTTGCTCGGGAATTTCGCCGCTTTCTTCGTCTCGAAATCGTTCTTCATATTCCTGTTGTTCTTCTGGGGAGAGCTCGGTATATTTAATACCAGCACGGAGGAATTTAAAGGGGACTTTGACACCTTGGGGAGGTACTAAGTAGCCGTCTTTGATTGCATCATCTAGTTCATAAGCAAAGGAAGGAACCCCTGATTCTAAGTCAAAGATGCGGTAAGTATCGCGGTTAATTTCTTGGCGAGGAGTGGCAGTTAAGCCCACTAATAGGGCATCAAAGTAGGTGAATAGGGCACTATATTTCTGATAAATTGAGCGGTGGGCTTCGTCTACTATCACCAAATCAAAGTAACCAGCACCAAATACCCTTTGATGGGCATTGGTGCGGTTAATGCGATTAAACATGGTAGGGTAGGTAGAAAGCAGGACATTTGCTGTTTCTGGGTCGTTTCTTTTCTTGGTTAAATCTACGGCGGTGACGGTGGGAAGATGGGCTTTAAAGGCTCGTAGGGCTTGCGTAACCAGGGCGTTACGATCAGCAAGGAATAATACCCGGTTTACCCAATTGGCACGTTTTAACAGGTCTACTAGAGCGATCGCAGTGCGGGTTTTACCTGTACCTGTTGCCATAACTAGTAAGGCTTTACGCCCTTTATTCTCGAAGGTTTCTGTAATTCTGCCGATAGCTTCCTGTTGGTAGGTACGCCCGACAATATCAAGGTTAATTTTTACCAGATGCAGCTTTTTTCTACTACTACGGCGGAAAATTATCTTTTCGAGTTCATCTTTCTTCAGGAAACTTTCAATGGCGCGGGGGGGATAAATTAGGTCATCCCAAATCCAATAATCATAGCCATTGGTGTAGAAAATTACTGGGCGTTGCTGGAATTTCTGCTCTAGGCAATCGGCGTAAAGTTTGGCTTGATGTTTGCCTGTTTTTGCACTTTTACGGGTACCCTTGGCTTCAATTAATGCCAGTGGTTTACCATTATCTCCCCAGAGGACATAATCCACTTTGCCCTTACCGCTATTATTGGGCATCCCTTCCACTGGGTACTCTGTCCATTCAGGTTGGTTGATGTTCCAGCCTGCTTCTTTGAGCAGCACATCAATTAAATATTGTCTGGTGTCGGCTTCGTTGTAATCATGGGTATCGGGGATAACTGCGTTTTGTTGTTTGAGGGCTTTGATTTCGGCTTTAAGAGTTGCTAATTCTTGCTCGGTTTGCTGTTGTCTGGTTTCAGCAATCCGGCGCATCTCTTCAGTTTGGGAGAGTTGAGTTTCTAGGGTTTGTAGTTGCTGTTGGGAGAGTTGTGCTTTATCTGCTTTGGCTTGGGGGATTAGTTGGGGGTTAAATTTAATTTTGGGTAGGTTTTTACCATCTGGGGAGTAGAAACGGCGTAGCCAATAGAGGAAATGAAACAGTTCTTTGATTAAATATTGTGCGTCTTTTTCTTTGATGGGGGTAGATTGATGGACGGCGATATTGCCAAATTTGTGGATTGTACGGAGTTTGGGGAATAGTTCCGGTTTGAGGTTATCTTTAAAGGTTTGTTCGTGGATTAGTGCCCCTAAACTGTTATCGTCAGGGGGTTGTAAGTAGGCGTCATTGGCATAAAGCCACAAAACAGCTTGTTCTAAGGTGAAGCGGGTATAAAAGCAACTGGCGCGGGGGGCGGTGTAAACTAGGCTTTCAGCGTGGGTGGCGTGTTTGTAGAATTCTGGATAGTGGTGGCTGAGAAAGTCAAAGTTAGATGCCATAGTTTCCACTCGCTGTGGCTGATTGTCGTTGCTACTTACCTTTTATTATAAACATTTGCTTTTAGGCAATGGTGGTTTTATCAGGTTGATTTGGGGATTGTGGGGGTTTGGGTTGGTTTAGAGTTCGCCGCGAAAGGCTTTTTGAAGTAGGGAGTTGAAAAGGTTGTTAGTATCATTAGCCGCTCTTTCAAGCTTTTCTTGCTTTTGCCTAATTTGTTTTATAACTTTGCTATAAATGACTTGTTGATCAAGCGGAGGTAGACGGACTTTTAACTCTTTTATAATTCCAAGATTAAGACCAGCCATTATAGCTCCACGATTACGTAAAGCAATTTGATGTAGAACAAATGGGTCTTGATGAATTGCATTAGATACATATTCAGGGAGGGCTTTTGAGTTATCTAATGTAATAGCAGCAAGGTGTTTGGTATTGATTGCAGTAGGAATATCTTCAGGAACTACAGCAGACCTACCAGTAGTTCCCATGATAGTAATGATGACATCACCTGGCTTGATAGTATATCGCTTTAAGCTTTTATATTTTTCAGAAGTGATAAAGCGACGTTCACCCCATGCGAAACGATTTTGAACTGCATTATCTATACCTAAAACAGCAATACCTTCATCAACAAACTCTGAATGTAGTAATGTGCTTCCAAAAGGACCCGTTCTCATAGAACCCTTTACAGGTAATGCTAATTCAGCTAAGACTACCTCTTTCCATTGATGATAATCTGGATTTTTAGAACCAACGATTTTTAAGAAAGCTGATTTGAGTAATTCTTCTGTGAGTGCGATCGCTTGTTTTCTTTTGCGACGTACTTCATCTGCTTTATCCAGTATCGCAGCTATCCGACGCTGTTCTTCTAGTGGGGGGAGGGGGATTTGAGATTTTTTAATTTCGCTAATTGCTGCCAGGTTTTTTAAAGCTGTTCCAGCTACCTGCCCAAAAATGTCTCTTTTTGCAATTGGTGATTCAAGAAACCATTTTAAGTAACGAGGCATAATAACTGATGTATTAGGACGGATTCGCATCAGTGCTTGATTAATTATTCCAGGTCTAGCATCACTAGGTACAATAGCTATTCGACCTATTGTGCCCGCGCAGCTAATTATGAGGTCATTAGCCTTTACACTGAATCCCTCCATATCTTGAAACTTCTGCTCATCAATAAAGTAATGCCCTATTTCAAAATTTGATTCAATTGCATTTTGTTGCTCATAAACCTTATAACCATCGGCTACAAAAATTTCTTTCTTGATAGATCCACCAAATGGACCGCGCCTAATAGCTCCTTTTTCTGGTGCTGCTACTTCATTTAGTGATACCAAAGACCATTCATTTGGTAAACTCATCCCAATAACCCCTCCAATTCATCCAAATCCCCCCTAATCTCATCCTCCAAATCCCGAAGCTTCTGTAAAATCACTTTAGCGCTTCATACACCACCTCTTCATACTTAATTATCACTTTGTAACTGCACTTGTAACTCCTGCACCCGTTCCACATTTAACCCTGTAACTTCCGCAATTTATTCCAGCATCATCCTTGAAACCGCGATAATAAATCCTCACGAGTCGCCTTATAAATTAAATCCATATACTCATCAGCAGATAACTCCATTAACTTGGGAATAATCGCCTGTAATTGCTCATCTAATCCTCCAAACCTCAACTGAAGCAGCTTAGTAATGCCAGCACGTCGTTCTTCTTGTAGACCTTCCTTGAGACCTTCCTGACGACCTTGTTGAATACCTTCCTGACGACCTTTACGCTCCCAACTAGTTACAATTTCCATATATTCCTCCTGTTCAATTAATCCCATTCTATCAATTGCCTCATTAAACAATTCCTCCTCAGCTGCATTCAAATTCAAATACACATCCACAAAGCCAGAAATTAACTGCATCCGTGCCGGATCTAACCTCAAAGTTATCAGTAACCGCAAACACTCAGCCTTTACCTGGGGACGTTCTGAAGCAGGAATATTCATCTTCGCCATAAGTGCGGCAGCAACGGGGTTTTGTTGTGTTAAATAATCCCGCCAATTTAGTTGATTTAATTGAATCGCAGCAAAATTAAAATCCAGCACCTGCAAATCAGGAAAACTCACCCGATAATTTCGTGGTTCCGGGCGTTTTGGCTCATCAAAAGAGAAAAGCACCACCGGATAAATTGGTAAATCATACTTTTCATGCAAACGGGCAAAATATTTAAAAATTCGCTTGGCAAATTCCGCCTGACTGTAAGATTGATTTTCGATATGAATTAAAAAATAGGCATCTTGCTGTCGATATTTTACCTTGGCTAACAAATCAACTTCTTTCTTCTCCCCAGAAGTAACATCATTAAACACTTCCTGGGGTAAAAATTGAATATCATCTCGATCAATATCCCTGGCGACTTGGGGCAGAAATAACTCCAGAAAATCTACAAAAAATGTGGTAATTAATTCCTTAAAAAGTCTGTCATGGTCAATCATCCCAATAACCCCTCTAATTCATCCAAATCCCCCCTAATCTCATCCTCCAAATCCCGAAGCTTCTGTAAAATCACCCTTGGCGGTTCATACACCACCTCTTCATACTCAACTTCCTTATACCGATTTATCGACAAATCATAACCATTCCCCTCAATTTCTGCTTTGGGAACAAAAAACGCCTTACTAGTGCGGTTTGTATCCTTCTCTGGATTTCGCAGCTTCCAGCGCTCAAGCAAATCTGGGATATCATTTTCCTCCACAGGTTGACGCTTATCATCCAAAGACAAACCATCAGCCTGCAGATCATAAAACCAAACCGAATCTGTTCCCCCAGCTCCCGTCTTAGTAAAAATTAACACCGCCGTAGACACCCCAGCATAAGGCTTAAATACCCCCGACGGCATGGAAATTACCCCATCCAGCTTATGCTCTGCCACCAAAGTTTTACGGATAGTTTTATGTGCTTTTGAAGACCCAAATAACACCCCATCCGGCACAATTACCGCAGCCCTTCCGCCATTTTTTAGCAACCTCAGAAATAGGGAAATAAACAGTAATTCTGTCTTAGTCGTACTAACTATCTTAGTTAAATCCTTGGCAATAGTGGACTTCTCCACCGAGCCCTTAAAAGGAGGATTCGCCAAAATCAAAGTAAACGCTTCACTTATCCCCCCGTGATCTTCAGATAACGAATCCCGCGCTTCAATCTTCGGGTCTTCAATGCCATGTAACATTAAATTCATGCTACCTATCCGGAGCATCGTGCCGTCAAAATCAAAACCGTGGAACATCTCACGATTAAAATGCTCCCGATTCCCCGGCGCATTTAATACCAGATTCCCCTCACTATTCTTTAAATCACGCAAATACTCGGCTGCTGCAATCAAAAACCCACCAGTGCCACAAGCAGGATCACAAATAATTTCCCTAGCTCCTGGTGCCATCAACTCCACAATCATCTTAATAATGTGGCGAGGAGTGCGGAATTGTCCATTAGTTCCAGCGGTAGTCAGCTTCGAGAGCATATACTCATACAAATCCCCCTTAGTATCCCTATCTTCCATCGGGATAGCATCAATTTGCCCCACCACATTAGTAAGTAACGCCGGACTTGCAATTAAAAACACCGCATCCTTCATGTGGCGAGTATAGGCATTATCTACTACCGTACCGCCTAAATTTTTAATAAACGGAAACGCCTCATCCCGGACAATCTTTAACATCTCCTCAGGGTCGTCCAAATTCTTGAAATGAGACCAACGACAACGTTGATTATCTGGGGAGAAAATTGAATCTGTGACCGATTTACCTAACCGCTGTGCTTTTTTTTCCTTCCCTAACTCCAAATCATCAAGACGCTTAATAAACAACAGGTAAGAAATTTGCTCTATCACCGAGAGGGGATTACTAATCCCATTATTCCAAAAAGTAGTCCAAAGGCGATCAACCTTTGACTTAATCTCACCTGTTATCATCCACAATACTCCCGAAATTAATCGCTATGATTAGCGACGCCTAGCGTCCGTCATTATACCGCTGTGAAAAACTTACCTTGACATTGCTTCGAGTTGGGCAGAAGATTGTCACTCTTTAACGATTAAAGCAAGTGGTGACATACTCCCCTCCTAACCCTACGGGTATAGAAGGGGCTTCTAGAATATAGAGAGCTGAACGCCCTCGTATCCTAAAAGTTCGCGCTTCACGGGCTGTCCACCGACGCTTGCCTCCACGCGCAGACTTGCCGGAGTCCTACCTCATGTAATGCCCGGTTTAAGATATTAATTGCGGCGTTTTCAATTAAAGTCGGCGACTCTCTCACGAGAGCCACCGCTCTCCAAAACCGTGCTTGATAGTTTCCCATCACACGGCTCCTCAGTGATATGGTGCTTGTCATACACATCTCATTACCAGCATGTCATCAATCCAATACCAAATTGGATTGACTGGCGGCTTTGGCTAGCCACTTTTTGCCTTTATTTCTATGGCGATGTTTTGCCCAAGTTGCTAATTTGATGTAGGTTAAGGCATCCAATCTACTGTATGCCTTTTTGCTACTGACCGTTGAGTAATAGTTTGCCCATCCTCTGATGATAGGATTTAGTTTTGCTATCAGTGATGTTTGGGATTTTCCCTTGTGGGTGTCTATTACTTTTTTTTATTTGGTTGTAGTGTTCCCTACACTTTTCTTTACTTGGGGTGATGATGGTTTTAAAGCCTAGAGGATTCCCTTTGGTGTCCTTCCCCGTGGTGTATTTCCCAACAGGGAATTGTTGGATGAAAAACCCTAAGAAATTGAATCCGGGTTTTTCTCCTTCATATACATTGAGGGTGTGGGCTGATCGGGTTTTGCTAGGTTTTAATTCCAAGCCCATGTCTTTTAACCATTGAGAGATTATTTCTCTGCATCCTTGGACGACGGTTATGTCCTTGTGGAGAATCACAAAGTCATCGGCATAGCGTATTATTGAGACAGAATCCCTTTTATCCCTTTTTGGGAGCTGATATTTCCCATCTGACCTTTTGAGGTTACAGGTTTCTAGGTATTCTTTGATGCGCCATTCCATCCCGTGGAGGGCTATATTTGCCAGTAGGGGAGAAATTACGCCGCCTTGTGGTGTACCCTCGGATGTCTCAAAGTACTGCCTATTGTCCATTACCCCCGCTTTTAACCAGGCTCTAATTTGTCGGCGAATGGTGGGGGATGTATTTAATTTATTTAGCAGCGCTTTATGGTCGATGCGGTCAAAGCATTTGGCAATATCAGCATCCAGAACATATTTAGGTTTTTGGAAAATTGCCGTAAATATGGCTTCGATTGCATCTTGACATGACCTTCCTGGTCTGAACCCGTATGAGTTAGGTTCAAATCGCGCTTCCCATTCTGGCTCTAGAACTGATTTGAGAAGTGCTTGTAAGGCGCGGTCTTTCATGGTAGGTATTCCCAGAGGTCGCTTCTGTTTCCTTCCCGGTTTTGGAATCCATACTCGTCGGGTTGGGCTGACCTTGGAACTCAGGTTGAGTTTTGAAATTAGGGCTAGGCGCTGCTTCGGGGTTAGCGATTTGACGCCATCGACTCCCGCAGTTTTCTTGCCCTGATTGTCCTGAGTAACTCTACGCACCGCTAGACACTTAGCGTACCAGGATTTCATCAACAACTTCTGGAGTCTGCCAACTGTTTTGACATTTCCACGACTAGAGGCTCGGTAAATACGTTTTTGTAGCTTGAAGACTTTCCTTTCTAGCTTTTGCCAGGGGATAAGTCCCCATTCATACATCGGTTTTGCCGTGCTCATGACTAACGAATCGCACTCCCTATCAATAACATGACCACACTTCGGGCATTCGTGAGTACGAACTGACAGAGTTTTCGAAACTTTAGTGCCGCAACTAGAACAATTTTGAGATGTTCCGTGAGGGTTGACTTTCACTAAAAGGACGCCGCATTTTACTGCCACTGCTTCCAAGATAGTAATAAACCTTCCCCAGGCTGCATCTAAAATCGATTTGGCTAGCTTGCTTTTAACTAAGTAAAGTCAGTGAAGAAGTCACCTTCTCCACTGCTCTCCAAAACGGAACGTGAAAGTTTCCCTTCATTCCGCTCCTCAGTAGAACGGCTATTGTCATTAGTACGTCGTCACAAGCATATCGTTTTCCCATCTATAATTTGATGGAGTGTTTGATAGTTGTTTTGGTATGGCACTGTTGCAGCCAGTTTTGTTACCTGACCTTTCCAAACTTCCGTCTGTTCTGGTCTTTTTGTCATGGCAGTGTCGATGGAGTAGTTGCCAATTGTCATATTTATCCTTACCACCTTTCGATTTTGGGATAATGTGGTCTAACTCTAATAAGTCTCCATCTTTGAAGAACAATCCACAGTGGTTACATTTCCCTTCCTGCTTTTTAAGCAATGATGCTGTTCGCTTTCGCATCTCAGGATGTTTTCCCATTCTTGTACTCCAGTAAATGAGTTTGCCATCAAAGGGTGATGCTTCTCCTTTTACTTTTGTGTACCCTATATTGGCTCTTATGTTGGTGTGCCTTATGAGTTCAAATGGGTTGTTACTTTCTCTTGTTGAGAATACCCAGTTGTCCCCTTTTATTGTGTACCAGTATTTTGATTTGAGCCATTTTTCCCCTTTGTTTGGGTGTCTATTTTTACCCCATTTCCAAAGTTTCCACCAGAGGAGGCTTCTAATCTTTTGAAAATGTTTCTTTGATTGATACGGTTTGAAGTAATTGCACCATCCTACGATGATTGGGTTCAACTTTGAAATTAGGATTTTTTGTGATACCCCTTTGTGTTTATCAATTACTTCTGCGAGTTTTCTGTAATGCGTTATGACACTTTTTCGGGATGGGGTTATTTGTGTTTTAAATCCTAGTTTATTTCCTTTCGTGTCTTTACCAGATATGCAGTTTCCCGCTTTAAACTGGAAAATGTGGAATCCCAGAAATTCAAATCCCTTTTTCTCTCCGTTATATTCTTTGAGTGTATGGGTGATTCTGGTTTTGCTAGGACTTAATTGCAGTCCCATCTCATTTAACCATTCTTCAGTCACTTGTTTTGTTTTTTCAATTACCCTCTGATCTTCATGCAGAATAACGAAGTCATCTGCATATCTAATAAGAGAAATTGATGTTTGTCTATCCTTGATTGTGTACCTCTTGCCACATTTATGATATAGATGGTCAAAGGATTTGGATAGCTTTTTGATCTTCATTTCCATTCCATGAAGGGCAATGTTAGCAAGGAGGGGTGACAAGACTCCCCCTTGTGGTGTCCCTTCTATTGTTGAAAATAATGATTTTCCATCCATCACACCAGCTTTTAACCAAGCTCGGATTTGTCTCCGTAAGGTTGGATAGGTATTCAATTTTTCAAGTAGCTTGGAATGGTTGATTTTGTCAAAACATTTGGATATGTCCGCATCCAAAACAAATTTGGGTTTTAGAGATATGGCTCTGACTATCGCTTCAATGGCATCGTGACAGCTTCTGGCTGGTCTGAATCCATAAGAGTTGGGTTCAAATTTAGCTTCCCATTCTGGTTCTAGTGCTAATTTAGCAAGTGCCTGTAATGCACGGTCATTCATGGTCGGTATTCCTAGGGGTCGTTTTTCATCCTTTCCAGGTTTAGGTATCCAAACTCTACGCGCTGGTTTGACTTTTGCCCCTAGTTTTATTTCTTCTATCAGGTGAAGTCGTTGCTTCGGGGATAGCGATTTAACACCATCGACACCTGCTGTTTTTCGTCCCTGATTGTCTTGTGTTACCCGACGCACCGCTAGACATTTGGCTGACCAGGATTTTATGAGAAGTTTTTGGAGTCTATGGACTGTTCTGACATCTCCACGACTAGACGCTTTGTAAATCCGTTTTTGTAATTTAAAGACACATCTTTCGGCTTTTCGCCAATTGATGTTCTTCCATTCATCCATCGGTTTGATTTCCGTGTTCATGACATTTGTTACTACTCATAGCTTTACATTCCGTACTACCGTGAGTCCGTCAGCTTATCCCCATCATTACAATGGTCTTTTGCTTCTGACTCAATCTTTTCCATCAATCACCTGAGATTCAGAGGTTTCGTCTTGGTTGACTACTCAAGAAATCGACCTTTCTTGAGAGTGATTGATGGGTTACTTCGTTTCTAATAACCTTCGGTTTGTTCTTTTAGGATGGTCCTTTCCGCCTTGTTCGGGTGGTATATATTGGATTGAGAGGACATCTCTCCAATACCCTTAGTTTTTGACCTTTTGGTTCGCCTAGCGTGTCAATCCGTTTCGCTAGTAACATTTAAAGACGGTTCAGATGTACCTTCGCTTTCGCTATCCGTGAGAACTTGCTTAGTCTGCCTTGACCTTGGATTAGGTATGCTTTTGACCTTTTATCCTCGCTTTACGGATTGATGACCATTCTCTACCGTAGAGGATATGCTTTCACCGATATACCTTCGGGATAGGACTTGTAATTTCTAGGATACTTTTACTCACCTATAAGGTTATTAAATTGTCATCTGATGAGGATTAAAGTGCGAACTCTACCTTATCGGTTACTCATCAGAAGCTCTCAGTCCCCCTCCGTTGAGGTTTATGAGAAACGAATCGCACACCCTTTAATGTTTAAATCTTCTACTGCTATCAGGTCATAGGCTTTAACTAATTTGTGAGCAACTTTAATTTGGGTCTACCTCCACGTTTGCCAGATTGATCAGGCTTTATCCACCTGCCCCAAGCTTTGTCTAAACGCTTGAGGTTTTGCTGCTGAACATCGTGATAGATATTTTTGTACTCAGGAAACAAAACCTTGGTTTGTTTGAGTTGACCAGCTTGAGTGTTGTAGTTAGGAAACTTCTCTGGAATCTCACCAATTGGCTCAGTTACTAACGAGCATCGGTCTACCAAGCTGCGAGTACGTCTTAAGTAGCCAAATCTTTGTCCCAATGCCCAATTGTGGTGCCGACGCAACAACTCTAGCCAATTAAGCATCGTCGCTTCTTGGTCGGTAGTTGGTTGCCTAAGCCAGATAGGTCGCCCTTCTGACTCGGCTTCAAAACCCAACGTGAAACTTTCGCTTCATTGGGCTCCTCTGTTAGCATGGCTCTTGTCATGAGTACCTATCAAATCCTGTGCAGTTT
>JAAHHJ010000081.1 GCA_010692425.1 Symploca sp. SIO3C6 | reverse complement strand
TACCCAAGCGCTGCATAGTTGATACAATCTCAGTTTCAACAGATTTAGCCATTCCTATAATTGGGACTATTTGCGTTGAGAGTTTTTTAGTTTGAATCGAGTTTCTGCGCTTAGGCATTGTCCGACCTCCACTGCCTTGTCTATGTTTATATATTTACTACTTGTTCGACTTTTTTTTAATTCCCGACAGGATAAATTACTTCTTTACCCTGTCCGTTTTATACCATTATGTGCTATTTCACTCCGGTATATTGCTATCTAGTTGCACGACTTAAATTCAGTAGTCAAGATTAGGATTGAGACTGTTCATGGTTCATTTTTGATTGTGGAGAAAGAATCAGAAAGAACCATAAAATACAAGCCATGAGCTATGAGCCATGAACAATGAACCATGAACTAACTCTATTGCTAATTACCTAAAAAGGTTCTTGCTGCTAAACAGTCTGTCTGGATTTGATTCTTGAGGGCATCTAGAGAAGCAAATTTTTGTTCCGGTCGCAAAAACTTTTCCAAGTTTACCGTCAAGGTTTGTCCATATAAATCTCCTAACCAATCTAACAGGTGAAATTCTACTGTCAAACTAGAGCCATTAACTGTTGGACGCTCTCCAATATTCATAACTCCAGACATAGGGGATGCTGGTGAACCTATTGATGTTCCCCAGACTCGCACGCAGTAAACACCTTGCTTGGGTAAGAATTTTTCTGGAGGTAGCTGGAGGTTAGCTGTGGGAAATCCAATAGTTCTGCCCAATCCCTGCCCTTTGACTACTACTCCTGTGAGAGTGTAAGGACGTCCTAATAGTCGATTTGCCTGATTGATCTCCCCTTGCTCTAGAGCTTGGCGAATGGCAGAGCTACTAATCCGTTCTCCCTCAGAAGTTTTCAAAGATACAATTGTTACCTCAACACCATAATTAGAGGCTATTTCTCGCAAATCACCAGCAGTTCCTGCTCGTCGATGCCCAAAGCGAAAATCCTCTCCCACACTCACCTGTTGCACTCTAAGTTGTCTCACCAAAATTGTTTCGACAAATTGCTTGGGGGTGAGGGCTGCTAGTTCCCTGTCAAAGGGTAGTAGTACTAGTTGTTCTACACCGATTCGATTAAGCTGCTCGACTTTTTCAGCTCTTGGCGTCAGTAACTTACAAGCAACACCAGAAAAAAATTCACGGGGATGAGGATCAAAAGTTGCTACTGTGATGTAGGGGTAACTGATTTTCCCATCAACTGGACTCTCAATCTTCTCCTTGGGGATTGACAAGCTGGAACTTGGGATCACATTTTGCCTATCCACCACAGGTTGTGACTCGATCGCTATTGCTTTAGCAGCTATAGATTCCCTCAAAATTGGCGCAATAACCTTTTGGTGCCCGAGGTGGATGCCGTCAAAGTTTCCGAGGGCAACAGCGGTCGGTGTTAATGCAGTGTCTAGAGATGAAATAACCCGCACAGTTCAAATTTTGATACATTTAATTACTTAGCGCGTAGACGCGAACAAGTCAATCAGCTTTTTCTCATAGTCTACAAGTTTAATCAAGCGGTGAGAGTCTCAAAAGTTGAGATCTTGAGCAACTGTATACTAGAGACCCGATCCCAAACTAAGCAGACAACAGAAACTCAAAGTTCCTCAGACAGCAACCTGATTGGGCTTAGAGGAATCGAGTAACTGAATTATCATACCTTCACAGGCCATAATTGTATTGGGGAAATGCTTTTGGGCTTCTTGTCCGACTTGGTCGAGGAAATCATCATTGTGCAGTGGATCATGGTGGAAGATAACAAGTTTTTTAACATTGGCAGCCTTAGCAACCTTGATTGCTTCCTGCCAAGTTGAATGACCCCAACCAACCTTGCTCGATACCCTTGAATCGTACTCTTGATCGGTATAAGTGGCGTCGTAAATAACGACATCGGCATCTTGTGCCAGATGAAGAACTTGTGGATCTAAAGTCTCTGGAAAATGTTCGGTGTCAGTAATGTAGGCAGCGGCATGACCTCGCCAGTTAACCCGGTAGCCTACAGCTTCACCTGGATGGTTTAGTTGGGCATTTTCAACTGTAATCTCGCCAATTTTAACCTTTGCCCCTATTTCCAAGTCATGGAACTTCAAATCTGCTTGCATAATTTGCAAGGGAACAGGAAAGTTCGGGTGAAGCATCTGGTCAGAGAGACGCTTTTCAATAGTCTCATCCTGGGGCGCACGGGTTCCGTAAATATCGAAACGATTAAGCGGAATAAAAGCAGGGGCAAAGAAAGGAAAGCCTTGAATGTGATCCCAGTGGGAGTGAGTAAAAAAAATATGAGCTGTTACTGGCATTTGGGCCAGTAGTGATTGTCCCAAAACTCGCAAGCCGGTGCCACCATCAAAAATCAGACGCTCACTACCAACTCTCATTTCTACACAAGGAGTATTGCCTCCGTAACGGACAGTTTCTGGTCCAGGACAGGCAATACTGCCTCTAACGCCCCAAAATTTGATTGTGAATAGGTTGTGCGAACTAGACATAATGTTTTCTTGCAGGCTTTTTCAGGCAGTCCATCAGTCAGTTTTACCAGTTTAGTTGGGTTTTACCGGAGCGTTAGTGTCTGTTTTTGTTTCTAGGTTCTGGCGCCATCTTGGTGGTAGTCGGTTGTGACACTAAATAAAGTTGAACTGGCGACAAACAAAAAAATTAATTAAGTTCAACTTCGTTCAAGTCCTTTGAGTTTTCAGTGTAACTGCTCATCTGTAGAAGCAATATCCGGCGTACTTACCAGGCGCAGCACTAGTCTAAAGCAATTGACCCATGGGTGTCCGCTACTTTCATTACTATGCCTGATGCAAGTTATGTCTAGGACGCACCACACTCGCAGAACTCGAAAATTTGACTATAACCTAAAGTATTTATCAAAAGGTTAACAGTTTTGAGTCTAGGGTGTCTCGCAATTTCCCTAATCCGACGAGAAGGCTCCCTAATAGCACTTCTCAATTGAGTTATGTATATCTGTTGAAGGGAGATAGGGAAATGGGGAGATGGGGAGATGGGGAGATGGGGAGATAGGGAGATGGGGAGATGGGGAGAAATCATTCTTCTGGGAGGGGGAGTCTCAACTGTTTTCCGGGAATTACTAGCTCTCGGGCTTGAATCCGGCGATACTTATTGACTACAAGGCACCAAGCTAAAATCTAAGAAATATTACTTAACAGCTGAGAAGATAATGGAAGCAAAAGTTGAAATTTACACTTGGAGCTGGTGTCCTTTCTGTATTCGTGCTAAAGCATTGTTAGATGCTAAGGGGGTTAAGTTTACTGAATACTGTATCGATGGCGATGACGAAGCAAGAGCCGTAATGACGCAAAGAGCTAATGGAAGTAGGTCTTTGCCACAAATTTTTATAAATGACCAACATGTTGGCGGTTGTGATGATATCTACTCTCTCGAAGCCCAGGGTGAGTTAGATACACTACTTCAAGCTAATATAGCTACCAGCTGAGATTAAAAGCTAGATAACCTCCTATTCACAGCCACAGCAGGTAGAGTAGGGGGACTCCAAAACTAGAAAGTAATGGATTACCAGCGTGAAAATTGCGTTCATCATTGACCCCATATCGCAGCTCGACCCTAGTCACGACAGCAGTGTAGCTCTTATGGAAGCTGCACAGGCTTTAGGTCACGAAGTATGGATCACTCAAGCTCAAAATTTGAGTGTTGTCAATAGTCAAGCATGGGCGCTGTTGGAGAAGGTGCAACTCAAGCCAGTTCAACTATCACAGGGACATTGGGTCGTAAGTCCGCAATGGTACTCTGTCTCTGATGCCGTCTTGTGCTCACTGGCAGACATGGACGCGGTTTTCATGCGCACAGATCCACCAGTGACTATTCCTTATCTATATGCCACCTACATTTTGGACTACATCAACCCAGAACAAACTTTGGTGATTAATGCACCAAGGGGTTTGCGGATGGCAAATGAAAAAATGTACGCTCTCCAGTTTCAGGAAGTGATTCCAGAGACAATTGTTAGCCAGGATAAGTCAGTAATCAGGAAATTTGTTGAACAGCAAGGTGCAGCAGTAATCAAGCCTCTAGGGGGTAAAGCTGGTGAAGGAATTCTGTTGATAGAACCTAGCGATCGCAATTTTAATTCTTTGGTGGAGATTAGTACCCAACGAGGACGTGAACCAGTAATGGTTCAGGCTTACCTACCAGCAGCCAAAGATGGAGATAAGAGAATTATTTTACTTAATGGTAAACCGATAGGAGCAGTAAATCGTATTCCTACCGGTAAAGAATTTCGCGGTAATATGGCTGTCGGTGGTAGAGTTGCTGCCACAGAGATTACGCTGCAAGATCACAAGATTTGTACAGCTGTTGGACCAAAACTACAGCAAGATGGTTTATATTTCGTTGGTATTGATGTTATTGGCGGCTATCTTACAGAGGTCAATGTTACCAGTCCCACAGGCATTCGGGAGATTGACCGTTTGAATGGAACCTGCTTAGGTAAAGAAGTAATTACCTGGGTGGAAACCATGAGCCATGAACCATGAACCATGAGCAATGAACTATGAGCAATAAAATTGGTGTAGCGGTTATCGGAACAGGTTTCGGCAAGAAAATTCACATCCCTGGTTTCCAGATTCATCCCCGCACTCAAGTGGTGGCTATTTATAACCATAATCTCGATAAGGCTCAAGAGATTGCCGCTGCCCACAATATACTTCATGCTAGCGATCGCCTTGAGGATATCCTGACTCTACCGGAAGTGGAAGCAGTTAGTATTTCAACGCCGCCATTTTTACATTATGAAATGGCGAAGATGGTGATCAGAGCTAAAAAGCACTTGTTGCTAGAAAAACCAATGACTCTCAAAGTCTCCCAGATGCTAGAAATTTACAAACTAGCAGTAGATGCCGGTATCGTTGCCATCCCTGATTTTGAATTTCGCTTTGTTCCTGCATGGCAAAGGTTGGCAGAATATTTGGCACAGGACTATGTGGGAAGTAAACGCTTGATTAAAATTGATTGGTTAGTTTCGAGCCGTGCTGACCCTCAACGACCCTGGAACTGGTATGCTCAACAAGATAAGGGAGGGGGAGCATTGGGGGCCGTCGGTTCTCATGCTTTTGATTATATTAATTGGTTATTTGGTCCGGTGCGTCGCTTGTGTGCTCACTTGAGTACAGCAATTCCTTCTAGACCAGATCCTAGCATTGAGGGTAAACTCAAACCAGTTGATGCAGATGATACTTGTCTGCTGCTGTTGGAATTAGCTGATGGTACGCCCTGTCAGCTGAGTATCAGTTCTGTAACTTACCAAGGTCGTGGTCACTTTGTCGAAATTTATGGCGATCGCGGTACTTTAATACTAGGCTCTGATAATCAGAAGGATTACGTACATGGCTTTCGTCTCTGGGCAGCACCGGCAGGTAAACCTCTGATAGAGGTAGAAATACCAAAGCGGTTGTGGTTTACTCAAACCTACACTGATGGGCGTTTGGCACCGTTTATTAGGATAGTTAATCAATGGGTAGAGAGTATTGAAGGTGGTAAGACAATCACACCTTCACTACAGGAGGGAGTTTACTCGCAATTGTTGATGGATTTAACTCATCAGTCTCATCAAACCAGCCGGTGGGTAGAAGTGCCTAGTTTGTCGGCACTTCTGGCAGGCAACTGTTAGTTAGAAACCTGAGTTTGATCAGATTGAGTTGTCGCCAAGTCAAAAACTACTCTTAAAAAGAGAAGGGTTAGGGGGAGACAAGTTAGAGCGAGATTTCAACCCTAACCAAATATTACATGTTTAAGCATGAAATATAGTTTTTAAACAGAAACTAACAAGTATTTTTGTTATCACTTGTTACCTAAAGTATGAAGCTGGGATGAAATTAAGCTGTCTATTGATATTGGAACAGCTTATAAATCAAATTTATAACTTAAACGAGCTGAATTTGTTATCAGATTGTTATCAAATAATCTGTTAAAAGTAAATTTAACTTTTGTCAAGAAAATTACTGTTATTGGCAGTTAATTTACCAATTTAATTCTGAATTTTGCTAATATTCTCAATTTCATTCTAATTTTATTTGTTGGATGTAAACTGCTTCAGTTCAGGTGATTAGCAAAGATAATAATTCACTTTAATTAATCATTTTAAACTTTGATAAAAAGTTCATTTTACTGTTTTTTACTTGAAGAAAATCAGTTAGAAAGAAAATGTCACAGAAAAAGATGTTGCTGAACTGCGTTTGTTTTTTTTGTTGTCACTTCTTATACAGTCTTGATAACTTAGTACGAACGCATACATAATTAGCATCAAGTTTTACTCCATTTCTAGTAGTTAACCTTAAGTTAAACAGTAGGAAATACTATGAAACTAGTGCATGTTGAAAAAAGAATTAGTAATGAAAAAGTTCGACTTGTTGGTATCGTGCAGATGGATAACCTAGGTCAAGAAATAGAACTTTATTTTGAATATCCTCAAAGATTTGCTGACTTTGTGATTGAAAGTGCTGATGCTTTTGTTCCTGCTCTACTTTTGCCTGCAATGGAAAGAGGTGAAAACCTAGAAATTCAACCTCCAATTTCTGAAAAACTTTGGCTTAACTTAAGGTTGATACAAGATATTATTTATCAATGGCATCCAGAAACTTTTAAAAAAGTTCAAGTTTTCGCAGAAAAACCAAGCAAATATGAGCCTCACTCTAGTAACAAAGTTGGTGCTTTCTTTTCTTTGGGCGTAGATTCTTTTTATACCTTGCATAAACATGTCAACTCTATAAGCCCTAATTTGCCTCATATTTCTCATTTGATTCATATGAAAGGCATTGAATTTCCTTTGTCTTACTATCGAGACAATCAAGAACAAGAAGTGATTAATAGAATTAAAGATGTTGCCGAAGAAATAGGTATTGACGTTATTTTTGGCGAAACCAATATCCGCACTCATTTTCCTTTGAAATGGGGTCTACATTATCATGGTGCTGGTTTAGCATCAGTGGCTCTCTCCCTTTCAGGTGGTCTTAAATCTGTTTTAATTCCCTCCACAGACTCTTACAAAACCATTTTTCATTGGGGAAGTAGTCCTTTGCTCGACCATTGGTGGTCAACAGAAACAACGAATATATTTCATGATGGTTCAGAAGTTGAGAGGGTTGAAAAGACTGCTAAATTTCTAGATAAAGACCCTCTAGCTAGAAAATATCTGAGAGTATGTTTAAAGAATTATGGTAGTGAAACCAATTGTGGTAAGTGTACCAAGTGTGTAAGGACGATGCTTCCATTATACGTTTCTGGAAAACTAAATCTATTCCCAACCTTTCCTGATCAATTGCCAAAGAATTGGGATAAAATACTGCATATTAATGATGAACATGACCTCAGTCATGCTGAAGCAATTTTGGAACTGGCAAAAGAATGTGATGCCGATCCACAGTTATTAACATCACTATCTAGCAAGATTGAATACGCTAGGTATGCCATCTTTTTCGAGCAGCAGAACTTATTAGCAGCTATCAAGTCAATTATATATGTATTCTGGATTAAATCTATAATTCAACAAATAGAGCAATTGTTAGGGCAGCCGAAAATTCAAAGGTTACAAGATAAGCTTCAAAGGCTGTTCAAGCCGGCATAGTAGATTAAGTCCGGCTACATAGTGTTCACTAACAGATGTGTGCATTTACCATTAGAATCATCTCCAGTCAAGACCGCTTAGCTCTCAATTAGATAGTTTGTTTTGAACAAAAAATGTTATAGTTTAATTATGATAGCGAAACTGTATCTATTTATATCTAACTCACTGAAATTATAATTACTATATTTATTACTTATTACAAAGACGCTGCTCTTCTAGACTAATGCTAGGATCATTATTCAGGTAATCACCCACCCAATCACAAGCATAGGACAGTGGCTCTAAGCTGAGAACACGCTCTTTATTCCACACAATCACCTTCTTATCCGAACTTGCCGAGGCAATTGTCTGAGAGTCAGGGCTAAAAGAGACTCCCAACACTTCATCGCTATGCCCCTTGAGGGTAGTTAGCAAAGTACCATTACTATTCCAAAGTTTAACAGTTTTGTCCCTACTCGCCGAGGCAATTATCTGAGCATCTGGACTCCAAGCCACTCCAAAAACTGCACCTTTATGCCCCTTGAAGGTTTGGAGCAATTTACCATCTCTACTCCAGAGTTTAACAGTTTTGTCCCTACTCACTGAGGCAATAATTCGAGAATCTGGACTAAAAGCTACTCCATGAACCCAATCTTGATGACCTTCAAGGGTTTCTAATAAAGTACCATCTCGATTCCAAAGTTTGACGGTATGATCTCGACTTGCCGAGGCAATTGTCTGAGAATCGGGACTCCAAGCCACTCCGTCAACCCAGTCGCTATGACCTTTGAGTGTTTTCAACAGAGTGCCATCACTCTTCCAGAGTTTAACAGTTTTGTCCCAACTTGCCGAGGCAATTGTCTGAGAATCCGGACTAAAAGCTACTCCATAAACTTCTAAGTTATGACCAACTATAGTAGTCAGTAAGGTGCCATCTTTACTCCAGATTTTGATAGTATTATCCCGACTCGCTGAAGCAATTATCTGAGAATCGGGACTCCAAGCAACTCCATAAACTGCACCTTGATGTCCCTTGAGTGTTTTCAACAAGGTACCGTCTCTACTCCAGATTTTGAGTGTATTGTCACCACTAGCCGAAACAATTCTTTGAGAGTCGGGACTAAAAGCAATCCCATAAACTTGATTGCCATGACCATTAAATGAGTGTAGCAAAGGACTTTTAGTCTTCCAGAGTTTAATTGTTTGATCACCACCAGCTGAGACAATCATCCGAGAATCAGGGCTGAAAGCAATTCCCCACACTTCATCACCATGCCCCTGGAGAGTTTTGAGTAAAGTACCATTTCTACTCCAGATTTTGACAGTTTTGTCCTTACTTGCCGTTGCCAAAGTTTGAGAATCCGGACTAAAAGCAACTCCAATAACTGCCCCACGATGCCCTACTAGAGTATTTAACAAGGAACCATCTCGATTCCAGAGTTTGACAGTTTTGTCGGAACTTGCCGAGGCAATTATTTGAGAGTCGGGGCTAACAGCTACTCCCCAAACCCAATCACTATGACCTGTAAGTGTTTTCAGTAAACTACCATCTTTACTCCAGATTTTGACGGTTTTATCCCAACCCCCTGAAACAATTATTTGAGAGTCGGGGCTAACAGCTACTCCCCAAACCTTATCACTATGTCCTACCAGAGTATTTAACAAAGTACCATCTCTACTCCAGATTTTTACAGTTTGATCTCGACTCGACGTCACGATGGTTTGGGAATCAGGACTAAAAGCAACTTGGGAAACCGATTTATTATGCCCTTTGAGAGTAATTAGTAAAGAACCATCTCGATTCCAAAGTTTAACAGTTTTGTCAAAACTTACTGAAGCAATCAGCTCAGAGTCGGGGCTAAAAGCCACTCCCCAAACATTAGCTCTATGCCCCACTAGAGTATTTAACAAGGAACCATCTCGATTCCAAAGTTTGATAGTTTTGTCTTTACTTGCCGAAGCAATAATCTTAGAGTCGGGGCTAACAGCTACTCCCCAAATCCAATCGTCATGCCCTGACAAGCGATTGTACTCAACCACTCCATAAATCCCCTGTCGTAATACACTTTCAACCTGAGTTTTGATCGCTAAGTCTTTGCTACCTAAACGCCGCAGTTTTTGCTTCGCCTTAATAGCTTCTATAAGTGCATCCAATTCCTGATTTGAGGCTAAGAGGGTTTCTGAGGATGTAGTAATTGCTTTAATCTCACTAAGGAGTGCTTTCTGCCATTGCCACCAACTCACCGCACTCAAACTTACAGCTAACACTAAGCCTGCAGCAAGTCCTAAAATTGTCCTTTGTTGACGGCGTTTTTCCTTCTTGAGTTGACTCTCCCAACGCTCCAAACTTAACTTAATAAAAACTCGCTCAGAATCGCTTAATTCCTCTCGGCGTTTCTGTTGCCAATCTTCAGCATCACTCAAGGGCTTTCCTCGCAACAGAGCCCCTTCATCAAAGTCGCTATTTTCCCATTGACTTCTTGCAGTCCTCAACTGCTCTTGCCAACGACGAAAGGCACCGTCAAGAAGCATCCACTGCTCCAAACGTCCCCAGCTTTTAATCAATGCCTCATGGGCAATTTCTACAGTTTCAATCCCATAGGATTGGTTGCGGTTAGTTACAACTAAACGAGAAGACGCCAAGCGAGTCACCAAATCCCAGTTTTCTTCCTTAACCTGCTCGCGAGTCGCTAGGCGACGAGTAGCCTCCGTCTCCTCTCCCAAACGCACCAACTGCATAAACACCCGTTGCGCTCTTTGTCTATCTGTCTTGCTCAGCTGGGAATATACTGCCTCGGCGTGTTTAGCCAGTGCTTCCTCAACACCGCCAATATCAGAGTAAGCTTGATGAGTAAGGAAACCATCTTTCTGCTTTGACCACAGCTGAGTTAGAGCAAACTCCAATAAAGGTAAACGACCTGGCTGAACTCCTATATCATCAATTAATCTTTTTGTCAATCCTTCTTCCAGTTGCACCTTCATTTCTGCTGCTGGCAAAGTGATTGCCCTCGATAATTCCTCGCGGTTCATCGGACCAAGTAGCTCTGGGGGGTAATCGTGCCAAGCCTTGACCAAAGGTTCGTAAGCAAGGGCTCGTCCGAAAAAGTCAGCCCGCAGCGTCAGGACTAAGGTAAACCCTGGTGCTTGATTGACAGCATTAAGCAATCTTTCTAAGAAACAGAGACATTCTGCTTCTGGAGAGAGGGTGTAGAGTTCTTCAAACTGATCAGCCACCAATACCAAGCGGGTACCTGGATTTGTTTGTACGATACTTTCTATTATTTCATATAAAGAGTTAGCATTATCCCACAGTTCTGTTGTTAGTTCAGGTAAGTCTTGATTAGACTCCTTGCCCAAAAATCTTTCCCATACTTTTGGCGTCAATTGTTGTCTATGATTCCCAATTTCCGTAAGAAGTCCCTTAATTGGGCCTGAATTTTCTGCTAAATCTTGCTCTTGTTGTTTTTCCTGCTGCTGTGCTTGGGTTTGCCACAACGACAACAGCGCCGCAGCCAAAGCCTCAAAAGGACTATTTCCGGGACGAAAACAGACAATTTGCACCTTCCCCATGGCACGCAAACGAGGAATTAGCCCCGCCAACACCACTGAAGATTTACCACTACCAGAAGCCCCAACCACACTTACCAGAGGCTTTTTTGTCGTCGCCACCAATAACTTTTGAGTGAAAGTCTCCCGCCCTTTAAAGAATTTTGTGTCTTCCTCTTGGAAAGCAGACAAACCAAGATATGGACAAAGAGCAAGCCCTGCCAACTGGGACCAAGTGGGAGGAATCGCCGCCGGATTTTGGAAAATTATTGGTAGCCAGCTGGCACAGGGAAATTCATGTTCGAGCCCCTGTAAACGCTCCCGAGCTTCTCGCTCCGCCAGATGGAAAGACTTGCCACCAGCAAAGGCTCGCAAAAAATACTTTAAAAATTCTTGCGCTACTTGATCTGGCACCAACTCTCGCATCACAATTATTTGGGGAATATGCAAATCACTCAATCGCAATGCTAATCCCAAGCCTTCACAGGAGTTAAAAATGGCTAAATTTAAACCTTTTTTCACTGCAGTTCTGAGGGCATACCACAGCTCATCAATGGTTAAACTTTCCTCAGGATTAATATAAATCCGTCCTGTTTCCCCTTCGGTATTACTATGCCCGGCAAAAAAGATGATATCCCAGGGTTGTTCCCAGAGCTGATCATTGATTTCTTTGCGTGTCTTTTCCACTAGAAAAGTTATTTGAGCCTGTGGTAAAGCTTCTAGTAATTGCCGATCCGCCTCAATATCAATACCCTCGCTATGACCCAAAATTGCCAGGATTTTAACTTTTGATTTGGGTTTGGTGGCGATAGGTTGGCTGAGGCGCTCAAACTTGAGGGCGCTCAGAATTGCTTCTGCCTTAGGGTAGCGCTCAAACAAATCCCATAGATGCCAGGGTAACTTTTGTAAGTGCTTATCTTCAGTGCGGATTAGTAAGCGAATTTCCTCCTCTGGGTTTAACGCTTCTCGCAACCGCCTATCGATGAGACGAAATTGCTCACAATTGAGCCAGGCTCTAAGGCGCTCACCAAGCTCTAAAGCTGATTTTTGGCATTCAGTGAGTGAGGTACCGTAAGTAATTCTTCTAGCTTTGATTCGATAAGGTGTTGCCAGACTACGATATTTTCCCAGCCAATGGTGTTGTAATTGTGTAACTAGCTCCGGTGCTGGAGGCAACTCACCAGTTACCTCTATCGAGGAGCGATCGCCTTCAGAGCCAATTGCCAAAGTTACCCGAAACCCTTGCCGCTCAACATCGCCATCTAGCTTCAAAATCACTAACTTTCCAGTTGCAGGCATTGAGGTATTCTCCGCGCTTGGGAGTCTTTACACTATAGGACTTGATATACTAACTCTCCAAGTTTATATAGAGCAATATCAGAAATTGCAGTTGAAAACAGTCGCTGTTGTTGGTTATACCTCTTGCAGTCAGTGAGTTAGGAGCTTTACTCCAGAAATCAGGAGTTAGGAGTTGCACTTCCTGTTGTTGAGAATATCTAGGACTTATGCCTCGTACATTAGTACTATACGAGATTTAGTTATTTCAGCTATTTATAGTGCCTGAGGCAGCAAAAGTATGGAGAAAATTAGAGTTAGTCAAAGGGTGTGAAATGACCTAATTGCCTGATGCACACTATGGCTGATTTGTAAAGTGCGTAACTCCTAATATCTATATCTATAACTCCTGTAAATCCTGCAATTTTCCCTGGCTTAAAACTCACCAGCAGCACCAGCTGGTAATTCCCCGGTGGGCATACGTAGATCTTCCACCATCTCCTGAATTTCTGTCGGTGGTGGTGGGGTAAGACGCGACACTACAACAGTAACAAATAAGTTAATGATCATGCCTACAGTGCCGATGCCCTCAGCGGAAACCCCGAAAAACCAAGTGGGCATGTCGGCAAACTTAACGCCAATAATGTAGAAGGCGGTAACAGCTAAACCCACAATCATCCCAGCAATGGCACCTTCTTTATTAGTGCGTTTGTCAAATATCCCCAGGATAATTACTGGAAAAAAGCTGGCTGCTGCTAGACCAAAGGCAAAAGCAACTACTTGACCTACAAACCCCGGTGGGTTAACGCCAAAGTATCCGGCAATAACTATGGCTAATCCTACCATTAATCTCCCCACAAATACCCGTTTGCTTTCTGATGCCCCCGGATTAATCATGCGATAGTAGATATCATGGGCAAAGGAACTAGAAATCACTAACAGCAAGCCTGAGGCTGTAGACAAAGCTGCTGCCAAGCCACCAGCTGCCACTAAGGCAATTACCCAAGGAGCCAGTTTCGCTACCTCGGGAGTTGAAAGTACAATAATATCGCGGTCAATTGTGATCTCATTACTGGCTTCGTCTGGAGTTAACTGCAAGCGTCCATCACCATTTTTATCTTCAAAAGCCAATAGACCAGTATTTTCCCATTTATTTGCCCAGTCTAGTTGACGTACTTCCTCAATCGTCTGATTATGTAATGAGTCAATTAGGTTGTAGCGAGCAAACATCGATAGCGCTGGGGCAGTGGTGTAAAGAATGGCGATAAATAGTAGCGCCCAACCAGCAGAAAACCTGGCTGAACGAACATTCTTCACCGTGTAAAAACGTACAATTACATGGGGTAAGCCTGCTGTTCCTACCATGAGAGCAATGGTAATACACAGCACGTCTAACATCGACTTGTTAACAAAGGGTTGAGTATATTCGGCAAAACCTAGGTCTGTCTGAACTTGATTGAGTTTGTCAGCAATATCGCTGAAAGTAAACCCCAACTGCGGAATGGGATTGCCTGTGAGTACAAAAGCTAGAGCGATCGCTGGAATCAGATAAGCGATAATTAGTACGCAATACTGTGCCACTTGTGTCCAGGTAATCCCTTTCATGCCCCCCAACACGGCAAAAAAGCCGACAATTACCATACCGATAACTACACCAGTGGTAATGTCTACCTGAAGAAAACGGCTAAAGACAATACCAACGCCGCGCATTTGCCCCGCCACATAGGTTAGGGAAACAAAAATAGCAGCAATTACTGCTACTACACGAGCAACATTGGAGTAATAGCGATCGCCAACAAAGTCAGGTACAGTATATTTACCAAACTTGCGCAGGTAGGGAGCCAGTAATAGCGCCAGCAGCACATAGCCACCAGTCCAACCCATCAAGTAAATTGAGCCATCGTAGCCCAAAAAAGAAATTAATCCTGCCATGGAAATGAAAGAAGCCGCCGACATCCAGTCAGCAGCGGTGGCGGCACCATTGGCAATGGAAGGCACCCCTTGCCCCGCGACGAAAAAGCCGGAACTGTCCTTGACACGCGATCGCCAACCAATGTAGATATACATGATGAAGGACAAACCGACAAATAGTGTTGTCCAGATTTCCACACTCATTAGTTTTTTTATTTCCTGAGGTTATTTTTGCTGTCTAAGTGGTCCATACGGATAGCGTAAATAAAAATTAGCACCACAAAGACCAAAATTGAACCTTGCTGTGCCATCCAGAAACCCAGAGGCAAGCCCCCCAGACTAAGGTAATTCAAGGGTTCAACTAATAAAATGCCGAAAATCAGAGAAACCAGAGCCCAAACAATCAAAAGATTTCTGATTAAAGTAGTATTGGCACGCCAGTAGGATTGACGGTGATGTGATTCCATAGCTAAAGATTATGAAAAGATCGGAAAGTTATAGCGCTACGCGCAGGGCAGAGGGCAGAGGGCAGAAGGCAGAAGGCAGAAGGGGTGAATTTGACAAAGTTCTAGCGATTTAGCTTGTCCTAACCTTAATACGTACTGCTATACCAAGAAAACCTACAATCTCGAGCCTGTTAGCTAAAGAGATTCAGCTGTTCGGGCAAGGAGCCCCACGCCTGTACCCGGAGGGTCAGCGTGGGAGGAATTGCCTGTAGATGTAACGTAGTTACTAAATTGCACAGAGACCTCCCGTCTTTTTGAGTGATTCAATTT
>JAAHHJ010000080.1 GCA_010692425.1 Symploca sp. SIO3C6 | reverse complement strand
AAAATTTTCCCAGTGATAGTTGAGGAGCTGAAGGTGGACTAAGTATTTTTACTTAACAACTGCCTCGATTTAGCACTCGCTTTGAGCACCCTCAGTCCATGTGACAGTTGAGGGTGCGGAATGTGGGTTCAATCGTCAGAATCATGGATTATACGGATTACATGATTGCACGGATAGAGGATCATACAGATTAGAGGTTAACACAGATTGGAGGATTATATTGAGGATTCTACAAATTAATCATCTTAATCTTTCGTACTAATCATATTAATCATCTGTGTAATCTTATAATCCGTTTAATCCGCGTTCAAGAATGAGTAATTTAAAATACGCCGATATCACTAAAAAGATTATCGGGGCTTCTTTTGAGGTTCATAAGTTTTTTGGTAATGGTTTTCAAGAGGTTATTTACCAGCGTGCTTTAGCTTATGAGATGCCTCAGGCAAGGCTAGATTTTGTCCGTGAAATAGAAAAACACATTTACTATAAGGATCTTCCTAAACCTATTGGTACACGCAGAGCTGATTTTGTGGTTGAAGATAAAGTTCTTGTAGAATTAAAGGCTGTGATCCAACTTGAAGATGTTCACTTAGCTCAGGCTCTCAACTATTTAAAAGTCTATAGATTAGAGGTTGGATTACTGATAAATTTTGGTAGCAAAAGTCTAACTTTTAAACGTCTTGTCATGTAGAAATCTGATTAGAGAGCTTACAGAATAACATAGTATAACTCTTACAGATAAGAATGCAATTATCTGTCTATTCTATCTCTTTTATACCATCACATATAGTTTGAAATGTTAATGACTAGCTGCTGAATCTCCTGATCATTGGGCTCCATTTACCGCTATTGGTAAATAGGAGAATAGCCATGTCTGAGCATGAGATGACTTTAATATTTTTATCCATCTGTTGAAAACTAGACCTTCATTGTTTTATCAAGATGATAGGGATAAATTAATTAAATTAGTTGATAAACAACCTGACTCACACCACATTAGCAGTAGGAACATCTGGCGATCGCTTATAACGGAACTACTCCTACAGGACTACCTCCCCTGTGCACAGCGTTACAACTTAGACAATTTCTTCTACAGGAAAAGTTTCTCCTCTCAAATAAAATTCAAAGTACTTTTTAAAGTAGAGAATACTAGTCATATTAGGCTCATCACACTGATCTGGTGTAAGTTCATAAATTGGTAATCTTTGCCTCACCAGCTTGACTAAATTAGGATGGAGCTGTTCAAATGATTCAACTCGTTTGATAGTAGTCTCATACCTTAATCTAGCAGGATGACCATAACCTAAATTCATCCAAGGCATCCAAGGACAATCTCTCGCCCACTGAGCTGGAGGTGCATCCTTCACACCAGGCCGAGAGAAACTTGAGGTAAAGTACTCGACTCCCTTGAATGTTTCACCAGGGCAATAGTCTTTGTATTTGCTATCTGCTGCCAAGGGGTGTGGGTATTCTAGGGGAATCTCATTAACTTTGGTAACATATCCACTATTTTGAGGAATCACTACCTTCCTTTCTCTTACGGCTCCTTGTACCATGCGATTAGCAATATGCACGACTGGCACTTTTTGGCTATCTTCTTTTGGTTGCCAGTAGTGTAAGATTTCTTGGGTTACTGGATCGCAAAATAATCCAATTTCCCTATTGAGCCGATATCCAACTTCGCCGTATTCAGGATCAGGCTTAAGAAATACTTTAGTAGCATTCATGCCAATGATTGAGAATAATTTCTCTTTTGGTTTGCCTGGTTGTTCTGTCCACCAAATTTCTCCTTGCCAGTAGTAGTAAAGTTGTTTACCATGATTGTCTCTATAGAAATTGAGGGTACTCAATTCGTACTCATTTGAATAATTATTCATCTAAGTTTCCGCGTTTTTAAAAATTATTTAATTCTGACTCCTGACTCTTGGCTCCTTCTTCAATATGGTCGTTCTCCAATATAATTGCCTGGAGGGCTGTAGTCGCAGACCATAACGTTTCCATATATTCTGTGCGACGCAACCCCACAGCCAATTTCAGTAGTGTTTTTCCATACCATTTGTGTATAATGACCACAATTTTGACCTTGACGACAAGTATTTCTAGAGTGGTTATAATTATCTTTTTCCTTTGACCATAAATCCAGCATTTGAGTAACTGAACTACCAGCAGCAATGTTCTCGCCTACTTCCATGGAACCGCTATTACGATGTCTAATACCATTCTCTTGAGAAAGCTGATTTGCCCAATCCTGAGCATAGCTTGCCAGTTGATCTGACCAGCGCAAAGATGGTACACCAACTTCTTCTCGCAGTTGGTTATGAACATTCAAAATTTCTTGTTGTTCTAGTGTAAGAGAAGTCTCAGCTATAAGAGTTTGTGGAAATTTTTCTATTAGAGAAGTAACATCCTTAGACCAATTGGTAGTATCTAAGAAGCTCTCAACAGTCTTTGATTGAACAACTTCTGCAGAATTGATATTTCTAATTGTTCCTTGACTATCATCTGCAGGATACACATATCTAGTCCCAGCTTCTGCACTCATCTGTCTAGTGGAAGAAACAATTGCCATGGTGCCAACAGAAACATTAACAGTTGTCAATCCAATGGCTGCAGAAGTTATACAAAGACTTTTACGTATAGGTTGAAATATTTTCATCTCTGGTGAATTAATTGGCTATTGGTTTCAACTTTGACCGCATTGCATCTAGTATAAGCATTTTACCACATTGTTGTTGTAATACAATCATATATCCACCAATTGATACTGAGAATAAAATTAAAACAGCTTTTCACATACTGGCTATACTACATCAACTCCAAAAGCACTGAGAAAATGAAGCTATTTACTGAATACCCCGAAAAGGACGAACAATACTATTACCAACTTTTAGCTGAACAAGCTAGGATGCGGATGGATAACCTTTACCAGAATCAGGAACGTGCTTTGCGAGATACGCACGCCAAAAGCCACGCCTGTGTTAAGGCAAACCTAGAAATTTTTGATTTGGATGAAGAGGTGATTAAGAGTGAACTTGCCAAACTAACTGGGCTTAATAACCAGCAAGTCAAGGCAATTTCGATTAAGCAAGGACTCTTGGCAAAACCTAAACAATATCCGGTTTGGCTGCGATTTGCTAATGGGCGATCGCAAGTTGAGAATGACTACGTTCAAGACACACGTTCCATGACTGTGAAAGTTATTGGCGTTGAAGGGGAAAGACTCGAACAAAGTCATGAGTTAGAAACCCAAGATATTATCGTGCAAAATGCTGAAATATTTTTTATCAAAAGCATCAGATATTATTCTGAATTTTTTAGTGCCGTAGTTGAGTCTGAGAAAGCTGCTGGTAAGTGGCTTAGAAATCATCCCAAACAGTTCCTAGCACTACTCAAAATTACTAGTCGCACACCGAAGAGTTTGTTAACAGAACGATACTGGAGTGGTTCTGCTTATGCCCTTGGACTCAAACCAGATTTTGATGCCTCTCAAACTGGTTTAGTTCCTGTAGAATATCCAGCTGTGATTAAATATGCGTTTACCCCTATTTCCTGTCAGCCTCCCTATCAAAAGATTCTATTCGAGTCTAGGCCAGGTCTTCCTAAAATTCCCTTCTTGGATCGTGCCAAAGCCCTGGGACTTGATAGCAGCCAACCTGACAATTATTATCGGAATGAATTGATCCGAGAACTATCGAAAACTGATGCACACTATTGCTGGGACTTTGGCATCCAGTTTCAATGTAGCCCGAAAATGTCAATCGATGACGTCACAATTAATTGGAAGGAAAGAGAATCGCCTTTCTTTAGAGTTGGTCGTCTTAGTATTAAACATCAAATTATCGATTTTGAAAAACAATACGACTTTTGTGAAAATTTACGATTCTCACCCTGGAATGGTTTAGCAGTGCACCGCCCTGTGGGAGCCCTCAACCGACTACGTAGTATAGTCTATCCAATTGTTGCTGAGTATCGTCATCAAAAACGGGAACTCAACTATCAGGAACCAAAGGCAGAGGAAACTTTTGAATAGTTCAATTAGTCGAAGTTTAAGGCAAGCAATTTACTTTTTAACAATTGAAAATTAGTTTCTGTCATCGGTTTAACTCTAGTAAGTTCCAGGTTTTCTGTAACATATTTCGGCGTTTTCATACCAACGAGAGCGGAAAGCAAGCCAGGGGCGCTGCGTGTGAACTGAAGAGCCAACTGACCATTGGTTTCGAGAAAACTATCTAGATTTGAGTTAATTTGGGTGGGAATTTTCTCTAAAACTTTTGCCTGAGCGATTGCTGCACTAGCAATAGGTGTCAGCCCCAGACGTTGGGCTGCTTCAATTGCCGGAATTAGCTGTCCCTCAAAGTTTTGAGTTGGTAGCATTAAAGCTTCCAGCATTGCTATATTTACAGGGAGTTGAATAAATTGAAAGTGGCTTTGATCGCCGCTAGCCACTGACTGTGCGATCGCTTTTATTCTAGCCAAATCAAGATGACTTTTTTCGGTTGGTTTTACTCTAAATCCGCTCCAGGTAGCAAGCCCATAAGCACTAATTTTTCCAGCCTCAACGGCAGCTTCGAGAAACTCAAAAGCTGCTTTTAGTCTTGCATAAAATACCTCGGGCGTCACTTCAGAAAGCTGGGTTTCTGGGTTGTGGATGTAATAGATATCTACTGCTTCTAATCCCAGGTTAACGAGGCTGCGCTCTAATTGATCACGAAGATAGACAGGGTGCATACAGTGGCATTGGGCAACCATATCCGCCTCTGTAAGTTGAAAACTGCTGTTTTCGATATATTCCTGGCGAAACCAATTGACTCGATCCCGATTAGGAATAAAGCCTCCTTTAGTACAGATAATTAATTCTTCTCTCGATGCTGTCCCAGATTCAATTAATTGTAGAATACCTTGCCCAACGCTGTGTTCCCCATGCTGATGGCGATAATTAATAGCAGTATCGATTAAGTTGATGCCCTTATTAACCGATTCCACAATCGCTGCTGTTACTAGCGCATCTGTCTGTGCATCTGCTTTACCTAAATAAGTCCCAACACCAATCGAACTAGCAACAAGCCCGTTGACCTCTCGAAAGTGTTCTGGAACACACTCTTTGCCTTGCCTTTCTCGATAATGCAGTGTTCCTGCGGGAGTCGCTATACCTGCAATTGCCATTTTGCTTCCTTGAGAATTCTAAGTCTTAATGATTTAGCTTAGCAAGTATAGCTGATAGATATTTTGAACTAGAATTAGTATAGTATAGCTCATCTGACAGGAGGTCAGACGATGGGTATGAAAGTCAACCAGGTCATGAGTCGCCCTGTTGTAGCAACGACCCCGCGAGCATCTGTAAGAGACATTACTTCCCAACTAGTTCGAGCTGGTATTAGTGGAATGCCCGTAGCAGAAAGGGAAGGCAAAGTTGTTGGTGTGATTACCGAATACGACATCGTCAAAGTCATCCTTGATGGTAAACAGTTAGAGGATGTCAAAGCCGAAGACATCATGGAAAAGGCTACTGTAACTGTTGATGTTAGTGCTGATATTAACGAAGCCTTGAAGATCTTTAAAGAAAAACACATCATCAGAGTTCCAGTGACTGACAACGGTAAATTGGTTGGAATCCTCTCACGTACTGATGCTCTCAGAGGTATTCTTGAAGAACCAGAATTTCTCATTTTCTGAGTTCCTTGAATTAAGGAGGCACTCCTGTATTCTTGCTTCAATTTTAATAACTGATTAGCCCCCCAAGCTAGCATCAAAGGCGATCACTCGAATTCAATTAAACCTAGCAATTCCAGGATTTAGAGGTGATACTCATGGTAGGAACACTCTTAATGTTTCTGTTTTGCTGTCTGTTTCTCTTTGGCTTTGCAGTTTTATGTGAAGCTTGGTTTTACACAGAAGAGCAGCAGTCATGAAACCTAATTTTCTCGAATAGCTTGACTAGTCAAACTAGGAGATAAGCATCAAAATTACCTCAAGTCTCTTCGTAGCCAAGCAGGAGGCTCTAAAGCAGAAGGAAAATAGGCGAGGAAAAGATGTGTATCCTCAAGCAGAAGTTATAATCAAAGCCTTCTGCTCTGGAGTTTTCTAAGGTGAAAGTCTGGGGTCACAAGGAGCCGAAACCATGAGTTATCAAACCAGCAAAGCACTTTTAATTTTAGGAGAATTAAACAGTGATGACCTCCATTGGATCAGAAGAGTTGGCAGAAAAGAAATCCTTGAGCCTGGCCAAACACTCATCTACGAAGGACAAAATATCAGCGCACTCTACATTGTAATTAGTGGCATGTTAAGCGTCTTTTTGGGTGAAAAGGAACTCGCTAGAATAGAAGCCGGTGAAGCAGTTGGAGAAATTTCTTTTATTGATAACCGTTTTCCCATAGCCACAGTCAAGGCAATTCAAGAGTCCATAGTTTTCGTAATTCCTAGACTACAACTAACCTTCAAACTGCAAAAGGATATGGGATTTGCTTCAAGATTTTATCATGGAATTTCATTGTGTTTAGCAGATCGAATGCGAGGTACAGTTAGACGCTTAGGGTATGGATTTGAACTAGAAAAACCGGAAGCAGTAGAAAATGAAAAACCAAGTCAGGTAGAGCTAGAACATTTGGCTTTAGCTAAGGCCAAATTCAATTGGTTAATCAATTGTTTAGTACCATCTTCTGTGACTTGAATAGCTCATAATTCATGGTTCATAGTTCATGGTACGCGCTCCGCGCATGCTGCGCAAACATTGGGTTGGTATAAGGGCAGTTGCGGAATACTTTCCCAATGAACAATCAACAATGAACCATGGACAATCAAACAGTAAGTGACTTCCAGGATGTCGCTAAAGTCATCTATCATCTGGGATGATACTGACTCTCTCGAAAATGAACCGTTTACGAAGTATATTGACTGGACAATCGCTCCTTAGCCTTGCCCTCAGCTTGATTTCCCTGACATCCTTAACCTCAACTACCCTGGCTGCATCACCGAAAAATCCAGATGAAACTGTCGAATGTGAAATTTTAGTGATTGGCGGTGGGCTTGCTGGTGCTGCTGCTGCCTATGAAGGTGTCCTCGCAGGCAGCACAGTCTGTCTTACTGAGATTACTGACTGGGTGGGAGGACAGGTTTCTTCTCAAGGAACCTCTGCCCTTGATGAACGACCAACCCAGCGTTCACGTCTATTTTTCCCTCGCGGCTATCTAGAATTGCGTCAGCGCATTGAACGCAAATATAAACAACTCAATCCTGGAGACTGTTGGGTTAGTAAGTCGTGTTTTCTTCCCCGCGATGCTCATAAACTACTGTTTGATATTTTGCAGGATGCCGCTAAACGGGGTAAAGGTACATTGAAATGGTTCCCCTCTACGGTAGTTAAGGAACTTGAATATAACTCAACTGGGCAGCAGATTGAAGGTGCTATTGCCATTAAACATCAACCTGTTGAAGGAACCTCTCCCCTCAATACCTATACCCTTTCTCAAACTATCGAAGACTGGTATCAGTACGAAGATTCTCCCCGTTTTGAGAAAACTATTTTGCGCTTTATACCTCAGCAAAACTCACCCCAAGGGAATCTTCCTAATTGGTATGTAATTGATGCCACCGAAACTGGGGAAATTATTGCTCTTGCTGATGTGCCTTATCGCCTCGGTATTGATCCTCGCTCCCATTTGGAGCCTTCTTCCTCTAGTGCTAGTGGAGATCCCTATTGTACCCAGGGCTTTACCTACACCTTTGCCATGGAGCAGACAGAAGAGCCCCAGACTCATCAGATGCCTTCGTTTTACCCTCAATATCAACCCTACTACAGCTATGAATTAGAGCGATTAGCAGATTTTGAGGGAGTATTTACCTATCGGCGTATATTTAGTTCTAGGAAAGGTAAACCGATTAGATGGGGAGTTACTGCTCCTGTGCCTGGAGATATCTCCATGCAGAATTGGACTTGGGGCAATGATTACCGCCCAGGCACGGCATTGGATAATCTAGTTTATACCCGCCAACAGTTACAAGCCACTGGTCAATTGCAACCTGGAGGCTGGATGGGTGGTTTACGTACAGAAACCCTACGCCGTGGTGAGGAAAATGCTTTAGGCTATTTCTATTGGCTTGTTGCTGGAACCACTGATTCTCAATTAGGAGATGGTGTTAAGCAACCACACCCAAACCACCGCTACTTATCTGGTTTAGATTCTCCCATGGGTACGGTGCATGGTTTATCCAAATACCCTTATATGCGTGAAGGTAGGAGGATTATTGGAAGACCTTACTATGGCTATCCCGAAGGCTTTACCATCTGGGAAATTGACATTGCCCGCCGCGATTACCGAAATGATTATTACCAACAGCTGTTGTCGCCGCCAACCTATCGCAGTTTATGGAGAGCTTTAGCCGGACTAAAAACCGTATCTGCAATTAAGGATGATATACCACCAGCGGAAATAACGCGGCGCACTCGTTCGACAATTTATCCTGATTCTGTAGGTATTGGACATTATGCGATCGATTTTCATCCCTGCATGACTCTCAGCCCGCCGGAAGCTCCTGGTAATACTGAGCGCGAGGGTGAGAGAGTGCCGCAGAGTGTTAAGGATGGCGCTCTGGCTTATCCCTTTCAAATTCCTCTGCGGGCGATGATTCCCCAGAAAATTGACAATATGTTAGTTGCTGGCAAAATTATCGCCAATAGCCATATTGCTGCTGCTGCCTATCGGGTGCATTCTTTTGAATGGTCCTCTGGTGCAGCGGCTGGTGTAACGGCAGCTTTTGCTTTGGAAACAGGAACATTTCCTTACCAATTAGTAGATGAGCTGCCGCGACGAGAGGAGCAATTGCAAACTCTACGGCAGCGGTTGGAAACTAATGGCAATCCTACAGCTTTTCCTGAGACCTCAATTTTTAATCTATCTTGGGATGATTGGAAATAGTTCATAGTTCATAGTTCATTGTTCATTGTTCATTGCTCATTGTTCATGGCAAGAATTATGATATTGGATTGATTACTTGGTGTTTATCTTGACTATTGATATGAGCAAATACACCGCGTTTTTAATGCTATTGATACTCTCAATTTCAATAGCTTTTCCTGCCTCAGCATCTGTATGCCGTAATTACAATGGACACCAAATTTGTATTCTCAGTATTAAGCGTAGCGCCAAGAATTACTGGGAATATAGGGCAGCTGTTAGTGTGGATGGAGTTGCCCAAGCCACGAAAGTGTATGACTGTCGCCAGCAGCAGAATTTATCGTCACTTAGCGCTAATCGTGTCAAGACTCAAAAGGGCGGAACTTCTGTGCCATTGGGAGATAGTGAGTCAGGCAAGATGATCTGTAATTTTTTCAAATAACTTGAGAACCCTTGTAGATCTTTTAGTTCTTCCCACAGTTGGACTTCTTCTACTACATATTCTCTCTAAGCCCTGCAATTAATCAAAACTAGTGTGAAGCTTGTCAAACTATCACATATTTACCAGCTACTGCCTTAACTCTTAGATGATGATGGGACAAAGTTTCAACCTCTAGAGGTAAATGTGGTTTTGTTTAGCTTAATTAGATTGAGTGCCGGATTAGGAATCTTGGCGTTGTTATCCTTTGGATTGTTGCAATGGTTTCACATCAGTGCAGGTCATTTCCTAGATTGGCTGATTGGCATTGCTAGTTTTTGGTGGCTATTGGTAATTGTGGTTGTACCCTGGAATGTCCACTTTGAAGCTAGGGAGGTTTTAGCCGAAGCCTCAGTATCAACTGAAAAGGAAATTACTATTGATCCTGATAAAATCAACTATGTCAAAAGTTTATCAAAGTGGTCTTTAGTTTTAGCGATCGCACTTCATTTACTATCTGCAGTTGGGCTTTATACTCTTGCTGCTACTGGCATTAGCGCTGTTGGTTATCTCAGTTCTGGAGCAGCTTTACTTTTAACCTGCCTTCGTCCTACCATACGATTGTACGAGTATTTAGCAACGCGCTTGGCAATAATTCGGCAGGAATTTAAATATCCTCGCGCCGATATCCAGGAATTAAACCATCGTGTTGAGTCACTAGAGAACACTCTCAAAGGCATTGAAGAGCAATTGGATCCTGAAGAACCTTATTCTTGGGTAGCCACCTATGGGCGCTACTGGCAAGAAACTCGCAAAGATATAGCTCGACTGGAAGCATCCTTGAGACAACAGCAAGCAGACAATGATAATGAGCATAATAGATTATCCCAGGAAGCCAAACAAGCAATCGCTCAGTTGACTACCGATAGTCAATTTCTGGATCACGTGCGGGAAATTATTAGGTTTTTCAAGACAGCCTAGCAACCTTAACTTACGCTTATATAGCAACGAACATATCAGTTAGGACATCTAATTTTGATTCAAAGGGAACAGGAAAAAATGAACTAGTCTAAACTCTAGACCTGAGTAACAGCGCAAAAAATAAACTAATCAGCTCTTTATCACATCCACTTGGCGCTCAAATGTAGGAAAACATAGAGGTGTGTCCTTGCCGCTAAGAAATTGTGAATCTGTATAGCAATCAACAAGTTGAGCACCAAAAAAAGGAGATGGCAAACACCATCCCCATGCAACTAATTTACCGACTTAAATGATCTCAATTAAATCTGAGGAACGTATTGCTCCTTCTCCGGTACATAAGTATACTCAGCCACAATTTGACGGAACTCTTCACCGTCAATAGTTTCCTTCTCAATCAACAAATCCACTAACCTATCAATCACCATGCGGTTTTCCCGAATGATCTGGCGTGCCTCTTGATGGCAATGTTCAGCAATCCGCTTTACCTGCTCATCAATGCGGAAAGCAATTTCTTCAGAGTATTCAGCCCTCGACATCAAACCACCGCCGAGAAACACCTCTCCTCCTTGCCCTTCCAAAGACAGGGAACCTAAGTCACTCATTCCATACCGTGTCACCATCTGCCGTGCGATCGAAGTCAACTGTTGCAAGTCACCACCAGCACCAGTAGTAACCTCAGCATCTCCAAAAACTTCTTCCTCTGCCGCTCTTCCTCCTAGAGCTCCGCTAATCCTAGCTAAAAGCTGAGCTCTGGTAATTAAACCCTGCTCTTCAGAAGGAGTAAACCAAGTCAAACCCTGAGCTTGTCCTCGAGGAATTAAAGTAACCTTTTGCACCGGGTCATGATCTTTGAGGAGAGTACCAACGATCGCATGTCCAATCTCATGATAAGCAATCAAGCGCTTACTCTTACTGTCCACCAGGGGAGTGCCTTCCATACCAGCAACAACCCTATCAACAGCATCATTGACTTCTGCCATGGTAATTGCTTCCTTGCGGCGTCTAGCCGTAAGGATTGCCGCTTCATTGAGCAGATTAGCCAAATCTGCGCCAGTAAATCCCGGAGTACGACGTCCAATCACTTCGATCGAGATTTCAGGAGCTAGTTTTTTGTTACGGGCGTGGACTTCTAAGATGCCAATACGCCCTTTAAGATCAGGAGCATCAACAATTACTTGTCGGTCAAAACGTCCGGGGCGTAATAGAGCAGAGTCAAGAACATCTGGTCTGTTAGTAGCAGCAATGATGATAATACCAGTATTCCCCTCAAAGCCATCCATTTCTGTGAGCAACTGGTTGAGGGTTTGCTCTCTCTCATCATTACCACCGCCAATACCTGCACCGCGCTGACGTCCTACAGCATCGATTTCATCAATGAAAATCAAACAAGGTGCATTTTCTTTAGCTTTTTTGAAAAGGTCACGAACACGGGAGGCACCAACCCCCACAAACATTTCCACAAATTCCGAACCGGAAATGCTAAAGAAAGGAACACCAGCTTCGCCAGCAATTGCCTTGGCCAGGAGGGTTTTACCAGTTCCAGGAGGTCCAACCAAAAGAGCACCTTTGGGTATACGTGCCCCTACAGCTGTAAATCTTTCTGGTTGTTTGAGGAAAGTAACAACTTCTTTGAGTTCTTCCTTAGCCTCTTCAACTCCTGCAACATCATCGAAGAGGACACCAGTTTTGGCTTCCATTTGGAAGCGGGCGCGGGACTTACCAAAGTTCATCGCTTGGCCTGGTCCACCACCAATGTTACTGGAACGACGGAAGAGGAAAAATAACCCTGCAATCAGCAGAATTGGAAATACTAAGTTACCCAGCAGTCCCCAAATTGCCCCATCCTTACGAGGGGGATGGGCATCTAAGGTGACATCAGATTCTCTGAGCTTAGCAATGAGTTCTGGGGCATTGGTAGGTAAATCTACACGCAGCCGTTGTAATCGATTATCAAGATCTGGATCTACTGCCTCTACAATTGCTGTGCGACCATTATCGTAGAGGTCAACAGCAGTTACTCTACCAGTATCTAGATACTCTAAAAAGCGACCATAGGTCATGCGAGTACTAGCAGTATTTCTACCCAAGTCACCGCCAGCGCTAGAGAAGGTACCTTGCCAGAGGAAAAAGCCAATGACTAGAGCCGGTAATGTCCAAAGTAGTATTATTCTCCAGGAAAGTTTCATCTACAAAGCCCGCTTGGATACCCTCCCTCCAAAAAATATAGAAAGGGTTAGGAAGCGGGGCGGGATTTGCCGCTTCCCTAGTTGGTCTCTTTGAAATTTTTGGTTATATTTGCTGGTTTGGGCCCCAGAGGAGCGTCAGGAAAAATCAAGCCCAGCTTAAGAAATTGAAAAATTTATCCTAACTTAATTAAATTTAACGTAAATTTCGTAATTCAAGCAACCTAAATGAGTTTACTTATGGCATGACCTACTTAGGGCTGTGACAAATTACAGTAATTAACAATGGCTAATACAGCAGTACCTATTAAGGTTAGGACAAGCTAAATCGCTAAAACCTTGTCAAATTCTGCCTTGGAGCCTTCTGCCCTGGAGCCTTGCTCGTAGCGCTATACCTTGAGGTGGCAAGCTTTTTCTTGCCCTGTTTCCTTTTCCCTGCACACACCGCTATAGATTTAAACGCGCCTGCCCCCCAAGCTAACAACTAGGAGATGCAGGCACCAAATTTACAGCGATGTCATGACAGCTTGTCAACTCACAGTTGAACTTAATCCCAACCTAGTAGGTTTCAACGTGCCAGCGATGGGCTTTTTTCATTGCCTTCTGATATTCAGACCACTTTACCCCGCTCTTGCCGGCAGCTTCAGTGAGGGCAGCATCAATGCCGTCTTCCATACCCTTGAGACCACAAATGTAGGTGTGGGTTTTTTCTTGCTGAATCAGATTCCAAAGTTCATCAGCGTGTTCAGCCACCCGGTGTTGGATGTACATTTTACCGCCTTCAGAGTTCTTCTGTTCACGGCTAATGGCATAGGTTAGGCGGAAGTTATCTGGGAAGAGCCTTTGTAACTCTTCAAGTTCCTCTTTGTAGAGGACATTGGGGGTTTTGGCCACACCAAAAATTAACCAAGCTAAACCCTTAAACTTGTAATCTTCGTGCTGCTCCTTGAACATCCGCCACAGATAAGCGCGGAAGGGTGCAATTCCAGTTCCAGTAGCCATCATGATTATATTGGCTTCAGGGTCTTCTGGCAGCAGCATTTCCTTGCCCACTGGACCTGTAATCGTAACATCAGCCCCCACTTCCAACTGGCACAAGTGGGTAGAGCAGACGCCGTATACTGTTTCTCCAGTTTCTGGGTGCTTGTACTCGAGTTGTCTAACACAAAGTGAGACTGTTTTGTCGTCTACGCGATCGCCGTGGCGAGTCGAAGCAATAGAATATAATCTGAGTTTGTGAGGCTTGCCTTGGTCATCTACCCCTGGTGGGATAATACCAATACTCTGACCTTCTAAGTACCGCAAATCTCCGCCAGATATGTCAAAAGTCAAGTGACGGCAGGTACCAATTCCTCCCTCACGAACTAGCTCTTCATTACCTAAACATTTACCAATATAGGGGTTTTTGGGTCGGTATATGTTGACGGGGACATCAACCTTTTTTTCTTTAGCTTGAGTCATAGATTTGCCTTGTGTTTCTGAATTAGTTGCGTGTGTTTGAGTTTGGTGTGTGGTTTGGCTTTCTGCTCCCTGGTTAGCACTTACCGGCTGGATGTTAACAATTTTGCCACCCATGCGATTAATCCGCTGCATTTCTTGGTTCATGCGACCATAGGGCACTGCGATTAACACACTGCCGCTTTGACGAATCGGGCATTTAATCTGGTCAGTTGCTCCGTTCTGAGCCAAACCTACCACTTCGTAGATAAATACGCGACTACCAAATTCCGTATTGTTGGCAGAACTAGTAGATGCGCTGGGACTGTACATTGTTTCAATATCTCCAAACCAAACTTACATTTTTCGCTAAACCATGCCCTTGCTACCATCGACCGACCTCAAGCCGGACTCTGGATAGGACCCATGAGAGCCGCAGAAAGCATTATTAGCGTAACATTGTAAGCCTAAGCACAGTCCTGTTTTAAGGTTGTCAACAGAACCCGGTAGAATTAACCCCCTTGAGTTAGAAACCAGGAGACTCAGTTGAGAGCCTATGTCAGTGTTGATTTACTCAAAAGCCGAGAATTTTTAAAACTAACTACCAGGTCTATAAGCAGGTTAGCTAGTCCTCTCCTTCTAAAACTGTCAATACTGACTCAATTTCACTTTTTCTTTACCGAAATGACACAACAGGTTTTAGCATAGTTATTGTAAAGAGTTATTACTCCTAAGAGTAAGCCTTGTGAGTGTGATCCCATTTTGGTAGAATTCACTCTCAGCATCTAGTACTATGTACTTACCCGTGCCTTGCTTAAGTTTGCTTGAAAGGATACTACTTAACTCACATTATGCTTTGCTAATGTGCTGATGAATCCGCACAATAACAACATGGGCGGTTTGGCTAGAGGCTTAGAATTGGGCTTACTGAAAACTTTTTTGAGAATATGTTTTACATTAGAGGGACAATATGACCACTCAGTTCGACCGCGTGGTATTAATTGGGGTTGCTGGAGATTCTGGATGCGGGAAATCAACTTTTCTGCGTCGTTTAACTGACCTGTTTGGCGAAGAACTAATGACAGTCATCTGCTTAGATGACTATCACAGTTTGGATAGAAAACAGCGTAAAGCCAAAGGGGTTACTGCACTCAATCCCAAAGCTAACAATTTTGACCTAATGTATGAGCAAATTAAAGCGCTCAAAGAGGGTCAAGCTATTGACAAGCCCATTTATAATCACGAAACTGGTGAAATCGATCCACCAGAGAGGATTGAACCCAACAAAATAGTGGTGATTGAGGGTCTTCACCCACTTTATGACGAGCGGGTGCGATCGCTGGTAGACTTCGGCGTATACCTCGATATCAGCGATGAGGTTAAGATTAATTGGAAAATCCAGAGGGATATGGCAGAGCGGGGACACCGTTACGAAGATATCCTTGCCTCAATCAATGCCCGACGCCCAGACTTTGAGGCCTATATTGAGCCACAAAAGCAGTACGCCGACGTTGTGATCCAGATCCTGCCGACGCAGCTAATCAAGGATGACAAGGAAAGCAAAATCCTGCGTGTGCGCCTAATTCAAAAGTATGAAGTGGAGAACTTCGAGCCAGTGTATCTGTTTGATGAAGGCTCAACTATTGACTGGAGACCTTGTGGTCGTAAGTTGACTTGTGCCTACCCTGGTCTCAAAATGTACTACGGACCAGACAACTTCTTGGGCAACGAAGTCTCAATCTTGGAAGTTGATGGTCAGTTCGACAACCTCGAAGAGATGATTTATATCGAAAGTCACCTCAGCAATACCTCAACCAAGTTCTACGGCGAGATGACTGAGCTGATGCTCAAGCATCCGGACTATCCAGGCTCCAACAATGGTTCTGGTTTGTTCCAAGTTCTTGTCGGTTTAAAAATGCGGCAGACTTATGAATATTTGAACGCTAGCCCAACCAAAGTAGCCGCTTCAGTATAGTTGTCCCTGATTTGATATCCACCAGAGACTTCTGATTTTTTGCTCGCGAGATGCCAAAATTGGTTCTCGCGCTTTTTATTATTAACTTAGGAGTTTTGTGCCATCATCGGCAATCACAATACACCGGAGTAAGGCGACCATAATAGACATATACTAACATCGGCTTGGAGCAAAAAATAATGAGAATTTGGATTACCAGCTTTCTGGTCTTATTTGGGATATTTGAACTTTACCAGTGGATGAAGAACTTTACTGTACCACTGCCGATGTTTATTTTGGCTGGAGCCTTGCTAGCGATTGCTTCCAACTATGGCAAATATGGAGGCTGGTCTTTTCAAGATTACTCCCATGACTGCGAGAAGCAGCAAGTACAACAGCCCAACACCGAAGATTTTAATAATGCCTCTAAATGGGCTAATTTACAGCAATCTTTATCTAAATCTTTGTCCAAACCTCAAGATTCAATTTCTTTTACAATCAATCGCCATGAACAAAAATAAGCTGTTGTGCATTTTTAATGCACAACACCATAGGCTGTCAACACAGTTTCCTCAAAAGGTTAAAGTACTAGCGGAGGCAATTAAGTTTCCGATGCTAGGCAAATTAATAGCTAAGCTGCACAGACCAATTAAATTGAGCCACTCCCACGAATTGAATTCGTGGGATTCAGGCATCAAGCAGAGATTGCAGGCACAGCCTGTCTAACATCTCCTACGCCTAGGGTTGAACTCCCAACCCTTTTAATAATGATAGTATGTC
>JAAHHJ010000008.1:84856-103866 GCA_010692425.1 Symploca sp. SIO3C6 | reverse complement strand
ACTGAGGGGATGCTCTGCCTGCTGGAAGTGATAGCGGAGTTCCTGCAAAGACAAACTGCCGCTATGATCTCTGTCTATAGCATCAAAAATGTAACGTAAATCCCCCTTAAGCTCCTGTGGTGCTTGGTCAAATAAGACTTTGTGGTGCTTTCCTTGCATGGCTCCCCGCAACTGACGACGGAAAGCTGAAATCACATCCTTAGCTGTGAGGTAGCGGAATCGATGCTCCTCAGGACTAGCAATAGAATAGGGCGCAACAGGCACTAGGGAGGAGAGAGAGCGCTGCAAGACTAGAAAACAGACATAGGTACCTAAATGAAAGGGAATTGCTAAAATAGGAAGCCCTAGGGGAGTCATCACCAAACTTAACAGCCAGCCCATTAAGGCAGTTACTAAAGCTCCAGCACTGGCAACCAAAATGCTGCGTAGGTTCGGCGTATAGAAAATACCACCAATGGCGATTGCTGTCAACGCCGAGTTATAGCCCCATAGTCCAGCGTACAGTAGGTTCAAATCTACGCCCAGTAGGATTCCAGTCAGTAATCCAATCGCACATCCTAATACTGCCACTAATGCGCCCATGGGACTACAAAGTGCCATCGCAATGATAATGATAATGGCAGACACCATAGCCCCTGTAAAAAATATCTGAGCGACTCCTATCAATAGGGCAGATAAAATTCCCATCCCATCCAAAGAGTCAGCCGGATTGGGAAAGGGCGGTGGTGCCCCCAGTTGCAAAAAGGGTTGAGGGATATAGAGAGCGATCGCTAAAATGAGAAGCGCCACGATTTGAAATGGCATCCCCATCGCTGGCAGTTTCAGATTTACCGCCATCCATGGTCCGATATACTGCATCAAGATCGTACTTAAGGCAGCACCAATGGCAACCACCAATAGCCAAAGTAGATTAATGCCGTCGTTTCCCCAACTACTGAAGGTACCAAATGCTAAGCCAACTAAAGCTCCATTGAAGCCAAAAATGCCGTTACGAACACTGGGATTGTCAAGATGCATCCAATAGGCAGTCAAAGTTGCGGCGACAACCCCAACAATTAACATCAACGCCACCCAAGGGGATTGAATGAAAACTGCCAAGATAATCAGTAATCCACTAATCGGGTTATTGGCAAATGCAACTTGACCAATGCCCCGTAAACTAGCATTAATCAAATCCAACAGTGGGCGACGCTCTAGGGATTTGTTTACCTCTTGCAGAGTTCCCATCATCGGCAGGGGATGTCGATGGGATACTTTCTCCGACTCCAAAAGTCGAGACAGTAGTTCATGCAGGGGTAAGGGTTGAGGAGCAATATCATTAATCGGCGATGCTTCAGACATAATCGGCTTATGCTGTTGGGGAACTCCAGACTAATAATTATCCAAAATGACCCAGTAGTCTAGATGTATCACATTAATTGATACAAACCTCGTAGCTTTGTCAAAAACATCTAATCTAACCAACCTGTAATAAACTGTTGTGCCTTTTTAATGCACAACAGCAAGACAGAAGGCAGAAGGCTCCGAGGCAGAAGTAACAAGAGCTTGGGACATTAACTAGTATCAAATAAATATATGATTTAAATACGTAACAACTTAAGTGGAAAATATCCTTAACTTATTACTTATTACTTACTACTTATTACTTATTACTTATTACTTACTACTTATTACTTATTACTTATTACTTATTACTTAACCTCCCGACGCTTCACACTCAGACATAGTAAATTTCTCCATTCTTCGGGAATTTCCTCAAAATGCTCTAATAAAAAGTCCATCAAAGCTAGATTACGCAAATCATGGGGCTGGGGAGGACGATGATTTTTACCCGTTACGAACCAAAATCTAACAGTAGATAACGAGCGAGAACATATCCAGGCAATTATCTCGTGGGTTACATCCCATTTTGCATAGAATTGCTGGGGTGTCATTCCCAGTTGGCAATTGCTGTATATCTCAATTAGGTAAAGTTCTCGCTCGGAAAGAGGGCGAGGTTTTTTCATGAAACTATACCCCAGTGTTCATAGTTTAATTCCGTTGCATAGCCTTTGCAGCTGTTGGCGCGTAATTTTGATTTCAATTAGTTGTTTGTTTACTCCAGATAGCCCTTCGCCTGGGTTGACTTCAAAGTGCAGCGTATTACTCGCTGGGGTGTACCAAATCTCTTTAGGTTTGATGCTCATGGAATTTTTCATAAGTTGATACTTTTGCAAGAGGATTTGCAATCATGGGAAGTAGCTCCTAAAAGGGAGTTAGCACCCTAGTAGGGTTTTGCGGAAAGCGACTGCATGGAGTTTCTCAGGCTGAATGCAGTCGCTTTTGACTTATTTGATCAGTCATAAATTAGTTTATCACAATTGGCACGTATGGCACGAAAGTTTTTTTAAGTGGTAAAAATGTTAACAATGATTAATAATGCAATTGTGCCATTGGTGTAAACTTGTGCCATGACAGAAAGAAACAGGACAACGGTTAATCTCACCCCCGTCAAGGAGCGCATAGAGACTTTGCGCTCGGATAATGCTTGGAATGCTTTACCTTTATCCAAGAAGGTTGTCCTACTTTTGGAAGAATACTTAGAGCTGCTGGAGAAGTCAGAGGAGTTTGACCAACAGGAGCCTCAGTCAAAGGATGGGGAACTTGCCTTAAGCTGCTGGCAGAAGATAGTGCAGGGAAAAGCTCCTAATCAACCAGAAATTATTAAACTAGCTACGGCACTAAATGTTGATTCAACTAACCTCCAGCAAAAAATTAATCAGTTAAGGGAACTTTTCAGTGACACTTGAAACTCTGACAGTCTGCTACACCTTGCTCAGGTACTGATAATTCAGGATTATCAGCACTAGTAGCGCGGTGTTTGCAAGTGAGGATATTTTCTACTCACCAGAAGCTGTTCCAGAAAGCAGGTTGATATTAGGTACAGAGGTAGTGCGATCGCTTTCAAGTTTCTCCACACCAATCATCAGTTCGTTCAATAATCAGGGCTTGGAGATAATTTTTCTCTGGTGAGATTGTTATCAAAAAAACTGCTGGGCTATGCTGTATCTAGTGGTACAGCCCTACGGAGTCATATAAGGAAATTCGGCAAAAGTTGAAGCATTGACATGGTAGTTTACGAAATGCTTATTGAAAGCTAAAAATAAATTTATTATGTAAGTTATGCAAAAGGAATTAGTGGTTTGGTTAATGTTTACCGTAGTCGCTTCTTTAATACCTGTAATGCTGGACTACTGTGGAAGAATCATTACAACAAACAGAAGACCAGATTCTGAAGAATTTTTTAGCGATGGTCAATTATTGCTTATCGCTGTAGTTTTAGGTAGCGAGGCAATGGGTGGCGTTATACTTACAGACAAAAACTACAGTTTATGGCAAATAATTACGATAGGTTCTGGTTTTATAACTACACTATGTGCAGGTCTGTTATACCCTTTTATTTTAAATGCACAACAGACTGGTAACTTGAAAGATAGAAAATTTGTTATTAAGAGTATATTTCTTTTGTTCCTTATTTCTTTAGGCACGAGTTTTATTTGTAAAGCAATAAGTCTTTGAGGAGCTAAATAATGGAACCATTAACTAGTATGTTATTTTTAGCAGGAGCCTTAGGTGCTGTTAGAATAACAGTCTCAACAATAAGAAGAATAATTACATCATTATTAGGATCTAAAGCTGAATTAGTTAAAATCGACCCTTTGCCAGATGGCGAAATTAAAATAAAAGCTGAAATAAATGGAGAATCAATTGAAATAAATTTGTCTAAAAATACTTCTAGAAAAAATCTGGAATCTGCTCTAAAAAAAGTGACTGAATTTGTAGAAAGAGACTTGTGAGGTTATAAAACACATAAATCTTATACTTTATATCAGTAGTGAGTTTATATCTCTCTTCTGCCACTCTCCGGTTTTTTCTATTATTAATATTTTCTAGTAAGGAGGTATATTAGTAGATACAGCGTTTGTTCATCTAATTTTTGCGATTTCCATGCTCTGAACAATTTCTATGAGGGAAAAAATCGGCGAGCGCACTGTGGCTTAATCAAGGAGATAAACAGAAAGAATCCTCCTCACCTAGAAAAGAGCAAGTAAGCAAGGATAAGGAGGAAATAATAGATGACTGAATCAGCAGGTACAAAGAGAAATCCAGCAAGTTTTTGACAACCAGACTTGGTTACTGTTAGAAAGTGTCTATACATAAAACATTAAGCAGTTATATGAAATTTTCAGTGAACAAGGATTTGCAACTACCAACTGTATCCAATGGCTGGGTTAATACCCTGGAGTCTGACAAATATGAAGTTAAGGAAAGAGCTAAGCAAATTATTGAGGACAATCTCTACTGTGTTCTTTCCACTTGTTCAACAATAGGAGAACCTTGGTGTTCTCCTGTTTTTTTTGCCTATGATGAGTCCTGGCATCTTTATTGGTTTTCTGCTGTTGCTTCCAGGCACTCCCAGAATATTTACCAAAACCAAGGTAAAATGGCGATCGCTATCTTTAATTCAGCTGTGCCAGAAGGAACGGGCATAGGGTTGTACTTCCAGGGAAAAGCTGATGAGTGCCGGGAAAAAGACCAAATAGAAAGAGCATTGGTTCTGTTGAGAAATAGAGCCAGTCAGCCCTCGAATAAACCATACTATGAGTATCTGGGTGATTCTGCCAGAAGAATTTACTGCTTTTGTCCACATCAGGCGTGGGTTTCAGGTGAACGATTAGAGGTGGGTAATCAAAAGGTTGATACGAAAATTGAGGTTAATTTAGGACTACCAAAAATGCAGTCTATCCGGAAATAAAATTGTCACAATTAATTGAGAATGTTAGAAAAGGGGGTTTTTCGCTCCCTTGGCATCTGTTGAATCAAATTGCTATTCTGAGTGCATGAGCTACAGCGCTAAATGCTCTCCAAGTATCAACAGAATCAATTAGGAGGCTCAGCAGTGCCCAAAAAAACAAGCGGCAGGTAATTCGCAGGTTGATTTGCAGCCAGTCATTGAAGAAGGAAGGCTAAGCAATTATGTCATGGACAATAGGACATCAGTTGCAAAGCCGCCCCTATGTCGTTGAAGCAATATTAGGACGTGGTGGCTTTGGCATTACCTACAAAGCGCGCCACCTCGAAGATAACCAGCATTTCGTGATTAAAACTCCTCTAGACTATCTCAAGCAAGACCAAAAATATGGCGAATATTTGAGGCGCTTTCAGAAGGAAGGGGAGAAACTAAAACGGCTTTGTAAATACCCCCATCCTCATATTGTCCAAGTCATTGATTTTTTCACAGAAACTGAAAACCCCTGTCTGGTGATGGAATATATTCCAGGGGAGAATTTATACGAGTTCGTTAAGCGACAAGGTGCATTAACAGAGACTCCGGCAGTAAAAGTTATTTGCCAAATTGGAGACGCCTTGAATTTCATGCATCAAGCTGAGTTGGTGCATCGGGATGCTACGCCTCTCAACATGATGATGAGGACTCCAGAAGAAGCTGTACTGATTGATTTTGGTATTGCTAAGGGGATTAACCCAAAAACTAGCACTCAAACTGATATGGCAGGTAATCGTAGCTTTGCTCCCTATGAGCAAGTGGGTAAAGGTAGTCGCCAGAAAACAGTTGATGTGTATTCCCTGGCAGCATCTCTGTATTATGCGGTAACAGGGGAGTGTGCTACTGGTTCTTTAGGTCGCAAGATGTTCGATGAGGAATTAGTTCCACCGTCTCAACTTAATCCTAGTATTAGCGATCGCACCAATCAAGCAATCCTCAAAGGGATGGCATTGGAACCCCAAGAGCGCCCCCAATCAATACAAAAGTGGTTAAATTTATTGAACATTACCCCTACTAAGGGAGAATATAAAACATTGGAATTGCCCCTATCGACAGTTGAGTTTGAAACCGTAATAGTGGATGCAAGGGGCAAGGTAGTTAAACGTGAACCTAACCAGCAAGCCAAGTTTTTTATAGAGTACCTGGGTAATGATGTCAGTCTGGAAATGGTGTATATTCCTGGTGGTAAATTACTGATGGGAACAGAAGATCAGGAAATAGAAAGGCTTATTCAAAAATTTGGTTGGCAGAGATTTAATAGGGAAAAACCGCAACACGAAGTAACAGTTAAACCATTCTTTATTGGTAAATATCCAGTAACTCAGGCACAGTGGAGAGCAATTGCATCCCGTGAAGATTTGAAAGTTGAACGTGAGCTTAAACCTAACCCTGCCAATTTCAGAAACAGCCAAGACAGGGATAGCCGTCCCGTAGAGCAAGTCTCTTGGTACGATGCAGTAGAATTTTGCCAAAGATTATCGAAACAAACAGGAAGAGAATACCGCCTGCCCAGCGAAGCTGAATGGGAATATGCTTGTCGTGCGTTGACTAAAACCCCATTTCACTTTGGTGAAACTATTACTGACAAATTAGCAAATTATCGTGCTAGCTCTACTTATGCTTCGGAGCCAAAGGGAAAATATAGAGGGCAAACTACTCCTGTAGGCATTTTTCCCCCTAATGCTTTTGGCTTATACGATATGCATGGGAATGTGTGGGAGTGGTGTGCAAATAATTGGCATCAACACTACGAAGGAGCGCCCCATGATGGTATTGCTTGGGCAGAACTTGATATTGCTTGGGCAGAACTTGATAATGATAATAATAATTATTATCAAGTTCTGCGCGGTGGTTCTTGGATAAGCAATCCTACTGACTGCCGTTGCGCGCATCGCAACAACTACGATATCAGGCGCGACGATATCGACCTCAATATCGGTTTTCGTGTCGTCTGTGTTGATGCCAAGACTACATAGCCCTTTGCTCTTTTTGCCCTCTTTTCCCTTTATCTTTTTACAAAGACCACCTGGGGTTCAAACCCCAGGCTCATAGCGAAAGTCCTCTCAAAGAGGACTAAATGCGGACAAGACTTGAGTTTCAGTCCACTTGAGTGGACTTGTGCTACTAGGCGTGGAATTAATTCCACGGCGGGAAAAGTAGCTTACGGAAAAATGGTGCAAGCTCAAAGTAAAATACTTTTATTTACAAAGGAGAGGGCTTGGGGGAGAGGTTAGCACTTGACTTCTTCCTACCGAAAAGCAGACAATCCAGATTCCAGCACTCGCTGTTGATGACCATCTTTAGCGTGAAACTCCACGCCATCATGCTTCAACAAAGCATTATTTAACACCTCTTCAATCTGCTCACAAAAAATAAACTCCATCTGCTTACGCACATCTTCCGGTACATCAACCAAATCCTTCTGATTTTGCTTAGGCAACAGCACCCGCTCAATACCCAACCGATGAGCCGCCAGCACCTTTTCTCTTACCCCTCCAATCGGCAAAACTTCACCACTGAGATTAATCTCTCCAGTCATCGCCGTATCCGAGCGAACAACTTGTTTAGTTAACAAAGAAGCAATGGCCGTAATCATCGTCACTCCAGCCGAAGGCCCATCCTTAGGAATAGCACCAGCAGGGACATGAACATGCAAACCATTATCCTTAAAAACACTTAAATCTATACCCAAACAAGAAGCGTGGGACCAAATATAGGAGCGAGCAATCTGTGCCGACTCCTGCATCACCTTACCCAACTGCCCTGTAATCTTCAAATCCTTGCCTTGGGGCAACAATACCGTTTCCACAAATAGGACTTCCCCACCCTGGAGTGTCCAAGCTAAACCCGTAGCCACACCCAATTGATTGAGTTTACGCCTTTCCTCTCGTAGGAAGCGTTTAGGCCCAAGCAATTCTTCCAGTTGCTCTGGAATAATCAACTTCGGCTCAGTCTCACCCTGAGCATAACCTACAGCAACTTTGCGGCAAATACTACCCAATTGCTGCTCCAGTCTACGTACTCCGGCTTCACGAGTGTAATATTCAATCACCTCAGCTAAAGCTTCCGAAGTTAGTTTTACCGCCTCGGTTGGTAATCCAGCCTTTTCCAGCTGACGAGGTAACAAATAAGTATTAGCGATCGCTAATTTCTCCTGAGCTGAATAACCAGATAGCTCAATAATCTCTAACCTATCCAATAACGGTGGTGGCACACGAGAAAGATCATTAACTGTACCAATAAACATTACCGGAGACAAATCAAAATTGAGATCGAGGTATAAATCTCGGAAACTATGATTTTGTTGAGGATCGAGAATTTCTAATAATACTGAAGCCGGATCACCACGATAATCCATACCCACCTTATCCAGCTCATCGAGCATAATTACCGGGTTATTTACCCCAGCCCGATGCAGTGCTTGCACAATTCGTCCTGGCATCGCACCAATATAAGTACGGCGATGCCCTCTTAATTCTGCTTCATCCCGCAATCCACCAAGACTGATGCGCTCAAAAGGACGACCTAAAGCACGGGCAATAGAACGACCTAAACTAGTTTTACCCACACCGGGCGGCCCTGCAAAACAAATTACTGTGCCAACGCAATAGTTTTCCTGGGCTTTTTCCTGCTCTTGCTCTGACTTAGACTCCTCAGCAAGACTTGCCTGAGCCATTTGTTTTAACTTAAAGGTAGCCAAATGCTCAATAATACGCTCTTTTACTTTATCTAAACCATAATGATCCGCATCAAGAACTTCCCTTGCCTGCCGCAGATCCAAATTATCCTCTACCTTCTTATTCCAAGGCATCTCTAGCAGCCAATCGAGGTAGGTACGAATCACACCCCCCTCTGCCGAATTGTTGCCAACACGCTCCAAACGAGCTAATTCACGTTTAGCTTGCTTTTGGGCAGCTTCCGGTAATTTAGCTGAGAGCATTTGCGATCGCAAATGCTCCACTTCCTTACTATCAGGATCTAATTCCCCTAATTCCTCTTGAATTTTCTTAAGTTGCTCCCGCAGGAAGAATTCCCGTTGCTGTTGGTCAATTTCTTTTTTCGTTGCCCCCATAATTTCGCTGCGCAGGCGATACACTTCGATCTCCCTTTGCAAGCAACCAAGGATATAGCGCAGTAAAGCCTCTAAATTTTCCTGCTCTAATACTTCCTGCATCTTAGGAACTTCTTGCTGTAACAGTATAGAAGTCTGATAAGCTAACTGTGCCGGGTCTTCAGCATTCAACAATACTGCTAAAACCTCTTCAGGAAAATTGGAATTTAGAGTAGCAGCCTCCCGCCAGAGGGATTGAATCGCACCAGTGAGAGCGTCCAAAGTCTGCTGCTTGCTCCCTGCCGCTATCGCCCCCTCTGCTGTAAGTTTAGGCAGTCTTTGGAATCTTGCCTCGTAGGTAGGGTCAATTTGGAGCAATTGTTCAATTCGGATTCGCTCTTGACCTTCGACAATGAGCTGAATTGGTCCTATGGGTAATCTAAGCAGACGCTGCACCACTGCCAGAGTTGCAATGGGATAGAGATCCTCTAGGCTCTCAATTTCGGCATTCTCATCTGCTTCGAGTCGCTCAGCTGCTTCAGGGCGGATCGAAGCAATCACTAGCTGCTTGTCTGGCGTGAGCATAGTTGCTTCAGCCACTGCCACTGAACGCGATCGACCTGCTACTATTGGTAGGGTGATACCGGGCAGTAAAACTATATTGCGCAGGGGAAATAGCAGGCTAGTTTCGAGCTTCTCCTGTTTTTTGGGAGATAAAATACCTAAGTATTCCATCTATAACCTCCCTGTCCCGTAGATTACAGTTTTGTTCTTAGCAATCAGCTTTTCCGCTATCTATTAACTGCTCAACAGCCGGTTAAACCTAAGGCGAAGGAATTCAAATCGCTTCAATAGCCTGCCGCCTAGGTTGATAATTTTTTTCGAGCTGGCATCAGATCCTTACTAGCTAGACTCTGGTGTATTTCTATCGGTTTGAGTTTACTGAGATCCTTTGCTAATTCCTGAATTTGTAGGTTTTTGAGCTGTGGGTTTCTAGGTAGTAAAGGAGCCAAAACCTCCCTAAGTAATCCTAAAATTTGGGGTTCAGCAACAAGGATTAATCGTTGAGCTTGCTCAGCTTGAGCCATTTTAGCAATTTGATTAGCAACTATCTGAGCAAAGCGCCGTCCAAACTCACTGAGATGATTTTGACGATGATCATCATAGGCATGCCCTTGAGAGCCCTTACCTTGGTTACGGCCAGTTTTTACACTAGCCCAAAGTTCTTTGCCAGCGAGTTCTTTTGCCCGATTGAATAGAGTTTCACGCTCAACCAAATTTGGTCCTGACTCATATTCAGGCAATTGAACCTGCTCTAGAGAGAAAAAGCGTGCTCTGGTTCCATCAACAACAGCAACGATTAATCCACTCATTAGTTTATTAAACTATTATCATACTTTGATCCTAACAGGGGGAAATTATCTCCAGCTGTTTGCCAAATAAACCTTAATATTACCTACTCAAATCTAATCGGGGTGAAGATTGTTACCTCCACCCCGATTAGGAAATACATACTATTGAGTTTAGAAAACTAGTTTCATCTAGCTAAAGCGATAGTTGCCAACAGCTCAATAGTTCAACAGTACAAGTTAATTACATTAGACCAAGTTGTTGCAGAATACCTTGACCAGTGAGCAATTCAGTAGCTAAGCCAATCACAAAGCCTAGCATTGCTAAACGACCGTTCCAGATTTCTGAAAAACTAGTAAAACCAAATTTACTTTCTTGCTCTTGCATGACAAATTTCTCCTTGTAGTTAATATCTGAGGCGATGAGTTGATTACATTAAACCGAGTTGTTGCAGAATACCTTGACCAGTGAGCAATTCAGTGGCTACGCCAATCACGAAGCCCAGCATTGCTAAACGGCCGTTCCAGATTTCTGAAAAATTAGTAAAGCCAAACTTGTTTTCTTGCTCTTGCATGAGAAGGCTCTCCTTGCATTGGGTCTATGTAATAAAATTTAACCTAATTTACCAAAAACTGCAACATTTATTTATGTTTATTTGTACACAAATGTGATAGCGGATTTATGCTAGGAAGCAGTCTCAAAAGTCTGTTAGATCTCGAATTTGTGAAGAAGGGCTGATCCGCCACTGTTGATTTTTGGCTAAAAATGCAAAGTGTAACACACCATCCCGAAATATCTCAGGGAGTGGTGCGTTACACTAATCGGAGCAATGCAAATTTTGATAAATCTATAGGGAGCATAGATCTACACCCCCTAATTGAAGACGAGTGCGATATAAGAAACAAACAAAATAAGAAACTTTAGCCAGACTATAGATTTGCCAGGGGCTAAGAGTTAATTGCCTTATGCCGAACTCAGGTTAAGATATTTAAGTTATGATGACCAAACTCCACCAGCAATTTTTTGCAGTGGTGCTACATGAGGTGTCTCGCACAGAAGATAGGCGAAAAATGCTCCGCCACAACCACCAATCAAGAAACCACTAGCAAATTCACTCCAGCCCTCTGGTGTCCCCAAATCTTCAGGAGGATTAGGTGTAGTAACAGTTGCAATCGGTTTGCCGGAATTAGCCGCACCATAGACGGACAAAGCAATAGTAAGAATCGAAACTAAACCCACTGTTGCTAGTACACCAGCAATGCTGGCAACATCTGTATGACGCAGAGGACCAAGCAAAGCCAAGGGCCCATACAGAAAATAGCCATGAGCCATACCAACCTCTAAGCCACGGCGAAAGGGCGATAGTCCTGGGCGGTAAGCAGGTAAGTTGTTTATGAAAGCTGTTGTGAAACCTGAGGAATTAACCGGAGTGGCTAAATTACCAATTTGGGGATCTCCAGCAGGTTGAACTACATCCATTGTCATCTGAATTTATTTCCTCTAAAATCCTACAAAACCCTTAGTAGTCTTACTGTAAGGGTTAGCAAAGCAGTTGCAAGAATCGGCGTAAGTAATCTTTACATAGAAGTGCTTCTTCTCGTAACGAATTATAAAAGATATTGCTCTTTTTACTAGCTTTCTTAGTAATTAGCAATAATTTTCCGTTTGCTCAGTGTAAAACCAGATCATCTGATTGCACTGACAAAAAACAGCAGAATTTGGTGTAATCGGCTTTGAGTTCCATTTTTGTTAAGAATCTTTATGTTTGGCAAAATTAGGCAGAGTTCAAAGTAATATCCATGATGTTGCCCTTGTAATTAGAAATAGGAAAAGAAAGATATGACAGGAGCATATGCAGCTTCATTTTTACCCGTAGCGATGGTTCCAGCACTAGCTATATTAGCCTTTATGACTATGGGCCTCCTTTTTATCTACGTCGAAAGCGATGCCTAATTTGAGCAGGTAAAGGCTAATATCAATGATAAAAAATACCCAGTTAAGACTGGGTATTTTGTTGATCAATCCCTCAGATTGAAGATTAATCCCGATTCATCTAGAGATATAAAAAACCCCTACCGAAGGGCAGGGGGCTTTTGTTGTTAGCTAAAGTGCTAGTTTCAGCAACATTTAGCCAAACTTACCAGCAGTCGAGGCAATCAGGAATGCCGCGTAGGTGAGGATGTAGCCAACTGTAAAGTGAGCTAAACCAACCAAACGAGCTTGAACGATAGAAAGAGCAACAGGCTTATCCTTCCAGCGAATCAGGTTCGCTAGAGGAGTACGCTCGTGTGCCCAGACAATTGTCTCGATCAACTCTTGCCAATAACCGCGCCAAGAGATTAGGAACATGAAACCTGTTGCCCAAACCAAGTGTCCGAAGAGGAACATCCAGGCCCAGACAGACAAGTTATTAGTGCCATAAGGGTTGTAGCCGTTGATTAGCTGAGAAGAGTTCAGCCATAGGTAGTCGCGGAACCAACCCATCAAGTAGGTTGAAGACTCATTGAACTGAGCAACGTTACCCTGCCAAACAGCTAGATGCTTCCAATGCCAGTAGAAGGTAAGCCAACCAAGGGTGTTGAGCATCCAGAACATGGCAAGGTAGAAAGCATCCCAGGCAGAAATATCACAGGTACCGCCACGCCCAGGACCATCACAAGGGAAGGAATAGCCGAAGTCTTTCTTATCCGGCATTAGCTTGGAGCCACGGGCATCCAAAGCACCCTTAACAAGAATCAAGGTTGTGGTGTGTAAACCCAATGCGATCGCGTGGTGAACCAAGAAGTCGCCAGGACCAATGGTCAGAAACAGAGAGTTAGTACCGCTGTTAATTGCATCCATCCAGCCTGGTAGGTAAGCTGCACCAGTAGTGGCAGCAATGCTGTCGGAATTAGACAGTAGCACGTCAAAACCGTACAGAGCCTTACCTGAAGCTGCTTGGATGAACTGAGCAAATACTGGCTCAATCAGGATTTGTTTCTCAGGAGTACCAAAGGCAACTACAACGTCGTTGTGAACATAGATACCTAGGGTATGGAAGCCCAAGAATAGAGTTACCCAGCTCAGGTGAGAGATTAGTGCCTCTTTGTGTTCAAGCATCCGAGCTAAGACATTATTCTTGTTAGCTTCTGGATCGTAGTCCCGAACAAAGAAAATTGCACCGTGGGCAAAAGCACCAACCATCAAGAAGCCAGCAATGTACTGGTGATGAGTGTAAAGTGCTGCTTGGGTTGTATAGTCCTTCGCTATGAATACATAGGAAGGCAGCGAGTACATATGTTGGGCAACTAAGGAAGTAACTACTCCTAGACAAGCTAGTGCCAACCCCAACTGGAAGTGCAAGGAGTTGTTGATAGTGTCATACAAGCCCTTGTGACCTTCGCCTAACATGCCGCCAAAGGGGGTGTTCTGCGGTGGTTGGTGAGCGTTGTGAATTTCCTTGATGCTGTGACCAATCCCAAAGTTGGTGCGGTACATGTGACCAGCGATAATGAAAATTACCGCGATCGCCAAATGGTGATGGGCAATATCAGTCAGCCACAGGGATTCAGTCTGGGGATGGAAGCCACCCAAGAAGGTTAAGATTGCTGTACCTGCCCCTTGAGAGGTACCGAACACATGCTCTGCCGTATCGGGGTTCTGGGCATAAACTCCCCAGTTACCCGTGAAGAACGGTGCTAGGCCTGCTGGGTGCGGAGGAGTAGACAAGAAGTTATCCCAGCCTACGTGCTGTCCGCGAGATTCGGGGATTGCAACGTGAACTAGGTGTCCTGTCCATGCCAAAGAGCTGACACCAAACAAACCAGCTAGGTGGTGGTTGAGCCGATGTTCTGCACTCTTGAACCAAGTCAAGCTAGGGCGGAACTTAGGTTGCAAGTGCAGCCAACCTGCAAACAAGAACAGGGCAGACAACACTAACAAGAACACTGCACCAGTGTACAGGTCGTTATTTGTTGTCATGCCAATGGTGTAAAACCAGTGGTATACACCAGAGTAAGCAATGTTTACAGGGCTAGAGGCACCAGCTTGGGTGAAGGCATCTATTGCCCCTTGACCAAAGTGAGGATCCCAAATCGCGTGGGCGATGGGACGAACATTTAGAGGATCTTTTATCCACTGTTCAAAGTTACCTTGCCAGGCGACGTGGAAAACGGTACCAGAGGTCCACAAGAAAATGATGGCTAAGTGACCAAAGTGAGAAGCAAAAATCTTTTGATAAAGATTCTCCTCGGTCATGCCATCGTGGGTTTCAAAGTCGTGGGCCGTGGCGATCCCGTACCAGATGCGACGTGTTGTCGGATCTTGAGCGAGGTCCTGGCTAAATTTTGGAAATTTTGTTGCCATCTGTCTTAGGAAATTCTCCTCGCTGAAATATGAGACTGATCACAAATAGTGCTGCTCATTTTCTTTCTCAGTGACCCCCTGGAACTTTTGTTCCAGGTTGATTGGGGTCTCGACAGGCAGGACATTTTCAAACATGTCCCACTTTATCTTTTTGCTTTGATTGCAACAGTCATTATCCGACTGCAAGAATCCGTGCCAGGAAGAATGCCCATGTAGTGACAATTCCCCCCAGAAGGTAGTGAGCTACCCCCACAGCCCGACCCTGAATGATACTCAGAGCACGAGGCTGAATGCTTGGGGCTACTTTTAATTTATTATGCGCCCAAACAATTGATTCGATCAGCTCTTGCCAGTAGCCGCGTCCGCTGAAGAGGAACATCAAACTAAAGGCAAAAATAAAGTGACCGGCTAGGAACATTATGCCGTAAGCCGACAGGGCCGAGCCGTAGGAAGTGATTACTTGAGAAGCCTGAGCCCACAAGAAATCGCGCAACCAGCCGTTGATGGTAATGGCACTTTGGGCAAAGTTGCCATACGTGATGTGAGACACACTGCCATCGGGTGATACTGTTCCCCAAACATCAGATTGCATCTTCCAGCTAAAGTGGAAAATCACAACGGAGATGCTGTTGTACATCCAGAATAAACCTAGGAACACGTGATCCCAACCAGACACCTGGCAGGTGCCGCCACGACCTGGACCATCACAGGGGAAGCGGAAGCCGATGTTGGATTTGTCTGGGACAAGGCGAGAACTGCGGGCATAAAGTACGCCTTTGAGCAGAATCAGCGCCGTGACATGGATGGTGAAGGCATGGATATGGTGAACCATAAAGTCCGCCGTACCCAGTTCAATTGGCATCATTGCCACTTTGCCGCCGACAGCAACTACACCACCGCCGAAGGCATAGCTTACAGTATCCAGGGCATTGGGAGCTGTGCTTCCCGGTGCCAGGGTATGCAGGTTCTGAACCCACTGAGCAAACACTGGCTGTAGTTTAATCGCCGTATCCGAGAACATGTCTTGGGGGCGACCCAGAGCTCGCATCGTATCGTTGTGGATGTACAGACCAAAGCTGTGGAAACCTAACCAGATACAAACCCAGTTTAGGTGAGAGATAATTGCATCTCGGTGACGGATTACCCGGTCTAGCAGGTTGTTAACATTCTTCGCCGGGTCGTAATCCCGCACCATGAAAATTGCACCGTGGGCAGCACCTCCCACAATACAGAATGCCCCAATCCACATGTGGTGGGTAAACAGGGATAGCTGCGTGCCATAATCTGTAGCAATGTACGGATACGGAGGCATCGCGTACATATGGTGCGCCACAATAATGGTGAGAGAACCAAGCATGGCAAGGTTAATTGCCAGCTGGGCATGCCAAGAAGTTGTCAGGATTTCATAGAGACCTTTGTGTCCTTCGCCAGTGAAGGGACCTTTATGAGCCTCTAGAATTTCCTTCATGCTGTGACCAATACCGAAGGTGTTTCGGTACATGTGACCAGCGACGATGAACAGAACTGCCAGAGCCAAGTGATGATGAGCAGTATCTGACAACCACAAGCCGCCAGTTACTGGGTTCAAACCACCCTTGAAGGTTAGGAAGTCAGCATAGACGCCCCAGTTCAACGTGAAGAAGGGTGTCAACCCTTGGGCAAAACTAGGATACAGCTCTGCCATCAAGTCCTTGTTGAACAAAAACTCGTGAGGCAAAGGGATATCGCTAGGTGCTACTCCAGCATCCAACAACTTGTTGATGGGCAGAGACACGTGAATCTGGTGACCAGCCCAACTCAGACAACCACAGCCTAGCAAGACTGACAAGTGGTGGTTCATCATCGACTCTGCATTCTGGAACCATTCCAGTTTGGGAGCCTTCTTGTGATAATGGAACCAGCCAGCAAATAGCATCAGTGCTGCCATTACTAGACCACCAATTGCCGTGCAGTAAAGCTGGTAGGAATTGGTAATTCCAGAGGCACGCCACAGCTGGAAAAATCCAGAGGTTATCTGGATGCCGTGGAAGCCGCCACCGACATCCCCATTCAAAATACCTTGACCAACAACTGGCCAAACAACTTGAGCACTAGGCTTAATGTTTATCGGATCGCTTAGCCAAGCCTCATAGTTTGAGAACTTAGCACCATGAAAATACATGCCGCTTAGCCAGACGAAAACGACGGCTAAGTGACCGAAGTGAGCACTGAATATTTTACGAGAGACATCTTGGAGGTCACTCGTGTGACTATCGAAATCGTGAGCGTTAGCGTGAAGGTTCCAAATCCAAGTTGTGGTTTTTGGACCTCTAGCAAGGGTCTTGTCGAAGTGACCAGGCTTACCCCACTTCTCAAAAGAAGTTGGTACCGGATCCTTATCGACCCTTGGTCCTCGCTCAGGAGGGCTAATTGTCATCTAGGAATCTCCTCTCTAGACAAGGAAGGAATGAGCAATACCCCTAGGGGAGTTTGATTTTACGAATCAGGAAATCTCGCTCAATAAAGACTTTCCTTGGGAAAGAGAAACGAGATCTCCGTTTTTAATTTAGGTCCAAGGGGATACCTTCTGTAGTTGATGATATGTCTTTCTTATGAACATCTTCGGAGGCAATTCACAAAAATTAAAATTTAGGAAAACCCAGCTCTATCGTGACTTTCAAAGCAAAAGCGCCTATAAAAAGTCAAGATCAGTTTACCTAAACGTTACAAACTGCAATAGTGAAACATGTATTTAAGCCTAATTTTAGAATCTTCAGAGTTACGATAGCTTCAGTTAACATAGCTATAGAAGACCGGTGGCAAAAGGAGATGGCGTGTTGGGCAAAAATCGCCGGTGGGCAACTCTAAGATTACTTTTTTCTTTATTGATCACAGCGTTTTTGAGCTGGACTCTGGTGGGCTGTCAGGATCGAATTGAACCTGACAAACTGCAAGCATCAGAGAATGAAGTGAGATCACCAACTCGTTTAGCAGAGCAACTTTTGGAGGTTGCCCCGCCCCCAATAATTCAGAAACTGAGTCGGAGTTTGGATATTTACCAGCCACAAGTCAAGCTGATAAGTCCCAGCACTGATGAGATTGTTGAGGATACCGCAGTAAAGGTTGAATTTCAGGTTCAGGATCTGCCAAATTTTCAAGATCCAGAGCTAGGACTTAGTTCCCATCTTGAGGTTATTCTTGACAATCGACTTTACACCAGGGTTTATGACTGGGAGCAACCTTTAATTTTGGAGGATTTAGAACCAGGAACTCACACTGTAAGGGTTTTTGCTTCCCGCCCCTGGTATGAGAGTTTCAAAAATGAAGGAGCTTACGCTCAGACGACATTTCACGTCTTTACTAAGAGTGCAGATAATTATCCAGATTCAACTTTGCCATTGCTGACTTACAACAGTCCTGTGGGCAGCTATGGAGCCCAGCCAATTTTGCTCGACTTTTACCTTACAAATGCTCCACTTCATCTCATTGCCACCGAAAGCCCTGATGACGAAATTGCTGATTGGCGAATTCGCGTTACTATCAACGGTGAAAGTTTTGTTCTGGATCGTTGGCAGTCTGTTTATCTAAAAGGTTTTAAACCTGGCAAGAACTGGGTACAGTTGGAGTTCATAGATGAGTTGGGCAACCCTGTCAATAATGTTTTCAATAACACGGTGCGACTAATTAACTACGAAGCTAATGGTAAAGATGCACTTTCTAGGCTAGTGCGCGGTGAACTGACTTTTGAGAGACTTCGTGGCATTGTAGAACCCAATTACCAGGAAGAGTCCAAAACAACACCTTTACCTGTGGCACCTCCCGAAGCTGAAGAAATTTTGACTGCTGAGCCTGAGGAAACTCTGACTCCTGAAGCTGAAGAAATTTTGACTGCTGAGCCTGAGGAAACTCTGGCTCCTGAAGCTGAAGAAATTTTAACTCCTGAATTAGATTTGCCAGTAGAGGAAGAAAAGTCACCTGCTGAATCATTCATTCCTAGCGAACCATTGGTGCCATCTGAGGAATCAACCAAGGCAGAGCAATCAAATTCTACTGAACCATTAGCAGAGGAAAAACCAGAATCAGGGAATATTTTTAGTCGCTTATTTAATCGCCTCCGACTCCTCTTACTGCCATCTGATGCTCCTGCTGCCTCACCAGAAGTGCTAGAGGAAGTGCAGGTTACCCCCTCAGAACCAAGTTTGGTGCCGGAAACATCTGATCTGACAACAGAAATCGCTCCAGAAGAGGAATTAACTATCCCAAGGGAGGCACCAGCCTCTGTAGAGGAGTCTACAGAACCTCTTGAAGAAGCTACAACTAAAGAGGCAACTCCTCTGCCAGAGTCATCTGAGTTGTTAGCACCAGAGAGCTCAACTACCCCAAGGGAAGCACCAGCCTCTGTAGAGGAGCCTACAGAACCTCTTGAAGAAGCTACAACTAAAGAGGCAACTCCCCTGCCAG
>JAAHHJ010000008.1:0-84846 GCA_010692425.1 Symploca sp. SIO3C6 | reverse complement strand
CTGCCAGAGTCATCTGAGTTGTTAGCACCAGAGAGCTCAACTACCCCAAGGGAAGCACCAGCCTCTGTAGAGGAGCCTACAGAACCTCTTGAAGAAGCTACAACTAAAGAGGCAACTCCCCTGCCAGAGTCATCTGAGTTGTTAGCACCAGAGAGCTCAACTACCCCAAGGGAAGCACCAGCCTCTATAGAGGAGCCTACAGAGCCTCTCGAAGAAGCTACAACTAAAGAGGCAACTCCCCTGCCAGAGTCATCTGAGTTGTTAGCACCAGAGAGCTCAACTACCCCAAGGGAAGCACCAGCCTCTGTAGAGGAGCCTACAGAACCTCTTGAAGAAGCTACAACTAAAGAGGCAACTCCCCTGCCAGAGTCATCTGAGTTGTTAGCACCAGAGAGCTCAACTACCCCAAGGGAAGCACCAGCCTCTATAGAGGAGCCTACAGAGCCTCTCGAAGAAGTCATTCCTCTGGAAGTATCTGAACCACCAGCAGAAACTGCACCAGTACTGTGAGACATCAGCTCAGTCAAGTAGAATGGTTACACCGGCTTTGCTAACAAACCTCGGATGGGGCAGCCAGTACTTGCAATACTCTCTCAAGATCATGCAAATTACCGACAATCCGCCTGACAGGTTCGGGCCAGACTCTTAGTAGGGTTGGTGTAGCCGAGATCTGATTTGCCTCTGCTTGCTCTGGATGTTTGAAGACATCAATTACTTTTAGAGTGTAAGGATAATTAAGAGAATGCTCTAACAGCTGGTGCAAGCTCTTGAGAGTATGTTCTGTAGTCGCATTGTTACCAGAAACAAATAAACGTAGTACGTAGCCATGGGCGCGTTTTAGCGGTGAGGTTTCGCCTATTCTTTCAGAGTCTACAGTTATTGGCTCCTGAGCAGACGAACCTTTAACTAAATCGGGTTCCGTATCATCACATCTATCAATATCTTGTTTAGCAAAGTCTTTGAGTTCAGAGTGAGTTTCTATCTCAGATCTCAAATTTTCCCCAGTCTCTTGATGCTGACTGTTGCTGTTTTCTAAAGTGCAATTTCCTTGTTTAGTAGGAGATTTTCTTGAAGAGGATGGCATAAATGCCTGCTCACCCTCTATTCTCTGATTCGGAAAAGCTTCTGTTTTGTTAAAGTTGCTCTCACCATCCACTTCCTCTGTGGGTCTTCGTTGCTTATTTGCGTAGATTTTGGCATTATCTAAGGATATCTTTTTGCCTTGAGTATCTTGCTGGTGAGCATAAGAATTAGAGCCTAGTCCTTCCAGAAAAGTAGGTCGCAATAATCCCTGCCTGCGCTCCAAGCGCACAATCAAGTCATGGTCTTCCCAAAGTTGGGAAAACTGATGGCGATATGTCTCTAGCACGCTTGGATCGCAAGCACCTTCTTGCCATGGTGCTACTTGCCAGACTAAGTTACTAGTGCCAAACACAGAATTTAGCAGTGCTTGATGATGTTGTACCGGTCGATAAATTTCTGCTGAGGTTTGCAACTGCTTGGTTCTAGGGTCGAGCCATCTGTCAATAGTAGCAGTATAACCAGGCACTAAAAAATGAGGTGGTTCTGGCAAACCTAAAATTTCTTGTAGAGCAACACACAGGTGCAGATGCCATTGATCCTGCTTGCTGGGGTCAATAGCATAAATTAAATCTCCTCCTGGTGTAAAGATAGCAATGCCTTTAAACATCTTTGAGAGAATGAGTTGGTCTGATTTCAAGGGCAATCTTCATCTAAAACCTCGCAAGAATTGGGAAATCAGCATTTGTTGAGTGTTGAAGGAAACGCGATTAAGAATTTTTCAATAGGAAAAGGGGAGTAAAAATAGCAACTTGAATGCTAAATTATCCTTGTTACCCTTACCCTTGGAATCTTAGCCACAGTTTATAAATGCGGAGAGTAACTTTCTCTAAGGTTACTCGACCATTTTAGAGATTGCGACAATACTTAGCACTTAATAAGTTTTTTCTAATCCTCTCGGTATAAGCAAGTGTGCATTTAAAGCTTATATTTTCTGGTTGCATGAGAGTTCTTCAAAAACTCTGTCTCTATCCAGAGAGATGGGAAAGCGTTGGGTGTGTGGGAGGATTTGTGTATAAACTCATTGCCCTGTCTCCCAAAACTCTCTTGTCTCCCCTTCTGTTGGGAGTAGGGATCACTCAGATGGGGATTTAACCCCAACGAGAGTGAGGTCGACTTATAGAAGTCGGGAATTTTAACCCTCTGCTTTTTAGTTAATTGAATACACCAATTAAATGCGCGATAGCTTATATCGAGGTACATTCTTAGAGCAAACTGTGCTAACAACGACCACGTAGCATTTGAGCCATCTCATTATGTGCAGGTGACAATTCCATCGCGGTTTCTTCTGTAATTCGTCCTTCCTGATAGAGGTTAAAGAGAGATTGATTCATTGTAACCATACCATCATAGGCACCATTAACCATCAGGTTTGTCATTTCCTCGTACTTGCCATCCCGAATGTAATCTTTCATGGTTTCGGTATTAACCAGGATGTCATGAAAAGCAGCGCGTTTGCCGTCGGTTGTGCGGCTCAAGCCCTGGGAAATTACAGCAACCACAGATTCAGCTAGCGCTACCCGCATTGCCTGTTGCTCCTCGGCACTGTAAAGATTGAGGATACGCTCAATTGTCTTGACAGCACTATTGGTATGCAAGGTTCCCATAACTAGGTGACCAGTTTGAGCTGCCTTCAAGGCAGTATTGACTGTTTCTTTATCCCGCATTTCCCCAACCAAGATTAAATCAGGGTCTTCCCGCAGAGCTGCCTTGAGAGCATTATCAAATTTCCAGGTATGGATTCCCACTTCCCTCTGCTTAATCAATGATTTGCAGCTTTGATGAACAAATTCAATTGGGTCTTCAATTGTGATAATGTGCTTTCGATGCTCTTTATTAATGTAATCTACCATCGCCGCCAGAGTAGTGGATTTACCTGAACCAGTTGGACCAGTTACCAACACTAAACCTTTGTGTGCATCAGAGATATCCCTAAATACTTTCGGCAGCCGCAGTTCATCTATGGTCATGATTTTCAGTGGAATTAAGCGCATGACCAACGCTGCTCCTTTGAGAGTGTTAAATATGTTGAGCCGCACGCGGGCAAAGTCATACTGAGTTGCCCCATCAAATTCTAGATGTTCTTGAAATCTCTGAATTTCTATATCGCTCAAAATTTCCCGCAGCCAACTCATAAAAGTTGTCTGGTCTGTTTCTGGATAGTTAGTTAATTCCATTTGACCACGGTTGCGCAAGCGAGGAAACTCTCCAACACCAAGATGAACATCAGAACATCCCTGCTCATAGGCATGGTGGATAATCTGATACAAAGTAGGCTGATTGGAGGCAAGGTCTACACTACCTGTTGTGCTTGGAGAGTGAGGCTTTGAGGCTTTAGTAGTGGTTGAACCTGTTGATGAATTGGCAATGGGTGGAGTTGAGACAGAGCTTTGTTTAGCGATTAAACCTGACTTATTGGTTGTTTGAGATAACTGTTGCGTTGTTGAATGGGTTTGTTGAACCGCTCTCGTAGAGGATTGGGGAGGTTTACTACTCCGAGGAGGAGGTGGTGGTATGCGGTGTGTTGGTGGCGGTTGCATCGATGAGCGCTGTAAATCTGTCATACTTTTCACTAACAATTTGGTAGCAGGAGGTGGCTATAGGAACCACTATTTACAGTGTTCCCACATCTGAGGAGTGAATTACCACCTACTCAACAACGCACTGGTGTTGAAATGCCTACTGGATAGAATTTTATTGTCTTAAGTATTTTTACTTATAGATTTTGAAAGGATAACCAGGTTATGATATCTGGAATTTTAGATATGTAAGTCCTGCCCTCAATACAGCTTCTATCTATTGCTTATAACTTCTATAGATTCAGCTTAATTTTAGTAAAATCAAGAGTATGCTTCTTTGCCATGAATATCGTGTTTACAGTTTTTAAGCCTGCCTAGCGAAAGCTACTCAGGTCGAACTCGATATTAATGTCTAACACTCTTAGGATGTTTGCCTAAATTTAGTTGCACACCAGAACCTTTGCTTAATAAAGCTTCGTATTTATCAGCGACGGGCTTATCTAGGTTTTTTGAAGGTCTCAAAGGCTTAGGGATCAAGGGAAAAACACATCTATTCAAGTTACATGGTTCTGCTTAAACCAAAGATTTATGAAGTAATTTAACTCAATTTTTAAATAAAAATTAACACTTTGAACTGAATTGAGTTTATGTATCAGATGTTGCAGTTTGATTTTACTGTCAGGGGCAATTCAGATTTATAAAAGTACTAAGTGTAAATTTTTTTGAAGATAGGTTCATTTGATTCAATAATTTACTTTATACTTACTTTCATCGCATTTAATCCTCAGAGATTAGTTGAAGGGCTTTGCTGTAATTCTTTTTTAATAATGACAACAGGAGAAAAAATCATGGAATTGACAACACGCGAGAACTTGACCAAGTCTTATTCAATAGCCATGGTTAAGAATTTTTTGATTTGGGCTTTTACTTTGATAGTTTGCTTGCTAGTTGTAGGCTTTCCTTTAATCGTACTGATGGTTACGATTGGCGGTCTTTTGACAGTCACCCTACAAGCAGTTTTACCAATTAGTGCAGTTTTGTTAGTGGCAGGCAGTCTGATTGGAGTCAATGTTTTAGCGGTATTGTTAGGTGCAGCAATATTAACCTTTAAGGGAGTAGACCCTAGGGATGTGCGTTGGTTGCACTGGCTACACGGTGAACCTGACGCTTTGCATACTTCTGTTTACGCAGCTTGCCCGCTAACTTGCGATATTACCAGATAGGAGTTGGTTCATGCCCTCGAGTGATTGTCAGTCGAAGATTTAGTAACTTTGGCAAATTTCTAAAAGCAAATAAGATAAGAGAGTGATACAGCCCGGTAAAATCCGGGTTTTTTGATCACTAAATGCGGATAAAAAATCTTAATGACGGCATCTAAGCTTCCCATTTGCATTACCTTAGGAACTCGTCCTGAGGCGATTAAACTAGCACCAGTGATCCAAAAGTTCCGGGAATGTGGAATCTTTGAAACACGAGTAATTTTGACGGGGCAGCATCGCGAGATGGTTGAGCAAGTGATGCAGTTATTTGAGCTCATTGCTGACCAAAATTTAGAAATTATGAAGGTCAAGCAAACGCTGACAGATATTACCTGTCGCAGTTTGCAGGGCCTCGAAACCCTATTCAGGGAAATTAAGCCCAAACTGGTAATTGTCCAAGGAGATACTAGCACAGCCTTTGCCGCCGCCTTAGCTGCTTTTTACCAAAGAATTCCGGTAGCTCATGTCGAAGCGGGATTGCGTACAGATAATTTATTTAATCCTTACCCAGAAGAGGCAAATCGGCGTTTGATTTCCCAATTGGCACAGTTGAACTTTGCCCCTACTTCCTTAGCGATGAAAAATCTACAGAATTCAGGGGTTGTTGGAGAAATTCACCTCACTGGTAACACCGTTATTGATGCCTTACTGACAGTAGCAAAGCGTCAACCGCAATGCCAAATTAGTGGCTTAGAGTGGGGAAAATACCGCATACTTTTGGCAACAGTTCATCGCCGGGAAAATTGGGGTGAACCACTACAGCAGATTGCTCAGGGATTTATACAGATAATCGATAAGTTTCCTGATACTGCCTTATTATTACCATTACATCGTAATCCCACGGTGAGAGAACCACTGCAAGCGCTTTTAGGTGATCATCCTAGGATATTCTTGACAGAACCTTTGGATTATGAGCTACTAGTAGGAGCGATCGCACGTTGTTATCTGCTACTGACGGATTCTGGAGGATTGCAGGAGGAAGCACCGAGTTTGGGTAAGCCAGTATTAGTGCTGCGGGAAACTACAGAAAGACCAGAAGCAGTTAATGCTGGTACTGCTAAATTAGTGGGGACAAACCCAACTCAGATTGTAGCTGTCACTAGCCTGCTGTTGAGTGATGCTGTTGCCTATGAAGCGATGGCAACAGCAATTAATCCCTTTGGAGATGGTCAAGCAGCTGAGAGAATTTTGGAGATTGTAAAGAATTATTTCAAAGTTTAAGTGATAGTCGTTATGCCTAAGCTACAAAAAAACTCTTAAAGCCAGTCATGAGATTGTAGATTTTAAGGGCTTGGATTGAGGATTTCTACCAGAATTCTCAGCAAGTCTTCTAAATCAGCAGGAACACGATACAGATTAATATCTTGTATAATCTTCTGGGTTTGGCGGTGTAAAACCCAGAATTGCCAGATGTTTCCCATCGAAACCGCACCATATAATTTTGGATTCTCAGATGAAAACCATTGATCAATTGCAATTAACTCTACTCCCAGTTTAGTGAAACCTCTTTGCAAGTCAGCGTTTTTCGCTTCAATCACCAATAATTGATTCTCGGATTGTAAATAATAATCCAATGTTCCTTTAAGCTGGTTATTGACAGCCAGAGGATACTCTACCCTCACTTTTACATGAATGTAGTGAATTAGTTCCATAATCACAGGAGCAATCAGAAACTCCCTTCTAGCAATCTCACTATTAAGACTAAGGTAGGGTAGACTTTCCTGAAAACGCTGCTTTAGTTGCTCCATCTGTTCCAACTTCCTCTGAGATTTTGGCAACGTCAATAATTGCGGCTGGAACGAATAACCAAAATAGGACAAAATGTCCTCTATATCGTAGTTGAGCTTGAAATAGTCAGCAAAGTTATAAGATTGATCCGGTTGGATGATGGAAACTCTTGACATGTTACCTATTCAGCCTCAGCGTCCAAAAAGTTGATCAGCTAGCGTGTATCTAAAGTTTATATAGTTTATATTTTCTGATTACAGTAGAATTCTTCAAATCTTCTCCCCCTCTCCCCATCCCCCTATCTCCCCATATCTACCTCTTACTTATCTTTCCAATCCAAAATCCTATGCCCCCACTCATCCTTGCCTTAGACTTTGGCGGTACTAAACACACTGCCGCCATCACCTACCCTGGAGAGCGCAATTGGCAAGCTCACAAGCGTGCTTTCTCTCCTCCCCATGCTGATGCCAGCACTGACATCGAAATTATGACTTCTCTAGCAGAAGAATTACTAGCAGGAAGGAAACCAGCTGCCATTGGTGTCAGTTTTGGTGGCCCTGTGAATTTCAAAACAGGCACAGTTTATCTCTCTCACCATGTTAATGCTTGGGAAAATATCCCTCTGCAACAACTGTTAGAAATGGAATTCGGTGTTCCTGCCAGTGTTGACAATGATGCCAATGTTGCTGCCTTGGGTGAACATCGCTTTGGTATTGGTCAAGGGTACGAAAGCCTAATGTATATTACCGTTAGCACTGGCGTTGGTGGCGGCTTAATTCTTAATGGCAAACCTTGGCGCGGTGCTAATGGCATGGCTGGTGAAATTGGTCATACTGCCATTGATCCTAATGGTCCTTTGTGGTTTGGTAGGCGAGGTTGTGTTGAACGCTTAGCTTCTGGCCCTTTTATTGCTCAACAGGCGAGGGAATGGTTGCAAGCTAAGCCGCAACAGGGTCAAATTCTGCGTAATTTAGTTAATGATAACTTAGAAGCGATTACAGCTGAGGTAGTTAGTAAAGCTGCAGCAGAGGGAGATAAAATCGCTCTTCAAACTCTAGAAAAAGCAGCTTGGGCTTTAGGAGTTGGTATTGGTAATAGCGCTAATTTAATTAACCCACAACTGTTTATCCTCGGTGGTGGGGTTGCTAAAACAGGGGAAATATTTTGGAAGATGTTACGTAAGTTTGCCCGCGAGACGGCGATGCCAGAAGTAGATTTTGAGATTGTTTATGCTGCTTTAGGTGATGATGCCCCTTTATGGGGGGCTGTAGCTTTGGCAGAGAATTTAATTGGTGTATAGAAAGTAGTAAAGCAATCGATTTTTTTGTATAGCGCTACGCGCAAGGCTCCAGGGCAGAAGGCAGAAGGCAGAAGGCAGAATTTGACAAAATTTTAGCGATTTAGCTTGTCCTAACCTTAATACGTACTGCTATAAGAATAATTTCAATATTTGCTCTGATTACACCAGAGAAAATCTAGTTACAGAAGCCGTTGTAGTACTACCAGGCAGATGAATATCGTATTTACTCCTGCTTATCAACTTGCTCAAATGATTCGCCAGCGAGAGATTTCAGCAACAGAAGTCCTCAATGCTTATCTAGAACAAATTGCCAAACACAACCATAAACTAAATGCGATTAGCCCAAAGGGCTAGCGCGGAGCGATCGCAACTTTAGATCAAGTAGGTGCAATCAAAAGAGCTAAAGAAGCTGATCAAGCTTTAGCTAAAGGGGAAATCTGGGGCATATTACATGGTGTGCCAATTACTATCAAAGATACTTTAGAAACTGCAGGGCTGCTTACTACCAGTGGCTATGAACCCTTAAAAAATTACATTCCTCAACAGGATGCTACAACTGTAGCTAGATTGAGAGCAGCAGGAGCGATTATCTTTGCTAAGACTAATCCTTCAAGACTAGCAGGAGATTATCAAACCAATAATCCTATTTTCGGACAAACTAATAATCCTTGGAATTTAAACTGTACAGTTGGTGGTAGTAGTGGTGGTTCGGCAAGTGCGATCACTGCTGGTTTTTCCTGTTTAGATATTGGTAGTGATGTTGGGGGTTCGATTCGACATCCAGCCCATTGCTGTGGTGTTTATGGGTTTATGCCTACGGATCGTAGAGTTCCTACTACAGGGCATATTCCTGAATTGCCAGGACAACCAAAGTATCTTCGACATATGCTCAGAATTGGTCCTCTTGCCCGTTCTATAGAAGATTTAAAATTAGGTTTTACTCTTATTGCTGGTGCTGAGTCAAGACAGCCAGAAATTCCACCTGTTCCTTTAGATCAACCAACAGGTAAAAAACTATCTAAGATTAGAATTGCCTGGACCTATGGCTATGATTTTCTGCCTGTAAGTAAAGATACGCATTTGGCTATCCAAACCTTTGTTAACCGTTTGACTGATACTGGTTGTTATTTAGAAGAATCTAATCCCACTAATTTTGATTGGGAGGAAGCTTTAGCTAATTATGGTGCTTGGTCTTTCCTAGAATTATTTGCCTCTAATTCGATAAAAGATCTTTTTCGAGGACTTCGAGTCGGCATGAAATCTGAATTTTTAGCTCGAACTCAAACTGCTTTTAAATCGGGAACTCCCCTAGCTAGAAAAGGTAATCTTGCCTTTCCTCCAAGCTTAACAAAATACAATGCTGTTTTAACCGAACGCGATTACCAAATAGCACAAATGGATAGTTTTTTAGAGCAATGGGATGCTTGGATTTGTCCTGTGTCTATAACTCCAGCTTTTCCTCATTGCTCTTTTGGTGAGCCGATTAAAGTTGATGGGGTGAAGTTTCCCTACATTTTGGCTTGTGGCGGTTACACTATGCCTCTAAATTTAACTGGTAACCCTGTGGTTGTAATTCCCGTTGGACAAAGTAAAGAAGGATTACCAATTGGAGTACAGGTTGTTGGGAAAAGGTGGAAAGATTTAGAATTATTAGCGATCGCAACTGAAGTTAGTAAAGTGATTGGCGACTTTCAACATCCAGCTGATTACCAACCTTAACTAAAATTTTTTATGCTTCCTCACAACCCATCAGAGTTTTTTGATAAATCCCTGTGCATCAACTGTCCACAAATAACTTTAACGCAAAAATCATCAGATTCCCCGACAATTTATCAAGTTTCAGGGTCAATTAGTCGTAATGAGCAAGGAAAGTTAGAGCTTAAATTATCTTTAGGTGTTGATGATCAAAGATTATTATTAAAAAATTTTATTGAAGAATTTAATGAAAACTATGTTGGCAAATTTATACCAGAAAACAGATATTTCTGTCTTAGTTCTACTGATGAGCATGATAGAGAATGGAAAAGCACAAGGCTTCGGCCAAGATATGCAACAACTTCAAATAATCAAGAAATAGTAATAGCCCAGTTAAATGAAATCTCTCACACAGCTGACATTTCATCTAATCAATCTGATCAACAAGCTTCTCTATGCTTATATGTGAGTAAAATTATTGAATTTCCCTTTAACATTAACAGGCTATGCTCAATAGTCTCTAAAGAAGAAATAGTACCATCTACTATAAATTATGTACTACCTGCTGCATATTTTTCTGCTTGTGGTTACACGTTTTATATTATCAAGTGCAAAAATAATGGCACGCTTATCGAAGTCTATTCTAATGGCAGTGATTTACCAAAACTTATAGAAACTAGAGTTTGCGAAGCTTTACAATTCGTACTTGGTGATTTTGTATTATGGTCTGCGCTGGAACTTAATCAGAGAAATAAAAGAACTATACGTCTTAGGTCTTTATTGGATAGAGAGCAAAAGACAATAGTAATGCCACCAATACGTTTTAATGCAGAATTTGGCAAGGAAGATGTCTGGAAACTTTATGAAAGGTATTTATCTCATATAATCAACCATCCAGAATCAAGGTTGCATCCTATATCTGCATGGATTAGATACGTTATGAACATGAGAATAAGCATCTTGGAAGCAGAAATGTTTGTAGTTTCCGTTGCTGTAGAATATTTTCTAAAAATGGAGTCTTTTAAAGCAGTTTATATAGGTAATAATTCTAGTAATATTGAATCACAAGTCTCACTTGTTCATGATAAATTAAAGGAATTAGAGCTTGAAGATTCCTTTAAAAAAAGGTTATATGGATTTCTGAGCAGCATAAAGTCAAATCCTGCCAGTGCTACAGATATATTGAAACACTTAACAGATAAGGGTTTAGTAGATGAAAAATTTGTAAAAGCTTGGAAAAAATGTCGTAATAAAACTGCTCATGGATATTCTATTAAGCCAGAGGAAGTTGAAAGCGAGATTAAGTTATGCAGACAGGTTTATGTCTTGTTTAATCATTTAATTTTCCTGATCATCGGCTATACAGGAAAGTACACAGATTATAGCGAGGAAGGTTGGATAGAAAAAGATTTTAATAAGCTGCTGGAGAGAGAAAACATAACTTAAATCAGCGTTGAAGCTGAAACTGACTTATAGTCTTTTTATCTGAAGAATAATAAAAAAAGATATAGGATTGGCATTATACCAACCCTATATTACAAAAACCGATTTACCTAGTCAACCCCTAAGGCTCACCAATCATAGGTGCCATAGATAAAGCTGGGGTATCTTCCTGCACCACTTTGGCAGGCTGCACCAAACTTGGTACTGATGCCCGTAAGCGTGCAGTCAACTCAACTGTCGTCGAGTCGTAAATCTGAGTCAAAATCTTAGGATAAAAGCCAATACCGATAATCGGAACCAGCAGACAGGCAATGATAAATACCTCTCGTGGCTCAGCATCAATTAAGGCTTGGTGAGCAACCAATTCCTTGTTTTCCTCACCATAGAAAATTTCCCGAAGATTAGACAGCAGATAAATAGGAGTCAGAATTACCCCAACCGCTGCCAGGAATACCACAATTACCTTGAAAGTAGAGGTGTAGGCATCACTAGTTGCAAAGCCAACAAACACCATTACCTCTGCCACAAATCCGCTCATTCCTGGCAGTGCCAAAGATGCCATCGAACAGGTAGTCCACATCGCAAAAATCTTCGGCATTTTCTGACCAACACCACCCATTTCATCCAGCATCAGGGTATGGGTACGGTCATAGGTTGCTCCCACCAAGAAGAAGAGACTAGCTCCAATCAAACCGTGGGAAACCATTTGTAGTACAGCACCACTCAAGCCCAAGTCAGTAAACGAACCAATACCAATTAACACAAATCCCATGTGGGAAATCGAAGAGTAGGCAATTTTTCGCTTTAGACTGCGTTGGGCAAAGGCAGTCAAAGCTGCGTAAACAATATTTACAACCCCCAGAATCACCAATATTGGGGCAAAGTAGGCATGGGCATCAGGCAGCATACCAGCATTCATCCGAATCAGGGCATAACCACCCATTTTCAGCAGAATTCCAGCTAGCAACATATGCACAGGTGCTGTCGCTTCCCCGTGAGCATCTGGCAACCAAGTGTGTAGTGGGAAGATAGGCAGTTTGACGCCGTAGGCAATCAGAAAGCCGGCATAGAGTAAAAGTTGAAAATTGAGGGCGTAGTCCTTGAAAGCTAGCGACTGCATGTCAAAAGTGATGGTATCGCCGTAGAAAGCCATTGACAAAGCCGCCAACAAAATAAATAGTGAACCTCCAGCCGTATAAAGGATGAACTTGGTTGCCGCATACAGACGCTTTTTACCGCCCCAAATCGAAAGCAGCAGGTAAACTGGAACTAACTCTAATTCCCATACTAGGAAGAATAGCAGCATATCCTGAACAGCAAATACGGCAATTTGTCCGCCATACATTGCCAAAATCAGGAAGTAAAACAGCTTCGGCTTAAAAGTTACAGGCCAAGCCGCCAGAGTTGCCAGCGTCGTCATAAAGCCCGTTAAAATTACCAAGGGCATCGCTAAGCCGTCAACTCCTACCGACCAATTTAAGTCCAATTGGGGAACCCAGGAGTATTTTTCAACCAGTTGCAGTCCTGGCTTAGAAAAGTCGTACTCAGTGACGAAGGCGTAAATAATTAGGGCAAAATCAATTAACCCAATAATCAAGGCATACCATCGCTCCCAGATACCATTCTTTTCAGGCAAGAAAGGTATAAATAGTGAGGCGATAATCGGAAATAGGATAATCGTCGTTAGCCAGGGAAAGTCTGTCATTTTTCAGTAATCAGTAGCATTTGTTCAGTGCTGATTTGCCTTAGTAAGGATTGCCCCCAAAGTTAGGAGGAGGCACCGGGAGCATGCCACCCTTGTTAGTCTTCATCCCCCAACTGTTTCTTTCCAATGGAGAGAAGAGCAGTAGCTGTAAGTGTTTCGTCATCGCACCACTTGGCAGAGGGGGATGCAAGGGGGTGAGGTGAAAAAACTCGCCAAATCGACATGCATCCGGAGACACTTGTGTAAAAACTCCTTAGCTGATTCCAGAGAAGACTACAAAACCAAGCACCGCTCCAAAGATAATTAGGGCATAGAATTGGGCACGACCATTCTCTAGGTATTTGAGACCTTCACCACTCAACATTGTGAACAAGCCAGTCAGGTTAACAGCACCATCAACGACTCTGTAGTCAACTTCCATAACCTGCCTTGCCAAGCGGCGACTTCCGAACACAAATAGTCGCTCATATATTTCATCGAAATACCACTTGTTGAGGGATAATTCGTATAGTGGCTGGATTTTTTTAGCGATCGCAGCTGGGTCAATTTTGCGAGCTAAGTACATCAGCGAAGCAACGGTAATCCCAATTAAACCAATACCGACAGAACTACCAGCCATGACTAGAAATTCATTCCAGTCAAAAGCTTCTGCCTCTGAGAGCACGGCGGTAACAGTTTCCGAGGCTGGGTGAATGAATTCCTCAAAATAGTTATTAAATGGGGTTCCCACCAAACCAACTAATACTGAAGGCACCGCTAGCAATAGTAACGGCAGCGTCATGCTTAATGGTGACTCATGGGGAAACTCGCTATGACCACCATGCTCCTCGTCATGAGCAGTCTCTGCTTGCAATTCTCTAACATCCATCGCACCAGGCCCAAAAGCTGGTACTGGTTTACCTGCTAAAGCTTTGAGTTGATGCCGGATATTAAGCATATTACCCCTAAATTCTCCCTCAAAGGTAGAGAAATACATCCGGAACATGTAAAAAGCAGTTAAGCCAGCAGTGAGCCAGCCAATCGCCCACAGTGCTGGATTAGCAACAAAAGCGCTTCCTAAGATTTCGTCTTTCGACCAAAAACCAGCAAAAGGCGGAATACCGCAAATTGCCAGAGTACCAATTAAAAACGTCAAAGCGGTAATGGGCATAAACTTGCGCAAGCCCCCCATTAAGCGCATATCTTGAGCCAAAATTGGGTCATGACCAACTACTGCTTCCATGCCGTGAATCACAGAGCCAGAGCACAAGAAGAGCATCGCCTTAAAATAAGCGTGGGTCATCAAGTGGAATAATCCGGCACTATAGGCACCAAAACCCATTGCCATTACCATGTAACCCAACTGAGACATGGTGGAATAGGCTAGACCTTTCTTAATGTCATTTTGTGTAATTGCAATTGTTGCTCCCAAGAAGGCAGTAAAGGCTCCAGTCCAAGCGATAACACTCATTGCCAGAGGAATGCCTTCAAACACTGGGTACATCCGCGCAATTAAAAATACCCCAGCTGCCACCATCGTTGCCGCGTGAATGAGAGCAGAAATGGGTGTAGGACCTTCCATAGCGTCAGGAAGCCAGACATGCAGGGGAAATTGGGCTGATTTAGCTACTGGTCCTAAAAATACCAACACAGCGAACAGTGCTGCCAAAGCCGCGCTAAGGTATCCTGATTCTACAAAAGCTTCTAGACGGACACCCATCACCTCAAAATCGAAGCTGCCAGTTGCCCAGTAAAGCCCCAGCATCCCCAACAACAGACCAAAGTCACCGACGCGGTTAGTGACAAAAGCTTTTTGACAAGCATCTGCTGCAGCCTTACGGTCATACCAGAAACCAATTAGTAGGTAAGAGCACATACCAACTAGTTCCCAGAAAATATAAACTTGCACGAGGTTGGGACTTAGTACTAAGCCCAACATCGACGAGCTAAACAGGCTCAAATATGCATAGAAGCGTACATAACCCTTGTCGTGAGCCATATAGCCGTCGGTGTAAATCATCACCAAAAAGGCGACTGTAGTCACGATTACCAGCATCAGTGCTGTGAGATGATCGATGGTGTAACCCATCGTCAAGTGGAAATTTCCAGCAGTAGCCCACTCAATAGTGCGAGTAAAAACTTCGTGTCCCTGAATCTGACTCCAGAGCAAAGCAAACGAAAACACCATTGCTGCCCCCAGTACGGAGACAATAAATACAGCATTCAACTGCCGTAGATGGTTAGTTGCTTTGTTAAATGAGATCAGCCCTAGACCAACTAGCATGGCAGCAGTCAAGGGCAATACTGGAATCAGCCAGGCATATTGATAAAGCGGTTCCATTACTAATGCCTACTTCTTATGTCGTTACTATTTTGGCAAACCGTCAACAACTGTGACATGTACCTAAGTCAAAGAAAAAGTTAACTCACAGCGACTAGAAGCGCCAGTATCAAGACTTACATACCACAACAACAAAAACCATCGGTCAATAGAAATACCGATGGTCTAATATGCTCAGGGGTGGACAGACGGGGTTTTAGGGAACCCAATCAGAGTCGATAACTTTTTATCCTGTTTTTAGAATCTGCTATTGACCTCTGCTTGCGTTAAAACGGCGAGGATTCAGGCAGTTGTTGTGGTTATTTTCTGTTTAGCCAAGACAGGAAGTTGATCCCCCCTCTCCCCCTCTCCCCCTCCCCCCATCTCCCCAAAGTCGAGGAATGGGCAGAGAAAAACTTTAAATTTACCTAAGTATTTTTACTCAGCAACTGCCTCGATTTAGCGCTCGCCTTGAACTCCCTCAGTCCATGTGACAGTTGAGGGTGCGGAATGTGGGCTCTAACGATGCTGAAGACGCTTTGTCTCAGGCGATGCTCAAGGCTTGGGAAAAGATACAGAAATATGCTGGCAAAATCGATAACTTGCAGGCTTGGCTGGTGCAGTTGACTCGCAACCTCTGTATCGATATTATTCGCCAACGCTCTAGGGGAGCCGCAGGTGTAGATAGTTTGGAATGGGTGGGGGCAACGGATAATGTCGATACCGCTAGTGTGGTGGATACCCCCGAGAAAGCTTTGGAGAAAGAAGAGAAAGCAACAGTAATTAAAGATGCGATCGCTTCTTTACCAGAACGCTTGCGCAATACTTTTATATTACATTTTTATCAACAGCGTACTCATACTGAAATAGCTGAAGAACAAGGGATAAGTTACGATAACGTCTGCAAGCGGATATCTTTGGCACGGAAAGAACTCAAGGAGAGGTTGAGGGGCTATTTCCAAGGAAGCGATGGGGAAGTAGCTACGGTGAGTACTCCTCAGCGGCCAACCTCAGGGGCAACAGGCGAAAAGCTCAACAAAAGGGAGGCAAAGACAAAGGTAGCTAAGCAAAAGGATAGAGTAACCGTTGAGGATACCGCAGAGGTTGTTAATTCTACAGGCGCGATCGCTCAACAAACTACTCCTGAAGTAACTTCTGTCGGCACCCCATCGGCACTGGGTATTTCTGTGCCAGAGAAAGTAGTAGCCAAGAAAGCCATCAACTACGATTGTGTAAGGGAGAAATCAGTAGGGGAAAGCGACAGCAATGGGCTGGTGCAAACTTCCTGTGGGGAAATGGTAGTTTCGTGGTTGAGGAAAATCGCTTCATTACCAGAGCGCTTGCGCAATAGTTTTATCTTACATTTTTATCAACAGCGTACTCATACAGAAATCGCCGATGAACTTGGGATTACTTACGATAACGTCTGCAAGCGGATATCTTTGGCAGGTCAAGAACTAAAAGAGAAGTTGAGGGGCTATTTCCAAGGAAGCGATGGGGAAGTAGCTACGGTGGGTACTCCTCAGCGGCCAACCCCAGGGGCGACTGCTGAAAAGCTCAACAAAAGGGAGCCAAAGACAAAGGTAGCTAAGGAAGACGATAGAGTAACCGTTGAGGGTACCGCAGAGGTTGTTAATTCTACAGGCGCGATCGCAGATACAGCAGTTTCAGACTCGATACTTTTATATTACATTTTTATTAACAGCGATGTCTTTCATACATTGCAATGGCACAAGGGATACATGGCAAAAAAGGAGTAGGTTTCCGATCTTTATCTAAGTAGGTCAGAAAAAAGAACTGGCGAGCGTCTGGTAGAGGAGGGAGAAAGTACAGTGCAACATATTGTTGATATTGTTGTAATTTAATGTATACCCTCACCTGATCTAACTAAGCAAGGAAAGAAGGAATGAATTTGTTCAGCAAAAGGATGAGGGCGTTGGCTGCAATGCTTGTCGTGGTCATGTTGACGATTATGCTGGGAGCAAATGATGCGAAGGCGATGGCAAATCCAATCATGGAGCCAGAGGCGCAAAAGAATGTGGAGGTAGCGTACGGTATAGGAATAGATTATGACCCGGCTTCTATTGTGGAAACATCGCAATCAAGAGCGCCTAACAAAAAATGTGATCTGACCACTGGTTTACCATGTATTAAGTCACTATCAAACAATGAGGAACTGGAAGTAAGGTATCAAAAAGCTACTAAATTCAATTTTCAGATGACTAACTTAGAAGGTCGTTCAGTCGCAGAGGTATCAATTGCACGGTTTAGTTGTTATCCTCAAATAGATAATTTTTACTACTTGGAACCTGGCGAGACTTACCCAAGAAGCCCTATGCCTGTCGATTGTTTAGAAGACGGTTTGGGCAATATCAGTAACGTCACATCGGTAGGTAACAACGTGGTTCAAGTGCGATTGATTCCAACGACATAAATATCAAGAAGGTCGGGATGATAGCTGGTGCTCGCGCTTAACTAAGTTAAGTGCCATTCGATTCTCAGCGAACTCTTTCCCCGAAACTCTACTCTTAGCCCAAATTTACCAACAGCGATCGCATTACTCAATGCGATCGCTGTTTAATATATAAATTAGAAAGAAAACAAGGTAAAAATGGGTAATCCTAACCACCGTTAACGGAGAAAACTGTGCCAAGCCAACTCGAAGCCTTCTGGATGCCCTTCACTGCCAATCGGCAGTTCAAAGCCAAGCCGCGCTTACTTGCCCAAGCCAAAGACATGCACTACACCAGTCATGATGGTCGTCAAATCCTTGACGGCACAGCCGGCTTGTGGTGTGTAAATGCCGGTCATTGTCGCCCTAAAATAGTCGAAGCGATCCAGAACAAAGCAGCACAGCTAGACTTTGCCCCTACCTTCCAGATGGGACATCCTGATGCCTTTGAACTGGCAGAGCGCTTAGTTAAACTGATGCCAGGGGATTTTGATCATGTATTTTACGCTAATTCAGGTTCAGAAGCAGTAGAGACAGCCCTAAAAATAGCGATCGCCTATCATGCAGTCAGAGGTGAAGGTACGAGAGTGCGCTTAATTGGGCGAGCACGTGGTTATCATGGTGTCTGCTTCGGTGGTATTTCCGTTGGCGGTATCGGTAATAATCGTAAACTCTTCGGTAGCTTGCTCTCTGGTGTTGATCATCTGCCTCACACTCACGACTTAGAGCATAATGCTTTTAGTCGTGGTCAACCTCAATGGGGAGCGCATCTGGCAGAAGAGTTGGAGTGTATAGTTGCCTTACATGGAGCCTCAACAATCGCCGCTGTCATTGTCGAACCTGTAGCTGGTTCCACAGGCGTACTTATTCCCCCAGTAGGCTATCTAGAGCGCCTGCGGGAAATCTGCACCAAACATGGCATACTCTTAATTTTCGATGAAGTAATTACCGGTTTTGGCCGTCTGGGGGCGAGTTTTGCTACAGAATACTTTGGAGTGATGCCAGATATGGTAACTGTTGCCAAGGGTATTACCAGTGGGACAGTACCGATGGGAGCAGTATTTACTCGCCAAGGAATTTATGATGCTTTTATGAAAGGTCCAGAAGGTGCGATCGAATTATTCCATGGTCATACTTACTCTGGTCATCCCCTCGCCTGCGCCGCTGCCTTAGCGACACTGGAACTCTACGAAGAAGAGGGTTTATTCCAGCGTGCAGCGGAACTAGCTAATTATTGGCAAGAAACAGCCCATTCTCTCAAGAGCTTACCCCATATCATTGATATTCGCAACTTGGGACTAGTGGCAGCGATCGAATTGGAAGCAATACCAGGTAAACCAACAACCAGGGCAATGGATTGTCTCCAGCGTTGCTATGATGCAGGATTACTGGTTCGTACTGCAGGGGATATTATTGTTCTGTCTCCGCCTTTGATTCTTGAAAAAGAGCATATTGACCAAATGTTTGAAATACTGGCAGGTGTGTTGAGAGAGTTACCCTAAGTAATAAGTAATAAGTAATAAGTAATAAGTAATAAGTAATAAGTAATAAGTAATAAGTAATACATGATAATAAGAAGATTTATAGGAATTAATTTGGGTCAAATACCCCACTGTCTATAAAGGTGCATAAAATTAGTTGGGGTCAAATCCCCATTCAATTTGTCTGGTGTGTCCCCATGTCCCCATGTCCCCGTGTCCCCATGTCCCCGCGTCCCCGCGTCTCTAATTCACGGTTCGCAAAACATAGCTGCATTGGGGATGATTGTAAACCATCCCGGAGGTTCGAGTAGTCTGCACTGTGATCTCTCTACAGACTACTCAGGGCTGCTGAAAGCCCACACTTCCCTATCGGGTAAGTGTGGGTAGTTTACGGTAGAATCTAGATATAGCGATTCTCAGTGAGGTGAAGCACTTTGCTTATAGGTTTGAGGAAACTATCAACAGGAAATAGGAGACAAAATTGAAGATACCTCAGTTATTCTAGAAACGCTACAACTTTGGTAAGTCTACGTGTTTTGGCATGAGTTCCCAAGAAGGAGACAATTATGGTCATTAACAAGATTCTCGTTGCTCTCGATCGCTCAGAACAAGCACAAGTAGTATTTGAACAAGCTCTAGAACTAGCAAAAAAATTAGCAAGTAGCCTCCTATTATTTAATTGCCTCGACTGGGAAGAAGAAGGAGAGATTAGTTCTTTTATTGAAGTGGGAACCTTAGCAGACATCGGCAGGTCTGAAACTGCCAAGCAACTCCGTCACGAAAGTCTGCAAAAGGATATCGAGCAAGTAAAAAGTTTACTACAGATCTACTGCCAACAGGCACAAGACCAAGGTGTTGATACAGAAGTCGATTGCAAAGTAGGAGATCCAGGTTCACGAATCTGCAATCTTGCCAAGAGCTGGGGCGCAGATTTAATCATTCTAGGTCGTAGAGGTCACAAAGGTATTACAGAAATGTTTTTAGGTAGTATCAGCAACCATGTTGTCCATAATGCCCCCTGCTCAGTCTTCGTGGTGCAAGGGATTAAACCTCGATTGTAACTCCCCTTGAGGGGTGAGCGAAAAAAGGGGTGGGGAGTGTGGGGAGTGTGGGGAGTGTAGGGAGTAATTTTATGGCTTTAGTAATTGCTGGTGAGCGCTCCGGCGTTGGCAAGACAACAGTCACCCTAGCCCTACTCTCATTTTTGTCCAGGTTTTCTAAAACCGTACAATCCTTTAAAGTTGGCCCAGACTATATTGATCCCATGTTTCATCAACGGGTGACAGGGCTTCCTTGTCGGAATTTGGACCCGGTATTGACATCTGAAGCCTACGTCCAAGAATGTTTTAATCGCCATCTTAAGGGAGCAGATTATGCCCTCATCGAAGGAGTGATGGGACTATTTGACGGGGCATCTGGGCAAAATGATTTCGCTAGTACAGCTCATGTGGCGAGGTTATTGCAACTGCCAGTACTATTGGTACTCGATTGCTCCCACTTATCTCGCTCAGCAGCAGCGATCGCTTATGGCTATAAATCCTTCGACCCTAGAATTAGGATAGCAGGCTTAGTACTTAACCGCATCGGTAGCGATCGCCATTTACAACTTCTCCAAGATGCCTTAGAACCATTGCAATTGCCTATCTTAGGAATACTGCGGCGTCAAGATAATATTAAGATTCCAGATCGACATCTGGGCTTAGTCCCGACAGCAGAAATAACCGAACTAGATGCTTTAATTGATAGACTTACTGAACTGGGTAAAAACTGCTTTGACTGGGACAACTTATTACCCTTACTTAAAGGTAAAGGAAGCAAGAAAACACCTATGTTATCAGCAGGAAAAAGGGAAAGTATCTATACTCCAATCCAGGAAGAAATAAAAGCCTTTCTCCCCATCTCCCCATCTCCCCATCTCCCCAGGAAAGGCAGAAGGCAGGAGGCAGGAGGCAGAAGTAAGAAAATTAATCTCCCCCTCTCCCCATCTCCCCATCTCCCCAGGAAAGGCAGAAGGCAGGAGGCAGGAGGCAGAAGTAAGAAAATTAATCTCCCCCTCTCCCCATCTCCCCCTCTCCCCTTCACAGAAGCGCCCTTACCAAAAATCAGAATCGCAGTAGCACGAGATCAAGCTTTTAGTTTCTACTACCAAGACAATCTCGATATCTTACAAGATTTGGGTGCCGAGTTAGTTTTCTGGAGTCCACTTGCCGATACTGCTGTGCCTAAAGATATTCAGGGACTTTACTTCGGTGGCGGTTTTCCCGAAGTATTTGCCCAACAACTAGCAGAAAATACCAGCGCCCGTGAGGCAGTAAAAGTATTAATTATTAAGGGAATACCAACCTACGCCGAGTGCGGTGGATTGATGTATTTGTGTCAACTTTTGACTGACTTCAAAGGGTTTTCTTGGTCAATGGTGGGAGTATTACCCACAAAAGTAATAATGGCAAAACGTCTCACTTTAGGATATAGACAAGCAAGAACAATTCAAGATAGCCCTCTACTAAAAGCTGGTGCAACAGTTTGGGGACACGAATTTCATCGTTCCCAACTAACAACAATGCCGGAAAAACCTTTATTTGAAATAAAAAGATATGAACCCAGACACAAGACGAAGACAGCTACCGAAGGCTGGAAAGTACATCAGCTACATGCTTCCTATATTCACCTTCACTGGGGTGGGCGTCCAGAAATTCCAGCTCAATTTTTGAAACTTTGTCAGGACTTCAAATAACAAAGACACCAGTCATAATCAATTTATTACTTATTACTTATTACTTATTACTTATTACTTATTACTTACTACTTACTACTTACTACTTATTACTTATTACTTATTACTTATTACTTATTACTTAAAGACTGTCGATGGGAATTATTAATAACATCCAGCAACCGTCTTATATCCAGTAAAAAAATTGTATTTGTGACTTCAGAATTAGATACCACAGCACTATGACTAACTAACTCAAGAAAACCAGACTGACTTTCAAACTTAGGGAGACTTTGCATATTCTCTAAAGGTAAATCCATTAAATTAGGTGTTTCCTGCACTCCAATTCCCCATAATTCTCCCTCAAGAGAACGGGTAATTATCAGAAAATCAGGGTTAGTGGATACTTGAGATACATCACCTGAGCTAAACTGCCCCTGTAAATCCAAAACTCTAATTGTATGCCTGCCTAGTTGAACAAGCCCCATATTTTTAAATTCTCTGTAAGCTGAAGCAGGGCAATTTACCACCTTGAGTACATCCACAATTGGGAGTGCTAGGAGATAATCAGCAACCTTGAGAACTATGAATTTTTGGGTTGTTGATTGTTGATTGTTCATTGGTCTATGAGTAGGGTTAAGTAATAAGTAATAAGTAATAAGTAATAAGTAATAACAAGAGCTATGAACTATGAATCATGAACCATGAACCATGAACCATGAGCTAGTTGCATTTGTTCTGTAATACCTCCGCCACCTTTAGCAAAAATTGGTGTTCTAGATAGGGCTTAGTAATATAGTCTGTTGCCCCCAACTCCTTAGCTAACAAGCGATGTTTATTGCCACTCCGGGAAGTTAGCATCATCACTGAAATCTCTGCTAAATGTGGGTCTTGCTGGCGGTGCTTAAGGAACTCAAACCCATTCATACGAGGCATTTCGATATCACAGATCACCAAGTCGATATGTCGATGGTGCCTAATTTGCTCAATTGCCTCATAACCATCTCTAGCTTGTACAACCTGATAGCCAGATTGTTTGAGAGTCATAGCCAGAGTTTGGCGCACGGTGATTGAGTCATCTACTAGGAGAATAGTTTTGTCAAACCTTTGTGGGACATGTTGGGCAACTGCTGGTAACTGAGCATTAGTTACAGCTGGTAATTGCTGCTGTTGAGCCGAAGAGAGTCTAGGGGGCGTGGCATTGTCTACATCACGGTAAGCATGGGTGTAATATGTTGTCTTAGCAGTATAGTTATGCTGTCTGGTCTCAGGCTGATTGAAAGCGAAGTGATTACTAGTTGTATTAGTCTGCTGCTCAAACAAGTACTGCATAAATACTGAGCCATCGAGTACCAATGTCAGCCTGCCGTCAGCCATAATACTGCCTCCATAGACAAACTTAGGTGGAGCAATCATTGCCCCCAAAGGACGAATGACCAATTCTTGATCACCCAACAACTGGTCAACTTCTAAGCCCAGAAGCTGTTCGGCAGAGCGCACAATCAGAACTGGGTTCGATTGCTCTTGATTAACAAAGGGTTGCAACTTAGGAGAAAGCAAGGGTTCCCCAGCCTGAGAGTGATAATCAAGGACTTTGGCAAGTTGGTAAATGGGAACCAGTCGTTCATCAACACCCTTACCCCAACGTAGAGCTTTGCCCTCTGACCAATACTGCATCTGAGTGGGCGCTGGTATGAGAATTTGCTCAATTGTATCTGCCAGTAAGGCATAAATGTGTTCACCAGCCTGAAACAGGAGCAATTTGGCAATTGTCAGACTCAGGGGAATTTGGAGCAGGAAAGTTGTACCCTTATCGGGTTCACAATCAACAGTCACTGAGCCATTGAGGGCTTGCAACTGGGTACGTACCACATCTAAACCCATACCTCGCCCGGAAAGATCATTGACTACAGAGTTGGTAGAAAAGCCTGGTTCAAATAGTAAATTCTTGAGCTGAGTCTCATCGAGAGTACTAGCCTGTTGATGACTAATCAGTTGACGCTCTATTGCCCTTTGAGCAATCTCTTCAAAATTTAACCCTTGACCATCATCCCTAACTACAATCATCAGGTTAGAACCCCGATGGTAGGCACAAATGGAAATCTGACCTTGACTCGGTTTGCCTTGCTGTTGCCTATACTCAGGGGACTCAATTCCGTGGTCAAAGGCATTGCGAACTAAGTGTAATAGAGGTTCATAAAGCTTTTGGGCTACTAATTTCTCCACCAAGACTTCCGTACCTTCAAGCTTCAGTACTACTGATTTATGGTGCAGAATTTCCAACTGCTCTAGGACACGGGGAAAACGACCAAAAATTTCTCCCAGTGGTAACATCCGGGCTTCGATTATAGCGTCCCTGCTACTGTTTAATAGCCGACTTTGTTTTTCGAGAGTCTGATGAGAACTTGTTGCAAATAGATCAATAGCATCAGCTGCTTCTGCTAGTTGCACAGTGTCTTCGAGAATTGACTCAATCAGGATTTGGGCTTCGCTATAGCGCTGTAGCTCCAGGGAATCAAAATGCTCGCTGTGTTCTGGGAATGGAGAGTTTTGATGAGACAAAGGGGAACTTTCACTCACCACCAGGGGTGAAAAAGCTTCCTTCCGGCTCTGGATTTTACCTGCTCTCTCGCCTATTTTACGCTTAGAGAGGGAAAGATATTTCTGTTTCATTCCCCATTGTCTATTAAATCTTCGTTCTGGCAAAGTTAACAGACTTTCAGATAGGTCATGGAGTTGAGTCAGTAGTTGCCGATGTTGATCAAGACGCTCAATTAGGACTTTTACTTCAGCCTTGAGTTGTTCACTCTGAAGCAACTGGCGGTTTTGATTGGTTAGTAATTCTCCAGTTGAATAATTTAGCTGTTCTAAATGTTCAACATTTACTCGCACTGCCGGAGGTGGATAAACATAGTTTGGTGTAGAGATTGGTGATTGATCATTAGTTAATTGTTCTTGATTGCTGGTCGAATCCAGTAGTGATTTTTGATTTATTTCCCCTGACAAAGAATCATTGGTAATGGAGTCTATAAATAGAACTTCTTCGCCCTCAACCGGGATTTCAAGAGATTCGCTAGTATCTTGGGAATGGGATTCCTCTGATTCTCCCCAAATTGCTTCTAGGAGGGAGTCAACAGTTGAGTCATTTTCTGATTCATTTTCATCAAACTGTGCCGAAACCTCCACACTCAATTGTGAATCACCTAAATTACTCACAACCAAGCCCGAGTCAGTTTTATTACTCACCAAGTTATGTTCTGGTGGAGTTGCAGATTCTGGAGTATCAACTAGTAAATTTTGAGACTTTTCTGAATAAGAATTTGGAACAAAGGATTGAGTATGCTGCTTAATAACTGATTCAGTAATAGTGCTAGGCAACCCACTTAGTTTTTGCAGGAGTTCTGAAGGTTCACCCCCTTGGTCACGATCGCCAGATAGCACAGCCGCCTGTCCTTCTAAAAAATCTGATAAAGCCTGTCTGGCAATAGTTTCTAACTGCTCTGGATGGTTGTCGAGCGCGGCGATTGTGGCTTGGGCAATGGCTTTAAATCCGTTTAAATTTAGGGATTCAGCTAAGCCGAGAAAAACTTCCGCCTGAGTCCTGAGATTGGTAGCCAACTTTGGTAAATCCCCATGTCGCTGAGCTTCAGCAATTTCCTTCAAGCGCTGAGTAACCCCAACTTCAAATATAGAATGAGTTACATCAAAGCCCAATTCTACCGAGGAAGGGAGATGAGTTTCATGACTAAAAAAGTCCCCTAACCTGTCTTGCAGTTGAGCAAAAACTACAGCCGTGCGATCAAGCACTTCAGAATCATTAACTTGTCCTCCTGTCAGTTGGGCTGTTAAAGGTAGGCGCAGACATTCAAAACCCTCAAAAAGCAAGGCTTCAACTTCAGAATCAATTGATAAATCGGGTTGGCAGAGGGCTTTGAAAATATCCTCTAAGGAGTGAGCCACACTTTTGATTGTCTCTAACCCAACACTAGCCGCAGCGCCTTTAAGGGTATGGGTAATTCGCATCAGGTTGTGAATTTTTTTGAGACTACAGTCTTTTCTGAGACTAAGCAAATCTTGTTCTAACACTCGCAATAGTTCCGGCGCTTCCTGGAGAAAGTAGTGGAGACCTTGTTCGTGAATTTTATGGTTATTATTCATTAGTAATTTAATTTGACACCAATACTTTGTAAGCAATAAGTATTAAGCAATAAGCAATAAATATAGTAGTAGACAAATAACTGATGATAGAGTGAAACGGTATAAACTGTCATTTAAACCTAATTGTCAATAATTGTGAATACTGGTAGTGCGACTATCTGATTCACTAGTTATACCCAATTAAAATGCGTGACAGCTTAACTCTTCTGACCATGACCATATCAACCTTCTGATCTTCACTTATTACTTATTACCTATTACTTATTACTTATTACTTATTACTTATTACTTAAAATCAGATTCAGTTGACCTTAAACTGGTCTGCACTAGTCTGGAGATTCTGGGCCATTGTCAGCAACTCCTTAAAAGAGTTAGACATCTCAATAGAATCCTCAGAAGTTTGATTAGCAATTGCTGCCACCTCATTCATCGTTTGTGTCACTGATTGGCACTCTTGATTCTGCACCTGAGTTGCCTTAGTAATACCTTCCACCAAATGATTGATTTGAGCTGTAGCTTCGACAATAGCATTGAGAGTCTGGCGGGCATCAGTGACTAGATTGGTACCTTGAGCAACTTGCTCAATACCCTTCTCCATCACTGTTGATACCTCAGCTGTACCTTGCTGGATTTCCTGCACCAATTGCGCAATTTCTGTAGCAGCATCAGCAGACTGACGTGCCAGAGAGCGCACCTCATCAGCAACGACAACAAAACCACGCCCATATTCACCAGCCCTAGTAGCCTCAATCGCGGCGTTAAGTGCTAGTAATTGCGTCTGAGTTGTAAAGTTACTGATTAAGTTAACCACTTTGGAAACCTTTTGGGAAGATTCACTCAAACGCTTGATCCGTTTACTGGTTTCGGCCACTGTTTCTCGAATCTCGAGAATACCATCGACACTGCGATTCATTGCCACATCGCCCTGTTGGACAATCTGATGAGTCTGTTGGAGGGCAGTTTCCACCTGTTGGGCGCTATTGCCGACAGCAGATGTAGAATCAACCATCTTCTGAATGCGCTCCAGAGCCATCCCCAGAGCCATAAACTGATGCTGGGCTTGGCCAGACAAACCAGCAATGGAGGATTCACTTTTTTGAGAAGTTTGAGCAACTTGTCGAGAGGACTCCTGCACCTGGATAACAATATTGCGCAGACTTTGCAGGGTATTATTATAGGCAGCAGCGATTGTACCCACTTCGTTGTCGGTAATAGGAGCCCGGACGGTGAGATCCCCATCTAGGGCTGGTCTTACGGCTGTCAATAACTGGATTACCTCTTGCTGTAAAGTCTCTTTGTCCGCTTTTTCCTTTTCTGCTGCCTTTTGCAGTTGCTGAGACTGTTGTTGAATCTGTTCGAGGTATTCAGACTGCTGTAACATAATGCCCAACTGCGTCGCCATCTGTGTCAGCAGGTTAACCTCACCTTCCTCCCAGTCACGAGGTTGGCTATTTTGGAAAGTCATCAGCAAGCCCCAGAGTTTGTCATTCTTAAACATGGGAGCAATGATATAGGCTTTTGCGCCCCATTCCTCTAGCCTTTCCCTGGAGAAGGTTAGCTCAATAGCTGTGCTGATATCACTGACGGCACGGGTTTCGTTTTTGCGATAAATGCTGCCTTGGGTTTCCTGTAAGATAGGATCAGCAAAACTGCCAGTTTCAGTCCCTACTAGCTTGACATAGCCACTGCCGACATCTTCAATGATGATTTCCCCACGCCAATCAGGCTCGAAGCGATAGACTGCAATTCGGTCAGTTTGTAGCAGTTGTCGGAGTTCTTGGTTAGTGGTGCGGAAGAGATTATTGATGTTGAGGTTTTTCTGTTGTAAGCGCTCAGCAATCCGCTGTCCAGTTTTGTAAAGTAGATTGATAAAGTTGGTTTCTCGCTGTGCTAATCTGGTCACTTGCTCAGACTGCTGCTGCACCTGCTCTAGGTAGTTGGCCTGTTGCAAAGCCGTACCTATCTGTAGGGCAATTTGAGTTATAGCCGTGACTTCAAACTCTTGCCACTGGCGAGGACCACTGTTTTGATAGACACTTAGGAGGCCCCAGAGCTTGCCCTCAACAAAAATTGGTGCTAGGACATGGGCTTTGACCTCAAATTGCTCTAGGATTTCCAGGTGACATTCAGAGTAACCGACCTTGTAGATATCATCAACTGCAAAACTTTCGCCTTTGCTATACCTACCTCCTTTGGTCTCTTGTAAGTAAGTATCTTCCCAAACAGTTTCAATACCAGGTCCCACTAGGGGTACCCAACCCTTGGCTATGTCCTCAGCAATAAACTTACCACTCCAATCAGGCTCAAAGCGATAGATGGCAACGCGATCGCATTTTAGTAGCAGCCGAACTTCTCGATTGATAGAATGGAGTATGAGTTCTACTTTGGGAAACTTTAAGAGCTTAGAGCTGATTTTGGCTACCGCCTTTTCGATCTCAACAATTTTTTTGAACTGGATCGATTGCGCCTGCACTTGCTCCACGTAGTCCCACTGCTGAATCGCCACTCCTAGGGTATTACTCAGCTTGAGCATCAATCTTACCTCTGATTCCTGCCACTGACGAGGTTCTGAGTTTTGGTAAGCGGCTAATAACCCCCAGAGCTTATTTTCTTGGAAAATCGGCACTGTCAGATAGGCTTTTGCCTGAAATCTCTCTAGGGTTTCGAGGTAGCAGGGGGAAAAATTCATCCCATAAATATCATCAACCTGCTTAAATTGAGCGCCTCTGACATAGTCCCCACCCTCAGTTTTCTGCAAGTAAGTATCTGGATCCACTGTCGAGGTAGAAGTCATCTCCCTGATTGTGCAGCTATCGTAAGTTATTGTATCTACTGTCAGAGTAGTTTCTTGTTGCTGGACTTGAATGAGTGGTGTCCAGCCAGCGCCAACAGATTCGCCCAAAAACTGCCCACTCCAGTCATCATTAAAGCGATAGATAACCACTCTGTCGGCTTTGGTCATATTCCGTAACTCTTGGCAAGTGGTGCGGAAAATGCTGCGGATATCGAAAGACCTGCGCACCTTCTCAATCAAGGCAGTTAAGGTTCTTTCTCGCTCCACTGCTTGCGCCTTTTCCTTGGTTTGGGCTTGCAGTTGGGTGACGTAATCTGTCTGCTCCACAGCTAAACCAACTTGAGAGGCAACTAAACTGAGCAACTGTACTTCGTCATCTTCCCATAAACGGGGGCCTGAGTTTTGATAGACTCCTAACATACCCCAGAGTTTATTTTTATAGAAAATAGGAACTACCATGTAAGCTTTAGCTTGGTATTTCTCTAGAGTTTCCAAGTAGCAAGGGTCATAGTCCTGAGCATAGATGTCATCAACTCTAGTAAAGTTTTTACCCTTAGCATAGTTTCCACCTTGGAGTTCTTGCAGGTAGGTATCTGAGGCTGGCAGCATCAGCTCATAAACTCTACATTTCTTAGAAGTGGTAATCACATCAAGTTGCAAGTATGGGTCTTTATACTGTTGCTCCATCAGTGGCAACCAGCTACGAGCAACAGATTCTGCCACATAGACCCCACTCCAGTCTGGTTTAAAACGATATACTAGGGCGCGATCGCATTCCAGTAGCTTTCTGACTTGGTAGGTAGTGGCATCTAAAATGGCGGGCAAGTCACTGAGGGTGCGGATATTTTCAAAGGCTTGGGCTAAGAACTTTTCCCGGTTAATCTGCTTTTTTAGTTGGGCGCGGAATTTCAGTGGTTTGAGACATAATCTCAGTTGAGCGACAATTTGAAAGAGCAAACTAATTTCAGATTCCCGCCATTTCCGCGATAAACCAGAGCATTGCTGCACAACCAGTAAGCCCCAGACTTTACCCTCTAGAAAAATAGGCAGACTGAGGCTAGCTTTAACCTGAAACTGTTTGAGCAGTTGGACTTGGTAGGGACTGGGAGACTTTTGGTAGATTTGCTCTAGAATTACTACTTCCCTTTGCTGGTATTGCTGCCGAGTTTCACCACCAAAGGCTAGGGCTGGCAGGGATTGCTCTAGAGTGGGAGTATAACCAGTTTCAATAGATTCAGCTATAACTAAACCTTGGTTTTCAGAATCGAAGCGATAGATCAAGGCTCGCTCTACCTTTAGATAGGCGCGAACCTCCTTAACTGTAGTTGCACATAGCCCCTCAATATTCTTGGCTTGCTGCATCTGGCTAGCAATACTTGATAGCCACTGTCGTTCACGCTTCAAGTTTTGCTCAGTAGTAATACTTAGTTTTGCCAGATATCCTTTAGGCAGGTTTTGAACCCACTCTTCCAGTAATTGAAATTTATCTTGGACTTCAGCTTTACTGAGATATCCTGTCTGTTCAAGATCAGTTTTGACAGAGCTAATTAATTCTAAAGCTTGCTCGGAAGTAAAATCAGTCTTGGACGGTGTTGGTGTGAGATTGCCATTAGTTTTACTCGCTAATGGTTCAGATTTTAACTCTGAGTTCTGTGGTTTTGGCTCCAACTCCTCAACCTCTTGCCAGTCTAAGGCTAGCTCTTGAGTAGCTACAGGATGGTCATCATTGAATTGGTTAGTATCGCTGAGATTGGTCATGATTTACTTTGCTAGTTATCGTTAGCTGGGTAAGCTGTTGTGCATCTGGCATAGAAAACTTTCGACAGTTTTTAAAAAGGCAGAAGATAGGAAGTTTATCAAAACCATCTCCCCCTCTCCGTGTCTCCCCCTCTCCGTGTCTCCCCCTCTCTCTATCTCCCCCTCTCTTCCTCTCCCCGATGAATTTGCCAGAGGGGACACTGAGTAATGGCTGTAATATTCAAAACAGGGCCATTGCCTCCTGGTAGAATCCCAAGGATAAAAGGTATAAGTTGGGAAGGAAATAAACCTACAGTTGCTGGTTGTAGGTGCTGCAATTCATGCAACTCGATGTCATAAACTTGCTGCACCACTAAGCCCAAAGGCTGATCATTAACCTTAACCACTATCGCCAAGGGAGGTGCTAAAGCTTTTCTGAGTTGATATAAAGGAGGACAACCAACTAAATGGTTGAAGTCCACAAGCCAGAGCATTTCTCCCCGCCAATTGCAAATGCCCAAAACGCAACCGGGCACTTCCGGAACTGGTAGAATTTGGTTGAGTTCCACGGTGATGATTCCCACAATTTCCTCTAGGGGTAAGAGCGCACTATCATGCAAACCAAGAGGAAAGCGAAGCAATCGCTGGCGAGTTTCTGGAGGTAGTGGCTCCAAACTGAGAGGATCAAGACTAGTAGTCGTGAGGGCACTATCAAGTGAGTTCAACATTAAGTACCTGCGAAATTGATAATTAATAAATTAATAAAGGTTACTGGTTGAGGCAGGGTGTAGGTTTTAAAGTAACTTCGGACAATTGCAAATCTCTCCCCATCTCCCCTCTCCCCCTCTCCCTCTGTTCAGGATTTACCAACAGTCAATTGCTTGATAGTTTGCATTAATTGAAGTTGGTCTACTGGCTTAGATATATAAGCATCAGCCCCCAACATTGAACCCCAAAGTTTATCTGCTTCAGTTTCTTTACTTGAGCAAATTACCACTGGGATTGCCTTAGTATGGGAATTAGTTTTGAGTTGATGGCACAGTTCAAAACCACTTTTTCCAGGCAAAATCACATCAAGAATTACCAAATCAGGTTTTTGTGACTGGATTTGGCTTTGGGCATCATCACCATTGTTGGTGCTGACCACCATTAGACCTGCCTGTTTGAGGTAATTGGTCATTACCTCTGTGTCTGTCAAGCTATCTTCAACTAAAAATACTGTAGTCATCGCTTAGTTATGGTTTATGGTTTATGGTTTATGGTTCATAGTTCATGGTTTATGGTTCATAGTTCATAGTTCATAGTTCATGGTTCATGGTTCATTGGGTTTATATTCGACAGTTGTGGTATATATTCTCTTCGGAACAACCAACAATTAACCTTTCCAGATACTGCTCAACTTGTGTTTTCTATCCGGGATGAAATAGGTTTTTGTACTGATAGATAATCCTGTAAAGTTTTTATTACTTTTTCTGGAGTAATTGGCTTTGCCAAAAAACCCGTAGAACCAACTATTTTTGCCCGGACTCTGTCTACAATGCCATCATTACCGGTGAGAATAATTACAGGTGTTTCTCTAAACATTGAAACGCGGCGAATTTGCGCACAAATCTCATACCCGTTGGCAATGGGCATGACCAAATCTAAAAAAATTAGCTTCGGTTTCTGCTCTAGCAAAGTTGGCAGCGCCATTACCGAGTCCTGAATATTGAGATACCGATAACCAGCTTGGGTGAGAATAAGATTCATTCTCTGACTATCAATTGAACTGTCATCGATATAAGCTATTAAAGGTGCATTTGTTGTAGGTTTGGTTTTGCTTACGGTTCGATTAGCAGGTGTTGGTTGGGGGTTAGTAGTTATACTGAGTTTAGGTCTAGTAACTGTATCGACACCCAGGTTCAAGCAACTATCTTCTACCTCAATTAAATTGATCCACCCTTTATGGATATAGGGCATAATCGATTGAGTTAGGGGCAATGGATTCTGTTTCAACTTGAGAGCTAGATCTCTTAAACTTAGATTTCCATCAAGTAATTTACTTAAATTGTTGTAGATTGATACTGAGGTATGCTGTCTCAGTTGCTGAACTTGCGAGATCTCAGGAGCCAAGTTGGGCGAAAAATGTGCAAAACCAGCCTTGTGCCAAGCCTCCCAAGCCTCGATTGCCTGCTGCCAAGCCTGGGAGGCTTCCATGACAATTAATTTTGAGTTGATGGTATCTTCAAGAATGCGCTTGCAGATGAGGGGGTTTACTGAATTCTGGCAAAGTTGCTTCCCCTGTTGAATGATATCGAACAGGATTTCTGTGGTATTGCTAGCAATAACTGGTGCCATTTCCTCACCCCTAGATGTTCCCTTGGTCAAGAGTTCTGCAAAGAAGTGGTAATTGCCATTCTGAAGCTGTTCTGACCAGTAAGAAACTACCTCGAATGATAATTGTGGATAGTGTTTATAGAGTTGTCTACACCAGCGACGAGCGGCATATTCTTTGCTAGAACCTGCCATTAAAGCACCCTGGTGGAAATACAAATTCCACCGTTGTCCTTGGAGTTTTTCGATTAACAAAAGACCTGTAAATTGCTCTTGACTGCAAGTATGAATGGTTTTTGCAAGTTCTTCTGTACTGTATATTTTGTTAGATATCATTTGGCACCTCATCTATAGCTGTTTCAATATGGGTGAAGTACAAAAACTTCATTTAGAGGCAAGAGGTAGAGGATAGGAGACCATATTTACACCTATGGCATCAAATAGTAAATTGTCATAAACTAAAACTGACGAAGTCAACATTATTGTCGATAAATGTTAATTTTTAGCCTTAATAGTTGGTGAATAAAGAAGGAAACAGGAGATAGTAATCTTTCCAAGAGATGAAAATACCAATGGTTGTAGATGAAGTCTAGATGATCGAGATGAAAATCTAAATGCTGGAAACAGTCAGCCCATCTTTATTTGTTTCTCTGACTTTTTACTTCTTATATCTTACTTCTTGCATCCTAGTAATTGGCAATAATCCTCAGTTTCTTGTTTCTGAGTAAATTTCAAGTTTCCGGAAATTGCAAACATTGATTTTTTGATTAACGTTAATTCCTGATGGGCGCTACACAAAACTTCTTCCCAATTAGTCTTGGGAAGTAAATTCTTACTCACATACCTACCTAGTAAGAGCCCTGATAGTGTAAAAAATCTGGCAAGTAAGTATTGCAGTTGTAATTTATCTAGGTATTTATGGTATTAGACACATAATTGAGTACAGACAGTTTGAGTGTCTGACTCACTTATAAAAAGCTCCTAAGCTTGAACTTATAGATATCTTAGAGTTTCTCTCCTTGACTATCCTGTGCTGTCTAGAGACGTTCCCCAGATTGATGTTAGCCTATTGAATTATGATTCAAATTACTTATGTACACATTTACCAAAGTAGATGATGCCTTTGAGTGACTAAGCGAACACCCTATCAGCCTACAGTGCAAAGATTTTAGCTAGCTTTACCATTTCCTAAGATAGCACATTAATTTAGCACATCGCAAAGATAGAGAGGGAAGGTGGCAAGGGAGGGAGGATTGTGCTATGCATTGTTTCCTCTTTATTTCCCCAAACCTTCGTTTCCTCCCACACTTTCTCTTCCTTACCCTGGGCAGGTGACGGGCAAGACACCCATCCCACAACTATGGCGCTGCGCGCTGGTGTGTTTACAAATCATAAATAGAGCCTTGATGGGTAAAGGTTTAGAACATTTGTACTGTAAGTAGACCAGAGCGCACTGCTATATCTGACCATAAACAGATGATTTTTATTCTTCGGAAGCCCCCGGTATAATATGCAGATTTACCGGGGGAGGATGTCACTGGTGCAAATTTAGATGCTTGTTAGCTTAACCAACTAGCTCAGTTGCCCGTTTTGCTAAAGCTTCAGCCGTCAAACCATTAAAAGCCATAATTTGACCAGCACTAGCAGCGGTTTCACCACGCTTCCAGGCAAAAGTATCCCGCTTACAATTACTGCGCAACATAATTGGTTCTAGCATGGCACTAGCACCACCAGTTACACCAATCAAAGCATCGCCGCCCAACAGCTTTTCAAATCCGTCATCATCTAAGAAGTGACTATCAGCTTGAGTGCAACTTTCCCAAGCAACATCATTAGGACGATATAAGCGCCGAGGACTAATTACCGAGACAATACGCACACCGATACCTTCATCTTCGAGATGGATAGCTGCATCAAATACCGGAATCAGAGTCATATCTCCAATTACTGCAAATACAACCTTCTTGCTACCTTCAGTTTCATGCAAAACTACACCGCCATCTTTCAATGCTTGCCTAGTTTGCTCAAAAGTTGTGCGCACTGGCAAAGGTGACTTACTAGCAGTAATGGTAATTCCCTTATTCTTAGTTGTTAGCGCCCACTCATAACAAGCCTGGATACTATTGGCATCAGCGGGGAAAAGAGGGAAAATACTACCATTGCGCATCATCGCGGCAAAGTAATTTTCAATTTCAGGACGCTGGTGAGTCCAGCCGTTACGCCCTTGTTCCAAAGCCCCAGCCGTAAATAGTGTAACCGTAGAAGGAGTAGGACGGCGTAATTCTGCCATTGCTTGGGTTACTGTCTGCCAAATCGGTAAGCCGTTAATTGCAAAGGATTCATAGGAACACCAGAGAGTACGCGCACCAAACAATGCTAAACTAGCTGCTAAACCAGCACAAGCATCCTCACTCAAGGGTTCGTAAACTTGTCCCTGTGGTCCTTGGAAATAGAGTTCATCCACAGTGGGGTGAACGATTTTAAGGGCAATATTAATATTATTAATTCCAGAAGCCGCATTACCGTCAGCATTGGAAATAATAAAATTGGGGTCTTTTTGTCCCACATGGGCAACTAAACTACCCATAGCTGTAGTTGCGACTTTCTTTTCACCCTTAACTGTAAATTCCTCTAAGGGCAACTCACCCAAATCCGGCAGAGGTAATTCTGCTTCCGTCACCACCTGATGGGATGCAGGGCCACCAGCCGCCCTCTCAAAGTTTGTCCGCACTATCTCCCAAGCCGCTGGTGCTAAGGCACGAGTTTTCAGGGCGATCACGATTTCTTCGTTGTCTAGGGTATGGTGAGCATAGAGGTTGTGGGATTTTGCTCCCCGCGCATGCACCCCTGCCCCTTTCAACTGTTTGATAATTAATACTGTTAGCTTGCCCCCCAGAGCAGATTTAGCGGCTTTATCTGTGGCTTCTAGAACTGATGCGGTAAATTCTAGGCGTTTTTCCAAAGAACACTCGGTGCTATCAACATAATCACCAGCTTGGTTAGCATCATCATAGTCTTTGGCGTTAACTAAGATAATTTCTTGGAAACCATTGCCCTCCCAGTATTCCATCATCTCCTGATTGGGCTTAGTAGACACCATACTATGGTGTTCCTGGGAATAACCATTCCAAACTAGGATAGGTAGGAAATTAGTAACTTCTGGATAGGCGGTGTGGAAGTGAGCCATGCTGCTCATCACATAGGGCTCGCCCAAACCACCATCACCAATAGTTACAGGGAAAAGTTGCCCTGGGTGCAGCTTTGCTCCAGCCATAGCAAAATGTTGCCCTTGTCCTAAAGGCCCAGCAGGATTGAGAAGTCCAGGAATTTGACCAGAAAGGTGCCCTAGAAGTCCGTGCATTTCCCGGAAACGTTCCCGCATTTGCTCTACTGTCTCAATGCCCATATCCTCTAGGGAACGGTCAAGAAACATGTTGCTATAGAATCCAGGGGCATGATGTCCCACTTCCGTGATAATGTTCTTATAGCCCAGCATTACTAGGGAAGCGATACCTTCGGCAATACTAGCAAACCCTCCTGGATGTCCAGAAGCCTTGCTGGCTGTCACTTGCAAGGTTAGGTAACGTAGGGCATCAGCAGCAAGTAAAGTTTGGAAGACAGCAGCTGGCTCTATCGGAGAAGCGATCGCTTTTTGTCCTGTTGCAATGGCTGGTTCTTGAGCATATTTATCAAAACCAGGTAGAGTCTTGCCAAAATATTGAATCCCTTGACAAAAAGTCGGAACTCCACTAGCAACTGTCATAGTCTTAAAGACCTCTTCTAATTATTCCAGAGTATTAAATTAATCCTACAAGTCATGGGCTTACTGCTGAATGAATGTAAGGGTAAATAGGGGTTATGACAGCAGTGAAATTTCTTATTGATAGTATTATAAAAATATTTCAAGGTTACTCAATGGTAGGGGTATCTGGTTCAGCCCACACTTAACTTAAAAGAAGTGTAGGAAGCTTACGAGACTAATGAAGTAAAGTATTTTGCGCATCCAGAAATTGCAACTGGCGATAGAGCATAGCAATGCGCGGCAGATGGATCCCAACTTTATTAGCAATGCGTAAAGGTGCACCGAAGATAGCTTCAACCTCTAGAGAGCGGTGATTTTCATAGTCGATTTTCATGCTAGGGCGATAGGATTTCATCTTTTCTGTAAGTTTTATCCTTTCATAAAATAAGTCTTTAGGAATGATGAGACCACAGGCTGTTGCTGCTGTCGCTACCTCTTGCATGAGTTCCAGCACTAACTGGCGGATTTCAGGAGATGCCAACATTTCCTGTGTGTTGGCATTGAGGACTACTGATAAGCCGTTGAAGGGAATATTCCAGAGTAATTTCTGCCAGCGTTCCAATAGTAAGTCCTCAGCAAAGGCGATGGCAATTCCTGCGCTTGTAAAGTCTTTGGCAATCTGCTCCATTCGTGTGGTGACACCGCAACGGCGATATCCAGGAGCGTATTCAATTAAGGTAATTTTACCATAATGCAGGTGATTAATCTCTCCAGGAGCAATTTTATTAGAGCAAACAAAGCACAGTCCAGCGATAATATGTCGAATCTTGGCAACGGAGGCAACTTGTTCTTCAACATACAATCCATTTTGCAGTACCAAGACAATGCCGTCTGGTTTGAGTAGAGGTGGGATTAGCTGGGGTAAGAGATAATTGTGTGTAGCCTTGAGTGACAGGAGAACAACATCACACGAAGGCATCATTTCTACGCTGTTATAAGCATTAACTTGCGGTAAATTAAAGTCTCCATCGATAGATTTCACCTTGAGGCCAAATTCGCGCACGTGGGCATAATCGCTCCGCAGTAAAAAATGTACCTCAAAACCGGCTTGTTGTAAGCGAGCACCATAAAATCCTCCTACAGCACCTGTCCCCAAAACAGCGTAGCTATATCCCATCTTAAAATCTTGGTTTTTCTCTAAGTCTCAAATGCAAGTTCTCACTTATTCTAAACCTGTTGGTGACACTTCAAAAGTATAGAGTTTTGTATCTTTTTCAAGGTAGCTTAATCTTGATAAACTGTTCTACTCCTACCCCAAAGAGTCTTCCGAGGATAACTGTCATAATGCCAGCTCGTGATTATTACCATGATACTGTCAAAGCTGCTATTCAAAAAGATGGATGGACAATTACCCACGATCCATATCGCCTCAAACTGGCACGGGGCAAAAATTTATTTGTCGATCTAGGTGCACAACGTCTGATTGCTGCGGAAAAAGGACTCGAAAAAATTGCAATTGAAGTCAAAAGCTTTCGTAGTGCCTCAGAAATCAGAGATCTAGAAGAAGCTCTTGGTCAATTTGTTTTATACGAACATATTTTAAATCGCTATGAACCTGACCGAAAATTATATCTAGCGGTTCCGGAAGAAGTACGTCAATCGGTTTTTGAAGAAGAGGCTGGAACAGTATTAATAGAAGATCGAATACTACGTCTTTTTAGTTTTAATCCTACTGAAGAGGTAATTATCAAATGGATATCTTAAATATTGATCTTAAACAAGCTATTGTCAAAGTCTTACAAGACTATGTCGAATTTCTCGGCAAGGATCCCGAAAGCGGAAGCCAATTAGTCATAGATGAAACCCAAAACCATTACCTACTAATAGAAATAGGTTGGCATAGCAGCAGACGCATTTATGGAACCCTTATTCATATCGACATCATTGATCAAAAAATTTGGATACAACAAGACGGCACAGAAGAAGGCATTGCCAATGAACTTGTCAACTTAGGCATATCTCCCAAGCAAATCGTACTTGCCTATAAAACACCTGAACGACGAAAAATTACTGATTTTGCTGTTTCTTAAAACTGAAGTTTCCACGTACACATGTACTAATAAAGTCCAAAAATAAAGACTTTAATACTTCAATATTAAGAGTTCATTCTGCTTCACCAATTAGTGTAAATGCTGCCCAACTAATGGGATTAGGGTGTTTTTGCATAGTCTTTAGCATGGCATGACGCAGTGCCTGAGCTTGGTCTTGATTTTGCTGCATTTGCCGATAAAATTGAATCATTAACTCAGTAGTAGGGGCATCTGGTACCGCCCACAGGGAGACGAGGACACTAGGAACCCCAGCAGCAATTAAGGAACGAGATAGTCCAATTACCCCATCTCCGGTAATTTCACCCCTGCCTGTATCGCAAGCGCTAAGTACTACTAATTCGGCATTTAGTTTTAAATCCAAAATTTCCCCTGCCCTCAAAAAGCCATCATCTTCAGGAGAAGGAGCAAGGGCAATCGCACCTGGCATCCCTAAGGTATCCATATCATCAAGTAAGCCGTGGGTAGCTAAATGAATCAGCCTTGCTGAAGGCAGTTGCTGTAATATTTCTACTTTGGTTGCCTTTTTCCCAATCACCGCTTCAGTGTTCAAAAGTTGAGCGATTTCCTTGGCTTCTACTTCTGTACCTGGTAACTGCATTAAATTTCCGGGCATCAGAGGATTGCCCACCACTAGGGCATTGTCACCCTGAATTGGCTCTCGATACCGTTTCTTGAGGCGCTGCTGCTGTTGACGGGTTAACTCCAACACCTGAATCGCTGGGGCAGTTAAGGTAGTGTGTTTTTCAATTAGATATTTTCCTGAGGAGTCTTGCAATGCTGGGAAGGGTAGCAGGAATAGAGAGTCTTGAGGAATGAAGATGACATGTTGATCTGGGTTGGTAGGCAAAAGCTCGGAAATTGGTTCGATTAGCAGTTGATGTAGTTTCTGTCTGGCAGCCTCTGAGCTTCTTTGACGGCGGAAGTTACGGCTATCTAAGACTAACTTTTTTAAGGAAGTATTTTGCTGTGGCAACTGTTTGAGATCAACTTGGCGAAATGCTACTTCACCACTGGGCTGAACTACCCAAATATAAAGCTGGGATGGTTTGCCTCGCAGTTTGCCTTGCAGCAGAAACTCTTCCGGAACAATCGAATATTGAACTAGTGTGGCATTCTGTTGTTTGGCAATGGTTTTAATTTCCTCTATCGTTGGTGGAGCTTGATTGATAGCAGATTTAGTAGCCGCCTCAGGAGATAATCGTTTTGAGAGTAACTCTACAAAAGCTCTTGCCCTACCTCGCTCTGCAATTTCGAGAGCGGCTTGAGTTTTTCCCTGGGCGACTAGGACTTGTTGTAGTAGGGCATAGGTTTGAATTTGGGTGTCAACAAGCGATACTTTCTGTAGGTCATCTAATCCTGGTCGAAGAGATTCTAAGATCTCCAGAGAGTCTCGCAGTTTTTCCTCTGCTTGTTTGAAATTACCTTTTTGAAATAGAGCATTGCCGAGATAGGCTAAAGCTCCCCATTCTCCGCCTCTAACACCAAGTTCCTGTGCCTTTGCCCAACTCTGGTGATGGTAATCAATCGCTATTGGTATTTGGTCTAGTTTCTCGTAAACTAGTCCTAAAGTGCCGAGAGCTGCAACTTCAGTACGGCGATCGCCTAATTGCCTTGTAATTGCCAAACTCTGTTGAGTTAACTCCAAGGCTTGTTTGAAATCACCTTGCAGATAGTAGGCAAATCCTATTTTATTGAGACTGCTAGCTTCACCTTGGCGGTCATCAATTGCCTGTGCTATTTCTAAACTTTGCTGATAGTAACTAATAGCTTTGATATTATTGCCTAAGTCAGTTTGGATTACTCCTAAGGCTCTTAATATAGAGCCTTCTGTATGGCGATCGCCAATTTTTTGCACTTTAGTTAAAGCTTGTTGGTAATATTCTAGGGCTTGGTTATAGTCGCCTACAACTTCGTAAGCATTTCCCAGATTGCCTAATACCCTGGCTTCACCCTGACGATCATCAATGTATTGCTTAATTGCTAAAGTACGCTGATGGTATTCAATTGCCTTTACATACTCACCTAAGATTTGGTAAGCATTACCTAGATTACCTAAAGCATTGGATTCCCCTTGGCGATCGCTAATTGCTTGGGCAATACTTAATTGTTGTTGATAATAGTCAATAGCTTGGGCATAGTCTCCTAGGGCACGGTAGGCGATGCCGAGATTTCCTAGTGCTGCCCCTTCTCCCTGTCGATCGCCAATTTCCCGTGCAATCTTCAGGTGTTGCTGATGGTATTCTATAGCTTGGGGATAATTATCTAAGAAATGATAGGTAATTCCTAGATTTCCTATAATTGCTGCCTGCGCTCTCTTGCTACCAAGCTCTCGTGCCAGTTTTAAACTCTGTTGATGGTAATTAATTGCTTCAGTATAGTTTCCTAAATTAGTGTAAGCTTTACCCAGAGAACCTAAAGCTGTTACTTCCCCATAACGATCATTTAATTCCAGTGCCAGTTTTAAGCTTTGTTGATGGTATTCTATAGCTTTAGGATATTCGGCTAAGGAATGGTAAGAGAGGCCAAGATTTCTTAGTGCCTTTCTTTCCTGATTGCGATCACTATTTCTTTGAGCAATAGCCAAAAATCGGTGCCAGTGTTGAGCCGCGATATCGGGTCTATTACTATTGGGATCAAATTCTTCATAGGTGATTACTGGACGACGATTACGCTTAGTGCTAGAGCTTGCTTGAGAGCGACAGTAACTTTCCAAAGCTGTTATTGAAGTGCTAGTTGGTATTGCTCTCAATTGTTCTAATTCGCCGGAGGAGTTGTCATTAAGTACTGTAACGTTAGCTCCTATTTGGTTGCATTCCCTTAGCGCTAGTTGGGATGTTGTCTCTGTTGGTAATTCTGTGTCTGTTTCTTTTTTAGATTCAGAAATTTGTTCAGTAGTTGAATCAGAGATTATGGAGGTGTTGTTATTTTGATTTTCAGTAGTTGAATCAGAGATTGTAGAGGTGTTGTTATTTTGATTTTCAGTAGTTGAATCAGAGATTGTAGAGGTGTTGTTATTTTGATTTTCAGTAGTTGAATCAGAGATTACGGAGGTGTTGTTATTTTGATTTTCAGTAGTTAAATCAGAGATTACGGAGTCATTGTTATTTTGATTTTCAGTAGTTAAATCAGAGATTACGGAGTCATTGTTATTTTGACTGTCAGTAGTTAAATCATTAATCTCATTGAGATTAAACACGTCATTTACGTCTTCAGGTATTAAGGACTCGTTCAGTAGATCAAAGGTGTCAGTGGGTGGTGGTTCAGTTTCGTTTTCGATAAGAGATTCAACTGGCACAAGCTCAAAATTACCATTAGTAATTATTGAGCCCGCTGTACCATTTTCTGTTGCATCCCCAACTATAAAAGGGGTTTCTTCGTTACCATCATGTTTAATAGTAATATCACTACTACCGCTACCAATACCGACGATATTGGAAATACTAGCTTCTGAACCATTAGAAGCGGTGAAGGTATCAGTGGCTCTGAAAAAGCCTTCTGTTTCAATATCAACTTCACCACCTATGGCGTTATCTCCACCCTCAGCATTAATATAGTCAACTTCAATATCACCACCAGCTTTAAGCCTAACGCTACCACCATCACCATTTATAGAACTAGAATCAATACTCCCTGTAGTAATTTGATTAGTGGCATTCAAGTTAATTTCTCCACCATTACCAGTTTTAGAAATAGAACTGATTCTCCCTTCACTACTGTCAATATCACCTGGATTAGCAGTTAAATTTTTAACATCCTCCTCGCTCCCGGTAAGGTATTTTGGTAACTCCTCAAGTCGAATAGGTTGATTCTCTCCTTCGGCTGTCTTGAGAGGTTCAATCTCTAAACTTAGTAAACTTCCTGGCTGACTAATGCGCACTAAATTTTCACCAGTAACTGCAGAAATAGTTAGATTTCCTCCAGGTGCAATAATACCTCCTGTATTGAGTACACTGCCACCAATTAAAGTTAAATTTTGCCCTTCCTTAACTTCGAGATTACCTCTATTGATAATTGCTCTTGATTCAGTTTGTTCAAAGATAAAGGTATTGGGAGTGCCAACCAAATTTTCGTAATCATTGGCACCAAAAGCATTAAACCAATTATCTTCACCAAAACCAATACCGGTGGCAGTAGTGGCAGTAAAGGAACCAGGTAGATCTAGCCTTACATTTGGCCCAAAAACAATCCCAGCTGGATTCATTAAAAAGAGATTGGCATTACCTCCAGTAATCCGGAGAATACCATTAATAACTGAAGGATCACCGCCAACAATCCGACCTAAAATATTTTCAATATCTGGGTTGTTAAGAATAAAATTAGCAATCTGACCTTCTTCAAGACCAAACTGTTCAAAACTATGAAAGAGATTTTCTCCCCCTAAGCTTCCCCCAGTAATATTAAATTGATCACCTTCGAGGTTAACGTTAGTACCAGTGCCGTTAACTCCTGATTCAGGTGTAATTTGCGCCTGTACTCTCCAGGATGCAATTGCAGGGAGAACAATAGCGAGTAATAAACAAATTCCTCGTATACGTGATTTCATATTCTAGAATTAATTGCCCCATCCGATGCTCTAGCTCAAACTGGTAGAAACCCTGCATTGCTATGCTCCCCGAGATCTGGCATGGGAAGATATTTTCTCTGTTTAGAGTTAAATGCTAATGAGCAATGACTCATTATCAAGTATAGAAATTTGTAGCACCAGCACCCAAGTCTATCCTATCCCAGGAGTGAGGGAGTTCCAAAGCCGGGCTTTCACTTGTTGTAACTTGAGAAGAGAGTGAAATCTCAAGCTTTACTAGTTGGTGATTATTGGTGGATAATGGATCCTCAGGGAAAAAAGCAGTTTAAAACTGGAGTTAGATGGTTAATCTGGTCAGGAGCTTTAGCTATACTCAGTGTTGGAGGTTGGCTAGTCTATACCCAGCTTGAGAGTCGCTCTGCTGAACCAATAGCGGTGCGCATCATCAAAGTTAAGCGAGACAATGTTGAAACCACAATTAACGAAAGTGGTATAGTGGAATTGCTCTCTCAACAAACCCTCACCTCTCCAGAAGAAGGAGCAGTAGAACAGGTATTAGTTAGCGTAGGCGATCGCGTACCCCGTAGTAAACCTCTAATCACCCTACGCAACCCTGAACAACAAACTAGTCTCACTGCTAAGCAACTAGAGATTAAGAACCAAGAACTCACCTTAGAGCGCAATCGTCAGAAGCTTGCTGAAGCCCAAGAAAAGTTAGTAGTAGCTCAACAAGCACTGCTTAATGGCAAACTAGTGGCAATTCAAAAACAAGAACTTACCTTAGAGCGTAACCGTGAGAAACTGGTTGAAGCCCAAGAAAAACTTGCTGCTGAGCAACTGGAACTTGAGGAACTAGAAACTCTTGACGAAAAGGGCTTTATTCCCAAGAATGAACTGCGTACCCAGCAGGAGAGTTTGCGCTCTGCCCAGTCAGCACTGCGAGATGCTCAGTCAACTGTTGCCACAGATCTCCTTGAACTCCAGAACCTTAAGCAGCAGCGCCTAGATGAAGAAAAAGAAATCCGAAATCAAGTTTTAGAGGCACAGGCAGCCGTCAAGAATGCTCAATTAGAGCTTCGTACTGATCAAGGATCACTAAAGCGTCTAAAGCTAGAATTGCAAAAGATTGAGCAGCAACTTCAAAACAATGTAGTAAGTGCACCAATTGATGGCTCAATATTACAGATTATGGTCAAAAATGGAGATGGAGTAAATCGGGGTGCCAAGCTACTGACTCTCGGCGATCCTACTCAAGAGTTAGTTTCCCTAAGGCTTTCTACCCTTAATGCTGCTCGGGTTAAAGTAGGTCAAAAGGCTCGCATTAGTGTGATTGGTCCTAACTCCCAGATTTATCAAGGAAGAGTGCAAAGTTTATCTCCCCAAGCAACTAATTCTAACTCTGGAGAGTCGAGCTCTAGTTCTGGACAAGCAACGGTAGCGGCAACAGTACTGCTGGATCAACCAACTGGTATCCTAATTCCTGGTAGCCAAGTTAATGTTGAAATTGTTTTAGAACGCAAACAAGATGTGCTGGCTTTGAGTACAGAGGCAATAGTTCACTCTGCTCCCAAACCTTTTGTCTGGGTGCGCGACGAAGATAGTAATGCCCAGAAAAAGCCTGTTACTTTAGGGCTAGAAGGATTGACGAGTGTGGAGATAACCTCTGGTGTAAAAGCAGGAGAGCAAGTCTTACTACCCCCACCGGAATCCTCCCTAGAGCCAGGGATACCTGTAATTCCTCAAGAAGATCCTTCCGCATCAAGTTCTACTCCCATTATCAAATGAAGTAGGGATTGATGGAGTAAGGAATTTAGGAAGTATAGGAAAGGTGGGTAAAATCTATATAAAAAATATAAAAATCTCCCCATCTCCCCCTCTCCCCATCTCCCCATCTCCCCATCTCCTCATCTCCCCCTCTCCAATAAAATGAGCCTCTCACCCCTAGACTTACTATCTCTTACTTGTAACTCCCTAAGGGCGAATCCCCTGCGCTCTACTTTGACTTCCCTAGGAGTGTTCATGGGTGTGGCAGCAGTTAGCGCCACGCTCCAGGTGGGGAGCATTGGTAAGGCTGTACTTGCAGAGCAACTGTCCCAAAGAGGTGCTCCTAATGTTATGGTTTTCCCAGCCTGGCAACCCGAAGGCCCCAGCATTCAGCTGCGCTTAGAAGATTTGGAATTTTTGAAACAGCGACTAACAGCATTAAAAGCTATAAGTGCTTCTGAGTGGGTAGGCTCTGTCAATACAGTCTTTGAGGATCAAGAAGCTAATCCTTTGATGACGGCTGTTTCCCAAGACTTCTTACTCACTTATGGTAAACAGTTGGTAGCAGGGCGATTTTTTACACCTGCTGATTTTGAGTCTTATCGCCCGGTGGTGGTAATTGATCAGTTTTTGGCAGATAGATTATTTCCAGGCACTGAAGCTATCGGAAAGCGCATTTATGCCCAAAATAGACCATATATTGTTGTCGGAGTATTGCCCACTCAACAAAGTTGGGGGGGAGAGCCTGAAGGTCAGTTGTTAATTACGATGTCAGTTTACAGTGCTATGACAGGTAGTCGTGATATTGGGATTCTGCGGCTACGCCCCCATCATCAAAAAGATTTGGAAGATTTGGGAAACCAAGCTGAGCAAATGCTGCAGCAGCGCTTTTCAGGAGCCAATTTTAATAGTTGGAACAACATAGAAGATATTCTGACACAGCAGCAAATTCTGCAAATGGCATCGCTGGCACTCTCAGCTGTGGGTGTAATCTCGCTGTTGGTTGGTGGTGTTGGTATTGCCAATATTACCATTGCAGCAGTAATGGAGCGTACTTCAGAAATTGGTCTGCGGCGAGCGCTTGGGGCAACTCAGAGGGAGATTATGCTGCAATTTATTCTGGAGGCAGCGCTTTTGAGTTTATTAGGAGGAACAGTTGCTCTAGTTAGCGTGCATGGATTAACAGTTGTGGTAGCTAATTCCTTTGCTTTGCCCTATGAATTTGAATTGAGTACTGCATCATTTTCCTTAGGTTCAGCATTGCTGGTAGGAGTTGGTGCGGGTTTTCTCCCTGCTATACGAGCTAGCAAGCTCGATCCAGTAAAGGCACTACGCAGCAGTTAATTAAGCTGATGTAATTTCAAGTTGCATAATCTAACCTAATTCTTAGCTATTGGCGCAGTGATGTGTCTTTGCAAAGATAAACTTTCAGTTGCTAAAGCAAGTGTTCAATTATACTCTTGGTAAGACATTATTAAGAAAATTGTGCTCTGTGTGAAACGCCTCTGTTTCCTATTCCCTGTTATCTTTAATATTAGTTATGTTGAGGTTGTAATTTCGATTGTTTCAATACCCTCTAATCTACCAAATCTACTGCTAATATGCCAAAGCTGCCTGAGCAAAATTCTCAACAGCCTAACCACTATGAGGAGTTTCCAAATCGCCCCATAAACTTCTTAACTCTGAATATCGTGGGAACTTTAGTTGCCACCTTGGGAACAGCGTTTCTATTTGTAATTGCTGTTGAACCACAATCAATTGAGCAACCAGTTGCTTCACATGAAAAAGCTAGGGTGCGTTCAATTTTTAAGCCTGCAAACTTTGGAGACATTGAATTTTCCCACCAGCAGATTGATCAGCAGCTACCACAGCAGGAAATAGTTGTTTTACCCTCAGACAATTATCAAGAAAGTATTCAGGAATTAGAAACTCCACCACAGGAGTTATCGATTTCAACTTTAGGAGTGGAAGACTACGGGGTTCAGTTTCACGAACTCAACAGTTTGGAGGCTCCTGCAGTTAACTTGTTGCCACTACAAAAAAAAGGTGTAGTAGAGTTAGAGTCTAAATCTCACCAACATATAACAAGTCAATCTTTTTCCAAGCAAATGCCTACCCTTGAAATTGACTTTGGATCACTATTGACAACTGGTTTATCGTCAAATAGCTTAAATCTTAAAAGATTAAAGCAACCGCAGCCAACAACAGAGATAATTTCTAAATCTTTAATTGAATCAGGAGAATCGAACACAAAAATCAATGAAACTCAACTCAAGCAAACTGACATTAAATCTACACAGAATAAATCAGGAGTTGAACTTAACTTGTCTGATGTTATTGTCTTAGCTTTAGAAAATAATAGAGACATCAAAAATGCTTATCTTGAAAGGATAGTTCAAAGACAAGACTTAGTAGTTGCTGAAGATGAATTTGTCCCTAATTTTACTCCAGAAGTTTCAGTTTCACTTGAGCGTTCTGGATTAGATGGCAATACGACAGGTACTAATGACTTTAGTCTAGGAGCTAATGTTTCTGTCAGGATTCCTACAGGTGGAGAGCTGACTTTCCAGTGGATAGGTAATGCTCAAACTTTGTCAGGAAATGGCTTAAGTATCAATACTAATGATGATACATTCCGGCAAAATCTAGAACTGAGTTTTAATCAACCACTTTTAAGGGGAGCAGGAATTAAAGTAAATAGAGCAAATCTGGAGATCGCTCGACTCACTGAGCAGGTTAATATCTTGGGTTTAAAATCCACACTAATCGACACGATTACAGATGCTATTGTTGCCTATCGTCGTTTACTTCAAGCTCAAGAGAGACTAAAAATTGAGGAACTTGCCCTTGAAGGGGCTCAGGAACTTTTGGAAATTACCCAAGTTTTAATCGATGCTGGTAGACGCGCACCAGTAGATATCGTTCAAAGTGAAACAGCTGTTGCTAATCGCAAAGTTAGCTTATTAACTGCTCAAAATGATCTGGAGGCATCCAGGTTAGAGCTAATTAACATTCTCGATATTGAAAGAAATATTGAGATGTTAGCAGCTGAGCAACCGACAGCAGAAGCTGTTGATTTAAACTATCAGAATTTGCAAGAATTAGCATTTAAAAATCAACCAGCCTATTTGCAGGCACAATTAGAACTAGATAGAGCTAAACTTGATTTGTTGCAGGCAGAAAATAACCGACTCTGGGACTTAAGTTTAGATACTAGTGTCAGTAGTGCCTCTAATGCTACAACTGATGTGAGAGCTGGAGTTGTTTTAAGCCGCGAATTAGGAGATTTAACTTTGGAGCGGGATTTCCAACGTAGCCGAGTTAATCAACTGCAAGCAGCAAACAATTTGGAGGAGCAGCGCGGAAGTCTGGAGATTGAGTTGACAGACCGAATTAGAGATGTTAATTTAAGCTTCTCTCAGGTAGAGCTGGCCCGTAGAGCAACAGAGTTATCTGAGAGGCAGCTAGAAATTGAACAAGAAAGGCAGAGATTAGGAAGGGGTTCTACAATCTTCGAGATTGTCAACCTTCAGAACGATTTGGCACAGGCAAGAAACGCCGAGCTTGATGCTATTATTAATTATCTTAACACTCTGACTAGGTTAGATCAAACTCTGGGGACTACATTAGATACTTGGCAGGTGAAGATTGAAAGGGAGGAGTAGGAGTAAGCTGTTACACATTTAACTTGCTTATTTGGAAGATGGGGAGATGGGGAGAAGATTTTATTCGGTATCAAAACCTCTGCCCAATACCAAACTGCAGTTTACCATTACCCTCATCATTGAAAGCGTAATCTGCTCGCAGGATTCCCAGTGGCGAATTTAAACGCAAACCGGCACCATAACCAAAACCTGTTCCTGGCTTATCTCGCACTACTCCAGGTTCTCCTGGCACTGTATCACCAGAGCCTAAATCAGAGGCAAAGTCAGCAAAAACAACAGCACTTAAGGGTTTATAGACAGGGACACGATACTCTGCTGATGCTGAGACAAAAGAGCGACCACTGCCAACATCACCACTACCATAACCCCGTACAGAATTGATACCGCCTAGATTAAAAGCCCGGTAGGGTGGTAAATCACCAATCGTGGTGCCAGCTTGGAGATTAAATGCTAGCACTTCTGGTTTTTCAGAGCCAAATAACCTTATGGGTTCGTATAAAGAATAGTTTGCCTGTAGTCGGTTCATTAAAATACTACCACTACCAATTGGCACAGACTGTTCAGTATTAAAGCTGAGCAGGGAGCCTTGGGTGGGATTAACAGGATTGTCCCGTCTATCCGTTTTTAAACCAGCGTTAATAGTAACTAAATCGTCAATACCAGTTTCACTAAAGGCAAGGGGATTACCAAATTCATCAAATGGGGTAATCTCACCATCTCCATCACGGATGCTGGTGCGGGTGTAGTCTAAACCAAAGGAAGCATCCCATTGATTCAAAGGACGTGTAAAAGCAATGCCGCCGCCAAATTTGCCTTCACGGGGTTGGTCTCCATTAGCTAACTCTACATCACCATCGAAAGTTCTTGATAGACCACGACGGCGAAAAGCGTTGAGATTATAACCAAGTTTACCTGGATTGCTGGCACGATAGGGGTTAGTGTAGTTACCTCCAAACTGCACGTCCCCTGAACCTACCTGCACATCTAATCCTAACTTCTGATTAAGACCACTAAAATTTTGGTCTTGATAGCTCAGAGTACCAAAAAGACCACTATCATTACTATAGCCAGCACCAAGATTAACGCCACGGGATTGTCGCTCACTGAGTTCGTAAGTAACATCAACGTTGCTAGCATTGCCATCAAGGGAAATATCTACTGTTTCAAATAGCCCTGAGCGATACAGTTTCTGCAAGTCTTGACGCGCTATCTCCGCGCTGAAGACCTCACCTGGTTGCAGCTTTAACTCACTAGTGATGAAGTCTTCGCGGGTACGCCCCTTAGTGGGATCACCGTCTTGATCTAGGAAGCGGAAATTGATATCCTTAACGATACCCTCAGCCACTTCAATGGTAACTACACCATCGGGTCTTGACTGTACGTCTAACACCTGTGCTAGTACATAGCCATTGTCAGCGTACCATTGCTCTAGTTTTTGTAGACTTTGGCGCAAGGTAACAGGACTAACAGGCGCTCCTAATTGAGATTTTAAAAACTCATTAGCCACCTCTGAAGTAAGAACCTGATTACCAATAAGTTGCAGCGATTGCATCACTATTGGCTCCACTTCATAGACTACATCCCAGCCATCTTGGTTACTATTATGAGTCACACGGGCATCGGCAAAGAAACCAGTATTCAAAATTGCCTCAATATCACTTGCCAGTTGGCTTTGACTGGTAGCACTGCCAGGGCGAGTGCCAATTGCTCTCAAAACAATTGGTTGTAATTCCTCAGTTACTCCAACTACCTTAACATCGGTGGCAGTAACTGCTAAATCTTGATCCTTAATACTATCTAAAACAGCAGCAATTTTAGTTGAAGAAGAGGAAGAGAGTGTTTCTTCAGGAACGGGGGTACTATTTAAATTATCCTTTTCTACTTCCCTATTCCTTTGTTCACGAACTCCAGTTGACTCAACAAACTCTGGCTGGGCAACAACGGCTTCCGGTGGGGTAACTGCCACCACTGATGGTGTTGTTGAGATAGCTTGAGCTGGAACAACATAGTTTCTCGCTGTCGGTTTTGCTGTGGAGGTATCTATCACAGGAGAAGCTATTGCTTCTTGGGTTAACTCACCGACTGCGAGGATACTCAAACTAGAAATGACCAGAGTTTTATTGAGCATGACAATAGCCTCGACAGATAGTAATTTCTTAGTTACTGGGCTTGTGTTTCAAGTGACTTTGGAGTTTGTAACTGGGTTCCACGGGCTGTGCCACATTTCTATCTGCCACACTACTACTATTTGACATTGAAAGAAGGATGCTATGAATGGTCTGGCTTTAAGTAATAAGTAATAAGTAATAAGTAATAAATGACAACAATAATATTTGTTGCTTGTCCTTTGTTCATTGTTCATTAGCCTATAAACTGTTCATAGTTCATTGTTGATTGTTCATTGGGAAAGCAATATGAAACAGTAAGCCGCCAATTTTTTCATAAAATTAGGCTCCAACACTGGTGATTTATTCGGCAAAAACTGAGGCAAAATCAGGATATAATTACCCCTTATTTTTAATCTGAAGAAATCTGTAAAGATTTTACTGAAATTAATATAGCAGTACGTATTAAGGTTAGGACAAGCTAAATCGCTAGAACTTTTTCAAATTCACCCCTTCTGCCTTCTGCCTTCTGCCTTGCGCGTAGCGCTATATGGGTTAAATACCCCACCGTCACTTGCGGTGCATAAACATAAAATAAGTAATGTTTATTTTTTACCAATTAATAAAACAAGAAACACCAGAAGTAAAACCACCTCCTCCACTAAAAGAATATTAATAGTCTGTCTCTGTTGGCTTGTAAAAGCAAAATATTCGATAAAGACTGTATATATAATGAACTGGGATAAAACCCCAACCAGCATGCAAACAACACCCCAAACAGTTCTTTTCCACAGTCCAATAGCTGCAACCGTATCAACAATCGCATAAACTATATCCCCAACTTTCCAAGTTAAGGGCATGTCACTCCAATGCTTTTCCCCAAATCCTGCTAAATTAGCACCATGAACCAAGGCACTATAAGCAACAATGATGCTCAAAACTCTTAGATAAACCCCCATCCAAGGTCGATTAAATGTCTGTTGCCAATATCCCCACAGCGAATTACTACTTTGTGAATCCTTGGTTTCAAATGACTCTAAAGACATAAAAAAATAGCCAGAGAATAAATATAGATTTTACCTTTAAAATAGGGATTTAAAATAAATGCGATCGCACCGTTTTGTCTCCACACCAGTTGTTGGTTGATAGCCACTACTCTCATAGAGTTTAATCGCTTCCTTCAGAACACTAGCAGTTTCTAGCCAAATTGTCTGAAAACCACTCTGAGTAATTACCCTCTCTAGTTGTTGTAAACAAAACTTCCCCAAACCCTTTCCTCTAGCAATCGGCAACAGATACATTTTGCGAATTTCCACAGCCTTTTGACCCCGAGTAGTTGGATAATAAGCAGCAGTACCAACAAGCTGCCCCTCCTGTTCAATCACCCAAAATTCTCCCCCCACTTGCCAGTAAAAAGCTTCCACCTCCATAACATCCCTATCTGCCAATGTTGGTTCCCAAGGCAAACCATATTCAGCAAGTACATCCCTAATTATCGCCGCCGTAGCCTCTCGATCCTTAGGCTTCCAACCACGAATTAGAAACTCATAGAATTGAATTTCCCAATTATTCATCGGCTATGATCTTAAACAAGCTATTGTCCTCAATCCTTCTCCCCCTCTCCCCCTCTCCAAGGCAAAGCTACTTAACTGTGAATCCTCGGCTCTGGGTGCAAATGTGCCAAGAATTCACTTTCTTTAATTGCTAACTCTTCTAAACGCTCAGTAACCACATCCGGCTCAAAATAGGTATCAGCCAATACCCAGTAAACCCCATAATGACGGGCTTCAGACGCCATCAAGCTCTGATAAAAATCAGCTAAGTCTCGATCTTGACAGTGAGTTGCCAGTAATCCCAAGCGCTCGTGAGAGCGAGCCTCAATTAAACTAGAAACTAGCAAAGAATCCAACAAACGTTCTGGTTCATCTCGGCGAATCTCAGCTTTCAACAAAGCTCCATAGGGAGGAGAAGAGAGGGGAGCTAAGGGAATGCCCCGTTTCTCCAGCCACTGATTAACCAGCTCAAAATGTTCTAGTTCCTCACGAGCAATTGCTGTCAACTGGCGTACTAGTCTAGTATAGGAAGGGTAGCGAAACATTAGGTTCAAGGCTACACCAGCAGCCTTGCGCTCACAATGGGAATGGTCTAGTAGAATAGTATCTAGGTTGGCCATTACTTGCTCCACCCAAGCCCAGCTAGTGGGTTTCTTGAGGGTATTAATAAGTGGTTTTCTAGAAAAAGACACAGTTTTTGGTGAAATCAACTTAGTTTTGAATAATTCAGAATGCAACCGACTCACATTCCTTCCATAATCCCCGGGCTATTGAGTCTTTACATTTTACTTAAAAAAAATATATAGCCAGTAGGTAAGGAACTGTACACCCTCACCGGGCATAGCGATAATGTCCAAAGCGTTGCCTTTAGCCGAGACTGTAAAACCATCGCTTCTGCTAGTTGGGACGACACGATGGAATTTTGATTTAGATGATTTAGGGAAACAGAGTTGTGATTAGCTTGATGATTACCTCGTTACTCATCAAGAAGAAGAATTAAGGGAAATTTTTGATAAGTTAAGAGAGAATAGGAAACAGTAGTTGAACCTATCCAAGCAGCAATCCCCTTCCTCAGCTCTTGCAGGGGGTTTATTTATTTTAGCTAATCGCCACGCATTATGGACGTCAGAGAACGACGCTTGCGCAAATCCATCAAATCGACAAGTTTTTCTTCCTTCACATCTAGGGGATAGCTTGGCTCAGGCGGTAAAACTGTTACCTGAGGTAGTCGTTTATCTGCTGTAGGTACTATAGTCTCAAATGCAGGCTGTTTTGAAGCTTTTTGAGGTTTTCCAGGAACTGGGCTGCGCTTTTTAGAGAAACCCAGCCGTTGTTTTTGCACAGGAGGAGAAGCTTTGCTTCCATAGGGAGGAACAGAGTGAAGGGGTAAAGGTGAGACCAAGGGAAGATTTTCTGTAACTCGACTGTAAGATTTCCTCTTTTCCCTAATTTGAATTTGTCTCGGTATCCCTAATGTGCTCTGTTGTTCCCTATTTTTTTTAGGTTTGTGCTTTGTAGGCGTTTGCTTGAACTCTGCTGAGTTTTTCCGACGCTGGCTTGATTGTTTCAACGCTTGAATCATCAATAAAGAAACCCCTGCGCAGCCTAGGGTAAGAGTACCCAACAAGGACACTGACAAATCTCCTTTTGTCTCTGATTGCCGAATTGCTGTGAAAGGGGGTGTTGATTTAGAAGCTTCCTTAATAATCGGTTTTTCTATTGGACCAGGCTTGATCAGACCAATTGCTGCCACACTGCCAACCAATACCAAAAACGCCCACAGACCACTCCAAAAGGCGATCGGATGGCGATTGATCAGCTGTTTTAGAGGCTGTAGACGATTTTGCTGGTCTAGATGATTATCTGAGGGGTTGAGCATCGACGCCTTTAACAGTCACGACAAAATTCAAAACGCGAACAATTAACAATAGGAGCCCAAAAAGCCGTTAACTTCTGGAAATTTAAAGTCCTTTAACCAATAGTCGCTCTTACAAAGGACATATGTCTATAACCAGATTGAATTATACCATGACAAAGCTTTGAATAAAGATGGGGAGATGGGGAGATGGGGAGATGGGGAGATGGGGAGATGGGGAGATGGGGAGACAAGGGGAAATTATTCTTTTGGGCTGCCCTTAATATAATTCCTTGGTCAAAAACCTTGGTCAAAAAACTCAGAGGCGTTGTACTTCACCCAAGTGAAAACTGCTATAAATAAAATTCCTGCAATTCCCTGTTAAGAGTTCCCCATAACTGAAACCCTTGATTTTTGATTTCACTGCCTAAGTGCTATATGTGACAAATTTTTCCCACTTGGGCTAAGTTTGTGAGTTTCTATCAGAAACTCTGTGATCAAACCCTTCTTAAGAGGATTTTCAGAGAAGGAAGAAATTTACTTACATCTTTGGTGGTACTATTGTTTAATTGAGAATGTTTAACATCTTCTGTCTGCTCTTGACAACTATTGCGGATGCGCTACAGTGACAGCGCACGCAGTAATGGAAAGGGGAAAAATGGGAGTAGAGCTAACGCCGAAAATCGGGATCAGCAATCACAATCAAGACGAAAAGCAATACCAGGCACCACTTGCAGAAAAACAGGAACAGTTTGCAGAGGTATCCAAATCCTGGACAATTGAGGATAGTGAGAAGCTTTATCGAATTGAGGGCTGGGGAGAACCATACTTTTCAATAAATGCTGCTGGTCACGTCACAGTTTCTCCCAAAGGCGATCGCGGCGGCTCACTAGATTTATTGGAACTAGTTATAGCCCTCAAACAGCGCAATCTAGGATTACCACTTTTAATTCGCTTTTCTGATATCTTAGCAGACCGCATCGAACGGTTACATGCTTGTTTTGCCAAAGCGATCGTTCGCTACAAGTACCCCGGTACTTACCTAGGAGTGTTTCCGATTAAGTGTAATCAGCATCGACATCTAGTTGAGGATCTTGTGCAGTTTGGTCAACCCTATCAATTTGGTTTGGAGGTTGGTTCTAAACCTGAATTAATGATTGCCCTGGCAACCTTAAAGACGCCAGATGCCCTACTAATTTGCAATGGTTACAAAGACAGAGAATACATTGAAACGGCATTGCTAGCCAAGCGCTTAGGACAAAAACCAGTAATTGTCATTGAACAGGTGGAAGAAGTACAGTTGGTAATGAGGGCAGCGCAGGCTCTGGAGATTGAGCCGATAATCGGTTTAAGGGCAAAGCTGAGTACACCAGGTACTGGTCGTTGGGGTCAATCCACAGGCGATCGCGCTAAATTTGGTCTAACTATTGCGGAAATACTTACCTGCGTTGAACAGTTACGAGATGCCGGACACCTGAGTTACCTACAGTTATTGCATTTTCACATTGGCTCTCAAATCTCCGCCATCAGTGCAATTAAAGATGCGATCCGAGAAGCCAGTCAAATTTATGTTGAGCTTTTTGCTTTAGGTGCCGAAATGCACTATCTTGATGTCGGGGGTGGTTTAGCCATAGATTATGATGGCTCCAAAACTAACTTCCACGCTTCAAAAAACTACAATATGCAGAACTATGCCAATGATATAGTTGCTGCTGTTAAAGATGCCTGCGTGGCGCGTAAAATACCAGCACCAGTGCTGATTAGTGAGAGTGGTAGGGCAATTGCTTCCCATCAGTCGGTGCTGATTTTCAACGTACTAAGTACCAGTGACATCCCTTCGGAAACAGTTGTGCCAGTGCAGGAAACAGAGCATCTAATTCTCCGTAACCTTGGGGAGATTTACGATACAATCAGCGTTGATAATTACCAGGAAGCATATCACGACGCCATTCAGTTTAATCAAGAAGCCAAAAGTCTCTTTAGTCTTGGCTACCTCAGTATCACTGAACGTGCTCAAGCCGAACGACTCTATTGGGCATGCTGCCAGAAAATTCTCGAAATTACCAAGACTCAGGACTATGTCCCTGACGACTTGGAAGATCTCGAAAAAATCATGGCATCAATTTATTACGTTAACCTTTCTGTATTCCAATCTGTGCCTGACGCCTGGGCAATTAACCAGTTATTTCCGATTATGCCTATCCACCGACTGGATGAAGAACCAACCCGTAGGGGCATACTAGCTGATCTTACTTGCGATAGTGATGGTAAGGTGGACCAATTTATCGATCTGCGGGATGTCAAATCAGTGCTAGAATTGCATCCTCTGCGGGAAGTTGTGGAAAACCTGCCAAAATCGGAACTAGGGAGTAATGGTTCTGGTATCATCAACTGTTGTGAGCAAAAATCCCCATTTCCCAGGGGAAACCTAGAGACCAGTCAAAATCCAAAATCGAAACAACCCTATTATTTAGGTCTTTTCCTTGGCGGTGCCTACCAAGAGATTATGGGCAATTTACACAATCTGTTTGGTGAGATCAATGCCGTCCATATCCGATTAACGCCCAGAGGCTATGAAATTGAAAAGGTTGTCAAGGGAGACACGGCGGCCGAAGTCCTCAGTTACGTTCAGTATGATGCCGAGGACTTGGTAGAAAATATTCGCCGCCGCGCAGAGCAAGCCCTGCAAGAGGAGCAAATCACTCTTGCACAATCTCAACTGCTTCTGCAAAACTATGAGAAGAGTCTGGACAGCTACACTTACTTGAGTGGAAAGTTAGCAGATTAATTGAGTTTGAAATTCTAACTCAGCCTACAGCAAGCAGGTGAGAGTCGATAATCTACCAACCTTCAAATTTCATACCAAAACTAAGTCTCACTGCCGAGCAGCTCTGCAATTGCCTGCCTTTCTGCCGGTTCGTGAGATGGCAAACTTCTGCGGGTGTCGGTAATTAGCCAATCGAGGGCAGCTGCTTGAACGTCAATGGTAGCACCAGTCTTATCAACGCAGTAGCGTCCAAACACTAGTTTATCAACCAATCGCACTCCCGCTCCCAAACGGGAATACTCAAAGATAACGCTATTTTCAACAGTTGCTCCACGACAAATCCAACAATTGGGACCAATCATCGTCGGACCAACAATCTTTGCTCCATCTTCAATATGAGTCATACCGCCAATATAAACTGGGCCAGTAATATCCACCTTGTCCCAATTTACTGATACATTCAAGCCAGTATAGATCCCTGGAGCAACTTGTTGACCTGGAATTGATACATTCTTGATGTCTCCCTGCAAGACACCTCGCACTGCTCGCCAGTAGTCTGGCACTTTACCAATGTCAACCCATTGGAAATCCATTGAGGTTGCATAAAAAGGCGCACCGATTTCCACGAGCTTAGGAAAGAGTTCACTACCGATATCATATTCTTGACCAGAGGGTATATAATCCAATACCTCTGGCTCAAAGATATAAATGCCTGTGTTGATATTAGTACTTAGTGCTTCTTCAACCGAGGGTTTTTCCTGAAAACTTTTAACTCTACCTGTTTCGTCAGTGACGACGACGCCATAGCTAGGAACTTGCTCTCGTGGCACTGGTTTAGCAACAATTGTGGCAATGGCTCCCTTTTCTTTGTGCCACTTCACAGCTTCTGACAAGTCTAGGTCAATCAGAGCATCGCCACAGAGGACTACAAAGGTGTCGTCAAAAAAAGGATAAAAGTCTTGGATTTTGCGCATTCCACCGGCAGATCCCAGCGCCTCACCAACTAATTGACCATCAACAATACGACCTTCAAACGAATAGGCAATTTGAACGCCGAATTTTTGACCATCACGGAAATAGCCTTCAATTTCGTTGGCAAGGTGACTGACATTGACAACAATTTCATCAAAACCATGCTGTCTTAGTAGTTCTAGCAGAAATTCCATCACTGGTTTTTGCAGGATGGGGATCAATGGTTTGGGAATGGTGTAGGTTATAGGGCGAACACGGGTTCCTTTACCAGCCGCCAGAATCATTGCTTTCATATACTTTGGTTCCTCAAGCTAGGCAACAGATTGTTGTGAGTGAGTAATTTTGTCTGATTGTAACCATTTCGTCGCCGAGGCGTCGGAGTAGAATCTACCAGACTTACATACTGTGTACTTGGAAAAATTATTGGGATCAGGCAACAAGATGAATAAATTAAAGATATTTTGACTCAATTTTGGCAAGAAACTGACTTTTATTGAGCGACTCTGAAAATTTTCCGCTGGAGATGAGCTCTTAGGCAGAGTAAGCGGAACTAGCAACAAAGTCACTAGGCAAATAAAAAGTCGGCAAATCGCCTCTTTAGAAATCACTCAATCCACTTTAACTACAACTTTAACTTTTTTACCAAGCTCTCATCTGTGAGATCCCAGCAATCGCATTTGGAGTCTAATTTCCTCATTAAGAGTTATTTACACTCGAGCTAGTGGTAGTCAAAATACCTTGTAGCTGAAAGCTCTTAAGAGTTAAGACTACCGCAACGGTTAACACCAATGGAGAAGAGGCTCTCCTTGAAAGTAAAGTTTACCCGAGCGTCAACACCTGAACCCAGCACCCCTTATTTTTCACTCCAGTGTACGGATTTTTAGGTCTTGGTAGAACTCTTCTTGGTACAACTCAACCTTAGACTGAGCCGACAACAGCAGTAGTGCCCAGAAGACACCAACTCGGTCATGTGTTGGCGGTTTTTCGTGATCAGCAGCGCCATCGAGATCAACTGGATCTGATTTTGCTGTTGATATCGTCCACCACTCTAACAGCTGATCTAAATTCAGCCAATCTTTTCCTGCAGAAATTTCTTGCCAATTATGACAGAGAAATGCTTCTAGACGGGCTGCTGTTTCTGTGAGATTTTCATCATGAGCCAAGTGGGCAATCACTTTGGCTGCCTGAGTGCGAGACATAGAGCGGCGCTGCCTCGAGTTTTTAGCAGATGGGGCTTCTCCCAGTTGAGCTGCCATCTGCTGCAACTGCTCTATAAGCTCGCCAAGGGTGACAGGGCGCCTCTTGGGCGGAGGTGCTGCTTGGCGGCGACGTAGATGACGCTCTAAATGTAATGATAATCTAGGTTCTGTGATACTATCTAGCTCCTGTGGAACCTCAGCTATTTCTAGCTCTTCTGGTTCCTCTAGACTCCCTAAAGTATCTGCTTTGAGTAAAACTAGCATTGAAGCCCATAGAAAAGCTTGACCTGACTGAGATAAGTCAGTTTCAATGCTTCCTGATTCTGTTTTATTCCCTAGTGCCAGTTCACTTAAATAGCGGTCAATTACCTCAATTACCTGAACATCCCAAGGGTTAATTTCCCCTCGCTGTGCTAGGTCAATGAGAAGAGCGATCGCTTCATTAGCGGGTGTTTGTGTCATTAAATGTTGTCTGGGAGACTTAGGTTGTCAAATGCCAGTCTAGAAGAAATAACCTCAGCCTAATTACTAAATCTTGTAACCCATTAATCCCATCATTTATAGCAGTTTTTAAGTTAATAATGACGGCTTGAATTGCAGATAAATTTACTCAGTTGTTGCGCCTTCTGGCAATGATTCAGATGGTGAGAGTAAAGGCTGTTGTTGTTGTTCGAGCTTAGTTTTGCTTTTGTCAACCTCTTGCTTTAATTCTTGAATGAGTTGTTCCTGGGAGCGCATTTGGCGAAGGTTTTCGCGAGACTCTAGCTGTTTGAGTAACTGCGTCCAGAGGCTGAATAACCAGGCAAGAACTGCACCTAACCACATTGCTAAAAGTAGTTCAATGGCAAGGGGAGCCTTAACCTGAAATCCATGGAAAATTTTAATAGAGGCAGGCTCAGTATTTTCCAAGCTAAACAGAACTAGTGCCAAACATACAGCAAAAATAATAATAAAATTAATCTGTCGCATTAACTCAATCCTTTACTTGGCAATTTTTTGTCAATTTTACTAGATTGTAAATAAGTAGTGGAGATAGTATAGTTCAGACCAAATTTCAACAATAAGGTAGGCACAATCAAAATGGATACAAACGTAGCAGATTTACGTAGAGATTACACCCTCAATGGGCTGAGCGAAAAGGATGTACACCCCAATCCTTTCGAGCAATTCCAAACCTGGTTTGAGCAAGCTTTGGCTGCCAAGCTGCCAGAACCAAATGCGATGACAATTGCTACTGCGACGCCGGAGGGCAAGCCTTTTGCCCGGATGGTACTGCTCAAAGATTACGACGAGCGAGGCTTCGTCTTCTATACTAACTACGAAAGTCGCAAAGGGCAGCATTTGCAAAAGAATCCGTGGGCTGCACTTACTTTTTGGTGGGCCCAGTTAGAAAGACAGGTTCGCATTACTGGGCAGGTTGAGCAGGTTTCACCTACTGAGTCCGATGTTTATTTTCAAAGCCGCCCGAAAGCTTCTCAGATAGCTGCTTGGGCTTCCCATCAAAGCCAAGTCATCCCTAGTCGCGAAGTTCTAGATCAAAAATTACAACAGCTCAAGGACAAGTACAATAATCAGGAGATTCCCCGCCCTCCTCACTGGGGTGGTTTTCGAGTTATTCCAGAAGAGATTGAATTTTGGCAGGGGCGTGCGAGTAGATTACACGATAGGTTACTTTATCGACGCCTTGGCGACGGAAGCTGGGATATTCAACGCCTGTGTCCTTGATATTCTCGTGATCGGGGTGTTCTGTGCAACTCCTATAACTCCTGATTAAATTTGCTTGAACCGATGCGAGTAAGCTCCGACAGCGTTACACTGGTTCTTAACTCTTGCCAATGTGCATCCTTACAACCTTAAACACCTTTCATGCAGACCAAAGCTTTTAGCAAGCTTTTCCCACTGTTTAACACCACCAACCTAGAAACATTAGAATGGCTGCTGTCTGTTGCCGTAAAGCACGAGTATCCTGCCGGTAGAGCTGTTTTAATGGAAGATGCCTGGGGCAATGCAGTTTACTTTATTGTCTCCGGCTGGGTCAAAGTTCGACGCCTATCTGGTGAAAGTACTATTACTCTAGCAATTTTGAGTCAGGGAGATTTTTTTGGCGAGATGGCAATTCTAGATGAATCTCCCCGTTCAACTGATGTTGTTGCTCTATCTACAGTTTACTTATTCAGTATTTCGGCACAGCACTTCATTCAAACCTTATTCCAAGATTCCCAGTTGCACCACCGTATGTTACAGCTAATGGTGCAAAGATTACGCCAGACTAATGTTCGCTTTCAAGAACGCCACCAGCCACCAGCCGTCAAATTAGCGAATACGCTGCTCAGCCTAGCACAGAACTACGGTCAATCTACTCAACAAGGCACCGAAATATTTAATATCCCTTATCAAGATTTGGCAAATGTCACTGATATTGGTGTTGAAGATACAATCAAAATTATGGAAAAACTTGATAGTAAAGGCTGGATCAAAACTAATTGTCAAGCTCAGACTATCTGCCTAATCAATACTCAGCAGCTGACTCATCTAGCTAGTGGGGTGCGTTTAGGCACTAAGGGCTAGAGGTTTAATAGAGCATTCTAGATACAAACTCGGGGACTTCCAAATAAAAAAATATCTAGTCGAGCAGGGGAAAATGGGGGGGTGGGGAGATGGGGAGATGGGGAGATGAATCTTGAGGTTGTGTTTCTCTAGTAAATTGGATAATTTATTTCTCGGAGTTTCCTTAAGCCAAGCAGTATCCAAGTAGCTTACTAATATTGATTAATCAGGTATTTTAAGGCATTTAGCTTTCATGAGCCATGAGCCATGAGCCATGAACTATGAGCAACAACTAATTGCTTTTACCTACAGATCATAAATTGAGAAATCTGGTTGTAGGTAATTTGACAGTGGCAAAGGTTTAGCTAATGCTACTAATACAAAAGTCAGCTCAAACACTAATACTGTCTGTAGACAAGCGGTATTGCAGAAAATCATGCACTGCTGCCAAAGGTACTTTTAGCAAGTCGGTTGCATTCTGCCTGTCCTGTTCCAGCCAATTCCAAAACTTTTGGGAGTCAGCCAAGTACAGCCCACAGCATAATTGTTATAAATTGGCTGAATCGGTTCCCTGTTGCTGGCATGTTATCCTACGATCTCTTACATTTTCGTAAAAGGTCTAGGTTTTTTGGTTTTATGATCCTATCGTTCAAAGATTAATTCACTCTCTTCCTTTGCCCAAGTTTTGTAGTTTTCTCCCAGGTCTAAAGACGCTGGGTTTATATTTTATATGACTGCAACAGTAACTATTCGCCCCAGTAACTTACTCAAAAGAAGACCGACAATCCATTACCAAGTGGCAATGCCTAAGCCTCAATTGCATCTATTTGAGGTAACTTTATTTGTTAAAGACTGGCACCAACCGATACTAGATGTGAAAATGCCCGTATGGACTCCTGGTTCTTACCTGGTTCGGGAGTACACCAAGCATCTGCAGGGTTTCAGTGCTGCTAGCGGAAACCGACAGCCTTTACCATGGCGTAAACTGGCTAAAAATCACTGGCAAATTGAGACGGCAGATACCTCTGAAATAGAAATAAATTACTGTGTATTTGCTAATGAATTGACAGTAAGGACTAATCACCTGGATGCTACTCACGGTTACTTCAATGGTGCGGCCCTGTTCTTTTTTATTGAGGGACACCAGCAACAACCAATTCAAGTGAAAATTGTTCCTCCCCATCAGGAATGGCGAATTACAACACCTCTGCCAAGGATTCCAGGGAAAAGTAATAGCTTTCTAGCAGCAGATTTTGACACCTTAGTAGACTCTCCCTTTGAAATTGGTTGCCAGCAACTATATGAGTTTGAGGTACTTGGTATTCCTCATCAACTAGCAATTTGGGGCAAGGGTAATGCTAATCCCCAACGCATTATTGATGACATCAAGAAAATTATTGAAGTGGAAGCTAAGTTGTATGGAGGTTTGCCCTATGAAAAATATCTGTTTCTGCTACATCTAGCAGCTAACAACTTCGGTGGTCTTGAACATAAGAATGCTTGTTCCTTAATTTATCCCCGCTTCAATTTTAGAACTCAGGATAACTATAACCGCTTCTTGCAGTTGGTGGCCCACGAATTTTTCCACCTCTGGAATGTCAAACGAATTCGACCAAAAGCCCTGGAGGTATTCGATTACGAACGGGAAAATTATACGAGTTCTCTATGGTTTTGTGAGGGAACAACTAGCTACTACGATTTATTCATCCCCTTAAGAGCAAAAATTTACGATGCCAAGACCTTTTTAGAGGCTTTGAGTAAGGAGATTAGCAAATTTCAAAATACACCAGGTCGCCAAGTGCAATCCTTAAGCGAGTCGAGTTTTGATGCTTGGATTAAACTTTATCGGCGGGATGCTAATAGCGATAACTCCCAGATTTCCTACTATTTGAAAGGAGAAATGGTTTCGCTATTACTGGATTTACTGATTCGCGCCCGTTATCAGAATCAGCGATCGCTTGATGATGTGATGCGCCAGATGTGGCAGCAGTTTGGCAAGGAGGAAATTGGTTATACTCCTAAACAGCTGCGAAGGGTGATTGAGTCAGTTGTCGGTTGTGATTTAAGCAACTTTTTCGACAATTATATCAATGGCACAGCTGAACTGCCCTTCAATGAATATCTAGAACCTTTTGGTTTACAATTGATTGGTGTTGAGGAGGGTGAACCAATACCCTTTTTAGGGATAATTACCAAGACAGATAATAGTCAAGAGTTGATCAAGTTTGTGGAAGCTGGTTCGCCTGCTGGCTTAGCAGGAGTTGATGCTGGTGATCAGTTACTAGCAATTGATGGTTTGCGAGTAGCGGCTGGGCAATTGAGCGATCGCCTCAAAGATTACAGCCCTGGTGATACCATCGAAGTCAGTCTCTTCCACCATGATCAACTGTGTACACTAGCAGTAACGCTAGCACCACCGCGACCTAGCCGTTGTAAAATTGTACAGCTTAAGAATCCCACTGAGGTTCAGAAGCAAAACTTATGTGGGTGGTTAGGAATAGCTTAGACAACTTTTGGACAAGGAATTCTGTCTTTACTCACCTTACTCTGAGAGGATACTTATCAATCTTCAACTGTCCAAAAGCCTACTTTTGCTTGATCCCAACCAGGTTCAGGTAGCTTTATGGGTATTTCTATCGATAGCTGACTTTCAAAACTAATGTTTGTTATTGCTAATCAGGGAAGATTGAACGGGGGAAGTAACTGCAATTTTAAAACTGGGCACATCTACTTATCTACGTCGATAACAGCGAACTAAGATCTTAGGGGGCACCCCCAGAAAATAGCCGATAATAATCAGTTGATTAATAAGTGTGGTTTTTACAACGCCAAGCTTCTGCCATCGACGTCCAGAAGTTAACACTGTTGCTGAAACAATGGCAATTTTCCCTAAGCCCCTTAGTCGTCGCATCAATTCAAAATCTTCCATGATTGGTAAGTTTGGAAAACCTCCAATTTCTTGAAAAACACTCTTTTGCAGAAAGATTGCCTGGTCACCGTAGGGCATTGAAAACCAGTGTGATCTTGCATTCACAATCTTTTCAATCAGCCGCAGTCCTCCCATGTGGGCATCAATGCGCAGTTCAAAGGCACCAGCAATGGTATCTGGAGAAGCAATCGCTTGGCGAATCAAGGTGTCGAAGTTTGTGGGTAAACGAGTATCCCCATGAAGGAATAACAAGATTTCACCGCTAGCAGCTAAAGCACCAGTATTCATTTGGTTAGCGCGACCTGCTGGAGAAGAGAGGACTTGAGCACCAGAGGATAAAGCGATCTCTATAGTTTGATCTTGAGAACCTCCATCTACCACAATCACTTCCACATTTGAGGCCTTGTAGGCATTAGCCAAGGTCTCAGCAATTTTGCTAGCTTCATTCAACACCGGGATGATGATTGAAATTTGAGAAGTTGCCATCATCCTTGTTCAATCTCCTAGCTTAAAGTGTGGAAATATTTTATAACTCCTGCAAGTACTCCTGTACTTTTTCTAGTAGCATTTCAGTTAAACCTAGACCAGTTAAAGTTAGAGACTACCCAAAGATCTTCTGGACGGTCAACATCACTCAGAGGAGAAAGTTGAGCTATTTCCAAGTTAAGATTTTTAGCAATCTCTAGAGTTTTTTGCCTAACCTCAGAGGTGCCCCAACTAATTCCTCTAAAAAGCTCTGGAAACAACCGACGCAGACCAATTAGATAATAGCCCCCATCCCTGGCTGGCCCCAGTACCAAGTCATGCTCAGCCAGCGCTTGCAATGCCTGTGACATCAGCTTAGCATTCAAATCAGGGCAATCAGTACCAATAATCACTACCCTAGTCATGCCTGCCGCAAAAGACGCCTCAAAAGCTGCTGTCATACGAATACCTAAGTCTCCCTCCCTTTGTTTTCGGTAGACAAACTCAGACCCTAGCCATTCTTGCATCAGCTGTTGGCTACCACCGTTAAAATGTACTTCAACGGATAAAGAACGCCAAGCCTTAAGTTCTCTAGTCTCAGACATAGTATGTTCTGTCATCTGGCGTTGTAGCGCGGCTGCCCCTGATGCACCAAGGGCTGGGATCATGCGTGTCTTAGTCTTTCCTGGCTCTGGATAACGAGTAAAAATAATTAGGCGCTCCCTAAGAAGCTCTTGGTTATCTGTATCCATATCTGAAATTTTTTTATCTTGTCGCTTCCAGAAGAGTATGGATTGAACTGTCTTGTCTTCCCTTTTCCTCTACTCAACCTAGCACTTATAAGTAGTCAGACATAAATTTTTGTCGCTGTATTAAGAAATGTTACTTATACTCAAACCATTACTGTTCCCTGTTCCCTCCTCCTCACAGGTAACTTTAATTGTGTCCTACTACTTAAGAGATCCTCAACTATTTTAAAAAAACTGTTAAAACTGGCTAGGCTTTTCTATGCTGTAGAAAGATTAGCAAGGATACACACATGACCAGTCATTGCCATCAACAAATCAAAATCGCTGTTGTTGGGGATATTCACAATCAATGGGAAGCTGAGGATAATTTTGCCCTCAAGCTGTTGGGTGTAGATCTGGTGCTGTTTGTTGGAGATTTCGGCAATGAGGCAGTGGAAGTGGTGCGCTTGATTTCTCACCTAGACCTTCCTAAGGCAGCAATTATGGGAAATCATGACGCCTGGTATACTGCCTCTGCATGGGGTAGAAAAAAGTCTCCCTATAACCATGAACAAGAAGACTGGGTACAGCAACAATTGGACTTACTTGGTGAAACTCATGTTGGTTATAGCTACCTTGACTTCCCCAAATTAAACTTATCTGTGGTGGGGAGCCGCCCTTTTAGCTGGGGTGGTCCAGATTGGAAAAATGAGGAGTTTTTGAAGGAACGATATGGCATTACCAATTTTGAAGAATCTACTGCTCGTATCCTTACCGCAGCCAAAAGTACAGCCTATGAAACACTCCTGTTTGTCGGTCATAATGGTCCTACTGGTTTAGGCGACTTACCAGAATCTCCCTGTGGCAAGGATTGGCAACCCCTTGGTGGTGATTATGGAGACCCAGATTTCGAGGAGGCAATTGCCAAAACTCAGGCGCTGGGGAAAAAAGTCTCCCTAGTTACTTTTGGTCACATGCACCACAGACTACGCCACACTAAGGAACGGCTGCGAACTATGATCTCTACTAGTCCTTTAGGAGGTGTTTACTTGAATGCGGCAAGTGTACCCCGAATTATTGAAACCGAAAATGACCGACTACGTAATTTTTCCTTGGTGTTACTGCAAGGGGGTGTAGTGGAGAAAGTCTCTCTGGTTTGGGTGGATAAAGAATATACTGTAGTGTCTGAGGAATTACTCTACCAAAGTCTTGGAACACTTACAGCGCCAACTGTTTAAACAGAGTCGTCATTAGTACCCAAGGGCTGGAAACGATAACTGAATTTCTGTAAATATCTAGACAAGGATAGATAGACTTTTGGTATAGATGTGCTATCCTTGATAAGCTTGGAGAGGTGGCAGAGTGGTCGAATGCGCTCGACTTGAAATCGAGTGACCCAAAAGGTCCGTGGGTTCGAATCCCACCCTCTCCGTTACCTGTTGGAGCCGAGAGTAGGGTGGCACCACCAAAAAACTAACTCTTGTTCTGAACAATCCCTGTTAAAAAAAATGGGGGACACCTCCAAGAGTAGTCAGACAAAACCACAGGTGAGACGTATTAGCCTCCAAGAAGCTAGGATAAGAGCCACAGGAGTTAGATTTTCTCGTCTATTGTCTGTAATGATTAGTAACGGCGGTGTACAGCCAGTTCAACCAACAGCGGAGAAGTTGTTCTGATGCCGTTTGAAGACCCTCAATCTTCCCACAAGAGTCGGGAAAGTGAAAATGTTTCAGCTCCAACCAAGTTCAGAAGCCGACAAAGCATCCCCAACGTGGTGCATCAAGTTTCTCAAAAAATCCACTCTACGTGGATAGGTAAGCTCATGAGTCGGTTGAGCATAACCCAAAAATTTGGTTTTAGCTATGCTTTGGCCATTGGTATTCCTGTTATCGGTACGACAGTAGGACTGACTTTAGCAGAATACTATGAAAGACAAGCTCTGCGAAAGCTGACCCTTGCTGATGAGCAAAAACAACTTGTCACTAATTTAGAAAAGGCCGTGATCGGGATGCGATCGCACCCACAACAGCTTTTGCCTCTTCTGGGCAAGTCAATACTACTTTACTACGAAAGTTCTGAATTTTCTGAAAATGTTGCTGAGGTTAGGCAACAATTCTCCAGCCTTGGTGATTTTATTGACAACTATCCCAGCTACTCAGCCGTAGACACTACCCAGTTCAAACGATTATTGCAAGCTTATGAAGGAACTACAGAATCCTACCTCGGGCAACTTAATGCTCTATTAAAACAAATTGACCCCCCTAACTTAAAGCCAGCGGAAATTCCCACTGCCCAGCAACAACTTTTAGACTTTATTGGTGGGGAGGTAACTAACAAACTCAATGATGAGTTTAAACTCCTTTCAGAGAATTTAAACCAAATTATAGAAGCAGCCCAAACACAAAAGACGCAAGCAACTCTCACCCTTAATCGAGTCCAGGCACTGCGACTGCAAATTATTAGCGCCAGCATGTTACTAAGTGTAGCTGTTGCTATGCTCTTATCCCTATATCTGGGTCGAGAAATTGCTACCCCCCTGACAGAAGTAACCAGCATTGCCCGACGAGTTACTCAGGAATCAAATTTTGAGCTGCAAGTGCCTGTTACCACAGAAGATGAAGTGGCTTTATTAGCAACCTCTCTCAATCAGCTGATTCAATGGGTAGGGGAATACACTAAGGAACTAGAGCTAGCTCGTCAGATGTTAGAGCAGCGTGTAGAAGCAAGAACAGTTGAACTCACTCAAGCACTACAGGAACTCAAACAAACCCAGTCTCAACTGATTCAAAGTGAAAAAATGTCCAGTTTGGGGCAGTTAGTGGCAGGCGTTGCCCATGAAATCAACAATCCCGTCAACTTCATTTTCGGCAACCTCCAATATGCTAAAGACTATACTCAAGAATTACTAGAATTAGTCGAACTCTATCAGCTGCACTATCCCAATTCAGCAGCCGAAATTCAAGAGCGGATTGAGGAGATTGAACTGGATTTCCTAGCTACAGATTTGCCCAAAATTATGTCTTCTATGCAACTAGGAGTTGACCGCATCCGTAACATTGTGCTATCGCTACGCACTTTTTCTCGCGTAGATGAAGCCCAGATGAAAGCCGTCGATATTCACCAAGGAATTAACAGCACTTTGTTGATTCTCAATAATCGGCTTAAGCGTTCCATTGAAGTCATCAAACAATATGGAAACTTACCCTTAGTTGAGTGCTATCCAGCCCAGCTCAATCAAGTATTTATGAATATTTTAGCTAATGCTATTGATGCTCTAGAAGAATCAGTAGATTATAGTAAACAGTACCAAACAAATACCAATAGACAAATTAAAAAACTTCAAGTTGTGATTAAAACAGCCCAGGTTGATAAAGACCAAATTAAAGTCAGTATTCGTGACAATGGTTCGGGGATTTCTACGGAAATTAAAGATCAAGTGTTTGAGCCGTTTTTTACAACTAAGAATGAGGGTAAAGGTACTGGTTTAGGACTTTCTATTTCCTCCGAGATTATTGACAGACACCATGGTAGAATCGAGGTGATTTCAGAGCCTGGTGAAGGTACAGAATTTGTTGTCTATCTACCCATCTGTTCTCAATTCTTAGCGACAGGTTAAGGGGAAATGGGGAAAATGAGTAGGCGTAAATTTATCTTACAAACTTGTGCTACCATCTCAGCATCATTACTGCTGAAAGCTTGCACCAGATATCCTGCTGCTACCAAAAATCCCACCAATTCTGATTTAGGAGGGCAGTCATTGTCTTTACAATTTATTAGTGTCCCACCAGCTAACTCTCAAAAACCAACAAAGTTGTTAGTTTGCTTACACGGTTTTGGTGCAAATGCCCAAGATTTAATATCTATTGCACAATTACTGAACTTACCAGATTACCAGTTTCTGTTTCTTGAGGCCCCTTTGTCCCATCCTAATCTGCCTGGGGGTAGGATGTGGTATGACTTAAATAGCAAAGATTTTCAAGATTTAACCTCTAGTCGGCAGCTTTTAACAGACTCGCTGAAGTCTTTAGAGAGTCATACTGGCGTTCCTCTATCGCGCACAATTTTAAGTGGATTTTCCCAAGGAGGGGCAATGACACTGGATGTGGGGTTAACTCTTCCCCTGGCAGGGTTGGTATCTTTAAGTGGCTATCTACATTCTCAACCTGAACCAATAGCCGGGAAATCCTTTCCACCTGTATTAATTGTCCATGGAAAACAAGACCAGGTGGTGCCTTTAGCAGCAGCAGTGCATGCTAGGGATACTATTAAAGCTCTAGGAGTGGAACTGAAATATCAAGAATTTGATATGGGTCATGAGATTAGACCAGCAGTTGTAGATCTAATGCGCAGCTTTATCTTGGATACTATAAACTAATGTGGCTGGGATTGAGTTTCATTTGAACCTTAAAATACCAAGCATATTCAAAGCTACGGTTACAAAACTTAGATACATACAGGAATAGTGAAGCTATTTGTCTACCACACTCCCGAACTGACTCCAAAAGATAAAGTACCAGACTGTGCGATTGCCATTGATGTTCTGCGGGCAACAACTACAATTGCCACAGCCTTGAATGCTGGTGCTGAAGCTGTTCAAGCCTTTAGTGATCTTGACAAACTCATGCAAATTAGTCAGCAATGGCCTGCTAACAAACGCTTGAGGGCTGGTGAACGAGGCGGTAATAAAGTATCTGGCTGTGATTTGGGGAACTCTCCCCTTGATTGCACACCAGAAGTAGTAAAGGGACGTCGATTGTTTATTAGTACCACCAATGGTACCCGTGCCTTGCAATGTATAGAAAATGCCTCAGTAGTACTGACAGCAGCCTTGGTTAATCGTCAGGCAGCAGTGCAGTATTTGCTAGCGCAGCAGCCAGAGATAACTTGGCTAGTGGGCTCAGGCTGGGAAGGTTCTTTTTCCCTCGAAGATACTGTCTGTGCTGGAGCAATTGCCCACAGCCTCCTTGAGCAAAGCAGATATTCCTTAGATGAACTTGTCGGCAATGATGAAGTGGTGGATGCGATCGCTCTTTACTCCCAATGGCAAGATAAGTTATTAGAGATGTTTCACCATGCCAGTCACGGTAAACGACTGTTGCGCTTGAACGGTCATGAAGATTTAAAGTACTGTGCCCAAACTGATATTTTAGAAGTTTTGCCTATCCAGAAAGAACTAGGGGTTTTGGTTAAGAATTAGTTGTTCACAGGATTTGGCTAGTTATCAAAACGTTGAAGCAGGCAGCAGTGGAAAGAACCGATGCTGGAGGAGGGAATTTAGAAGACAATTGTTACCTCTGCCAAATTACTTTCGCCTTTAAAGGCGGAGCTTGTAACGGATGAGGAGGAAGAGGTGGAGGACATTTCCTTCTGACTTGAAAGAGGGTGTAGGGTGTGGGGTGTAGGGTGTAGGGGAAATAACCCTCTTTAATGCTTGATGATGAAAAAATTTTTTCATCGGGACTGCCTTGGAGCCTCCTGCCCCCTGCCTTCGGAGATCAAAGGCTCGGTCAATGGTAATTGCAATGCTCACTAGATCTTTAACAAGAGTACTGCCTATAGCAGTACGTATTAAGGTTAGGACAAGCTAAATCGCTAGAACTTTGTCAAATTCTGCCTTGGAGCCTTCTGCCCTGGAGCCCTCTGCCCTGGAGCCTTGCGCGTAGCGCTATATCTGCTCAAGAGTGCATTCCTCACCATTACTCTATGGGGTGGGGAGTGTCAATTAAACTGCGATCACCAATAACACCAATACCTTGCTTATAATCATCGATATCCCTCTGAGAGCAGATCCGAACGATGGAACAAGCCGCAAGTTCCCAGCAACTAAAATTAGACTGTTTCTTAGTTTGTGGGCTGGGTAGTTTAGGTCAGCATTGTGTTGCTGCACTCAAAGAATTCGGGGTAAGTGTGATCGCCATTGAGCAGAGAGTACCTGAAAATTGGGAAATCAGTAACCTTTCAGATTTATTAGATGAATTCATTATTGGAGACTGCCGCCAGAAAAAAGTCCTTGAACAAGCTCAAATTGAGCAATGCCGCGCTGTGGTCATCGTCACTAGTAATGAGCGCGTTAACACTGAGACGGCTTTAATCGCCAGACAACTCAATCCCCAAACCCGCTTAGTAGTGCGCTCTGCCCAAAAAAATCTTAATCGACTTTTGAGCCAGCGTTTGGGTAATTTTGTTGCCTACGAGGCAACGCAACTGCCAGCACCAGCCTTTGCTCTGGCTGCTTTGGGATGTGAAACTTTGGGGTTTTTCCAGCTCGATGGCAAGTGGTTGCGAGTCGTCACCCGTCAAATGCAAGCCGGTGATCCTTGGTGCAACCGACGCCAAATCTGGGAACTCAATAATCGTAGCTGTAGGGTTTTGACTCACCTTACCCCGTCTATGGAAATGCCAAAGGTCTTTCGCCGTTGGGATCAAGAAACAATAATACTCCCAGGAGATACCATTGTTTGCATCGAAATCACTGATCCCTTGTTCTCTCAATTGCCAGCAACCCCCATAGAAATACCAAAGCATTGGTGGCAGTTTTGGCAGGAACAATTTAAAAGCTTGAGTTGGGATAAATTCCAACAAAAACTAATTGAATTTTGGTATGACAGTCACCGCAATCAGGTGCAGCGGGTGGCAATAGTCTGCACGATAACAGTAATTTTCTTGTTAGTGTGTGGAACTGTCCTCTTTAACTGGCAATACCCTGAAGTTACTCTGCCAGAAGCCTTTCACACTACAGCTATCCTGCTGCTCGGTGGTTACGCTGACTTATTCGGAGAATTTCCGGCGCAAGTAACCCTTCCTTGGTGGTTGCAACTGTTTAGTTTAGGGCTGACTCTGGCTGGTACAGCTTTGGTTGGGGTACTCTATGCTTTACTCACACAAGCTCTTCTTAGCACCAGATTCCAATTCTTGCAGCAACGTCCCCCAGTTCCCTCACAAGACCATATAATTTTGGTAGGTTTAGGAAGAGTTGGTCAGAGAGTAGCAACAATTTTGCAGGAATTCCAACAACCTTTAGTTGCCCTCACTAGGAGGGAGTTGGAACCCAATCTTTTACCCCAGCTGCCAGTGATTGGTGGTAACTTCACGGAGGCATTAAAGAAAGCTAATGTAGCAACAGCTAAAAGCCTCTTGATTGCTACAGATGATGAGATTCTCAATTTAGAAATCGGCTTAATGGCGAATAATGCTAATCCGAAAGTAGGTTTAGTAATTCGGACTTTTGAGCAGCGCCTCAGCGAGAATTTAAAGCAAATGTTGCCTGAAGCCCAGGTTCTATGTGCCTATGGTTTAGCAGCAGAAGCCTTTGCTGGGGCAGCATTTGGAGAACATATCCGCAGTCTATTTCGTCTCAATAATCAGACAATTTTGGTAACTGAGTACAAGATTGAGGCAGGAGATACCCTTAACGGCTTGCTTCTGGCAGAGGTTGCCTGCGGCTATGGTGTAGTGCCAATTCTGCACCAGCAACCTCACCAGGATGCTAAACTAATGCCCTCAGATGATATCAAACTGGTAGTGGGCGATCGCATGGTGGTGCTGGCAACTATTAATGGCTTGCAGCGGATTGAGGGCGGTAAAATCTACATTCAGCCAAAACAATGGCGTGTGCAAGTGGAGAAGGCCTTAACTCAGGATGCTGTATTTGAAGGTGCTAATGCGATTGCCAGAATTTCGGGATGTACTCTCCAACAAGCACGAAAATTGATGAAAAATTTACCTGGGACACTGCCAACACCACTTTATCGGCAGCAAGCTCAACGTTTAGTCAGGCAACTGAGTAAAAGACAAGTTTTGGCTTTTCTGGTAGAGATTTCCCACCCTCAGTAGGATTCAAGTTTAAGTAATAAGTAATAAGTCATAAGTAATAAGTCATAAGTCATAAGTCATAAGTCATAAGTCATAAGTCATAAGTCATAAGTCATAAGTCATAAGTCATAAGTAAGGTTAATGTTTGGGCATGATTCTCTATGATTTTTTACCTTCTGGGAATGGCTATAAAGTACGTCTACTCCTGAGCCAACTTGGTGTTCCCTTTAAACGAGTGGAGATTAATATTCTTAAAGGAGAAAGCCGGACGACAGGATTTTTAAGCAAAAATCCTAATGGTCGTATTCCTATTTTGGAAACGAATAATGGTCAGATTCTTTGGGAATCTAATGCCATTCTTTTTTATCTTGGTGCAGGGACTAAGTTCTTCCCCAATGATTCTTTTGAACAAGCACAAGTGATGCAATGGTTATTTTTTGAGCAGTATAGCCATGAACCCTATATTGCTACCTCCAGATATTGGATTTCTATCCTGGGCAAAGCCGATGAACACAGGCAAGCAATCCAGGAAAAACGCGCACCTGGTTATGCTGCCCTCTCGGTGATGGAAAAACATTTGACAAAGTGTAGTTTTTTTGTGGGAGACTGTTATACGATTGCTGATATCGGATTGTTTGCATACACTCATGTTGCTAATCAAGGGGGATTTGAACTGACTAAATTTCCAGCTATCCAGGCGTGGTTAGAGCGAGTAAAAGCCCAACCAGGACACATCTCTATTCTCCAGGCTTGAACTGTGTTACTTAAAAGTAAGTATGAAAACTAGAAAGCGTTTTAGCTCTTCGGCATCAATAATTAAAGCGATGAAATTTTTTGCTCAAATTATGACAACTATTAAGATCACCGCGATCACAATTTTTTCCAGCATATTGATCCTCTTGTCTAGCTGCCAACCCCAAACAGCTCAAAAGGCTGATGCTCAAGCCATTATTAACACGACATCGGAACCCTCGACAGTTATGGGGAAAGTTAGTTTTTCGGAAATGGAAGAAGGACTCTTAATTGAAGCCAACTTGGAGCAAGTACCGCCTGGGAAGCATGGCTTCCATATTCATGAGACTGGAAGTTGTGAAGATGGAGGTAAAGCTGCTGGTGGTCATTTTAACCCCGACGGTGTTCAACACGGATTGCTAATCAAGGATGGTTTTGAAAATGCTCATGCTGGAGACTTAGGGAATATTACTGTTAGTCCTGAAGGTACTGGCACCATGAATGTAACTATTCCCGGGCTTACCCTCAGTGAAGGAAAGTATGCTCTTGGCAATTTAAGCGTGATTGTTCATGAGAAACCAGATGATTTCGGTCAACCTACAGGTAATGCTGGTGGACGTATTGGCTGTGGAATAATTAAGGTTACTTAAACTTTTGGAAGTAGACTAGCTGGAGGATTTGACAAGCGTGACTCAACCAATAGATTTTTATTACTGGTCTACGCCCAACGGCTGGAAAGTCGGGATTATGCTCGAAGAAACGGAGACTCCTTATAATGTGATTCCAGTTGATATCATGGCGGGAGAGCAGTTTAAGCCGGAGTTTTTGGCGATTAGTCCTAATAATAAAATGCCCGCGATTGTAGATCCTCAAGGTCCAGACGGGGAGCCAATTTCTCTATTTGAATCTGGGGCAATTCTCTGGTATCTGGGAGAAAAAACTGGTCGCTTTCTGCCCAGTAGCTCTCGCGAGCGCTATACAGTTATGCAGTGGCTAATGTTCCAGATGGGTGGTGTTGGCCCTATGCTAGGGCAAGCACATCATTTCCGTCAATATGCTCCAGAAACAATCCCTTACGCTATTAATCGTTATACTAACGAAGCAACTCGCTTGTATGGCGTTCTCAACAACAGACTTGCTGAGAGTGAGTATGTTGCCGGGGGTTATTCGATCGCAGATATGGCCATCCTACCTTGGATTATACCCTATCAAAGGCAAGGACAAAATTTGGCAGATTATCCTCACCTTCAAAGATGGTTTGATGATCTTAATGCACGACCTGCTGTACAAAGGGGCTTGGCAATTTTAAAAGATCGAAGTGTTAACCGGGAAATGGACAAGGAAGCAAGGGAGAATTTATTTGGAACTCGTCAGCTAGAGAAACAGTAGCGGAAGTGGCGACGTTAGTACTTAACTATGGTTAGGTTTCGTTCCTTGACCCAACCTGCTTCACTCCTATCTATTTAAGACTGCCTGATGCTAGGTAAGCCTCACCAATTAAGTTATCGCCAATTCTTGAGCTTCCTATTTCTAGGCAGCTTAATACTTTGTCTGTGTCTAGATATTATTCCCTCTAGTGGGTGGCAACTGAAACTGGAAACAGCAGCAAATGCCCAATCTCTTCAGACAAACCAATTAGTGCAGCAGGGTATTGATCACTACCACTCCGGTGATTTTCATGCTGCCATTGAACTTTGGCAAAACGCTTTAAGTAGCCAGTCACAACCCCAACAGCAAGTAAAGATCTTAAAGTACTTAGCCAGAGCATATCAGCAAATAGGTCAAGTTGAGCAAAAGATCACTTATTTAGATCGAGTTATTAACTCTTACCGTCAAGCTGGGTTACGAGTGCAGTTAGGACGCATGCTCACAGAAAAAGCTCAAGCTTATATTAGCCTAGGGCAGCATAGAGACGCGATCGCAATTTTGTGTAGTCGTAGTAGAAAAAATTTAGCTTGCGATGACAATAGCGCTTGGCAAATCGCTCGCTCTGAGTCAGATGACCTCGGTCAAGCAGCGGCCCTAGGTAGTTTAGGTAATGCCTATCGTCTCCAAGGTGAGTACGACTTGGCAACTCAATACCTGGAGACTAGTTTAGAGATTGCTAAGCAAATTGAACAGCCAGCCTACATTTTAGCTGCTCAAAATAGTTTGGGTAATCTCTACGCCTCTATCGCCAAACGCGATTACCGCTATGCTCAGTTTGCTCAACAAGCAAGGGATAAGCAAGCTCTACAAAACTTTAGACACAATGCTAGTAATTATCAGCACAAGGCCCTGACGTACTTTGAAGCCAACCTCAAGCTTGCCCGCCAACACAATCACCACTGGGGTGAAATGCGATCGCTACTAAACTTGCTTACACTTACCCACCAAAACTCTAATACTGATAGTTCCAAGTTTAGCAATACTCTTCAACAAGCACTGGCTTTAATAGAGACACTACCCAATTCTCGCGAAAAAGTGTATGCTTTTATTAAAGTGGCACCCTTTGTGCCAAAAAGCAGTTTAGCTTTTACTGCCTTTGATACTGAGCAGGCAAGTAAATCTCTGCGATCAGAGTCCACAGAGAAAGTAATAGAACTACTTGAACAAGCAATTTTCATCGCCCAACAGCTTCAGGACACAAGTGCAGAGTCCTTTGCCCTTGGTAGATTGGGTCATGTTTATGAATGTCTTGGGGATTATGAGCTGGCATTAAAGCTAACTCAGCAGGCTCAACTAGCTTTGATTAACAAAGAGAGCCTTTACCTCTGGCAGTGGCAGGAGGGACGTATATTTAAAGCCCAAGCTAAGGAAAAGAAGGCAATCGCAGCCTATCAAAGAGCTGTTGACACCCTCAAAACGATCAGAGGTAATTTAGCAATCGCCAGTCGAGATTTTCAGTTGGATTTCCGAGAAGCAGTTGAGCCTATTTACCGTCAATTAACTGAAATTAGACTGGAGAATGCCTTCCATTCAGCGAACACTTCGGATTTTCAAACCGAATTAACTTCAGCGATGGCAACCATTGATGAATTGAGATTAGCAGAACTACAAAACTATCTTGGTAATGAATGTGAATTACCCATGACTGAGAAATCAATTGCCCAAGTAAATGATAGAACTGCTCTGTTAAGTTCTATTATCCTTGGTCAGCGTATTGCGATTATTCTTACACTACCTGAATACCAAGGTAAATTAAGATTACAGCTTCATTGGTTGCCTATCAATAGTCAAGAAATCAGAGTTCTTATTAATGACTTGCGCTTTAAGTTAGAAAAACTTTCTGATCGAGGGCATTCCTATAAGCAACAAGCCAGACAAGTATATGACTTGTTAATTCGTCCGTTTGCTGCTGATTTAGAGGCAGCCGATATCAAAACTATAGTATTTATGCATGATGGTATCTTACGCAGTATACCAATGGCAATACTATATGATGGAGAGCAATTCCTAATTGAAAAATATGCGATCACTAATACCCCAAGCCTTAAACTTACCAACCATTCACTCTTAGATAAGAAAGCATTAAAGGTATTAGCTTTTGGATTAACTAAGCCATCTCGGATTGCTCCACAAACTTTTTTCCCACCTCTAGAAAACGTTAAATCTGAGATTGAAAGTATCGGCATAACTATCCCCAATAGCAAGGGGTTATTGGATGAAAAATTCACACGAGAGCGCTTACAACAAGAACTACAACACAATAATCACCCCATTCTGCACTTAGCAACTCATGCTAAATTTGACATTGATCCCCGACAAACTTTCTTGGTTACAGGCAAGTTAATTAGCAGTCAAAAGGAAGGATCTACTACTAACGATTACAATGAAAAGTTAACCATGAATCAGCTTTATCAAATTATTAGAACTATTGATAATGGCAACCAACAATTAGAGTTATTAATCCTAACCGCTTGTGAGACGGCTGCTGGTAGTGATAGAGATGCCCTTGGTATTGCTGGTATTGCTTTGCAAGCTGGAGTCCAGAGCGCAGTGGCAACTCTCTGGCAAGTTGATGATCAAGCAACAGCAACAATTATTACTAGATTTTATCAAGGTTTACGTCAAGGTTTGAGTAAAGTAGAAGCACTGCAAGCTACCCAAAAGGCTTGGTTAGAGGTGCATCCTAAGGGGCGTTACAGTCATCCTGGATACTGGGCACCCTTCATTATAGTTGGTAACTGGTTTTGAGGTTATTTTAAATATAAAAAAGAATGTTACAAATAGTCTAATCTTAAGTAATAAGTAATAAGTAATAAGTAATAAGTAATAAGTAATAAGTAATAGAGGTGTCTAATGTACCACAGCTTAAGATAATTCTTTGAGACAATAACCCATAACGCGTACTGTTTTAATCAAACCATCTGGTGCCCCTACAGCTTTGAGTTTGTGTCGTAAACTATTGATATGAGCCTTGATAGTATGTTCTGAAGGTCGGTTATCAACAGGCCAAATATGTTCGAGGATAACACTGCGTGTTAACACCTGCTCGCCATTGCGCATGAGAAGTTCCAAGATAAAATACTCCTTGGAAGTTAGGTGCAGAGGTTGATTCTCATAGGTAACTTTAGAGGTGCTTGGGTCAAGACATAAGCTTCCCCATTCTAAAATTGGCGTTGAGGAAGAACCTGCACGGCGCAGCAAAGCTCGAACCCGTGCTAATAATTCCGAGATATCAAAAGGTTTGACGATATAGTCATCAACACCGATATCCAATGCTCTCACTTTATCTGTGATTGTATCACGAGCAGTCAACATCAGGATTGGCTTTTTAATGCCTTGAGAGCGTAGTCGCTTGCACAAACTCACTCCATCCAGCTTGGGAAGCAACAAATCTAGCAGAATTAAGTCGTAATCAACGGTTGTAATTTGTTCCCAAGCAGCTTCACCGTCACTTGCAATATCAACTACATAGAGCTGATTAATTAGCATATCGGCTAGATTTTCTGCTAAAGGTGCATCATCTTCAACTAATAGAATTCTCAAGAAAAGCTTGGTTATAGTGAATAATTTTTGACTCTACTATTCTATTTTAAAATAACCCTTTTTAATAAAGATCGACTGCTTAAACTTACTCCGGAAGATTAGTGAGAGGAGCGTTACGCCCATTGCAATCATTTGTAATTAGTCTGGGATTATTGCAAAAAATAAACCATAAATGACAAATGATGAGAAAATTCTAATATTTCTCCTGCTTGGATGAGCTTAGTTTAGTATTAAATTAAAGAGAGTATTAGTTTCAGTCGATTAAGGAATGGACTTCCTTAGAAGTTAACTATGCACGACTTATGCACGAAAACAAAACTCACAATCAAGTAATCATACCGATAGAAATAAAGCAACAAAATGATTTAGAAAGGCAAATTGAGGAACTAAATATTCAGTTAACACGGGAAAGGCGTATGCGCCAGCATCTAGAGGAAGAACTTAGCGCTGAGCGCCAGCGAACAAAGGTAGAAATCCGCCATGCTTATAATTCTTTAGAGAAACGTGCTACTGAATTAGCAGCTAAGCAATTGCAAAAATATCTTGAAGAGCTAGAGGCTGCTCAAGAAAATTTACTCGTGCAGAATGAGGAACTAATATTCACTCGCAAAGTATCAGAAGCTCAGTATCAAAGATATCTTGATTTGTTCAATTTTGCTCCCGACGGCTATCTTGTCACCGATACGACAGGCAAGATTGAAGAGGCTAACCAGGCGGCAGCAGCCCTGCTTTTTCCAGGTAAAGATTCAAACTGTTTAGTGGGCAAACCTTTTTTTACTTTTATACCTTCACAAGAATATAAAACTTTTAGCGCCAAGTTAGAACAACTAACAACAGAGTTACACTACCCTACATTTCTACAGCCAAGTCACAACTGGGAAATGAACCTAAAGCCCAACAGAGGCAAAGTATTCCCAGCGACTATCACTGTCAGAGCTATACTAGACTCCCAAGGGAAAACTGGCAGCTTATGCTGGCTAATTAGAGATATTACAGAACGAAAGCGTGCAGAAGAAAACCGTCGAACACTAGTTAGAGAGCAAGAAGGCTCTCTAATGAGACTCCGCTTTTTTTCCATGGCTTCTCATGAATTGCGCACTCCCCTTAGTACTATTTTAGTCACGATCCAGTTACTGCTATCTTTTTCTCATCAATTATCAGATGAGCAAAGAATCAGAAAATTTAGCCAAATTGAAAAGGCTTCTAAAAGAATGACCCAAATAATCAATGATCTTCTGACAATTAGTCGAGCTGAATCTGGTAAAATAGAACTCTGGGTTCAACCACTTAATCTAAAGCAATTTTGTTCTGATTTATTAGAGGAAATAAAACTTAATGCCAGCAGTAATTATACTATTAATTTTACTATTAAAGGTGATTATAACCAAGTTTGCTTTGATAAAAACAATCTAAATTCTATCCTGGTCAATTTATTATCCAATGCTGTCAAATATTCCCCTCAAGGTGGTGAAGTTAGTTTGGAGGTAACTTGCACGTCGGGAAAGGCTTCTTTTAGAATCAGAGACCAAGGTATTGGCATTTCTAACTCAGACCAATCTCATGTCTTTGAGGCATTCTATAGGGGTGGGAATATTGAGAATATAGCTGGTTCAGGATTAGGGCTAACCGTTGTTAAAAAGTGTGTGGAATTACATGGTGGCAGGATTAACTTAGAGAGTGCAATTGGAGTTGGTACAACCTTCACTGTTATGATTCCCTATAGTTAAACTGATAGTGAGAAAGGAACACTAATAAGTTGAGTTAAATCCCAGTTAATTAGGGAATTGAAGTAATTCAAAATATCCTAGCGCTGCACTTTATTAATTGCACTTGTTCTAACTTTAACTATCTCTTGTTCTGCTAGCGCTACCTTCTCAAGCAGGGAAGACTTAAGTTCATTCATCATTGGAGTTTGTTCAGTGTTTAAAACTACATCCCAGGCGTTGTACCAGAAGCCTAAGCGCTTGTAAAGAGTTGCTTGCTTAAATTTGTTTTGAGTATTAGCAAGCTCTGTTTTTAATTCTGTTGACAGTGCCACTACTTCAATTTCAGCCTCAGCAAAAGGATTGCCTGAAGGATGATTCGGGTCACAAACTAATTCTACCTGCCACAGATATCTCTGACCAACTGGTAATTCTGGGATAGATTCTGACAGAGATAGAGTCATAATCCCTGGTAAACTTGTAAAGCTATCATCTTTAATCTCTTTAACTAACTGAGTTTCTTCACTAACTGGATCATAGCGATATAGTCTAAATTCCAGTTGCCAAGAACCAGGATCACGCACAAACCAGCTGAAGCTTGGATTCGTAGCAACAGCTTTAGTACCCTGCTGAGTAGGTGCAAGCAGAATAAGCGCTGGTATTCTTTCTTTAGATTGTACTGTCTGTGTACTACATCCTCTAGAACCACCCGATCTGCCACTGGTATTTGGTGGCAAATCGTCAAAAATATCAGTGTTGGCAAGGGCAACTGTAGTAACTAAGAAGGGTAAACTCAGAGCAATACTGGCAATTCGTTTAATATCCAACTTTAATCCTCCCCTCAAGCAAGTATCAATTAACTGCACTTAACTACACGAGTTTAATCTAACAATCCGTAATCAATTGGAGAATAGGGAATAGTAATTTACCTCATGGAGATGATAGGTGAGAGCTGGTGATGGTTAGGGTTAAACCTTAAGAATCTTGAAGTTCAACTTACTAAAAACTCTCAGCCATTTATTTAATTTTAATCGCCATCTACCCGAAATTGGCCAGCTTAACTCACAGATGGTTCCTTGAGGATAGTTAAGGTATCGTTGAAACTTTCCCTTCAGTTTTTTGGCTAACTCTTGAGCTTGTTTAGTTCCCTGATTACCAGCTATAGAATTAGATGAATTACCAAGCCCAACTCCATTATCAATAATGCGAATACTATACCAACCAGCTTCTTGAGAGCAGATAACGTCAAGGCGAGTTGCTCCCCTTCCATGTTTACCAACATTGCACAAAGCTTCTTGAAGAAATAAACACAAACCCCACTTCTGGTCTAGAGTGAAGTGGCTCTTTTCTAAAGGGGCAAAATTGGGAGGAATATAAGTCTTAATTGTTGCCAAACAGGGAAAATCCCTTTCCAAAGTGTTGTCATAAACCTGATAGAGAAGTTCAGAAATAGAGGTTTCTATATCGAGAGTAAGATGATCATCTAGATAAAAACCTTCACTTTGAGTCAATACCTCCTGTTTCATAGATTTATAAATGCTTCGCAGTTCTTGATTAAGGCATTGTAGCTGTGAGCGCAATTGCTCAGAAGATAATTTATTCTCTTCAGTACTTCTTAAAATTACGGCAAGATGCTGTAGAGGGCCATTGTGGACAGCCTCAAAGGTGCGCTCAATGGTCAAACTGCGCTGCTCAAAATCAAAGCGCAAATTGCGGTCAAAAAATAGTGTAGTTAGTCCAGCACCACATAGAGCTAGTAAAGTTGGTACAAAAGGAATCCACCAGCCCACAATTATCAAAAAATAACCAATAATGGTGAGTATTAAACTGGCGATTACGATACTTAAAAGACTTTTCCAGGGAGATGGAAAAACTATGCCCAGAGCAATCCCTAACAATCCCCACAAAATTATCCAGAGGTATTCCCACGGCTCTGTCCAAACTCTTAACAAGGGTCGTTGATCTAGAACTGCACTAATAATTTGACTGGTAGCATGGGCATGAACTTCTACTCCATCGATTAACTGGTAATGGTTAGATGAATTCCTTTGTTTTTGAGAAAAGATGGTGCTTTTAACAGCAGCAGTACTAACTCTGTCTTTAACACTGGCAGCAGTCATACCAATGATAATAATGCGACCGCGAATTAAGTTAGGATTGAATTTTCTCTCGACAATATCTATTAAAGATAGAACTTGGCAAGGCTTACTATGAACGCGAAAATTGAGTAATATTTGATTACCATTGGCATCTGCTCCCACATATCCTCCGGCATTGGGTAAAAATCGAGGTAGTTTAGTTTGAGCAAATTTTATCGGGTCAGTAGATTTAGGATTTTTAGTCGCAGCTTGGGTATGAATTGAAGTTGAGTCCAACTCAATAGAACCGTGTTCAAAACTAATATCTTCAGCAGCTAAATAAGCTTGTGCCAGTCGTAATGCTAGAGAGTACTTGAGTTCACCAGGCGAAGTTTCCTTAGGCCAAGTTCTGCTAGCGAGAAGATAGCGGCGCATCTTACCATCAGGATCGACAATGAAATCGGCAAAACCAACTCGCTCGGGAGGTAATTCTGGTGGTGGTTTAATATTTAAGGTATCTTCTGAATTTAAGACTACTTCAATCCCGATAATGTTAGGTATATCTTTTAAAGCTTGAGCCAACAAATCACGACCAGGAGAATTTTGCAGATCTTTAAAGAGATCAAGACCAATAACTCTAGGTTGATATTCGTGCAGGATGTTCAGCATTCTTGCCAGATATCTATCTGGTATGGGAAAACCTCCCATATTCTTGAGGTCATCTTCATTAATTCCCACAATGACAATTCGTTGATCTACTGCTTCAGAAGGACGAAGCTGTAGAAAATAGTCAAAAGCCATCCATTCCTGCACTTGTAAAACTCCAGTGCAACGAACCAGGATAACAATGCCAACGATTAAGGCTCCTGGTAGAATCACCTCCCGCCAGAGTTTCACCCTCTGCTTAATTGTTGTCCATAATTTAGTTGCCACAGTCTAATTTGACCATTATATTGATTTAGTTGATTAAACCTATTTTTCTTGCCTCAATCTGAATTTGCAATCGCAGGTCTTTTTCTGGTTCATCATAAACGCCTAGAGTATCTTGAATTCTAATCCAGTAGTTGCGCACAGTGCGATCGCTTACACCCAAACGCTGGGCAATTGCTTTATCAGTTAATCCTGCCTCAAATTTTAGAGATAGCACCTCTAGCCACTTGCGGTCAAATTCTGGACGCGCTCTTACCTGTCGCGGCAAGTGAATTGAACCTCGCAGTGCCATATCAATCAGTTTCAACATCTCCCTAATTGGCAAGGATTTATCCATGGCAGCAAAACCGCCTTCATAGGCGTTAATCATCGGTTTCAAGCGCACCAGTGGTTTAATATCAGTACTGAGAACCATAATATTAGGAGCTGGAGTAGTGCTCATTAAAGCCTTAAGAAATTGAATTCCCACCTCAGGATTAGCAGGGGCATAAGGCTTTTCCGGTATACTCAGGTCAATTACCACCAATTCAGGGTGATACAGTTCTACTTTCTGCTGAGCATGAGCACGATCTTGAGCTGTGATGATTTCCACATCAGGATATGCATTCTTGAGAGCTGGGACAGTTCCCTCTAAGATTGCCTCATGGTCGTCAACAACCAGAAATCTCTGCTGGGCTTGCTTTAATCTTTCTTGGCTCATATCTAGTACCTGTTGGCTAATGGCTGCTTATACTTGCCAACCTGTGATTACGGAATTGATGCTCTCAATAATTATCAGGGTTAATCCTAGTTTTTACTCAACATTACTCAACAAGAAACTTCCAATTAAAGACGCGGGGACAAATTGGATGGGGATTTAACCCGATCCAATTTTATATAGCAGTACGTATTAACCCACATTCCGCACCCTCAACTGTCACATGGACTGAGGGTGCTCAAAGCGAGTGCTAAATCGAGGCAGTTGTTAAGTAAAAATACTTAGTCCACCTTCAGCTCCTCAACTATCACTGGGAAAATTTT
>JAAHHJ010000079.1 GCA_010692425.1 Symploca sp. SIO3C6 | reverse complement strand
CCTAGGCTATAGGGGGTTTGCCTGTGGACAAGTAGGAGCCGACTCCCTTGGTTGAAGCAGGAAGAAAACGTCAAAACTACTAGCTTTTAACAGGTTTTAGGAGGGTTGAGTAGGTTTTTCGTAGCACCAACAAAACATGACTACTAATCAACATCGTAAATTAAAAGATGATACCCGGAACGCGCTGGTAATGGCAGCACCAGCACTACTAGGACTGTTGCTGTTTGTTGCCTTGCCCTTTGCCCTGGCAGTGGTACTTTCCTTCACCAACCTAAGATTAGGTTCGCCCCTGCCCACAAAGTTAATTGGCTTTGAACAGTATAAGATAATTTTCAGTGACCCTGCCTTTTTACGTGCTGTAATTAACAATGGTTTGTTTGCCTTGATCATAGTGCCAGTACAAACGGCATTAGCTTTAGCACTAGCCCTGTTGCTCAACCTTCCCCTTCAAGGCATGGCATTGTTTCGCACTCTATTATTCATGCCAGTAGTCTTTCCCATGTCTCTAGTGGCAGTGGTTTGGATTTTAATCTATGACCCTAGTGATCATGGCATGATGAACGCCTTCTTGGAGTTAATAACCTTTGGATTGTGGGAATCGAAAGACTTCCTCCATGATCCAGTTCTAGCCCTACCGTCAATTATGCTAGCATCCATCTGGCAGGGGGTAGGGTTCCAAATGGTGATTATTCTGGCAGGGTTACAATCAATTCCCAAAACTTTATATGAAGCTGCAGCTATTGACGGCAGTAATAGGTGGAATCAATTCCTCTACATTACCTTACCCCAGCTGCGCAACACACTCATCTTTGTGATTTTGGTGACTTCAATCCTAGCTTTCCGCCTCTTCGATCAAGTGCAAATTATGACTCAAGGGGGTCCACTTGATGCGACAACCACAGTAATCTATGAAGCAGTGAAAGCATCTTTTGACCAGCAAAAAATAGCCAAAGGCTCAGCGATGACAGTGGTGTTTTTCCTAATTGTGCTAGCAATTACGATTGTACAACGGATGTTGGTTAAGGAAGAAAGAGCGATCGATTAAGGGACTTTTAATTAAGACGCGGAGAGGGGGAGACGCGGAGAGGGGGAGATGGGGAGATGGGGAGAGGGGGAGACGCGGAGAGGGGGAGATGATTCTTTAAGTCATATTTTCAAGTAAATTGGATAATTTATTTCTTGGAGTTCGGTAAAATTTCCATAACCTGTTTAGTCTGGGTTTCCTGCTGACTCATCCCCAGCTAAAGACGCTTGGGATCAACGGCTTTTCCTTTAAACTGGGTTCATGGCTGATCGTGATAAAATATTAATCATGAACAATGAACAATGAACAATGAACTCTAAATTAAAAAAAAATGCCGAGAATGGATAAGTATATTTGCTAGCTATTTCTTACTTACCATCTTGGCTTTGCTGTTGGTAGCGCCAATCATATTTATGATTATCGGTAGTCTTAAACCTGATAACTTGGTGCTGTCGGAAGCTGGTTCCATCAAGGCTTTTATTCCCGATAATATTTCCTTCCAAAACTACCTTGATGTCTTTGAACTGGTTAACTTTGGACGCTTTTTCTTCAACTCAGCTTTAATCGCTGCCACAGTTGTCATAACTGGATTGTTGGTTAATTCAATGGCTGGTTATGCTTTATCCCGTCTACGCTGGCCAGGCAGAAACTTACTTCTGAGTATTGTAATCGCACTAATAATTATACCCTTTGAAGCGATCGCAGTGCCTCTATTTTTCCAAGCAACCATGTTGGGTTGGCACAATAGCTACATCGCTCAAATCCTACCCTTCATCGCCAATGCCTTCTCAATTTACCTGTTTTATACTTTCTTCATTGGCTTACCCAAAGAATTAGAAGAAGCCGCCTACGTTGATGGTGCTAGCACTTTTGTCACCTTCTTTCAAATTATCATCCCGCAGTCGAAACCAGTGTTTGCCACCGTTGCCATCCTCAGCTTCTTGACTCAGTGGGGTTCTTTCCTGTGGCCTTTAATGGTTACTATTGATGATGAAATTCGTCCCCTGCCACTAGCGATCGCTTTCTTCCAAACCCTACCACCGCTACAATGGGGCAATATTATGGCTTTCGGTGTGATGATGGTTGCCCCGATTTTAATTGTTTTCCTATTATTCCAGAAGTGGTTTGTTCAAGGTGTCGCCGCTACAGGTACTAAAGGTTAGAATCGAAGAAGCTACATTAGGTACTTCATTATGAAGTATTTTGTTTATAGCTACGGTTATAGAAGTTAGGACATCTATAAAAATTTATCAGGGGAGCGAGCATACTGCTCGCTTCTGCACTTTAAGTGAGCCAGACGGCTCACACTAGCTATCCTCAACCAAGTTTCTACTGCTACATCAATATTGCTTTGAGGGATTAATTTTCCCCATGTCTCCGTGTGTGGATCAGTATCTACCCGTCATTTCAAATTTGACAGACTACTACTGTCATAAGTCCCGCTAACTTTTTTTAATACTAACGAGTGTTGCTCAAATACATTTTGAGCGTATAATAGTGTTTTCTTTATATGTACCATTGGTCACTATCCCTTGACGGGAGCTAAATTCAGGACTTGGGAGTAGTGACCGATGGACTTGCATAAATAGCTAACAGACTGATGATATGTACTATAGCCCTATCAATAAAATCAACTATTACCAGAGATTACCATAAGCAATTGCTAAAAGTTGAAGATGAAACTGTTTTGCCTCTACACCTTACTAAATTCTACAGCTCAGACTCAATGACTAACGACAAAGTTAATGAATTCACTGTCTGTAAAATCCCCCTTAGTAACTGAAGAAAAAGTAATGGAAATTTTTTACAAACAAGCCCTCAACCTATCTAACCTAGGTGGAAAGAAATACATGCTATTGCTGAAGAACTATACTCTAAGTACATTAAACTTTACCGCTACATGTGTCTTTGTCAGCTGGCTAGTGAACTTCAAAGTATAGAGCAAGCAGACATACAAAGGTCTATGGCAACTAATTACTTTAAAGATGTCATCGAACTCAGAAGTAAATCGATTTTGGAGGATTTGAGACAGCTTTCATCTATTTTCAGAACAGCTCCTGTAACTGTTTTACGTAATCTTCCTCGATGCCTACCTGCAATTACTCAAAGCTTAGGTTCACCTTCACAGAGTTCAACATTTTATAATGGCATACTTTTAGGAGACAAGCACCCCGTTAAAGCCAGAGTACTTAATGATCTAGGAAAATTATATACCGTTTGGGGTAGATATTCAGAGGCAGAACCACTGTTTGAGCAAGCCTTGGCAATCAATAAAGAGCTATTGGGAGAGGAGCATCCTCTGATCGCCCATAATCTTCATAACCTTGGTTCTCTCTATTACTATCAAGAGCGCTACCAGGAAGCAGAAAGACTGTATCGACAAGCTTTAGAAATGAACAAGCGTCTGTTGGGAGAACAACATCCCGACGTGGCTTGCAACCTCAATGATTTAGCACTGCTTTATTGGGTACAGAAGGACTATAGTAAGGCAGAACCTCTTTATCACCAAGCACTGGAGATAAAAAAACTTTGGTTAGGTAAAGAACATCCTAATGTTGCCCGTAGTCTCAATGACTTAGCACAGCTATACTCTTCCCAAGGAGTTTACACACAAGCAGAGCAACTTTACCAACAAGCGATCGCAATTTCCAAAAGATCGCTAGGAGATAACTACCCGGAAATGGCTCGGAATCTGGATAATCTGGGAATGCTCTATGCTAAACAGGGAAGGAGTGAGGAAGCCAAAGCTTTGCACAAGCAAGCTTGGGAAATTTTCGAGCAAAAATTAGAAGCCAATCATCCTTGGGCAATTAGATGTCGTGAAAATCTCGAAGTACTTGTTTAATGGTATTGTGGCAGTTCCTAAGAATCTTCAACAACATAAACTACCCACCCTTAGGAGAGTTGAAGGGTGGGTTTTACAGATCCTAGATGGATCCTATCAGCCTAACTGACAGCTTTAGTCAACGAATGGGAGCCACAAGCAATATCTAGCTGCGTCTCCAACAACTCGCCAGGTATCGCCTTGGCGCACTGGAAAGGTGAATGAGGAAAGAGATGGATAGTTCTCCTGTTGTGGGTCCAATCGCGTTTCTACTTTGACTATATTCCCCGGTGTAGTTGCGATGGCACTTGATTGTCGATCTGGCACTGAATTTGTATTACAGACTACTATGCCAGCTGATTCTTCAAAGTATTCTTGACCTGGCATCCGTGTCTCCCACTCTCCAAAACTGGTGGCACTAGCTGGATAGGAGAAAGCAAAGAGGAACAAAACCGCTAGCAGGCACAAGGACAAAATTTTTCCTAATTTTGGCATTTGACTATGTTAGGATAAACAACTTTGGCGACTTTGAGGGCTTATGCCTCAAACTTATCTTGGATAGCAAACCAAACCAGGTATTTAACTTCTTGCTTTTGTTTGCTCTATATATAAGACGTTTTAACCAGGCAATTCAGGCCAATTTTTCGAGTTAGGGACAGTTTTTGTAAAAATTGGGTCATAACTCAAAAAAAAAGCACAAAAAAAAGACTTGCCTCTTGAGAGTTAGTTATACCAATTTCTCAAATGCCTGTTATACATCAATCTTCGTGTCTACTTGTCACCGTGTTTAGGCATGATCAACATCCGTAGCAGAGATAAATGAAATCGATAAGTAGTCGGACATAAATAAACAACACTATCTTAAGAAGTGTAAAGAAATTCAATCCTTTGCTGTTCCCTGTTCCTTGATTTCCACAGTTAACTTTACTTTCGTCCGACTACTGATTAGTCAGTGATGCCCTCAAAGAAGAGCGTAGGCAATGCCAATTTCATAAAATAGTGCAACACTATAGTGGAAAAAATGCTCAGAAAATACCTCAGATATTTCCTCAAAGTTAATATTTTTAATCATAAGCTTTTATTTAGGTGTAAACATACCAAGGCAACAAGCAGTATCGTTTACTCTTTACTCTTCAGTTGTGCCTTCTTGGTAACTAGCCTTGCTCTCATCCCTACCACCAATTCAACTACCCCAGATAGAATGGCAGTTCCTAAGAATCTTCAACAACATAAACTACCCACCCTTACGAGAGTTGAAGGGTGGGTTTTACAGAGCCTAGATGGATCCTATCAGCCTAACTGACAGCTTTAGTCAACGAATGGGAGCCACAAGCAATATCTAGCGTCTCCAAGAACTTGCCAGGTATCGCCTTGGCGCACTGGAAAGGTGAATGAGGAAAGAGATGAATAGTACTCCTGTTGTGGGTCCAATCGCGTTTCTACTTTGGTTATATTCCCTGGTGTAGTTGCGATGGCAGTTGATTGTCGATCTGGCACTGAATTTGTATTACAGACTACTATGCCAGCTGATTCTTCAAAGTATTCTTGATTTGGCATCCGTGTCTCCCACTCTCCAAAACTGGTGGCACTAGCTGGATAGGAGAAAGCAAAGAGGAACAAAACCGCTAGCAGGCACAAGGATAAAATTTTTCCTAATTTTGGCATTTGACTATGTTAGGATAAACAACTTTGGCGACTTTGAGGGCTTATGCCTCAAACTTATCTTGGATAGCAAACCAAACCAGGTATTTAACTTCTTGCTTTTGTTTGCTCTATATATAAGACGTTTTAACCAGGCAATTCAGGCCAATTTTTCGAGTTAGGGACAGTTTTTGTAAAAATTGGGTCATAACTCAAAAAAAAAGCACAAAAAAAAGACTTGCCTCTTGAGAGTTAGTTATACCAATTTCTCAAATGCCTGTTATACATCAATCTTCGTGTCTACTTGTCACCGTGTTTAGGCATGATCAACATCCGTAGCAGAGATAAATGAAATCGATAAGTAGTCGGACATAAATAAACAACACTATCTTAAGAAGTGTAAAGAAATTCAATCCTTTGCTGTTCCCTGTTCCTTGATTTCCACAGTTAACTTTACTTTCGTCCGACTACTGATTAGTCAGTGATGCCCTCAAAGAAGAGCGTAGGCAATGCCAATTTCATAAAATAGTGCAACACTATAGTGGAAAAAATGCTCAGAAAATACCTCAGATATTTCCTCAAAGTTAATATTTTTAATCATAAGCTTTTATTTAGGTGTAAACATACCAAGGCAATAAGCAGTATCGTTTACTCTTTACTCTTCAGTTGTGCCTTCTTGGTAACTAGCCTTGCCCTCATCCCTACCACCAATTCAACTACCCCAGATACATCTGAAATATCTGCTAATCCTCAAACCCTAGTACAACAGGGTAAAGCTTACTACGATGCCCAACAATTTATAGAAGCAATAGAAATTTTAAAACAAGCAGCTGAAGTTTTTAAAAATCAAGGAGACCACTTGCAACAGGCAATGACCTTAAACAATCTGGCTCTAGCTTATCAACAGCTAGGACAGTGGAGTGAAGCACAAGCAGCCATCACCTCCAGCTTGGAATTACTGCAAAATCCTACTACAACTCAACAGTTGCAAATGCAAGGAGCGGCTCTTGATCTTCAAGGACAAATCTATTTAGCCCAGGGACAACCAGACTCAGCTGGTGAATACTTCTCGACAGCAGCAGCTACCTACACTCAAGCAGGAGACGAGGCAGGAGTGCTCCGCAGCCAAATTAACTATGCCCAAGCACTACAAGCTTCCGGCATGTACCGCCGCGCCCTCGAAATTCTACAGCAGGCTAGTATAAATTTACAAAAACAGCCAGATTCAGTACTTAAGGCAACTAGTCTCAGAAGCCTAGGCAGAACTCAGCGCTTAATTGGTAATCTTGAGCAGTCCCAGGATATTTTAGAACAAAGTTTAGAGGTTGCCCAAGCCATAGGCTCACCCCAAGACATCAGTGCTGCTTTGTTGAGTTTAGGCAACATTGCTAAAGCCAAAGCAGATAACCAAAAAGCTTGGGATTACTATCAGCAGGCAGCTGCCAATCCTAAGATTCAAATGATTACGAGAATTCAAGCCCAGCTCAATCTCTTAAGCCTACTGATAGATACTCCTCAAAAGTCAATTACTGCTCCAGAATTAGTATCTCAAATTCAAGCACAAATTGCTCAACTTCCCCCCTCTCATGCTTCTGTAGGTGTCCAACTTAACTTAGCTAGTGCTCTGCTTAAATTAGAGAATCAAGAAAATATTAAACCTCAAACTATAGCCGAATTACTGAGTACAACCATTCAAGAAGCTAGAATTATTAAAGACCAAAGAGGAGAATCTTATGCCCTTGGTCAACTGGCTGTTCTCTATGAAAAAACTCAACAATTGAAAGCAGCCCAAGAACTTACTGAAAAAGCCCTGCTCATTGCCCAGTCAATTCAGGCTCCAGAGATTTCCTATAACTGGCAGTGGCAGCTAGGAAGGTTACTGCAAGCTCGAGGAGAAACCAAAAGTGCAATTGCCGCCTACACCTCTGCTGTTAGCACCCTGGAGTCTGTGCGTAGCGACATTGTGAGCATGAATCCTGAGGTTCAATTCTCCTTTCGGGAGAGTGTTGAACCGATTTATCGCGAGTTAGTGGGTTTGCTATTAAAATCTCAAGGTGGCCAAACTAATCGAGAAAACCTCGAACAAGCCTTAAAGGTGATTGAATCTCTCCAGCAGGCAGAACTAGTCAACTTTTTTAGAGAAGACTGTTTAGATCGTACCCCAGTCCAGATTGACGAAGTTGACAAAAAGGCGGTTGTCCTGTACCCAATTGTTTTAAAAGACCGCTTAGAAGTGGTTGTATCTCTGCCCAATTCCACCTTACGTCATTATGCAACCTTCTTGCCTCAAACAGAAGTTGAAGAGGTATTTATTCAACTACAACAAGAAATTGCTCCCGAAATTGTTGATTTTAATCGAGGCCCCGAGTCTTGGACAACATTCTGGCGTCCTAGCAGTGAAGCCCCTCAACCTCAGGAATATTTAAATCTGGCTCAAAGGGTTTACGATTGGCTCATTAGACCTGTAGAACAAGAACTTGCTGCCAGTAAAGCTGAAACTCTAGTCTTTGTTCTTGATGGTCCCCTGTTGAATTTACCAATGGCAGTACTACACGATGGTCAACAGTTTCTAATAGAGAAATACGCAATTGCCCTCACGCCGGGATTGCAATTGCTAGATCCTAAACCGCTACCACGAGGTAAACTCACTGCCCTTAAGGCTGGAATCACTAAGGCTCGTGAAGATTTCCCTCCCCTTCCCTTTGTAGAGCGAGAATTGGAGCAAATTAAGCTACAATTACCAGGAGAATTACTACTCGATCAACAGTTCACGAGCGCGACTATTGCTAAGAAAATTAGCTCAGTACCTTTCCCTGTAGTTCATCTAGCAACCCATGGTCAATTTAGCTCCAACGCCCAGGAGACTTTTATTCTCACTTGGGATCAGCGCCTTAATATTGATCAACTTAGAGAGCTATTACGTTCTAGAGAAGAAAGAGTTTCGGGGGCAATTGAACTGCTAGTTCTTAGTGCCTGCCAAACTGCTACTGGGGACAAAAGAGCAGCATTAGGTTTGGCTGGTGTAGCTGTCAGGGCAGGAGCCCGCTCTACTCTGGCAACGCTGTGGTTAGTTGATGACCGAGCAACGGCAGAGTTAATGATCCGATTTTATCGCCAATTAACCGATACTAAAATTAGTAAAGCCGAAGCCCTGCGCCGCGCTCAAGTGTCGCTGCTAAAAGATAAATACTACCAGCACCCCCGTTTATGGGCACCCTTCGTTCTTGTGGGAAATTGGCTTTGATATGTCTTGCAACCTCTATTGGCTCGATCAGATTCAACCCTCAGAGCGCCTGTTGGTGGGAAATAGAGCCTTTCATCTGGGTCGGCTGCTACAGCTTGGCTATCCAGTTATAACTGGTTTTGTGGTTCCAGCCAACACTTTTTGGAAATTTCTAGAACTTTTGGGAGAGTCGCAACCATTCCTGGCAGACTTAGCTGATTCTGACTTGCATTTGGATGTGGATAATCCTCGCCAGCTACAGCTGGTTGCTCAACAAATTCGTCAAGAAATTACAGCAGCACCCTTGCCGTCAAGCTGGGAATCATTGCTCATCCAAGCAACCCAAGTCCAACCAGCATCGGCAATGATTTTACACCCTTCCCTCTCGCTGCGCTCACCAGTGGAAAGAATTGGCGATTACAACTTTGAGACTCCCCCTTCCATATTTGACCAAATCAATAATCCCTACTGTTTACCGCCAGGAATTTGGGAATCCCACATTTGTCTAAATCAACCAGAAGCACTGACACTTTCTCTCAAACAGGTTTGGGCGCAAATGTTTCGTGCCAGAAGTCTGTTTTACTGGCAACGCGCTGGTATTAAACTACAACAATTAAGTTTGGCAGTCTTAGTACAGCCGCTTTGGGATTCACGTACCTCTGGAGCCGTGCTTGCTGATACAACTGAGTGGAATATACAAGCAACCTGGGGGCTAGAAACAGCTCTGCGCAAAGGAGAAGTACTTCCAGATACCTACCAGCTAGAGGCCGAAACGGGAACTTTGCTTGCCTCACAACTAGGTAATAAAACCCGCGCCTATCGTCTAGGGGAAGCCTCGCTTCCGAACCAAAGTTGTTTACAGACATATCTATTGAATGAAGAGCAACAACAACAATATGCTCTGGAAGAAACATATCTCCAACAATTAATTGCTCTGTCACACCGATTGAGAGCTGAAGTTAGTAAGACTTTTTCTTTAGAATGGACGATTTGCCAAACTCCAGAGAATTCAGAACCACAACTGTATCTTACGCAATTTACTCCTAAACTGAGAATTGCCAATTATCAGTCTTTATCAACATCAATTCCAGCCTCAGATATTACTCCTAGATTAGTTAGAGGACTAGCAGCATCAGCAGGACGAGTCTCGGCACCAGCGCAAGTAATTATTGACAAGGATCAACATCTAGAACAGATGATTCCAGGGAAGATTTTGGTTGCCAAAAGTGTTACTCCTGAGTGGCTACCTTGGCTCCAGCAAGCTGTCGGCATTGTCACGGAAGAGGGCTCAATGACTAGTCATGCTGCCATTATTGCTAGAGAACTAGGTCTTCCGGCTGTGGTTAGTGCTGCTGGTGTTACCAAACTGATTAAAACTGGAGAATATCTACAACTAGATGGCGATCAAGGGGAAATCTATAGATTGGGCGCTGAGGAAGAGCAGGGAGGAAGGGGAGAGGGGGAGAGGGGTAGAGGGGGAGAATACTTACACTCAGATTCGGTAATACAACAGCAGCTACCAAGGAACGCTCCCCAAAGTTCCTACCGTAGTAATGGGCAACACCTTTATCTTCAACAATCCCAATGGAGAAAGGCTATGCTGAGCAAAGAAGTTCCTAATACTAAGGCAATCTTACCATCTCACCATCCCAATTTCAATCAATTTCCCATCGCCACTCAACTGCTAGTCAACCTCAGCCAGCCTGACTCTTTAGAGAAGATTGTTGGTTTGCCAGTGGATGGAATTGGGCTATTGCGTTCAGAATTAATGATGCTCAATGCCTTAGAGAATTTGCATCCTAGTGAGTGGCTACGACAAGGACGCCAAAATGAATTGGTAGAACGTCTGACAGAACTAATTGTTCAGTTTGCTGCTGCCTTAGCGCCTCGACCCGTATTATATCGCTCCTGGGATTGGCGTTCCCATGAATTTCAATCCTTAATTGGCGATCCCTTAGCATCAGAAACGGAAGTTAATCCTATAGTCGGTTGGCGCGGTACTCGCCGCTATCTAATTGATCCCTCCTGCTTTGATATAGAACTAGCAGCCTTAAGGCAAGTTTACTCTTATGGCTATACCAATCTTCAGCTGATGTTACCTTTTGTTCGCACTGTTGAAGAATTTAACTTTTGCCGCCGCCGCGCTGAGCAAGTTGGTTTAACTGATAATCCTCACTTCAAAATCTGGATTATGGCAGAAGTACCTTCGGTCTTATTACTGTTACCAGATTATGTCAAGGCTGGCGTGCAAGGTATTTCAATTGGTAGTAACGATTTGACTCAATTACTGCTAGCAGTTGACCGTGATCAGGGACAGTTTGGCGAGGTACTAGATGGACGTCATCCAGCAGTTAAGAGAGCTATTAAACAACTAATTCACCTCAGTAAACAAGATAGTATTCCCTGCTCAATTTGTGGTCAGGCACCAGCCCAGTATCCGGAATTAATTGATTCTTTAGTGCAGTGGGGTATTACTTCAATTTCTGTTGACTTGAATGCTTTAGAAAGTACTTACATGGCAATCGCTCGTGCTGAACAACGTTTACTTTTAGAGTCTTTGAGGTCAAATAAGCTTGCTGAAGATTAACTAATCATAAGGAAATATAAAAAGTAATTCAACCACCATTATACAGCTTACTTAGGGTGCATTAACGCCAGTGTAAAAAATCGAAATTCTGCCTACTGTAAAGCGAAATATACGTCGAAGCAGATGAAATGAACTCATCCCAATACACACTATGGATGATTCGTACAGTGCATCACCCCTAGTATTTTATTGTCTACATAGCTAAGAATTTTTTTTATTCGATTCTCCCAAGAAAATTGAAGTGCTAAATCTAAATTATCTTTATACCCTTCTAGTTTCCTAGGATGTGTTGCTAAAACTTGTTGAATACACTGAGCAAACTGAGTTGGGGAATCCGGTTCACACCAACCGATAATTGCCTTGGAAGACTTAAACTCCATTAAATTGGTAATCTTGGTGGCTACAATTGGGTTTCCAGAGGCTAGGTAATCGAAAAATTTCAATGGAGATGTGGAGCGCGCAGTTTTCCATTTCCCTGAACCGTGAGGATGAGCTAAAATATCAGCAGCTTGTAGTAAACTTGTAAGCTGATTTTGAGGTAAGTAACCAAGAAATGTAACGTTTTTAACTTGCTTTTGTTGAGCCAGTTTTTGGTAGTTTTTTACTAGCAATTGAGTACCACCAGCGATCGCAAACTGAATTTGTGTTAATTCTTTGGCAACATCGATAAGCATATTAATACCTTTAAGGTAACAGAGTTCCCCCGAATAAATAACTAGATGCTTACGTTCCTCTACAAGAAGTTTCTGACGCCATTCCTCAGCTTCTTCAGGTTTTCTGATTAAAAACATCTGATTAACTCCGCTATGGAGCTTAATAATTTTCTCCTTTGGCATTCCTCGTTGAATCATATTTTCTCTAACTATATCTGAGAGTGTAACTACCACTTGTAGAAGAGGATTTCTTACAACTCTTGGCTCAAACTTTTTGGTGTTGTCACAGTAATGTTGTTCATAGATTACTGGAACACCATGCTCAACTGCTGCTTTAGCAAAGTTCCAATCTCTAGTGTGAACAATCGCCGTCAAAGGTTTGATATGAATAGGTAAATAATACTCACACACAACTGTACTAGCACACATTAACATTCCACCAAAATGATCAATTGGCCAGGATAATGGTAGGGAAGAAACTTTTAGTTTTGGTTGGAGATTGTAAAAACTTAGCAACTTTTGATCTGGTTTTTTGGGTCGAAAGGGTTGAATTAAATCAAATGGTGTGAGAGTTTTATGATCTTTACAAGCATAAGTTAAAACTGCTGAATAACCTAAATTAGCAGCAGCATTGGCTGTATGAGCTGCCCAAACCAAGTTAGATTGATTAGGTTGAGGTATAACTTTTCTAGTAAAGACAATATAGTGTTTAGGCATAGGCAATCATAGTTGTTCAGTTTTTCTGTGTCGCAGTAGTATATCATTAACCTGTTCAACAGGAGAACAACTCAATCTAGATTAAATATTTCAGGAGTTACGCAAAAAAAACACCAGAAGTAGTGGTAATGAATAAATTACCAACACTCAAAAATATGGTCTCAAGACAGTTTTGCCGACTTTAACTAATAAGCAAAAAACAGTATTTACTTATTACTTATTACTTATTACTTATTACTTATTACTTATTACTCCCCCCAAGGCTGCTTAGTTGCCGTCTCTAATTCATCAGCAATTAAATTAATAACCTCAGCATCTGTTCTAGCAATTGCTTCCAACAATCTACCTTCATTAGTCTGCAAAGCAGCAGTACGCAAATCTTCAGAGATAGCTTGGGCGCATTCGGGAGACATTTCTAAATCGAGGGAAATACTGAGAACTACTGCTCCTTCAGAAGCGCGATGGACATTGATATTGTAGCGGCGGGAATGGTTAATCATCTAAAAATCTCAAGCAATAGCAGAATAATATCTTTGGGCAATGTTGGCAATTTGATCAGCCCTGTCTAGACCATTAATAATGCGTCGGGCATTACGAAAATCATGCTTAGAATCATTAACATACTTGTCTAAACCCACGCCAGTAAATGAGCCTTCTTTCATAGCTTGTACCATGATTCTGGCAGCAATTTGCGGTTGTCCAGCTTGCTCTGGATTAGAAACTAAATCAATGCTAATTTTATCACTCCAACGCTGATAATTTTTACGCCCTGTCAATTGGGTGTAACCCCTGCCCTTATAACGCTTACCATCTCCAGGTTGAGTATTGCCCAAGTCACGCCTTCCTTCATAGGCAGAACCTGAGGCAAACTCTGTCATCCATTGACCTAGATGTGACTCATGCTCTGCTGTTGCTAAAATGTAAGCAATTTGAGCGCGATCGCTTATTCCACAATTATTACACTCACTCAAGATTAGTGGAACTGATTCGGTTGCATACTTTCGCATTGTTGCTGGCACCACCGTTAATACCGCGTCGCATATCTGCTTAAATGCTGAGGAATTGCTAGAGTTATCTGGGGCATTGAGATGATTGCTACTATAAGCAATTGACACACTATTGCTTGGCACAGCCGAAGGCACAATCGCCTTATCCATTGTCCAATTTGTACCCTTTGATGCCACCAGCGCTTTAATATCAGAAGCAGTCAAATACTTAAGTGTCTTACCATTTTGCGCCAACTCACGATTCATTGGGAAAAGGGAGGGGGATTCTGTTGCTGTAAATGTATCTTGAGAGTCATTCTCCCAGAGGTTACTATTACTGTATTCGGGGTAAGTGCTGTCGCTTGGCTCATTGTAACTTGATGCAGACTCTGGTTCTTGGTATGAGCTACGTTGGGCAGCAGCTTGACTTAGTTGGGCAGTTGCTTGATGCAGTTGTGCTATTAGCTCTTCTTTTTCTAAATCTTGTTCTTCCTCCTGCTGTTGAGGGGTTAAAACTGTTTCTACATACTCAGTAGTTTCTTGTCTAAACAAGTTTTCCATCTGAGCGGTAAAATCCTGAAATGCGGCTTCATGAGATGGATATTTCTTATACTTATCCGTAAGAAATAGATATCTATAACATATAGTTTTACCTTCTTCGCAAAATTTACGATAGTGAGTATATTCCGTGCCAACCTTCAAAAAGTCATGAATCGAAATTGCTATTGCCCCTGCTAGAGATAAACCTGATGCGGTCAATAAAATCGAATCTCTTAATTGCTCTTGATTTTTACCAGGTATATTTATATTGATGAGTGTCGGTACCAGTATAGAGGCTATAATCCCCACCAGTCGCAGCGTGAAATTGCGATTGCGAGCCTTAACAGCTTTATTATCAAAGAAATGCAGTTGTCCACCTATGCGGGTGTTGATGAGTTTTTTCTGGTTTTCGCTCAGCCCAGTTTCATTAATTAGACTGCTGAGTTCTTTGTAAAGGCTATAAGTTTCTTGCTTGCCCATTACCCTAGCTTTTCGGAGAAGCACAGAATCAGCATAGCAAAATCCTTCTCTGAAAGACTAGAGTTTACCCTACATCTGTTGAAAATCTTATAGGGCGGCGAGAATGGAGGAAGAGGGAAAGCTTATATTGATTTCATCTATGTTTGCTACAGATGCTAATGACGCCCAAACACCTAGGCGCGGGGATTGATTTATAGCAGGCATGCCAAGAAATTGGTATTCAAGAGATAATGCTTTCAAATGCTTCTTTCCTTTACCTCTATTGCCGTGATATATATCAAAAATCATAGGTTAATAATTGACAAAAAAACAAAAAATCCCCAGTACATTGACAAAGCATAGGCTCTGAACGTATCTGAGGAAGAGAATCAGGGTGCATCTACCACTTCTTGATTACAGTGAGGTTATGACTGCATCCGGACAATTTGAGAATAGTAAGTAGTCGGACAAAAGTTTTGGTAGCTGTATAAAGTTTCGTAAATACGGCTCAAACCTTTTCAGTCAAGGGAATTTGACTTTTTACATTTATTAGCACAGAGCCACTTATTTATGTCCGACTACTTAAAGTACACTCCTATTGATAAGCTAATCAAGAATGTATCTTGCCTCGTCTGAACACAAACAGGCAGAACAAGTTAAGAAGAGTGACTGCTCCGCACACTGACCCTACGGGTACAGTGTGGGCTTCCCAAGAACTCCTTGAGATAGCCTCAGTCAATAGCCTCAGTCTTCCGTCATGCTAGGGAGACTAAGTTGCCCAGAATGTATAGGCACTCCCGGATGTAGGGTTGGCAACCCGTGTTCTAGTCCCGGACTCTGCGGTTCTTGATTAAACATCCCTGCTGTGTGAGAGGGGAAGTGTTGAGAACTAGAAACCTGGAACAACATTGGCGAAGAACACCACCCGAAAGGGTTCAACTTTATGTAGTTGAGAAAATGAGAATTTGTGTAGTTAACATCGGTGAGCGTCCCTTGATGCCTACCACACCAAGAAAAGCCAAAATCTTGCTCAGGGAGGGAGCAGCAAAAATATTTAAGCGCGACCCATTTACTATCCAATTGCTCAGTGATTGTCACGGCTACATTCAGTCAGCCACCTTGGGAATTGATGCCGGATACCTCAACATTGGCTACAGTGCTATCAATCAAACAGCAGAGCTTATTGGCGGCGAAGTCAAAATGCTCAAAGGGGTATCACAGCGCATTACCGAAAAGCTTAAATATCGTCGTACCCGTCGCAATCGGTTGCGTCATAGAGCGCCAAGATTTGACAACCGCAGGCGTAGCAATAATTGGTTAACTCCCAGTATCCAGCACAAGCTAGATACTCACCATCGTCTCATCGACCGAATTAAGTCTGTGTTGCCGATTGACCAAGTAGTGATAGAAGTAGCCAACTTTGACATCCAAAAAATCAAGAATCCAGAAATCTCTGGCAGTGGCTATCAACAAGGTGAGCAAAATGGTTTCGACAATTTGAGAGAGTATCTGTTGCATCGAGATGGGCATAAATGCCAGCATCGAGAGTGTAAAAATAAATCCAAACAACCCATTCTTCAAGTTCATCATCTAGGTTTTTGGAAAAATCCGCCAGACCGCACTGACCGCCCTGGCAATCTCATCACTCTGTGCAACTTGTGTCACACTCCAGCGCAGCACAAAAAGAAAGGGAAATTGTTTGGATGGGAGCCAAAAATCAAACCATTCAAGCCTGAGACCTTCATGTCTACAGTGCGCTGGAAACTCACTAAAGATACGTGTTACAAAGCGACTTTTGGGTACATCACGAAAGCGAAACGCCGCATTTTAAAGCTGGGCAAATCTCATCACAATGATGCTTTTGTCATTGCTGGAGGTGAGTATCAAACTAGGTGTGAGGCATTAAATCTGGTTCAGATACGACGTAATAAGCGTTCAATGGAGCAATTCTATGATGCCAAGTATCTGGATACCAGAGATAAAAAGCCCAAATCTGGAACCGAGTTGTTTTCTGGTCGTAGGACAAGAAATAAGAACTTAAACAGCGAAAACTTACGAGCGCATAGAGGACACAAGGTCTCAAAAGGAAAACGTGCTATTAAAACCAAGCGCTATCCCTATAGACAAGGAGATATTGTTCTTTGGAATGGGAAGGTTTTTACTGTGCGGGGCGTTCACTGTAAAGGGACTAGGGCAATACTCCATGAAACTGGAAAGTCTGTAGCCCTTAGACAAATTGAATCACTCAAAAAGACGGGAGGTCTCTGTGCAATTTAGTAACTACGTTACATCTACAGGCAATTCCTCC
>JAAHHJ010000078.1 GCA_010692425.1 Symploca sp. SIO3C6 | reverse complement strand
CTCCAGGAATATCTTCAACAGTGATGGCGCAGGTGCTGGTTCTGGTGCAGGGGCAGGTTCTGGCGCAGGGGCAGGGGCAGGAGCAGGTGCCGGTTCTGGCGCAGGTGCTGGTTCTGGTGCAGGGGCAGGTTCTGGCGCAGGGGCAGGGGCAGGAGCAGGTGCCGGTTCTGGCGCAGGTGCTGGTTCTGGTGCAGGTTCTGGCGCAGGTGCAGGGGCAGGAGCAGGTGCCGGTTCTGGCGCAGGTGCTGGTTCTGGTGCAGGGGCAGGTTCTGGCGCAGGGGCTGGGGCAGGTGCTGGTGCTGGCGCAGGGGCAGGCTCTGGCGCAGGGGCAGGCTCTGGCGCAGGTGCTGGTGCAGGGGCTGGGGCAGGTGCCGGCTCTGGTGCCGGTGCAGGGGCTGGGGCAGGGGCTGGGGCTGGGGCAGGAACTCCTTCCTCTAGTTCTACTTGTAGCAGGTTAAATTCTGATCCTGCATCTGTGGTGAAGTCACCAATAGAAATTGAGTTGGGTGATTCTAAAGTATCTGGTAGAGCTGGTACAAAGGCACTAAATTGTCCTGGAGCAGGATTAATAGTAATCTCAAAAGCACTATAGTCACGTAAAGCACCAGTCAAAATCTCATTGCCATCGGCCAACAAGACATAGCTATCTCCCTGAACCTGTAAATCATACTCAGTAAAAGCAGTGGTATTGAAGGCAACAGATTCTCCTGCTACTTCTACGAAAGAAACGTTATCAGCACCAACTTCCTGAGCAAAGATCCGATCTTCCAAGAATGCTAGTTTGATGCCCTGTAAATCATCGCTAACTGTAGAAACAGTCAAACCAGCATCGCTTGTACCTAAGCTTGAGCTGACAACTTGCTTTGTCCAGCCCAAGGTGTATCCAGTAGTACGATCAAGTGTGACGTCATTTTGACCGTAGCCCCCATAACTATCTAGAGCAACATTACTGTTGAAGTTGGTAAAGTTATTGGTTGGATCGAAGGCTTGTATGACATCGGTATTGATACCTTGGTAGACAGGCTCAATAACAGCAATACCCGCATTAAAAGTAGTAGGTACACTATTGAACCCAAAACCACTGGTGGGGGGCAGTGGTTGGGGTAGTGGAGTAGGTGCAGCTCCCGCAGTTAAACCATCATACAGGACTACCATAATGTGTTCGTAATTCTCCCTAACTGACTCTTCAAAAGCTAGCGGTGTATTAATTTCACCAGTAGTAAACTCTAATTCCCAGTTACCACCCTTGGCCGCATTACCTGTCTTACTGGTGGAAGCAGCAATATTAGCCCCTGTCAACTCACTTAAGCGTTGCACAAAAGCTGCGCCAGTTTCGCCTGCAGCTACATTACAGCCGTATAGGAGGATATCAGCATCAGGAGCAAGGGCTTTTGACCATTGCTTAATAGTGTCACGATTGTGTACCCCTGCATCTAGCTCTAAATCGGCCAGACTTAGCATTGCTGAACCCAGTTGTAAATGTCCTGGAGCAGCGTGAGAGACAATGTGGATGCTGGAAAGTCCATTACAAATTGCCAGAAACTCACTAATTTGCTCAACCCCATCCTTGATTGGGTTGAGAACAACTACCTCTGAACTAGGTTCAACACTAACAGTGAGACTCTCGTAATCTTCAATTCTTGAGTCAATAAAAACAACACTTTTGCTTTGTTCTACCTCTAGCCAATCAAAAATTGGCATAAAATCATACCCATCAGTGATGTCTTCGTGAGAGTGGTGTAAGTCAGAATTTGAGGAATAGAGTTGATTTAAAACGTCGCGCACTTCGTAAACCTCCTATAAGACAATCTTCGTGCGTTGCCCAACAACAACAAGAGAAACGGATAAAAACGTTTTTGGTAGCCAGGAAAAATTAGGCTGCAATCAACAAAAAACACCACATTTATTTCTTGATAAATATGTAGTATTTATAACCATTTGTAGCCACTTATACTCCATATGCACCCTGAATGTGTAAGCATCTTCAATGAATTTCCTATTGACAGAGTTTGATAGGAAATTAGCTCTGTTTGGCTGTCTTACGCTTAAAGGCAAACCCTCTAAATGCCTAGATCAAAAAGCAGTAAGTCAGCCACAGGGCTATTTGATTAAAGGCTTAACCAGAAAGATATTGCCAGAATTTATGTTATCTGTAAGGCTTGGGTCTGGTTCGCCCAACTACAAGGTTAGATAAATCACTAAAAGACTGTTTCATGATTGGCATTTTTTGAGTTCACCTAGCTTGCAGTCTGTAAGTCAAAATTAGCTTACTTGGGCTATGTTACTTAATGAATAAATAAAGTTTGTATCAAAAAATACTGTTGATTGACTGGGTCGGTTAGCTGCTTCTGTAGGCAGCCATCCGTACTTAATTAAAAAAACAAAAAGTGTATCGAAAAATACTGTCGACTGTGGCGATTAAAGAGCTAGCCTTCTTAAGGCTAATCACTAGTATCAAATCTTGGTAAAGATAATATGTATCGTTGTTTTTGGAAATAAATTTACCAAAGTATTCTCTAGCACAAAATATTTTTTTTTAAATAGATTGCTTAGTAGGTATTGAGGCTGCTAATCGCACTGAAGAAATAACCTTTGATACCAGCCCACTTATGCCAAGGATAAGATTGAAAGTAAAAAAACTGAAGCGATAAAACTAAGAGGAGTTAAGAGAGGGCGATTCCAATTTGTTACAATTAGAGTTAATTCAAGTCAAACTGAATATCTCGGAGATTTATAGAGGAATTAACTGCTCCGGACACTGCCGCTTGAAGAGAGCCTTGCTATCCTAAAAAGGAGTTGCTCGACTTAGACGTCCACCAATTGAACAATGACAGAACAAACCACCCACATCTGTATTCTCGGTGGAGGCTTTGGAGGGCTTTATACGGCCCTACGCTTGAGCCAGCTACCTTGGGAAAAGCATAAACAACCACAAATCACCTTAGTTGATCGTAATGATCGGTTTCTGTTCTCACCGCTACTTTATGAGCTACTCACTGGCGAATTGCACACCTGGGAAATTGCCCCGCCTTTTGAAGAGTTGCTGACAAATACAGGGGTGCGCTTTGTCCAAGCAGTGGTAGCAGGAATTGACATCCAAGAGCAGCGAGTGCAACTGCAAGATGGTCAAGAACTTGTTTATGATCGCCTAGTCTTGGCTCTAGGTGGAGAAACGCCCCTGGATATGGCACCAGGGGTAGCTGAGTACGGAATTCCTTTCCGCACCGTAACTGATGCCTATCGATTGGAAGAAAGGCTGCGGGTTTTGGAGGAGTCTGATGCTGATAAAATTAGAGTAGCGATAGTTGGAGCAGGCTATAGTGGTGTCGAGTTAGCTTGTAAATTAGCAGAACGTTTGGGAAAACGTGGTAGGCTGCGTTTAATAGAAATCAGCGATTCAATCCTCAAAACGTCCACTGAATTTAACCGCACTACAGCTAAGAAAGCCTTGGACGAAAGGAATGTTTGGATTGATTTAGAAACTAAGGTGGAGTCTGTAGGTGCCGATACGATTTCTTTGCTATATAAAGGACAGGTAGATACTATACCGGTTGAGGTAGTGTTGTGGACAGTGGGGACGAAAGTAGCATCGGTAATTAGCTCACTTCCACTTAAACAAAACCAACGTTCTCAGCTAACGATAACAAATACGCTACAAATTGTTGACCACCCCGAAATTTTTGCCTTAGGAGATTTAGCTGATTGCCAAGACGCAGAGGGGCAGAAAGTTCCTAGTACAGCGCAAGCTGCCTTTCAGCAAGCAGATTATACTGCCTGGAATATCTGGGCTTCTTTGACGGGGCGTCCTTTGCTTCCCTTCCGCTATCAGCAATTGGGAGAAATGATGACTTTGGGTACAGATAATGCCACTCTTACTGGTTTAGGGGTTAAACTTGATGGTACGATTGCTCATATAGCAAGACGTTTAATCTATTTATATCGTCTACCTACCTTAGATCACCAACTGAGAGTTGGTTTGAATTGGATTGCTCAACCAGTAGTTGAATACCTAGCGGCAGTCCCTACCTTCCACGAAGTAAGGTAGGAACCGATAGCTAGTACAAGGCGCGTGGTGCCATATATTCTTCCGGAAGGCTTGATTTTTTTGCTATGGAAAGTCTACACCAACGGCAAGCACGGGAGACTAGAGCTTCGGGACTTGGGGTTTTCTATCAGAATGCGTGGCAAGGCGAAACAATGGGGAAATCCTACAACTTTAACCATTGTTTATCGCCCAAGTACTAATCAATAGTATGCCTCTTTCACTGTGGAAGTGCCAATTGTTGAAGCTAAATATGGTTCTAATTGAGATCTAAAATATGAATCAATTATTGCTTACGACTTAGGTACAAGCACGGCTCTTACTACTTACGATGGGTCAGAGTAGGTTGAGCTAACCAACCCTCGCTTTTTGCGTAACAAAGAACAGGAAGTTAGGCACAAGCCTAAACAAATGAGGCGTAAAGTAGCGCCTAACAGGAAAAGTACATAAGCAGTGGGCTGATTTATCTAACCGCTACCATGTTTGCGGGGTAGCTCATAACATTGATTATTTCCTGATCCTATAAGGTCACAATGCAACAACCAAAAGTTATCTTTCTTGACGCTGTCGGCACACTATTCGGTGTGCGGGGCAGCGTGGGTGAAGTTTATGGCATGTTTGCTCGCGAGTATGGCGTCAAAGTCAAAGACGCCAGTCTCAACAACTCTTTTCTAAGAGCCTTCAAATCTGCCAAGCCTCCTGTTTTCCCTGGTGCAGATCCTGATGAGATTCCTGAGCAAGAATTTGAATGGTGGCGAATGATTGCCCTGAGAACCTTTGAAGATGCGGGTGTTTTAGAACAATTTGTCGACTTTACCGATTTTTTTGATCAACTCTACCACCACTTTGCCACAGCTAAACCATGGTTCATCTACCCCGATGTCATCCCAGCTTTAGAAAAGTGGCAAGCTGTGGGCATTGGACTAGGAATCGTGTCTAATTTCGATTCCCGCCTGCACTTTGTCTTGAAAGAGCTTAAACTCGATAAGTTTTTCACCTCCATCACCATTTCTACATTCGCAGGTGCCGCCAAGCCTGAACCTCAAATTTTTGCCACTGCCCTACAAAAACATCACTGTCAGCCTCAAGAAGCATGGCACATTGGTGATTCTTATCAACAAGACTATCAAGGCGCTAGAGCAGCAGGGCTGAGAGCCATATTAATTGATCGCTGAGCAGCTTAACCAAAAAGAGAGAGGGAGCAAGGAAGAGGGGGTAATAATGGGGACGGGGAACACAGCAGCACTAAGCAACTTCAATTGATTAGAATATAGGCTTACCTCATAAAAATCTATCTATGTTAGATATCAGAGTGCATAAGTTCATCTGGCCTTATACTATACCTTGAGTTCTAGGGGTGTTAGCTGTCATGGATTCCTGGTCACACTACTATAATCGACAGACAACTGTAGAAGAGAAGAAACTGTACTCTCATCTGTACAAATGTGCTGAAGTAGAGTCCCCCGATATGCTCATTGAGCGCTTTCGACTTCTGTTTATTGAGGGGATCGAATACTATCCATCTCAAATATTGCGAACTTTGGGTACAATTGCGAACTCTGAATTTGCCCAGAGGGAGTTTCCATTTATTCTTAACCGTAGCTGCTATATTTTGATTAACCGATGGTGGCAGCACCCCCGACTTAAAAGCGCAATTCCTAAGTTAATCGCTCTTTTTGAAACTTACCCAGTGAGAGTAGCTCGCTCTCGAACCACCAAACGCCTGCGTGAGTTAGTACGTCGTTTCCCACAAACTCAACAGTATCGGGCATTGCGGCATTTAGCTCAAGTAATCACACAAAAGCAGGAGCAGGAAACTCCAGCCGGTAGCAAACCTTTAAGTACTTTCCTAAATCGATATCCCTGTCTATATGAACATTGTCTGCTAACCCAAGATAGCTCCTATGAGCAGCGGCAAAAAATTAGGTTACTACGAGATCAAAAACAGCGGCAGTACGAACTCGATTTGTCTCGCTATATCACCTATCAGAAGTTGCACAATAATTCTTTATATGTAAAAAACCCAACCCTGTTGAGCGATCGCCAACTAGATCTAGCCTTAAAACAGTTTACAGGTAAAATTGATGGCTATAACAGCTACCGAGACTTAGCTGAGCGATTCCGCACCTATAGTAGCTTGAGTCCCTGCTATGGAGCTTTTAAACAAGAGTTTTACGAATACCTAACTGTTGCCATCGACTCAAAATATATCAGAGGCGAATTTAGTCAACGTTTATACAAGCAATTACAAACTACCCTATCTCAGCACGAGCATGAGAAGCTAAACCGGGCTTTGCTAGAGAGAACTTGCAAAAAAATACTGAATTTTCTGGTGGTAGAAAGTCCCCAAAACCCAAAGCATTATGTTTTTTCTGACCTCACCAGTAACCTCGGTACTACTCCTACCATTGGTATCCTACTGAAGATTGTGCTGTTATGTCGCCAAGTCAAAAACTACCTAGAACAGAGGTTTTCAATTTTATTTAACCACTATGAGTCCCACGCCAATGACACAATTAACTGGCTGGTGGAATCCCTGGAAAACTTGAATGTTGCTTTGAGTACTAACTTTGGGAAACTGACACTGTGTTCGTTTTACATCTGAGAGATATCGTTACTAAAAATTCTTAACTCGAAGTAACTCCCTTTTGGTTTTGTTGAAGTTGACCAAGGTGAGTTGTCACGTGGACAAAAGTTAGTGTGTCCACTAAGTATATATAAAGCCTAGACAGAGGAGTATTCTTGAAAAATAATTCAAGAAGTAGAAAGCTACTACACTCAGCTTAGCTAAAAGCAGAGATTCTCAATGTTTTTAGCTAAGCCCTAGAGGAAAATGTACTTTTTAAAAACTTCTGCCACCGCAAGTGGGTAAAAATACAAGCGAGTAACCCTTCTAGGTATTGATTTATGTTTCAACAGAGTCCTACTAAGCAGAATAGTTTAGGTCTAAGCCAGCAAGAGCGTGCTAATCTCAAACGTGCTGCTGATTACACTTCAGTGCAATCTATACCAGAAATCTGGTCTCTTGCTGCCCAACGCTTTGGGAATTTGATTGCCTTAAATGATCCCCACGCTGTCGGTTCCCAGCAGGGGGGTGCCTCACAAGTCACCTATACCCAATTATATCAGCAAATTCAGCAATTTGCTGCTGGTTTACAAGCAATGGGCTTCCAGCCGGAATTAGACGAAACGGGCATTCCTGCTCGCATCGCCCTATTTGCTGACAACAGTCCCCGATGGCTAATCGCGGATCAGGGAATCATGAGTGCTGGTAGTGCTAATGTTGTGCGTAGTTCTCAGGCAGAGTGCCAAGAATTGCTATATCTTCTCGAACATAGCGGCAGCAGCGCTTTAGTGGTGGAAGACCTCAAAACTCTTAACAAATTACGCCCTGATTTGGATGACCTAGCGATTAGACTGGTAATTCTGCTCTCGGAAGAAAAGCCCCCAGCAAGTGAAGCCCTACAAATCATCAACTACCACCAGCTAATGACAGCTGGAGCATCCTACCAACTTAGAAAGCCTAACCATAATCACCAAACTTTAGCAACACTAATCTACACCTCAGGAACTACTGGCAAACCTAAGGGCGTAATGTTGACTCACGGCAACCTACTTTATGAAGTGACAACCTGTGGGGCAATATTAGTACCGCAGCCTGGTGATAGTGCCCTTTCTATTCTCCCTACCTGGCACGCCTACGAGCGTTCAGTTGAATATTATCTCCTCTCCCAGGGTTGTACGCAGACCTATACTAACCTGCGTAATGTAAAAAAAGACCTGAAAACATATAAACCTTGCTACATGGTGGCGGTGCCGCGACTGTGGGAATCTATTTATGAAGGGGTTCAAAAACAGTTCCGTGAACAGCCCCTTAATAAACAAAGATTAGTACAAAACTTTCTCTCTCTCTCTCAAAGCTATATTGAGTCAAAGCGTCTGGCACTGGGCTTGAGTTTAGACAATCTCAACCCACCCCTCAACCAACGCCTAATTGCTGGGGTTAAGGCAGTTGCCCTCTGGCCTTTACATAAACTGGCAGATAAATTGGTCTATCAACAAGTGCGCCAAGCTACAGGGGGAAAAATCAAACAAGTAATCAGCGGTGGTGGTTCCCTCGCCAGACACCTAGACGACTTCTTTGAGATTATTAGTGTTGAAGTACTTGTAGGTTATGGTTTAACAGAAACTTCTCCCATCGCCACTGTACGCCGTTACTGGCATAACCTGCGTTTTTCGGCAGGATTACCGATGCCACAGACTCAAATCCGGATTATTGATCCCGAAACTCGTCAACCTCTACCCCTAAAAGAGCAGGGTTTGGTAATGATCCGGGGGCCACTGGTAATGCAGGGCTATTACAAAAATCCAGAAGCAACAGCTAAGGCAATTGATTCAGAAGGTTGGTTTGATTCAGGAGATTTAGGGTGGTTGACACCTAATCATAATTTGATACTTACTGGACGGGCAAAAGATACAATTGTGTTGACTAATGGAGAAAATATTGAGCCACAGCCAATTGAGGATGCTTGTGTACGGAGTGCTTATATTGACCAAATTGTGTTGGTGGGTCAAGACCAAAAAGCACTTGCTGCTTTAATTGTTCCCAATCTCGACGCCCTTCAAAATTGGGCAATCTCCCAGAATCTTTACCTGAATTTGCCAGAGGGAAGTAAGCAAGAGGAAATTAGCGCTTCTCCAGAAAGGTTCCGGACAGTAATTGAACTCGACAGTAAAGAGATTTATGACTTATTACGCAGCGAATTGAACCGGGAAGTAAAAAATCGTCCTGGATATCGCCCTGACGACCGCATTAGCACCTTCAGGCTAATTCTAGAGCCGTTTTCCATCGAAAATGGCATGATGACTCAAACCTTAAAAATTCGGCGTCCTGTTGTTGCCCGACGCTATGGCGATATTATTAGCGGGATGTTTGCTTGATTCCGGTTAGAAGGTTAGAGTATCCCAAGGTATTGGCATCAGCTTAGACCTATACCCCCTAGTCTTTGAGTTTTAATTGTCAACAGACAAAACTTTAAACCTTCAGATCTACCTAGCACAAAGTATATGATTAATGTAGACGAATCCAAATCCAGCCTTCTGTTGAAGAGACCAATTAATATCAAAGTGGTGGTAACACCTCGGTGGAAAGAGGAGGTGCAGCAACAACTTCAGAACCAAATCAACCAAATTGACTCTCAGATACAACAACTTGATAAGCAAGGACAGCAGGCAATCACGGCAATTCAAAATCAAGGTGTGAAGCCCGCTGGACCTAAAGAAACTCAACAAATTGAAAGTATTCAAGTTCAGGTTAATCAGAAGAAAAGTGAACTGCTAGAGCAAAAAAATCAGCAACTACAACAGCTGCAACAAGTGCAGATGCTTGAACTTGACCAAGAAGTTAATCAAGGTCAGATCGAAAGCTTTTTTCACGTTGAGCGGGGAGATAACCTGGTTCGCAAAATGAATGTGGAAATTCTGCTGCGCGATGGAGTAGTCGAAGAAATTCGTGGCGACATCTGAGAATTAATTGACCCACTCCCACGGCCTAAAGCACGTGGGATTAAGGGATCAAAGGTCAATTGCCGGCATAGCCTATCTGAGATCTCCTACAAGATCACTTGAGACCCTAAGCGCTTTGATATTTAGACTGGCATTCCCATCTTGATCATTTTCAGCTTGACAGGATGGACAACACCAACGGTGAACTTATAAATCTAGATACTCTAAAACATGCCCACAGTGATAGCAGGTTGTGCTTGACGGATACCGTCGGTCGATGTACACGACCGATTTTCCTTTTTTCTGAGCAACCCACTCTAAAATCTCCACAAACTCACTGAAGGCTAAATCGGAAATTTTTTGCCCCCAAAGACGCTGCATTCTTTTATGAATCCTCCTGAATAAGTGAGGAAAATTAGAAGACTATAGCGCTACGCGCAAGGCTCCAGGGCAGAAGGCTCCAAGGCAGAAGGGGTGAATTTGACAAAGTTCTAGCGATTTAGCTTGTCCTAAGCTTAATACGTACTGCTATAAAATCAAAGCCAGCGATTCTACCAGTCTCGACTTTAATTGTAGGTTCTACTGTGTTATTAATCACAACTACTCAGTTATTAAGGGTGAGATCAAGCGGAAATTAATTAATCTATAGGTGGGGATCACTATGAAAATGAGAAAAATGGAATTAATCTACATCTGAGTTCTATCTCGTTTCTCAAAATATAGTACCTCGAAACTGGCTTATTTTGTAACTTTTTTAACTGCTGAAATTACCTAATTGCTCTATCTGTTTTCTGATTTATTGCCAATTGAATGATCCCCAATAATCACCCTGTAGCTTTAACATCGTTTTCAAGACTCTTCCCCTGGTCATAAATCGACTAGAGCAGATATCGAGTGCTGTACTGCCAAGCAAAAAACCAAGGGTAGACTGGTGTAATGGAAATGTCATTACCGACAATATTGATCACTCAGTTTACACTCTAGCGATAATTCCTCAGTTGATAGTAGTTTTGCCCAAGAATGTTAACTTGCCAGTATTTCTGGGAATACTATCAATAAACAAGGGAATACTTTTAGCATATTGAATAGCCAATCTCCCTCCCAGTAAGGGTTTTAAGGCAAGCGACTGTATTCAAACCATCGGGTACTGTTGCACACCAATTCAGGTCATGGGGAAATTTCATCAGATCTTCATAATACTGGCTTACTCTCAGGATAAATCCTTTACAGATTAGGAATTAGTCTAAGGTTAGAACTACTCTAGAGAGTCGTTATTACCTGCGTACGAAAAATCTTTTCAAGATTTCCTGAATTCTTGAAGGAGGAACTGAAGTTAACCATTGAAAGGTTTTTCTACAGGTAGAGACCTATTGGCTCTAATCAAGGCTATTCAGGACTTTTTCTAAGCGCAACACTAGTGCATCTCCAAGTAAATCAACTTTGTGAAAAAATGTAAATTGAGAGTAGTATTAAGCATAAAATGAGCAGTTCTGAACTGACAAATATTTAGAAGCTTAACACCACAGATTGTGAAGCCTGACATTAATGAGTTAAACCGACAGCACCTTCCTAAGAAGTCAAGAACCAATGAAGACGCAATGGAAAAATATATGTTTTAAAGTTACTGCTTGGCTAGTTAGTGAGGTAGTCTTAAACTTGCTGGGACTCGATGATCTTGCTGACTACAGCGAATTCGTCTTCGATTTAGAGGTGACAATTGCTAACAATCACCCTCAAATAACACTGGTATTTCCCCCTGAGTGCCCTCAGTTTAATCATGCTCTGCCTTGTGGTTACACAATTGGTCAACAAGCTTGAGAAAAAATTAACGGATAGTTATTCAGACAAGACACAAATATCGATAAAATATGGCTCTGTTGGGTTCTGCAAAGTCTCCTAATGTCTAGCATCTACTCTGCCCCCTTTTCTCCCGAAGAAATTGCTGCTGAAGGTTTAAAGCCTGAAGAATACGAAGAAATAGTTAAACGGTTGAAGCGTCATCCCAACAAGGCTGAACTAGGAATGTTCGGCGTGATGTGGTCAGAACATTGCTGTTATAAGAATTCGCGTCCCCTACTTAAGCAATTTCCCACTACAGGCGATCGCATTCTAGTTGGTCCAGGAGAAAATGCTGGAGTGGTAGACTTAGGCTCAGGGGAATACCTTGCTTTTAAGATAGAATCCCACAACCATCCTTCAGCAGTTGAACCCTTTCAAGGTGCCGCCACAGGAGTTGGAGGCATACTGCGAGATATTTTTACCATGGGAGCTCGTCCAATTGCTATTCTTAACTCCCTACGCTTTGGTTCCCTAGAAGATGCTAAAACGAGGCGACTGTTCAAGGGTGTAGTTGAAGGAATCTCCCACTACGGCAATGCCGTTGGGGTACCCACAGTTGGTGGAGAGGTTTATTTTGATCCTGCTTACACTGGCAACCCCCTAGTTAATGTCATGGCATTGGGGTTGATGGAAACTCCAGAAATCGTCAAATCTGGAGCCTCTGGTATCGGCAATCCAGTCTTATATGTTGGTTCCACTACTGGCAGAGATGGTATGGGGGGCGCAAGCTTTGCCAGTGCCGAACTAACTGATCAGTCTATAGATGACCGTCCTGCCGTGCAAGTGGGTGATCCCTTCCTAGAAAAGTCCTTAATTGAAGCTTGCCTGGAAGCTTTTAAAACTGGCGCTGTAGTTGCTGCACAGGATATGGGCGCAGCGGGCATTACTTGTTCCACCTCAGAGATGGCAGCTAAGGGCGGCGTCGGGATTGAGTTGGACTTAGACTTGATCCCGGTGCGAGAAAGTGAAATGGTACCCTATGAATACCTGCTTTCAGAATCCCAGGAGCGAATGCTCTTTGTTGCCCACAAGGGGCGTCAACAGGAATTAATTGATATTTTCCATCGCTGGGGGCTTAATGCTGTAGTCGCAGGTACAGTCATTGAAGAGCCAATTGTACGTATTCTATTCCAGGGCAAGGTAGCAGCAGAAATTCCAGCTATGGCTTTGGCAGATAACACCCCTATTTATCACCGAGAAGTATTGATAAAACCGCCTGAATATGCTACCGAGGCATGGAAATGGACACCTCAATCTCTTCCCCCTTGTACCAGAGCTGGCATCGAAATCCAAGGCAATCATAAAAGTTGGAATGATATTCTCCTACAACTGCTGGATACTCCCACCATTGCTTCTAAACGCTGGATTTATCGTCAATACGACTATCAAGTACAAAACAACACTTTTACCTTACCAGGTAGTGCTGATGCGGCTGTAGTTAGGTTGCGCTCTGTTAGTGAGTCTCACTTGAACAAAGGGGGCAAGACAGATAATGACCAATCCCTGGTTCCCAGCCCTCAACGCGGTGTTGCTGCCACAGTTGACTGTAATTCTCGCTATGTCTATCTTGACCCCTACGAAGGAGCAAAAACAGTAGTAGCAGAAGCTGCACGCAACCTTATTTGTGTGGGGGCTCAACCTCTGGCTGTTACTGATAACCTTAATTTTGGCTCTCCAGAAAAGCCTGTGGGATACTGGCAGTTGGCATCTGCTTGTCAGGGTATAGCCGAAGCTTGCCAGCAGATGAAAACCCCTGTGACTGGGGGCAATGTCTCTCTCTATAACGAAACTGTTGATGCCACAGGTACTCCCCAACCGATATACCCAACCCCTGTTATCGGTATGGTGGGATTAATCGAGGATCTAAACCTTGCCTGCACTCAAGGTTGGCAAGCCCCGGGGGATTTAATTTATTTACTGGGATTGCCTATTGATTTGGAGCTTTTGCAGACAACCTCTTCCCAATCGGCAGAGTCTCTACAATCGTTGGGAGGTTCTCAATACCTGGCAACCATTCATGGCATAGTTGCTGGTAAACCACCAGTAGTAGATTTTGACTTAGAGCGTAGTACACAGGAAGTGACTTTAGAGGGCATTCGTCAAGGTTGGGTACGTTGTGCTCATGATTGTGCAGAAGGGGGATTAGCTGTTGCTCTGGCAGAATCTTGTATAGCTGGCGGCTTGGGTGCAGAAATTACAATAGGTGTGGAGACAAAAACTACTGCCTCTGTGGAGAGAGTACGCTGGGATGAGCTTCTTTTCGCTGAAAGCGCCAGTCGCATTTTGGTTGCTGTCAGTCCCGAGCAACAGTCTAACTGGGAATCTTACCTTAGTAAACACTCTCGGCACTGGCAAAAGCTAGGTCTGGTTACTGGCGAAGACTCGGAGTTAAGAGTTATGACAGCTGATAACCAACCCATAATCGAACTCAAGATTACCGAAGTGAGCGCTCACTTCTTCAACGGGATTGAAAGGCGCTTGCAGGTTTAGATAGATGGGGAGATGGGGAGATAGGAGGAGGATTTTAGGTTTTCCTAAAACAGTCCAAATTACGGTTTAAACCAGCAAAAGCTTAGTAACGTTTTGTCTGAAGCGACAACAGTACCCTTAGTCTGCATAGTTTAAGTTATGTTAATAAGTGTTATTGTTAATGAACTGTTAACTATGGTTAACAATTCATTAACAGATTAACTTTGATAAAAGTTCCACTGAACTTATTGCCATAATCAGGAGCAAGCATTGGATATGATGCCCCAGCAACCCCTTTCCTCTGACAAGTATCCTGTTGCATTTCAGGTACCAGATGCGCAGGGAATTGATAAACCAGAGGAAGCCTGCGGAGTCTTCGGCGTTTATGCACCAGGAGAAGATATCGCCAAGTTGGCTTACTTTGGTCTTTACGCCCTACAGCACCGGGGTCAAGAAGCAGCAGGGATTGCTACTTTTGAAAACCAGCAGGTGCATTTACATAAAGGTATGGGTCTAGTATCTCATGTCTTTCATCATGAAGAGATTTTACACAAACTGCCAGGAGATATGGCAGTGGGTCATACTCGTTACTCTACCACTGGCTCTAGCCATATAGGTAATGCCCAGCCAGTCGTTGTGGAAACCCGCTTGGGCCCTTTGGCTTTGGCTCACAACGGCAACCTGGTAAATGTCAGTGAGTTGCGCGAGTATTTGCTTAGTCGCAATAGTGAGTTTGTGACTACAACTGACTCAGAAATGATTGCGATCGCGATCGCTGCTGAAGTTAACATTGGCAAAGACTGGCTTGATGCCGCCATCAGTGCCTTGAGTCATTGTCGAGGAGCCTATAGTTTGGTAATTGGCACGCCTGCTGGTTTGATGGGTGTTCGTGATCCTAATGGCATTCGCCCTTTAGTAATCGGCACTTTGGGCAGTAATCCTGTGCGCTATGTACTGGCATCGGAAACCTGTGGCTTAGATATCATCGGAGCCAAATATTTACGGGATGTTGAACCTGGAGAGTTAGTCTGGATTACAGCAGAAGGCATGATTTCCCAGCGCTGGAATCAACAGCCAGAGCGAAAGCTTTGTATTTTTGAGATGATTTATTTTGCTAGGCCCGATAGCCTCATGCATGACGAAACTTTATTTAGCTATCGTTTACGCTTAGGGCGTCAACTGGCACAAGAATCAACTCCTGATGCTGACATTGTAATTGCCGTACCAGATTCTGGGGTACCAGCAGCAATTGGCTTTTCCAGGGCCTCTGGTATTCCCTACGGCGAAGGACTAATTAAAAATCGCTATGTTGGTCGTACCTTCATCCAACCTACCCAAGGTATGCGAGAAGTTGGTATCCGCATGAAGCTTAATCCCCTCAAGGATGTCTTAGGAGGAAAACGAGTAGTACTGGTAGATGACTCAATTGTCAGGGGAACTACCAGCCGTAAAATTATCAAAGCCCTACGGGAAACTGGTGCCACCGAAGTACATATGCGAATTTCCTCACCCCCAGTAACTCACCCCTGCTTCTATGGTATTGATACTGACAGCCAAGACCAACTAATTGCTTGCAGTAAGTCAGTAGAAGAAATTGCTGCTCACATTGGTGTTAATTCCTTAGCTTATCTAAGTTGGGAAGGGATGATGATTGCCACAGGTGAAGACCCCAAAACTTTCTGTTCTGCCTGTTTCACTGGTAATTATCCAGTCCCTGTTCCAGAAATGCTAAAACGTTCTAAGCTAATGCTTGAAGAGTTGAAAGCTGGTTAAGTTTAAGCAATAAGTAATAAGTAATAAGCATAGCGTTTCTCATAGTCATGAGGTACATTTAATTTTCTTACCCCTACTTCCTACTCCCTAAAACCTAGGACGAAAGTACCTCACTAGATAGAGAAGGGCTATATAGTAGTAAACACATAGCTAAGGACAGATACTGTGAGCGCCTTATTTACAACAAGTGCACAAATTAACAGGGTGCTCCCACAAGAGAGAATTTATAGATGTCCTAACTCTTTTGAGTTTAACTATAGAGCGACAACAGGAAACTTATTACTTATTACTTATTATTTATTACTTATGTTTGGTTTCTCCAAGATACTTTTTCAAATAGGGCGAAAAAACCTCATAAATTAGAGTCAGGGGCTTACCATGATGCCAAAATAGATAATGGCGGCCCCAAAAAGGTCCTTTCTCATCAAAAGTAGACTCCAATACTGCTGAATTACCGTAATAAATACCCTGAATATCACGGTATAATTCACTCCTTAGGCGAGCTAGACTTGCCCAAATTGGTAGGTTACGATTCTGCAAATATTCGTCTACATAGTTAGCATCCCACCAGGAAGTAGCATAGGCAAGTCGCTGCCCAGAGGCAGTACGTAGCCACACTTGTCGCCGCAGCCGTGGGCCTGGTACAGTTTTAATCTGCTTAGGTGCACTATCATCACTCATTCCAATCTCAGACATATCGATGAGATCAACTTCCGTTGGTTCAGTCGTGAGTAGTTGCAGATGACGAGTGGGAGAACCATCTCCCAGCAGTAGGATTTGCCAAGCTGGTGCCAACATACTATGAGGCAATCCTTGTTGAACAGTTTCTTCTGTGCCCTCCCAGATGGGGGTGAGAGCGTACCAGGTTGTTGTCAGAGTGGCGCTATCTTGAGTTTTCAAAGTTGGAGAGCTAAGGATTATGAGGGCTAGAGGATGAAAGTTAAGCAGTTCACAAAACTTAACTTTTATATTACATTCAAGGTACCACAATCCATAGCTCATTGCTTATAGACCAATGAACCATGAACAATCAATAATGAAGGAAAATCTAAAAAGTTCGGAACGGTTCAGATTGCTCTGTGAAATCGATGGGTAAGACAGTTTCGACGTTTTCGTTCGGATTGGGAATGATGTAATGTGAGGTTAGCTGAGCACCGTAGGTTTTCTCTACAGCTTCAATTCCTGCTGCTACAGCAACTGTTACCTCAGATATCTTACCTCTAACAGTTACCATAAAGCGACCACTTTCATTTCTACCATAATCAGCTATAGTGACTTCGCCAGCTTTGACCATGGCGTCTGCTGCTGCTAATACACCTGGAAAACCCAAAGTCTCGACTACTCCAACCGCCGCTGGCATGGCTAATATCCTGAGTAAACAAAATTTACGAATATGATTATACACTGTAGCTTGTGCTACGAAAAACCTACTCAAACCTGCGATTTGATGTTTTCTTCCTGCTTCTTCCGGGGCTGTCGGCAGCTAGCCCGTCCACAGGCAATCCCCCTATAGCCTAGGGTTCTATAGCGCTGCGCGCTGGTGTGTTTACAAATACTGAAAGGCTGCATCCGCCGCTTTGTGGACATCAAAATTATACTTAGGCAACTCTTTTCTAATCGCTGTTTTGACTTTGTGCCACCAGTGTTCAA
>JAAHHJ010000077.1 GCA_010692425.1 Symploca sp. SIO3C6 | reverse complement strand
TTGAACACTGGTGGCACAAAGTCAAAACAGCGATTAGAAAAGAGTTGCCTAAGTATAATTTTGATGTCCACAAAGCGGCGGATGCAGCCTTTCAGTATTTGTAAACACACCAGCGCGCAGCGCTATAGATTTGAATATAGCTATCATCACCAGAATTTGGATGCCATGTTGGCAAATTTATCTAAAAATCCCTTTTCAGCACTTTCTTGGTAGTATATAGGATTAGCCTTTTCAAGGTGATCTACGAATCTCCTTGTTTCCAGTACCAGCATCCTTGGTTGGTTTGAGTTTTAAGGTGTGAAGCCAGTTTTCAATCTGACGCAACTGCTCTATTGAAACATTATGCACAAGCAGCTCATAAGGAACTTGTAGCCGCTTTGCCTTTCGTACTTTACTATCAGCGTTCTTGTAACGCTCCTTTAGTTGCTTTTGACACTGTGTCGCCGACTCTTTCGTCTCACACCCGATAATTCCTGCCAAAATATGATCGTCCCATACGGCTTTTAAATACCCAACCTGCGCTGAAAGCATTACTAGCTGGACATTTCTTGCCTTCTGCGGTTTAGGCTGTTCCTTCTGTACAGGAACATTAACCTTAGGCACTTCCTGTTGCTCACAGTCTGTTATTTCCGAGACTTCCTCGCTAGGCTCTACCAGTGCTGCATAACGCTCATAAGCCTCACTGATGACTGCTGCCCAAGCAGAAAAGGCAGCAATTTTGGCTTTGCTGGATTTGGTAATTTCTTTGCTTAAACTTGATGCCGATGAGGTTTGACTGTTGCTCGATTGAGTAACCGTCTGCGTTAACACCTGACGCTGTTCCTTCGTAAGCAAGTTAAGACGAACCCAATTTAATTCCTCACCTGAGAAATCAGGATTAGTGCGTAAAACCTGAAAATCATCCTGAGTTTCGATGGCGAGTATTCTTTGTTTGATTATTTCAGCTTTCTCTTGCTTGGCACTTGGTAGCGCAGCAGGATCTTGATGAGGGAAAGAATCAAAATTTACTTCTTTACCTTGTGGCTCTTCTACTGACGCAGTAGTTATTGCTTCTTGTTCTTCAAGCTCTTTTGTCATTACGGTATCTTCAGGAGACACTCTACTTGGTATTACTGTGCTTAAACCTACAAATGGCAGTGTTGTCACACCAAAAGTTAGGTATTTTCTAGGTTGGAAACCTAGCGCTGGAATGACTGTTGTCAAAGGTATTGAGAGATTTTCTAGGTTTTGTACAGGGGTGTTATCTTTCTTCTCTTCCGGTATTTTCTCTAAAAGTGCCGCTTGAGAACAATTACTGTTGCCTACAAAACCTAACTTTTCTTCCATTCCCTGCTGTAACTGGCTTCTAGGGCTAGAAGAAGCACCTAACTTTTGCCTAGTTTTTTCCATTTTTGTCGGCTGTGGTGGTAGAGGCGTGTGACCATCAAACTGACGTTGCCAGTGGAACTGCATGTGACACCCTGTACCTTTAATGCTTCCTTGCCCTAGTTGCACTGTCATCTGCATAATTTTACGGGCTTCATTAGCATTGGGACGCTTTTTACCACTAAAGGTCTGTTGAAAGTCGGATGCTTTTACCCATCCGCCATTTTTTCCAGCAAGCTCTAATCTTTGGGACAAACCCACCAGTTTCAATGAGCAAGAGGTTTGTTCCGACTCATCAAAACTGGCATGAAAATACTTTGCTTGACCGATGTAGAACGCCATTAGCTCAATTGCCAGTTCTACTATCTCCAATGGGATTTCAGCATCTGGGTAGCGTTTTCCCCGTGCATATTCCCAGATACAGTGTAGATTGATGCTTAAACGCCCAATATATCCGGCTGCTTTGGCATACACAACCCGTAGACCTGGAGCCAAGCATTGCAGGCGCATGATTTCAAGCTCACGGTATATCTTCTTGAAACGTTTCTTAGCAGCCTTACTTAAACGAAATTTTGTTCCAGGAAAGCGATGGATGACACGGTACAATCCAGTCAACAACTGTACAATATCAATATCCTCGTCATCATTTACATCCCCAATGTTCGGTGGCTGATGCACAAACAGAAATCGCGCCCACTGCCCATCGGGGTCACTGCAATCCTTCATATGGGCTTTCAAGACTTCTGGCTGGATAGTGCCAAAAATCGAGAGCAGAATTTTGTTTAGATTACAACGAACGCCATCAGCCCTTAAGACTTTTTTGCCCATGCCGCTGAAGTACGAGAGCATGTCTTGTTTGTCGCTTCCTCGCCCTCTTCTGTAGGCATTTTGACTAGAGAACAATCCAGATAACTCATCGATAACCCCATATAGGATTCTTCTCGGATTGGTTTTTGCCTGTGCCGGAATCCCCTCACCCGTGGTATCAGTGAAATAGTGTAACCACGGTGGGGAGGGAGGTTCTGGTGGTTTTCCTCGTTTATCCTTCTGCCATTTTTCCAACTGTGCCTCGAACTCTTCTTTTTCGGCGGCGAACCTATCTTCCTCGGCATCGGTTAACGGTTTTAATGGTTCGGTAATAATCGTGCGAATAACCGGAGTTTTGCGCTGCCCTGATTCAGCAACCAGCCCACCATATATCGTCGGCGGCACATAGAAATTTTGCCCTCGGCTTAACACCAGAGTGGTATCGGAATCGTGCAGGCTGGAAACGGCTGAGAGCAGTGCGGTTAACACCACTGCCTCCCGCATACCCATCCATTTCGACCATAGCTGTAGCGGTTCGGCTAATTTTTCCGGCAAAATATGTCTTAAATCAAGCACAGGACTTTGAGTAGCAAGAAGCTCAGACAGAGTTTTTGTCTGTTCTGTCATTGCTGCCTGCTGCTCTTTCTCATCGAGGACTTCCTGGTGAAGTGTCCGTACTTCCCGAATGGGCATTGTTTCGGCTACAGAATTAAGCCGCTCGGTGAGAAGCGCCCCGTTCACATTGTTGTCAACTAGAGCTTTTACCTGCTCTAAGGTGTCATCAGGAGCGGTAACTGCATGGTGTGTGTGTGGTTGAGATGTTAGTAGTGGAAGCTTTTCAAACGGCAGCTCATCAACAATTGCTGCCTTAAGATCATCGGCGCTAAGCTTGAAATCACTAATCCAATCAGCAAGATCTACCCCCTTAGATTCGGGAAGTCGCTGCCATAAGGATGAATCAGGATAGGCTAAAAGCCATTTAACCGTTGGGGTTCCCTGTAACTTGGCGTAAACCGAATTCATATGCTCCACTCCTGGCTTATCCCTGTCAGGGCAGAGGACATGAGCAGTAGCATTATAAACATCTTCGCTGTCTGAATCGCGCCATTTGCCAGCCCCGCCGATATTGGTGGTTGCAGCAAGACCTAAGAGCCACAAGGCATCAGCTACCCCTTCACCTTCGACGATAAAGATTTTTTTTCCTTCCTTAATTGCCTGCTGTACTTCGTGATAACGGTAAACTGGTATATCAGCGCGGTCTATTCCTTTAAGGTTCTTTACCCATACTTTGCCATCAAAGCGTTCTTGCCAGATTTTCTTTTTGCCATACCCATCATCAACCCGCACCACTCGCACAAAGGTTTTCCCGTCGCGTGAAGGATACTCCCAGATGCGGCGATTCTTGGGTCGTACATCCTTAGTCTGACGAGACTCAATGGGCGCATAGAACACGTGGCCGTCATTATCTTTTTTACTGGTTGCCTTCCAGCCTGGTGCTGGCGATGCCCCTCTTCTACATACTTCTAACTTGTCTAAACGGTAGCAGCCATCAGGCTTACCACAGTGACGGCAGGGTTCGTGAGAGGTAACTTCTTGTAGAGACATGGCGCAAAACCTTCCTTTGTGGTGTGGCAAAGGACGGACAAAGGAATAGTTACCGTGCAGGAAAATTCAGAAGTACGAGTATAATTAGAGAAAAGCTGTTTATTTTTAGACAGCCATCCCTGTTCTCAGTCAGTGTTCTTCGTTCGCCAAAACTTTCGCACTACTGAGTAGACCTTTAAATTCCTGTAGCGACGGATAATTTCTGCCCGTCATTACTTTATTTTTCATCATAGCTTTATTAAGCCAGCGCGAGAAATTTTTCTTATGCTGGCTTTTTCCCTAAGATGTATTGCTTAATTAGAAGCAATCCACCTGCTTCTGCGCGATCTCTTCTCACCAATTGGATGAAGCAGTAAAACTTATTTTTACAAAAATTTACTATTGCTCCTTTTCAATACGCGAAAACTGTTTCCGTAGCTCGTCAGTTTTCAGATTAATAACGGGAGCCAGTTTTTGTAACTCTTCTTCTGTAGGCGTCGCCCCATCTTGTATTGCCTCAATCCGCTCTAGCGCAATATCTGCTTCAAGGGCAAGGTCTTCACTGTTCCAACATAAGAGCTGATCCACAGCAACCAGTGGCCCTGCCCCACTTAGCGCCCGTGCTGTTAGCGCCTCTTCCAGCAACAGGCGAATGGTTGCTGAAATTGAGCGGCGCTCAAAACGCGCCAGTCGCTCAATCAAACGCTTAATTCTGGTTCCTGTCAAGTCAACATTAATTCGTTGGCGCGTCATTCTTCCCTACTACCCTATTTATAGTGCCATTATTTTGCTGTATTTGTCTTCACTTCCGCACTAGTTATGGTACGATACATGTACTGGTTTCTAAAACCACTAATACAAAAGACCGCAGGACAAGATTGAACCCCTTTCCTGCGGTCAGCGCCAACAGAACGTCATCTGAAAACGCTATTTAATTATGACTCCTACGCAGATACCGCTCTACTCGGAGTTAGAGCCACTTGAGTTTTGTGATAAGTGGCTAGGACTCGATTCTCTGCCTTCAGAGGAAGCCACCTTACAAAAAGGGCATGGCTACCGTTCACGCTGTAATCGTCTACTAAGTGAAGTGTTTGGACTCTCAACAAACACAGTGAGGCAGTGGGGTTCCGGTTTTAGGAGAATGCCGAAAAAGCACCGCGCCAAACTCGGTAAATTGCTCTTCTACCGAAAAATTGAAGAACTCCACTTAACCTGCCGTCACGCGACAACCTGCACCGTACAAATCATCTTTAGCGGAGGAGGATTTTAGTATGCGCTCTCTTAAGCTCATGGTAATGTGCTACTTGATTATCTCTGCATCTGGCTGTAGCACTCCTCTTAACTCGTCGCCGTCTTCGACATCAGACACGACTATCAAGCCAGATCAATACACCGAGACTAATGCACAACCAGCACTTGAACCAGCTAGTACTGGTGACACAACCACGCAACCGCTGGCGACAAATAACCAGTCTAACTCGACAAGTGCCTCACCAGAGGACGAAGCAGCAGCCACAACCAAACAGGGGGTAAAAAGCCTCTGGTAGCTCTTCCTTATCCTCCCCTATACGCGCCCCTGTGAGTAATGCAGGGGTTTTATTATCATGTGGGTCAACATTAATCTACAATCAATTACCGCAGGAGGCTGCTTTACTGTCGCTGTGCTACTGGTAACTTATTCTCCTGCTTCAAAAAATTCTGACATTGCTTATTGTCCCTGTCTGAAACTGGCACAGCACCCCTCACAGCTACAATCAGCCCTTAGTAAGTCAAAAACCACAGCAGCATCTACTTTGTATGTGTCACTTTCGGAAAAAGTGGTACGGCTTGTTTCCAATGGAACTACTAAGGCTGAATTTCCCATTGCCATTGGAAAGCCTGGGTGGGAAACCCCGACAGGAGACTACTACATTGATGATATGCAGCAATACCCATTTTGGAAACACCCCATAACCAGTGAGATTATTCCACCTGGTGGTGATAATCCAATGGGAAGCAGATGGATACGGTTTCATACCACCGCAGATGGTCTGATTGGTTTTCATGGTACAAATACCACAGCGTCTATCGGTACGGCTGCATCACACGGTTGTCTGAGAATGTATAATCACGATATTGAACACCTCTACCAGCAAGTAACCATCGGCATGAAGGTAGTTATAAGGTAGTTTAGGCAACTTTTCTTATTGCTTGTACTTCTTACACTTCTCGGACTTCTTACCTACACCCTCCAAAGGGGTTTTTTAATGCCTATGGGGAAGTGTCTTTAGAAGTAGTGGAAGTTTAAGAAGTTACAGAAGTAAAGGAAGTGCTTATTTTTTTGCTAATTTTAACTGTTTCAGGGGGAACAATTATGTAACAAAAGTTTCCCTCTGAAATATTGATTGTTATGCCTTTTCTAAGCATAATGGCAGCTATTTTTTACGGCTTAAAGTCTTGTCTTGCAAGGATTACAACCAAAGATAATGAATTCAGATTACTTTTTATAATGCAATTTTTTTTCCTTTACATTAGTGGTGAGTATGCAGGGTGAAGCGCTAACCTGTAGTAGTACCGTTTCACCCCTAACACTTTAGTCATATTTCGTTACAAAGCGGTGGAAATAGGTATATGACCCACTATAAATTCTTAAAAACATTTGATTACTAGCACACTTAATTCTTGGTAATCACAAAGTTAATAAGGCAGTAAAATAACCTGTTACTACGAAATTACAAAGGGTTTTAACTTCTCTGGGGGTAACAGGATGTATTAGCCTACTTTTTAAGGGTTCCAGAGGGAACACTTTGGTAAAGGAAATATCCCCCCTGTCTGCTTTCTATTTAAGGTCTGGTTGTTAGCTACCTAAACCTGATTACCTATTTCTGAGACTCTCCAAAACCGCAGCCTATAAGCTTTACAAAAAACCAGTACGATTTTCGTACTGGTTTTAAAGCGCATTCTTTACTTATGTGGGTAAATAGTAAGTGTTCAGGGTAGCATGTGACCTAATACAAGTCGCTTCTACCTCTGAACGTTTAAGTAACATTTATTTACAAAGGGGGATGAAGAAGTTCACAACCCATTATCAGTTGTGCTGGAAAAGTCTTAGCTTTAATCAGTACATCTGCACCAAAAAATTAACGCTTTCACTTATTCCTGTTTCCCGCAAAACCTTGCGGCGTTACTGCCAACATCTTGGCTTCCGTGGTCGAACACTCACGCAGGAAGAAGTTGAAGAGCTTTTCCTGCTCAACCGTTGGCTAGGCGCACGTCACGGCGTCAACAGTAGAAAGCAGTTTATGTGTCTACGCCGTCAAAAACTACTACGCACAGAACTTATCAAACTAGGTGTAGACATCGACAAAGATTTGTTTCGACTCCATCAATATATTGAACACGCTTATGAAACCCAACAACTCCCAATCAAAGCCAGCTAACTGTGTGACTTACCAGGCACTAAGTGACCAAATTGGCGTCAGTGTCCTGGAAGATATTATTGAAGGATTGGGCTTGATAAAACGAGCTGAGTATACAGGTGATGAACTGGAAGAAATTACGTCAGTTGCCTCTCTACAAAAAGAGCGTGAATTGAGTGTACCAGCAGCGATTACAGCCTACCTTGAACAGCTCGAAAATCAAGCCGCTAGTGAGGAAGTTACCAATCAAAGTAAAGGTGGCAAGAAAGTAGCAAGCGATAAGTCTTCAACAACTACTTCTAAACGGAAACGTACTACAAAGCTATCGCGTAATAGCAAGAGTACTGCTCAAGCAGGAAGCCAAGGCGACTTGCAGCAAAAATTAGTAAAAAGCAAAAAAGTTGCTCTGCAAACCCATGTCCAGGCTGGTAGTCAAGAAGGTGATAAACTGGCTGATGCTTATCGGCATGGTCGGCAAAGCCAGTTCTTAGCTCGTATTGTCAAAGATACCATCGCTGATGCAGCAGTAGTGGGTACTCAGTTACAGCAACTAAACGATGCTGTTTACGGCACTTTAGAACTTCCTCAAGACTTTGTTGATGCCCTCGAAATCCCTGAGATTGAAGACTATCTCTCACCAGCCGACGGTGACAATGAGGGCTTCATCCCTGGTTTGGGTTTTATGGGAGACTTGGCGAGGCTAGCCCAGGGCGAACTTTCAGAGGAGGAAATAGCGACTTTTTTAGAAGAGGACGAAAGCAACTTGGAAGAGGAAGTGCAAAGCGACAACTTACTCCCCACGGAGACCAAACCATCCACAGAAGTGATTCAACTGCACCCTGCCAATCACAACCAAATGACAAACCAGGAAGGTATAGCCTAAGCACTCCTCTGGAAGCGGCGGTATTTCAGTTAGGAGTACTACACAGGGCAGAAAGAGATCGATTACTTAGGGAATTACATTACCAGCAGGAGAAAACGCAAGAAGTACAGGAAGCCGCCCTGTGGTCGGTTGCCACGGTAGCTTTAAGCAGTGTTGCAGGAACAACACTCGGTATGGTGGTCAATCAAGAGACTCCCATTATTACGGCGCTGTCAGGGTGTTTCCTTGGCTCATTACTTGGCAGCGTCATGGCACTTCATTTTCTGTTCAATGCCTTACAGCGAAAGGATTTAAAGTAATGCTAGAAATCACAGGTTCTATCGGTTGGTCAACCTTCCTGCACAGCCTTGTGCAAGGTGGTATCGCTGGAATAGTCGGCAACTCAGCCGTGGCTATCGCCTTTCATCCCCTGGTTATTGGGGTAGGGGTGGTAATTGGTGTGTGCTGTTACTACGTTTCCCGCTGGTGGCGTGCTATTGACAAGCCATCCTCATCACCAGCCTATGAAAGCATTGATATTGCGTCGAGACGAGTGTAAGCGCTATGAATTCTCAAGCAACAAAAGTCCCCTATGAGACACCACCTGAGAACATTCCGGCAGCGTCACTGTCTCGGCGTCCCACCTCAACACAGCGGTCATTTAAAAAAGGACGCCTGATTCTAATGGCTGGGGGAGTTGTTGGTATTATTATGCTAATCACTGCCCTTGTGGTCAACAACCCTGCTACTACGCGCCGGATGACGGAGAAAGAGATCGCCATTGCGCGGAAAAATGCAGCCTATCAAGAATACCTGGAACATTTAACACGGGTAGATCTTTCACCGGATACATTAAAAAACGCAGGCATTTTACAACAGCAAGTGGCACTGCTCTCAGTTGAGATTCAGCGAGATGTAGCAACACTTCGTAACCGTGAAGGACATCCCTCATTTCGACTGACAGAGGCTGGTGCGTTACACCAACAAACCATGATGGTTAACAAACTGGCATGGTTGGCACAACGAGGTACTAACGCCAGACTTACCTACCACGATGGGGTTGAGGAAGTAACACTGGCTATTCCCCCTACTGAATTAGCGAGTATTGCCTATATACGCTTATGGGCGATAGCCACTGCTGAAAATATTACCACGCAACCCCGTTACAATACGCAGCTTACGATGACCCAACTGGTCTCGCGGCAACAGCAGTACAAAAAACAGCAGCAGGATATGTTGCGAGTGTTGGGGCTGCTGGATGCGGTGACGCAGATTGACGGTATTAATTCTAACCTTCTGGAAGAGGAAGAAAAAAGCCGTGAGCGTCTGGCTGAGCATCATAGCTGGCAGAAGGTGCTATCAGGGGAAGGAGAGTAGTTGTAGTGAAGATTTCTCTTAAGCTTTTGGGCGCGGTAACATTGGTGCTGCTGGCTTGTTGTTCAATTGCCGCTTCCAGTAAGCGCTATGAATACCAGGGTAATCCCGACCCTGACAATACGCAGCAAGCGATTATGATAGCGCAGAATCCAAACAAAACGCTGCTGGTTCTAAACGCCATTGCTATGAGCAGCGCAGCATTAGGATTATTTGCTTGGGTTTTGGAAGATATTGAAGTCCAATCAGTTGCAGCACAATCAGTCACAGCAAAAGATTATCAAGCTAGCTCATTAACTGATAAGCCGCAGACTTCGGAACCAGAAGAAGAAACCTTTTCTACCAAAAACACTACTTCTCAGCCTACAGCATCAGCCCTGCCCGAAGACTTACTGAGACATCTTCAGCACTACAGCAACCTTACAGCCAATCAACAGCAGGAAGATTCTCAGGACAGCGAATCTCCAAAAGAGGAGTCACCTACGGATTCAGAGACTGATCTGCCACTTACTGAATCCGAACTGCTTAAATCAATCGGACAACCCCGAATTTAACGATGAGCAACCAAAATTCACACAAAAACAATCAGCAAGATTCACTGAATAATGCCTTCCAAAACCTTTCCGGTTACTTTGGTGGTGCAGGAGCGCAAACGATGCCACTTGACTTTTCTAACCCTGGTGCGCTAGTACCCTATTCCACTATGGGTCTGTCACCAACAATGCCACAAATGCAGAATGTGTTCCCACAACCAATGCTTAATCAACAAGTGGGGCAAGCCCAGGCGCTACAGATGCAAATGTTAATGCAGCAGTTTATGCAGCAACAAGCCTCAATGCAGAATGCGCTACATCCACAGCTCTTGAACATGATGGGACAAACAGCAATGCCAATGGTGACAGGAATGCCACCAATCATGAATAATCCCATCTCAACTAAAGCACCTAAAGTAACCAGAGGTAATATTTGGGTTCCTTGCATTCACTTTTGGAATGCGGCCAAACGCGCTCCAGGTAGTGGCTGGCGTTTCTTGTATCTGTTCACCGATCTAATCAAAGAGCCGCTATTAAACCCGTTGGGAACAGCGAAGTCAATCGGTGTTATTGTCGCTGTGGTCTTCGGCGGTATCGCCTTTGTGGGGGGCTGTACTGCAATTTTAACCCGTCGTCCGGTAACAATTTACCCACCAGAAGGGAATGTAACCGAGCTACAGCAAAGTGTTGAGCGTAGTCTACCTCGTTACGAATTGGGGCAGTAAGCAATGTTTGAGCAGCAGTTTTTACCCTACCACAATCATTTTTCCAGTCCATCACCATCTGGTTTTGGAGGACTGTCTGCTCAACAGCTCCAAGTTCTCTATGCCGTTGTGCGTGATGCTTGGTTCCAGAACTACTCGTTAGACCAGATTTTAACTGCCTGTAGATTGTATCTGCCGCAAGGGGTAGGGACAGTGGTGGAGGCGCTTGCGGATTATATTGAAATTAACGAGCGTCCGCCTGCACTGACAGAAGAAGCCTTTCGGATACAGATTGGGAATACCTATCGCTGTTCACCAACGGTAGAAGCCTTTCAAAAGTTGGTAGATAGTACCAAGAATCTCTATCTTAAGGATCTGGCGCAGCAAGGGTTAGAGAAGGTCAAGGAGGCAGGGATTAAAGGGCGGCTCCCTGTGGGTAATTTTACCTTGGCAAATGCTGAAAAAATTGTCCTTCAGGAGCAGGTGAGCGTCCTTATCTTTGGTAATTCTGGAGCTGGTAAAACCTCTGTCTCGATTAAACTCATCTCTGTCATTAGCCGTAATCTGGATAAACCAGTACAGGTTTTGGTGCTAGATCCGCACTTAAATGATTGGGGGACACTACCAATTATTTCTGAACCTGAAGAGATTGTCCGTACATTAGACTGCTTGGTTCGTGAGCTTATCCGGCGACGGAACGACTGGAAACGCCAGGTGCGGGAACTGCCACCAGAGGAGCGTGCCAAAAACTGGCCCTATCTGATTATCGTCTGGGACGAGATCGATGATGCCTTGACTTTTGCTGCTACCAAAGAAGCTAAACTTCTTATCAAGCGCGAAAAACTCTTTCACCCTGCCGATGCCCTGCGACTTTTAGGCGCACAGCTACGAAAGTTTGAAGGCTGTTTAATCGGAATGAATCAGTCGCGAAATTGTGATGCGCTCGACCTTGATTCAAACCAGCGCTCGAACTTTGTGGATATTGACCTGTGTGAATCAGCACTCAATCAAGCGTCAACCCTTTGGAAAGGGGAACAGCCGGAGCGACTTTTCATTGAATCCAAGCGTCAAGGATATCCTTGCCTGGTGCGCTCTCGTCCAGCACTGCATCCAACTCATGCCCATTATACAGTTCGGCAGAATAAGCAACCGCCGATGGCGTTTGAAGCACCGATTACCGAACCCTGGTCAATTAATATCCCTGCTGAACCGATTGTTTTTCGTGGGGACTTATCAGAAGTGTTTCAAGCTGAAACCATTTCTCCAAAACAAAGTCTTTCAGAAATTGGTTTAGAAGAAGATGATGAAGATGAGGATGTCTGGGGTAGCAAACAAGATTACCTTTATCAGCTTTATCGTGAAATAAAAAATGGTAGAACTGCACAACCACCGAGAAGTAAAACTGATATTTGTAACGGTTGGGAGGGTAATACCGAGCGGAAGTTTCGAGACTATGACGAAGCGTTACTTACATATGCCAATGAATGGCTAGAGGAATTTGTAAAAGATGACACTTTATCAGTAAATCTTGACTCACTGGTAAGTCTTTTCTGGGGTTTGTCAAATAATCGGAATAATAAGAAAGCTCGGAATAAGATTAACCTCTATAAGCGTGAATTGAAATCCATTCTTGAAAAAATGAACGTTCATCTTAATGGTGAAGGCGCTCAATTAGAGGGACACGATAAGGTCATCTCCTTACGAGAATATCGAAGTTAACTGTATACCATTAGTAACATGAAATACGAAATACAATTCATTAATTTACTGCCTAAACCTGAAACATATAGTCAAGATGTAGGCATTCTAACGCCTGTGGTATCAGATAATTTACTGGAGGATAATAAGATAAAAACTCTGCTTCAAGTTCCTCCTAAAGTTTCGACCTCCACTTCATAATGGTCAACTGTATTGGCATGGTCTTGGGTAAGTCAGCGGCTATTGTTAGCGAAAATTGTACCTGTCGCGACACCAGGAACAGCCAATCCCCCATAAAGGGGTGGCAGACCTAGAAAAAGTGTCAAGTTTGTTCACCGAATCAGGAGGTCGCCACATGTTTACCACACTTTCTAACCACAAAAATTCTGTCTTTTTTGCTGTCATTGCTGCCGTTGTGATTACCCTTCTGGAGAATATTGATACGTTTGGACTCCACTTGTTTGAAGCGCTGATTGTAGTGATAGGTATTCAAAGCCTTTTCACCTTATGGCGACAAGCAGGAGAGAGTAAGCCCCAGGAGCAGCCAACGGAAGCTAACTCAGAAGTTCCTGATCTGTCATTCTCAGACACTACTGAACAGGAGCTTCCAGCATCATCGGAAGAGTGCATCCCTCAAGAACTATCAACGGCAGTACTGCCGTCTGAATGTGAAGAGACTGCTCTACAAGCAGAGACTTCAGAACCAAAAGGGTTAGAAACTGAACCGGAGAAAGAGCTAGCTTTTGTTCAGGAGTGTGAGTTAAGCGAGGAAACCGCTGAAGAGGTATCGGAAAATCCTGGAACAGTTGAGGCAATGCGACCATATCTGAGTGGTTTTAGTGCCAAGAAGGACTGGCGGCGTTTATGTCAGCATTTGGAGTTAAAGGGCTATTCCCAGATCACGAATGCCAAACGACGAGCGCAGTTTTTAATTAATCAGGGAATTACGGAACAGATGGTAATTAAAGCTCGAACAATTCTCATCAATAGTCAGCAAGCTTAAAGCTCAATAATGCGTCTGCTACCCCCTGTCTTTGGGGGTATTTTAATTCAATTTATACGCTATAAATACCTTAATAGCACATTAGAGCAGCAGGTAACTGTCTTTACTTTTATGAAAAAATGAAAATCAAATCTAACAGCCTAATAATATTAGTTATCTCCTAAAAAAGTTGAATAACAAGGTAGAACTAAGGTATCATAAAAGTACGCCGAGACTGCGTCGATACTTGCAGGGTTGGGATTTATCCCGACTCGGCGTCGCTTAACTTCCTATCACACGCCACAATCCCGTATCCCCAAATATCCCCTGATTCACTTCTTCTAAAACTGTTTTTAATCTTATCGAAAACTTTACTGTCATCTTTTTCGTACCACCTAAACATAGCTCCAGCAATAATATCAGCAAGCTGTATACCAACACTCATGTGCGATGGCGCAATAAAAAGTCCTTCAATCAATCGTGTAAATTTTGACTGATAGCCATCTTCCCCACTAATCAATTTTTGATGAAGTGTTCTAAGGCTCATATCATTTTGAGAATTTCGATGATCACAAACAATAACACCATTTGCCTCAATACCATTTGTCCGGCTCAAATCCTGTAAATAATATTGGAACCTCTCCATCAGTTGTTTATATGCGAGATGATAAACATTATCTGGTTTATTAATTGAAGGTCGCTCATAATATTTATCTGTGTTAGCAACTATACTCATTAGTTTAATCGATTTATATTTTGTTATGAGACTACAAAGCTCATCTCTGAAAGAGAATCTTTCATGAGTAGTTAAGTGAACAAGGCTATTGTTTGGTTTGTTATTGTTCGGGCTAAAGAAACGCCACTTGATTTCTCCTGAGACGCAGTATTGTTGCTTGAGTAATCTTAGATCCCTTGCAATTGAGTGCCATTTTAATTCAGGTATGATAATGGCTCCCAATACAAAATACTTAGTATTTTTTTTATTTGGAGGAGGTGGAGTCCCTGACTCATCGATAAACATTATATACATAAGTTTCCAAATTATGCGTTCAAAGCTGCTAACAAAAATATAGACAAATATTATTTAATATGATTAATAGCGAGAAGACCCAGAAAAGTGCCTGGGTCTTTTCATTTTAAAACCGTCTGAACTATTCACTTCAAATACAGGCTACAAAGTGCAACAACAGAAACAGTAGCCCCATCTTTTAAAGTCAACTTTCCTCAAGCTGAATCTTCTCCCTCTAATAAATCAAAGAAATTCAGTTGTTGGTTAGTAGCATCAGTTACTGGTACTACTATAGCTTGTGTTTCAACCTCCGTAATCTTATCTTTCTTCTGAATTTCGAGTTCAAGGTTATGTGGAAGAATTTCATCATCATCATTGCCAACATTGAACTCTTCCACCACAGAGTATATTTTGGCAGCAAAAGTCAAGTCATCTTTTCGGGATAAGACTTGGAGCCGTGGAGTAGTGAGTACTTGCCATCTCTCTTGAGTTAAAGAATTTTCGTGACATACCCATCCAATTAGTTCAAGTGATGCCGCCTGGATATACGTCATATTACAAAAGATAGCGTTGATGTCAGCGACTTTGAACAAAAGATATTTCCTTGGATCAATCCCACTTTCCTCTAGTACTAAACTAGCAGCAATCAGCAGACTTCCAGCACCAACACAAGGCTCGTAAAAGCTGATGTAACCTTTCTCATCAATCGCACGTTGAACAACATCTTTCTCAAGCGTGACACTCGCCAGCGCCTGAGCCAAAGGAAAAGGAGTGAAAAACTCGCCCTTGGTTGGCTTACCTCCGATTTCTAATTCTTGGTATATTGATCCCAGAAAGTCGAGCTTCGTCTCCTCTAGAACCACCTGAACTATTCCCAACATTTTGATGAATGCCTTGACTTCATCTTGAGAATAGTTAGCCACGATTTCAAGGTATCGCTTCTCGAAAGCGTGATAGGTGTCATCCGGTTTCAAGATGCCCATCGTGACCGGACTATTGTACGTTGCCATCATCGCGCACTCAGCCCAATCTCTGAATACATCGAATCTGTTTCTATGCCCACGACAAGCTGACTCAAATGCTTCCGTAAAATCTCTTTTTAACTCTTCAATAGACACGGTTAAAACCCTAATACAATATAGAGTAGTTACCTGAACGACTTTTAAAAGTCAAAAAAAAATTTCTATTGGCTTAGTTCTCGCAAATGATTGAATGAAAACAGTCTGTTACCGTAAGCATAAGACGTGCAGAACCTAAGCAAATTATAAACAAATTTTTATTGACTTTTTCTACCAATATGTCAACATGTTATTAACAGTTAATTGCCTGTTTTTAAGAACAGAATATGGTAAACATAAATAATATTCATTCGTTATCTGATTTTCAACGAAATACCAAAGACTTTGTGAAACAACTTGAGTCAAATAAAAAACCTGTTGTTCTCACCATTAATGGAAAAGCAGCATTAGTTGTACAAGATGCAACCGCTTATCAGACCCTGCTTGACCAACTGGAACTTGCTCTTTCAGTAGCAACAATTAAGGAGTCTCCAGTTTTACAGAGAGCAAATCGAATTTGACGCTACAGATGTAAAGTTTTGCAAATATCGGTAATAAACAGGGAAGCCTAAATTTAATATTTAGTCGTCTAGCCGTCTAACCGACTTAGACGACTAGACGTTTAGACACCTAGACACTTAGACGGCGATGATTGTGGCAACGGCATCAGTCAAAGGAGGAGTGGGTAAAAGCGTTACGGCGATTCATCTTGCAGCATTTCTGCAACTGCACGCGCCCACTCTATTGGTTGACGGGGACAGCACGAGGTCAGCCTTACAATGGGCAAAGCCAGGTCTGCTTCCCTTTAGAGTTTGTGATGAGCGTCAAGGGATTAAGCTTACTCGTGAATTTGAACACACTGTCATTGACACTCCAGGAGGATTAGCACAAGAGGAAGTAGAGAACCTGGCTAAAGGGTGTGACCTGTTAGTTGTTCCCACTACTCCCAATGCCCTCGCCTTTCGTCCGGTAATTGAGATGGCGCTCGGCTTGCCCAGTAACTTCAAAATTTTGCTAACCTTCTGCGATGGTCGCTCCAAGCTAGCGACAGAACAGGCGAGAAGAGCGATTACAGCCAGTGGACTTCCTCTGTTTAAGGCTCAGATTCCTAAATTTTCTGCTGCCTTTGAACAGGCTTCAACACAGGGGGTAGTTGTTTCTCAAGTGAAAAACAGCTATGGAATAGTCGCATGGCAAGCCTATAAGGAAATTGGAGAGGAGCTGATTAGTGAGCAAGTATGACGAGCTTTTAAAAGCCGCTCAGCAAGGTAAAGCTGAACGTCTAGACAGTCAGACGCCTAGCCGTCTAGTCGGCAAGAATAAAGACCCCAATTACACCAAAGGCACTTTTTATCTGCCTAAAGAACTATATATGAAATTTAAAGTGACTGTAATGCAGAGTGGTCAAGAGATGTCGGCACTGGTAGAGGAGCTGATTGAGGATTGGCTAAAACAGCAAGAAAATTAAAATCTGTATTTTAAACAGGGCAATGTATGGTATTTCAAAAACGAATAGACCGGACGTATCTGGCTGTACGTCGGCAGTTGCAAGGGATGCGCTGTGGCTCCTATGAAGTCGGTCTTTTCGATAGGCGTGATAAGCAATCATTGCGTGGCATAGTTATCTATAGTCAGGAACAAGTACTAAATGCTGTCGGCTTTCTGAAAAGTAAGAATGCTAGTGGTCACGATATTTTCATCAGACCCAAAGGTTCTCAAGGATTGTTACTGCTTGATGATGTGTCACAGGCGATGATTGGTAGAATGAAGCAGCATGGTGATCACCCTGCGGCAATCATCCAAACGAGTCCTGCTAATTGGGTCTAAACTAGCGAAGCTGTCACCAGGGGCAATCTAGCCTGAAACGCCTGTCCCATAAAGATTTCAGCCTAAGGATTAAGCCGCCATTCGAAGTGGCAACCTTTCATCAAGATTCAAACGGAAAGTCCCATAAGGATTAACATGACTCCAAATCAAAGGTGTCAATGCTCTCAAATCATCAGGCTCCATTAGATCCATCCATGCCGACTCAGACAA
>JAAHHJ010000076.1 GCA_010692425.1 Symploca sp. SIO3C6 | reverse complement strand
CGCTAGTGATTAAATAGAGGGCACGTAGGCGCAAATCCTGAGAGTAAGGGTGAGCCATAAATAAATCTAGTTTTAGGTGACTCTAGATATATCCTAACTTGTAAGTACCCCAGCGCGCAGCGCTATAAATCGCTAAAACTTTGTCAATTTCTGCCTTCTGCCCTCTGCCTTCTGCCTTGCGCGTAGCGCTATATCTGTTATCATGCGTAAATTGCATTAAAATAATGCATTTTCTTCCTAAAACAAAATTTTTTGTAGTCAAATATACGAAATCACTTGTTAGAGTTCCATAACCTGTCTACGAATCAAGAAAAATTACAGTGTGCAAATTACTAGTTTTAGCTTGCAGCTTCGACTCAAATTGAGCCGAGCTGTCGACACCACGCTCTGAAGAAGTGTGGCAGCATGCCTTAAATATTCAGGTAATGAACTAGAACAGCAAAAGAAGATTTTAAATGCTCACAGAGTTGCTATCATTTCGCGGTCGTTACCGCATCTTACACCTAACCTGGTTTGCCTTCTTTCTCTCGTTTGTAGTCTGGTTCAATTTCGCCCCCTTGGCGACAACAGTGAAAGAAGATTTAGGTTTAGAAACCAGTCAAATACGGACGATTGCTATTTGCAACGTAGCTTTAACGGTGCCAGCACGTATCATTATTGGTATGTTGCTCGACAAGTATGGGCCGCGCATTACCTACTCATTGTTATTGATGTTTGCGGCTATTCCTTGCACCATGTTTGCCTTAGCACAGGACTTTAACACCTTGGTGATTAGTCGTTTGCTATTGAGTATCGTCGGTGCCGGATTTGTAATTGGGATCCGCATGGTAGCAGAATGGTTCCCTCCCAAGGAAATAGGTTTAGCCGAAGGAATTTATGGAGGTTGGGGTAATTTTGGTTCTGCTGCTTCTGCTTTTACCCTACCTTCAGTTGCCCTAGGTTTAGCCTTTTTATCTGGTAGTCAATCCAACTGGCGTTTAGCGATCGCACTAACAGGAATTGGTGCTGCTATTTACGGTTTTATTTACTTCTTCAGTGTCCAAGATACCCCCACTGGTAAAGTTTATCAGCGACCGAAGCGTCACGGTGGGATGGAGGTCACTAGCAAGCGCGATTTTTGGTTCTTGATGCTGATGAATATTCCCCTATCTGGGGTGTTAGCCTTACTGGCTTGGCGCTTGAGCAAAGTTGGTTTTCTTAATCAGGGTCAACTCTATATTGTCTGGGCTTGTCTAGCTGGTTTATATCTATTTCAGGCTTACAAGTGCTGGGATGTTAATAAGGAATTAATGACCAGTCGCAAGCGCTATCCGGCCGAAGACCGTTACAATTTCAGCCAAGTAGCCATTTTAGAGCTAACTTACATTGTTAACTTCGGTTCTGAGTTGGCGGTAGTTTCCATGCTACCCGCCTTTTTTGAAGGAACCTTCGGTTTGACTAAGGCTCAAGCAGGGATGATTGCCGCTAGTTATGCCTTTATGAACCTGATGTCTCGTCCAGGTGGTGGCTTAATTTCTGATAAGTTAGGTAGCCGTAGGTGGACAATGGCAGTGTTAACAGCTGGTATGGGAATCGGCTATCTGATGATGGCTGGTGTCAACGGCAATTGGTGGCTGCCAGGGGCAATTATCTTAACCATGGCTTGTTCTTTCTTTGTCCAAGCAGGTGAAGGTTCAACCTTTGCAATTGTGCCACTAATCAAGCGTCGAGTTACAGGTCAAGTTGCAGGTAATGTTGGTGCCTATGGTAACGTTGGTGCAGTTTGCTATCTGACTCTTTATAGCTTGGTGCCAGAAGGTGCAGTGGGCAACCAAATTTTCTTCCAGGTTTTAGGCGTTGCTGGTTTAATTGTTGCCTTCTTGTGTGCATTCTTCCTCAAGGAACCAAAAGGCTCTTTTGCCGAATTCCACGAGGGCGAGGACGAATTAGAACTAACAACAGAAAATGTGTTGATGCCTGTAGATGGGCAAAAACGCAGCCGCATTTAATCGAGTTCTGGCAAAAGGTACTTTTGCCAGATGTATCGATTGCATCATTGTTTGTTACGAATACTTTTTAAGTAATAAGTAATAAGTAATAAGTAATAAGTAATAAATGTTTGCCTTGTTGCTTATTACTTTTTTGGTATCAAATATTCGATAAAAAGTCTATTCAAAAGTTGTACTTATGGGGAAGCATCATGATTGAATCTTCTAAAACTCTCTGTCCTTACTGTGGAGTGGGTTGTGGTTTAGAGGTTTTGCCGCCGGCTATGGTTGGGAAAGCCACTAATCGAGATTCTCAGGGTAATCCCATCTGGAGAGTGCGGGGCGATCGCCATCATCCTTCTAGTCTAGGTCAGGTTTGCGTTAAGGGTGCTACGATTAGCGAATCTCTAGATAAAAATCGGCTCCATTATCCGATGGTGCGTGATTCCCTAGATGAACCTTTCCAACGTGCTAGCTGGGATGAAGCTTTAGAGCGTATTGTTAACCAAATCCAAAAGGTTCGCTTTACGACTGGACCAGAAGCTATTTGTATGTACGGCTCTGGACAGTTACAGACTGAAGACTATTACCTTGCCCAAAAGTTGCTGAAAGGTTGCCTGGGTACTAATAATTTTGATGCTAATTCTCGCCTTTGTATGTCTTCTGCTGTATCTGGGTATATCCAAAGTTTTGGTTCTGATGGTCCTCCCTGTTGCTATGACGATTTAGAAGAAACGGACTGTGCTTTTTTAATTGGTACAAATACGGCAGAGTGTCACCCCATTGTTTTTAATCGTCTGCGGAAGTACCATAAGCGCAATCGCCATGTCAAAATGATTGTGGTCGATCCTCGTCGTACCCCCACAGCTGAGGCTGCTGATTTGCATCTGGCAATTAAACCAGGCACTGATATTGATTTACTCAATGGTATTGCTCATCTATTAATGCGCTGGGGTTCAATCGATTCTATCTTTATTGATGAATGTACGGCAGGTTTTTCTGACTACGCCAAGGTAATTGAACAATATACGCCAGAATTAGTTACTAAAAACTGTGGTATTGGCTTAGATGAATTGGAAAAAGCTGCCCGTTACTGGGGGAAATCTAAGCGAGTTCTCTCTTTATGGTCAATGGGAATAAACCAGTCTTCAGAAGGTACTGCTAAGGTACGAACTCTGATTAACTTGCACCTGATGACTGGAAATATTGGCAAGCCAGGGGCTGGGCCTTTTTCCCTAACTGGACAACCCAATGCTATGGGAGGGCGGGAAGCTGGAGGATTAGCTCATATTTTACCTGGTTATCGCCTGGTCAAAAATCCACAGCATCGCCGAGAGGTAGAGGAATTTTGGGGATTAAAGCCAGGGCAAATATCTCCCTATCCTGGGCGCAGTGCTTGGGAAATGATTACAGGTTTAGAACAAGGTAATATAGGTTGTTTATGGATTGTTGCCACTAATCCTGCTGTTAGTATGCCAGATTTGGAACGTACTAAGGCAGCGCTAAAGCGCTCCCCTCTAACTATTTATCAGGATGCCTATTACCCTACTGAAACTGCAGCCTATGCTCACATCCTGTTGCCTGCAGCTCAGTGGAGTGAAAAAACTGGTACCATGACTAACTCGGAGCGAGTAGTCACCCTCTGCCCTCGTTTCCGCAACCCACCAGGGGAAGCCAGGGTTGATTGGGAGATTTTTGCTGAGGTAGGGCGCAGATTGGGCTTTAGAGAACAATTTGATTTTAATAGTGCTGCCCAAGTACATCGGGAGTTTGTGCAGTTGACTGGCGATCGCCTTTGCGATTTAACTGGTATTAGTCATCAACGCTTGCAAAATGAAGGGCCAATTCAATGGCCTTGTCCTTTAGAAGGTAATATTGATTCCAAGCGACTATACACTGATTTTAGGTTTCCTACCCCTGACGGTAGGGCAAGGTTTGGGGCTTATCATTCACGGGGGTTAGCAGAGCCCTTAGACCAGCAGTATCCTTTTGTACTAACTACTGGTAGATTGTATGGTCACTGGCATACTCAAACCCGCACAGGGCGGATTGAAAAAATTCGCCAAATGCATCCTGAACCCTTTATGGAAATTCATCCCCGCGATGCTCAAACTTTGGGAATTGAGGAGTCTGAGTGGGTAGAAGTGCGATCGCGTCGGGGAAGTGCTAAGTTTCCTGCTAAAATTACTAAGGCAATCAAGCCAGGGACGGTATTTGTACCCATGCACTGGGGGGCGCTTTGGGCTGATGAGGCTGAAGCTAATAGTCTTACTCACCCGGAATCTTGCCCTGATTCTCTGCAACCAGAGCTTAAGGCTTGTGCTGTGCAGATATTTCCTTCTGTACTGCTGAGTGAGGACAAAAACTTTAACCAGGCTTGTGAAGGTTTATCGAAAAAGGTGAAAATATCCCCATAGGCAATCCTAGCATTCTGATGGTGTAGACGGTGGCGCTTGGCTGCATAGTAAAGGCGGGTACTAAAGTCACTATGAACTCTGTCAATAGCAGCATAATTTGCAACCATAAACTTCACTCTATAGGTGACCGAAAAGTCGTTATAGCGCTACGCGCAAGGCAGAAGGCAGAAGGCAGAAGGCAGAAGGCAGAAATTGACAAAGTTTTAGCGATTTAGTATGTCCTAACCTTAATACGTACTGCTATATAAGAAAGTGTATAGATGCTAAAGCTTTTATCAAGTTCGACATATCATTAAAAACTAATAACAATAGTATAAATTTGATATCAAATTTGACTTTTGCCTTTTAGCTTCCTAAGAGTTATAAATATTAATTTTTGTTACGATTCAATTTTTGTTGATATTTCAAAACTATTGTTCAATGTTATTCGGTAAGTCGCGCAGAAAGTAAAAGCGATCGCTCTTCCCATCACTTCCTTTAATTCGCCCTAAATAACCTGTTAAGGGTGAAGAAAGCTCTATTAGTATTTCATGTAGTTCTGGTGCTGTTAAGGGCTGGAGGGGATTAGAAACAACATAGACAGCATGGAGTGCACTAATCTCTGCACTTGCAATGTTAGCGTTTTCCAGATAGTTTTTGACGAGAGCAACGAGATGCGATCGCAATTCAATTTCTCTAGAAACCTGAGCAATATAGTTTTCAACCTCGTCATCGGTTTGACCTGGTTTCAGGTAGTTTTTGAGTTTAAATAAGTCTATTGAATTAGGATATTTACTCTGTAGTTTTACTAGTTTCTCAAGGGTTTCTGGATTAATAATCGCCATACCATGTAGTGTTGCTGCTTCTTTAAGTTGCTTTGTAGGCTCACCAGGGCCAATGATTAATTTTGTGGTTTGTTTGAGTAGTTGTTCATCGTTAAGACGTATTGTTCCCAAGTTCAATAGTTGCACTGCAGTATTATTGGGAACTTTTTTACCAGCTTTGCACTCACCAACTAGGGGATAGGGCTGGGAGCAGAATAAATCTAAACCACCAGCACCCCCTTTATGGGAATAATCAATAGTGAATCCTAGAAACTTAAGGCTATTGCGTACTATATTTTCAAAGTCTGTCCCGGCTTGATAATTGCTTTTACCTGTATCTAGTTCTTTACTGCGATCGCCTAATGCTGTAATATCATTTATCCAAGCTAAATCTGGATTAAGTTGTCTAGTTGGTATTTCATTTGCCCATCCCAAGAGTTGCTTAATGTCTTGGTTTAGTTCTTGGGCAGCATGGTTCGTTTGACACAGTTGCGTGATTGCACTGTGTAATTGTTCTAATTCAGGATAGAGAGGCAGTTGTCGATTTTCTAACTGGCGTCGGCGTCGGGCAAAGATGTGTTCGTTTAATACAGGCGTTGTTTCTGAAACATCTAGCGATCGCTCTAGAGGAATAAAATTAGGATTAGAATTAGATGGCACTGGCATTTCCCAAGGCTGAGGTAGCCTATAAACTCGCAGGTAAGCTAGACGTTTATAACCAGGCTGTTTGAGAATTTGTTCTAAAGCCTCTTTTGTCCATACTGTCAGCTGTGACAAAATATCACAAGCTTCAGAAGCATCGAGAAATGGGCAGAATTCACACCTTGCCCAGGCTTTAATTACAACTGTCTCAGAATTGATGTCAGCTATAGTTTTTTGGGCAGTTGGGAGAAAATCTGAGCGATAATACTTTTCTATGGGCAGAGCCTTAATTGGAATCACAGAGGGATAAAGAGCAAATTGCCGCCCAGGATTGATAGGCACGCGAGGCATAATAACGATCATGCGCCCTTCTATTAAAGCTTCAATTTCTGGCGCAGGTACGCGCAAGGCTGTTTGAATTAACATAGATTTGCGCCTGCTCAACCAAATAAATCATTTAGATCGTCTTCTTCTGTGGTCTTCTCTGTAAGAACTAGATCAAAGAAATCATCTAATAGTTCTTCTCCTTCGATAGTATCTTGATCAATTTGACCAGAAGGATCGCTCAAGATTTCTAGTAGTAAATCATTGTTAATTGTGCGCTGTTTTGAGAACTCAATAACTTGTTCGGCGCTGAGATTATAGATATCCAGCTTCTGAGATACAGCATACATATCAATAAGAGGTCTAATTTCTTCAGCTTTCAAATAAGCCCACTCTCCACCTAGTTCCTGTATTAGTTGATTTAATTGACTATAAGCTTCCCACTGCCTCTTGAATTTTTTATCTTTAGAACGAACTATACAGCCCCTTGTCAAATCATAAGTTGTATAGTCTGTTAAACGAGACATTGCTGCTCCTACTGTTCTTCCGTTGGTGTGCTGGAGAATAGCAACGCCAATTTTAAAATCTATGTTATTTTCTTTGCCAATAACTTTGAAATTTATCCAACCTTTGTTTTTGGATATTGGTTCTACCTCAGTAATATCTTCTACAATTAATTGATTTAATTTTTCTCCAGTTGAGGTTTTGCCTTCTAATATCTCCCCTTTTAAGGTTTGAAATCCAAAACGCAGGGCATCGGCAATTAGTGAATTATTTTCTAGATAATCTCCAATATTTGCCTCACTTTCTCTGTTGAGGGCAAACTCAAAACGCTCTAGTGGCTCAGATGGCAGTTTAGGCTTTGGTATCTGAGGTTGAAAATTATCAGCACACCATCGTAAAGCTTCTCGCACAGTTGGTTTCTTTTTACCGTAATCTCGGAGTTGATTTTCTTCAAATGGATAGACTGGATGAGGGGGAATTAAATTTCTGGCTTCATAAAAATCTTGCAGCCATAGGGTAGCTAGCTCAACCATAGAGTCGCCACCCAAATACTTCAAATCAATTGGTTTTCGCTGTGTATAAGTTGAAATCCTATCTGGTGTACCTCCGGGCATTAAGCTAACTTGATTTGCCCAGGTATCAGGCAGCATTACTGTGAGAATTACAATCCCTTGGCTCAGTGCCGACTGTTCGAGGGTATCATAGAGGCGTTTAACTAAATCAGCAATTACTTGCGGTGTTGTTAAGCCATCATCTCTACAGTTAGCACTTACATCTATTTCATCAAAACAAATAGTGACTGGGCTATAGTAGCTGACTAGATTCAATATTTTCTGGATAATATTAAGAGCTTCGGCTTCTCGCTCCTGACTAGTTTTACCAGAATTTGTTGGTAATCCTAATTCTTGAGCTTTAGATTGATCTAATTCTTTCCCAGACAACCATGTAATTACAAAAGGGGCTTGACTCTCTGAGAGAGTCCACAAAATAGCCCTAACTAAATAAGGATCGGTATTGGATTTGGTTTTAAGGACTTGTTGAGTCAACCTGTCCATTAAATTCTTTTTTTTAGCTAACCAACTTGTATATACTCTGTCAAATCTGTTGATTAGCTCTTGTGCAGAAAGACTTGGAGCCTTAGCATTAATGGCTCTGAATCCTTCATTTGCCATCGCTGCTGCTACTTCCTGCCACTGCATAACTCCTTGATTACCTAGGTGACTCAAGCTATCTGCCAAGGTTTGCTGGAATTGGTACTTGACTAAGTTTAGATCTGTATAGTTATTGACGCCTGCATAGATAAATAAAGAACAGCCATCACCTTGAAGATGATGACGAATACGACTCAAAATATGAGTTTTCCCTACTCCCTGTTGAGCAGTTATCGCAATTGAATTTACTTTTTCTTTACTAGATGAACTTTTTTTTGCGTCTGTAATTGCCTGTAAAACTGTATCAGAAGCGTGGGCGTTAAGATTAGGTAAATCAGGAAAGCCTTTTCCCCAAACATCTTGTTCTTTAACAATCCCTTCTTTAGTAAAGGGATTAATAACTTGAATGGCAGCGTTAAGGGCTTCTATAGGAGAAAGAGCAGAATTGTCCATAACGATTGAGGTTAAGTTAACGAATTCCAAAGGGATTGAGGGTAATTTTAGTAATCCAGAAGTTTGGCGTAGTAGCGCAATCCACCCCCTGGAATCGTGATTGAGTCTTCCCGTTTATCAGGAGTAATATCTGACATCTCTCCTGCCATGAGTTGGAAAATATCGTTGGCTTGCATTTCCAACAGCCACTCATTAAACTCGCTACGGGTGAGGCGATCGCTAATTTCCTTCCGTATACGGTAAATTGGTACTAGGTTGTTAAAGTTGTGTTCTTGATTGAGTTTATCGTAGACATCTAACACAACCTGCTTAAACTCTTCATAAGAAGCGATCGCTGCTTTTAAATTATTAGCAGTGTTAACAGATAAACTGGTTCCATTCCCTACTGTGCCACTCTCCCGCAGCCACCTCAAGACAGCATTAATGTCCTTATCTCTAGGCTTTAGTTCCTCACCATCAAACTTAAAATCAGAGCTGTTGAGTCCAGCTGCTAGCATCTGCAAACCTGTCTCTGTTAAAGAGATATAGGGCTTTCTTTTTTTTACTTCAATCGTAATAGCACCTTTTTCCTGTAGCTTTTCTAAGATGTCTTGATAATCTTTAACCCTCTCTTTATTGAGTTTTACCCTATCAGTTATTAATTCCGTTTTCGTTACTTCTCTTTCTGCGCCCCCTAAATCCCACAAGCCCAGAAGAAGACGAGTTATCGCTTGAGCTTCTGTACCCCGTAAACCTTTGTCTTGAGCTTTAGCTTCTGTTGACATTCTAATCCTTAACCTAACTAACTAAAATTTACTTAATGCCCCACCCTAACCGCTGAATGCCCTCCGCCGCAACATTTTCTGAGAGCGTACCATAGGCAACAGGCAGATAACATCCCTGATGTATATTGAAAGTTGTGCTGGGAAGAAAAGCCACACTATATTCTAGAATCAGCCTCTCTACTATTATTAAATCACTCAGCTTAGTATCGACTTTCAGGAAAAAATAGCAAAGCACCATCAGCAGGAGCAATCCTACAGAAATCCTCTATGCCGTCTGGAGCATTGAGAATCAGCTCTGGCACAGTAGTAATCTCACTAAGATAATTTTGGCAGTAACAAACCCCAACCTGCAATGTCCCTAGTGCGGCATACGAGAAATGATGGGTGGACAAATCAAAATTGTATCCTGGATTTTCTCACCGCCGTGAACACATGTTCCTGAATTATCATATACCTAATGCGCTAGGAAGCAAAACCGTAGGCTTTGGAGAGACTGAATAGAGAAGTAGTATATTTGCTACTTTCGGCAAAAACTCCTGACGAGTAATGTTTTACTTTTTACTCTGTTGTAAGTAAAATACTCGTAAGTCTCATCACTGATATGATAAATTCCGCGCGCGACCGCGACAGATTTGATTAACCTCTCGAAGTTTTAGATTATTTGTGACCAATAAATATATAGTAAGGAACTTTCAAACCTGTCAGGAAAGGTAAACTTCCCATACGTTCTATCAAAGCAACAGTATCAAATTTGTGGTTCAGGTATGCTAGGCGATTAGGACACAGAAATACGTTATCGGTAGCAAACCAAATTGGCCAAAAGTTACGATCAAAAAAGGAATGACGCTGCCATCCTTGAGGGGGATGCTTGTGAGAGACATAAAAATCAACCACTCCAATAGTTCCCCCTGGCCTCAAAATATGTTGAGCCTGCTCAATGGCTGCAAACCAGTCCGGAATCATAGTTAAAGAATAGGAAAAAGTGACTAGATCAGCAATCCCTTCTGGTGGTGAAAATTGAGTGATATCGGCTTCAACAGTTGCAACATTCGTCCAGCCATGATTAGCAATTCGTGCTTGCGCCACTTGCAGTAGGGAAGGAGATAAATCGACAATATAAATTTTGACAAATTTAGCCAGATGATCACCAATAGATTCTAAATTCGCTCCTGTACCGCCACCGAAGTCAACCCAGATTTTACCATCCTCATTACCATTAGCTAGGGTTTGATATAGTTCTTCCCTTCCCTGTAACAAACGCCGACGAAAGCGGTCATAATCCGCCGATTGAGTGCTGTAGAAGTTTTCCAATCGCTGTTGGTGAGTATCCCCTTGCACAGGTTTGGCTAGATGGTAAATTGTTTTGAGGTCGCCAATCAAGTCGGATAAAATGCTCATTTGTACTATGTTCTCGCCAATACCAATAGTTTTAAGCTTCAACTAAATCGGCGATGTAAAAACTGCCGTAGGTTTGGACGCGGTCTTGCGGGTGCAATTGCTCTGCCAACTCAGTATCATACCTCAATAGGTTTTGTAGTAACTGCTCCTTTCCTTCATAAACTACTGGCAGTGCATCAAGGTATTCCACTTGTAACGCTCCACTACGAAACAAAATGCGTGTTTTCTCACTGGCTCGATCCAGAATCGCTTGCCATTCTTGCTGTAATTGTTCGTGACTCGAGCGACTCAGCCAGTCCATGTGATCGAGAAGCACGAAGCGAGAAATTTTTTCTTGACAGTTTTCCAGAAAGTTAGTGACTGTGTTGGTTTTTACCTGAATGCAATCAACTAACCCCGATTTGAGACGCTCGAAGTTTTCCTCCTTTAAATATTCGGGACAACAATCTCGGCGATACTCTCCCTTAAGAAACACTCGCCAAAAATAGTTATCTTGAATGGGAATTTCAGTAAAGACCTGTTCGCAACGTTGACGTATAAAAGTAGCAATACTTCCTTCGAGATAGAGTTCCATCTGTTGACGTTGCTGTAAAGGAATACCTAGCATCCACAGGACAAAATCACTATTGAGCAAGTAATAGAGCCAATCTTGCCAAAAAGCCTGTTCGATCTCGCAATGGTAAATTTCCTGCTGTTCTTGTGAGGTTTTAGCGTTGAGAATTGCATCGATACTGGGGCGAATTTTCACGATGTGATCAATGTAATAGTTGATGGCGAGGGCAAAGTTGCCGGTGGTTCCTCGAAAATAAAAAGAACGATCACTATCGAAGAATTTAGTTCCCTGTTTGTCCCAATAGGCTTGGGAAATTGAAGATAAGTGAGAGCGAAGCTTTTGGGTATAAATTTCGTCAAACTGTTTTAATTTTCCACGACCAAACAATTGAAAAAAATGCTCGAAATCTAGTTCTCGAATCGCTGCAATTTTGAGTTCCAGCAAGGCATTTTGTTTAGGATTAACATCAACGGCATAAATTTGTTTGGGTTCGTCGAGAGCGTATTCTAAGGCGTTGCATCCGGCGGAGGTAATGACAAGAACTGTATCATCAGTTTGCAAGTTTAAAGCCACACGATCAAGTCTGGGGTCTTCCCAGCAAGTAACGTAAACTAGATTTTGCTGATGCACTAAACTAAAGCCGAGATCTTGACCAATATTTTTTATCGTTTGCAATAATAACACAGTTTAATCCTGACTAAATTTCCAGTAGAATAGGAGACTTAAAACAACTAAACTTCACTGCTTCTTGAGGTGTTTGTTCGCAAGCTAGAATCGATTCATCCACAACTCCTGCCACTTGCAAGGCTTGAGTTACTAGTTCTGAACAAAATATTTTCTTTACATTATGGCGATCATATTTGATCAAATAGCGGTTAATTTTCAGCCAAGCTCCAATAGATTTACCGCAGCTATAAGTAACTTGGCGATTGTGAAGGCTCCACAACCACTTTTGCATGTTATTAATACCTTCAGAACTCAATGATTTTGCTAAGGGAACCCACCAGGCTTTGCCATAACTCCGATAGGCATTTAGCCAGGCTTCTAAATAGTGAATTTGTACTCCTGGCTTACATTTGCGGTTTTTAAAATCTGGTAAGCTTGTATAATTTGTGGACTCAGCGATCACTACCTTAGTATGTGTACTTCCTTCGAGGTTAGTATCTATAACAATGGTCGTATGACTATAGTCGCTTCCAGTGAGCCATCTTACCAGAACCGCATCGGTTTTTAACCCAGAAAAGACGATTAAATCTCCTGGCTTAATTAAGTTAAAAGTACGTTTCAGAGGTTGCCCCATGAAATTTAAATCCCTGACCTAACTAACTAGAATTTCCTTCATGCCCTGCACTAACCGTCTAATACCCTCTGTCGCTATATCTTCTTGTAGAGCGCCATAGGCAACGCGCAGATAGCATCCCTGATTCATACCAAAAGTTGTGCCAGGAAGAACCGCCACGCCATATTCCCGAATCAACCTCTCTACTAGCTTAAAATCACTCAGCTTAGTATTAATTTTTAGAAAAAAATAGAAAGCACCATCAGCAGGAGCAATTCTACAGAAATTATCTATACTTTTGAGTGCCTTGAGAATCAACTTTCGCACAGCAATAATCTCACCAACATAATTTTGGCAATAACTAACTCCAACCTGTAAAGCTCCTAGTGCCGCATACTGAGAAATGACAGGGGGACAAATCAAAATTGTATCCTGGATTTTTTTCACCTCCGTGAACAGATGTTCCGGAATGATCATATACCCAATGCGCCAGGAAGCAAAACCGTAGGCTTTGGAGAGACTGAATAGAGAAATAGTATATTCGTTACTTTTAGCAAAAGCCCCTGGCGAGTAATGTTTTACTCCGCTGTAGGTAAAATACTCATAAGTCTCATCACTGATATGATAAATTCCGCGATCGCCACAGATTTGATTAACCTCACGCAATGCTTCCTCTGTATACACTACACCTGTAGGATTATTCGGTGAAACCGTTACCACTGCCCGTGTCTTTTCAGTAATCGCTTGAGTAATTGCTTCTGGAGATAGCTGATAATTATCATCAGTTGCCACTGGCACTGGGCGACAACTAGCCATAGTAATCGCCATTTCATGATTGAAGTAATAGGGCGTTTGAATAATAATTTCATCCCCTGGATTAGTAATGGCAAGAACCGCGTTCATAAACGCCATATTACTGCCAGCGGTAACAACAATACGATTATTACTCTTGACTTCTATGCCATTTTCTGAGCTAATCTTAGCCTTAATTACCTCCAGTAACGGTACAATCCCTTCTACAGCCTTGTACTTGTGGTTTTCCGGATCGGCGATAAACTGAGAAATCTGGGCTATTGCTTCTGGTGGTGGTTGATAATAGACAACACCCTGCCCTAAAGAAATAGTTCCAGGATGAGAACGAATTAGTTCCCCAACTACAGGAATAATCGGCGACTGCACCGCCTGCATACGAGAAGTTATACTTTCCATATGGGTTGCAATAATCTATCTTCTTTTTAAAATAGTGCCGTAGTATGACCCTCAAGCGTCGAGACTTCCTATTATTTTTGAGTGCCTCTGCCCTCACCATCGCCTGTAACCCGCAGAGGCAAACCTCCCAAGCACCCATCTCTAGCCCAAAACCTACCGACAGCCAACTCAGCTTTAAACCAGTCAAAGGACCTATGCCCCTTAGTGTCGATAACCTGACGCCAGAGGAGCAAATCAGCGAGTATGTTAACTATACCGTTGTTGATGAGTTACTCTTGCCAGAGGGATTTACCTACGATGTCGTAGCAGTCTGGGGGGATCCAGTGGGAAATTCCCGTTGTGGTTACAATAATGACTTCCTCTCGTTTATTGAAACTGGCGATAACGAAGGCTACCTCGCCATTAATTTTGAATACATCAGTGCCTTACCCTGGATACAGTCCTACCAAAAAGTTATAGGAGAATCTCTTCCCTTTGAAGAAGTGCAACAGGCACTTAGCAAGGAGGGAATTAATGCCTTTAACTTGCCTGATGATGACCAATTTAAAGCTAAAATCGAGCAAATCTCCCAAGCAGCACTTACAGACCAAGGTATCGGCGTTATCTCCTTAAAACGCAATAGTGAGGGGAAATGGGAGCGTACAAATTCTCCCGCAGATCGTCGTATTTACGGTATTTCTGGGCTCAAAGATGGGCGCTATTTACCCAAATTTCGAGCAAAGCCCCTTACTCGAACTCATCAATGCCCATATTGCCAGACGGTATTAGATCGTGACCACAACGCTGCGATCAACATTCTCAACAAGGGGTGGGGTGATGATAGGGCGCACCTCAAAGTACCGCAGGGCATGCGGAAACATACGCTTGAGGAGAGCTGGTGCCTCTGTCAGGGTGGAGAAATCCCTTCTGCTAAGCCCTCTCGATGATTCAAGAATCCCCCTTTTAGAAAAAGGGGGAGTGTCAACTCTAATCAACAGACTCTATTCCTATCAGTACAGCATCCAGGGGAAGTTAATGGAATTAGACAGAATAAAGCATCCGAGTCTCGCCAGTTTGCCATGAAAACCAGCGACGGTAAAGATTTTGTGCAAACTAGAGAGGTTCCTATCGGTTCTAATTGGCCCAGTAAACAGGATAACGAGCCACCGAAACCAGCAGTAATAGCAATTCGTCGCCAAGATTCAAGCCCAATTACAGCAATTTAATTTGTGATAGTAAAGGTTAAAAGTTGATATTTCATTGTTCATGGTTCATTGTTGATTGTTCATTGGAAATGTATACACAACTGCCTTTATCCCAACCCAATGAATCATGAGCTATGAGCTATGAACCATGAACCATGACCCTACAGTAATGGATGAACCAAACGAGGTGCAGCTGCGTCGCTTGTACAGAATTAGTTATAGGTTGACTAATGTTATGCTTGTGCCTATTCACATTATTCGTATAGATGAGCGGACTGGAAATATTTTTGTTCTGGCTGGACACGATGAAGGCATCGAATTAGAAATAACACCTAATGGGGAGGTCTTTTGATGAGTACAGTTGACTATTCACAAATGAGTGACCAAGAACTCAAAGAGTATTTCTTAGCCCATAGAACTGACAAAAATGCTTTTGAAGCTTACATAGATCGACGTCACCAAAAGCTACACCGCCCGATTATTTCTAAGGAGGAGTTAAATAGCTTGTCAGTTGAACAGCAAGAGGAATTAATTAATAAACGCTTACAATTAAAGCTTGGTAGCTAGCGATCGCATCTCTGGATCTTCGAGTTTGAGCAGGAGGTGATTGTGACATAAGCAATAAGATTGTACCGCCTCCGTGCCGTCAAAAGTTGCCCCAGTTTCAGAACTACCACAGATGGTTTCATCGTATTGGTTTAGAAAAGCCACAATCAAATTTCTACATTGTTGCCATTTTATTAACGTCAAATTTAGATTATTAAGTAAGATTATAAGTCCTAATTTTTTTTGGTAAAAGGGTTGTCTTAAGAAAAGCAATGTGGTAGCTTAATGCTGTTACAACCGTAACCCAGAACAAAGCCAGCCTGTGAGCGGTTAACTTACTCAGGCTGGCTCTGGCTCCCTAATTACCAAAGGAGACAACTTAATTATGTCTTATCGAGACCGACTCAGGCCATGGGCTATAGCCCGTCTGTTGCACAACAAGCTGCAATGGTCAATTATTGATCGTTATCGCACCAAATCAGATGCCGAAGGACATCTCCAATGGTGGCGTGAACATGTCCCTGACACCAAATATGAAGTGGTCTGGGATTTACCGACGAAGGATAAGTAATAAGTAATAAGTAATAAGTAATAAGTGACAACAAAAACATTTATTGCTTGTCTTTTGTTCATAGTACGCGCTTCGCGCATGCTGCGCAAACATTGTTGATTGTTCATTGGGTTTGTATTCCACAACTGCCCTTATACCAACCCAATGAGCAATGAACCATGAGCCATGAATCATGAGCCATGAACCATTAACCATGAACCATTAACCATGAACCATTAACTATGACTACTCTCTTTAATTGCCTTCAACCAGCCCAAAAATTTCGCATCAGTATTGGTGATATTGCGAGAATGCTGAGGATTCCCCAGCATCTGATTGTGCGTGTTGAATGTTGGGCTTATGTTGTTTTTGTGCATCGCCGTGATAGAGGCGGACAATTCATCAGTTATCGGAAATTAGAACAGTGGAAAAATGCTGTTGCTTGTCAGATTCAGAAATGTTCAGCTATACCGCAATTGCGGAAGTTGTGGCTAAATATTCTCAAAGACTACCGTAAGCACAAAAAGCAATATACCAAAGAAAGTCGCCAATTTTTACGCCAATTTAGGCTTCAACGCTGTAACACTCTTCGGGAAAAATTGAGGAGACGTGCTTGCTAGATGAGTCAATTATAATGAATATCTCTATAAGTTCCGATGACTTTATCGTTATCATCAACGAATATACGGTAATCAATATAAGCAAAGTCCCACCAACCAGCAGCTCCATCATCACCGTAATGTAGACCTAACTCAGGTTGTGTGGGTTTACCTAACAGAGCAATAACTTCATTTCTATCCATTCCCGGCTTGATACTAAAAAACTTTTCTTCAGAAAATTCTGGAGGTAGAACAGTATCAATTGTTGGATTAGGTCGATAGTAGCATTCAAGACCGCCCAAAAAAATATTACCCACAGAAACACAATCATCCAACGACTGCGGAGAGTTAAAAATCAACAAATAAGGTGTTACTACCAGACACAAAGCACTACACACCCAGTATTTGATTCTCTTCGATGTTTCAAGATTTAGCCAAATGGCTAAACCCAGGACTAAAGTTACAAAGATTCCTCCAACAAACACCGGAATTGAACCAATTGTTAGAGCAGCAGGCAAGATGCTACCTGCACAGAATCCCACTACCATTATAAATTGCCCAATCATAACTAATCGCTTATCACTCCACTCAGAGTTTCTTAATAGAGTTAGAATTAACCAACTAGCTAAACCCAAGAGCAAAGCTTGCAAAAGTCCTGTAAAGAACAGTGGAGTTATGTCATAAACTAAGGCAAAGGGGAACTGGCTACCACCACAAAAACCCATGAGTGCAAATAGCCCAGTTATAATCAATCGCTTGTTAGTTACGTAATACTTTCTGAATACAGTTAAAATCAACCCAGCAGCTAAACCTGGGATTAAAGCACCGAAGAGTCCACGAAAAAACAGTATAGTTAAGTCTGAGAGAGTTATGTAAAAGGGACCGATAACATAGAATAAGCCCCAGTTACTACAACAAAAACCCATGAGTGCAAATAGTCCAGTCATCTTTAGTCGTTCGATTGCATCCATAAGCTATTCCAGATTTAAATTGCTATAAACCAATTACCTCTATGCTAAATTTTTATACGTAAATTAAAATTGATCTGTCCTATAAGTCTTAAATACTTTATTTGTCAAGGGTAGAATTTTGTACTTTACACTGTTTAACAAAAAATTCGTCCCTCGAAGCTAGTGAAAACTTAGATAAGGCTCTGTGTAATTGGCTCAAATTACACCGTAAATCAAGGGTTTGAGATGGCACTGGTGTTTTTTGACAAACAAAACGCCCAATTTATACCTATATTGATTTTTCCATTGTCAACTAGACCTGTCAATTCTCACGGTAAATGAGAATATTCTCAATAATTGCCCTAATGTGAAGTTAAGATACAAATGATTGATTATGAACTAAAAACGGATTGCTGAATAATGATTGTTTTTGCTTATCATAGTTATTACTTTAATCAGTGCTATGTTGGATTTGTTGAGATAAAACATAGAGCAAGGCATCAGAAATAATGTCCCATTTGCTTCGCACTGAACGTTTGAGTTTGCGCCCCTGTCAAATGAGCGATTTAGATGCTATGCACCAGCTATGGACAGAGGCTGATGTCCGACGGTTTCTCTTCGACGACCGACAAATTACTAATGAGGAAGCAAAGTCGTTTATCGAAACAAGTTTGATCAGCTTTGCTCGTTATAGCTATGGGATTTGGCTCTTTTTTGATCATCAAAGCGATCAGGTAGCAGGGTTTTCAGGTCTGCTTCATTCATTACAAAGTTCACCGAGTCTAATTTTTGGCACACGGCCTCAACTCTGGGGACGGGGGTATGCAAAGGAAGCTACACTTTCCGTACTTCGCTACATATTTGATGTGCTTGGATTAAAGAAAGTAGAGGCAGATGTTGATGAGCCTAACCTTGCTTCGATTCGAGTGCTTGAAGCCTTGGGGATGTCTCGAACTCAGAGAGCGATCGTCAATGAACGTCCATTGCTTTACTATGAAATTAATACTTGGAGAAGAGAGGCAACTGAGAAACTACCAGCGACCTAACAAGTGTTATAAGTACCTACTAAGGATAAGTAATAAGTAATAAGTAATAAGTAATAAGTAATAAGTAATAAGTAATAAGTAATAAGTAATAAGTAATAAGTGACAGCAAGAACATTTATTGCTTGTCTTTCGTTGATAGTTAATGGTTTATTGGGAATGTAAGTAGGTGGGTCTAATTAAGCGTAAAATAGAAAAATAGTTAAAAAGGTGCGATCGCCTAATGCCAGCCCGTTTACAAATCCATCTAACCTCCTCAGAATCCCAAGAGCTTGTAAAGTTGAGTCAT
>JAAHHJ010000075.1 GCA_010692425.1 Symploca sp. SIO3C6 | reverse complement strand
CCAGATAGTATCGTAGTTTACCATCGAGCGGGGGAGATGGGGGATGGGGAGAGGGGGAGACGCGGAGACGCGGAGAGGGGGAGATGGGGAGACGCGGAGAGGGGGAGATGGGGAGAGGGGGAGATGGGGAGAGGGGGAGATGGGGAGATGGGGAGAGGGGGAGAGGGGGAGATGGGGGATGAATATATTATGTTGGGTTTCATACTTCAACCCAACCTACTAGCTTTATTACTTAAGCTGTTACGCATTTAAATCATATATTTATTTGATATTAGTTAATGGCTAAAACTCGTTCTCCTTCTGCCTCCTGACTTGAAAGAGGGTATAGGGTGTGGGGTGTAGGGTGTAGGGTAAATAACCCTCTTTAATGCTTGATGATGAAAAAATTTTTTCATAGGGACTGCCTTGCTATTGTGCATTAAAAATGTACAGCAGCTTATTACTTATTACTTATTACTTATTACTTATTACTTATTACCTATTACTTATTACTTATTCCTCCGCCTGAGAAGGTAATTGAGGTAGAATTGAAAGCTGTTGCTTTAGGGCTTCTGGCACATTAATTGCTTCCTCCAACCCCCGCACACCTTCCCAGTTTGTCTCCTCATTCCAGGAAATATCTCCGAATACTTCGTCACTGAGGTCTGCGCCACTGAGGTCTGCGCCACTGAGGTATGCGCGACTGAGGTATGCGCGACTGAGGTCTGCGCGACTGAGGTCTGCGCCACTGAGGTCTGCGCCACTGAGGTCTGCGCCACTGAGGTCTGCGCGACTGAGGTCTGCGCGACTGAGGTCTGCGCCACTGAGGTCTGCGCGACTAAGGTATGCGCGACTGAGGTATGCGCGACTGAGGTCTGCGCCCCTAAGGTCTGCGCGACTGAGGTCTGCGCCTCTAAGGTATGCGCCCCTAAGGTCTGCGCCACTGAGGTCTGCGCCACTGAGGTCTGCGCCTCTAAGGTATGCGCGACTGAGGTCTGCGCCCCTAAGGTATGCGCCCCTAAGGTCTGCGCCACTGAGGTCTGCGCCCCTAAGGTCTGCGCCACTGAAGTCTGCGCCACTGAGAAATGGTCCAACTGTCTCTCGGAAAGAATCAAATTCAATGCCCTGGCTGTAGCTGATAACCTTAAGCAATCTCAATGGATTAAAATCTTCAGTATCCTCTTGACCACAGAGATAGAAGGCAATTTCCTCTTTGAGATCATCTTTTGATTGCCCATAGCGGTGCAATTCTAAGAGCAAAATCATCACATTCAGCCCAGCGTACACATCCACCTGCCGCTGACCAAAATTGATTCCATGTTCTTTAAATTGGCTGGTCTTTTTCTGGGGTAAAGTCTCCTTGGGAATATCGATAAATTCACCATTGCACCATCGTAGATAGAACTTTTCTAAGCGTTGGAACAGCTTCACTGGCTCAAATTTATCCTCCTCCTTCTTTTTATATTTGTCCTTACTAAGGGGAGTTGAAGGAGTCGTGAGTAAACCCATCAAATATTCCACAATTTCTGATGTCAGCCCACCGTAGCCCAACAAATCATAAATTTCCCAATTCATCTGAGCCTTACTAACCAGAAATTCCTCATCCCTTCTTCCTGGTACTGTCCATTCCACTAATCTTTCTGCTAGCAGCTGAGCAAACAAAAACTCACTAAAACTCTTGTGGGCAAACTCAACTGAACCCCCTTTATCACGGTGAGTTGGTTGCAGATAGAAAGCTGCCAAGGCATTTTTGAGAGCCTCATCTCCCAATCGTTCTTCAGCTTGTTTAATTAACCCTGCCGCACCATCACTAACTTGAATACGCTCCTTCAACATCGGCAGTGGAGCACATTCTCTACCAGATTGCACTACACACAGAGCCGCTTCTGCTAGAATGCGCTGCAAACCAGCAGTTTCCATCGCTGTCAGCTGCCGATTGAGCCATTGGGGACGTTGTTCTTCTAAAACCCAGCGCAAGGATTCTTGGTAAATGAGAATTTTAGTCTCAATACCACTGGTTCCCTCAAGCTTTTGGACACTTAAATGTCCATCTCGGTGCATCGCAGCCAGTAAATAAAGTAATAGGGGTTCAGAGGCTAATTCCCCCACACTTTTAATAATGCGTTCGTCTTGCAGAAATTGGCCAAAGGCATTTGATTTCTCTTCACCAACTTGCTGTGACCATTGGCTCAACCACAACTGTCGGAGTTTCTCATCCATTAACTGGATTTCCACTCGCTCCAGATTATGAGGCATAAACCGTTCCAGGTTTTGCAAAGCCAGGGGACGTCCAGTGATTAAAACCCGATGTCCCATATCCTTACTGCGCTGGCAATCCTGTTGAAATTGCCCCACTTGCTTCAAAAATTCTTCCAATCCGCCGCTGCTTCTGCCCTCCATGACTAATTCATCAAAGCCATCGAGCAAAAACAAAAATCTGGTATTTTTATCGGCTAACCAATCACCACTGGTAGCAAAATTTGTTGGCACTGCTTCTCGCAGTGTTTCTCGAAAACTCTGCTGCAATTTCACGATATCCCGCAGTCGAATTAATATCGGTGTCCACAAGGGATGCAAATGCTGCCGCACCCAGTCTGCAAACATCCGACAAAATACACTTTTACCACGCCCTGGCCCTGCTTGGATAAACATTACCTGCGCTTGTTTTTCTGGCTCGTTGAGGAGATTCTTTGCCCAAGTCTCTAAACCAATAGCATTTGCTTTTTTATCTACATCGCCATTTTTATCAACAGGTTTTTTCTTGAGCGGCACATAGATATCTTTGAAACTGAAGTTTTCGGCAAAAACTTTCTCTTCGGGCTTGGTTTTAATCTGAGTGTTAAGATACTCCTCGATACTCTCGTATTTATCAGTTTCAGTACCCTTACCAGCACCATAGATTTGAATCATTTGCTTGAGAGAGCCACTTTCATAGTCAACAAGCTGCTGAAGGTGGCGATGGGTACCCCAAGCTACCCAGGCAGTGACAATTTGAGCCTCATTTTCCGAGATTTCGGCTTGCTGCAATTGGGCTGACAGGAGCTGATTTAAGGCTTGGGCTAATTCTGAAGAGTGAAAGCAGCTTAGGGCATTTCTAGCTAAATGCTCATCGAGGGGAAACTCTCTGAGGAGTGCAATCTGCTTTTGAATTGGTTCACTAGAGGGAATTTCAGGCAAAAGCTTTAATAAATCATTGCTTTGGGTCAATTCATACAAGCTTTCTAGATAAGCTGGGATAGAAGCGATCGCTATCCATTCTGAGATTGTTGGTTCCCTATCTGTCTGCTCACGAAACAGCTGTAACCCTTGCCGAGCAATAGTCACAAACGGCAGCCCCGCTGAGAGCATCGGAGCAAGAGTAAACTTCCACCCTAAAGCGATCGCTAAATCCAAAAAAGCTTTAGAAACCAGGGCTCCAGCCTCTACCACCTGCCCTGGTTTCCCTAATTTCAACAGCTCATAATTGGTTGCAAACTGCCAGATTTTTTGTAGCGCTTGTCGGGCCATCTCTAGCCTAATTTATGGCAACAGTAATGCCAATTTAGCCTAATTAATGCTGAACTCGCCAGGTTTCTAATTTGTTTTGATAGGAGATTGAAAAAATAGGTGGTATCGAACCACCGATGTTCAAAAGAGCGATCCATCCCCACCGTATAAACGGATGGGGAATTCAGCAATGTAGTTAATTTAAATTAAACGTAGCAGAATATCACTGTAAAAACTGTTCCGGTGAAAGCGGAGCATTAGTTCGTGGTTTACTGATTCTTTCAGGTTTGTTAATATTTGGTGGTTTTGGTAAAAGTCGATACTGAGGTCCCCAGCCACCATTAATATCCTGTTGTCGTGTTTGGGGTGGTGTAGTTTTACCAGTTGGTAAGGGAATTTGTGCCTCAACCACACTTGTCTGGACATAGTTTTGACCATCGGCTGCATTGCTAACCAAGCTACTGGTTAGCCTAATACCCTGCTTTGCCAACTGCTGTTCTATTGCTGATAATGGGGTAGTTGGTTCCAAGGTGGCAAGGAAAGTTACCTCAGAGGCTGGCTCTACCGAGAGTCCAAGTTTAGGATTTTCCAATTGCCAAGTTTCTTGATACTGACCATCTGGTGAAATTTTCCACAGCCCCAGCGTGGTTTGCCATTTCCCTTGATTTACCTTGACATCTTTATAGTCCAAAATTGAATAGATAGGCTCCGGGTCTAGTTCTGTAGATAGTTCGTTATCAGTACGCAGATAACGAATTGCCGCTACCGTGATACGACTTTTATCTGGAAAATTGGTTGTTCCTTCTACCTGGTATTCCCCCTTATTATTTAAGGGTGTCACATTGATCTTAAAATCTGCTTCGGAAGATAGACCAGGTAATAGAGATATTAGTTGCTGTTGGGAAAATGGTAGTTGGGAACATCCAGTATTCAAAATTAACAGTAGGATGAGACTCAATAAAGCTCTGAGAGGGGGCACAATTATCTTGATGGCGATTTTTCTCAGAAAAAGAGGACAAGACAAGCTCAGCATATGAAATAGCTAAATAGATGGAAAATATGGGTAAGTAAAGCTAGTAGATGAAACCTGCCAAACAAAGCTTTTGAATCGACGTTAGCGTCGAAACTCCTTTTCTGGAACTAGGTTAGCCTATTTAAATCCCTAAAGTGATCCTCTCTTCCAAAGCTTTTTTTCCCTCACCCCCATGGCAGTATGAAAATATGACTGCTCTAGGAGATATAGAGGCTCATGACAAACCAACGGCAACCAGACTCAGAAAAGAGCAAAGATACCCGCACAGCAACCACTAGCAAAATTTGGTCTTATGCTACTGGGATGCTGGCACTGTGCATACCGCTTTCAGCTGTTACTAGGAGCGGGGCAATTCTCCCTCTAGCCGTAGTCACAGGTGCGACAATTAGCACTGCGGTGGTATGGAAATCTGATAAAAAAGCCCAAAACCTTCTGCAACCGCATCAAATGCAACAGATAGAGGAACGCCTTGCTAACCTAGAAACAATTGCTGCTAGTGATCCCTTACAGTGGCAATCCCAACGACAACAGTTAGAATCTAGCGATCGCCATGTGTCAGATTCATAACAAGACTTAATTTTTTCCCTCCTCTAAAAACTAAGCTGTCACGTTTTCAAATTGCTTGTTGAGACAGAGGCGGGGAAACTCCAGACGGGGAGACAAGAAGAGAGTTTGACGGCTTGTTTATTAACTGAAGAATATGCAATTTAAATACACATTAGCCTACCATTCAATCCACTTTCTAGGTCAATGGTAGAGTCAATGTAACCACTGTCCCTATTCCCACTTCACTTTCTACTTTAATTTGACCCTGATGCAAGTCCACGCATCTTTTCACAATTGCTAATCCTAGTCCTGTACCCTTGATTGTGCCAGTATTACTAGCTCTATAAAAGGATTCAAACACTCTGTTATGTGCCTCTAGAGGAATACCAATACCCTGATCTTCGATACGGAAAATAGCTTGATCTTGCTGACAAATTAAGTCGAAATTAATCGTACCTCCTTGGGGAGAAAATTTCACGGCGTTGGAGAGCAAATTGATCAGCAAGTGCTGCAGCAGATTACGATCAAGCTTGGCATTTCTACTTTCACCCTGAGTCCACAAAACAATTGTATGTTGGTCATCATCTAAACTCTGTTGGAACTCCTCAATAATCTCGCTGCACAAGCCCTCTAAATTCAGCCAACTGGGGTTGAATTCTAAGGTTCCAGCTTCGACTTCACCCAATAAAATTACATCGTTGAGTAATTGACTCATGCGCTCTACAGAATTAGCGATTCGCTGGAAATGTTTTAGTTTTTTAGACTCTGACAACTTCTTGCTGTAATTGGCTAGTAATTCGCTCGATGACTGAATTGTTGTCAGGGGGGTACGAAACTCATGGGAAATGGTAGCAATTACGTGGGATTTTAGTTCACCTAGTTCTTTTTCTTTTTCTAGAGCTTGGCGCATGATTTGGGAACTACGCTCTCGCTCCATGATTTCAATTTCTAGCCTCAATTTATCCTTTTCTAAGGCCTCAGCATACAGACGCTCCGTTATATCTTGTATAGTACCGGAAATACCAGCAAGAACACCTTTAGTGAGCAGGTTGGAATGGGCGTTAATTTCTAGCCATCGGCACTGCCCTGTCTTTGTTAAGTATCTAATTTCTTGCCGACAAGAGGCTCTATAACCTGCCAGCAATACACTCCATAGTTCCTCATGTAATTGCTGATCATCAGGATGGACATTATGGAGATAATTACTCCCCAGACTCTCAATTACCTTAAATCCCGTCAGCTTTGTCCAAGCAGAATTAAGAAATGTCCAGTTACCAACAGCATCAGTCTCGAAAATAACTTCTTGGACATTTTCAACAATGGATCGATACTGTTTCTCGCTCTTTTGCAATGCCTGCTGCGCCCATCTAGCCTCAAAGAGGCGGCGTAAACGCTGACGTAATACTGGTGGATGAATAGGTTTAGTAATGTAATCTGTTGCACCTGCTTCAAATGCCCAATCAACAGATGCTTGGTCATTGAGCCCGGTAATCATCAGCACAGGAACACAATCATCCCCAGCCAAAGCTTGCAGTTGACGACAGCAAGTAAAACCATCCATCACTGGCATCATTGCATCCAGTAGCACCATATCAGGCTTATGGGATTGGTAGGCGGCAAGACACTGTTGACCATCTTCTACCTCTTCAATTTTATATCCCTCTTTTTCCATGATTTGACGTAGCATCATACGTGTAAATCGGTCGTCGTCTACGATCATGACTAGGGGATGATGATGCTGATTATAGGTATTCACTCTTGAGCTCCTCGACATTGAGCAAATAGTGCTGCTTTAACTGTTTCGTACTCAGCTTCAATTTGTGAGATGATCTCCTTTGCTCCGATCAGCGTCTGAGATTGTCCCAAAGATTCGATTTTCTGACACAATCTCGATAGATTCATTGCTCCTAAGGAAGCACTGCTAGACTTAAGGGTATGGGCTGCCTGTTGCATTGCTAATGGTTCTTGATTGCTCAGAGCCTTACTCATCGCTTGCAGCAAAGAGGGGCTCTCTTGCAGGTAGAGGTCAATTAAGGAGGCTAATTCTCCCGAGACACTGTTCCCCATAATCTCCTGCAAGGCTTGCAAAACCTGATAGTCCACAGGAAAAGTCCAAGGCTCAGGGCCTTGGGCAGAAGGTTTTTTTATGCCTAATTGCCTGGAGTTTTCTTCAATAGCTGGAAGTGATTCTGTTGTTGTGGAGCTAGATTTGGCTTTGTTTAGAGACTTAACTAACTCCTCAACCTGAATCGGCTTGCTGATATAATCATCCATCCCTGCCCTTAAGCAACTTTCTCTGTCACCTGACATCGCGTTGGCTGTCATGGCAATAATCCGGGGGCGTTGTTGGGGCGACCATTGCTGACAAATTTGCTTTGTTGCTGTAAGTCCATCCATTTCTGGCATGTGTACATCCATCAACACCACCTCATAGTGTTGACGATTTAAAGCTGCAATTACTTCTAATCCGTTAGCCGCTACATCTGCTCGATATCCCATACTCTGTAATAGTTTCAGAGCTAATTTCTGATTAACCAAATTGTCTTCAGCTACCAAAATCCGTAGTGGTAGTTGCTGCGCCATTTGGGAGTCTAGTTGGGGTGGTTGTAAAGCTGAGGATTTGAGTTTGAGGGGAACTCCTCCCAGAATTTGAGTCAAACTATTGAAAAGTTGAGATTGTTTGACTGGCTTATGCAAATAGGCAGCAAAATTAACCTCAGTAGCTTTTATTTCTGTAGAAGGCTGACCCATAGAAGTGAGCATTACTAGAGGTAATTGCTGACAATTAGGTATTTGACGGATGGCAACGGCTAGAGCAAGGCCATCCATTTGTGGCATTTGCATATCCAAAATCGCTAGGTCAAAGGGAGGCTCTTGTTTCAGAAGTTCGAGAGCTTCTAAACCAGACTTGGCAGTGCAATAAACCATACCCCAAGATTCGGCTTGCAGAGCCAGTATTTGTCGATTGGTGCCATTATCATCAACAATCAGTAGCCGCTTTCCAGCCAGCTGAGGTTGGGAGGAGAAGGTAGTAGTATTACTCTGTTCAGACTCAGGAGAAGACTCTACCGTGATGGTGAAATAAAAGACTGAGCCAACTCCAAATTGACTCTCAACCCACATCTTGCCACCCATCATTTCGCAAAGATGTTTGCTAATTGCTAGACCTAGACCTGTACCACCGTATTGGCGAGAGGTTGAGGAGTCTACCTGAGAGAAAGATTGGAACAGGCGGTTGAGTTTATCTGCTGGGATGCCAATGCCAGTATCTTTGACGGCAAACTTAATCTCGTAGGCATGCTCTACTTTTTGTGCTTTTACCTCAACTGTAACTTCTCCTTGATGAGTAAATTTAATGGCATTACCAAGCAAATTGACTAAAATTTGCCTTAGCCTGGTGACATCACCAACTATCAAATTCGGAGTTTTGGGATCAAACAGGTATGCTAATTCCAGATTTTTTTCGGCTGCTTTAGTTGAGAGTAAGTCGAGGGATTCTTCAATGCAGGCAAGCAGTTCAAAGGGTTGTTTCTCCAATTCTAGTTTGCCAGATTCGATTTTGGAGAAGTCTAAGATGTCATTGATAATTACTAATAGGGCATTTCCACAGGTGCGAATGGTTTCAGTAAAGTCTCGTTGTTCGGGAGTCAAGCCGCTATCGAGCAGCAATCCAGTCATGCCAATTACACCATTCATGGGGGTGCGGATTTCATGGCTCATGGTGGCTAAGAAATCACCTTTAGCACGGACAGCTGCTAGGGCTTGATCCCGAACTTTTGCCAATTCCGCAGTGCGCTCTTCCACCTGTTTTTCTAGATCTTTCTTATGTATGCGCAACTGCGCTTCTGCCTGCTCACGCTCAGCTATACGTTCTTGCAAGCCTTGCAGGGTTTGCTGCAATTGTTGTGCCATACTATTGAAGGTAGCTTTGAGAATGCCTATTTCGTCGTCTCGGTCAAGATTAGCTCGTCGATCTAGTTCACCAGCCGCTAGGCTTTGTGCCAATTGAGCCAGATTTTGTAGGGGAGTGCGGACTTCCCGATTGAAGAGGATGATGGTTAAAGTTGCTAGCAAGGCACTGATTAAAATAGATTCAATTAGAATGCCAGCAGCTGATCTCAACAATTCCTGTTGCAGGTTTTTAATTGAATAGCCTAAGCGTATTTCCCCTAAGGATTGACCCGTAGAGGCGATCGAAGTGCGTACTTCTCGTACTCCTTGATTTTTACTGACTTCGGCAATGAAAGCTAAGATTTTATGGTCAAAGTTGCTAGTTTCCACTGCCTTAGTAATGAGTGGATGCTCCTGATTAAGAAAACTTGTTAGAGCTTGCCCTTCCTGATTAATAACGACGCTGTAGACAATATCAGCATCGACACTAGTCTGTCTCATTAACTTTTCTAGCGTCAGAAAGTCCATCTCTAAAATTGGTTCTGGGGTGAGAGCGCTCAATAACTCGGCTTGGCTTTGTACTCTATTTTCCAGCACCATCAACTGTAGATTAAACCACCGATTGAGCTGTAGCACCCCAGACAGTAACTCAGCAATCACCAAGAAAGCGCTAGCAATCCCTAGATAGCGAAAGGCAATACTGTTTCTAAACCTGTCTGATTTTTTACCTTTAGCGGTCATTTTTGAATCTAGTTATTTAAGTATTCACAGTCAAGAAACGGAACGGTTATTTTTTTTTGATACCAAGTTGCTCTCTAACAGATATAGCGCTACGCGCAAGGCTCCAGGGCAGAAGGGGTGAATTTGACAAAGTTTTAGCGATTTAGCTTGTCCTAACCTTAATACGTACTGCTATATAACGAGGTTAAATGAAATTTGAAATTTGAAATTTGAGTGGAGCAAGTAATCTCCAAGTCAGGAGTCTTCGAGTCAGAAGGGAACAGCCTTGGAGTTCATTTTAAGTATTAGAGAATTCAATAATCATTTTTCACGAATCAAATCCCTTCGCTATAACTCTCACTAAGTAGTCGGACATAAATAAATGGCTCTATGTAAAAAATTATGAAATCCGTCAAAGTTACCCTACACCTTACACCCTACCTCAACCAGTAAACTTTAATTTTGTCCAGGTACTTATTTCCCTATATCCTCGTTTCTCTATCTCCCCATTTTTAAACCAGTAAATTACTACTTGAATTGCAGTTGGCATCAGTTTTGATTTTAAGTTTTTAGTTTTAAGATATTAAGCATTTTCTCAATATATGTGTCTGACTTTTAGTGTTTTGCCGCCTTATTTAAGTATAAAAAAATGAACATATTATAATATCTACAAAATTAAACGACAGCTATTTAAAGCATGTTTCATAGTTTTTCATGGTTATTTTTTTAGAGTCAATGATATTGTTGATATACAGTTTATATTTTTTTGTAATGACGTAGTTGTCATAGTCAAGACATAACTTAATTCTATCTGTATTCTTTGATGAAAACAGCAGTATTTTTACTGATTTCAGACAAATGCTATATCTTCATTACTGAAGGAGATAATATAATAATTTCTACTTTCCATTGTTTTTTGTTGGAGTCCTTAATCAGTAATTTCCCCGACATGTGGGGTCTATTATTGTTGTAAAAATCCGTAATTCTGACAGTGACAAAAAATGGATATCTAAGGTTTGCTATATGGAGCAAACCTTAATTAGATGAGGTTACTAGAGTTTGATATTAGGTAAGTAGTAGGACATAAATTTTGACATCCTTATAACGAAAAAATTCAAAGTTGAAAATCACTCAACTGCACTTAACTCGACAACAGAACTGTTATAAGTTAAGCTGTTGTGCATTAAAAACGTACAACAGCAAGGCTCCAAGGAACAAGAGTTTAGACCATTAACTAGTATCAAATAAATATATGATTTAAACGCGTAACAGCTTATGAATACTACCCCTTCACAATTTCATCCCTCTCGAATTCTTGTGGTAGACGATGACAAATTCACGCGGATAATGTTGCGGCAGGTATTGGAAAAAGAAGGGTATCAAGTAGAAGCAGCCTGTGATGGTAGTGAGTGCTTGTTAGCTTTTGAGCGTATCGAACCTAATCTCGTCTTACTTGATGCGATGATGCCGATCATGAATGGTTTTGATTGCTGCCATCAATTGCGAACTATCTCTGGGAACGATTACCCCCCAGTATTGATGATCACTGCTCTAGAAGACCCAGTATCAGTTGATCGAGCTTTTGAGGTTGGTGCTACTGATTATATTACTAAGCCGATCCACTGGCCTGTCCTGCGCCAGCGCGTGCGAGTTTTTATTGAAAAATCACAACTTTATCAAGGGTTGGGAGAAGCTAATCGTAAGCTCAAAGAAGCTAATCTCAAACTACAACAACTAGCTTCTACCGATAGTCTGACTAATGTGTTTAACCGTCGCTATTTCGATGAGTACTTTGACCGCGAGTGGCGGCGTATGGCGCGGGAGCACTCCCCCATATCGTTAATTATGTGCGATGTTGACTTTTTCAAAGCTTACAATGATACTTATGGTCATCAAGCTGGTGATCATTGTCTAAGGGCAATTGCTCAAGCAATCTCTGAGGTAGTTCAGCGCCCTGCAGATTTAGTAGCCCGCTACGGAGGAGAAGAATTAGCAGTTATTTTGCCAAACACTCCTGTGGGAGGTGCAGCCCACATCGCGCAAAAAATTCGCTCTCGGGTAAAGGCATTGAAAATTACTCATCTCAATTCCAGTGTTAGTGAGTATGTTACCCTTAGCCAGGGCATTGCCTGCACAATTCCATACTATAAGGAATCTGCCCAAATTCTAATCGCCGCAGCTGATCGAGCACTCTACCGGGCGAAAGCTAAGGGGCGCGATTGCACTATTATCCACACTGATTGAGTAAAATAGTCAGAGTCAAAAATCGTGCTGTTGGTAAAAATAGGGAAGGATTTCCATCCTTATAATTTACATCCTTATAATATTTAGTACCCACGGGAAAAGTTCAGAGACACTCTATGCTGAAATTATCGCAAAACTTGTTGGCATTAGGTCTGACCAAAAAGTTGAGCAATGCCAATACCAGCAGAGAATCTCTACTGAGCCGAGCAACAGACAGCAAGAGGTTGGTGCCGATGGAGAATGAGAAACTGAATTTCTCGATTGTGGAAAACCTCAAAGAAGTGATTTTTCAGACTGATCAAGCGGGACAATTGACATTTCTTAATTCTGCTTGGACAGAAATTACTGGATTCACCCTTGATGAAAGCCTCGGCAAGAATTTTTTAGAATTTATTCACCCAGATGATCGTCTTCTCCACTGGGAAAAATTTCAATCCTTAGTGGAGTCTCATCAAGATCAATGCCGCTACCATCTTCGTTGTTTGACTAAAAATGGCAGTTTGGGTTGGCTTGAAGTTTACGCCTGTGTAATTTTAATCGAGGGCAATGGTGCGATCGTAATTTCTGGCACTCTCAATGATCTAAGTGGGCATAAACATCGAGAACAACTTCTGATTGCCCAACAGGCTGCCATTAATGTCTTGGCAGAATCGACCTCTCTCAAGGAGGCTATTCCCAAAGTTCTGCAAGCTATCTGCGAAAATTTGGAATGGGTTCGTGGTGAATTCTGGAGTGCAGCTGAGCAGGCAAAGACCTTACGCTGCTTGGAAAGCTGGCAGATACCGGTTGTTCCGCTCTCAGAGTTTGAAAATGCTACGAGAAATATTACCCTTGCTCCTGGGATAGGATTGCCTGGTAGAGTTTGGGTAAGTGGTGAAGCTATCTGGAGTGCTGATCTTACTAAAGATAGTTCCTTCTGCCGAACAAAAATAGCAGCAGCAGTAGGTTTACATGCTGCTTTTGCGATTCCGATCATAGCTGAGGATGAGATGCTGGGTGTTATGCTCTTCTTCAGTCATAGCAGTCAGCAACCTGATACAGATTTACTCCAAGTAATGGCAGTAATTGGCTGCCAACTCGGTCAGTTTATCAAGCGCAAGCAAGCTGAGGAAGAATTACAGCGCCAAAATTTAAGTTTACAATTTCAACTACATCAGGCTGCTGAATATGTGCGATCGCTTTTGCCTGCTCCCCTGACGGGGGCTCTTACTATTGAGCAGCAGTTTGTCCCCTCATTACAGTTAGGTGGTGATATCTTTGACTATTATTGGCTTGATGCTAATAATTTGGTCGTTTATCTATTGGATGTAGCAGGTCACGGAGTTAGATCAGCATTGTTATCAGTTTCTGTACTCAATCTGTTGCGAACCCAATCTTTATATAATACAGACTTTTATCAGCCTTGGACTGTCTTGGCAGAACTTAATAGAGTCTTCCAGATTAATGATAACGGTAACGACTATTTTACCATTTGGTATGGTGTTTATAATCAGCTTAACCGAAAATTGGTTTACGCTTGTGCTGGACATCCACCAGGGATTTTGCTTTCAGCCCATCCAGATGCTGCTCCCATAATAGAACTTTCAACAGCAAACCTCCCGATTGGGATCTTATCTGATTCTGAGTTTGATGATGATTCCTGTGAAATTCAACCAGGCAGCACTCTCTATATCTTTAGCGATGGTGCTTACGAAATTCCTCACCCCATTGATAAAAATTGGGAGTTAAAGACCTTCGTCAAATTCCTAGCTGATTATCAAAACAGCGGCAATGGCAATCTGGAGGAAGTTTTAGACTACATTCAGAGTATGAACAATAACAAAGCCCTAGATGATGACTTTTCATTACTGAAAGTTAATTTTGCTTGAATGCCCAAACTTAAGAAGTAGCTGTAACGGATAACTGTAGTACGTGAATCAAAAGAACTTCAAAGTCGGAACTTTCAACCTCTATAACTTGGTTCTGCCTAATGTTACCTACTACGACTCAAAAAAATACAAACCAGAAGTTTACGAACAGAAGAAGAGTTGGATAGCTGGGCAGCTTAGGCGCATGAATGCTGATATTGTGGGTTTTCAAGAGGTTTTTCATGGGCAGGCTCTACAGGAAACTCTCAGCCAAGTCGAGTTTTATCAAGAGGCGACATTAGTTGCGGCTAATCCCACGGGCGAAAAGCCAGCAGTAGCTCTTGTCTCTAGATTCCCTATCGTCAAACACAAGATCATTGAAGAATTCCCCCAACAGGCGCGCCTGGATATAGAGGGTACTTCCATTCCCCTAGAAAGGTTTTCTCGACCTGTATTGGAAGTGCAGGTGGCGTTGAGCGAAACTTTAGAGTGTACGCTATTTGTCGTTCATCTCAAATCCAAGCGTCCATTACTGCCGGAGGGAGTAGATAAGAATGACCCTATAGAAAAAGCTAAAGGACAGGCAAGGGCATTAATTCTTCGAGCAGCAGAGGCAACAGCTTTGCGGATGATTATGCTCGAGAAGCTACAGAATCGAAATCACCCTGTAATTGTGATTGGAGATGTTAATGATAGTGGTTTAGCTGTTACCTCTCAAATCCTGTCTGGGGAGCCTCCTTGGGAGAGACTTAGGTTTGAGCAGAAACAGAAAATCTGGGACGTACTCCTCTACAACACTAAGGATATCCAAGCTCGCCAAAGCTATGGTGATTTTTACTATACCCACATCTACAATGGTCACTACGAGAGTCTTGATCACATCATGGTGAGTGAGGAATTTATCCCCCAGAATCGCGATCGCATTGGCAAAGTTGTCTATGTTTCAACTTTGAATGATCATCTCATTGATGAAAGCCTCAGCTATGAAGAGGTTGAGAAATGGCAATCTGATCATGGGCAGGTTGTTGCTTCTTTTCGACTTGAGGGATAGCTGGAGTAGTTTATGATTGGAGCTTATATCGAAGTCAGATAAATAAGGCAGATTCTATCGGGGTGGAGACTTTAAATACTGGGATTAGCTGATGCAGGTTTAGGCTTGTACTTCTTACCCAACTCTGATAAGCACAAACAATAATTACTTAGCAATTAGTTTTTAATTTATAATCAATCATTTGTATCTTAACTTCACATTAGGTCGATTGTTGAGAATATTCTCATTTGCTTTGAGAATTGACCTATTTAGTTGACAATGAGAAAATCATTATAGATATATACTTGGGGTTGTTTTTATCAAAAAATACCATCATCGTCTCAAAACCTTGATTTACTGTGTAATTTGAGTCAATTACACAGAGCAGTAGATAAATCTTTGCTACCTTCGAGAGACTAATTTTTTGTTAAGTAGTGTAAAGGCAAAAATTATGCCCTTGACAAATGCAGCATTTTGTCAAGTGACTCGGTATTCTGTTTCAGTGTTCCCTAAGTGGCAATCTCATGAAAGCACAACACCAGAGGTGATTAGCCCAAAAAGCTAGCGCGGAACGATCACTTGTGTCAGTAGAATGTGATTTGCTCTTGGCTTTCCTATGCTGTATTGGCATGAAGATCTGCGATTAACGTGGGAGCGCCAGTGCCAGAGAGAATTACGGTCTATGATGACATGGTGGTATTACAGCTTTCCCACACCCCCATATTTAAATAAAAAGGATCGAGATGCTCACAAATTTTGCGATCGAGGGCTTGAACGTCCTCTGTATTTAAATAATCTCGATACCCACCCACTTTGCCTTTGCGAACTTTCAAAGTTTCTGGGTTATTAAGGTCTTTTTTTTGCCCGCTGCCAATTTTTCCCTCAAGTTCCATCTTTCTCATATTCTCAAAAGAAGCATACTCGACAGCTTCTTTAATGATTTTCTCATTAATTTTAATTCCTATAAAATTACAGACACGCTTCAATTCTTGAAGAGGCTTTCGTTTCAAACCTTCATAAAAAACCAGCAAAAAAGCCTTGGGAATATGGATGTTATTTAGCCAGGTATTGTAAAAACAAATATAATCATCTACAAGATTAGTCTGCCAAATAAAATCAGATAAACTCAGCCCATTTTGTTGATGGCGCTCGCTGAAGTATCTTGAAATTATCGCATCTCTAGGATCTCGTACTAAAAGAATAATTTTCTTATTTTCATAGCTACCAAATTGTTCGTATCTTTCATGAATAACCTTAATTGCAGGAATATGATTATTTAATTCAGAAAAATAATATAACTTGGTAAGTTTTATCTCCTGAATATCATAGGCTAACTGCATGGCTTTACCAATCATCATTCTCAGCCAAGTTCTACCGCAGTTTGGCTGAGATATGAGTAAATACTCCGCAGACTTCCTTTCTCTATAATGTTTATCTTTGGCAGATTCCAATGGTATTCTCTCCATCTCTCCATCTCTTAATTGAATACACACTCTTATGAATGACAGCTTATTATCTCCTAACTCCAACCTCGAAGATTCCTGGCTTCCTGCCGAAGACCTTTTAAAAACGTGGCTCTTGTCAAGAAATTATCAAAACTCAACATTTTTTGTTAAGTTTTGCAAAGAAATGAAGATAATGCTTTAAATTCTGATAAAAGAATAAACATTAAGGATTATTAAAGTTTATCAATCTAGGAGAAGGTAAGTTGATTTACTCAATGTTACTCGCCGACGTTGCAGCCGCAGTTCCTCCCACCGTTGAATGGAGCCCAACAGTTGCAATTGTGATGATTATCTGCAACGTCCTGGCTATTGCTATTGGCAAATATACGATCCAGAATCCCAGTGTCGGACCAAGCTTGCCTTCACCTGAATTCTTTGGTGGTATGGGTTTGCCTGCATTACTTGCCACCACTAGTTTAGGACACATTATCGGACTAGGAACTATTTTAGGCTTGGCTAGCTTGAATGTTATCTAGGAAGAAGTTTACAAGCTTGTTAGAACCAGGCAAGTAATAAGTAATAAGTAATAATTATTCAACTAAACTTATTACTTGTTACTTTTTCTCACCTTCCACAACTGCTAGATTTGATTCAATGTCTTGGAAAAATAGTAAATTGCTTTGACTCAAGTCTATGAAGATTGACATCACTGCCCATCGTGGCAGCTCAGATGCTGCTCCTGAGAACACTATGAGCGCTATTAATCTGGCGCTCCAAGAGCAAGCTGACTATGCAGAAATTGATATTCAACAAACAAAAGATAGTTCCCTAGTCTTACTCCATGATAGCAATTTGAAAAGAGTTACTGGTATTGAGAGAAATATCTGGGAACTTTCCGATGATGAGGTAGATAAGCTTGATGTCGGCAGCTGGTTTTCATCCAAGTTTGCTGGAGAAAAACTGCCTTACCTTGAGGAAGTAATCGACGCAGTTAAGGGAAAGATTAAACTAAATATTGAACTGAAGCTTAACGGTCATGAACAAAATCTTGCCGAACATGTAGCAGAACTTATTCGACAACAAGAATTTACAGAGCAATGCATAGTCACATCTTTTGATTATCATACTCTTGTGCAGGTCAAAAACATTAATGCACAAGTTACTACGGGATTAATCTTTGCCAGACCTATAGAAAATATTGCTAACTTCAAGGTAGATTTATATTCTGTTGAACAAATGGTGGCAACTGTTGATTTTATTAATACAGCCCATGCTATTGGTAGAAATGTTCACGTATGGACTGTTAACGAAATAGCAGAAATGGAAAAATTTATAAGTCGTGGGATTGATAACATCATTACCAACAGACCGAAAACTTTGCAAGTTTTATTGCAGAAGCAATTGGCAAGGTGATTGTTGTAAGTATTCACCCAAAATTAAGCTGTTCAGCATTTAGATTTACTGGGAGTGTCTGTGTTTTGTCAAAGGGTTAGTTCACTCAAGATACTATTACCCCTCTCTCAAAGATCCTCAACCAACAGTTGTTGGTAAAATCTTTTGAGAAGGAATTAACTGGTCTGGATTGAGCAAAAATAGAGGAGGTTGCTCATTCTCTTGCCTGACTAATGCACTGACACAGCGAATATTACCTTCAGAAATATAGTCTGAGGTGAGGGGAGCAAAAGCAGAGACAGGCACGCGCAGCAAAAAAGGTGGTGAATTAAGTGGCAAGCCCGCCAGTTTTCCTTGAGAGTTCTGCACAATCAGAATGTAGCGCTTTACCTTAGCCCCCTGATGCTGTGGAGGTGCGTAGGGAGAAAGCCCTGGTTGAGAAACATCGGGAAAATCGCCAGAGATTTCGACATCGGTGCTATGTTCTAACGCTCCTGAGGTCCCCAAATCAAAATCTTCGCTAACAACCATACTTTGCCCTTCCTCACTATGCTGGTGTAAACGCGCTCCGTAACTACTAGCACTCGGAGGTAATTGTTGGCTTGGTACTCTCCTAAAAATCCGATTCTCTGCGTCTATGACGAGTAATTCTTGATTTTGATAAAGTGTCAAACCAAATCCAGTTCCTTGAAGTGTGCCGTAAATTTCCCCCATGGGAATAACTTTTTGAGCAGCCCTAATAGGTAGAGCCAAGCCTTGATTGCAAAGGTTAAAAACAATCAGTTGTTGGCTTGGGTTGCCTTGGCAAGTAGTGGAAGCGCGGGAACTAAGAGAAGAAAACATAGCCATGAGTTTCAATCATTTACAAATTGGTGTGGAGACTAATGTTATAACCAGAGGGTATAGCCCTGAGGGCAGATAAAAAAGGAAAAGGTGATTCATGCCAGCACCTTAGTAGCACCAATAACATCCTCAAGAGTCTTTAACAGAATCCTTTCGTTATAAGGCTTAGAAAAATAGGCACTAGCCCCCAAACTCAT
>JAAHHJ010000074.1 GCA_010692425.1 Symploca sp. SIO3C6 | reverse complement strand
TTGAACACTGGTGGCACAAAGTCAAAACAGCGATTAGAAAAGAGTTGCCTAAGTATAATTTTGATGTCCACAAAGCGGCGGATGCAGCCTTTCAGTATTTGTAAACACACCAGCGCGCAGCGCTATAGATTAATTTTGGCGTAGACAGCCATCCGACTAGGAGGCATTTTAGTAAGCTGGGAATTAATTTGTAGCCACAAAGTCTGCACCACTGCCCATTTTTTTGTTTCTACCAGTAGGCTTAATTGATTGACTAGAGCTTGAATTTTAAAAGTAGATAACACAGCTGTTGCTGCCGCTTGGCGATAGAGGGTTATTGCTTTCTCTGTCTCACCTTGGGCTCGTGCTGTATTGCCTAAACTCAATAGAGTAACACTTATTTGTGAAGGCAATTCACCTGCAAGCGATCGCTCTATTTCTGCTAAGCTTTGGGCTAATGTTAGACTTTGCGGTAGAGTTTGCCAAGACGCGTCTAAATCGCCTAGGCGCCGCAGAGCATCGCCTAAGTTACGCAATCCAGTTACCTTGAGTATAGAGTCTGGCTGTAGTTGAAGCTTTTGTTTAACCTGCTCTAAGTTTGCCCTGGCTCGTCGGTACATGCCCAAAGTTTGTAAAGCTCTGGCTTGATTGATTTGACTACCGAGTATGCCAACTTGATCACCTATGCCAGCGTAAGCAGTTTCAGCTTGTTGCCAAGTAGCTAGAGCTTCTGAATCTTGACCCTGAGCAAGTTGTAAATGACCTTGAGTGTTGAGAATTTGAGCAAGAATCAGGGTTGAGGAGTCTTTAGTTTCTTGGCTTGTTTGCTCCTGCTTGAGGAGTTTGAGACTCTTGGTAATTGCAGTATTAGCCCGATTCCATTCTCCCAGTTGTTCCCATGCAGAGGCAATATAGCTCAAGACTAGAGCTTGTTTAAGGATGTCTCCTTGAGCTTCAAAGGCTGTTGCTGCCTGTTGCCAGACTGTAGCTGCTTGCCAAAACTGTCCAGCTTGGTATAGTTTTTGACCGCGCTGGACTAGATTAGGATTAGAAGTCAAATTTTGAGTATGGGTATTAGAGCCAGTTGCAACTGATGCGGTTGAGTAATGGGTTGGGAAGCTAATAGCTATGATCAATCCCAAACAAGCTAAGAGGATTAATCTCCATAATTTGCGTCGATGAAGTGCGACACCTTGAGAGCAGGATTTGACTCTTGGAATTGCTACTAGGAGTATGATTATCCTGACAAGTCTTGACATTCCTACATCCTAGCAAAGGTTAGATGATAGTAAGAGTCGCTGTGGAATTATAATAATTTCATTGAAAAAAATAGGGCAATTAATTTGATTGAACAGTGGAGAAAGTCCTATTCTAATGAAGTTAAGAAATTAAGTCTGCATCAATGGAATCTCCAATTTATTTGAACTTAATTTTATCTCCAAGCTTCAACTTCAAAACCCTTTGCTGGGTAAGGTTTTGGGGTGCTTGTCACCCCTTGAAGACGTTTTCTATATAACTACCCTATATGAGGTATTCTCGTGCTAGGATGAAAATGATTATCATTATCAAAATTGTCCTCCTCAGCCTTTCGATCTGACTTGCTTTAAGGTTAAAAAGGTTGCAAGAGAGAGCCTAGACCCGCTATACCCATTACTCCTATGCTAAGTATTGAAACTCCCAAGCCTCAGTTAAAGACTTCATTTCTCCAACGGCTCCAGAGTCCAGATCGTCCAGTGATAATCTTTGATGGCGCAATGGGAACTAACATCCAATCCCAAAACTTGACCGCCGAGGATTTTGGTGGAGCGGAATATGAAGGTTGTAATGAATACTTAGTCATCACTAAGCCAGAAGCAGTGGCGAAAGTCCATCGTGATTTTCTTGCAGCGGGGGCAGATGTTGTCGAGACTGATAGCTTTGGCTCTAGCCCCTTAGTCCTCGCAGAGTACGACCTAGCCGATCGCGCCTACGAGCTAAGTAGAAAGGCGGCAGAGTTGGCTCGCCGTTGTGCGGATGAGTTTACGACTCCCGAAAAACCAAGATTTGTCGCAGGTTCCATCGGTCCAGGAACCAAGCTACCCACCCTCGGTCATATTACCTATGATGAATTGAAAGCGAGCTTCATGGTGCAAGCAGAAGGTCTCTATGACGGGGGAGCCGATCTTTTCATCGTGGAAACCTGTCAAGATGTTCTGCAAATTAAGGCGGCATTGAGTGCCTTTGAGGCGGTGTTTGCGAAAAAAGGCTCACGAATCCCCTTAATGGTGTCCGTGACTATGGAAATCCAGGGAACCATGTTGGTGGGGACAGATATCTCTGGGGTGCTGGCAATTCTGGAACCCTTCCCTATTGATATTTTGGGGCTAAATTGTGCGACAGGTCCCAATTTGATGACTTCTCATATTAAGTATCTGTCAGAAAATTCACCGTTCCCCATTTCCTGTATTCCCAATGCGGGACTACCAGAAAATATTGGCGGTCAGGCAGTTTATAAAATGACCCCCGAAGAATATACAACTGCCATGACAGGGTTCATTGCGGAACATGGGGTTCAGATTGTCGGTGGTTGCTGCGGTACGCGTCCAGCACATATTCAAGCTTTAGCTGAGGCTGTGGAATACACCCCACTAAAAGAGCGTTCGGTGCGAAAAAATGCCGTGGGTGAGATTCGAGAGTCACTCTCCTATACGCCAGCAGCAGCTTCCATTTATTCCGCCCAAACCTATGAGCAGGATAATTCTTTTTTAATTGTTGGCGAGCGATTAAATGCCAGTGGTTCTAAGAAAGTCCGCAAGCTTTTGAATGAAGATGATTGGGATGGGTTATTGGCGATCGCTAAATCCCAGGTCAAAGAAGGGGCGCATATGCTGGACGTAAACGTGGATTACGTCGGGCGTGATGGAGAGAGGGATATGCGAGAACTAGTATCGCGACTGGTGACCAATACGACCCTCCCACTGATGCTTGACTCCACCGAATGGACAAAAATGGAAGCGGGTCTCAAGGTCGCTGGGGGTAAATGTTTGCTCAATTCCACTAATTATGAAGATGGAGAAGAGCGATTTTTTAAAGTGTTGGAATTGGCAAAAGAATATGGTGCAGGAGTTGTCATCGGCTGTATCGATGAAGAGGGAATGGCTCGAACCGCCAAGAAAAAATTCGAGATTGCCCAACGGGCTTATCAGGACGCCCTCAACTTTGGGATTCCACCCCATGAAATTTTCTATGACACCTTAGCCCTACCGATTTCAACTGGGATTGAGGAGGATCGGGAAAATGCCAAAGCAACCATCGAATCAATTCGACTGATTCGGGAAAATCTGCCCGGTGTTCACTTTATGCTGGGGGTCTCTAACATTTCTTTTGGCTTGAGTCCAGCTACTCGCATCACCTTAAATTCTGTCTTCCTGAATGAAGCGATGAAAGCTGGGATGGATGGTTCGATTGTCTCCGCTGCCAAGATTTTGCCGTTATCGAAGATTGACGAAGAACATCAACAGATATGTCGCGATTTGATTTATGACAATCGCAAATTTGAAGGGGATATTTGCACCTACGATCCGTTGACGAAACTGACGGAAATTTTTGCGGGGGTGAGTGCAAAGGATGCTAGATCGGGTCCTTCCTTAGCAGATTTGCCCATCGACGAACGCTTGAAGCAACATATTATTGATGGCGAGCGGATTGGATTGGAGGATGCGTTAAAGGTTGCTTTAGATTCAGGTCATAAAGCACTGGAGATTATCAATACTTTCTTGTTGGATGGGATGAAGGTTGTGGGCGAACTGTTTGGCTCTGGTCAAATGCAATTGCCCTTCGTGTTGCAGTCAGCCGAAACCATGAAATCAGCAGTGGCTTTCCTCGAACCCTACATGGAAAAAATCGAAGGAGAAGACGAAGATCGCGGTAAAGGGAAATTCCTGATTGCTACCGTTAAAGGCGATGTCCATGATATCGGGAAGAATCTAGTGGATATCATCTTGACCAATAATGGCTACAAGGTGGTCAATCTGGGCATTAAACAAGCCATTGAGGCAATCGTCGAAGCCTATGAGCAGCATCAGCCTGATTGTATTGCCATGAGTGGCTTGCTGGTGAAGTCTACAGCATTTATGAAAGAAAATCTGGCAGCATTTAATGCTAAAGGCATTACAGTCCCAGTGATTTTAGGCGGTGCGGCACTCACCCCAAAATTTGTGTATGGGGATTGTCAAGATACTTACCAAGGGCAGGTCATTTACGGTAAAGATGCTTTTGCCGATTTGACCTTTATGGATCGGCTGATGCCCGCCAAAGAGCAGCAATGCTGGGTGGATACCGAAGGCTTTACAGGGGAATTTGCTCAGTTTAACCAAAAGGGACGCAAGGCGATTGAAGATTCAGATCGAGAAGTCAATGGTGATGGGCCCAAATCCGATGAACCAACTGTCATCGATACCGAACGCTCGACAGCGGTAGAGATTGATATCGAACGTCCTACGCCGCCTTTCTGGGGGACGAAAATTCTTCAGAGTGGCGATCTAGAGTTAGAAGAACTGTTCTGGTACATGGATTTGCAGGCACTGTTCGCTGGCCAATGGCAATTCCGTAAACCGAAAGGTCAATCTCGCGAGGAATATGATTGGTTTCTGGCATCGAAGGTTCATCCGATCTTGGAAGAATGGAAGGAAAAAATTCGCACAGAAAAATGGTTGGAGCCTACTGTAGTTTATGGTTATTTCCCCTGTGCAGCCATCGGCAATTCTGTTCATGTTTACGAGCCAAGTGTCATCGAGCAGGGCTTAACACCCACAACAGCAACCCCGTTTGTCACTTGGACATTCCCCCGTCAGAAATCCATGCGTCGCCTGTGCATTGCTGATTTCATCCGCCCAGTCGAACACAATCAATTTGATGTCTTGCCTATGCAGGCAGTCACTATGGGAGAAATTGCCACCGAGAAAGCACAGGAACTCTATAAAGACAACAAGTACACCGATTATCTGTACTTCCACGGGATGGCGGTGCAGTTGGCGGAAGCCTTGGCAGAATGGAGTCATGCCAGGATTCGGCGGGAATTAGGCTATGGAGATTTAGAGCCAGATAACATTCGCGATGTATTAGCCCAAAGGTATCAGGGTTCTCGGTATAGCTTTGGCTATCCAGCTTGTCCGACGGTGATGGATCAAGTGCCACAGTTGCAATTATTGGGATGCGATCGCATTGGGTTATCAATAGATGAGAGCGAACAGCTTTATCCAGAGCAATCGACAACTGCTTTTGTCGTCTATCATCCTGTCGCTAGATATTTTAGTGCGTAAGAGCGATCGGCATAGGGGTCGCGCTGAAATCCAGGCGACCTCTAATTTTTCTTGATCGGGACTTACGCAAATTGCCAAATCCAACCCTAAATGTAGGGGCGATTCGCGAATCGCCCCTACAAATATACCGGGAATGCGTAAGTTCTGTTGATATTTGCTAGGCATCGGCATAGCTCCAAATGGCTAAATTTCAACTAGATTGGCTTTTAAAACATAGGTCTCTAAATGAGTGAAACAAACGATATATCGAATTGGCATCAAGATTTTATTGCCAGTAATTTGCTGGTCATTGGGTACAATGCTTGGGTTGGTCATCTCAGTCAGAAGCGCGGTGCGATTGTTTGTAGCACAAATTCTCCAACATTAGGGGTGGGCGGAGAATCATTCAACACCCATTTTGTCGGACGTTCTCGCCTTGCGCCGTTCCTGAATGCCTGGTTAGCGGCTCCTGACACTGCAATTTTGCACCATCACTTTATGACGGGTCACATCTTGGAAGTTGTCGATAATTATGATCCAACCACAGAGGTTGTATTGTTGCTGGAGTCTTTCGATGGAGGAACGTTCTTTTACTTGAAAAATCTACCCATTACACCACCTGAATGCTACGAGCAAGTCCGTAACACCTGGGATGAATTCCAGCCAGGAGTTGGCATTAATCTAGGTTCGTGCGATCGGGTGCAGTCTAGTACGAGGTGACAAAAGTCAACCCCTATTCAAGCAAGCTGCCAGCTTTTGGGGGGCGGTGCGAGAGGTTGCTGCTAATGTTGAGGAGCATCCTTTTGTCATTCGCACTGATGTTAAGGGGTATTATGCCAGCATCAATCATGGAATTTTGATGGATATTGTGGAGAAATACGTCCAGGATGATGCTGTTTTACGTTCCATATCCCGCGTGGAACAAGAGCCATTGGTATTCCTTCTTAGTCTCCGGATGGCCCTCATGGTATCCATAGGCCATGTCCGAACTAAAATATCCAGTTGGCACGCATATCCACCTTCCGCTCTTCACCTCTTTTAAGAAGTGTAACACATACTCCTCGCTTCCTTCAGTTTGGCGACTGATATACCACTTCCATTGGCACTGTTCCAAATATTTAGTCATCACCAAGCCAGAAGCAGTGGCGAAGGTCCATCGTGATTTTCTCGCAGCGGGGGCAGATGTTATCGAGAGTGATAGCTTTGGATCTAGCCCCTTAGTCCTCGCAGAGTACGATCTAGCCGATCGCGCCTACGAGCTAAGTCGAAAGGCGGCAGAGTTGGCGCGCAGTTGTGCAGACGAGTTTACGACTCCGGAAAAACCAAGATTTGTCGCAGGTTCCATCGGTCCAGGAACCAAGTTACCCACCCTAGGTCATATTACTTATGATGAACTGAAGGCGAGCTTCACGGTGCAAGCAGAAGGTCTCTATGACGGGGGAGCCGATCTTTTCATCGTGGAAACCTGTCAAGATGTTCTGCAAATTAAGGCAGCATTGAGTGCCTTTGTCACCCGTCAATAAGCCTCACCACGCGGCACCACCACTCGAAACCCCCCCGGTATATCGCCAGCTTCGTATAACTCGATACCGTCGATTTCAACCTGTAAGCCAATAGCGAAATTATCGCATAGAGTCTCGGGTTGGATCTTATCTATGTTTCTCGTAATACTGACAAACTGATCGTATGTGCGGATCAATGCTCTCTCTACGTCAACATCACACGTCATCTGTGACGTCGCATCGTGCACTGTTGCCTTGCCTCTCGTCAGGTCCAAAAATCTAAACTGGTTGTTGCGATCTAACTCATAGACGGCTGCAGCGTAAGCTCTGATCAATGGTTCTCTCACGTTGAAATTTAATCCCAGCGGATTTGATTGCTTTAACTCTTGTTTCAACCGATCCTGAAGATTAGCCGCAGTTCCTACGTACTTGTCAAGTGGGGCAGTATTTGGATTCACGATCACATAAACACCGCTATCATCACCAAACTCTCCTGACCATCTGACGTTGGCCATGTCCCTGACTAATGTGCTTCTGGCGTCGAACTCGTATTTCACTACTCCAAGAGCGCGCGCTTCTTGCCATGAGGATGGCATCATCACCTGAGCAATTACACAGATTGCTATGACTGCCACACACCTCTTGAGTGCCGCCTTTACATTTTTACTATTGCACATCTGCAAGTACCTCCTCGTCAACGCAATAAGATAATAAGCCGTGTTCTGTGATGCTCCCGCTGCCGATCCTAAAAGTGTATTTAATGCTGTATTAATTAGTTTCGATACACCTGTCTGCCATCGTTTTTCAGCATCTAGAAAGGTGTCCAAAGCGATCGTAATTCCTTCTGAGGACCCTTTTGAGGAGACTACACGAACCTCACTGGCCTCAAACATTTTTAGACCTGCTGGAATTTCTAGATTTTCGACTGAACGTTTTGTTCGATCGTCCGTGAATCTTAGCATCTCATCTTTCTTGGCTTGTGCAAGCTTATCAAGCATTTCAAGAGAAGATTTCACCTCTTTTGCTGCTATCTCACTTGATTGGTCAAGCACATCAATAGCTGTACTAATAACTGACATTATTACCTCCTTTTGGGGTTTTATAGAATTAACGAGTCAATCAACTTGATTCACATTAGACGTGAGTGTGCAAGTTCTATTCTGTTATTAAGACGTTTCTCGGAACCAATTCCTGACCTTATGGAACTAACAGGGCGTGCAATTGTTTGTTTTGATTTTCCGCTATCGTTTTCTTTTTAGCAACACCAAATTTTTATCCCGTGTCGAAGCCAGGAAAAACACAGTCTGTATCGACTAACTTATAAGCTATCCACAAATTCTTAGCAATAAATTCTGCATGGAGAAGCTCTTGATAGAAGTCAAATAAACCTCTGGCGCAATTATTCCAATATCGAGCGATCGCCCCAACACAACCTTATCCATCCCACACCCTGCATAAAACTCTGCCAAAAAGCAGAAAGTACAGATAATAAAGGTGGATATCTACTAACATTAACCACACCAGTAATATTCAACCCAACGATCGCCTTTAATCTCATCGACCGTTGAATACTTATAAATAAGGGAGCGGGGAAAGGAGAAAATAGAGAGATTTCCCCTGTGTAACGAAGATCTGTTTCTTCATCACTAATTATCCGGACTCGATCTAACTCTCCAAAACTCTCAACAGTCTCTGACTTTTCAACCTCGGGTTGTGATGGAGTTATAGGGCGATCGCCTGATGGAGTAAGGTCATGGCAACTAAATATAGCATTATTATTGGGAAATGCTTGAACTTTTGCTATCTCACTTTCAACCGATACAGTCTCCGTCTCCAAAACACTCTTATCATCTTGCGACCTTATCTGCTGCTGCTTTTCCCCATTTTCTTCTGGAGTAGGAAACTGACTCTCCACTGACATCTGTAGGGACGAATAACCCTTTGCCCCTACTTCCGACTCCGAATCTCGAAAATAGGCACTCAACTGACGAATAACCCTTTGCCCCTACTTCCGACTCCGAATCTCGAAAATAGGCACTCAACTTCTGTTTAAGCTGTTTCCGTGCCAAAGATATCCGCTTGCAGACATTATCATAAGATATCCCTTGCTGTTCGGCAATTTCTTGATAGGAAAGCTCCTGATAAAAATGCAAAATAAAGGTCTCTCGACACTTTTCCGGTAACTCAGCGATCGCCTCTCGTATCATATCCGACCTTTCCTCTCTCTCCAGAACAGACTCTGGACATTCAACCCTTCCTGTGGTAGTAACTTCCTCAGTATTCCCAACTCGATACATACTTTCAACACCCACAGCACCACAAGAACGTTTGCGGATAATATCAATGCAAAAATTACGAGTTACCTGATACAACCAAGCCTTTAAATTAGTAATTTTTGCCCAAAATTTTTGCACCTTTTCCCAAGCTTTTACCATTGCCTGACTCAGAGCATCCTCCGCATCCATTGGGTTAAAATTCATCATCTTGAGACAGCAGCGATAAAGCTGGCCTCGACTTTCTTGCCATTGCTGCCAAAACTGAGAGATTAGATCGGAGCGATCGCTCTCTGTTGCAGTATTTTCTATTAAGTTTCGTCTTGTATTTGCAGTGCACGAGGTCATAAAAAATGAAATTGGTTTTGTCCTTCGGCATTGGAGTTTGGACAAAATGTTAATTTCGATCCTCTCTCCTTACTCTCTTTAGACGATTTCCAAACCCAATTTCTGAATTATTCTAGTTGTAACGCTTCGCGCTGGTGTGTTTACAAATCACAAATCGAGCCTTGATGAGCAAATGCTTAGAACATTTGTACTGTAAGTAGACCAGAGCGCACTGCTATAGCACTAATTTTTTTGATCTCGACTCAACCAACTTCAATCATCAACCCACATTTCGCACTTCAAAGCGTATTACCAATGAAGCATTCCTTGAACCTTGTTGCAATTTACCTATCTTTCAGAGCCTGTTTCCGGCTCTTGCGCTCTCTGAGCGGAGCTGAGTAGAGCGCGTTAGTCTAAACTCCAGAATAGGGGATGAATCGGATAAAAAATTGGGTTCGATGCCCATTTTTTTATCAATACTTAAATGCTTGGGCTGGTCATCTCACCTCAGAAGCGGGGTGCGATCGTTTGTAGCACAAATTCGACCACATTGGGGGTTGGCGGAGAATCATTCAAAACCCATTTTTGTCGGACGTTCTCGCCTTGCGCCGTTCCTGAATGCCTGGTTAGCGGCTCCTGACACTGCAATTTTGCCCCATCACTTTATGATTGGTCACATCTTGGAAGTTAAGGAGAAAAATGATTTATTACTCAGGGAATTATGCGATCGCTTCGCAGACCTTACAGGGATTAGGGTGAGTGTTTCTACAATGCATCGTGCTGTAGAGAAATTAGGGTTACGTTATAAAAAAACTCTTTACGCAAGTGAACAGGATACTCCACGGATACAAGAACTAAGACATGATTACCGTCGCTGGTTAGATAAGATTGATGTCAGAAATTTGGTATTTTTAGATGAAGCTGGATTGAATTTGTCAATGTCACGCTTGTGTGCCAGAGCAGCAGACGGTGAGCGTGCTATTGGTAGTGTACCTGGACCATTGGTGACAAGTTAAGCCTGTATGGCAGTTGTCAAGGGGATTTGAGAAGAGGCTTGAAAAAAACTGGTCAGAGCCTCGCTGATTTTCAGGGAAAGGTGCGACAATTAACTTAACATTCGGTTTTCGTTGCTGTTTAACAACACCTAAATCCTGATTTTCTGGTGCAGCGAAATACTTAACTGGGTCAGTGGCTTTACCTTTTTGGTGAGCGACATAAAAATGATAGAGACCCCGGTAAATCATCTCTAAAGAAATGGAGTCAAAAGGTAAAGAAAGTTCATCGGCTACAGCATCACCCAAATCAACTAAGACAGCATAAAATAGCCAAGTTCCCCAAATCTGTAGCTGAATACCATTGAGGGAACCCGTCCATAAGTAACTGAGACCCAAGAGCCTTTTAACTGTATTAAAAACTGACTCAATTCGCCAACGTCGTCGATATAAATCTGCCACTACATAACGCTCTCGATTAGGAAGATTATGCAAAATTTATAATAATTGTCATTCATGGGAATTTCCCAACCATTAGAACTTTTTACCCAACCTTGAGCTTCCACAATCTGATGCTTTTGTCTAGTTTCTACCTGCAAGTCAAAGGAAGTGTCACTATTACCTCCAGCTTCTAACTCTTGTCTAAAAGTCTGTTGACGACTCACCTGTGCCAAATTGCGCCAGTCTCTCCAACCAGAGTCACTGCTGAGTACTTCTCGGGGAGTGGGAGGCATGCCACCGCGCCCTGTAACCACAAAGGTACTGCCTTGCTGTGAGGGACAACTTTGGGCAACTAAGCGGCTGACATCAACTAGTTGGGAGGGCAATTGAACTAATCCTTGGCTAGGGTCAACATCAGGAGTATTATAGCAACCGCCAGGGCGGTTAGGACGCTAAGTGCAAGACATACTCCATTGCATCGCGTAGACAATCAAACTGGTCGATTTGCTTACGAATGCGACAAATGATCCAAGACCAGCATCGCTCAATCTTGTTGAGGTCTGGTGAATAAGCTGGTAAGTACAGCAACTGACAACCTGCTTGCTGTATCAGTTGCTCAATACGACCCCCTTTATGAAAGGTAGCATTATCCATGACTATCACAATTCCCTGTTGCAGCAGAGGAATTAAGCAAGTTTCCAACCAGATCTCGAATACACTTCGATTGCAAGAACCTTCAACCGTAAAGGGAGCCAGCAATTGCTGCTTACATAGTGCCGCGATCATATTTACCCGCCCCTGCCTGCGTCCTGACTTGAGGGCGTGAAACCTTTCTCCTCTTGAGTTCGGTGCCATAGCCGTAATCTTCTCGGTTGTCCATGCCTGCTTCATCAACATAAACAATCGCTTCATCGAGATGGGTTGCTAAGTGCTCTCCGAAGAGCTGCCGTTTCACCTCATCCCGTTTTTGGTAGCCATAGGTCTTTTTTTTCGCGTGAACCCAATTTTCTTGAGTGCTCGTGAAATTGTGCGATCAGCCTTTGGCTGGTGCCCTTCGGGCAATCGCTAATCTCACCCTGCCACAGTTGCGCCATCTCCACCTGGGTTTTATCTCCATGAGCCTTGGCAAACGCCCGAAACTGCTCCCAGTCTGTGATTTTATGGTTGTTACCTGGGGGGCGGTTGGGCAAAGCCTGAACCTCTCCCGTTTCCGCTTTCCGCTTCAACCAAAGGTTGATCGTGTTGCGACTGATATTGAACAGTTCACTCACTTCGTGTTTCTTGAGTCCATCTAACTCGATCGCTTGGAGAACTTTCTGACGGAAGTCGTAACTGTAGGGTTTAGGCATAGCAGAGCAGACGAGAGCCGATTACGATAACACTTTTAGTTTACGTCCTAACCGCCCTGGCGGTTGCTATACAATCCCGGCTCCATCATTGAGAAGTAATTGCCCTGTTTCTATACTGATGTTTCCAGCATCTCCTATAGCTTGTGGACGAATTCCCGTTACCAATTGGCTACCAAAACCAAAGCTATTCAAACCCATCAATTCCACGGACTCAGTAGCGCGTATATGAAGATTACCCCCATTACCCTTGCCAAAAGTTGCAGATGAGACAAAGGCTCCATCTTGGAGAATTAACCGCGCCGTCTCAATGGTAAGGTCTCCGGCATTTCCTGTACCGAGGGAATTGACTTGAGTCGCTAAGATATTAAGACGCCCATTGGTAGACACATCCTTTAACACGACAGATTCCTCAGCATGGATAGTAAGATTTCCTCCATTTCCATTACCGAAAGTTCCAGATGAAATCTGTGCTCCACCCCGAATAATCAATTCTCCAGTTTCTATCTTCAGGTTTCCGGCATTCCCTGTGCCTGAGGAATTGACTTGAGTGACCAAGTTACTCGCTATGCCAATCTGTACGCATACCACTCAATTCCACTGATTCGCTGGCGCGAATGTCTATATTTCCTCCATTGCCTTTACCAGAAGTGGAAGATGAGACTAGAGCACCATCTTGAAGAATCAAGCGCCCGGTTTCTATGCTTAGATCCCCAGCATTACCTCCTTCAGCTGTTAGAGTAGCTTGAGTTACCAGAGTGCTGCCAAAACCAGAGGCATCCAAACCTATCAATTCCACTGACTCGCTGGCGTGGATGTTAATATTACCCCCCTTGCCCTTACCGCCAGTGGCAGATGAGATTAAGGCACCATCTTGAAGAATCAAGCGCCCGGTTTCTATAGTTAATTTTCCGGCATTGCCAGTAGCTTCTGGATTAAGATTGGACTGCAAAAAACTTGGAACCCCAAAAGCATTTGAACCGCTCAATTCCAAAGAATCTGTGGCGCGTAAAGTAAGATTTTCCCCTGGTTGAGAACCTAAAGTAAAAGCAAGAATTACACTCCCTTGGCTCAGTATAATTGAACGACCTTGAATGTTAAGAGCGCCTGCGCCAGGGCCACTAGTTCTCAGGGAAGCTGCCTGGGAAAACTCAATATCTTGGAAATTTTGCACACCTTCATACCCTAAAGTCCAACCCTTCTCTACTGGGGTAAGTGTTACAGTGCTATTACTACCGACGCTTCCTAACTCAATGCGTCCTCCTGCTGCTTTGAGATTTCCCCCCATCAGCGCTACTTCACTACCCACTAGGGCTAAAGTTTTACCAGGCAGCACCTCAAGTCCAACAGGCAAATTATCTAAATATGAACTACCCCGCCTCACAGGAGGACGGGGTTTCTTGCCACCCTATGCTCCGGAGAGGACTTACTGAGTTTTGAACGCTTCCTAGAAGTGTAGTTGCTTCAAAGAGCCCGTATCCTTGCAGTTACGCCTCTTGGAAGTAGAGCTACTTGCATCCACGTTTACGAGGGCTATACCATCCCCCGGTTGCTGGTTTATTGCAACTTGATACATCACCAACGCTGAACCTTGATCGCGCTCAATCTCAAAGCCGCAAGCATCACAAACATGGTGACGGCTAGATAGCTCGGCCCAGTGCTTGTGTACTTTTCCGCAGTTGGGACAACGTTGAGATGGTTTGACTTTTTTGGTATCAAGCACAATCAACAATCCACCTTTCGCCTCAATTTTGTAGCCAATCATTTTATTGAGGGCGGACATTCCCACGTCTAAGATTGACTTGTTGAGTCCGGCTTTTTGCTTCTTACGCTTACTTCCTTTCTTGGCTTTGCGGGTCATATTTCTAACCCGCAATTGTTCAGTAACACCGATGTCATAACGACTAGCAATATCTGAGGTTACTTTATGCTGCCAGTCAAGGCGTTGGTTACTAACTTTTCGCTGTAATCTGGAAACGGCTTTCCTCGCTTTTTTCCATCTGTTTGACGGTTTGATCTTCTTGTTTCTGTTAGGCGCTACCTTACGCCTCCTGAGCTTAGACTTGCGCTTAACTTCCTGCTCTTTATTACGCAAAAAGCGAGGGTTGGTTAACTCGACATACTCTGACCCATCGTAAGTAGTAAGAGCTGTGCTTGTGCCTAAGTCGTAAGCAATAATTGATTCATATTTTAGGTCTGAGGTTGAACCGTATTTAGCTTCAACAGTTGGCACTTCCACAGTGAAAGAGGCATACCATCGATTAAGGCTTGGGCGATAAACAATGGTTAAAGTTGTAGGATTTCCCCATTGCTTCACCTTGCCTCGCATTCTAATAGAAAGCCCCAAGTCCCGGAGTTCTACCTTTCCGTGCTTGCCGTTGGTGTAGACCTTCCATCCGGCACTACCAGGGTAAGTCCAGCCGCTATAATTGCGTAATGACTTGAATTTGGGGCGTTTTCTCAAGCCTTGGAAAAAAGCAACAAAGGCTAAATCAACAAAGGGACTAGGGCAATACTCCATGAAACTGGAAAGTCTGTAGCCCTTAGACAAATTGAATCACTCAAAAAGACGGGAGGTCTCTGTGCAATTTAGTAACTACGTTACATCTACAGGCAATTCCTCCCACGCTGACCCTCCGGGTACAGGCGTGGGGCTCCTTGCCCGAACAGCTGAATTTTGAGCAAAGGTCATGGTGATTAAGGGGCAAAATGGCTACCTATAGTTTAATCGGGGCTTCTTGATCTCAGAGGTGCGAGGAAAGTCTATACCAATTTCCTGGCATGCCTGCTATACATTAATCCCCGCGTCTCCTTGTCTGGAGCGTCTGGAGCGTCATCAGTATCTGTAGCCAACATAAATGAAATCGGTATTACCAAAGGGCTATTTCTGGGCATTTACTCTACCCGGCACGGAGAGAGGTGAAGGAGGCTTTGCGGATTTGTAAAATTTTATTACTAATTTGCCTACTTTTGAGGTCTTTTTTTTGAGTTATGACCCGGTTTTGAACAAAATTACCTTTAACTCGAAAAATTGACCTAAATGAACCTGCGAAAACGTCTTATAGATGTAACAACCAATTTGAGGTAATTTATGAGTAGTTTTGCAGACATTGTTTCGCGCCAAACCTACGAAGAGATGTTCCCCAACCGCAATAGTTTGTACTCCTACGATAGTTTAGTGACAGCAACACAGGGATACCCAAACTTCTGCAATCAAGGATCTGACACACAACGCAAACAAGAGGCGGCAGCGTTTCTGGCTCAAATCGCCCATGAGACGACGGGAGGCTGGGACACTGCACCTGGAGGACGTGAGGCCTGGGGTCTATACTTCGTCGAAGAAGTGGGCTGCGAGAATGGCAACTGTACTCAATACTGTGATCCAAGTAATACTACCTATCCATGCGTGCCAGGTCGCACCTATCACGGTCGCGGTCCGATACAACTTTCATGGAACTATAACTACGGTCAAGCTGGTCAAGCTTTGAGCCAGGATCTGCTTACTAATCCTGATCTAGTCAAGTCGGATGGTGTGATCTCATTTTCTACAGCCTTATGGTTCTGGATGACTCCTCAACCACCAAAGCCTTCCTGCCACGAAGTTATGAGTGGCGGTTGGACTCCTACCCCTGATGATTTAAACAAAGGGCGCCAACCTGGTTTTGGTATGACTATCAATATTATCAACGGTGGTCTCGAATGTAGCATACCTACCAATGACAAGGTTGAAGACAGAGTGGGCTTTTACAGACATTTTTGCTCAATGCTAAATGTCAGTGAAGGTGATAACATCTACTGCGATCAAATGCAACATTACTAGGAGCAGCCTTTTCAAAAGCTGGTTATTTTCCCAGATTTATCCCTTTTGTGTCACTCTGGGAAAACTTCTGTCGCAGCAATCGCTCTGACTACCAGTGTCTCCAAATATAGATTTATAGGATTTCTCGCCGCACCCCCGTCTTTCAAGCGGGGGACTAGTGCGATAGCACCTTGACTTGCCGCAGAAATTCCCAGCGTTGGAGCCAGATTTGGCGAAAAAATTGGCGATCGCTCTGCCCTACTCCAAGGGGGTAGTCACCTCGACTATACTGCTTTTTGTACTTGCGGTAGTCTGTTCTGATTTCCCGCCACAACTTATGCAATTGCACTACAGCCGAACATTTCTGAATCTGACAGGCAACAGCATTTTTCCACTGTTCTAATTTCCGATAACTGATGAATTGTCCCCCCACGTCACGGCGATGTACAAAAGCGACATAGGCCCAGCATTCGACACGCACAATCAGGTGCTGAGGAATTTTAAGTAATTTCGCGATATCACGGGTACTAATGCGGAATTTTTGAGCAGGTTGGAGGCGATTAAATAGAGTAGTCATAGTTCATGGTTCATGGTTCATGGTTCATGGTTCATTGCTCATAGGTCATGGTTCATTGCTCATAGGTCATGGTTCATGGTTCATTGCTCATAGGTCATGGTTCATTGGGTTTGTATACCACAAATGTCGAATACAAACCCAATCAACAATCAACAAGGAACTATGAACAGTCTTTCCCAATCAACAATCAACAATGAACCATGAACGAAGGATAAGCAATAAATGTTATTGTTTTCACTTATTACTTATTACTTATTACTTATTACTTATCCTCCGTAGGTAAATCCCAGATCACTTCAAATTTGGCATCGGGGACATGCTGACGCCACCACTGAAGATGTCCTTCTGCGTCTGATTTGGTGCGATAGCGGTCAATAATCGACCATTGCAGCTTGTTGTGCAATAGACGTGCGATTGCCCAAGGCTTAAGTCGGTCTCGATAGGACATAATTAAATTGTCTCCTTGATGAATTGGGAGCCAGAGCCAGCCTGGGAATGTGAACCGTCGCAGGCTGGCTTTTGTTCTGGGTTGTAGTTACAACGGTCTTAACTTATCATCAAGTGCTTGTAAATACAATACTTTTAGAGGAAAAAAATTGATACTGAGATATTACTTAATAACCTGAGTTCAATCTCAGAAAAAATGGCAGCAATGAAGAAAATTGACTGTATATTTTCTGAATAACAAAAGAGTAGGCTTTGTTCATAAAACAATTGATGGCGAGATGATTCTGATAGCTCAGGCAACGACTTTGGCAGTTCAAGATATCGTCATTGCGACAACTAATGTGGGAAATCTATCGAGATTTATGGCAGCCGATCTATGGCACAACATTCCCCCAAGTTGACCGCCACCCGCGAATCCTACTACTGTTGAGCGACAGAGCAGAAAATGATCCAGATAAGTAGGGCTTGTGGAGCCAAATTGAGGGAGAATACCACTATGGGATTGCAATAGTTTTTTTTGAACATGTTTGTTGGCACAGCACAAGCAGCAGAGATCCTCGGCATATCTACAGCACGAGTACGCCTACTCCTCAAGCAAGGCAGAATTGAAGGAGCCTATAAGATTGGTAGATTCTGGGTAATTCCTCTATTTGATGGCATGCCTGTGATCACTAAAGGTAGCCGAGGACCAAAACCTCGATGGTGTAAGAGGCGTCCAGCTGTTACTTTTATCCATGTCAATCAGCATGCGATTCGACAAAATAAAAAGCAGGGGCATCATAATCCTGTAATTAGTATCAAAAAAGGCAATAGCAACATCTATGGTCATGAAGTGAGAATCAACGGACCGTCGAAAGTAGTCTATCAGCCCAATTTCCCCAAAGCTTGTGGTGCTAGAGTCTGGATTGAGACTCTCTCAACTGTTGAGATCATCAATTGCAGCTGATTTGACCACTAAAACAAAAAAAGAACCATGAGGCTAAGTACTTTTGAGGTACTATTTATAGGTTATGAAATAAATACTTAAGTCTTAAGTGGAAAATACGAGTTTATTAGATTTTGTGGCTGGTGGGTTAGCGATCGCTATTTTCATTGGCGGTTTGCTGATGCTATTTAAGGGGATTTCGGCATTTGGAGATAGGAAATAGAGCTTTGAGTTGCAGATCGCCACTGTTGTCAGTTGGGTTAAGGAGCGCTATACATTGTTCAGTTCAGCAGTTCAAATCTGCCCATTGGCTTAAGAGCATGTTGATTTAGAGATTATTTTAACTGAACTCTTGCACCAATCTATTCACCCGCCTAGGGTTCAAACCCCAGCGTCATAGCTTAAGTCCTCTCAAAGAGGACTTAACGCTTGCTATACCAACCTACATATTTCTGTAAGACCTAGGGGTTATAGTAAAGGTCTCTACGCCAATTCTTAGGATGAAACATATTCTATATAAAGGTCAACTAGTAGCCTGGAAAGATGACAGAGGTTTTGGCTTTATCAAACCGGATGATGGTGGTAAAGAGGTTTTTCTGCATATCAGTACCTTAAAGGGAGCAGACCGTCGTCCAAAGGTCGGAGATACTATTTTATATGAGCTAGTATCTGGGGCAGATGGAAAAGTACGTGCCTCTAAAGCCTCTATTCAAGGGTTTGCACTTCGATCTTTGCCAAGAAAGCAGAAAACTAAGACGCACAGTTTACTTGAAAGAGTCATCGCGATTGGGTTTATTGTGCTTTTGGTAATGGAGTTTAGCCGTAGTCGTTTTCCCTCTCCAATTAGATTAATCACAAAACCAGGATGTACCATCAAAGGTAACATTTCGTGGAATACAGGAAACAAGCTTTATCACCTTCCGGGTATGAAAGATTACGAATCCACAGTTATAGAGCAGGCAAGTGGGGAAAAATGGTTTTGCACAGAATCAGAGGCTATTGCCAAGGGTTGGCGTAAAGCACCAAGATAGTGCCAACACTCTCGTAAGAAAAATTAGCGATAAACCTCAAACGGTTCCTGTTGGTCTCTGCGCCAAAAATCAGGGTTATAACCCACATTCCGCACCCTCAACTGTCACATGGACTGAGGGTGCTCAAAGCGAGTGCTAAATCGAGGCAGTTGTTAAGTAAAAATACTTAGTCCACCTTCAGCTCCTCAACTATCACTGGGAAAATTTT
>JAAHHJ010000073.1 GCA_010692425.1 Symploca sp. SIO3C6 | reverse complement strand
GAAGAAGACAGGTTGGTAATGAGGTATGTATGACAAACACCGTATTACTGAGGAGCCGTATGATGCGAAAGTGTCAAGTACGGTTTTGGAGAGCGGCGGCTCTCGTGAGGGAATCGCCGACTTTAATTGTGGCAGCCGCTCAAGTAGTCGCCATACGCGGACTTGCAGCCGTGGGACGCGCACCTAGGCGCGTTAATTACCAATTGACGAAGTTAAACTCGGTGGTCAAGATGCTTTCGGAGGGCAAGTTCATTGGAATCCCCGAGACGAAAGAATCCCCCTCCTTCTAGGAGGGGGAGTGTCAAATACTCGATAAGGGAAACCAGAAGAGGCTTTGCCAAATTTTGAGTTGAGGGCAGCGATAGTGCCTCAAAATTTGCTATATTGTTTTTGGTTGCTGGTGTAACTCAGTTGGTAGAGTAGCTGATTTGTAATCAGCCTGTCGCAGGTTCGAATCCTGTCACCAGCTTTCGGCAAATTTTAACGGCTAGATCGTTAGAAGCTTGCGTCAGAGAACCTTAGCAGTCACTTCGGGATTACCTCACGAGGATGTCTGCCAAATTTTGATGGTATGGTCATTACTGCCACTGGCAATAGTTTTGCCATCAGGGCTAATAGCCACTGAATAAACTGCACCTACATGACCTCTGAGAGTTTCAGTTTCCTGACCAGTTTTCAGATTCCACAATTTGATCGTATGATCTCCACTACCACTAACTAAAACTTGTCCATCCGGACTAATAGCAACAGACTGAACATCACCAGCATGCCCACTGAGGGTGCCAACAACCTGCATAGTGCCCAGATCCCAAAGCTTAATGCTTCCATCAGCACTGCCACTAGCTAGAATCTGTCCATCTGGACTGATGGCAAGGGAATTGACAAAGGATGAATCTCCAGAAAGGGTTCCGATTTCTTGATCAGTACTAAGATTCCTTAGTTTGAGAGTTTTGTCATTACTACCACTGATGAGAATTTGCCCATCCGGGCTGATGGCTAAGGAAACGACAAAGTCTGAATGTCCTGTGAAAGTATGAAGCACCTGACCAGTTTGAATATCCCATAACCTTATAGTTTCGTCATTACTGCCACTAGTAAGAGTCTGTCCATCTGGGCTAATTACAACGCAATTAACAAAGGACGAATGTCCTGTGAGTGTATGTAAAACTTCAAAAGTATTGAGATTCCATAGTTTGATGGTTTGATCATAAGAGCCACTGGCGAGAATTTGACCATCGGGACTAATGGCAATAGCAACGACAAAGTCTGAATGCCCAGTTAGGGTACTTTGAAGCTGCCCACTGCTAAGTTGCCAAAGCTTGATGGTGCTGTCAGCACTACTACTGGCTAAAGTGTTTCCATCAGGACTGATAGCGCACGACCAAACCCCATCTGAATGCCCAGTAAAGGTGTGGAGGCAGTGCCAGTTAGTTTTTTGTTCTTGTTGTTGCACTGCCGCAGCTTCCAAAGCTTGTAATTCTGGTTTCAAGTCTGACATCAGTTCCACTTTTCGTGATATTCACCGGCCTCTAACCCTTGGGGTACAACGTGAGATTTTGTAGCTCCCCAGACTCCCCATTTATTTAAAAAAGAGGTTCCGGTAGTAGTGCCAAGCTGAACCCTGTCCCAAAGTGGGTTTCTATACCCGTAGCCCTCTTGGCAGGAGTAGGTCGGGAGTTCAATTTTGATCTAGAGCAGCACTCTCAACAGCTGTTGGCAACCTCGTTTGTTTACATAGGTTTACGCAATTGTGTGCTTACATATATTTTTATTTACATTTGCGGAATTTTTATTTACACTAATTGTACCTTTCTAATTGAACAGAAAATCAACAGCTAAAGCTTCATAACTAATTGACCAGCTCAATTAACAAACCTTAGTTAATGGCTCCTAGGATTTGGTGATGAGCATTAGCTTCCTTGGCTAAATTAGATAGCCCAAAGCACCAAAGCTATGGAAGGAGAAGCTGGAAAATCAGGAAACAGTCGATAGCGTTACAATTAATTAGGAACAGAACTTTAAATTATAGATGATGAAGTGCAGGTGATGACCATGTCAACTTCGACTGAATCTCAACAGACTTCAAATCTGGCAACCACTGAGGTTGATCAGATCAGCCCTTTACCTGGAAACCGTCCAATTACCTCAAGCAGTTTTCAGGTTCGTGAGACGATCTCAGTGATGGGAGAGCGCCCAATTGCTTCTAGCAATATTAAAATCTTGGATACAATCACTGAGTCTGGAAATCGCCCGATTACCTCAAGCAGCCTTCAGTTTGTTGAAGGACAAACTGTAATGGGGAACCGACCGATTGCATCAAATAAAATTGATGATGATGAGCTGATGGGCTACATAGATTGATTAAGCTACCTGCTTACTGTTTTCCTATTTAGTACAGTGCATGTTGCTACTTTTAGGGATAATCTACCCTCAATTGCTTTGGTTAAGTTTGGAATCGGTTTTTTTCGAGACTACAAACTTAAAACCAGAGCAAATCGCAATATTTACTAAGCAGTTATTTGTAGAGGTTGCCTAGAATTACTGGGATCATTAAGAAGCTAAACAACACCAGCTTCTCTAAAAGCAAAGAATGTATACATTCATACAATCACTGCTTTCGTCCTTACTCCCAATCTACAATTTTCAAATTCTTATTTTCTCAGGGGAGTCTGACTTTAGTAATGAATTTTACCGAACTCTAGACCTTGTTAACTGTGCTTTAGGCAAGCTCTACTGAGTAACTTTGATAAAAGTGTAATTGACACTTGGATTATAAACTTAACTACAGTGATTTTAAGGTGCTGACCATGGTTTTAATTCGCGAAATTGTCCAAGAGGCACTGGCTACTGGTTATCTTACTGTTGAAGCTGAAAAGCAACTGCGGCAACTTCTGCAAAAAACTAAGTATGGATTGGAAGACTTCTACGCTTTCATGAGTTTACAGAAAGCAGCAATCAATGGTCAGGTAAAACAAGAATCCCGTGAATTGAAATCACTTGCCTGCAAATAACGAGGAGATAGTTATAATTCTTGAAGACCGAAAAATATCGTTGAGTTGGAAAGTAAATTATACAAATTAGTTCTTGGTATTCTCTGAAATATACCAAGAAGATTAAACTACTTTACTCTTTGTAAAGATGTTTTGGGCAAGATGAGAGAATGAGTAATTCTTGGTGATTAAGTTAAAGTATTAACAGCCCTTCAGGTTCGTGAGTTTTTTGTGCTATGATGACTAGGATGTACCATTAGCCTCAAGTATTGGAAACTGATTCCTCTACCGGGCTTTTGCCTATGCAAAGTTAGGCTCAAAAGTTAGGCTTATATGTTAAGAGAATCCACTGCTTTGAGGTTGCCTGAACTATCACTTAAGTAAAGCTGTGGAAGAAGTGTGCTAACACGCTTATTAAAACTCGATACTTGATCTAAATGTGGGGAAAAGGGGGAGTAATAAGACCGGCGTTCTGAGCTTACTCGGAACCATGCCCCTTTGGATATAGACATAACCGAAGGACTATTAGTCCGGAGGACTTAACGCTGGGATACTACGGACTCCCCCAAGTAAAATTAATAGGGAAGCCGGGCGGAGCCCTGTTGGGAAGCCCACACTGTACCTATAGAAACGCCCGATAGATTTCACACAGTAACCAATTCTGGTTGAGGGCGCTTACTATTGCGAATACCTTCAATTGCTGTTGCGTAGTCTTTTTCCTTAAAGACTCCTGAGCCAGAAACAATGGCATTTGCCCCGACCTCTAAAACCTGCCAGGTGTTATTTGCCTTCAGTCCGCCATCGACTTCAATCCAAGGATCTAATCCGCGCTGATTACACATCTGGCGCAGTTTTTGAATCTTTTGCAGCACTGTAGGAATAAAACTTTGACCACCAAAACCAGGATTGACGCTCATAATCAGCACCAAGTCACAGACATCTAAGACATACTCAATTAACTCTAGAGGAGTAGAGGGGTTGAGTACTACACCTGCCCGTTTGCCCAGTTCCCTGATTTGGCAGAGGGTGCGGTGCAAATGAGGCGAGGCATTATGTTCAGCATGAACAGAAATAATATCTGCTCCTGCTTTAGCAAACTCTTCGACGTATTTTTCTGGTTCCACAATCATTAAGTGGACGTCCAGGGGCTTTTTGGTAACAGGGCGAATTGCTTTGACAATCAGAGGACCAATAGTGATGTTAGGAACAAACCTACCATCCATCACATCAACGTGAATCCAATCGGCACCAGCGGCATCCACCGCCTGAATTTCTTCCCCCAGTCGACTAAAGTCGGCTGATAAGATGGAAGGAGCAACAATAACTGGCTTCTGGGATTGCTTTTGGGTCATAACTGGTGATACTCTCCTGTATCCTCTACCTGGACTATCTTAACAAAATCTTTAGCAATTCCTATGAAGATAACTGCATCTACATAATCCTGTACTCATGGCAAACCTACTACATTGGAAATGGGTAAGTCATAAAATGCTCTCTAGGAAATCATTAGCTTAGTGGTGGATGATTAAGAAACTAGCATGGCTCAATTGTGGTGTGACAGCCCTAGGATTAGTCACACCAGCTCTAGCTTTAGAAACCTCCGTTGGAGAAGCTGGAATTAATGCCCGTAGGCTGCATCAAGCCCCCTATAACTTGACTGGTCGTAAGATTGGTATAGGTCAGGTGGAAATCGGTAGACCAGGGCTTTTTGGTCTAGATAAGTCTGTTTCCTGGAATTTCCCCCTTACTCTAGAACGGGTGTTCTATCGGAACTCTCTTGCCAAAGCTGACGAAAATGTAGATTCCCATGCAGCAATGGTTGCGGGGGTCATGGTTAGTAAAGACAAAGCTTTGCCGGGAGTGGCACCAGGGGCTAGACTCTATTCCTCAGCCGTAGGTTCACCTTCTGTTGGGGGACAACCAGAGGAGTGTCTCTCTGCTCAACATATCGCTGGACAAAACGGAGGAGATATCCGGGCAATTAATTTTAGTTTTGGTGAATCCCTGCAGCGCGATTCTAGAAACGAGGCAATTCTGGATGGTAATGCTCTATTAACCCAATGTATTGATTGGTCAGCAAGGGTTCACAATGTCCTCTATGTGATTGCTGGCAACCAGGGAAATGGCGGTATTCCTATCCCTACAGACCACTACAACGGTATTACTACAGCTTACACAACCAAGCGACGGGGAATTTTTCAAAAGGTAGACTTTGCTAACTTAAGTGCAATGCCAGAAGGGCCTGGCAGGCGTCTAATTAAGCGTGAGATTAATGTTGGACCTCGTCGTGCAGTTAGTCTAGTTGCCCCTGGTAGCAAAATATCTGTTCATGATCTAGAGGGCAAGAAGTTAGAGGTTAGTGGCACCAGTTTTGCTGCTCCTCACATCACTGCTTCGGTAGCGCTGCTTCAGGAATTTGGTGACGCGGCAATTAGACGGATGCTGAAGTTTAGGCGCAACAAACTTTTAAGAACTAACTGGAGTTTAGATTCTCGACGCCACGAAGTCATGAAAGCAGTGTTGCTGAACTCAGCTGACAAAATTCAAGACCAAGGTGATGGTTTACTGCTGGGTATGAACCGTACTATTTTGGCAAAGAATAACCAAAGTTGGTTAGATTCTGATGCCTACAAAGACTCAAAAATACCTCTGGATATACAAATGGGGACTGGGCATCTAGATACTTTTAGGGCCTATCAGCAATTTCAGCCTGGTCAATGGAGCCCAAATTCGAGACCTGTACCGCCGATAGGTTGGGATTATAATACTACCGAGAAATCATCTTCTCAGGAATACGTATTAGATAAACCACTTAAAGAAGGCAGTTTTGTTTCTCTGACCCTGACTTGGGATCGTATAGTAGAGCTGCAAGATACAAATCTCAATCAAATATACGACCTTGGGGAAAATTTTCGCGATCGCGGCTTAAATAACCTCGACCTCTATCTTATGCCAGTTGGTGAACAAGATGAAGGCAAAAGTGTGTGTGCTTCAGTCAGTGAAGCTGATAGTGTGGAGCATATTTTTTGCCCAGTTCCCGCTACTGGTCGTTACAAAATCCGTGTTCAGTATAGCCAACAGATTAATGAAGAGTCTCAAGCCTATGCTCTAGCATGGTGGACAGTACCTAATACTATAGGTAAACTTCGCCACAGACGTTGGTAAGCCCTCACACATTTAACTTGCATGTTTCAAGGGGGCAGATGGGGAGATGGGGAGATGGATTATTTAACCATTAGCTTCCTAAACTCTTGACTCGGAGACTCCTAGCCGAGGGCTTGCTCACTAATGTGCCCTGCCTGAACTGAGAGAATTTGAGCAGAATGTAGCCATTTGGAATCAAAAGCCCCCAAATGGGTGGTAGTGATCAAAGTCTGAAACCTCTCTTGAATCGCCTCTAGCAGATGATTTTGGCGATTCAAATCCAATTCTGCGAGTACATCATCGAGAAGCAGCAGCGGTGGTTCACCCACAACTTCTTCAATCAACTTGAGTTCTGCCAGTTTTAGGGCTAGTACCAAAGTCCGGTGTTGACCCTGAGAACCATAGAACCTAGCAGCTGTGTGATTAATTTTAAACTCGACCTCATCTCGGTGAGGACCCACTAGAGTCGTACCTTGAAGTTGTTCTGGAAGACGACGCTGTTGGATTTTTTCTAAAAATGCTTTTTGTACCTCTTCTGGATCATCTTGCTCGATGCTGATATTAGGAGCATAGCTAACTTCGAGTATCTCCGTTGCCGCACTAATCTTGGAGTGCCATGCTTGCGCTAAAGGTGCCAGACGCTTGAGCAATCTTGCTCGACGCCGCGTCACCCGCGAGCCAGCTGTCGCCAGTTGAGCATCCCACAACGCTAGTTGCTCGATCTCAGCTAAGGATGATAATTGCTCAGTTTTGCCCTCTAGCTGCTGCTGACGGGACTTTTTGAGGAGAGCATTGCGCTGACGTAGTACCTGATTATATTGCTGCAAAATGTAAGCATATACAGGTTCAAGCTGAATTAGGATAGCATCGAGCCAGCTGCGACGGCGCTCGGGGTACCCCCGCACCAGTTCCAAATCCATGCTGGAAAACTGTACAGCATTAAGGAGCCCAAAAAAATCCATCTGGCGGCGCAAAACTTCTCGATTTAGGGCAACTGTACGTCGTCCTTGAGAACGTAGGGTCAAAGACAATTCTACCGGGCCATAGACACGTTCTAGGTTAGCCCTGATTTGAGCAATAGGGGCTGTTTCTAGAACCAGATCACGATCACGCCCTGAGCGATGAGTCTTAAGAGTGGAAAGCAGTTCCACTGCCTCCAGCAAATTTGACTTCCCCTGAGCATTATTTCCTACCAAAATTGTTTTAGGAGCGTTAAAATCTACTAGGCATTCCTTATAATTACGAAACTGTCGAAGGTATAAGCTTTTCAGATACATCCAAGCGGAGGAAGTTGAAGGTTACTAACTGACCTCTTGCCCTCTTCAACATAGGAATGCTGGGAGTCATGCCAGAAGCCTACAGTGACGCACTCCTACACTCCCCTATTAGGTGAGTGTAGGCAAATCATCTCTGTTAAGGGATTCGCTTTTTTATAGTCAAACAACGCCCAACTCCACTTTGAACAATAATGTTGACCCTGACCGCAGCTTTGCTATGCACCAGTTATACACCCAACGGTAGGCATTTACCCAACGCTTCCAAATCCGATGCAGTTCCTTAGATGGAAATACCCTGAGCCTGCTGACACTCTTGGGTGTCAACTTGGTCGTCTGGTTCCGAGGTGGAAGATCGAATCGCTTTCCTTGCTTACTTTTCGTACTTTCTGAGTCCGTAAAGCTGCACACTGAAACGATGGAGGATGGCGAGGATATCTTCAACGAATTCCTCTTGGGGAGACAAATCGCGCTGGTTGAGAACCACTGGAAATCTCTGCATTTAGATACTAGCAGATTCCTAGAGGTTTACAGAGGCTATGCGCCACTTGTTAATTCGTCCAATAGGGGTGAGCGAAAAAAGGTGTGGGGGAAAAATAAGCAGACACGGAGATGCCCCAGATGCTCCAGACGCGGAGAATTGAAATCCCACGCGATATTTCGTTCACCCGTCCAATAGCAGAGCCAAAATGATAGCGTCCTAGGGCTATAGTCTCAGTGTAGGAGATCACAGCCAATTAGCCACGGCCCGACTAACCCCACCAGACTGATTTCGGCATTTGATTAGGTTTGCCAAGTCTTGGAGTTGACTGATAGCCTCAGCCCCTTCTAACTTCATCAATTCTCGGTCATCCCGCATTTCTGTCCAGGTAATTCCGTAATCTGAGACTAAAAAGCGAATTAAATGGTCATCCCCCAGACTGACCATAAAAGACGCACTATTCATTTGGTTACCGCAGGTGTAGCAGGAAGCTAGATAACCTTGGTTCTCTAGCACTACTGCTAAGGCTTGGAGATTCATCACCAAATCCTGGACAAATTGACGGTGTTGTTCTGCCAGTCTTATAAACACATTTCTCCTCCGAACACCACTCCTAAAATTTTAGTGCCTTTATACTTTTTTAAGATTTTAAATTTGTAAGTCTTGGGAGATGTCAGCTCACAATTACAGAAAGTTTTGGAAAAATCTATTTTTTCTAAAACTTTGCTTAAGAATAACTTGCTCAGTGGTTCCTGAAAGTATCAACAGAAACACTATGGGCTTTACCTTTATATGCTAGAGCTTAGAAAGCTTGGCAAGGCTCTATCCCAAGATGCACTTAACACTCTGGCGGCGTCAAGTTAGCACTCAAAATGCTTGACCAAAACCTATAAGAATAATTAATGTTTATGCTCAAATAGCAATTACAGTTAGTAATTTGATTACAACTAAGTAGTGGGACATAAATCGTGACTGCATAAACAATTATGAAATTGCCCGAAGTTACGCTAAACGCTAAACGCTAAACGCTACACCCCACACCCTGCCTCAACCAGCAAACTTTATCAAGGTCGCAGGTACTTAGAGTTATAACTCTTTGGGAATATTTAAGTCCCTCGCGATCAACACTTTGAAGCCCCCCTTTTCTAAGGGAGAGAGTAGTCTATGTGTAACTATCGGTGCTAATTTACTTGCCACCAACCAAAGGCTGGTCCAATAAACCGAACGGTCAGCCAGAGAACAATCATCAAGGCGATCCCGATCCAGGCCCCTCTAGTAGTCAGTTGGACAAACTGCTCTCCTTGACTTTTAGTAACCGGTAGCCAGGAAAAGATTCTTTCTTCTTGACCGTACTTGTCTCCGAGTGCAGCCCGGCGGCGTTTAGCTTCACCCATGCTCACTTAAACCTTGACTGATAAATAATTATCATACCTAGCTTTGTGGGAGTTAGTAGTCAATTGTTTACGAAATTACATGTAGCAAGTTAAGAAGTTTTAACTCAAGCTGAGAAAAGATTAGGAAATTAAATCAGCAAATAAACTTCTGTCTAAATAGTTAATGCGAGCAAAAGGACTAAGAGCACAGAGAACTTGATTTCCATAGCTGCGGTGATTGACGCGGTTATCCAACAAAGCAACAACGCCTTGAGATGCTCGCACTGGTGTGACAGCTCTTTGTAATTCCCTCAAAGCAGCAGGCAATAGATATAGGCGAAACCAATCCCGATGCTGCTGTTTGTAGTAAGCCACTCTGCCAGCAACCAGAGGATTCTCCAGTGAAGGAATTGGCAAGGTAGCAATAATCAGAAGTTGGGGAGAACTCAATTCACTGTGATGATCTCGCCAAAATTCCCAGCCACAAACTAGGATACCCCCATCATCGAGATTGGTCTTTTCCACCTGCACCCGCGAACCAAATTCGGCGGCAATTGCTGCACCCAGTTGCGCTTTGAGTGGCATATCTCCAACCAGGATCACCGTCAGTTCTTTGCCGCTACAACTGAGAGTTAGGAGGCTACGGACTTGTTGCCTCAGGGCATCTTGAAATAGCGCAGTATTGGGCATTGGTAACCTATCTGGCAGATACAGTTGAATCATTTCGCTGTGTCGATCTGGGCAGAACTTTAAGCAAGTCAACTCTCCTAAGCCTAACTGTTGGCGGTAAACAGGTGCTGTAGTCTCCAAATCTAAAGCCTCACCGATTAAAACTACTGGCTGCTGAGACCAAACTGAGTTGAGAGCTGTCGCTACTTCTACTGGGGAGCAATACAAAGAGAACTGACCAGTTGTAGGCGATACTTCTGCCCAGATGATCTGACCATTACTTTGCCAACAGTGCCAAAAATTTTGCCAAGCTTCCGGCAGATAGAGGTATTGGTCAGTATCTGCCACTGGCTTTAGAATTTCAAACAGTTGCTGGAGGATATTTTGCTCCCCACTTGAGAGCAAGCAGCATTCATAAGGGTTGGTAGGATGTTCAAATATCGCTTTGGTTAATCGCACGCGCAGGTCACGAATCAAGTCAAATTGTTGTGGATGTCCTAGCATTAGTTCATCCCAGTCTTGGGGTTTAATGCCAGCTTGGAGGTAATTACGTGCCCATTCTTCTAAGTCATCAGCATCATCAATGAGGGTGGGAATGCCAGAAGGTAGACGAGGAAATTGTGACAATCGGTCTGCTAGCCAAGAGGCTGGCGAGGTAATTAATAACCCTCGGAAACGTTGATCTGGAAAGGTTTTGCCCACGTGAATAGCCTTATTGGTACCCATCCACTCCTGTAGGCAAGGGATTTCGATTCGCAGTAACCACTGCTGTACTGATACGGGAGCCACTAAGACCACTGGTTTTGACCAAATTAATGCTGGTGCTAGGTAACTCAGGCGATAACTTGGAACAGTACTACCAGTTTGAATTAAGGCAGAACGCCCCAACCTTAGGGCTCTTGCTACCAGCCGCGCCATTGTCAAATGATGAGGCCAGCTTGGTTGAGCATGCTCTCGCAGAAAAGCACGCAGAGATGAATGAACTTCTACTTCAATCACGTAGACTTAGCATCTGTTCGATGAAATTGACAATAGCGTATAAGCAAAACTCGTTCTTTACTCTCAACAGAGCAAAAGCAGCAGCCATGACGCCACTTCAATTATGCCAGTGGTAGAAGCGACGATTCGACTCAGGTTACGTCACCTTGCTTGTTAATAGTGACATCTCCCACACCGAATCATAGATTACGGTGTGGGCTTCTGGCTCCGCAAAGATTCCAGAACGTCCTTCGAGGTACTATTGGTAGTAGAAGCAACTACTACTGGATTCCCTCTACGGCATTTTATAGTGGGGAACATGCCCAGCCCCACTCGCTTTAAGTTGAGTGCACTATTGACATCGCGCTCAACAAGCAGGTTCTCTTTCTCGTCGTACCACTCCCTGATGCCACAATCGGTGAATACGAACTCATCTCTGTAACTTAGAAGTTGAGAGGTATAAGCGGGGTTGCACTTTCTCGTTACTGCTCCAGTTTTTGAGGCTATGTAGTCCAGCACTGAGAAAAACTGACCGAATGCAGCATCAAGCCACGACTTGTTTAATCCGGATTTGGCAGACTGACCATTGGGCAAATACTTCCCATCCTTGTCCTGTTTGGCTTGGTTTCGTTTGGTTAAATTCTTGAGCCTTAAGTCTTCGTAAAAGAACACATATTTGTCTGAGCATACCAATTCATGAGCGGTATTATAGGCGTGGTCTTTTCTTGGTCTTGCTATTCGTTGATGTTCCCTGCTCTCACGCTTGGCAAGGAGACGACGAGATTTTGAACCCTTTTTCTTGAGCGCCTTTCGTTTAGATACTTTAGCTAGTCGAGATTGAGATTTTCGGAAAGACTTCAGAGAAGGCAATTTAATGTTATCTGAAGTAGCTAGATAGTCGTCTTCATGAAGCACCACATCTATCCCTATTGAGTTACCCCAAGTTGGTACAATCTCATCAGGGTTAAAAGTAGGGATACTCTTACCTTCAAGCGCTAGCGAAGCATACCAACCATCAGCTTTTTTTGTCAGAAGAACGTTTATTAGTTTAAACCCATCAGGCAATGGGCGATGTAATCGAATCTTTACCCATCCTGGAAATTTGGAGAAGGAAATCCATAGCTAACGTCTATCTATTCGTTCAATAGTTACTGCCTGCCCTTCAACCTTAAGTGTGCGGTATTGTGCCGCATTTTTGAAGCGAGGCTTGCCACTTCGCTTACCATTGCTGTCCCCTTTGACAAAGCGTTCAAAAGCTTTTTTTGTTCTGTCACAAACCTCTTGCAAAGTCTGAGATGGCAAGCGGGTGAAATCAAGCAGTTCTCCAGAATGGTAAACTAGCGCTAGGTCTTTTTTCTTACCTGGTAGAAGCTTTTTCTGAGAATAGTAGTTTGGGTTGTCTTTGAGTTCGGGGAGGTGACAAATCAAAGGGCAGGAATTAAGTGCACATCGATTCTGTTCCCACCATTGAAACCTTTCGCCTAGCTGCCAGTTGTACCAGTACTGCGCCAATCTACGCCAGTAGTTTAACTCTAGCTTTTGTGTCGTATTTGGATATGCGCGGTACTGATAGTTTAACAACACAGGTCTCACCTCCTTCTTTTTATTGTAGCTTTACCCATCGCAATGCAACAATATCGCGTGGCAGTTGATTAGGTGGCTGCGCCACTCACACAGGCAATTCATCCCACGCTGACCCTCCGGGTACAGACGTGGGGCTTCTTGCCGGAGCAGCTAAAACTAGATTTAATCATGGCTCACCCTTACTATAGTCTCGATATTAGATATTTCGTATCGAGTGCAATCAAAACCTAGTAAGGTGCTTGCCCATTTCTAGTTCAACTTGATTACCCAACTTTTCAACATAATATTGCGCTGTCCCTTGAGTGTATTTAATACCTGTTTCTGCCATGGCTAATAGCTTGTAACCTTTATGTTTGTAATTATCTACCCATAGCGCCATAGCTTTAAGCCAGCTCTTGTTGAAAAAAAAATTTTTAGAGCGCCCCGCTACGCTACCCTCACAAAGGGCAAAAGGGTAAAAGGGCAAAAGGATAAAGGGCTACTGAAGAATCCTCCCGAACGCCCACACCACTCGAAAACCACTACTGCTGAAGAAGTAATCGCGCCCTGCCCTAACGAGATAGTAGCGGCAAGCACAGCGGCAGAAATCAGGAGTGAAGAACCAGGAGCCGCCCCGCAGTACAGCACTACCTGTTCTTTGAGACAGATTCTCATTCTTATTCAGCCAAGCACTGCCATCTCTCGGCGCTCCTTCATAATTATCATACCAATCATCTTGACACCATTCCCAAACGTTCCCGTGCATATCATATAGCCCAAAGTCATTAGCTACCCACAGCTGTTGTCTCGTGGGGAGAAGAACCCTTGACACCAGCACCGTAAGTATAGTCAGCATTATAGTTTGCCAGTTCAGATGTAATGGCCTCGCCAAAATGAAAGGCTGTAGTAGTACCAGCACGACAAGCATATTCCCATTGAGCTTCACTAGGAAGGCAGTAGTCTCTATTGCTATATTGAGAAAGGCGATCACAAAATTCTACCGCATCGTACCAAGAAATCCTCTCTACAGGACGGTCATCTCCTTTAAATCTCGATGGCTCTGGTTTTAGATCACGGTTAACTTTGTCTAATCCCACTACGGCTTTCCACTGTGCCTGAGTGATGGGATATTTGCCCATGAAGAAGGATAGAACTGTTATTTGGTGCTGGGGGCGTTCATCATCACTGCTATCTTCCTCCTCTTTTGGTGCCCCCATTGTAAAAGTACCACTGGGAATATGTACCATCTCTAGCCCAATTTCCTTCCCTAAGTCTTCGGTAAAATGATGGTTTTGCCTGCGCTTTTGATTAATTATTAATTCTGTTTTGCGCCGTAAAAAGCCTCTCTTTTTGAGTTCAATGGTCGCTACTTCAAATTCAAAGGGTTGTAAGTCAATAACAGCAGGTTTTTCAGTCTCATCCTCAGTAGGTATGGTTGCTATTTTAAATTCAAAATTTTGTAATGGGGGGAAGCCTTCAAGGGTCAGTTCTTCTGAACCCGGAAGCTCTTGAGCAGTATTTGTCTCTCCACCAGGGGTGCTGGGCAATAGTTGTTCCAGAGAGTAACGACGAGCAATAGCAGCATAGTCACCCCCAATACGGAGGAGTGTATCTATACCCACCCGTGCAAATGGCAGCACAGCTTTACCAAAATCATATTCTGACCTCTGCAAATCAGCAAGAAACGCTTCAAAACTGTTGAGGCTGCGACCAGCTTTCTGGGTGATAATTTGTGATAGCCGATCAAGAACACTAACAGCTTTATCTTCCGGTAGCCCATCCAGTAGGAAATATCGCACGCGATCGCTCGGTTCTGGAGATCCATCTCCAAAAAACTCATAGTGACACTTCGTATCGTCGTCTGTATCGCAGCGCCGCAATAAACCACTCAACAAGACTTCCGCAACATGTTCCTGCTGTGCCTTTGGCAAAAACTCATCCCGCAGTAGGTCGATTACGGGCAGACTGACTGGGGTTGCTGCCATCAATCCCGCCAGTTTCTGTGCCGTCTGGGATGCTGTTGCCTGGAACAAAGCTACCCGTTGCCGCGCTGTCGTGGAAACCGGCGCTTGCAGTGAGGGAGTTTCTGCAACCAGCTCTTGGACAAACGCCAACTCAAAGGTTCGTCCAGGGATGCGCAAATCTCCTATAGCTGCCACTACCTGCGCCCAGCGACGAAGGGTTTTAGGATCGAGGGTAATGATCGGCAGCGTTAGCAATCGCCTGTCTACAGGTTTATGGGTTTCTTCCTGATTGTTTTCATCGTATAGTTCCCACTCATCCCCATAGTCTAATTCTGGCAACCCATGTACCTGTAACTGTGCATTGGGCATTCCCGAAGCTAATGAACTCAATCGAACCCGATGCCCATCCCTCAGTGCTGTTCGTCCCCATAACCGTTCTGGTAGCATCTGTACGATTGCAACCGGCTGCTTCTGTTACCATAACCAAAGGGTCTCATGAACCATTCCCTGCCGCCATAACGCTGATGTACAGTCGGTTACGAACAAGATAAGTCTTCTTCCACTTGGATCAAGAAGTTCTTTGGGATTACGAGGGCGTTGGCTTTTTTGCTGCTTCCCTTTTTGGGTTTGAGTGTTCCAGCGGGGAAAAATTTTTACCTTGCCCGTCTGGGCTTGAAGTCGCCAGGTTCTTACCGTCCGAAAGGCACCCTGATATTCCGTGAGATGCTGCAATTCACAAATAGCTCTTTCCCATAGTACCGTCGTCTTTGAGCCTTCTACTACTAAATCTAGATCAAGCCAACGCTCGGGAATTGGGCGTTCTATCGGCATCCAAACGCCTGTTTCTACGATTTGCGTGACGGTTTCCTCTTCATCTAGGTCGAAGCGCAATCTTGAAGGAACTTTGCGCATTAAAGGCTTAAGCGATCGCGCTAAGTCGAGTCGTGTCCGCAGCGCAGGTGCTGCTGGAGCCGGGAAGGGCATCCTTTTGGGTTTCTCAGTCGAACTATCTTTTTGATCTGCATTTGACTCTGGTACAGGAAGGTTATCAGAAAACAGCTCGAAAGTTGGTTCCTCAGTATTTGATGTTTTGGTTATTTTAGGGGTATTAGTTTTTGTATCTGTGTTGGGAGTCTTAGAGGTGGTATCTACTTGCACCCCTGCTCCCGGCTCGATAAACTGAGCCAGCCAGAAGATATCAGCAAGGTCTAATGCACTAAGATCGAGTCCATAGCGATTTAGCTGTGTCCTTAACTGTACGATTGTTGGTCTTCGCTGCTGCTCAGATGTTTCCAAAATCTTTCGATTAGATCATCAGGACTATTGATATTGTCACTCACATTGGGCGGACGTTCGCGAGTAACTAGGTAGATGGCATTGAGGAGCTGGTCAGTTGCCAAATCACCTTTGCTGCGATCATTGCGCTTGTTGACGAATCTTTTGATCAGCTGAGCGATTCGTTCTTCTGATTGGGCAATTAATTTTTCACCATTTTCCTCTTGTTTGAGGTGGGCTTTGACAATGGCTTCGAGGCGCTTTTCATCAGGTTCTGCCATCGTCAACCGCACACAACGGCGTAAAAAGGGAGGGGGAAAATCTCGCTCACCGTTACTAGTCAAAATCATCAACGGAAACTGCCGACTGGTAATTTTTCCCCCCTTAATTGTTAGTGTTGTATCGGCAAAGGTAAATTCTTGTTTGTCTTTATAGGCTGTCCGCATTGTCACTTCTGGCTTTTTTTCCTCAATTCGCACCAGTTCCGGGATCTCGAATTCTCCTTCCTCAAAGATATGGAGCAAATCGTTGGGTAGGTCAATATCACTTTTGTCGATTTCGTCAACAACTAACACGCGGGGCTTGTCGGAGGGTAAGAGTGCTGTTCCCAGTGGTCCGAGGCGGATGTATTTGCCGATATTGTCGAAATTGCTTCGGTTCTTCTCCCCTACATCCTGCAAGCGGGCGATGGCATCGTAGAGGTAAAGCCCGTCTTTAAGGGTAGTTCTGGTGGTGATCGGCGAGTAAAGTACTTCTCCTAAATCGAGTTCTCGGGCAATGGCATAGGCGAGTGAGGTTTTGCCGCTTCCAGGTTTGCCTGTAACTAATAGGGGTCTTCGCAAGTACAGCGCGGCATTCACCAGCTCTATTTCATGTGCTTGAGCCTGAAAAGTTTTACCCCTTTCCTGCTTACGGCGCTCCGACTGTCGCCAGGGAGGTGGAGGAGGCAGTTTGGCGATCGCATTTGGATTTGGTTCCCCAGTTCCTTTAAAAATTGGTTGAAAAATCGGCTGGGGAGTGGGTTGTTCGCTCATGGTTTTAACAAACCTCCTGGTCAAATTGCAGGTTCATTGTGGGCGTCACAATATTCGGGTCTTCCCAAACTAAGCTCAGATGATGCCCGAGGCAATGGTTTTCCTCTTCCTCAAGTGCATTTAGCCTTTCTTTTAAAATCCGCTGAGGCAATTCGACGACTTTAGTATCTAAAACATGATCAACTCTATCACTTAGTTCCGAGCGTCTTAACCACAATGCCACTGGCAGTGCTGTTTTTTTGGTGATAAAAGTAAAGACCTCTTCAACTTGAGCTTCCGTTAGGTTTTCGAGAATAGCCATCTCAGCATACTTCAGTTCCAACAGTTGCTTTTTTTGTGTGATATCGGCTCGAACAAAGGTTGCTCCAGCAAGAGATTGTACTTTTTCTCTTAAAATCTTTTGCCACTTTTCTTGCCACCATTTATAATACTTTCCCAATGTTGGCGATTGGCTCAGGTCGATTCGCATTACCAGTTTGTACTGGCTGCCAAGTGTTAAACCTGATTTGGTTTTGTAGGAATCAAGATTCCGAGCCAGCCAGTAGCGCGGTACAAAAAAATGCACCATCGGATTATCCAAGCTCTCCTCTTCGTCGATCCATTGATCAATGAAGCTTGGTAGTTCTGTAAACAGTAGCTTTTTAGTCTCTAGCAAAGGAGGAGGAGGTTCTCTGGAATCGTAGGTATCGGGATCTCCAATTGCCCACATAGAGATGTAGACGTTCTTCTGTTCTTGTTCATCTGGTTTAACTTCTACTACTAAATGTTCCCATGGGTAAGCTGGTGAAACATTACGCTCTTTTTTCTCGGAGATAGCGAGTGTCTGCAAACTGTCAAAATTAAATCTGCTATATTCAACCCAATTTTTGATTTGTCTGTACATCGAACCCGGTACAGCATCCATGGTTGCGAGGAAAACAGCAAACTGTCTTAGCCTATCAACACCATCCCAGCCGCGATTTCCTAACTGACTTAAACCTAGTAGCTGCAACTGCAATGTCTTTTTTTCAATCCAAACAGAACCAGAATCACAGAGGTAAAAGGCTGTGGCGATAGCCTTTCTGAGTTTCTGCTTTTGCTCGTTGCCAAGCTGCTGCAAGTGTTTTTCGATCAGATCACATAAACTATAGACTCTAAGTTGCTTGAGAATGCCGTTTGACCCTTTGTCTAGCTCCTTCTTCGGAATTGCGTATGCTTTGCTTCTTTGTTCCTCTTTGGAAACCATCGCCGTTGCAATCATGCCGATGACACAGTTTCGCTGTTCGTTCCAGACTGGTGCACCGCTAAATCCTTCTTTTATGGTTTCATCGTTGGGATTACCTGCTTTATAAAACTGAAAACGCTCTCCAGCAATAATTGTTTTCGGTTTGTATGCATCTGATTGCCCACCTTCAACACTACCAAAGCCATAAACAGAATGTTCCTCATCTTTAATATCTGAAAATTTAATTTGGGTAAGAGGAATAGACTTTGCTCCACTCGGTTCGTCTGCGAGTAATTTTAGTCCAGCCACATCACCTTGACTGAGACTGTAAGGCAACCATGCCACTACTTTTGCATCAATCTTTTGACCATTAGCGAGTACTGGAAAGTCAAGGGCGATTAAATCTGTCGGAACTCCTTCGTAAAGAGCAAAATTTTTCTTGTCAATGCCGATTGCCTGTAAGACAACATGGGCGCAAGTCAAGATATAACCGGGGGCAACAAGAAATCCTGTCCCAATCGCATGATTATTTTTGTCAAAAATCCGTGTAATGGCTTGTATATAATCTTCCCGAGTGAACGTCATTTCTTATGCCATTTCAGCGTAATTTCGTAAGTTGCTTCACCGCCCACTTTTGTTAGTACAGCTCCTACTTCTTTTCCCTAAAAAATGGGGTAAAAATCCCGCCCCCAAAAATTGTAACAATATTTAACATTTTCCGGAAAGTATTGATCTAGAATAAACTCAGCTATAGCGTGATTAAAGAGTACTCAGAATGGGCTCTTTGTCGAACCCATAAAAAAGCCAATTTGGAGAGTAGGGGACTGAAAATCCCCGTGTCGGCGGTTCAAGTCCGCCTCCTGGCATCCTGCCCATTTACACTCTGTTGACCACAGCATCAGGCTTTGAGCAACCATGCCCATTGCCTGTTGGTTCTGCCAAAGCGAGTAATATTCGGGAAAAAATTAACCCCTGGCGATCGACTGGCGATCGTTTTTAACATCTGCTAAGTCTCGCCAGTTGGTCAAGACAAATTTTTTGGTGATCGACTTTGGCGATCGACAAGAGTATTTTCTGGGGTGAGAGCGGCGATCGAGCTTCAACAAAAGCCACTGCTGTTGATCAAAAAACTCGATTAAGGAAGATTCAAACTCGCAATCCGACCTTAAACTCCAGCAATCCCCCTGCCAAAAATACCAGCCCATGCCAGCACGGAAGCGCCAACAATCTTTGAGGACGCTCCAGCAGAGCATAATTTTATAGAGAGGGA
>JAAHHJ010000072.1 GCA_010692425.1 Symploca sp. SIO3C6 | reverse complement strand
CGCTAGTGATTAAATAGAGGGCACGTAGGCGCAAATCCTGAGAGTAAGGGTGAGCCATAAATAAATCTAGTTTTAGGTGACTCTAGATATATCCTAACTTGTAAGTACCCCAGCGCGCAGCGCTATACTATGCTCAAAGGACTAATTTCTGGCTTACCGACTGCTGCTACACTAGTAGAAACGAGCAAAGAGCTATTGCCTGCGATGCTCTGCTAAGAGCAGACGCGCTTCGCGATCGCTAATCTCTTCAATCTGTAATGAGAATCCCCGCCCTCAACACAGTAGGACGAAGATAAACCAAAACCAGTTAGAAAAAATTAAACCCTGTCGAAACTAATAAATTTGCAAATTCTACTTGCTGAGGTAAATTGCTCACAGGGGCTGGTATCATCTCACCTCTAAAGTCTAAAATCTGAACCAGCAATAGATAGGCAAGCGCCAGTAGTACAGAAATCGCCCCAGTTATAACCGCAACAATTTTTCCGCGATCCATCAGTATCCCTCTCTATTTTAGTTTTACTTTGATATCTAATCTCAACTGTGCCACATTAATCCCTTTTCTTGGTAAAGCTCAATATAGCGGGAGACTGTCAATTACATAAATTTTTGTAGAAGTGAGCAACAAATCTCTCTCTAGGGGCATGAAAAACACTAACTGAAGATTAATACTAATAATAGTAATGCTCCTCTATATAAAGCGATCCTGTGATATCGATCGCAGCCTGAATAGAAATTGTCAGAAACAATTGAATCTTTCCTGCATCTTAGAGGAAACTAAATCATGTGCAAGCCAAAAATGCCCTTAGTCATCATCTGCCTATCCCTTTTCTCCTTAATTTCTGACGTCCAAGAGACTCAAGCCGCTTCATCCCCTCTTATTACTAAGAACACAGAGGTGACATTTGCTGCCGCTGATCAACAAATGTTCTTGGTTCCCAATTCTGAAGAGTCTATTGACTTGCCCGTATCTGGAAAGGATACCATACCCTTTACTATTCTTGGTTCAGTTGTAACTTTAGGATTGGGATTACTTAGTCTTAGAAAGAATACAATCGAGCAACTAACTCAAGAAGCTATAGCTTTATCTGCTCCTAATGTGGCTAATAAAAGTACTAAAACTAGCCGACAGGAGATTAAAACAGTGTCTGTACGTTGAGGCTAAATTGCACTCACATATCATCAGAGTGCATGTTCAATGCATGTTAATATCTTAAATTGCTAGGTAATGACAAGTCTTTATGACTAACCCTAACCAAACACTGGTGGTACAAACCTCCCAAATGAGCAAGTTCTACCGCACCGGTTTTTGGCTCAATCAAAAAATTGAATCCTTGAAAAATTGCTCCCTAAAAGTCTTTAAAGGAGAAACCTTTGGCTTATTAGGACCCAATGGGGCAGGAAAAACAACCTTATTGAAACTGCTGCTGGGAATTGTGCGCCCAACATCTGGAAGTGGTTGGCTCTTAGAGAAACCGCTAGGGGATAGTAGTGTCAAGGCAAGAATTGGTTACTTACCAGAAAATGCCTATTTCTACGATTACCTCAGCGGTTGGGAGTTTTTACAATTGATGGCAGGACTATTCCAAATTCCCGCTAGGGTGCAGCGCCAGCGCCTGCCGCAGCTGCTGGAATTAGTGGGATTGTCTAAGTCTGATGCTCAGAAAAAGCAACTACGGCAGTATTCTAAAGGAATGCTCCAGCGCATTGGAATGGCACAAGCACTAATTAATGATCCAGAAGTGATATTTCTGGATGAACCAATGTCTGGACTTGATCCCATTGGACGTTATCAGATTAGAGAGATTATTATCTCTCTAAAAGCCCAAGGCAAAACAATTTTTTTCAATAGTCATGTACTCTCCGATGTCGAGAAAATTTGCGATCGTATTGCTATCCTGGCTGAGGGAGAATTAATTTTTATTGGTTCTTTGGATGAACTATTAGGTAATGCTGTTAATTATCACGTTAAAGGCAAAGGAGGTAACTTAAGCATCCTCAAAAGTTGGGTCAAAGAATTAGTATTTGAAGATGATTGTTGGTTTGGTCAGCTACAGGGGGAACCTCAAGATTTTCTTGCTAGTCTTCGCCTGATGGATGCACAGTTAATTAGTATGAATCTAGCTAGTTCTTCTTTAGAAGAGTTTTTTATTGAACAGTTACAGCAGCGTTGATTTTGATTAGGGTTTGCTGAAAAAGTTCTGTGGTGAAGATTCAGGTGTGTAGGAGATAAATTCAGAATAATCTAGATAATTTAAAAGTGCAAATATTTTAAGCCTCTAGATACTAGAGTCTTGCACTTGTAAGCGTAAAAAAAGACCCAAAATTCTTGTCTGGCATACCTTCTACATTAATTCAGTAGGCCCTAATTAGAAATCCTATGCTCAAGAGGCAGCTTATGAGTCTCGATATACTCCCTCTACTGAGCTAGCTTAATTGGCATTTCCCACCTTTAAATCAAAGATTATAAAGGTGGCTTTCCAGGTACCCTCACTAGTTAATTTTTCAGCAACAAGTAGTACAATCCTCCCCTGCCACCAATAATACCGGCACGATCACCTGCTTGTGAACCAGTTCCCATAAAAATATCAACACGACCAGGTCCCCTAATCGCACTGCCAGTATCTTGGTCTAGCACATAACGACTAACCAAACGGTATTCTAGTTTACCATTAGCATTAGGATAGGGTATACGGGTGTGAATCAGTGCCAAAGCTCCCGGAGGCATCAGAGATTTATCAGTAGCGATCGAGCGTTCAGCAGTAACTGGTACACCAATACTGCCAGTAGCTGGTGCACCATAGGTTTCCTTGAAAAACACAAAACTTTGATTTCGGGGCAAATACTTACTTAGTTGTTTCGGGTAAGCGTTGAAATAATCAATCAAAACTGGTAGCGTCAAACCATCCAGAGGAAGGATGCCATCCTTTACCAATTCTCTGCCAATGCTGGTGTAAGGGTAATTAGTTTTGCCTGCGTAACCAACACTGATCAAACTACCGTCAGGCATCCGGAGTCGTGCTGAACCCTGAATATGAACCAGAAAAGCTTCTAAGCGGTCACTCAACCATACTAGCTCTCTTCCACGCAATGGGCTTTTAGTGCCTAAACCATCCTCTCCTTCCAATTCGGCACGAGTGGGGTGAGGCTGCTGCCACTGCTCAAAATTAGCTGGTCGTCTGTAGAGGGGATAACGATATTTGGCACTAGGAGTCCAACTGGCGTTATAAATTGGCTCAAAGTAGCCAGTAAAAAAGACTGTTCCCTGATTATCTTGACCAACAGATTTGTACAGGGCAAACTCACGATTTACAGCGGCTTGCAGTTGAGCCGGAGAATTAGAATTTACTACCAGTTGACGAAAGCGAATCAAGGAGCGGTGGACACGATTACGTGTTATTCCCTGCACTGGATACTCCTGGTAAGCTTTAGCTGCACTGGGGGTAGCCAGATAACGCAGGCTGTTGTCTATAGAATCTAATAGTGCTTGTTTGTCTCCTAGTTGCCCAGAATGCTCCCACAACTGCTCATCTAACCCCAAAGAATCCAAATTGATCTGAGTACTCTCTGGGTTAACTAATTGCAGTGGTACCTTAGCAACAGCTGAAGTGTTGATACTCAAGAGAGCCATTGCCAAACTCAGAGAAAGCCAAGTTATCGTCTTTTTCATCAGGTGTAGTTCTGTTAAGTCGCACTAGAAGCGTTCGACGCTGCCGGCAAAAACTGGTTCCACCCTGATTGCTGTAATGCTAGAGGGACGCACTACCATATACTCACCCTGGATATTTTTAATTGGTACGTTGATGAAGTCGTTAGAGTTTGATTTTGGTACTAATTCACCGCTATACCACTTTTGAAATTCTTGAATCGTTGTAAAACGCACTTCTTCCCGGTGACCACTTGACAAGAAGAGGTGTACAGCATACTCATCTGGGGTTCTCGGCATGAAGAATTATCCTTAATCGATTTTAATCATTATCTAATGCCAGAAGTCTGAGGAGAACTCCTGAAACTCTACTTTTTAGATCTAGAAAATAAATTATATCGTTGTAGCAGAGTCTCTATTACCGACGGCAGAGTTTGACTAAGCTCATCTGGATCCTGAAACGACAACTGCTGATATTTTGGTAAATCAAAGGGAAACTCTCCCTGCAAGTCTTGTCGTTCCATCTTCGCTAGCAGAATTTGTTCTTTGCGCTTAGAACTTAAAGCATAGCCAATTTCTACACAGACATTGGGGTGAGGAATTAGCAAAGAGGTTGTTTCCCCTTCTATCTGAGTCACAGGTGTGCCATCAGCAATAAACAGCAGACTTTTGCTAATTTTCCTTAACAGCATGCTTTCGAGGCGTACAGTAGCACGACTTGGGCGCAGAGGCATTTCTAGAGTTAACGGTAAGCGAGAACGCTGATTGAAATCTTCTATTGCCTCAGCAAGAGCATTACGCAAAACTTCACCAAAAGGGCTGTACTCTGTTTGGCAGCTCAAAAAAATGACTGGCTCCAGTCGCGCCATCAACTCTTGCTTGGTGAAATAAATTTCGTGCGAGGTCAAGTCAATGTTAGAGATAGCGTAGCTGCCACTACCTTCGATATAAAACTCTACGGTTTCCCCTTCCAGATAGCGCCTAAACCATGCTGATTTTTTAACATCTTGGCTATCGTCTAAAAAGTCAGCTCTCAAACCTGACTTGAGCAAACTATTTTTACTCAAACGCAAGTCGTGGGGGCGCTTCTCTAGTTCTTTAAGTGGCTCGTAATCCTGGAGGTACCAGGCTTTGAGGGCAATGATGACCATGATGTATGGCGAGAGATACGGTTTCCCGAAGCTCGCAGCTAAAATCCCAGTTTGGGAATTCTAGCAGTAAGCGGTAATATCTTCACCACATTCATCTGCTAAATAGCAAAGTGCTCGAAAGCGTAACCCTACCACTTCCTCATACAGAGGATTGAGCTTGCACATTGCTGGAATGTGAAACAAGGTGCGACCAAAAAGTTGGACATCGCGCTCAAAGGGACACTGTGCTGGGATCAGTTGACAGAGAAAATGAGCCTTTTTGGGGTTATCCACTGCCAGTGTGTTGAGCCACTGCCTTGCTGGTGCCAAGGGATCGAAAACTTTTTTTGTGGTCAGAGATTTGGCTGGGGTTATGTGCTTAGAGAAAGCTTTGATTGGAAACATCCAAACCCAACTTGCCAAAACTAGCTTTTGTGTGGTATGCTCTGATACACTCATAAATCCTTATCCTGTTTTTGTAAGCAAAGAACTACTAGCCTGTAACTTAGCTACATCTGCTTAGCCATCGACTCCGGATTGATTCCGGGGCAGTTTTTGGTTGATTGTCACTGCACGGGGTGAGCAATCCCAAACTGCTATTAAGAGCTAAGCTTTGTAACTCTTGCAGGTTTATTGGTTCTGTTGGTTTTGACCTCTGACAATTTGCCAGGTGTCTATTCGCCGCTCGTTAGAGCAGCTGATCTTAAAACAGGATTTATTAATTTCTTGAAATTAGAGTTTATCAATTCGGGAAGTTAGACTAGCTATGCATATGCTGCCTTAGACTTCAAAACTAATGCCTGAGTAATTTTACTGAACTTTACTGGTTAAACAAATACCATAAGTTGAGTGTCTTTACTGGCAGTTAATTAAATAACGAGTATTAGAATAACTCATCACCGCTATTAGGATAACTGATTACTGATTAAGATGTAAACAAAAAAATAAGAAAGAAAATAAAGACTTAGAGCCTGAGTCATTACCCAGGCTCTAACAGCCAGCATTTATACCCTTTCTAAGGTATGGGTTCGTGGTTCATAGTTATAAGGCTTTTTTAGCGATTTCAACCATGAACCTTGAACTAGCATTGTAATTGCCCATTGTAATTGCCTAAGATGCAATTTCCGCTGTTGAACGTCGGCGTTTACTACCTGTTACCTTTACAGGAGGCTCTTCTGGATTTTGCAATAGGAAAACCAGCAGTGGACGGCTTTGAAGTTCTCGTCGGGCTAAGCGCTGTAGATCTCGCTCAATTTCTTCTTGCAAACCTACCCAGTCAACATTAGGTTTGCCCTCCAAGGACTTGGCGAAGTCTCTCCAGCGGTCACTCAAAGTCCTTTCAATCCGTTTGAGAACTAGCTGTTGCAGTAATGATTTTTCTACTGTTGCGGCAACTCCCCGCAGGTGAATTTCTGGTTTAGCAATTAGTTGACCTTCCCAGCTAACCGCTGCTGCTACGGTAACTACACCATCTCCTGCCAATTGTTGTCGTTCTTTCAGGACATTGTGATGAATGACACCGTTGCGATCCACCAGTTCAATCCCTGAGGGAACTTTGCCAGCAAGACGAATACTCTCTAACGACAATTCGACAATATCCCCGTTGTCAGTAATGACTGTGTTTTCTGCAGGGATTCCCATGCTCTGAGCCATTTTCGCGTGCTGAACTAGCATCCGGTGTTCGCCGTGAACAGGCATGAAGAATTTCGGTTTAGTTAAGGCAAGAATCAGCTTATGGTCTTCCTGAGCACCATGACCTGAAACATGAATGCCTTTATCGCGCCCATAAACTACATGGGCTCCCTTCTTCATCAGTCGGTCAATAGTATTGACTACGGCAATAGTATTACCGGGAATGGGGTTAGCGGAGAATACTACCGTGTCACCTTCGCGGATTTGAATATGCCGGTGTTCACCTTGGGAAATGCGGGTCATTGCTGCCAAGGGTTCACCTTGGGAGCCTGTAGTTAGAATTAGTACTTTTTCTGGAGGGAGATTGTTAGCTGCCCGCAAGGGTTCAAATAAACTATCGGGGCAGTTAATGTAACCGAGATTGCGAGCATGAGCAATTACATTGAGCATGGAGCGACCTACAACCGCTACTTTCCGGTTGAGTTTTTGCGCAATATCGAGAATTATACTCACTCGGTGGACTGAAGAAGCAAAAGTTGTCACCAGTATGCGTCCAGCAGCCTGGGAGAAAACCCTTTCTAGATTAGGATAGACGAAACGTTCAGAAGGTGTGTGTCCTGGGACTTCGGCGTTAGTGGAATCACTCAGCAGACAGAGTACTCCTTTTTCACCATGTTCTGCCAGTTTTTGGAAATCAAAGTATTCCCCATCCACTGGTGTATGGTCAATTTTGAAGTCTCCGGTATGGATAATTACGCCTAATGGGGTATGGATGGCAACTGTGAAGCTATCAGCTATTGAGTGAGTATTGCGCATAAATTCCACTAGGAAGGAAGAACCAATGCGCACCATTTCCCTTGGTCTGACAGTTTTTAAGACTGTGCGATCAGCAACTCCTGCTTCTTCAAGTTTACCTTGCAGTAATGCCATCGCTAAGCGGGGGCCATGAATGACGGGAATATCAAACTGTTTGAGGTGATAGGGAATTCCACCAATGTGGTCTTCATGACCATGAGTGACAATCATGCCCTTAATTTTGTGGCGATTTTCCCGCAGATAGGTCATATCGGGCAGGACAATATTGACTCCATGCATTTCATCGTTGGGGAAGCCAATTCCTGCATCTAAAAGGATAATTTCGTCGTTAAACTCGAATACACAGGTGTTCTTACCAATTTCATGTAATCCGCCTAGGGGAATAATTTTTAAGGCATCTTTTGATTTTTTCTTAGTCATTTGCTTCCTTAGATCTAGAGGTTTTTTGTTCCTAATCGTGCAAAGTTCAATCAGATGTAGCGGTTAGATAAAATCTGCCAAAACCTTATAAAATTGACAAAAGCATGTACAGCAACATCCTGAGCTGGCAAACAGCTGCTCCTTCCAAACCGACAATTAAGTCGATCCCATCGCCATCGTCGGGATGATGCAGATAAAACTTTGCTTTTTTTTGCCTATCCAATAGCTATAATTAGCTGCTCCTTACTCAAGAGTTTGCATTTGGGTAGGTTATTGACTATCAACCGTAACTCATAGGAAAAAATTTATGCTACTTGTTCTGAAAATCTTGTTGTTATATACGTACCGATTTAGAGTAGAGAGAGATTTTTGAGTACATCTTCTAAGCCTGGTTTTAATTCAGTTGGCAGAGTACACAAAGGTGGACGCGGGGAACCCACCTCCCAGCCTTGAAGTTCCAGTGCTGCTTTGATCGGGATGGGATTAGTAGTACAAAACAAGACTTTAAACAGGGGAAAAAGCCTCAGGTGAATTTCAGTTGCCAGAACCGTTTGACCCCCTTGAAAGGCTTTGATCATGTCTTGTAGCTGATTGCCAACTAGGTGAGAGGCAACACTCACCACACCGACAGCTCCTGTTGCCAACATGGCGATCGTAAAAGAATCATCTCCAGAGTAGATGGCAAACTCTGGTGGTGTTAACCGCCGAGTTTCACTTACTTGGTCGAAGTTTCCGCTGGCTTCTTTGATCGCCACGATGTTAGGGATTTGGGCCAAACGGGCTACCGTAGACGGCAGTAGATTTTGACCAGTACGACTGGGGACATTGTAGAGCATTAAGGGCAACTCAGGACTAGATTGTGCGATTGCCAAAAAATGCTCATACATTCCTGCTTGTGGGGGTTTGTTGTAATAAGGTACAACTTGTAATGATCCATCTAAGCCTAGTTTAGCAGCTTTTTGGGTGGCAGCGATCGCTTCTTCGGTAGAATTTGAGCCAGTCCCTGCCATTACCTTAGCTTTGCCTGCTACTGCTTTTTGCACTACCTGAAATAACTGATACTCTTCATCCCAGCTTAGAGAGGGCGATTCACCAGTAGTGCCGCAGACGACGATAGTATCTGTGCCATGATCAGCCAAGTAGGCAGCTAGTTCTTGGGCAACCTCATAATTGACGCTACCATCTTCGGTGAAAGGTGTGATCATTGCTGTTAGCACACGTCCAAAACTTATCAATCTCTTCTAATTCCTCCTTGGCATTTTTGGTATTCTGCCAGTTTTTCTAATGAGAAGCCAGTGCTTGTGCTGGCTTTATCCATTGTTTTGCCATTAACAACTCCGCAATTTGCAGAGCATTCAAAGCGGCCCCTTTGCGAATCTGGTCTCCGCTCAACCATAGTTCTAAACCACAAGGGTGAGAAAGGTCTTGGCGAATTCGACCCACTAGTACTTCATCATGACCTGAAGCCTCCATCGGCATTGGGAAGTAATTGGTCTGCCAATCTTCTACCAGACGGATGCCTGGGGCTTTGGCTAAGACTTCTCGAGCCTTGTTCACTGGCATAGGTTCGGCAAATTCCAGATTAATTGCTTCTGAGTGAGCCCTCAAGACTGGAACCCGAATGCAAGTGGCAGATACCCGCAGTTGGGGAGCCCCAAAAATCTTACGGGTTTCGTTCACCATCTTCATTTCTTCCTGGCAATAGCCTTGCTCGTTGAGGGGTGAATTATGGGGGAACAGGTTAAAAGCTAAGGGATAGGGAAAACTTTCTGTAGGGGGCACTTCCCCTTGCAAAATTGCCTGCGCTTGAGCTTTAACTTCTTCCATTGCTCTCATCCCGGCACCGCTAGCTGACTGATAAGTGGCAGCCACAATTCTTTGCACCGGTTGCAATTGATGCAGCGGCCAAACTGCCACTGCCATCAGAATTGTTGTGCAGTTGGGGTTAGCAATAATGCCTTGGTGGTTCAAAGCCTGATCAGGATTGACCTCTGGAATTACCAGAGGCACTTTTGGGTCTAGACGAAAGGCACTAGAGTTATCGATTACTACTGCACCTTTAGCAACTGCTTTGGGAGCCCATACTTTTGAGATTGCACCGCCAGCAGATGCCAAAACTAAATCGACATTATCAAAAGCTTGCTCCGACAATGCTTCCACTGGTAAGTTTTCGCTGCCGAAGGAGACTCGGCGTCCAGCTGAGCGGGACGAAGCCAATAACTTTAATCGTGAAAGGGGAAAATTTCTGCTTTGTAATAATTCCAGCAACTCGGTGCCTACGGCACCTGTTGCCCCTAAGATAGCAACACTCACTTGAGAAGACAAAGGCATTTCCTCCAGTTAATTTCAGTACAATTCAAGATCTAGTATTTAGTGATTTTTAACTTTTATTTTTCTAGAGTCTTTAACAATAATTAAAATACCTGGCAATTAATTTGGTAATAGTTACCCTGTTAATTTCTGATGATTATATTGCGGTCGATTGTAGCGTACTTCCCCCGTAAGTGCATTCAATATAAACCAACATGAACCAACAATAGTAACTTACTTTACAATAGTGACACCGTGATCTGCTTAAAATGTCTATCTAAATATTTTTATCAATTCTACCCAGTCAAGAACAATAGTATTCTACTAACCAAATAGTTATTATAATTGTGCCTTAGTCACTCTTATGTACTATTATTCAGATACCGCAGCACTTGGAGTAATCTATAGTTTAGTCTCAGGGGCTGCAGGTGGAAAAAAGCTAGATGTTTGCTGGCTGTAGAACTAGCTTACCATGAGGAGTTTGGATTAATACCTAACCAAACTAACCAGCCACGGCGAGTATGAGTGGGCGACCAACAGCTCCAAACTGTAGTCCAAACTGTAGTACTAATGTGTCTAAGAAGCAACTAGTTTTATTGGTGCTTCAGCGACTATCATAAGGCATCTGCCAAATACATTACTCAATCTGACACTTTGAGTGGGGCAGCAGTCGGTCATTCCTCGTTCTGAATTCTTGTCACGAAAAATCCATTTGACCCATTATATCAGAAATAGGGTATTGAGCAGGTAAAGTAAGCATGAAAGTTACTCAGGAAAAGCTTCCCGCTAGCCAGATTGGTCTAGAAATTGAAATTCCCGCCGAAACGACCAAGAAAGTTTACGAAAGGATCGTGCAAAATTTCTCTCGCTCTGCAAACATTCCTGGGTTTCGCAAAGGAAAGGTGCCGCGTCAGATTTTGCTACAGCGGCTAGGTCCACAGAGAATTAAAGCAGCTGCGATTGAAGATTTGGTTCAAGATAGCCTCAAGCAGGTGATTGAGCAAGAAGCAATTAAGGTTCTGGGGAACTACCAGCTCAAATCCAGCTATGAGGAATTGATCAACCAATTTCAGCCAGGAGAACCATTGACTTTCTCAGCATCTGTTGATACTCCTCCAAATGTGGATTTAGGGGACTATGGTAACTTGAGCATTAAAGCTGAAGAAACTCAACCTGAGCCTGGAGCCGTCGATAGCTTCCTGGAAGAGCGCCGCCTTGAGCAAGCTACTCTTATCCCCGTAGAATCAAGACCAGCCCAAATGGGGGATGTGACAGTAATTGATTATCTAGGTCGATTTGTCAGCCAGGAAGAGAGGGAAGAAGCTGTCTCTATCCCCAACGGCGAAGCCAGCGACTTTCAACTGGAGTTGCAGGAAGGAAAATTTATTAAGGAAATAGTTGAGGGCATTGTTGGGATGTCTGTGGAGGAAACCAAGGAAATACTCGTAAAGTTTGCCTCAGATTATCCTCGAGAAGATTTGGCAGATCGAGAAGTAACCTTTAGCGTTACCCTCAAAGAACTCAAGGAAAAAGAGTTGCCAGAGCTAGATGATGATTTTGCTCAAGAAATCAGCGAACAAGAAACTCTTGAGGAGTTACGAGCATCATTGACCAAGCAATTCCAGGAAAAAGCTGAGCGAGAAACAGCAGCGAGTAAGGAACAAGCTTTGGTCGAGGCCCTGTTAGAGCGAGTTGAAATTGACCTGCCCGAAACCATGATTGAGCAGGAAGTTGACCAGATTTTAACGCAAACAGCCATCCAGATGGAAAGTTACGGGATGGACATTAAAAAACTCTTTACCAAAGAAACTGTGCAGCAGATGCGAGAGCGAACCCGCCCCGATGCCATCAACCGCCTCAAGCAATCGCTGGCACTTGAAGAAATTTCTAAGCGTGAATCCCTCACAGTCGAACCGGAGGCAATCGACAAAAAAGTTGAAGAATTGATGGAGCAGTTTTCTGGGCAAGATGTTGATTCTGAGCGGGTGCGCAATTTTGTCGAGTCTGATTTACTCAAAGAGAAAGCTATTCAATGGCTCGAGGAGCATGCCACAATTGAGCTAGTTCCTAAAGGCTCTCTAGCTGTAGCAGAAGAAGAAACACAATCTCAAGTAGAAGCAAGTGTCTCCCCACAGATAGACGCAGCTGAGCAAACCATTGATGTGCAAGCTCAAGAATCTCTCCCCACAGAGGAAGCAAGTGTCTCCCCACAGATAGATGCAGCTGAGCAGACCATTGATGTGCAAGCTCAAGAGTCTACCCAAGATTAGTGCTGAGATTAACTCAATCACTAACTGCTTAAGGTTAAAGCAAATTATTGCTATTAATTCAATACTTGGCGATAAAATGCTTCGGTCTCCTTGTGATTGAGTGCCTTCTTCAAGGTCTTAAGAAAGTTAGTCTTCAAGCAGTTGATGCATAATAATCATTAGAAGATATGGTTGGTGCTGAATTTTTGGATGTGCGACCTCCGGCAGTGCCCATGTTAACTAAAGATAAAATGCCTTTATTTTGCTTGTATGCTCCAATCCCTGTTCTCTGATTACCTATTAAATAGCTTGAGTTCCCCGGAAATTTACGACATTAGCCCTAGCAATATCGTCCCGATGGTGGTAGAACAGTCCGGTATTGGAGAACGGGCGTTTGACATCTATTCGCGGCTGTTGCGAGAGCGTATTGTTTTCTTGGGAACACCAGTAGACGATGCGGTCGCCGACTCGATTGTAGCCCAGATGCTTTATTTGGAAGCTGAAGACCCAGAAAAGGATATACAGCTGTATATCAATTCACCAGGAGGCTCAGTCACGGCTGGCATGGCAATCTATGACACAATGCAGCAAGTCACTCCGGATGTAGTTACCATCTGCTACGGTCTAGCAGCTAGTATGGGAGCCTTTTTACTGACAGCTGGAGCTCCTAACAAGAGGATGGCACTTCCCAACGCTCGAATTATGATTCACCAGCCCCTTGGCGGTGCTCAGGGACAGGCAGTAGATATTGAGATTCAAGCCAAAGAAATTCTCTTCCACAAACGGCAGCTCAGTGAGTTAATGGCTCAACATACGGGTCAGCCCTTTGAGAAAATTGCTGAAGATACTGAGCGCGACTTTTTTATGTCAGCTTCCGAAGCCAAGGACTACGGTTTAATTGACCAAGTGATCTCCCGGCAAAACCTTCCCCAACAGGAAGCAGTTATCACTTCTATCTAAGCGAAGAGGCAGGTATGTCTAAATACGATTCTCATCTAAAATGCTCGTTTTGCGGCAAGTCTCAAGAACAGGTACGCAAGTTGATTGCTGGCCCGGGAGTTTACATTTGTGATGAATGTGTTGACTTATGTAACGAAATTTTAGATGAGGAGTTACTTGATTCCAACTCCTCAGCCCCACAGCCAGTGCCGCGTTCAGAACCTCCTCAGAAGCGACGTACTCGTGCTCCTGGCATGTCTCTCAATCAGATTCCTAAACCGAGAGAATTAAAAAAGTATCTTGACGATCATGTTATTGGTCAGGATGAGGCTAAGAAAGTTCTCTCGGTAGCTGTCTATAACCACTACAAGCGTCTTAGTTTTGTCCAGTCTAAAGCTAATGGCAAGGAAGGGAACGACGACCTTGTAGAGGTACATAAATCTAACATCTTGCTAATTGGGCCGACTGGTTGTGGTAAAACCCTCCTAGCTCAAACCTTAGCCAAAGTCCTGGATGTTCCCTTTGCAGTAGCAGATGCCACAACCTTGACAGAAGCAGGTTATGTAGGGGAAGATGTCGAAAACATTTTACTGCGGTTATTGCAAGTAGCTGATTTCGATGTTGAGGAAGCTCAGCGAGGAATTATCTACATTGATGAGATTGATAAGGTAGCGCGCAAGAGCGAAAATCCCTCAATCACCAGAGATGTATCTGGTGAAGGCGTCCAACAAGCTTTGCTAAAAATGCTAGAGGGAACAGTAGCTAATGTGCCGCCCCAAGGTGGACGTAAGCACCCTTATCAAGACTGCATTCAAATTGATACCAGCAATATTCTATTTATCTGCGGCGGCGCCTTTGTTGGTCTTGATAAAGTGGTGGAGCAGCGCATTGGCAAGCGCTCGATGGGCTTTATTCAGCCAGGGCAAGGGCAATCTCGGGAAAAACGGGCAGCGGATTTGCTGCGGCACTTAGAGCCTGACGATTTGGTCAAGTTCGGTATGATCCCAGAATTCATTGGTAGAGTACCGATGGTGGCAGTAGTTAATCCCCTTGATGAGAAAGCGCTGATGGCAATTTTGACCGAACCGCGTAATGCTCTAGTCAAACAGTATCAGAAACTGCTGAAGATGGACAGTGTACACCTGGAGTTCAAGCCAGAAGCAGTGCGGGCAATTGCGCAGGAAGCCTACCGCCGCAAAACTGGGGCAAGGGCGTTGCGGGGTATTGTGGAGGAATTGATGCTTGATATCATGTATGAATTACCCTCACGCAAAGACCTCACCCGCTGTACAATTACTAGGGAAATGGTAGAGAAGCGCTCAACAGCAGAACTTCTCGTGCATCCTTCTTCCCTGCCAAAACCAGAATCAGCATAATTTTCACTGCTTAGGAGTCATTTGTCATTTGTCAAAAGTCAACAGTAAAGGGCAAAGGACATCAAGATGCCTTACATTCAAGTTAGGGGCGTTCCTCACTACTACGAATGGATAAAAAAATCAAGCTCAATTGCTAATAAACCAGTGATGGTTTTTGTCCACGGCTGGGGAGGTTCAGCCCGCTACTGGGAAAGTACTGCTAATTTACTCTCAGAGACTTTTGACTGCCTTCTCTACGATTTACGAGGATTTGGTCGTTCACAGCTACCGCAACAACCGACTGGTTTAAGCTATGAAATGGAGGACTATGCTGAAGACTTGGCGATTTTGTTAGATTCTCTAGAGTTAAGTCGCGTTTACATCAATGCCCACTCTTTGGGAGCCTCGGCGGCAACGATGTTTCTCAACCGCTATCGAGAGCGAGTCGAACAAGCAATTTTAACCTGTAGTGGAGTTTTTGAATACGAAGAAAAATCTTTTAGTGCTTTCCACAAAATTGGTAGCTATGTAGTTAGTTTTCGCCCTCGCTGGTTCTTAAAGATTCCCTTTGCTGAGGGGTTATTTATGAAGCGATTTTTGTATCGTCCACTGCCGACAGCTTTAAGTCGCGCCTTTTTGGAAGATTACCTGGATGCTGATTATGAGGCGGCTTTGGGTACAATGTTGACGGCGGTGAGCAAGTATGCCTCAGAGGTAATGCCCCGGGAATTTGCTCAACTAAGTGTGTCAACTCTGTTAGTTTCTGGCGAACATGACCAAATTATACCACCAGCACTTGGGCGTAAGGCAGCACAACTGAATGAAAGAGTTAATTATTGCGAGATTCCTAATACTGCTCATTTCCCAATGCTAGAAGCTCCAGAAGTCTATCTAGAGAAGGTGTGTAAGTTTCTAGGAATAGCTTATCCTGTTAAAATCTGAGTTTTGCTTCTTTGAGCGAGAAATTGGTGACAACTAGGCAAATCCCCCAGTTGTAAAAGCAGGGGGATTCATCGTTTTGTATTTACCATTTCTTGATTTCAACAGAGGTATTCCAACGGGATAAATCATCTTTTTTAATGATGCTGGGTAGAGTTAGACATTTGCAGCAGAGAAGATTGAGATTTTTGTTCATTATTTAGTGGGATGGATTGCGATCGCGCTTTTGGCAGTTTCTCCCTTTCAGGTACTATATGCTCAAGAAGCTAGGGAATATAGTCTCTGGACGGTAACAATTTTGCTATCAACTGCAGCCCTGCTCAAGGCAATGCGCTCTCCAAGCCATAACAGCTGGGGCATTTATACGGTAAGTTTAACTTTAGGTTTCTATAAGACTATACTTTCGACATTAGTTGCTATGGGGCAGGGAATTTAGGTAATTACTGCCGACAGTTTGCGTTGGACTCAGAATCTTCAGGCTTATTTGTTAGCTTCTATGACTGGAATTATTGTTTTTAGCCCTTGGCTTTTGGTAGTTATTAATAATTGGGGGAAAGTTGTTTATATAACTCACTGGATGACATTTAGCCCTAAAAAATGATTTTTATTGAAAATCTGGGGGCTGCATTTAAGCAGTGTTTTTATTGATTTAGGATTTGATATTAATATTAATCATCCCTATATCTACATCGTGCCACTACTTATTTTAGTACTAGTAGGCTACGCTTTTTATTTCCTTTTTCGTCATACTTCTAACACTAATATTGGTAATATAATCTCATTAAGCTATCTACTTGAGGACAAAGTAAGGCTACAGTTAGTGGTTAATCCTAATGTGCCTAAAATTGCAGATGGTTTTAGTGATGTATTTTTATACTATCCTTGACAAGTATTGCGACAGGGAATTGAGGAAGAATATGGTGGCAAGATTGAGTTGGTTGAGAGTGTTGGCGAGATCCCACTGTAGGAGTTGACAATATAAAATAAACCTTAAAACCAAAGGTTCAAAATACCACAAAACGTGAAATTTGAGGAGGTATTAGCCCTATTTGCCGATCACGAAATTAACTTGTTTGGAGATGTTGTAACTAGTGCAGAACCCAACTATATTATTCTCGCCTACACCACTTATCCTGAACCTGTTAGATACCAAAGCCTACTATTATAACCCTTAAGGCAGTAAACCTGCGTGGAATATTCTTGGTCAACAGTAGAAAATTCGCTACGCTGCTATCTAATTTACAGATAATCGAGAACTAACCCTTATAATCGATAGTGTAATGATCATTGCAGTTTTCAAAGTTCTATTTGAACTTTACTTAACAACACTAAGCTAACATACCTTTGTAATGACCCGGATACTCGTCATTGACGACGACCCTGCTATTTCAGAATTAGTCTCCATCAATCTAGAGATGGCTGGCTACGACGTTAGTCAAGCACCCGATGGTGTTAAGGGCCAAGCACTCGCCCTACAGTTACAGCCAGACTTGATTATGCTTGACTTAATGCTGCCCAAGGTAGATGGCTTCACTGTTTGCCAGCGGCTGCGTCGGGATGAACGTACTTCCGACATTCCGGTGCTAATGCTCACAGCCTTGGGTCAGACTAAAGATAAGGTTGAAGGCTTCAATTCTGGTGCTGATGACTACCTGACTAAACCCTTTGAGCTTGAGGAAATGCTGGCGCGGGTGCGAGCCCTGCTGCGTCGCACGGATCGTGTGCCTCAAGCAGCCAAGCACTCGGAAATCCTCAACTATGGGCCTCTGACACTAGTTCCAGAAAGGTTTGAAGGAATTTGGTTTGACAAGACAGTAAAATTGACCCATCTAGAGTTTGAATTACTGCACTGCCTACTGCAGCGTCACGGTCAAACAGTTTCTCCTAGTGAAATTCTCAAGGAAGTCTGGGGATATGACCCAGATGACGATATTGAGACAATCAGAGTTCATATCCGTCACTTGAGGACTAAACTAGAACCTGATCCTCGCCATCCTAAATACATTAAGACGGTATATGGAGCTGGTTATTGTTTAGAGTTACCTAGTACTGGCAAGGCAGCTTTGGACGCTAGTTCAGTAAGTGCTTGAGTGGTTCATGGTTCATAGTTCATAGTTCATGGGTTTGCTATTTGGCAGTTGTGGAATGCTTTGACAATGAACTATCAACTGTTCATTGCTCATAGTTCATAGTTCATCGATTTAGTATTCGGCAGTTGTGGAATACTTTGGCAATGAACAATCAACAATGAACGATGAACAGTGTAAAGGCTTTAGGGAGCTAGGGCACTCCCTCGCAGAAGGCTACCAATGGTTTTAGCAGTAATCTTCATTTGAATTAGAGGATTGGCTGGTACGACAGTTTTGTAGAGATAGCTATCGAAGGTGAGCTTCTGGACATCCTTATCAGCACACATTTCTACAAAGGCTTCGCGGGTGGCATCGGAACGATAGAAGACTCTTTGCAGGATATCGAGTACTTTGTAGGTCATACCGTACTTTTGATCCCAGCGTTTCAAGTAAAGCTTGAGATCGGCTTCTGTGGGAATGCGATTACCACTATTAGAGGTTTCGACAATCGTTTCTGCACACATACGAGCTGATTTAGCGGCAAAGTAAATGCCCTCCCCAGAGGACTTGGTTACTGTACCAGCAGCGTCTCCTACTAAGGCAACTCGATCCACAACTCGTCTTGGTCTAGGATGCTCTGGAATAGGATGAGCTTCCACTTTGATGATTTTGCCACCAGCCAGTTTTTTGGCTGCACGTGTGCGAATCCCGGCTTGCAGCTGTTTGATTTTAGCTTGGTTTACCCTCATGGTGCCGGTGCCGACGGCGACGTGGTCGTATTTAGGGAAAACCCAGGCGTAGAAGTCAGGAGAGACGTCGTTGCCGACGTACATTTCCGCCAAGTCTTCGTAGTAATCCATGAGATTCCCTGGCAGGCGAATTCGCTCTTGGAAAGCGATCGCATAATTGTAATCTCCAGCATCGATAGCTTTGGCAACGCGGGAATTAGCCCCATCGGCACCAATTACTAAGTCTACCTTCAGAGTTTTTTGTACTCCCTGTAAACTACCATCTGCATGCTCGGCGTAATGGATAGTATAGGGTTCACTATTATTGCTGGGAATCTCCAGCTTATGTACGGTACCGTTAATCAGATTAGCACCTAATTTGGCAGCGCGATCGCGCATGAAGCCATCGAGTACTTCACGGCGGCACATGCCGATATATTCGTTTTCTTTTTCTAGATTGATATCAACTTCGACATTAGACGGTGAGATCATCTTCATTTTTCTCACTCGCCGGTCAATAATTTCTGGCGGCAGGTCAAATTCACTTACCATACAAAGTGGAATCGCACCACCGCAGGGTTTAGCATTGTCTAGCTTGCGCTCAAACAGGTAGGTTTCTATTCCTGCTTTGACTAGAATCTCGGCAGCCGAAGAGCCTGCTGGCCCTGCTCCAACTACTGCAACCCTTAGTGTTGGCATTTTTTCTCCCAATCTTTTACAGCTACTATTCGGGCGTTTGTCTTTGAAAAATTAAAGGGCTTCCCTTGAGGGCTGAACTAGGATGAGGTTTTGGTGAGGTGAAGTTGCTCAAGATTAACCTCTCCAATCATCTTCTGACAATGGTTACAGCTCCTTCAACGATTCCTTAACAAACACCCTCCAAGCTGAGATGGTATCACGAACAGTGAGGTCGCTTGGACAATGCCATGGGGATATAACAGAAATGAAACAGAGCTTAACAGATTGATACTTATCCAGAACATACCAAAATTGAGGTAACTTTTCAGATGCAAGAAGAACTTTCTGTCTCCAGTAATCTCGTCAGAGCAACCCATGAACTAGAAGAAGACTTGTTTGATTACTTCTATGATCAACCAGGAACTATACCGGGAACACTAAGCATTGAAGAAGACGCTACACCTTCTAAAATCGTTCTCATTGACTATAACCAAGACCAAGTCAAGGGCTTGAATAATCTGACACCAGAAGCTTGTGCCTCTTATTTGGAAACAGAGTCAGTTTCTTGGTTTGATGTACTCGGATTAGGTAGTGAAAACATCTTAAAACCCTTGGGTCAGGTTTTTAATCTACATCCGCTGGTTCTAGAAGATGTAGTTAAGGTACCCACACAGTTCAGATTCTAGATATTGTCTCAACCCATAGGGAACTAACCCCTAGTTTGATGGATGTTTACATAAAAACGAGCAAAGCCCACGTCTTTCAAGCGTGGGATGTAGCGGGAGGACTTTTAAGTCCGCGAAACACTCCGTAAATAGCAGCTGATTTAATGGTACAATAGCAGTCACAAATACGGCA
>JAAHHJ010000071.1:18367-21511 GCA_010692425.1 Symploca sp. SIO3C6 | reverse complement strand
AACAAGCCAAAAAAATTCTTAAGATTTAGCCTCAAAACCTGATAGCGTGGGAGTTTCATAAAAATTTGCATGACAAAATCAGGCGGGATTGACCCTCCTGATTAGGGGATTTTCAGTCCCCTACTCTTCAAATTGGCTTTTTTCTGGGTTCGACAAAGAACCCATTTTGAGTACTCGTTAATAGTGCTATAGCTGAGTTTATTCTAGATCAATACTTTCAGGAAAATGTTAATTTTTATTACAGTTTTTTGGGGGCGGGATTTTTACCCCGTTTTTTAGCGAAAATTAGCCTGGCGATCGACTTTCTTGTTCTTGAAGAGATTTTTACGTTAAGTTTGCTCAAATAGCTACCCAGATTCTTGATACGACTGAGTACTTGAACAGCAGTTTTGGGCTACGCAGTATTATTACTTATTAATTCCCTCGCAGAGATTGCGTGAAGCGGAGCTATCCTAAGGGAATCGCTTTCTGGGTCATTGTGTTTTAGATAATCACCGACCCAAGCACAAGCATCCGGTATGAGTACATCAAGAGTGAAATCTGCTAAATCCCATCCAATATTTAGAGATGGGAGATGTGGGTATTAGTTATATTTTGCTAGCGATTGTACGGCGAGTAAGTGAAAGCTTTGAAGTGATAAAAAAATTTCCAGGGAGTATTTTTTAGATACTTAACTAGAAATATAAAGCAATTTTTGTTCATCCATTTGAGCTGACTTTTATGAAGATTTGATGATTGCGAAATTCTTTCCCTATAGTTTGGTTAGACTGGCTAATAAGCATGATAATCTATTCAAGTTGTAAGTTTATTTCCAATAATGAGTAATCAAAACCTTGATTTAAATATTGAGCGCTGGAATTGGCGTGGTGGTCAAGGAACTGAGATCAACAAAGCTATATCTAATCTTCTCGATAGGTCATCACTTGACCGTGGAAATACGGTAGGCGGTTATACTGCAACGCGAATTCTAGTAGAAAAATTTCTTGACGACCGTAATATTACAAACGAGCAAATTCTAGAGGCTTCAAATTTAACTCTAGATGATTTTACGCAACCAGATCCAGGAGCTATTACAAATAAATATCCAGAATATCAAGAATTCCCAGGACATCAAATAGCTGTAGATTTACTTTCTATTTTCACAGGAGAATCTCCAAGTGAAGTCTCAGCAAAATTGACTGGACTTGGTTTCACTGGAACACCAGGTATAGCTATTGCTTATGCAGAAGATCCAGTGTTGTTACTGGGCACAATTATACACGACTTCAATTCATATATTGACGATGCACTCGGTGATAAAGGAATACAAATAAAAAGTTTTAATGAATCAATATATGGAGTCAAGGATATAAAAAAATCGGCGCTAGCGATGTACGCAGAAGCGCTTTTTTCCTTAGATAATGTTATCCCAGATGAAAGTGAATTACTAGATTTCCTTAGTCTTTATGATCTCAATCAAATAGAAGAGAAAACTACGCTTCGTCAAACAGTTACAAAATTAGGGAATGTTGGCTCGAACATCGGAACAAAACTAGCTCTTTTCTATGCTGACGACGATTTTGCTACTCAACTAGTTTCTCAAACTATTGGAAAAACCCTTGGAGGATGGCTAGGGGATGCAATCAATTATGAAGTGGTCGGAAGCTCTTTGCCTGCCAAGGCTTTGTATAGAAGACTTTCTGGAAATTTTACTACAACTGCTATCAATATGGCAAGCTCTGCCATGAGCCAAGCTTTTAATGAAGCATTTGACATAGAAGATCCGCTTGCTCAGATCGGGGTAGATGTTATCACCCAAGAATTTACAAATCATGTTTTCTCCGAGTTGGCTGTAGAGACTTTTGGCAAAGACTTTTCCGTCGATTACTTAGGAGTTGATCCAAATATTAACCTTAATTTCACTTTTGATTCTATTTTTGGGGAAGTTATTAGTACTGGTTTTAGTTCTATCCAAACTTTCATCGGAAGCCAATTATTTAATTGGCTAGATGAAGCATGGAGCGATGTCAACTTAAATAATGAAGGGTCAGCATTTGGTGGAATTATTGGGGGATTTATCGCTCCCGGAATTGGCAATTTTTTGGGAAGTGTTATTGGAGGTTGGGTATGGGATATTGTCGCCGATGAAGATCCACGAGCATTTTATTTGGTAAAACTTGACGATGAGACAAATCAGTTTGTCAGCCAATTTAGCTTTGAAAAGGATGGTGGTCGGATAAATGTAGCCCAGCAAATGAGTGAGTCTGCCAAAGATACTCTCAATCTTATTGCCGGAATGATTGGAGGTACGCCACAATACATTACACCGTATGAATATGGACATTATGAAGAACAATTCATTTATGCTTCTGGTAATGGTGGGAGATTCTCTTTTTCGGATGCAGAGACTGCTATCCATGCTGGAATTGTAGCCCAATTAAAAGCAGTAAAGTTTGAAGGTGGCGATCTCTATATGAAACGGGTCGCTACTTTACCTAATTACACCCCTTCATTACAGCAATTGTTTACAGACCTTGGTGTTGCCAAGGAATATAGCATTCATAAAGATGACCCAGTTTTATACGGGCAGATGATCTTGAACATCGAGGACGATAATGCTCGTCGATATTTACTAGATGATTGGCAACGTATTCATAAGAGGTCTGTTGAATTAACTCTCAACACCTTACCTGAAAATGACGGTAGTGAGTTCATTGTGGGCACTCTCAACAATGATGAACTTGAGGGTGGTTCTGGAGATGATTTTCTCTATGGTGATAATGGCAATGATATTCTAAGGGGTGGTATTGGCAATGACCGATTACAAGGCGGCGATGGTAGCAATACTCTTGAAGGAAATGATGGCGATGATATCTTGATCCCTATAGTTGCTGGACAGAGAACCTATGCAGGCATTGTTGACGGTGGTGACGGCGATGACCTTTTGATTGCCGACTACTCAACTTACGGCACCTTTGGCGGCGCTACGAGAAACCGTGGTATTTCCAACCGTGTTGCAGGTACTATCCACAATAATGTTGTTGAAGGCTGGAGTGTTCTTTCTTATAGTAATTTCGAACGTTTTAATATTACTGGAAGCACATTTGATGATCATCTTCAAGCTAAAGCTGGGGATGTCATCGATGCCAACGATGGCACCGATAA
>JAAHHJ010000071.1:0-18267 GCA_010692425.1 Symploca sp. SIO3C6 | reverse complement strand
TTGTTGAAGGCTGGAGTGTTCTTTCTTATAGTAATTTCGAACGTTTTAATATTACTGGAAGCACATTTGATGATCATCTTCAAGCTAAAGCTGGGGATGTCATCGATGCCAACGATGGCACCGATAAACTTGACCTTGATTTAGCTAGTGCAACAACTAGTGTAGTCGTTGACTTTGACCAGACTGATTACCAAGTCAGTTATGGCAGCACTCAAATCCGTAATTTTGAGACCTTTGGCAATATCACCACTGGTAGCGGTAATGACACGATTAACCTCACTACTGTTGCTTCACTTTCAGATGGTACTATTGACGGTAATGATGGCGACGACCTTTTGATTGCCGATTTCTCAACTTACGGCACCTCTAATTACGCTACGAGAAACCGTGGTATTTCTAACCGTGTTGCAGGTACTATCCACAATAATATTGTTGAAGGCTGGAGTGTTCTTTCTTATAGTAATTTCGAACGTTTTAATATTACTGGAAGCACATTTGATGATCATCTTCAAGCTAAAGCTGGGGATGTCATCGATGCCAACGATGGCACCGATAAACTTGACCTTGATTTAGCTAGTGCAACAACTAGTGTAGTCGTTGACTTTGACCAGACTGATTACCAAGTCAGTTATGGCAGCACTCAAATCCGTAATTTTGAGACCTTTGGCAATATCACCACTGGTAGCGGTAATGACACGATTAACCTCACTACTGTTGCTTCACTTTCAGATGGTACTATTGACGGTAATGATGGCGACGACCTTTTGATTGCCGATTTCTCAACTTACGGCACCTCTAATTACGCTACGAGAAACCGTGGTATTTCTAACCGTGTTGCAGGTACTATCCACAATAATATTGTTGAAGGCTGGAGTGTTCTTTCTTATAGTAATTTCGAACGTTTTAATATTACTGGAAGCACATTTGATGATCATCTTCAAGCTAAAGCTGGGAATGACACTCTCAATGGCGGTGCTGGGAATGACACCCTCAATGGCGGTGCTGGGAATGACACCCTCAATGGCGGTGAGGGGAATGACATCCTTAATGGCAGCAATGGTAAAGACACCCTCAATGGCGGTGCTGGGAATGACACTCTCGTTGGCGGCAATAGTAAAGACACCCTCAATGGCGGTGCTGGGAATGACACTCTCAATGGCGGTGAGGGGAATGACATCCTTAATGGCAGCGATGGTAAAGACACCCTCAATGGCGGTGCTGGGAATGACACTCTCAATGGCGGCAATAGTAAAGACACCCTCAATGGCGGTGCTGGGAATGACACCCTCGATGGCGGTGAGGGGAATGACATCCTTAATGGCAGCAATGGTAAAGACACCCTCAATGGCGGTGCTGGGAATGACACTCTCGTTGGCGGCAATAGTAAAGACACCCTCAATGGCGGTGCTGGGAATGACACTCTCAATGGCGGTGAGGGGAATGACATCCTTAATGGCAGCGATGGTAAAGACACCCTCAATGGCGGTGCTGGGAATGACACTCTCAATGGCGGCAATAGTAAAGACACCCTCAATGGCGGTGCTGGGAATGACACTCTCAATGGCGGTGAGGGGAATGACATCCTCAATGGCAGCAATGGTAAAGACACCCTCAATGGCGGTGCTGGGAGTGACACCCTCGTTGGCGGCAATAGCAAAGACACCCTCGATGGCGGTGAGGGGAGTGACACTCTCAATGGCGGTGAGGGGAATGACGAACTTCGCGGCGGCTTGGGTAACGATCTACTAACGGGGGGTCATGGAGTAGATACTTTCTTTCTGGCTTTCGGAGAAGGCACTGATACCATTACTGACTTTGGCGAGGCTCAAGATGAGATTGTTTTGGTTGGCGGTATTACTTTCAACGACCTGTACTTCTCAGGTAATGACATCATCTTTAACAATCAAATCCTGGCAACCCTAACTGGCGTAAATACCAATACCTTAAGCGCAAGTGATTTCAGTGTGATTTAACTCACATTCTGTACCTCAATTTGCAGTATACGAAGTAGCACGTAAACCCTGGATAGCTAGGCAATTACTTTAAGTATAAATACTCGATGCTTTTAGTTTTTTGTGATCGCCAAGCTATTCAAGGCGAGGCGATCGCATGTAGAGCAAAGTCCCTTCAAGCAAGGGTTAGAGAGAATATTGGACGAAATGCTAGTTTTGACTAATGGGTAGCTATGTGATCACAGAAATTGTCTTATATTAATTAACAGAATTTCAAGTTAAGCTTGAGCGCTTGACTTTATTAATCCAACCCTGACTCAGACTCAAAACCTGGGAATAAGGTAAGTCTGTATCTAGCACCAAATCAAAAACAAACGGCTTAACCCAATGGGGAAACCATCGATGGAATAACCTTTTGATGATTGTTCGCAACAGAAACTCAACTATCAAAGACTTCTGGCGAGGGAAGGTATAATCAGACAACTCTCGAAGGGCATGGGCATCAGAGACTCGCTGCTGGGAAAACGCAGGTAAAACCTGACCCCAATCATTTCCATATTGCTCTAACAGCTGCCTCAAAATCAGCACATCTTCTAAGGAAGAATTACACCCTTGCCCGATGGAAGGAGACACCGCATGAGCCGCATCACCAATGAGCAACACACTATCACCTTCATGAAAGCGCTCACAGCGTACCGTTAGAACCCTCGCCACTGGACGCTTCAGCAACATCTGTGCCTCCTCCAGTGACATTAACTGACCAAAGATTGGGAAATTTGTCTCAAAAAATTCCTTAATGTCTTCCTTGGTGGATAAACCTTCTAGGGGATTATTTTGATGCTCAAAAATAATCACTCCATGTAACTGGTCTCCAGCTTGGGGAACCATCAGCATCCGGGCTTTATTCTCCAAAGTAAAGGTATGGATTTTATTTGCTTCTAACTCCAACCCAGTATCTGGATTAAGCCGACTTAAATACACCGATTTATAGGCATCAGGAACATAGTTTTGGGAGCACACCAAACCAGCATTTTTGCTTAAATACTCTCGAATTTGTGAGCGCGCACCATCAGCACCTACGAGTAAATCGTAGTCAGTGGTAAAGCTCTCTGCCTGATTGAGTTTCAAGCTTACAGTTTTGGCTGTTCCATCTACCGCCGTACATTGACAGTTGAAATGTACCTTCACCTGATTGTGACTATAGGTTTCGGTTAACTGCTTGAGTAGAATCGAAACTAGGCGATTGCGGTCAATGGTCAAAACTGGAGTTTGACGAGGAATTTGCCTGATTTTACCTTTTTTACCATAGATAATTGTCCCTTGACAGAACACACTTTCAGCGGCGATCGCTTCCTCCAATCCCTTAATGGCTCGAAGGGCTTTTCTGCCCCTCTCCTGAAGGGAGATGGGAAATGTGCGCTCACTAGAAACATCACTCAAGTGAGTGTCCCGACGACGCTCATAGATATCAATCTGGTAGTTGCCCTGGCGCAATAAATAATGTGCCAGTAGTAGTCCTGAAGGTCCGGCTCCAATAATCACAACATGTTGAAGCGTCATTTAGATATCTCCTGATCAATGAGTTTTGTGTTATTGATAGAAGTTACTGATTAAGGTTTCAAGCCGTCCACTGGTGGTTAGCCTAGGTGTGGGCGGCTTTCAATTTGCTCTGATTATCCCAGATAATCAAAAAAAGCTGGAAGTCCTAAGAGCCTTTCTCACCGCAAGAGTTAGAGGATTTATTCGACGAAAGAAAAGTTTTTGTAACCACAAATACTATGCAGCTACCTAGGATGTCAAATTACCAATAGATCTTGTAGGTTACATTCCTGGTTTTGTTGTCACATACGTTGTCTTATTATCAATAGATCTTGTAGGTTATATTTTTGGTTTTGTTATCACTTAGGAGATCAAATTGTCATTAGATCGCCTAGGTGACACTAATAATTGTGTGATAACAAAAGCACTCTGAAGAGCGATCGTTGAAATGAGGAAACAGAGAGCTACCGCCCGATATTTAGCTCTCTGTCTGTATGAACTAAAGCATGTGTCTGTTTGTACTTTTGATACTAACAAAACTTATAGTGACAAAACTTCCTCGACCTTCTGGCAGATAGAGAGAGTTGTACCAATTTAACTTGTTAAATTGAAAACCCCCCCAGACATCATCTAGGTGGGGTTTTAGTGTATTTCCAAGATGGTAGATAGTTTCCAACTAATCCGATTTAACCCAATCGGTAGGGAGTTCGTCGAGGAGACCTTGCCCTGTAAGGGTTACAGCCACCAAATCGACATACCTGTAAAAACTCTAACATATCCTCTCCAAAATTGAGGCAAACAATTGAGGGGGTGACAAGCACCCTCAACCTATGAGGAGAAGAGCTTTCCAGCCATCGGAGTCCCCACTCAAATAGTGAATTTTTCCGGGCTTATTGAGAATGAACAGCCGACCCTCTAGGTAAGTAATAATGATAATTATTTTCTGGAGGTGACTGAGTTGACTCTTTCTCGGTTTTATTCAGAAAAAAAATCGACTTCCTAGAAAAATTAGATAATGGATTGAAGTAAAAATCTGGCTTTCAAACCTCTTTGATAATGGGGTAATTTCTGGGGATTTATAGTGATGAACCTTTCCACAAAATGCCAGCAATACTCGTAAGTAATTACCCATAATAATCCATATAAACCAACCCAAAAACTACTATGTCGTCGTCTATTCTTTTTCGCTTCTTTCAAGCAAGCAATATATTTTTGATGACCTTGTTGCTTGAGAATTTTACTTTTTAAGGCGGCACTAGTATAAGCTATAGTAATCAGTAAAATTAGTGTACTTAGACGTTCTGATTTTGCCAAATAATCTTCGAGATTATAACCCCCAGTTTTTCAATCTTTGAACACTGCCTCAATACCCATACGGGCACGATAAACTTTTAACACTTCTGATAAGTTGGGTAAGTTGGTGAGAATATACCAAGGTTCTTTCTCTTGTTTCCCCTTGTATTTTCTTTTGTAGTAGCCCCCTAAATTGAAGTAACCAAATCCTTTTTCTTTGGTGATGCCGATACCAGTTAAAAATAGTCTTTTTCCAAGGAGTAAAGCCAAAGTTCTTAAGGGATAACTGCTTTTACTCTCTATACGGATGTAGGTATCCTGCTTCTGCCGTAAGGCAAAATATACTTTTCCTTTCCTAGATGTCCTTGTTTTGAGCCATAATCGCTAACTGTACACTATGAAATTCTCGGTCTCCTATTAAGACAATTTCGTAATCAGTAAGTAACTTTAATATTGGTCGAATCGTCCCTTGTTGTTGCGCGAGATTACTACAACCTTCTTTTCCTAAAAAGTGCCAGTAAATTGGCAATGCTCTTTTTTGCCAAATGATACTAGCTGCCAACAGATTATTTTGCTTCTATTGTGTCCTATCCCAAGCAATAATTAGACGAGACGAGGGGGGAAATTGCTGGCTAATAATTACTTGAATCAGAGGAACCAAAATAAAGGAATACTGAATTTGGGTAAGGCTAAAAATCTTTGAATGTGTTTTCTCCGACTCTGATACAAAATTGGTAAGGGGAAACAAGATGCTAGTCTTTCTATTCTTACCTGTTTTTGGACTTGTAGCAACCAAACCAATATAGTCAAAGTTTGGTATTGACTCTCTCTCAAATATCGTTGAAAATGTTCTTGATAAAATGGTAAAAAATTCATATTTTTCTCGGTCTGGGCGAATTGTTGAACAAACCGATTTTTCTTTTACCATGAAATTTGCCCCCACCGGTAGTGAAGAAATTCCCAGAAAACTCAAAATTCGGAAAAGGACTGCCATTTGGCAGTTCTTTCCTTCCTTTTAATAATGATTATTATTGTCGTCATTCTCAATAAGCTCATCAATTTTTCGGGAGAGCCTAAGAGCTGAAAAGTAGCTCTGGAATGGGGTTGAGGGTGCTTGTCACCCCCTCAACTACTACACACTCGATTGATTTTGCCAAAATTAGTGCCAAACTTAAGCGCTGTCCTTACAAGCAATTAACCCAAGCCTCCGACATCATCAATTGGGCTATGGCTCAATTGACCCGAGGCTCTGCCAAACGCTTTTTATTGCAGCTGAAGGCTGCTTGTAATTGGGCTACTGCCGCTGGTGTGATTGAGGACAACCCTTTCTCCGACATGCCCAAGTTCAAAACTACCACCGACAGAACTCCCGACCCCTTCACACCCTCTGAACAACATCTAATTCTTGGGACTTTTCAACGCTCTGCTGATTATGCTTACTATGCTGAGTTTGTTGAGTTCTTGTTTTTAACTGGTGCCAGACCCTCTGAAGCTATTGCCCTTGATTGGGAGCATATTTCCAATGAGCGTCACATCATTACTTTTTGCCAAGCTGTGGTCGAAGGTGTTCGCAAGGATACTAAGACTCATCAAATTAGAAGATTTCCCATCAACTCTCAACTTCAGGCTCTGTTCGAGCGCATTGCTGAGAAAGCAGATCCCGCCACCACCACTGTTTTTCCTGGAGCAAAGGGTTCACTTATCGACCAGCACAATTTTGCCTCCAGGGCTTGGCGCAAAACTTTGCAACCTCTACCGATTCGATATCGTCCCCCTTATTCGATGAGGCACACTTTTATTACTAGTTGCTTGGAGAAAGGCATTGGTGTGCCTCAAGTTGCCAGCTGGGTTGGTAATTCTCCTAAAACTATCTGGGAGCATTATGCTGGGGTGATCTGTGTTCAAGATGTTCCCACTTTTGATTGAGACCACTATTATTGAAGCTCGATCGCCGCTCTCTCCCCAGAAAATACTCTTGTCGATCGCCATTCTCGATCGCCAAAAAATTTGTCTTCACCAACTGGCAAGACTTAGCAGATGTTAAAAACGATCGCCAGAGGATTGCCAAGGGTTAATTTTTTCCCGAATATTACTCGCTTTGGCAGAACCAACAGGCAATGGGCATGGTTGCTCAAAGCCTGATGGTGTGGTCAACAGAGCCTAAATGGTCAGGATGCCAGGAGGCGGACTTGAACCGCCGACACGGGGATTTTCAGTCCCCTGCTCTACCAACTGAGCTATCCCGGCTGACTATCATTGGCGCTTAACTAAGATAACAAACTTAATAGCTATTGGCAAGCACCGGTTACAGTTGATTTAGTTGGAACTACCAAATTTTGTTTGAGTTAGAGTAGTTCACTATTAATCTCTAGTGCATGTCCCTCAATATATTTCCAACTTATCATTAGCAATATGATATTATAGAGGGTGGCTTCAATTCAAGATAATTCTGAAATAATTGGAATTTAAGCGCTTTTGTCGGAAACTGAAATCCTAATACCCACACCCTGGGAGCAAAGTGACTAGGTAATTTCATAATTCACATATAGATTAAGAATTCAGATGTCAGCAAAACTTTCAGCTCAAAGAGCTAAAGTCAGTCCTATTGAAGAAATCAAGCAGCTCAATTGCCATTTAGCCCACAAAATTGACATTAACGATTTTGAGCTACTCCAGAGTCAAATTCTCTGCCAAGACAAAGCCCAAAGGGTGGCTGAATTCTTCAGTCTATTGGGAGATGCTAACCGTCTACGGATTGTTTCGAGCTTAGCGCTTAAAGAACTCTGTGTATGCGAGCTGGCAGCAACACTCAACATGAGCGAATCAGCTGTTTCTCACCAGCTACGAACTTTGCGGGCTATGCGGATAGTCCATTATCAAAAGCGAGGTCGTAAGGTTTTCTACCGCCTCCAAGATCATCACATCCTTGAACTCTACTGCTCCGTTGCAGAACATTTAGATGAGCAAGCTTAGGATATTTTTCAATTAGTGGTTTTCATGATCAAGAAAAGTTTTATTGACAACAGCAGCAAGCTCCACAGTAGAGGCACATACTGCTTAAAAAACTAATTTAATAGACTTTTGCTGATGGGGAATGGTCGCTTTGTCGAAATTAATATGGGTCAACTCCCCATCCAATTTGTCCCCGCGTCTTTAATGACGCCTTGGTACACTAGAATAATCGCTGGCTTTTATACCATATATCAGTAAATTAATCAAGGGTTATGTTGAAGTTTAACTATAATTTTAATTTTTATTTCAGAATGTCGGCTCTGATGTAACTGGTGCGATCACAAACTGGCACTATTGGTTAAGCAGAGGAGATGAAATCTTGAAGACTAAAAGATGGCAGTTTATCAAGTTCGGCTGGTAAACCAGGCATTAAATCTAGACCATACGATCTCAGTACCTGACGACCAGTACATTCTAGATGTGGTGGAGCAAGTTGGTTTGCGATTACTTGCTGGGTGTCGCGAGGGTACTTGTTCTTCCTGTGTCGCCAAGGTTGTGAGTGGTGGTGTTGTTCACAGTGGGCAAAAGTTTCTGCAACCATCAGAAATACAAGCTGGATACACTTTAACTTGTGTTGCTTACCCTGTGTCTGATTGCACGCTGGAAACTCACCAAGAACAAGTTTTGTATAAATCTTCTCTCTACTTCAAATCTGATCACGCTAATAATAATTGATTTTCCAATTCCTCAAATCTTTGTGAGGAAATGAAAAGGCGTTTGTAATAAGCATCAGGATTGCAACCATTACCAAGGGAATTTAGAATGAATCGATTACTCTATGAAAAATCAGTTTCACACCAAGGACATTTAATAATTCCATTTGTTTTCGGGATAGTTGATAGTCGCTCCATCTATTCCTATAAATTACTATCCGAATTAGGTCATAAGGGCAGATTTCACAAGTCAGAAAATCCAACTGGTATCTGTTCCAATAGAATGGATATCATTGTTGATATTGCCAAAGAGTTTCTTGATGAAAACTCAGATGTTGTCAATATCACCAATTATTTTAGGTGGCGCTACACCTATCGTAACCACCTGATTATTATCTCTGAAGAAACTGGTAAGTATTTCTATGATCACTATAAACCAGATAGTTTGAATAATATTGCAGCCCCTAAAATATTTGAATCTGAAGACGCCTGTCTCAACTGGATTAAACAGGGACTTGATGGTTCAAATACTAGTGATATGTCGATTTTAAATTGACGAGTGCAGGGTGAAGAAACAACTGCTGAACCTAATTAGATTTCTGGCAAAAATCTAATTAGGTTCAGCTACGGCAAAACGTTGCAACTGCCAGCCGTGACCCTCTACTACTAAAGCAGCTGCATAGGATGGTGCTGGTATTAGATCATACATAGACCAGTGGCAGGCAGCTTCCTGATTCCCCTTGATACTCAGCAGTGCTGCTGGTTCCCCAGGATTTAAAGATACTTCCACCTGCTCAAGTCCTGCCAAACCATCGCCTGTGGCTTTAAGATAGGCTTCTTTGCGAGTCCAGCCCTTAAAGAATGCTTCTTGCTGTAGAGCTGGAGAGAGGGAACTAATTAAGGTAGATTCACGAGGACAAAAGAAGCGCTGTGCTAATTTCTCTACCTCAGGCATGGGACGCATATACTCAAGATCAATACCCAGGGAATAATTTTCCTGGGCAGACTCTATACTACTAGCAGGCATGACAGCATACAGGGCTAATTCGTTTGAGTGAGACAAGTTAAAATATAGCCCCTGATTAGTATCAGTATTGGCCAGTGTAGGCTTGCCACGAGAACTATAAGAAAACTCTAGCTGATTCGGCTTTAGATTTAAATAGTGACCCAAGATTGTCCTTAGCATTCCACGACCAACAATAAAATGCTGCCGATGCTTCTCAAAGTGAAATCGAGCAGCTCTCTGTTGCTCATCAGTTGAGAGGGTTTGTGCTAGCTGTTCAATCTTCCCTGTTGCTAGGTTAAGGTGAACACGCCAAATATGTACGTCATTTGCTTGCAGCACCAAGTCTTTTGGTGGAGGAGACCACGGATGATTCAGTACTGTCATAGAATATAATAGCTTAAGCTCTGAGATTGGTTTTAAGTTGGCAGTAGTAATTCTACATCTAGCACAAAAATAGTTAGTGTTTCTGTTTGGTGCTTAATTACGGCAACGTGACTAGCAATACCTAGGGTATCGTTGCGACGGTAGGACTCTGGCAAAACCCGGATTCTTGATAACGGCACTTCCATTAATTGTGGGGTGTCAATGACAGCAATACCATAGAGTTCATCTTGGCGATTGCGGACTATCACTAGATACTCAGCTGGAGAATGTTCACTGATTTGGCTCGAACCCAAAATTTGTCCATACAGGTCTAAAACTGTGACCTGATGCTCGCCAACATTAGTAACTCCAAACTGATTGAATTCACTACCATGAGCAGGGGGGTATTCTGCTATTTTGTAGATTGATTCAATGCGTACAGCTAGATGTAGTTTGCCTACTTTAAACACAATTAATGGCAGCGATGGTTGAGGTTCTTGTGGTCTCGATTGTTTAATACTTCCAATTTGAGATTTAACTAAATTCATTTTCACTATTAATTTATATAGGAGAAATGCTATCGATAGAACTATGATTAATGATGTTTTGTATTTCCAACAAAAACTCTTGCTCGATGTAGGGTTTAGTAAAGTAAGCATTAGCACCTAAATGCTTAGCAAGCCATTGATGTTTATCATTACTACGGGAGGTCAGCATCACTACGGGAATTGCTGAGAGTTGAGAGTTTTGGCGACGGTACTTGAGAAATTCAAAGCCATTCATATTAGGCATTTCAATGTCGCAAATCACTAGCTTGACGAAAGAATTATTCTGCAATTGTTTGAGGGCTTCGGCACCATCCCCTGCTTGTAAGACGCGGTAACCTTTCCTTTCCAACGAAAAAGCTAGGGTTCGTCGCAGAGTAACGGCATCATCAACAACTAAGACTGTAATTGGGGTAGAGGAGGTAATTTGGTTAGTTTTAGAGGTTGAACTAGGGGGTATTAAACCCTGCCCAACAAGAGGTTTAAGCACTGTTTGGCTACTATTAAGTAATGAATCTTTTTCAGTTAGGTTAATTGTATCTAATTCCAGTGCAGGCTCAGGACTTGATTGTGAGTAAGAATTGGTTGCAGCTTGGTTGGCTCCCAGGATATGTGCCAGTAAAGCAGCACCATCAATTACAGGAACTAGGGTACCATCTGCCAGGATGGTACAGCCGTAGGTATAACTAGGAGCCGGAATAACTTGCCCAAAAGGTTTAATAGCCAATTCTTGCTCAGTGACTAGACGCTCGATTTCTAGGGCAAAAACTTGCTGCCCCTGACGAATTACCAATAAAGGTAGTCCCCAGTTAACGGGAGCGGGTAATGCTACCAATAATTTAGAAGGAGGTCTAACTGGCATGGGGTAAGCATAGTCTAGCAAATCAGCCATGCGATAGGTAGGGACAATTTCTCCTCGCCAGTGCAAAAATCTGTGTCCTCCAACTGTTCTAAGATCATCAGCTTGAGGAACCACAATTTCTTCAATGCTATCGGAAGGCAAAGCTACAGCTGTCGAATTAACTAAACCCACAAATAATTTAGCAAGGGTCAGCGTTAGCGGTAGACGTAAGGTAAAGGTAGTGCCAACTCCTTGTTTAGAGCTAACAGTTATGGTGCCTTTGAGCGATCGCACCTGGGAATATACTACATCTAAGCCAGCCCCCCTGCCCGCGATTTCACTTACCTGCTCTGCTGTGGAAAATCCTGGTTGGAAAATTAAGTTGGATAATTGAGTTTCGTTAACTGTACCCAATTGCTCAAATGAAAGCAATTTTAAATCCAATGCCCGCTTACCGATTTTTTCTAAATTCAGACCTTGACCATCATCACTAATTTCAATGATAGTTTGACCACCTTGGTGATAGGCTTTGATTTCAATTTGACCTACCTCTGCTTTCCCTTTTTGCTGCCTAACTACTGACGATTCGATACCATGAGCAAAAGCATTTTGTAGCAAGTGGAGTAAGGGAGTATTAATTTTTTCGAGAACAGCTTTGTCAACTAAAACTCCTGTACCAATTATTTTCAGGTTTACGGGTTTGTTATAGTTGTTAGATAAAGTACGCAAGGTGCGGGGAAAATGCTTGAGAACCTCACCAAGAGGCAACATCCGAGACCAGATTAATTCATCTCGCAAACCAGTAAGCATGTGCTGCTGTTGCTCGAGAACTTGATCCGATTGCTTAGCAAATAAAGAAATATCATTAACTGATTCCTCAAGCTGCACCATGTTTTCAAGAAACCCCTGGAGCAAAGAATGCACTGAGTTGTAGCGATCCATTTCCAGGGAGTCAAAGTTAGCTTGGTGAAAAGATGAGATGTCTAAGTTATCGACATTATTTATAGTTAAATTTTCCACAACTGAAGGTGGAACTTTACCCTCGCTATAGCCTGAGTCAGGAACCAGCATCTGGTCTGACAAATCCTGCAATTTACCCATCATTTTCCGCAATTGGGTAAATCGATTGAGGAGTTCTCGAATAGTTCGCTGTATTTGTTCGTTTTGGAGGTAAAGACTACTGCGGTTAATCGCCAGCTCACCCACCAGATTATTCATCCTCTCGAGCCGCTCTAAATTGACCCTTACTGAAAGGCTAGGATTGATAGATATTTGCTGTTGTGGTTGTTCTGATGACTGTTTAGATTTTTGATCGGCCCTAGAGTCGGGGGGCTCGGATTCATCTGTTAACGCTGATGTGGGAACATCAGTGACTGGTGGTAAGTTTTCAAAAACTTCCGTAATTGACTGCGCGAAGATATCTATGGTTTCTGGCGTATTTGCAACCTCAGGCAAGTTTACTTCCGGCAACTGAAGTGCTTGGGGTAAAGCTGGGATTATGGAGCTTGAATCAGGAGCATCAGTTTCGGCACTGGCAGCAGCTGAACCAAAAATCGATTCCAAGGAAGGAAATTCTTCTGCAACTTCCTCAGCAGTAGATGCAGTTTCAGGAACCGATGTAGAGCTTGGATCAACTATTGCCTCTAAATCTAGCACTGGAGATGGTAACTTATCAGCTAAACCATCAAATACATATATCCCCTGCTCATCTTCAGCACTAGGCTCTACCGAATCATCAGCTATCGACTCATCAGCATTAGTTTCTATGCTCGAGTCAAAATCACCGACATCATCTACACCCTCAAATACATATATTTCCTGCTCATCTCCAGCACTAGACACTACCAAGTCATCAGCTATCGACTCATTGGTATTAGTTTCTGTGGCGGGAGCTAGATCAGAAAAATCATTTTCCAAATTTGCAAATTCAAAATCTGCAAGTATTTCTGCTTCACTAGCAAATATCTCCGACTGAGAACTTACAGTCGTACTCGTATCTTGTAATTGTGATTTGTGGAGAGGACTAAAAATCTCCTCAAGCGATGGTACTCCCGCTTCTAATTTTTCCCAGGAGAACAAAGCATCATCTGTATCTGCTATTTTTTCAAAAATTTCGTTTTCTAAATCCGCTATGGGCTCAAAGACATCGGGTATGGGAAACTCGCTGCTGGCAGGGGGAGTCTCCATCACACTTGGGTTGCTGGTGAAGAGCTCATGATTAGAGTCTGCCCATGCCAACAGAGTAGCAGAGGGCTTTCCTCCTTGGGGATCATCCTTCGTAAGTACCGCTTGACGACCAGCTTCAAAATCTTTTACAGCCTGTTTTATAATTTCTACAATATCCTCTGGGTGAAGTTTAATTGCTGCTAAGACAGTTTCAGCGATTGCCCCAAATCCTGGCTTATTGAGTAACTCGGCAAACCCAGAAAACACCTCAGCTTGGGCACGTAATTCTCCTACTAGCTCGTAGGCTTGAGGATTTGCTACTACATTAGTGAGATGGTCTAATCCTTCTTTAACATCCACCTCAAAAATTGACAAAGCCATATCAACCCCTAATTCACCAGCGCTAGGGATATAGCTTTCTGTATCCTTGATGGCATCCTGAAGTCGCTCCTCAATTCGAGCAAAGATTGGTTCAGCTACTGCTAAAGTTTGCTCTGAATCAAAATAACCGTATCTAATCTGTGAATTAAGGGGCTGACTTAGGCAGTCGTAAGCTTGCAGCAGTTGATTTTCTAGATCAGAATCAATGTCTACAGTATCGCTGTGGAGTGACTTAAAGATGGTTTCTAAGCGATGAGCTATGGTTTTTATCGCTTCTAGCCCGACGCTGGCAGCTCCTCCTTTGAGGGAATGGGCTGCTCGCATTAATTCGTGAACTTTGGCAGGGCTGCGCTCTTGAGAAACCGTCAGTAAGCCTGTTTCAAGTATCTGTAGTAGCTCAGGAGCTTCTTCAATGAAAAACTGATATGCTTGGTCGCGAATGTCAGGATTAATTGCCATATTCGTTATAGGTCATGTGTCATTGGTTATCGGTTGTAATATGAATTAGCTTGAAGTTTGCTATTAAGTAGTCGGACATAAATAAAAGCAACTGTGTAAACAATTATGACATCGCCCGGAGTTCCCTTACACCCTACACCCCACACCCCACACCCTGCCTCAACCAGTAACCTTTATCAATGTCGCAGGTACTTAGTTGCAACTGGGATAATAGAAGAGCAAGGGAGTAAGGAAGCGTTGAAAAAAAGGAGAATTGTTGGTAAAGTTCATTAGCTAATTCAGATCACAACTATTAACTAGCGAAGGTAAATAGCCAAAGACAAATGACAAATAACACGATTAAACTTTGAACTTACTAGCATTGGCTTGCAGTGTTTGAGCTACCTGAGATAGTTGCTCAAAAGCAGAAGATACAACTTCCGCTTCTTGTGAGGTTTTCGAGGCAATTTCCGCCACATTGGTAATAGTTTGAGTAACTGCCTCAGATGCCACTGATTGCACAAAGGTAGCCCTGGTAATTTCCTTGACCAAACGATTAATATCGTTAGAAGCCGCCGTAATTTGGTTGAGATTGTGGCGGGTTTCATTAACCAGTTGAGTTCCCATTACCACCTGCTCTGTACCAGTTTCCATAGCTACTACCACCTCATTTGTTTCTGCCTGAATTTCTGAGACTAGTTCTTCAATTTCACTGGTAGCTGTGGCTGATTGCTGTGCCAAGGATCGCACTTGGCTAGCAACGACAGCAAAACCTTTACCTCCTTCTCCAGCACGAGCCGCCTCAATGGATGCATTCAGCGCTAGCAAGTTACTTTGCTCTGCAAAGGAATTGATTAGATTCACCACTACTGAAATTTTTTGCGAGGACTCCCCAAGGCGTTTGACTTTCTGGCGCGTTTGGGCAACAGTCTCCCGAATCGCCATCATACCATCTACTGTTCGGTTCATGGCAGTATCGCCTAATTGCACTTTTTGAGTCGCTTGCTTAACAAAAGTTTCTGCCTGTTCTGCTTTTGTGGCAACATCTTTAACTGACTCAGCCATAACTTGAGTCCGATCTAGCGCTGCCGCCATTTCCGATTCCCCCTGTAAAGCGGCTACGGAGAGACTTTCAACGGATACTAGGGCATCCATTGTACTAGCTGTTACTTGTTGTGCAGCTGCTTGCACTTGAGTGACAACTTGGCGTAGACTACTAACTGTCACATTGTAGGCATCAGCAATTGTACCAATTTCATCTGCTGTCACCTTAGCTTTGATAGTAAGGTCTCCTTTACTAATCAAGTCTACTTCCTTGAGTAGTTCTACAGCTCTTTTTTGCAGCATTTCTCTAATTTGTCTTTGTTCTTCAGCGATGATTTTTGTACTTTGTTGTAAACTGCGTGCTTGTTCAACTTCTTGACGAATTTTTATTTCTTTTAGGCTAATTTCTTCAATATTAGAATCGATACTATCTGCCATTTGATTAAAAGTATTAGCCAATTGACCAAATTCATCATCAGCCAAAATTTCTGCCCGTGCTTGGCGATTACCTTGAGAAAATTCCTGAGCAGTTGACTGCAATTGCTTGACTGGTTTGACAATTGTTTTCCCTAGGAAAATTGCCAAAAACACATCTGCTGTCAAAGCAAGGGCAGAAACTAGCAGCTGTAGCAACAGACTATTTTTGAGGAGTTCATTGAGTTGCACTTCTGGAGTTCCCCTCACTAAAACTGCAATTGGATCACCAGCAAAATTTTCTAGGGCAATAGCAGCCATCGTATAGGTTTGTTTACCGATAGCTATGCGCTTAGTGACTGTCTCTCCCGGAGATATTACAGCCTCCTTTAATAAAGTCTGATCAGGTAAATTGACTTGGTTTAGCTCTGAGTCAGAGCCAAGATTTTGACTCTGGTTTTTGGCTGTGGTTAAAATAAAATCTCCATCGGGTTTACGTAAGTAAATTGCACTATAGCCTCCACCAAAAGCTTCTAAAGTTTTTTCAACAATGGGGGATTTACTATTGACAATATCTCCAGAAACCAAGGCAGCAATTACATTATTGGTATTTGGATTTTTAACTGGAGTTACTGTGTAACGAATTAGAGCATCTTGATTCATTAAATTAGGGGGCAAAGGGGGAGATTCTTTAATCAATTCAGACCAGCTAACAATCTCGCTACTCTTGATTTGTTCTGGTTTTCTAAAAACTTGATCAACTAAATTATTGGGATTAAAAAATTCACCTGTTCTGTCTTCATTGGCATTAACAATTACTGTTAGATCTCTTCCTACTAAAGTAGCATATTCAATTTCTCTAGCCTTAATTTCATTCTGTAGAATCTTTTTTACCTTCTGTTTAAGGTCTGGTGTTAAAGCATCACCTTGATTAGCTGCAGCAATAATTGCAAAGTTATCCGATTGACCCCGGAAACCAAAACCCATTTGGTCAATTTTAGTATTGTAATTAAGTTGCGTAACTACTAATTCTGATTTAGCCTGGTTGCGCAGTTGACTTTGACCAGATGAAACAATCAGCAAGGCTCCCACACCAACTAAACCCAAAATCGAAATTACTTCTGAGGTGAATAAGCCCAAGAGCTGCTTGTTTCTGATTGGTAGGTTATAAAACCTTTGTAATATTTTGTTTCTGTTTACTTTAGTATTTATAGTTTTGCTTTGGTTTGGCACTGCTTCGAGTGGAAATGGTAGGGATGATTCCATTACTATCTCATCAGTAGCAAATTCTGACCAACTGGCGGCAGTGTCATCACTATTTTGAGCATATATTGATGCCTCTGTAGGTAAATCCTCAGAGGCTTTACTCTTAGTAGAATTTTGGGACATAGGTGATGAGGAAGATTGAGTCATTTAATAAACCTCGTTATTGGTTCATAGTTCATGGTTTATGGTTCATAGTTCATGGGGCAGACTAATGACAGACACTACTTCACTTTGAATTGCCCGACATTGTATTGCATGGCTTGGGCAACTGTTTGCAGTTGCTCAAAGGAAGATGAAACTAAAGTTGTTTCCTTTGAGGTTTTTGAAGCTAGTAATGCCACCTCATTCATGGTTTTGGTAACGGCGTCAGAGGCATGAGATTGTACAACTGTTACTTTGGCAATCGCTTCAACTAGTTGATTAATCTCACTACTAGTTGAGGTGATTTTGTTGAGACTGTAGCGACTTTCATTAACTAGTTGAGTCCCTGTCAGCACTTGTTCGCCACCAGCTGCCATGGCTGCGACTACTTCTTTGGTTTCTGCTTGGATTTCTGTCACTAACTGCTCAATTTCATTAGTAGCTACTGCTGATTGCTGCGCTAGTGTTCGCACTTGATCAGCAACAATGGCAAAGCCGCGCCCTTCTTCTCCAGCGCGGGCAGCTTCCAAGGAGGCGTTGAATGCTAACAAGTTAGTTTGAGCGGCAAAGTTACTAATCAAGTTCACTACTCTGGAAATCTTTTCCGAAGATTCCCCAAGGCGTTGCACCTTCTGCCTTGCCTGGGTTACGGTTTCCCGAATCGCCAACATCCCATCTACTGTGCGGTTCATAGTTGCATCGCCTTCTGCTACTGTCTCGGAAGCTTGTTTAACCGCTGCTTCTGCCTGCTTGGCTTTATTAGCAACTACAGCTACCGAATCAGCCATTTCTTTGGCTCGTTTCAAAGCTGAAGTAATTTTTTGGGCTTGCTCCTGGGCTTCTACTGAGAGTGCTTGGATGGAGAATTGATTGCTGCTGGTAGTTGTCGCTACCTGTTGGGCTGCAGCTTGCACTTGGGTAACAATTTTCTGTAATTTACTAACTGTGGCATTGTAAGAATCAGCGATGGTGCCAATTTCATCTTCTGTCACCCGCGCCCGGATGGTTAAGTCTCCTTCCCTGATTGGATCTACTTCCTTAAGTAGTTCTAAGATCCGCTTTTGTAATTGATCTGAAACTAGGCTTTGTTGTTGAGCAGCCATTTTTTCCTGTTCAATCTGCGCCCGCTCAATAGCAATTCCCACTTGTACTGCTAATTGTGAAAATAGATCGATTTCAGTATTCTCCCACTCCCTGGAAGCAGAACATTGAT
>JAAHHJ010000070.1 GCA_010692425.1 Symploca sp. SIO3C6 | reverse complement strand
TCGTTACCTCAACCCAACCTACCCCTACACTTCTCTCCCCCTCTCCCCATCTCCCCATCTCCCCATCTCCCCATCTCCCCCTCTCCCCATCTCCCCCTCTCCCCATCTCCCCCTCTCCCCATCTCCCCCTCCCTCTTCAAACCTCTCTCAATTCAAAAACACCTGCCCTGTTTCTTGAATCGATAAAGCACTTTTATCTGTGTTAAAGTCCGTGCCGCGTTGCAAAATAACCTGCAATTCACCTACACTCGTGGCTCTAGTTATAACTTTAATTGGTCCTCGATCCGGACGATAAAAACTTATGTGGATAGGTGCTTCCAAATTGTTGAGTACTTGGCTTTGATCAACCTCTAAATTCAACTGTCTATCTCTTCCTAGTACCCCATAAGTTACCTTTGTCCCAGTTTGGTTGATCATGGTGATATTTACTAGAGCATCAGGCATACTGACAGTAGTGACAGCAGGCTGTAGCTGTTCCACAGATGGTGTCACACTTGGGGCAGGTTCCATATCCTCCAGTAATTGTTCCCGTGAGAGTCCAGCATCACTCTTTGGTACAACTTCAGCTGTAACAAGTGTATTATCTAACACTACAGCAGCGTTCATAATCAGAACACCAGCTAACAGGGTATGGTTGAAAGAATTCATAGTTCAGTTTTGAATCAACTCAAGTAGTTATCAGGGCTTAGTTTTATTCAAACAAGCTTGTCTGCTTCTTCTAGTACGAGAAGAGTCAGAAAGTGATCTGGCACAAAGCGTGGAATCTACCTAGGGCTTGCTCCCTAGACCTACAGGAGAGGGCTGGGGAGGGGTTTTACAGGTTTAGGCAAGAGGTCTAATGTAAACAGTAATTAACCAAAAATGTAAAGTTAAATTTCAGTTACTAATATTTTTAGTTGAAGGTGGTAAATTAGAAAGTGAAGCTAAAAAGCTTCTCGGACAGATACTATCAGGTCAACCTATTGATCAGGTCAACCTAATTTGGAAATAGGAGGGTAGAGAAAACTGTTTAATCTAGCATCTGTCTCCACAACTAACAGCAGCACTCATCTAGAAGACTGATATTTCCTATGCTAGTAAATGGGGAGCGATGTAACTGAAGAATGTAGTTCAGTGCAACTCCGTTTATGAAATGCCAAAGTCAGGAAATCACTCAGTGAAGCTGAGCTTGAGTGCTGCTGTTGCTTTAAGTATTTAGAGCCTTAACATGTAGGAAAAACCGTATTGATTGAAAAATTACTAGGGAATTAAGCGAATTTATTGTCATGAATTGGATTGTGCTTGTGAGTTAAAGCGATAGGTAATATCAGCAAAGGAGTCGGTGGCGAATACATACAAAAACTGGAGTGGTTTGCTACCCGTATTCTTCAGACTGTGTAGAGCATTCCCTGGCATATAGATAGCAGTACCTGTTTTAACTGCATGTTCGTTCTTGCCCAAAAACATAACTCCAGTTCCTTCTAAGATATAGTAAACTTCAGACTGATCGTGTTGATGGGGATGGAGAGCTTCACCTGGAGGAATAACCGCTAAGCCTAAAGTTAAATCTTGACTGACAGTGCGATCGCTGCTAATTATAGTTTTCCAGAATACATTGCCTCGGTCTGTCTGCTGCTCAGGCAACCATGTTTCCCAATTCAAAGTATCACTCTCAACAATTCTACTGTCAGGATTCATCTTAGATTTCTCCAGGATAGTTGAGTTTTGAGTAAATCAAGCTTGCCTTGATAAACTGCTTTCTCTACCAAGTAATCCTACACTCAAAACAACGAGAACTACACCAAACAGTTGTAAGCTATTGAGGGTTTCTTGGATCACTAACCAGGCTAAAATTACCGTTAGTGCTGGATTACTAGCACTGATCATCGAAACAGTGGCAGCACCGATAAGGCGAATACCAAAATTGTTGATTAGGTGTCCAGCAAAAGTGAATAGTGCTGAGAACAAACTCCCAATCCAGAGGGCAGCCCAGGCAAGCTCAAGATCATGAACGTTCCAGATTAAGAAACTAACTACTGATAATACCAGGGTAGTTGTAAAGCTGATCCAAGTAAAGGGAACCGGATGCATCTTTTCAAAGCTCTTTTGAGCATTAACCGTATAAAGTGCATAGGTAACGCCAGAGGCAACTCCAGCGATGACACCAATCAGAGTCTGATTATCTGCACTTATCTGGGTATTGGGTAAACTCAAATAAATTCCCAGCAAAATCAATACCATTACACTCCAGCGAAAAAGCGTAGGACGATTTCCAAATAGCCCCCAAGAAAAGAGTGCTGTGAACACAGGATAAGTAAAAAACAGAGTTAGAGCAATGCCGGTAGGAATCAACCCAACGGAGATATAGAGCAATACCAGGTAAAGAAACATCAACAAACCACCTGCCAGCGCTTGCAGTAAGAGTTGGCGTGTTTCTGAATTACTTAATTTTCTAATATCTTTCCAAGTTGGAGGGTAAAGCTTAGGTACAAGCAATGACATTAATGGCACAACTAATACCATGCGCATGAATAGCAACAGGAATGAGTTTTGTAGGTTAGGTGTAACAAAACCTCCAGTTTGAAAAATTCCCAAAATTGTGTATTCATTAAATAAAACTCTGACAATCACATTTTGGAAACAGAACAAGAGGGACGAGAGTAGAACGATGAAAAAACCAAGCACCTTGATCTTTACCAGGCAGTACAGTTTGATTGTAAGTGCCAACGAAAGCTAAGGGTATAGTTCACTTCGTTTGAAAGATGTTTTGTACCATTTTTTTATCTAAACTGGCAGCAATTTGATCAAGCTCAGCAATCTCGTTAGCATCTAGTTGCCAACCCAATGCACCAATATTTTCCTTCGCTTGTGCTAAACTCTTCGCTCCAGGAATAGGAATAGTTCCCTTACAAATGCACCAGTTGATAGCTACCTGCGACATAGTTTTGTTTCTGGATTGAGCTATACTTCGTAAACATACTAAAAGTGGGCTAATTCCTGGCAAGAGTTGCCTAAACAGTAAGCCTCGGATACCCTTTGGAAAAAGACCTTGTTCAGAGTATTTTCCTGTTAATAGCCCTAAACCAAGAGGACTGTAGGCAATTAATTTTATCCCCAATTGATCACAAACTTCTTTAACCCCTAGTTGGGTAACTGGATAAGTTGATAATAGCGAGTACTGAACTTGTAGAGTAGTAATGGGAACTCCTCGCTCAGTAAACTTTTTATAAACACATTGGAGCCTTTTGGGGCCATAATTAGATAGACCCACTGCCTTAACTAATCCTTGCTCGTAGAGATCCGCAAGACCATCTAAAAGTGCCCCCTCCTGCCAGGGAGCATAATTGGCAGTTGACCAATGCATTTGCACCAAATCAACATTTCTTCCTAGGCGTTGGGCAGAAGACTTACAAGCTGATACCATGGATTGGCGTCTCAATCTCCATGGGTAAGCAGCAAGCTTAGTGGCAATACAAATATTATCTTTACCTGAACCAAGATATTCTCTAGAAAATTGCCCTAGTAGTAACTCACTTCGCCCATTTAATCTGCCAGTACCATAGGAATCACCTGTATCAAATAAGGTTATACCATTACTCACACAAAAGTTAAAGACAGCTTGTAACTGTTCATCCATACTTTCATCATATCCCCAGAGCAATCGGTTGCCCCATGCCCAAGTTCCACAGCCCATGGTTGGGAGATAAAGTTTTTGGCTAGTCTGCATCTTGGTTGATCGTTCATTGTTGATTGTTCATTGGAAAAGATTGTTCATGATCAATACTGTTCATAGTTCATCGTTGATTGCTCATTGGGAATAATGTTCATAGTTCATTGTTGATTGTTCATTGGGTTGGTATTCGACAGTTGTGGAATACTTTCCCAATGTTTGCGCAGCATGCGCGGAGCGCGTACCATGAGCCATGAACCATGAGCCATGAGCCATGAACCATGAACCATGAGCCATGAGCCATGAACCATGAACCATGAGCCATGAACCATGAACCATGAGCCATGAGCCATGAGCCATGAACCATGAACCATGAACCATGAACCATGAACCATGAGCTATGAACCATGAACGCTAAATTCTACCAGTAAATACCTTTTCTGTAGGCCCTGTCATGTAAACTCGCTGATCCACATCTGACCATTCAATTTCAAGATTGCCCCCTGGCAATTCAACTGTGCAAACACGATTACTTTTACCTGCCAAGACACCAGCAACCACAACAGCACAAGCACCTGTACCACAAGCCAATGTTGCCCCCGCACCACGCTCCCAAACCCTCATTTTCAGATAATCTGGGCGCACCACTTCAATAAATTCCGTATTCGTGCGCTGAGGAAAAGCTGGGTGAGACTCAAACTGAGGGCCAAGAGTCTCTAGAGGGATCGCCTTGGCATCTTCAACGAAGGTGATGCAGTGAGGATTACCCATACTTACACAGGTAACATTCCAGGTAGCAGCAGCTACTTCTATAGGGGTATTGATTACTTTTTGGTCTGCCGCAGCTAAGGTTGTCGGGATTTGTGCAGCTAAAAGCTGGGGCATTCCCATATCAACTTTAACTCTACCGTCTGTTTCTAGTTTGGGAACCATGACGCCAGCCAGGGTATGAATGTGATATTGATTTTTCGATGGAGTTTGACCCTCTGCTGTTTCCAGATCCCAGAGGAATTTAGCTAAGCAGCGAATGCCATTACCACACATTTCTGGCTCTGAGCCATCGGAATTGAAAATCCGCATGGTATAGTCTGTGCCGTTAATCCCTGGCAGAGCAAAAATTACCCCATCGGCACCAATACCAAAGTTGCGATCGCACATCTGCACAGCTTGCTCTGATAAAATCATGGGCTCTGATTGAGTGCGATTATCAATCAGAATAAAGTCATTGCCTAAACCGTGGTATTTTGTGAATTCAACTGAGAGCATAAAACCTCTAGGGTGAGGACTGAGTAGATTTAGGAGCAGTTTTGTTCTTTTGAACTATCTTCGCCCTAAAATATTTATACAGCTTCGGCAGCGATATATGTATTAATCCCCAAGATTAGACTATGCCTGAATTAGATACCGATTTGCCCAGCGTGCGTCAACTTCAAGGTTTTATCAAAAATGGACAAGAACTCGAGATTAAACTACTCAATGGAGATATACTAATCGGCAAACTTCGTTGGCTTGATCCCAACTGCCTGTGCTTGCTCACTGCTGATGAGCAGCCAATAACGATCTGGTGTCACGCTATTGCCTACTTAAAGCCACTATAAATTGTAGTTAATGCCTGCTAGTAAAAACATACTAGCTAAAATACTACCTAGGCAACCAATAGCCAGATTAGTCATATTAGATTGAGTAGCTGAGGCTAGGGCTGTATTGAGATCAGGGGAAGTTAGACGTTCATAGTTTTCTATGGCAACAGTTGCCTCTGGTAGAGAGGAAATCAGGCTACCGACAAAGTAATGAAGCCCCACAAAAATGCCGGTACCAAACACTCTACTTAGGACTGGGCTGTAGAGTTCAGTCCAGGCTAAAAAGAAAGAATTTAATAAATAACATAACAATAATAGTACACCAGTTCCAAAAGCAAATTGAATCCAACTTGCCTCAAAATCTTCATCGCTGATATCTTCAAATAACTCCGGGCGGCTATTCTTTAACTTTCGTTCACAAAAGAAAAAAATTAAAATACCAAGTAGGCAAGTCAATCCTCCTAATAATAACCATTGCCAATTGCGTATAGGAGTATCTTGAGAAACAGGAAAAAACTGGAAAGCTCCAGTCATACACCAATAGGCTGTACTAGCAAAGTAAAACATTGCAAATGACATCAGAAAATGCCAAAAGAATAGCTTTCTTTCTCTGATAATAAGTTCAATAAGGCCTCTGATTTTATGGAATTTTCCTGTGAATAGCCATTTGCTTAAAACAACTATTGGTGCGATGATAAACATCAAGTAAATATTGGCAAAATTTGAGCCAAGTGGTGTGGCTATGCCTCCTAATCTGCGCAGACCAAACGATACAAGCATTAACAGCAATTCAGGATTATTAGTACTTGAATTAATTACGAGAGTGCGCTGGTCACGACCTAAGAACTTTTCGGCAAGACCGGCTGCCGAATTAACCATAAAATCAGTCGCTTTAGGAATTAACCACAAGCAAAAAGTTGCAGCCGTAATTGCGGAAATTACCAAGAAAGTTACTTCGCCTGTATAGTCGTGCAGCTTGACAATCAAACTGTCCATTACTTGAGTCCTCGAAGTGTTTGCTGATGCGAGCCACCATAAACCAAGACTATTGCATATTTCTGTATTAGCTTCAGCAGTAATTTATGCAGTAATTTATATAGATCAAGTGAGAGGGACAATTGGCATCGCAGAATTATTACCATAGCTTTAATTGTGATCTTTTGAGAAACCTCGGTTAGTTGCTTCAGTTGGCTATGGCACTGATAGCCAGATAACTTTCTAAAAATTAAGTGAACTTCCTCTCAATTTGCAATGTGATCGCATAAACTTAACTTCTGCTCCCTGTCCCGGAAACTCCTGCCTCAACAGTAAAATTGGTTTACTTCACGTACATGAAAAGCTCTATTAGACCGCGATTGTCATCTAATGTTACAAATTCTGGCAAACCCTCGCCTACCGAGACCTTGATTTGTGAGAAATTTGCTTTAAAACATGACTAGTTGGTGCAATCACTCGCTTGTTGTAGAAGAGGTGGGAATACATCATCTCAACAAACTGTGGCCAGCCATAAATAGATATCGCTAGCAGGAATACTAAAAGATATAATTAGTTTAAAGTATTCTTACATAAGTTTATTTGATTACAACCTTAGAATACAAAAATTAGCAAAGTGTTTTGGTGGCGTCCGTAGAGTACAAAGTCATGCTCACTCAGTCTCTACGAGGTAGCAAGGGGTGAGCGAAAAAAAAGGGTGGCAGGTGTGGCGAGATTTTTTAAATACTTAGCTAAAATTTCCACCAACAATTTCGTTCACCCTGTAACAAGAATCAACTCCCCTACAAATGTCTCAAGCTCAAATACCAGATTTTTTTTTGCTCCATGCACATTTTCCGATACAGTCTTAGTAAAGAAATTAGTAGTCGATAGTTGGTACTAAAACTCATAATTATAGAGTATGAAGATTCCGAAGGCAAATTCTGATGACCTTATTTTCGACAACCTCTCTAACTAGCTATCTCCTTACTCGACTACATCCAGCTGCGCCCAAGCTAACCTTGAGGCAACAGAGAAAGTACAAAATTAGAGTTCAATCCCCTATTAAGCCTAGGTTGAGGCAATTGAGGAAGACCCTAACCATGATGCTTATTGCTACTAGTACTAGCTTGCTGTGTGAACCAGCGCGAGCTCTACAGGTACAAGTGCAGCCAGAAAACCCTCAGCTGGGAGACACATTATCAGTGGTAATTGAGACTGAAACTGTCGGCATTGAACCGACAGTTTCCATGCAGCAGAAGACTTACCCTTCCTTTGCTACAAGTCCTAATCGCTATCGCGCTTTACTACCAACAACACCCTTAGATCAACCAGGAACCTTACAACTACAAGTGACTGGTGATGGGGAAGTAAAAAACATCAGCGTACCCCTAAGAAATCGCTCCTTTGTGACTCAGCGCATCTGGCTCTCTGAGAGTGCATCGCAGCCAGCCACAGAAAGAGAACTCAATCTCGTCAGAGAATTTAAGAAGTTAATTACCCCACAAAAATTCTGGAATGGGAGGTTTTTGAAACCCTCTAGTGGTAGAGTCTCAACAGTTTTCGGTGTCCGTCGCTACTATAACGGTGTTTTTGCTAATAACTACTACCATCGTGGAGTTGACTACGCTACTGGCACTGGTTCACCAGTAGTAGCACCAGCAGCTGGGAGAGTGGCACTGGTGGGACGAGTCTCCGAAGGTTTCCGGGTCCACGGTAATACTGTAGGAGTTGATCATGGTCAAGGAGTCACCAGCATCTTTCTACATTTGAACACCATTGAAGTCAAGTCAGGGGATTTCGTGCAAGCAGGTCAGAGAATTGGTACTGTTGGTTCTACTGGTGCTTCAACAGGGCCTCATTTACACTGGGGTCTTTATGTTCATGGAGTTTCTGTTGACCCAGTACCTTGGAGATTTCAAGGGTTAAATTGAGCATCGACTAAGAATCTCACCAGGATGCAAAATTACTCACTCCCACCACCGAAGTACAATCCAAAGTTATGAGTATTGAAAAAATCGTAGAACAGGCTCTCAAAGATGGCTACCTAACCCCAGTCATGGAAAACGAAGTGGGACGCATCTGTGATACTACCTCGGAGCTTTCGATTGAAGAATATATGGCACTAGACCGACTAATGGGAGCACTCCTTAACGGTGAGGTGGTTGCGGTTCCTCGTAAACAGTTTATCAATGTAATGGAAGAGTTAGTACTGACTGAAGCAATTACTCAAGTAGCCGATATCGAAGCTAAAAGTGATAGTATTCTCGATGTTGGAGATATTGCCGCCTACGCACTCAATCGTCTCCCTCCCCTCTACGCCACTAGTGAGGAAGGTGCTAAATATCAGCGTCAGCGAGCAGAACAACAACTTCATGAATTGATTCGCCAGCAAGTCACCGCAGCAATCTCCCGCAACTTAGATCGACCAGACTTTGGTTCTCAACGTCAAGGAATTAGCAAAAATACTCAACAAGATATCCTCGAGCAGATTAGCAGGTTGTTGCAGGATTACCAACAAACAATGGGCAAAGGTAACAGTAGAGGGTGAGGGGGAGAGAGGGAGATGGGGAGAGGGGGAGATGGGGAGAGGGGGAGATGGGGAGATGATTTTTGAGTTGTCCTCAAATAGTCGAAAGTACAATTTAGATGCACGAAAGCTTAATCTTAGTAGAAGGCTGACAGTCGTTAGACTCAATCACGCACCACTACAGGTGTTCTAATACTTACCTGTTGGTATAAAGCTTGGATATCACGATTGCGCATTCTCAAGCAACCGTGAGAAACTGCTTGACCTACTAGTTGCTCTTGATTGGTTCCATGAAACCCAATTTGATGATGCCCATCAGACCAAAAACCAATCCATCTATCTCCTAAGGGATTATTAGGGCCGGCGGCAATTAGTTCTCCGGTAATTGGTTCTTGCCAGATAGGATTGCGTTGCTTGTGGAAAACATGGAAGTTGCCCTGAGGGGTTTCCCAGCCAGGTTTACCAACTGCAACTGGATAGCTTGAGATCAACTTATCTCCCCAATAACTGTAAACTTTGGCATCACTCAAATCAACCACTAACCGATAACTAAAGGCTGCAATTGCTTTGGTTAACTGAGGCGTGACTGGTGAGATCTTAGTAGCCTTAGGTTTAGGCAGGTGTGTCTGATACAACCACAGCACCGTTGAACAAAACAGAACTACTGACCCCAAGCCAAATAGTATTAAATCAGCTCTCTTGCCAAAGATACTTTGGAGATAGATAGAGAAGGAGCAATGGGGAATGGAGAAAAGAACTTTTCTCCTAGAGTTTCCTGTTCCATCTTCCCTGTTACCGACTTGATTGCCTTCGACAGTGACGCTGTTGCGCCAATTAAGAAGTCTATTGATTTTGAGCAAGTTATCTATTTCCATGTTGACAAAATAAGCTCTCACGCCTTAAGAGTGTGTATTCAAGTTAGAGGGAGGGGAAGGGGAGAGGGTTTGAAGAATTTTCATTCAACCAGAAAATATGCAATTAAAATGCATACTAGCTTAACGAGGAACAGCTAAGAACAAAAGGGTTTGGCTCCTATTCCCTATTCCCTATTGTCTTGGTACAGCATAGACTATAGATCATGATGTGCCAGTGAGATTTCTGGCACGACAATTTTTCCGGAAAACTGGTGTGCCATAGAGAATTTATATAGTGACTCCCAAAGAAGCTAACTTTTTGACTTCTCTAAAGACAAAACTCGATTACCCAAAAATGACAAAGCACTTACTAGAGTTGATTCAATAGTTCATAAGCAACATCCAATCTAGGTGAGCCAATACTTTCAACAGAAGAATACAGCAAACGACTGTAGTGGTGAAAACGATGAGAAAAGCTTTTAACTTGTCTTGAAATTAGTCCTTTGGGGGATGCTCTAGGCAAATTCCCAGAGCCACTCTGGTAGAGTCGCCAGCTAATGAGGTGTAAATCCCTTGTGAAAAGGCAACATAAAGTATTAGATCTCGCTAAAGTTATATGTTTTGTCAACTCATGCTTCTTTCGGAGTCAAGGATGTTCTACCAGGAATTATTTCTATGAGCCAATCTATTTCTGTATCCTGGTCCACAATTGAGGCAGCAGCTCCTCAGGCACCAGTGCAACCTGACCAACTCTCAAATTATGACTTAATCTTGCGCTGTCAGGAAGGCATTCGCCCTGATCGTATCGCCTTTGCCGAACTTCTGCGCCGATATCAATCTCATGTTGATAAGGTTTTATACCATCTGGCTCCAGATTGGCAAGACCGAGCCGATTTAGCGCAAGAAGTTTGGATTCGAGTTTACCGTAACATTAAGCGATTACATGAACCTGTCAAGTTTAAAGGCTGGCTGAGTCGCATTGCCAGTAATCTCTTCTACGATGAATTGCGCAAACGCAAGAGAATCGCTCGTCCCCTATCCCTAGATGCCCCGCTTCGTCTAGAAGACGGTGAGATGGATTGGGAAATTGCCTCCAATCAGGCTAACCCTCAAGAAGACATGACGACTCGCGAGTTTTATGAACAGCTGCGCGAGGCAATCTCAGCCTTGCCAGAGGTTTTCCGCACCACCATTGTACTCAGGGAAATCGAGGGCATGGCTTATGAAGAGATTGCTCAAATCACTGGCGTTTCTCTAGGAACTGTGAAGTCGAGAATAGCTAGAGCTAGGGCTAGACTACAATCCCAACTCCAAAACTATCTCGATACATAAAGATAATAATCCCTCCTCAAGTGGGAACACTTTATTTTCTTAATGGTTCTTTGAGATTAGAGATTGTAAAATATCTTATGATACAGAGCGCTTGGTATGACTCGGTGGTGTTCCAAAAATGACCGAAAATTTTGACGCTCCTAAGAATTACACTCAGGAAGCTGCTAGCGAAATGGATAGCTTACACAGAGACCGCTTTGAACTGCTTAGTGCATACATAGATGGCGAAGTTACAGCAGCAGAGCGCTCTTATGTGCGACATTTGTTGGCAACTGACTCAGATATGCAGCGCTTGCACGCCAGATTGATGAAGCTGCGTTGCCAATTGCAGAGTTTGCCTGTGCCACCTACTGAAACTACAGCCCAAGAGACTGCACAGGCAGTTATTAAAAAGATAAATCGCCGTCGGAGGCGCCAGACAATCACTTGGGGCGGTGGGGCGATTGCTGCTTTGTTTGTCTGCGCCCTTTCAGGAATTATTCCTGGTGGTCAATCACCACAACCAGCACTGGTAGAATTTAAATCTCCAGAAGTGCCTTCAGAGCCACTAATGATTGCTGTGAATCGACCTGTAATCCCCATACCTAAAACAGCTGCATATTCAACAAACATCTTAGATGCTCCGACAGTAAAAACTGATTCTGACTAGAATCATCTTCACTAAAGAGCTGTAGAATTTTACTGGAGCAGAAAATTCTAACTTAAATAATTATCTTAGTTATCAACAAGAAGCATAAATAGAAACTATCTAGGAAACTGAAACTCTAAGATAGATGACCTAAAATTTTTTCTACACATACTATTTAAGTAATAAGTTTTAAGTAAAAAGTCATAAGTGACAACAAAAACATTTATTACTTATTACTTATTACTTATTACTTATTACTTATTACTTATAAATTACGAGGGTATGGCTTTTTCTAAGCCATCACCATGCCACCATCAACATTAAACACCTGTCCTGTAATATAGGCTGCCGCTTGATCAGCTGCCAAAAATCGCACCATGCCAGCAACTTCCTCCGGTTTACCATAGCGGTTGAGGGGAATGTATTTGAGAATTTCTTCAGAGTCAAGTTCTTTAGTCATATCTGTGGCAATAAATCCTGGTGCTACAGCATTGACTGTAATACTACGACTTGCTAATTCCTTAGCCACAGTTTTGGTAAACCCAATTACACCAGCTTTGGCAGCGCTATAATTTGCCTGACCAGGATTTCCCATTTGTCCTGCAATCGAGGCTATATTAATAATACGACCTGAGCGCTGCTTGAGCATAATCTTACTCACTACCTTCGTACAGAAGAAAACTCCACTCAGGTTAAGATTAATCACTGCTTGCCAATCTTCTGGTTTCATCCGCAGTAGCAAGTTATCGCGAGTGATGCCAGCGTTGTTAACAAGTATATCAATGCGACCTAATTTGTTGAGGGTATCTTTGATCAAGGCTTCTACCTGCTCAAATTTCGAGACATCTGCCTGAAGTGCCAATGCCTCTCCTCCAGCTTCACTAATTGCAGCTACCACTTGCTCTGCCGCTTCGCTGGAACTAGCATAGTTTATTACTACCTTAGCTCCTTCCGCTGCTAGTGCTAGGGCGACTGCCTTACCAATTCCCCGTGAGGCACCCGTAACTATGGCAACTTGATCACTTAACGATTGTGAAGGTGTTTGAGATGCTTCCATGAATAGTTCCTATTTTTGTTGCTCACCTATACTGCTCTCAAAATTTTGCACTAGAATCGAGCATGAAGACTAACACTGGAGATTATTTCCTATGGCAGTTAAAAAGAAGTATGCAACTTTCTCTGAGTTACTTTCGGTTTCCGAGAAGCCAGTGTTGGTGGATTTTTATGCCACTTGGTGTGGTCCGTGTCATATGATGGTTCCAATTTTGGAGGAAGTAAACAGTAATTTGAAGGATCGCTTACAAATTGTCAAGATTGATACAGACAAATATCCTCAACTTTCCTCTCAATATGGCATTGAAGCTTTACCAACCTTGGTACTGTTCAAAGACGGGCAACCAGTGCATCGTGTTGAGGGTGTTGTGCAAGCTCAACAACTTGTCCAAGAATTAAAGGCTTTGCTTTAGAGGGTGGGTTCATGGCTTATGGTTCATAGTTAATGGCTCATAGACCAATGAATAATCAACAATGAACCATGAGCATGGGATTTTAACTATTTTGGCATAACCCTGCTTCTCTACAATTAATATCTGGTTCATCTCCAGCTGAGATCAGTAAAAGCTGCGATGTTTGTTGATTTGCTAGCACAGGTAGTATATTAGTTGTTAATCTATAAGAAGTAGAATTAAGATCAGGTGAAGCCCCCCAAATATAGTAACTATAGATACCGTAGCTAGCAGCGGCTGCCAGCGTCGGCAAAGCGATGATTGAACTCAAAATTTTTCGGTTCATTTTAGCTTTAATACTCCAGACTTAAGACTCTCAACTGAAAAGGGGATGGAGATGCCGCTGTTTAGTTAGACAATGGTAAACTTCAAAGGTTAGATTGATCGCTAAGCATGCCCTAAAGCTAAAAACTCAGGGAAAATTGACTTAGGAGATAGATACTCTGTTTATATTCCAGTGAAGCTTTGAGAATTTATAGCAATTGTGATCACATTTTGAGCAGTTATCAATAGCAAGGAAAAGCAAATTTTCTCCTCCTGCTCTTGCTTCTAACGATGTCAGAGGAGTGAGCATACTATTGCCTTAGTATCAAGGTATATGCTTTTTTGACCCTTTCTGTGTGAGTTATGTTTAATGCACTTGCACTCTTGCAGTTGGCAGATATATAACTACAACTGACCAGAAAGTAGGTGTGAAGGAAATTTCGGGTCTTTAAGACTAGAATCATCCCACACTCACTCTCTTCAATGGGCTTGTTATGAATCCGAATTTTTTTCATAAAAATCCAGAATCATTATCTGAAGTTATTAAAGTAAATTTAATATTTACTCAATTAAAACATTTTGTAATTTTTCTTTGACAAAAAGGTTCTAGGTCTTCTTTTATTAAAACGAAAAATAAGCTGTCACACGTTAAGAGTGTGTATCTAATAAGAGGGGGAGAAGGCTTGAATAATTCTAATTCAACCAGACAAATATGCAATTAAAATGCACACTAGCTTACTAACACCTGATTTAAGCTGCTTCCAGTTCAAATGCACGAGCAGATTCAGCAACTGCTCCAGCAAACTCTACGCTTGTCGCCCAATTTTCAAAATCAGGAACTAACCTGATTAGCTTCTTCAACACTTCATCCGTAACCCATAGTACCACTGGGCAAGCAAAATTGCGGAACTCTTCACGCACTTGATTCGTCGCCACTAGCAATTGGTCAAGGGAACTCACAGACTCTAGACTTGATACCATGACAACGCTGGGCTGTTCGTTGCCTAGTTCCTCAGAAATGGTAGTGTAAAGTGTATTGACTGAATGATCTAAAACCAATTCGGTGATTTCCACAGGAGAGTGTTCCTGTAGTTGCTGCACTATGCCCTCTCGCAGGTTACGACAGTTGCAACGTGCCAAAATTAATGAGAAGTCACCCTGAGACTTGATGATTGCCCGCATTAGAATCTTACTAGAAGTCCAATTATGACTGGCAATCTTTTCAGGTTGATCTAAATAAGTCATACCTGTATTTCTTTGGCTTCTGCTAGCACTGGATTGATATCAAACCAGTACTCATCCTGATCACGATACTCAAAGACAAACAATGAGCGCAACAGGGTTTGGTATTCCTGCTCCCCTCTAACTGTTTTAGTTGTTGCCACCTGCCGTAGTAATTGCCACTCATCAGGGGTTATGGCGAGGTTTAGTTCATTACGGCGCTGAACGATAACACCCTCCAGACAACGACGACTAATGGGCGGGTCATCCCTTTGGAGGCAACGATATAATAATACTAATAAATTACGCACATGACCACCACTGATTAGACAAAGACGGTCTAAAGTCTCAGTAGAATCAAACACTTCTGGGATCATATCAGGCCTTAGTAGGGGTTCAACCTTTGGAAAGGCTCTTGCCATCACCATCTGTCTGAGCAAGTCAACCCCCTCTTGGCAGATCGTACCATCTCGCTGCCTTACCCGCACCATCGGCAACATTTTGGGGTCAATACCAAAGCGATTAGTTAATCTTCCCAAGTCATTAGAGAAAGCCAAAACTAGGGGAATAGTGTAGACTACATGACAATTGAGTTTATTTAACTGCTCTCCCCTGTCTACAAACAAATATTCAGGTTGAGTACGTCCTGGAAGTCTCTGGGTATTGTCAACGCGGTCGAGATTATCGATAATTACGACTAATCCTCGTTTACCTTGTTGTTTTAATTGTTCTTTTGCTGGTTCAATCAACTCATGGTTAATTGCGTCTAAAATCACGTTGACTCGTGGTTCAAGATACTGCCTCAGCAAAGAGCGGACTTCCTTGCTATCCTTGGCTTTAGCTGTAATTCTCCCAATGCCGAGAGATAGGGATAACTCTTTGTCTTCAGTGCTGATATTGACATCGCCAAGGCCAGGAATTGAAGCTTCAGCCGCTAACTCGATTTCAGTCTGTAATAATTTGGCTGCTCCTTGTAGTAAGTTCTTAAAGCCTTTTGGTTGCAGCTTGAGCTTAATTTCTTCTAAACTTTTGCTAACCTGCCGTGCGATCGCTAACAAGATATCACTGATGTCCACATCTGCCATATCCAAGTCTTGAGAGGACTCAAAATAGACGACGTGGAAGCCCTGTTGTTCTAATTCCGCTTTGAGACGCAATAACTCTGTAGATTTGCCACAACCAATATGCCCAGTAAATAACTGACAAGTGGGCTCATTGGGTGAGAGGCGGGAGATAGTGCGTTCCAACTCTTTAATAATCTTGCTACCCCGCACCGCAGAAAAATCAATATAATAAAGCCTATCCTCAATTTTACCCAAATCTAGGGTTTTGCTGGGATTAGATGCCTGGTAGAATCTCACCAAATCCAGTTTCATTAACTCTCCTTGCCCAATACCTACTCCTTTTCATCTACGGCAGTTATTTTACAAATTCCGGACGACAGTTCCAGGTATGGTAATGGTAGGTCAACTACCTGTAGCTACGCAAGTTGAGCCACGGATTTGAAAGAGCCTTTGAGGTCTGTGCGCTTTAATAGGTTCCTGAGAGTGATTCTGTTGCTGGTAGAGAAACATGCACGATAGTTTGTTGTCCTGGCACACTTGCGATCGCTAACTCTCCCCCATACAATTTTACCAAACTTCTAGCAATACTCAGCCCTAAACCTGAGCCTTGCTGCTCATAGAGCTTGCGCTCAAATTGTATGTAAGCTCCCCAGCTAGCAATTTGAGCTGCTGTCATACCTCGTCCCTGATCAATTATCGATAGGTTAAAGATATTTTCAGTGTAACTACTCTTTACTAAAACTGGGGTTCCAGTGGTCGAAAATTTAAAGGCATTATCAATAATTTCTTCAACAAGTTTTTGCAATTTTGGTGCAGAAACTAGAACAACGGCTTCGTACAATTCTAACTGTAAATCTTCTTCTCTATTTGTTTGTTGGGCTTTTTTAAGGGCAACTTCAGTAATAATTTTTTTGACAAAACTCTTAGTATCACTAGCTCGCAGAGCTTTAATTCGCTCAGGATCTGCCTCGATTAGTTCAAGATCAGCATAAAGTAAAAAATTTTGAGTAAGCCGATATAACCTTTCAGCAGACTCATTAATGTGACCCAACATTTCCAAAACTTCTTCCGGTTCTATTGAGTCATATTCATCGATCATAAATCTTGAAAACCCCAGAATGCCGTTGAGAGGAGTATGCAACTCATGAGGAAGGGAATGGGTAATATTGCACCGCAATTCATCTAGTTTTTTCTGAGAATTTCTCTTAACAGTTACTTGTTTTTCTAAACGAATTGTAATCGCCTTGAGTAACTCATTACGAGTAAATGGCTTGGTCAGATAGTCATCAGCTCCTAATTCCATTCCTTGGCGTAGGTCTTCTTTGGCAGCTTTCGCTGTCAGAAATACAAAGGGAATAGAATCAGTAATTGGGTTCTGACGTAGCTGACTTAGCACACCATAACCATCAAGTTCTGGCATCATTACATCGCAAATAATTAAATCAGGTAATTCTTGCTGTGCCAATTTTACGCCACTGCAACCATTGTCAGCATCAATCACCTCAAAATCCTCAGCCGTGAGGATTTCAAAAATATTTTCCCGAATTTCTTCTTCATCTTCAATTAAGAGAATTTTATTCATCATTTTGAACCTTTGAGTAAGTTATATTGTTGGAGGATATCTACATTATCTTTGGTCATAATTTCGCGCAGTCTCGCCACATCATGAAGTAAATTTGTATTATGACTACACTCTAATTTTAGAATTTGAAGATAGCGTTCTTTCTGTGCTTTAGAAGTTGTACATCCCAGCATATTAGCAATCAAATTCATTTTAGAAATACTCTGTCGCAGTTCTTCAAAAAAACGCTGAAAAATCTCTTCCCTGGTTGCTGCAAAATGTTTTACTTTGTGCAGGTCTTGATCTAATTGCTGATAGCACTCAACTTCCGATGAATAATACTTAATTATTGCATCTTGTTTGGCTAATTGAGTTGACACAGTTCTCAGTAAAGAGTCTATGGTGAATGGCTTAGTAAGATAATCATCTGCACCTAATTCCATGCCTTGACGCCTGTCCTCCTGACTAATTTTAGCGGTGACGAAAATTAAAGGAATAATCGCAGTATGAGGATTTTTGCGCAAAGCGATTAACACCTCATATCCATTGAGCAAAGGCATCAAAATGTCGCAAATAATCAGAGCTGGAATTTCCTTTTGTGCCAACTCCACTCCCAGGCGACCATTTTCTGCACTAATCACTTGGAAATTCTCAGCAGCCAGCATCTCAATAATGGCTTCGCGGACAGTTGGCTCATCTTCAATCACCAGAATTTTTTTCATCTGTTTTAGAGCTAATTATTTAAAGTCAGATAACAACTATAGATATTCTTTTCCTCGAGGAAGGTTAACTGTAAAGGTTGTCCCTACACCGACTTGACTATCGACTTTAATCTTGCCGTCGTGTAAATCAACTGATTTTTTCACGATTGCCAATCCTAGTCCAGTACCGGTAACTTTACCAACGTTTTGAGCTCGATGAAATGATTTGAACAAATGTTGTTGGTCTTCTGGAGGAATACCAATGCCTTGGTCTTTAATCTGGAAAATTACCTCTTTTTCTTGTAAAAATAGTTCAAATTTAATAGTGCTATCAATCGGCGAATATTTAATAGCATTTGAAAGTAAATTGCTGAGGATATGTCTGAGCAACTTTTCATCAAGGTGAGCATAATTGGCTAGCTGTACAGTGGCAGCTACTGTCGTGTTTTGAATATCAAGACCCTGATCTTTATAAAGAAAAACTATTTGGTGTTTACCTCCCAAACTTAGTTGTGACTCTTCCACTAAAGAGCGACAAAAATTAACTATATCCAGTGCTACTGGTTTAAACTCTAGTTTTCCAGCTTCCGCTTTACCCAAGAGTAGTACATCATCTAGCATCTTGGTCATGTGTTGAACATTGGCTTGAATGCGATCATAGTGAAGAATTTTTTTCTGTTCACTCCACTTGTGACTGTAATATCTGAGTAATTCCGTAGACCCAAGAATAGTAGTTAGAGGTGTGCGAAATTCGTGGGAAGTCATCGAAACAAATCGAGATTTCAGTTCACTCAATTCCTTTTCTTGTTCAAGAGCTTTACGTAGTTTTTCTTGGGCTTGTTTGCGTTTTGTGAAGTCGTGTAAAGTACCAGATATACCGATGGTATTTCCTTTCGCATCTACCACCAGACGAGCCAAAGCATCAATCCAACGCAAGCTATTATCTTTGGTGAGATAACGAATCTCGTGCCGACAGTATTCCTGTTGACCAGTAATCAATTTGTGCCATAGTTCTAAACACTGTTTTCGGTCATCAGGATGAATGTAGTCAACAAAATTTTTTCCCAAACTATCTTCAATGCTAAAGCCAGTAATTTCCGTCCAAGCTGGATTAAGAAATGTCCATAAGCCCTTGATGTCAGTTTGGAAAATTACTTCTTTAACACTCTCAACTACAGAGCGGTATTTTTGTTCACTATCTTGCAATGCGGCTTCTGCCCGTTTACGATCGCTAATATCTTCAATGACGCCGACAAAATAATCCAGTTCGCCAGATGGTTTACGCACCAGAGAGCCAGTAAGATTTACCCAGACAATAGATTTATCTTGGCGATAGTAACGCTTCTCCATGGAGAAGGTATTAATCTCACCTGCTAACAACTGCTCTACATAGCGCTGATCAACATCAACATCATCAGGATGAGTAATATCGACAAAACTTTTAGTCAGCATTTGCTCATAGGAATAACCAACAATATCGCAGCACTTTTGGTTGAGCCGCAGAAACTTACCATCAAACCCAGTGTGGGCAATACCCACTGCTGCTTGCTCAAAAGTGGCGCGAAATCTTTCTTCAGAAGCTCTTAATGCCGCTTCTGCTTGCTTGCGCTCGGTAATATCGCGACAGATACAAACCAAGCTACCTTCTACAGTCAAAGTTAGGGAAATTTCCTCAGCAAAGGTACTGCCATCAAGTCTTTTCGCAATTACCTCTCCCCGCCAGCGCCCCTCTTGCTCAAGAATGGGTAAAATTTCACACTTAAATCGATGAATTTCCTCTTGATAGTAGAGCTCACTCCAGCTTTTACCGATGAGTTCTTGAGCACTGTGATAACCAAACAGTTGGACGTGAGACTTGTTGATGTAGATATATTTGCCTTCTTTATTGACAATAGCAATACCATCAATAGAAGCCTCCACCGCCGCTAACTGCTGTTGTAAGGCAGCAAGAGCCTGATTGCGCTCAGTAATATCCCGCACAATCACCATGACTTCCTCAGCATCACTGACGGCAAAGCGAGCTTCATAATCGTGGATACTACCATTGAGGGAGAGTTGATATTCTAATGTTTGAATCTCACTAGTTTTTAGCGCACACTCTACACAGTCCATAGCAGGTTTGGCAACTTCAGCTGGCAAAATTTGGGTAAGATGTTTACCCAAGAATTGCTTGACTAGTAACGGCATGGAACCATCTTTAGCAGTTTTGTAATTTACCAAAGTGCCATCTCTACTAATGCGCAGTATAGAATCTGGGATGGCTTTGAGGAGAGCACGATTGGTCGCTATACTGCTGCTGAGGGCTTGATTCGCTTTTTGCAGTAATTCTGTTCGCTGGCGCTGGGAAAGTTCAATTTGAGCCTGCTGTAAAAGTGCCGATTGCTCGATAGAAATTTTTTCAGCTTGGAGTTGCTCAAATTTCTGTTGCAATGTCTGGATCAGGTGATACATTTGAGAGGGGTAGAATGTCCCCAGCAAGCTATTTTGGCTAATCAAACCGATTAATTCTCCCTCAACCCCAGACACAAGTAATTGCTCTACATGCTGCTGTTGCATCTGTTGATGAGCTGTCCATAAAGAATCTTGAGGGCTCAAGCAGGATAATGGTGAATGGATTAATGTTTGTGCCTCAAGCCGCTGCCAATCTAACTCCAGAGCCTGAAACTGCACAAGATCCTGCTCTGTTACTATCCCCATGGGGACTAATTGTTCACTAGTTAGAGTTAGATTGGTGTGGTGGCTGAGACTTTCGAGCTGGGGATGATGATAATTTGTTGGCTTTAGTACTAAAGACTGTTGCTGGTAATCTTTGGGTTGTGCGATTGCCTTTGGCGCTGCCTCCTCGGCAATCGCTATGCAACTAACTTGATGCTCTACCATCAGCTTAGCTATATCCAACAGCGAGGTGGTGGGAGCAGTATATAACAGTTGAGTTGTCATCACCTGGGCTACCTTTAGCATCTTCAAAATCTCAGCTGGTTGTAGCAATCGAGTGATACTATCAAGGGTAACAATTCCTAGAAGTTGATCACAATCATCCAAAATCGGCAGGTGACGAATTCGATGTTGGCGAAATAGCTTAAGGACTGCGAAAACATCCTGCAAGTCTGATTTTCTTAGCGTAATCACTGTTGATGTCATTATGGCAGCAACTTTGACCGCTTCTAGTTTCATGCCACTAGCTGCAACCTTTACTAAATCATGCTCAGTTAACAACCCAAGCAGCTTTGTTCCTGCCATCACCAAGACACAACTAGAGACACGATTATTTTCTATGGATTTTGCCGGCAATGTCTGTGCAGGTGATTGATGGGGGAAAGATTCCACTACAACCCCTTGAGAAAGTTTACAACTGCTTCCTAGTTGACAAATTAGATGGATTATATCTGATAAGCAAGTCTCAGCTGTTACCTTTAAAGGATGAGAATCTATAGCAGCCTCTAGGGCTTCCGAAGAGATTGGTGAGGCTTGAAGTGACATCGCTTGGCTGGTGTTGTAATCGCTAAATCAATGACGCGGACATCGAGTTACTTTATTTGTTATTAAGGGGAGATGTACCAGTTCTTACTTGATGAAACGCCATAGCAACCAGATTTGTCATCCGTAAGTTTACGTGCTTATGTCCTTGTTAATAAAGCTTTAACCGTATTTACCACGAGTTTGTGTTTACTTGCTCCAAGAGAGGAAGGATGGGGAGATGGGGGGATGGGGAGACGGGGAGACGGGGGGATGGGGAGACGGGGAGACGGGGAGATGGGGAGATGGGGAGATGGGGGGATGGAGGGATGGGGAGATGGGGAGAGGGGGGGAGGGGGAGAGGGGGAGAGGGGGGGAG
>JAAHHJ010000007.1 GCA_010692425.1 Symploca sp. SIO3C6 | reverse complement strand
TTCCTACCTTACTCAAAGTAGGTACTCAAAAAGAGCCTGGAAATAGAGGAGCGCAGTGAGGTGAAAGTCTCATGCTGCGTTCTGAAGACGAGTCGGGTTGGTGACAACCTGACTTAGTTTAACGCCTATTAACTGGACGATTGTTTACTTTTTTCAAGGTTTTAATTGGACGTTATTCGTTCAATTAAAGACAAAACATAGTTTATTTTGGAAAAAAAGAGTATTTGCATTTATTGTGAGTCGTTTGCAAATATTGTGAGCTGATTTGCAGATAATGTGGGTTTGAGATGATTTACTTTTGCAAATAATGTGAGCCAAAAAAGCGAGTTTTTGCGAGCCGAGCCTTTAGTTTTTGCAAGCCACTACACCTAGCTTCTAAGGCAATGTTAATGGGATTATGCTTACTAGTTTATAGTCTGGGTCAAAGGCAATTACGTCTGAGTTTAAAAGCGGGCAATACAGGTATTAAAAATCAATTAGGCAAGGTAACTAATCGTCCGACTTTACGTTGGATATTTCAGTGTTTTAAAAGTATACATTTACTAATAGATAAAGGGGTTAAACATGTTTCTAATCTTAGCGTTGAACGTCAGTTTATGCATGAGTTTTTTTCCCTCATCATCCCAAAAGTATTATCTCTTGCCACCTCCTGGCTAAAGCAATAAACGGTTGAGTAGTTAAGTTTCGAGAATAATCAACAGAGTAATGATTCTGTGTACCTACTGATTCTCAACAAGCCAAGATTAATGAGAGAGGGAGGGGATTGAATCAGTTTCTGCTGGCTTCTAGGTTCTACCTTGAGTACAAAAACTCAACGCTAGGTATAAGGCATTGAGATTTTTCTATGACTGGGTAAATATGACCGCGCGTTTCACGCATACTACAAATTGAAGTGCGGAATCTGGGATCTATTAACCCAAGTTGCTAGTTATAAATTCCAAGTTGCGCACTTGTGTCAAAAAGGCAATAAAATCCCCTTCAGGTCTAAAAATGGAGGGGAAAATGCTAAACGAAATAATTACTGTCTATGCTATCACCGATGATTTATTGAAGGCGATAGGGCATGAGGATGATTGCCGTCGAGAAATGAGCGATGCAGAAATTATCACAACAGCAGTCTGTGCCGCAATGTTCTTTAATGGGAATCATACTCAAGCTTGCTGTTATATGAAAGACCATAATTTAGTTCCAGGTATGTTAAAAAAATCGCGATTTAATCGGCGACTACACTCGAATTCTATGTTGATGAACGACTTATTTCATCAAATAGGAATGATCCTAAAAGAAGCCAGTGATTCTCCTCAATACCTTTTAGACTCTTTCCCAGTAGCCATGTGCGATAACATTCGGATTTTCAACGCGAAGTTAATCAAGTCAGAGGATTACAGAGGTTACATAGCGTCTAAAAAACGTTATTTCTATGGGGTTAGAGTTCAGTTGTTAACAACCAAAAGTGGTATACCTGTTGAATTTGTATTGATGCCTGGTAGTGCTTCAGATGTACGTGCCTTGAAGGCATTACCGTTAAATTTACCAGCAGGTAGTGAGGTTTATACTGACTCGGCTTACACAGATTATATAGCGGAAGATGATCTCGAATATACAAGTAAAATTAGCTTAAAAGTGATGCGTAAACACAACTCTAAGCGTCAAGATGAGCCATTTAATCATTATATCAAACAATCGACTAGACATTATATTGAAACGGTATTTAGTGCAATTACTTGTGTTTTGCCAAAGTCAATTCATGCCGTCACTTATAAGGGGTTTTTATTAAAACTTGAAGCCTTCATTTTTGCTTTTACTCTGAAACAAGCATTTATTTGAGAAACTACTCTAAAGAATTTCCATCTTTCTCAGCAAGTATTTGTGGGCCGATTGAGTTGGAGTTGCCGTAGTGCTAAGTGCCACCGGGAAACTCGTTGTGCGCGATCGCATAAAACTTTAGGTGCGAAGCACCCAAAACAATATAACCCGCAACTTGGGTTAATAGTGATTTTTGGTGTTTTTTTCAGTTTTAGTACAAGGCAAACTGTTGACTGACAAAGCCGAAAGCTTTGCCTCTGACAAGCAGAAGCAAGTAAAATTTATTAGGAGCCGTCGAAGCTCCCAAAACTGCAGGAGAGTCTCTATGACTTTACAGCTTCTGGAACCACCCACTCAAGAAAACTGCATAACCTTTTACGGTGTGAGTTGGGAGCAATTTGAACGCATTGAAGTCGCCTTGGAGGGAATTACCGGAGTGCGGCTCACCTACCTAGATGGAACCCTCGACATTATGGCTCCGCTTTCACCAGAACACGAAGATTCAAAAAGCACGATAGGTCTGTTGCTAGAAGCCTACCTGCGTGAGAATAGAATTCGGTTCTATGTGCGCGGCGGTCCAACCTTAGGCTCTCGAGCAGTTGGGGCAAGAGGAGAACCTGATGAGTCCTATAATCTGGAAACCAAGAAGGACATTCCTGATATTGCTATTGAGGTAGTTATTACCAGTGGTGGTGTAGACAAGCTAGAGAAGTACAAGCGTTGGCGTGTTCCGGAGGTGTGGTTTTGGCACAAAGGAAAGCTGGCAATTTACTGTTTGAGAGAACAGGAGAAACAGTTTGAGTATCAAAAGCTGGCTGGGAGTGAATTTCTTCCAGAGTTAGACCTAGTATTATTGGAGAACTGTGCCAATAGGAACGACCAATACGACGCGGTAAATGAATTCACTCAAGCCATCCGCCAAGAGTAAATTGGATAAATCGCTGTTGTTTGGGTTTATTCGGTACTCTTGTAGTCGTGGTCATGGCAATCACTCCTTATTTTCGTGCCGCTAGTACTTGAGCTGCTGTCAATTCCAATTCTGGGAAGGTGTCACAGACAATTCGATCGCTCCCTCGGAATTGGGTGGCATCGTAGAAGCCTTCAACCAGAGTGCATACCGTTACTACCTGCTCAAGTGAATCAACAATCCAGTACTCAGGAATGTTGAGTACGGCATATTCAGAGCGTTTGCTGCGGTAGTCTGTAGTTTGGGTAGATTCACTGACTACTTCCACCACCAGGATTGGGGGTGCTTCGTTTAGTTCAATGACTGCTTCGCGTTCTGCCAGTGCTTCCCACTGCTCTGCTCTGAGAACAGTCACGTCGGGAATTCTTGAAGTCTGCCAACGTCCCCCACGAGGCGAGCGAATACCCACGGAAAACTTTTGTGCTGTCCACTTCGTTTCTCTGATGGTACTCTCCTCATCGAATGCTCGTTCTAGGAACTTGGCGATCGCTCCATGTTTCCCCGTACCAAGACTCATGGGGATTAATTCTCCATCTACTAGTTCATAGCGGGTGTCCGTACCGTCGTTGTAACTTAGGTACTCTTCAAAGGTTAGTTTTCTAGTTGTTACAGTCATGGCGGTTGCTGTTCAAGCTTCTTGTCCTATAGCGGTTTTCACTTGCATGAAGGACATTCAACTCCCGACTCCCTGCCTTTGAGAGCCAAGCGACGCTGACGGGTGGGGCGGTGGGGAAAAAGCCAATCCCGCTGGTTGCGGGATTGCTCCATGATAGAGTGTTTATGGCTTACTTAACAAAATCGAGGTCATCATCGTCTTTATCCTTGGTTTTGCCTTTGGCTTTTGCTGCCTTAACTGCGTCATCGAGGTAGCGGAAGTGCAGGTCGATAACGGCTTGTTCAGATGAGAGCCAGTAGGCGTTGCTCAGGATTTCTTCGAGCAACTCGTCAGCCGAATAATTGCTGTAAACTTTCTCGAAGTAGGCGTTAAACTTGTCCCAGTCTAAGGCTTTGCCTTGGGGTAGAGAGCGCTGTTTAGCCCTGCCCGTTAGTTCGCGGGCAACGTTAAGAAACATGTCAAAGCGCTGTTGTTCGTAGCTTGAAGCAAATTGCTTTTGCATTGGGGTTTGGTTAGCCATGGGTTAAACTCTTGTTACTTCACTTTTGAAGAAACGACAGTTTCCACTTGGCTCATTGCCTTGGCTTAATGTCTTTTCTTCACTCGCGAAGCGCACGATAGTCGCCATTTGGCTTAATGCCTTTCATTTGCAATTAATCCTGGTTAGTTTGCATTTAATGCTGGTTGAAGTGGAGTTAATTCTGGCTCAAAAAGAACCTGTTTGCAGGTTTGGCTGATTATGTTTGCAGGTCATGACACCTAGCTGTCGAAAAGCTCAACTTCTCCAGTGTTGAACTTCCCAACTCCTAACAATGAGTGGGATTGTTCGATTAGCGGGGGACTTCAAATTTATTAATCCAAATTCCCTTGTTTGAGCATTGCCATGAGTTTATACTTGCGGGCGTGGGTGTCCATCAGTTTTGTTCGGTATACTGACCACTCTCGTTTTCGCCCAGCTTGGTGATAAGCGGCGCGTGCCTTTCGCAGCCACTCTACTGCATAGTAATAGTACTGGGCTTTACCAGCATCCATAATTGACTCCGCGCGGCGGCAGGCATTCTCGATGACCCAATTCGGACGTGAGGCAACAGCTTCGTCCATTACCTGCTCAATTAGTGGCGCATCATAAGATCTCAACTCACTGACGACATTTATTGCATCATCAATTAACTGCTCATGGAGAAAAATCTCAACCTTAACTGAGTGTATTCCCCAAGCTTGATGGTTTCGTAGATGGTCTAACAACTCTACTTTCAGATTTGACCAAGCCTCTGATGCCAAACTTCTGACCCTAGAGTAGTCCTCGAAAGAAGGTTTAGCTTGAAATGCCTTCACCCTTGCTGCCAACGCGGCTTCGCCTTCTCCAAGTTCAAATGCCAGCTCACTTGTCCAGATTGCTAGGTCATATTGGCAATTGCCGGGTAAGCTCAAGCCAGTTTGAGCAATCTTTAGAGCTTGTTGTGGCGAACCTTGTTCTCGCAAAACTTGGGCAAGAGCAAAGGCTTCTTGCCTTGAACTCATCTGGGTTTGAGCGCTTTGCATGGCTTCTGAAACCCGACCCAAACGACCCAGCATAGTTAGGTATTGTTGGGTTTGTCCTTCAGCTTGTGCTAGATACAGATATTTTTGGTAGCGCTCTTGACGGTCTAAGATTTTTAGCCGAATCAGTGCTAAATCATCTGCATAGTAGGGTGCTTCACCCTCCCACGTTCCTAACTCTGTAATCTTGCCTTGAAGAACCTGCTGTAGTTGAGGATAGTCCCAGCCTTGACGCAAGGCTTCCAGGCTCATTGCAAAATCGGCATTCCACTCATCTTGCCAAGCTTCCAAATTAACTTGAAGATCGACCTTCTCCTCTGGGGTAAGTTCGGCACTGAGAATTGCTTCACACCAGGCTTCATTGAGTGCGCTAGCTACTTCGTAGTTTTCGGCACCATACTCATACACTTCATCCCAACCATCTACGCAGTTAGAGGTAATAGCTTCTAAGATAACCAAAGCGTTGTTGACTTCTTCGTGCTCAGTAAATACCTGTGCTTCCCCGATAATCTCCAAAAGTTCTTCGGTGATTGGATCTTCTTCCCACCCCTCTTCCAAATAGCGAACACCATCACGCAAAATCTGACGCACTTGTCCACGCCAAGGAGCCGGATCAACCGTGGTGCAGCGCAGCGGTTTTGAGAGCTGAGGTTGGGGCGCAAGGGAGGTAATTTGGTTGACATAGCGCTCAATCACATCGAGCAGTTCAGGCTGTTGTGCCACCAACTCTTGTAGTAGCCTTTGGATTTGAATCTCGTTAAGGCGGTCTAGAAGCTCTTCAAGTTTGGGACTTTCCTCAATCTTTTCCGGCTTAGGCATTGGTTGTACTTCGGTAGTCTTTGGAGTTTAGCCTGAGTGCATTTAGGTTAGACCGAACCTAATCCTGTGCCTTTAAAAATTTTAAGATAAATACGGGGTTTAAAACATCCACGACAATGAATATAATTCCCTCCTTAATTAGCTGCTCGGGCAAGAAGCCCCACGTCTGTACCCCGGAGGGATCAGCGTGGGATGAATCGGAGCGTCTGAGTGCTTTTAAGCACAAATACCTCCTCGCTTCTTAACTGACTTAACAGCAGAAATTTTGACCACTTTATTCTTGATGCCTGGGTAATCTTTCAACTTAACTCCGGTGCCTTGGTTTTGCATTCCTACTACCTCAAAAACGGCTCCTTCAAATTCAACCTCATCATGAGGTTGATAGCGATAGCGAAGCTTTTTAACTCTACGTTGCCCTTTAAATAATTTGTGTCCTCTATACGCTCGTAAGTTTTCACTATTTAAGTTTTTGTTCCTTGTCCTGCGACCAGAAAACAACTCCGTCCCTGATTTGGACTTTTTATCTCTGATATCCAAATACTTGGCATCATAGAATTGCTCCATTGAACGCTTGTTGCGTCGTATCTGAACCAGATTTAATGCCTCACACCTCGTTTGATACTCGCCTCCAGCAATGACAAAAGCCTCATTATGATGGGATTTATCCAACTTTAAAAGGCGGCGTTTCGCTTTCGTGATGTGCCCAAAAGTCACCTTGTAACCAGTATCTTTGGTGAGTCTCCACCGCACTGTAGACATAAAAGTCTCAGGCTTAAATGGTTTAATTTTTGGCTCCCATCCAAACAATTTCCCTTTCTTTTTGTGCTGTGCTGGGGTGTGACACTTGTTGCAAAGAGTGATGAGATTACCAGGGCGCTCAGTGCGGTCTGGAGGATTTTTCCAAAAACCAAGATGGTGAACTTGAAGAATGGGCTGTTTGGATTTATTTCTGCACTCTGGATGCTGGCATTTATGCCCATCTCGATGCAACAGGTACTCTCTCAAGTTGTCAAAACCTTTTTGCTCACCTTGTTGATAGCCATCTCCAGAGATTTCTTGGTTTTTGATTTTTTGGATATCAAAATTGGCTACCTCTATCATCACTTCGTCAATCGGCAACACGGACTTAATTCGGTCAATGAGTCGATGGTGAGTATCTAACTTGTGTTGAATACTCGGAGTTAGCCAACCATCATTGCGCCGACGGTTATCGAATCTTGGCGCTCTATAACGCAATCGATTACGACGAGTGCGACGGTACTTAAGCTTTTCGGTTATGCGCTCTGAGATCCCTTCGAGCATTTTGACTTCGCCGCCAATAAGCTCTGCTGTTTGATTGAGCGCACTGTAGCCAATGTTCAAGTAACCTGCATCAATTCCCAAGGTAGCTGGCTGAATGTAGCCGTGGCAATCACTGAGCAATTGGATAGTAAATGGGTCGCGCCTAAATATCTTTGCTGCTCCCTCCCTGAGCAAGATTTTGGCTTTTCTCGGTGTGGTGGGCATCAAGGGACGCTCACCAATGTTAACTACACAAACTTTCATTTTTTCAACTACATAAAGTTGAACCCTTTCAGGTAGTGTTCTTCGCCAATGTTGTTCCAGGTTTCTAGCTCTCAACACTTCCCCTCTCACACAGCAGGGATGTTTAATCAAAAGCCGCAGAGTCCGGGGCTAGAACGCGGGTTGTCAGCCCTACACCCCGGAGTGCCTATACATTCTGGGCAACGTAGTCTCCCTAGCATGATGGAAGACTGAGGCTATTGACTGAGGCTGTCTTAAAAAGTCTTAAGAAGCCCACACTGTACTCGTAGAGTCAGTGTGTGGAGCAGTCACCCTATTGCTCCAAACCCCTCCAAAGTAGTCGATCCTACGGGACTAATTCAACTACCAACCCAGGTGAAGTTTTTACCCAGTCTGGCTCAATACCATCAACCTCAGCAGTTATTGAGGTCAGCTTATGCCAAGACCAAGAAAACGAGGCGATGCCATCGCCGTCATGGACTTTGGCGGCTATTCGACCAGAGTATTCTATCAACCCACATTCCGCACCCTCAACTGTCACATGGACTGAGGGAGTTCAAGGCGAGCGCTAAATCGAGGCAGTTGCTGAGTAAAAATACTTAGGTAAATTTAAAGTTTTTCTCTGCCCATTCCTCGACTTTCATTAAACTAGGTAGGCGCAGGGGAAGAGCAAGATGCCCGACCAACCTACGAAGACAAAGCGATCGCGTTTTAGCCAGTCGTCGAGGAGGTCAAACCATCCTCTTGTCGGCACGCGTCCTACGGCTGTAGTCATAGTTTCAAATCCTCTTGCCTTAACTGAGTGATTTTCAAGGATTTTAATGTTGACGCTTTTACTTTGGTTTTTGACATTCCCACAGTTGCAATTGCGGGATTTGCAGGTAGCAGGTTCATAAATCGAGTGACTTGAACCTAGACTCAGGATGTGTCAAAAACCCAGCACTACAAGCTGGATAACCAGCCAGCAGTAACTTAATTTTTCTTAAAGTATCACATTTTCCACTGTATTATCCCGATCTCCCTCAAGGAGGGTAAGGCTTTCGATGCCTAGGTATAATATAAAAAATTATCAGAGATTTTACAAATTGATACATATTTACTCAGAATTTAAATGAAGTTGACTCTCACCTAGTCAAAAATGCTATGGTCACAGACTCAAATCAGTGAGATGCTTAGCAAGAGAGTTCTATGTTCAGATTCCTCAACTAACTTGTGTGACTACAGCAGTTCATTTTTTTGTAAATACGCAAATATTAACACTGAAACCTTTCAGTTGAAATTTTGATATTGAGTGGGCAGGATGATTTCATGACAGCATCAATAACCCAAAGAGAAAGTAGTACAATTTGTCAGTCAGTCTTAGGTTCCCGTCGTTTCAGTAATTACTGGTGGGCAACAATTGTTTCTATTGGAGGCACTGGTTTTTTACTGGCAGGACTCTCTAGCTACTTTAAGGTTGATTTGCTCCCAGTTGGTAACACTACGCAGCTAGTATTCATACCTCAAGGTGTGGCGATGATGTTCTATGGCATCGCTGGTGTACTGCTGGCACTTTATCTGTGGATGGTTATTCTTTGGGATGTTGGGGGCGGTTACAATAAGTTTGACAAAGAGAAGGGAATGGTCAATATTTTTCGCTGGGGCTTTCCTGGCAAGAATCGCACCATTGAGTTCAATTGCTTGCTCGAAGATATCTACTCAATTCGAGTAGAAATCAAAGATGGCCTAAATCCTCGCCGCTCTCTGCATCTGCGAGTCAAGAACCGTCGAGATATTACTCTAACTCGTGTAGGACAACCACTGTCATTGTCAGAACTAGAAAATCAGGGAGCAGAACTTGCTCGTTTCCTGGAAGTGCCCCTTGAAGGCTTATAGGATTTAGAGCCAAACCCCCGTCTTTCAAGCGCACTGGCACGCTTAAGGACATCGGATCCTCTGTCTGGGTGGGGAAACTCCTTCAGATAAGTTCTATGGATGAATTAAGAATCCCCCTTTGTCTAAAAGGGGGATTCTCAAAAGTGATCAAGTTCCTTTGGGACTGGGTGTAGGGTGTAGGGAAAAGAATTGATTCACAAGTGATAAGGAAATATTCAAATAGCTCAAAAACCCCACACCCCATACCCTATACCCTATACCCTACAACACACACAAAGTGAGCGTCGCTCACTTTAAATCCTCCTTCGGTAAACCAAAGATTATATCGGCGGATGAGACAAGTGTGCAGAACGTGCGCCAAGAGCGCAAAGTACTTCACAATGATTCAGTAGCCAAGGCTACAACAAAGGTGAATTAGATATGAAGCATAAGATCTGGCACTGGTTACCAGTAATGTTACTGATAGTCGGTCTAATTATGGGAGGATGTGGTACACAACAGGCAGCTTCTCTAAACTCTAGCGACCCTTCAAACACTCAAGCAAACTCAATTATTACTTCGTCAACTGATATGAGTCAGCAATTTATCGACTATGTGCCCAGACTAGAAGGAACAGCCACCGTAGTCATGACGGTTAAAGGCTCACCAATAACCATTGAAGTCAATGGCAATGAGGCTCCGATTACAGCGGGAAATTTTGTTGACCTTGTCAAGCGAGGTTTCTACAATGGTTTAGTATTTCATCGAGTAGTGCGTGAGCCTCAACCCTTTGTTGTTCAAGGAGGAGATCCAAAAGGGAACGGAACTGGTGGCTTTGTTGACCCTGAGACCTCCCAAGATCGAAATATTCCCTTAGAAATTAAACCCCAAGGGGCAGACACTCCCCTCTACAGCCAAACTTTCCAGATGGCAAAAATCTCGCTTCCCCCTGAGTTAACCCATACTCGCGGTGCTGTGGCGATGGCGCGTTCCCAGATGCCAGACTCAGCTTCTTCACAGTTTTACTTTGCTCTGACAGAACTACCATTCTTGGATGGTAGCTATGCAGTCTTTGGTCAAGTAACAGAGGGTATGGAGATTGTAGACGAAATTCAGCAAGGCGATCGCATTGACTCAGCTGAGGTGACACAAGGACTTGAAAACCTCAAAACCTAGCTAAGGGAGTTGCCTACAAATAATCTTCCAATTTGCTTAATTTAAGTAGTAAGTAGTAAGTAATAAGTAATAAGTAATAAGGTTAACTCAATACCCACTTATAACTTATTACTTGCTTGCCGTTAAAGGAATTCACTGTTGCCTGTTATCTATTGAGAAGTGTCCTCTTAATTGATTTCAAAAGCAAGTCCCTAATTGGTAGATGCTTATCGATGGCTTGGGAAACTCAAATAGTTGTTACTGGCATCGGTTTGATCTCGGCTTTAGGTAATTTAGAGTCCACCTGGTATAGTCTGCTCGAAGGTAAGTCTGGTATTAGTTGGTATCAGCCCTTTCCGGAATTAGCATCCCAACCTCTGGGGCTAGTTGGCGATATACCAACATCCTTGGAAAAACTCACTGAACTAGTTGTCTCAGATTCTCTCCAGGATGCTGGTTTAAGCAAGCCCATGGCTGATTGTGGTGTGGTAATTGGCTCTAGCCGAGGTTCTCAGGCGACGTGGGAACAGCTGGCGCGGGGATTGGGGGCTAGGGAACTCTTGTGCAAGGTATTAGGGGAGAAAGTTCATCTCAATGCCCAAATCATCGATAGCATTTCCGAAAAATTCTCCCCACTTCTCCCCCCCCCCATCCCTTTATCTACATTCCCGATTGCAGGCTTAGGAGATTGGTTAGATACACTGCCCCATCAAGCAGCACTATCTGTTGCTCGTCAGATTGGAACTTCAGGACCAGTTCTAGCACCAATGGCAGCTTGTGCGACTGGAATCTGGGCCCTCGCCCGAGGTTTTGAACTTATTCAAACTGGTCAATGTCAGCAAGTACTTGCTGGCGCTGTCGAAGCGCCAATTACCCAGCTAACTTTAGCTGGATTTGACAAAATGGGCGCTTTGGCGACAACTGGTTCTTACCCTTTTGACCAGAATCGTGAAGGATTAGTTTTAGGAGAAGGAGCAGCAATATTAGTGTTGGAGTCTGCTAAGTTAGCTCTTAGTCGAGGAGTTCCGATTTATGGGCAATTGCTAGGCTTTGGTTTGAGCTGTGATGCCCACCGTGTCAGTGCACCCCATCCAGAACAGCGTAGCGCGATCGCAGCAGTTAAGCAATGTTTAAATCGTAGCCACATATCAACGGCCCAGATCGACTATATTCACGCCCATGGTACTGCCACCAAGCTAAATGATTACTACGAAGCCCAACTGATTAAAAATTTGTTTCCCCAAGGTGTAGCTGTTAGTTCTACCAAAGGATCAACAGGACATACATTAGGAGCCTCTGGCGCTTTGGGAGCAGCTTTTTGCTTGATGGCTCTGAAGGATCAGCGCTTGCCGCCTTGCGTAGGTAATAAGCAACCAGAATTTGATTTGGACTTAGTGAGAGTATCGCGTCAGAGAAAAATTCGGCGCTTACTTTGTTTGAGTTTTGGTTTTGGAGGGCAAAATGCTGTAGCAGCTATTTCCTCTGTTGCTACTTAAGCTTGAAAAGTGTGATAGTGACTTAGTTTTAAGCACTATGACAGAAGTGTCGATTAGCTAACTCTCCGGAAATTCACAACTACTGTGGAACTATTAAAGGAAAAGCATTTGGGTAAATTGATTAAGCCTATTTGCAACTTGATAGTTGATAGCTATATTATCGTACTCTTATGGATCTAGAATCCCATCAATTTATATTATTTTTTGAATCAGAGCAAGCAGCAGAGCTGTGCCAGCGAGCGACTGTTGAAAATTTCACTAACCAAACAATTCTCTTTGAAGAAGGAGAAAAACCAGACTTTTTATATTTAGTTTTAACTGGTCGAGTTGAGTTTAGAAAAAAATTAGGTACTAATCAATTTCAAACTCTAGCTACAGCTTTGCCAAATGGTTATTTTGGAGAACTTGGGATTTTTGATGGACAACCTCGCAGTGCCCAGGCGATTGTCTATGGGGGAACAACTTTAGCTAAAATTGAACGTCTGGATCTGATGGCAGTTATCAACAATACTAAAGGCAGCGTGGTAGTCAAACTTTTTAACTACACGATTCAACGTCTGAGAGCCTCTACAGAGGCATATGTCAAACAATTGGTCTATAAAGAAAGAATGGTTTTGATGGGGGAAATGCTCAATACAGTCATTCATGATTTAAATAGTCCTTTAATTGGAATTCATTTATCGAGTAGCGTGCTTAAAGAAGTACACTCTGACTCAGAAACAGCCCAGTGGTGCGATCTCATCCAGGCTCAAGCCCAACGTATTTCAGCAATGACTGAGGATTTGTTAGAATTTGCCCAAGGCAATACTATTTTGCATAAACAACCCTTAAATCTTGCCCAAAACTTGCAAAGATTTCAACAACTCAACGGCGTTTATCTTCAAGAAGCACAAGTTGAATTAGTAATCCAGGCAGAAGATATCGTAGTTAATGCAGATGAAAATAAGCTCATGCGTGTTTGGCAAAATTTGGTAACTAACGCAGTTGAATCTTTTAATGGTCATGGTGGACTTGTCGAAATTAAAGTTTCTCAGAAAGAACAACAGGTTAAAATTGAGATCACTGATAATGGTCCAGGCATCCCGGAGGTGATTCGAGACCGCTTATTTGAATCATTTGTGACCTACGGTAAGGGAACTGGCACTGGACTAGGAACAGCAATTGCTAAGTCAATTATTGACGCCCATGGAGGACAGATTTCTTTTGAGTCCTATGCTCAACAGGGAACGACTTTTTACATTAGTCTTCCTTGGGAAGCTAAGGCTTTAATTAGGTCATAAAATTGGGATGTTTTTTGAGCAGTGATTGTTCATTATTAATTGTTATTTTAAATAACTAATCAATTTATAAGGTATAGCAGTACGCGAGCAGTGTGTTTACAAATTCATCTGAAGAATAATTGCTAAAACCTTTGTTTTGTAAGCTTTTCTATCCCCTGTTAAGAGCTCCCTATTCCCTGTCACCAGCGCGAAGTACTATAACTGTAAACTGGTATAGCACGACCTAAATAAAGCTATCATTTCCAGTTAGTGAAAATCTAATTAGATCAGCTTTTGACACCTTCGATTCCCTGAATGCATGCTTTTGACTTCCCCACAGCGGTATTAGTATAGAGAGAGCATCTCGCAAACCAGAGAACTTAATGAGCTACACTGAACAAATTCTCTCTCAATTACCTAATAATGCTCTTGGAAGACTGCGCAGTGTTGACCAACTCTGGAAAATTATGCGGCAAGAGGCAGCAACAGTCCCAATAGTTGTTAATGAGAGCCAAGAAATATTGGGAAACCCAGACTGGGATGTTGTTATTGCTGGCGGCACTTTGGGAATTCTCCTTGGTGCTGCCTTACAAAGGCAAGGTTGGCGAGTTGCCTTAATTGAGCGGGGCATTCTGCGCGGCAGAGAGCAAGAGTGGAATATTTCCCGCAAAGAACTAAAAGTATTTTTAGAACTGGAACTGCTTGCAGAATCTGAACTAGAGCAAGCGATCGCTACCGAGTATAACCCAGCTCGCATCAGTTTTTTCCAAGGGTCGGATTTCTGGATTAAGGATGTTCTCAATATTGGCGTTGATCCAATTTTTCTGTTGGATACCTTGAAGTCAAAATTTCTAGCCGCAGGTGGCAAACTCCTAGAGAACACTTCTTTTGTAGGTACAGTTGTACATCCTGATGGTGTCTGTGTGGAATTAAAGGTTCTAGGTTTAGACCAGTCTAATCACCTTCAATCTACAACTCAACTCAAGGCAAGATTACTTATTGATGCCATGGGGCATTTCTCTCCTATTGTCAAGCAGGTGCGGCATGGAGAAAAACCAGAAGGCGTCTGTTTAGTGGTTGGTAGCTGTGCTCAAGGTTTTCCGAAAAATGACACTGGCGACTTGATCGTTTCATTTACACCTATACAAAATCAATGCCAATATTTCTGGGAAGCTTTTCCGGCAAGAGATGGTAGAACTACTTACTTATTTACCTATTTGGATGCTCATCCAAAACGCCCCAATTTAGAGTTTTTGTTTGAGGAATATCTGCGCTTGTTGCCAGAATACCAGGGTGTTGAATTATCGCAAATCAACTGGAAGCGGGTGCTGTTTGGTTTCTTTCCTTCCTACCGCCAAAGCCCAATAAAAATGCCATGGAGCCGAATTTTGCCTGTAGGGGATAGCAGTGGTGGGCAATCACCTATAAGCTTTGGTGGGTTTGGTTCAATGGTGCGACATTTGCAGTGCCTGAGTCAGGGAATCGATGAAGCCCTGAAAATTGATGCCCTCGGGCATAATGAACTCTGGCAGTTGCAACCCTACCAGCCTAATATTGCTGTTACCTGGATGTTTCAGAGAGCAATGAGCGTTGGTATTGAACAAAAGCTGGCTCCCAATCAAATCAACGAATTACTAACTGGTATCTTTCAGGTAATGGCACAGCTAGGAGATGACGTCTTAGGTCCATTCTTGCAAGACGTTGTGCAGTTTTCTGGACTATCGAAAACTCTGTTACTAACCTCTTTAACTAAACCTGGACTCGTAATACCAGTGATTCCTCAGGTTGGTTTAACCATCTTATTAGATTGGATGGTTCATTACTTTAATCTGGGCATCTACAGCGGTTTATATCCCTTAGGAAAATTACTCAGTAAACCTGTCAACAAACTACCACCAGTGCCGCAATATTATTACCGTCGCTGGCTGGAAGCGTTGCACTATGGTTCAGGTAGTGATTATTAATGCAGTTGACTGGAAAATTTCAGAAATATGTGATCTTGGCAACATTAACTTGACAAGCTAATTGCTAGAGATTAACTTGATAGATGTTTTGTTGATACTCGGCAAGACGAGGCGAAAACTAGTGTATTTTTGCCAAATATTCAGAATATTGAGAGTTCAAAGGATTTATATGCGCCTACCAATCGTTATCACCGCAGGATTAGTGTTGTCTCTAGGTTTGAATGCACCAGTAATCGCCCAATCCCCCATAGAGTTAGCACAATCATCACAGACTAATCTTAGATCACAGTTAAAGCAACTAAGAATTAATCGCCGTTGGTGGAGGAGGGCAAATATCTCCAGCTATCGGTACACTTTTAGTAATGGCTGTTTCTGTGTACCAGAAGCTAGAGGGCCAGTAGTTATTGAAGTAATTAATGGTCAAACGACTTCTATCACTTCTGTAGAAACTGGAGAACCAGTTAATAGGGAATTATTCCAAGCATTTGATACAATTCCCAAACTTTTTCAGGTGATTGCCAATGGAATTAGAAGTCGAGCAGATAGATTAGAGGTAGATTACGATCCTACACTGGGCTACCCAACCCAAATCACTATTGATTTCAGCTTTCAGATAGCTGATGAAGAACTTTTTCTCGGAATTAGGGATTTTGAAGTTATTGAGTAAATTTGTTTAGAATTATTTATTTGACACTCTCACACACTTTATGGCGTGGGATTATTTGCTCGAGACGATAGCATCTATAACTAACACAAAATACTATCCTTAATTAAAGACGCGGGGACAGGTCGACAGGTCGACGCACCGGACAAATTGGATGGGGATTTAACCCCAACCAATTTTATACACCGCAAGTGACGGTGGGGTATTTGACCCATATTAATTTCGATAAAAATCAAAAAATGTTCCAAGATCTGATTTTGGAACATTCCGTTTGATCCATAAGTAGGTCGGCATTAATATTTGTCGTTAAGGCAAGGCAGATGGCAGACGGCAGATGACAAAAGGGAAGAAGATTTTAGATTTTTAAAATTTGTTGACATGCCTTCGTTTATTTGTACTACCTACTTAGGTTACTTGAATTGATTCTTGACTTATTTTGTGGCGTTGCTGAGTGTCGTCCGCCCAGTGTATCATAAATTAATTTGCCCTTTAACATGAATTCTCAAGCCCCCTCAATTCAATTTTTTGAAGGAATTTACGAAGAACTTAGTAACGTTAGCTTGAGGCATAGCCCCAGTCGAGGAGTACGTATTGTCTTAATGACCTTCGATGAACTACAGGCTTTAGAAAAATTCAACAGTTTCACTAAAAAATCTACTAATTCCATGCTTCTAACAGATGAAGAAGGTGAAATCAGGATTGAACCTTCTTCAGTAAAAATTTTGTTTGGTGGTTCAGAAGGTAATGAACTCCAGCGAGTAGAATGTGCCTTGGAGTTTGACATCGAAGAACGCTGGGAACGGTTTATGCGCTTCATGCATCGCTATGCTGAAGCTAATGGCATGGGCTATAAACAAACAGAAAAAAACACAGGGAGTAGCACTCAATAAGCATGAAAGTAGCAATTACTGGAGCAACAGGATTTGTCGGTAGCCGCTTGGTTGAATCTCTACAAGCCAAGGGACATCAGCCTTTAATCTTAACTCGCAACTCCACAACTGCCTCCCGAATCTTCCCCAATTTGGAAATAGTTACCTACACACCTAAAAAATCCGGTAACTGGCAACAAGCGATCGCCGGTTGCGATGGCGTGGTGAACCTAGCAGGAGAACCTATTGCGGAAAATCGCTGGACATCAGAATCTAAGCAAGAGATTCTTGATAGCCGTAAGCTAGGTACGCAAAAGATCGTTGAAGCTATTGCTATGGCTAATCCCAAACCAGCTGTGTTAGTTAATGCCTCTGCGATTGGTTACTACGGTACCAGTGAAACAGCATCCTTTAATGAAACTAGCCCTGCCGGTAGAGATTTTCTTGCCAATGTTTGCCAAGCTTGGGAAGCTGAAGCTGAGAAAGTCACAGCAACTGGTGTTCGATTAGTGATTCTACGTTTGGGAATTGTTTTAGGTAATGGGGGCGCACTTGCGAAGATGATACCCCCATTTAAGCTATTTGCTGGCGGTCCAATTGGTACAGGTCGTCAGTGGTTTTCCTGGATTCATCGGGATGACTTAGTAAATTTGATTATTGAAGCCCTTACCAGACAGGAACTTGAGGGTACTTTCAATGCTACTGCACCAAAACCAGTCTTGATGTCAGAGCTTTCCCAAACACTGGGAGATGTTCTTAAGCGCCCCTCTTGGTTGCCTGTTCCGAGTTTTGCCCTCGAAGCCCTCCTAGGAGAAGGCGCTCAAGTAGTTTTAGAAGGTCAACAGGTTTTGCCTAAAAGAACTACTAGCTATGGTTTTGAATATCAATACCCAAAGCTTAAACCAGCACTAGCACAAATCTTGGGGTCGAGCTAGTTTGCATTTATAGCGCTGTGCGCAGGGAACTCTTAACAGGGAACAGAGGATAAAAAAGCTTGTCAGATAAAGGTTTTCGCAATTCTTTGTCCCTATTTTTAGTGGGATTTCTAGCTAAGTATTTAAAAAATCCCCCCACACTCTCCACACCTCCCACACCTTTTTTCGCTCACCCCCTCTTAAATCAACGGATATGGGGGAAAGAAAAATATCCCTAACCCCCTTATTATCTCATCCTCCAGTGGTTATTTGAGTCCTCATCACTCTATCAAGGAGGGCTCAGCCTCATCCTTTACCCGCTGTAGTCTAGCTCCCAGCTTTTGTAGCTTTGCCTCCAAATTTTCGTAACCCCTGTCTAAATGATGCAATCCCTGAATCGTCGTTTTGCCCTCTGCTGCTAGTCCTGCTATTACCAGGGCAGCAGATGCTCTCAAATCTGTGGCAACTACAGGTGCCCCCGATAGCATGGGCACTCCCCGTACAATAGCAGTATTACCTTCAACCCTAATATCTGCGCCCATGCGATTTAATTCTGCAAAGTGGCGCAATCGATTTTCAAAAACCGTTTCGGTAATTAGACTGTCACCTTCACTCAGTGAAAGCAATGCCATAAACTGAGCCTGCATATCTGTGGGAAAACCTGGATAAGGTAGGGTTTTAATATCTTTAGCTTGCAAGTTACCAGGAATAATACGCAAGCAATCAGAACCCTCTGCAATTACTTTGACTCCAATATCATGCAATTTAGCAATCACAGACGTGAGATGTTCTGGTACTACTGGTGAGAGAGTAAGTTCAGAGTGGGTAATTGCCCCAGCCACTAAAAATGTTCCTGTTTCAATGCGATCAGGAATAATCGAGTAATCCACGGAGTGTAAACTGGGAACACCAGAAATGATAATGGTTTTAGTGCCAGCTCCCCTAATTTTAGCTCCCATAGCTCGGCAGAAATTTGCCAAGTCTACAACTTCTGGTTCTTGGGCAACATTTTCTAAAATTGTTTCTCCTTCTGCAAGCGTTGCCGCCATCATTAGAGTTTCTGTGGCCCCCACACTAGGGTAATCCAGGTAAATTTTTGCTCCCTTCAACCTTCGACGACTACTCCCACTGACGTAGGCATGGACAGTTCCATGTTCAATATGTACCTCAGCTCCCAATAATTGTAGCCCCCGGACGTGAAGGTCTACAGGTCTAGCACCAATGGCACAACCGCCGGGCAGGGGAACCCGAGCTACTCCTAAACGTGCCAGCATCGGACCAATTACAAAAAAACTAGCTCGCAACTGGGACACTAGCTCATAGGGTGCCTTGGAGTTTTTGAGGTATGTGGAATTGAGATCTAAAGTGTTGCCATTACGCTCTAGTTTAACCCCCAAAGATGTGAGAATCTGACCCATGCGCTTAACGTCTACAAGGGAAGGAACATTTTGCAGTCGGCAATCTCCAGGGCATAGTAAAGCTGCCGCCATGATCGCTAGAGCTGAATTTTTGGCTCCACTAATTTCAACGTGTCCTTTCAGGGAAGCTCTGCCCCAAATCTGTAGCACAGACTTGTCCTCTAGGGGCAAAGCAGGGGTATTTACCAGGCTCAAAGATTGATTGATGACTCTATCCTCCAGACTCAGTGGAATATTTGACATTTTTTAAAATTTGGTTCTGATTTTACCTGAAAGATTGTATCTGTATAGATTTTTAGTCCGGCTTACTGGTGTGACAGTTATGAGTTTTACCTGCACTAATCTCAAATTAAGACCAAATCAGTTGACGAATTTCAGTTATTGCCGCATGATAGTAAACTGCGCAACTCAAATAGTTTGCAAGCGGAACTGGCGGAATTGGTAGACGCGCTAGATTCAGGTTCTAGTGTTCGCAAGGACTTCCGGGTTCAAGTCCCGGGTTCCGCACTCACTAATCTTTGAAAATTGCCGATTTTGGATTGAGTGCCAGTTTAAAATCTAAAATCTAGAATCTAAAATCAAAATGCTGACTAGTACTCACAATCCCTTGGTAAAGCAGATTAGGAAATTGCACAGTGCCAAGGGAAGACACCAGCAACAACTATTTCTGTTAGAGGGAACTCATCTGTTGGAGGAAGCTTGTGCCGCTGATTATCCCTTGGTGACAGTTTGCTGCACGCCTCAATGGCAGCAAGAGCATCAGCAGCTTTGGCTGGATGCCACTCAAAGGTGTCAGCGCGCAGAAGTAGTGAGTGAGTCTGTACTTAAAGCGATCGCTACTACTGTTCAACCTGTCGGTGTTGTGGCAACAGCCAATCGCCTACCTCTCTACCAGTCTCCCTCTCTACCAGTCTCTATTGCTCTGGCGCTGGAAACACTTCAAGATCCAGGTAATCTTGGTACAATTATTAGAACTGCTGCCGCTGTCGGTGCCGATGGCTTATGGCTGAGTGTTGATAGTGTTGATTTGGATAATCCCAAGGTGCTACGAGCCTCAGCTGGTCAGTGGTTCAGACTCCCGATGGCAGTCAGTGGTAATCTACTAGACTTGGTTTGCCAATGTCAGAACCAAGGTATACAGATAGTAGCAACCTTACCGCAAGGGAGTTTGAGTTATTGGGAGATAGACTGGCACTGCCCCACCTTGATTTTATTGGGAAACGAGGCTGCTGGATTAAGTCCTAAGCTAGTTTTGAGGGCAGATAAACAAGTTAAAATTCCCCTAATGCCAGGGGTGGAGTCCTTGAATGTGGCAATCACTGCTGCCTTGATGTTATACGAAGCACAGCGCCAGCGCCGAGAAAGGGGTTGAAGGTTGATTGTGCTTGATTTGAGTCACAAGCGCGATAAATTTAAATTCTTCCTTCGACAAGACTTGCGATTATTGATTAGTCAAGTTGAGAATAGTTAGGGCAATGGGCATTTCCCAGATGAATGATCACTCAGGAGATGAATGTGAGTCAGGAATTTGATTACGATTTAGTAATTATCGGTGCTGGCGTGGGCGGGCATGGTGCTGCCTTACATGCGGTCAGTTGCGGTTTGAAGACTGCTATTATTGAGGCTGCTGATATGGGGGGTACTTGTGTAAATCGAGGCTGCATTCCCTCAAAAGCACTCTTGGCAGCTTCTGGTAGGGTAAGGGAGTTACGCAATGCTCACCACCTCAAGTCTCTAGGAATCGAGGTGGGAAAGGTCGATTTTGACCGACAAGTGATCGCTGACCATGCTAGTAATCTGGTTAGTAAAATTCGCTCTGATCTGACTAACAGCCTCAAGCGCTTGGATGTTGAGATTATTCAAGGCTGGGGTAGATTAGTTGGACCGCAAAAAGTAGCAATTGCTACAGACAGCGGCGAACAAATTATTACTACTAAAGATATTATTCTTTCCACTGGTTCGGTTCCCTTTGTACCGCCAGGTATTGAAATTGACGGCAAAACAGTCTTTACCAGTGACGATGCTGTCAACCTAAACTGGTTGCCCGATTGGGTGGCAATTATTGGCAGTGGTTATATTGGTCTGGAGTTTGCCGATGTCTATACAGCACTGGGTTGTGAAATTACAATGGTTGAAGCTCTCCAGCAGCTAATGCCAACATTCGATCCAGATATCGCTAAAATTGCTATGCGAGTCTTGATTAATCCCCGGGATATTGAAACTCATAAGGGTGTGCTGGCGATGAAAGTGACTCCTGGATCACCAGTAGTGATTGAACTGGCTGATACCAAAACCAAGGAAGTGGTGGATGTACTCGAAGTTGATGCTTGTCTAGTGGCAACTGGCAGGATTCCGGCTACTAAAAATCTGGGACTCGAGGCTGTGGGTGTCGAGACGGATCGACGGGGATTTATCCCTGTAAATGAAACCATGGCAGTAATAAATGCAGGGGAACCAGTGCCGCATTTGTGGGCCATTGGGGATGCTACAGGTAAAATGATGCTGGCTCACGCTGCCTCGGCTCAAGGCATTGCTGCAGTCGAGAATATCTGTGGACGCACTCACTGTGTAGACTATCGCAGTATTCCGGCAGCAGCATTCACTCATCCAGAAATTAGCTATGTGGGTCTAACAGAGCCACAGGCAAAGGAGTTAGGTGAAAAGGAAGGGTTTGCAGTATCCTCAAGTCGCTCCTACTTTAAGGGCAATTCTAAGGCCCTTGCTGAAGGAGAAGCTGATGGTCTTGCCAAGGTAATCTACCGCCAAGATACAGGGGAAGTCCTTGGTGTTCATATTTTAGGTCTGCACGCTTCGGATATGATTCATGAAGCCTCGGCGGCAATTGCCCAACGGCAGTCAGTCAAGTCTCTTGGCTATTTGGTTCATACTCACCCCACTCTCTCAGAAGTACTCGATGAAGCTTATAAACGGGCAATGACAAGCTTTGATGTCGGACAAACAGCACACTAGTACCTTCGACCTTGAGCAAGGTGGCAGGTTGGGACAGGGTTTAGAGTTAACGCTTGTAGGGTTTAGAGTAACTTGAGGCAATTTCATAGTTCTTTACAAAGTCACGTTTATTTATGTCCGACTACTTAGTACTAAATTTCAGTGAACCCTAGAAATCAAGGGTATGAATGGCAAAATCAACCACTCACAACTACTAAGAAGATCTAATTGATGAAAATCCGCCGACGCTCTCCTAACCCAGCTGTTGATCTCAACATACTCCGTTATCAAGTTGCTCTGCCAGATGCTGAACCGCGCCATATCCTTGAAGAAATTGTCTGGCACAAGGAGAAGGAAGTTGACAAGATGCGTGAGCGTCTTCCTTTAGTCAAGTTGCGCCAAAGGGTGTCCAATGCAGCAACTACCCGCAACTTTACTCAAGCCTTACTTTCAGGCAAGACAACTCCCGCCTTAATTGCTGAAGTCAAAAAGGCTTCCCCCAGTAAGGGGTTACTCCGAGAAGATTTTGAGCCAGTGGAGATTGCCAAAGCTTACAATCTGGCAGGTGCTAGTGCGGTCTCAGTGTTAACTGATCAAAAATTCTTTCAAGGTAGTTGGGAGAATTTAGCAAAAGTCCGCAGTGCGGTTGAATTACCAGTGTTATGTAAAGATTTTATAATCTACCCTTACCAAATTTATCTTGCCCGCAGCCACGGAGCTGATGCTATCTTGCTAATTGCCGCTATTTTATCCACTCAAGACTTGCAATACTTTGTTAAGATAGCTAAAGGTCTGTCGATGACACCCTTGATTGAAGTCCATAATCTCTCCGAATTAGACCGCGTTTTAACCTTAGATGAGGTTAATCTGGTTGGTATCAACAATCGTAACTTAGAGGACTTTTCCGTTGATCTGCAAACAACCTGCCAAATTATGGCGGCACGGGGTAAACAACTTCAAGAACGTAGCATTACTGTAGTTAGTGAATCAGGGCTACATACAACTGCTGATCTAGAGGTGGTAGCATCTGCTGGTGCAAAGGCTGTTCTCATTGGCGAGTCGTTAGTAAAACAGCCCGATCCTGCCGCAGCAATTACCAAGCTATTTCCCACTAGGGGAACTCCAAGCTAGATAATATAGACAAGGAATAACAATGAAAAGATAGAATAAAACCTCTACAATCTTCAAACCAACTTCAAGCTAAATTTATGCCGACAATTATTAACTTCATAATTTTAAGCTCAGAATACCACCCAAGATTTTGTCGTCTTAGCGTCTTAGGGAGTACTCATCAACCCAAAATTGCCACATAGTGTAATGGAAATAATTCTCTAGCCAGCTAAGTGATTTTTAAAGGAAAATACCTATTTTGACGACTGCTGCCCCTGAGTAGAAGAAAGCTCTGTTCAGAACCACAGAGCGTGTAACTTGCACTTGCATTAGCTAACGCTACCGCCAATTCATCCACTTGAGGTATAACCAGGTTTCATGGAGCCAATCCCTCTTCCCTCTTTTATCCACTACGAGTTGCTCCTCCAACTTCTAGAGCGCCAAACTTCTTTTGCCGCCAGTCAAAAACCAGAAGTTCGAGATCAGGTTCAGGAGTTGATCATCACTCTTCGCAAAGCTTTAGCGCAGCAAAAGCAACTGGAACAAAGCTGCCAGCAAGCCAACTTGCCTATAGAACACCGTTGGTCTCTCAACAGCGCTAGTTTAGAGCAAAAACAGTCCCCAAAAGTTTTTCCACTGGAGGCTAAACCAGAAATCGGTAAGCTCAAAGGTAATCCTTACTCCTGAGGGTAGGTTTTACTAGCAGGATGTGGTATACTTATAAACTAAGTTTATGAAGTAACCTTTCCGTGATCTGCCAAATTGGCTTTGGGATAAGAATACTCTGTAAACCGGATATGGTAAACTTGCTACTCCAAACCCCTTTTAGATAAATCAAAAAACCTCACAACAAAAAAACCTCACAACTAAACCTCAGAGGTTTAGTTGTGGGATGTAAAGCGCAGTAATTCTAAGAAAATGAAACTAAGATTTTTAGATTACCTGCTCAACTTCAACGATTTCAGGTATTGATTCCCGCAAGCGCCTCTCAATGCCCATTCTCAGAGTCATGGCTGAGCTGGGGCAAGAGCCGCATGCTCCCTGAAGCCGGAGTTTAACAATAGCTCCGTCCAACTCCACTAGTTCGACGTTGCCGCCATCAGCCATTAAGTATGGGCGCATTTCGTCCAATAAAGTTTCGACGTTTTCAGAAGTTAGTGCCATTGCTTCGGACATAATTTACCTCTTAATGATTGTTTAGACTCCCCTGTGCGACATCCTCACAGCTGCTCAATCAGTTTGCGGTTATAGTGCTGGCTTTCTAACTGGAATTGGCACTGCCGAGGTTTGCTAAAGGTTACACTAAAATGATTAGGCTTTTCTATTACTAGAATATCATGATGGAAATATAGCTACAAAGGTATGAAAGTCAGGAAATATATTTAGATTTGGAGAGAAGAAAAACAATACACTGCAAATAATTGTTAAAGTTGCTGTAGATTTATCCACATCTTTCTGACTTTGCGATAAGATAGCTTAAACTTTTGCTATATTCTCATCTACACCTTTAAAGGGATGGGATTTTCTAGTTTCATTTAATAAGTCAATGGATTCAGTTGATTGACTGCTAATCATCACAGGTTCTTGATATAGGGGCACCGTAAAGGTAACTGTTGAACCTAGACCCTCACCCATACTGTAAAAATTAACCACACCCCCCATTGTTTCTATAAGCTTTTGTGAGATTGTCAGTCCCAAACCAGTGCCGCCGTATTGTCGTGTACGTTCTCCATCTACCTGAGAAAAGGTTTGAAACAGCTTGGCTTGGTCTTCAAGAGAAACACCAATACCAGTATCTGCAACTCGCACTTTGACCATGCCAGGGAGTTCTTGATTTTGAAAATTTACCTTTTTCTTGAGAACTTCTGCACTAATTGTCACTCCACCTTCGTGGGTAAATTTAATCGCATTGCCAGTCAAATTTAACATTACCTGCAATAGGCGCTGGTAGTTCCCAAACAGAATAACTTCGTCATAGGTTGCAGGTAACTCAATATTCAGACTTAGATTCTTTTGTTGTGCCTGGTTGTTAGTAAAGTTATGGACGGCTTCGACTAACTCATCAAGTCTCACTGGGTTGAGCTCGAGTTCCATCTTGCCTGCTTCGATTTTGGCAATATCTAGTATGTCATTAATAATGTCGAGCAGATGTAGAGCTGAGTGATGAGCATCATTCAAGAATTCCTGCTGCTCTTCTGAGGTGTCAACCATGCCATCAATGATCAGCTTGAGGCTACAGATAATGCCATTGAGGGGGGTACGTAGCTCGTGGGTTGTATTGGCGAGAAACTCGCTTTTGAGACGGGAGGCAGCTTCAGCTTGCTCGCGAGCTACTTCCAACTCTTTGTAGAGGGTGGCATGGGCAATGGCTGTACCAACTTGTTCAGCCAATTCTCGCACTAACTCGACTTCTGACTCACTCCATTGACGGCTGCGGTCACACTGTTGTATGCTAACAAGGCCATTTGGTTCTCCTTTATCAGAGGTAGAAACCACTAGCAAAGACTGCTCCTGGAATTGGCTCTCGGCGATGGGAGTGATCACCACAGGCTCGTGACTAAAGAGCGCTTGAGACAAATAAGGCTCAGACTCCAGTTTGAGAGTCTTGCCAAGCATCGATTCAAAAGCCTCTTGGCAATACTCCGCCTCCACCTTAATTTCCTGCTTTCCTAGTTTGTAAGAACATAGTATGCAACGACTTACCTGAAGCGCCTTTCCTAGACTATCAACAGTCTGCTGCCAGATGGTTTCGAGGTCTAGGGTGCGGCGGATCTTCCGCGAAATCTGGGTTAGTAGTTTTTGATTGGGGTCAAGACTTAAGGGTATAAAGGGTTCAACTACCCTTGTTACTGAGGTCTCAGGTAAAAGACTCCCCATCACTAGAACTGTATTTGCCTTGCCATCAACTTGCAGAATTGGGCTGATCACCAGCTCAAATGTGAAAGATTGCTCTCGATAAGAAAACGAATGTATGCAACTCTCAGGAGCTCGTCGCTCCAAAATGCGCTGGATTTGTTCCTGATATGCTTCAAGTGCAATCGGACAAAACGTCTTTTGCAAGGGAGTTCCAACCACTTGCTCATTAATCAGATTGTACTGTTGGGCGTATTGCCAGTAAAAAGACAGGTACTGACCAGATGCATCCTGAGTAAAGGCTAGCTCGGAATTTAACCCCTGCAAGAAGCTAGAGAGAGCTGGTGCAGGAGGAGACTCCACATCGGTATACCGAGATTGAGGATTTTGGAAATTATCAGGAGCATTCATCAGCAGAAACCTGGAAATTGTAAGTGACGAAAGGGATGAGCAGTAACTTTTCAGGTGTAAATGCAACCTCTTCTAACTCTAGGTCTCAGGAGTACTAAAGTACTCCGATACCTAATAACTGTTTTATCTCAATCGTTCCATTCGCCGCGCGGCGGTATAGGCGGATTACGCTCGAAAGTGCGGGCTAGTTCATCGTCGCGTTCACGCTCACCTCTTAGCCACTGACGAATTGCTGTTTCAATCACCTTGCTGGGATCACTAGTGAGGTGCTTGATTTGATCTAAGAGTTCCGAGTCCAGATGTATAGAGATTTCTTCCTTATCAGCTGAATGCTCTCGATGTACAGCAGGATCATTCATAAGCATAGTATTAATATTATTAGTTTCCATAATAGGAATTCTACGATAACTAGCACAAAGCCTAGCCAAGTAGCACCTTTAGCTGCCAAAATCATAATCTGAAAATAGAAAATTGAGAGTAGTGCACATAAGTACCTCGACAAAAATAAAGGTTACTGGTTAAGGCAGGGTTTAGGGAGACCGGGTGTGGGGTATAAGGTAAATTCGGGCGATTTCATAATTGTTTACACACTCAAGTTTATTTATGTCTGACTACTTACATTCTGATTAAACGCCTGTACAACAGGTGCTTAAGGAGTGTTTTTCTTATGCTATTGAGCGCTCACCCAAAACGGAGGAGCTTTACTTATTACAACCAGTTAAGTGATCAAGTTTCCGGAGTATGACTACAACTTTTGGCAGAAACATTAAAATACATTAAGTACTGCTACAATCTACGGCTGTTCCTTGCTGGTAACTACAAACTGGTTATGACTGACGTTCCTGTCTCTCGCATTCGCAATTTCTCCATCATTGCCCATATAGACCATGGCAAATCTACCCTAGCAGATCGTCTGTTGCAAACAACTGGGACGGTAGATGACAGGCTGATGAAGGAACAGTTCTTAGATAACATGGATTTGGAAAGGGAGCGGGGCATTACCATTAAGCTGCAAGCGGCGAGGATGAACTACACCGCCAGTGATGGCGAAAACTACGTGCTTAACTTAATTGATACTCCTGGTCATGTGGATTTCTCCTACGAAGTATCAAGATCGCTTGTCGCCTGTGAAGGGGCTCTATTGGTGGTAGATGCTTCACAGGGTGTCGAGGCTCAAACTCTAGCTAATGTGTACTTAGCACTTGAGCATAATCTCGAAATTATCCCGGTTCTCAATAAAATTGACTTGCCTGGAGCTGAACCAGAACGAGTTATCTCTGAAATTGAGGAAGTCATTGGTCTTGATTGTAGCGGAGCAATCATGGCATCGGCAAAGGAAGGTATCGGGATAAGTGAAATTCTTGAGTCAATTGTGCATTTGGTGCCGTCACCTCAGGATACCGTAAAACAGCGACTGCGAGCCTTGATTTTTGATAGCTACTATGACGCCTATCGCGGTGTTATCGTCTACTTTCGGGTAGTTGATGGCAATGTCAAAAAAGGCGATCGCATTTGCTTAATGGCATCTGGTAAGGAGTACGAGATTGATGAACTTGGTGTTCTTTCCCCCACTCAAGTTCAGGTAGACGAACTACATGCCGGGGAGGTGGGATATATGGCAGCAGCCATTAAAGCTGTTGCTGATGCTCGTGTCGGTGACACGATTACCTTGGCAGCTCAACGGGCAGATTCCCCCTTACCTGGTTACACCGAAGCTAAACCCATGGTGTTTTGCGGCTTGTTTCCCACTGACTCTGATCAGTATCACGATTTGAAAGATGCCCTCAATAAGCTCAAGCTTAATGATGCTGCTCTCAACTACGAACCGGAAACCTCCAGTGCCATGGGATTTGGCTTCCGTTGTGGTTTTTTGGGTTTGCTGCACATGGAGATTGTTCAGGAGCGGCTCGAGAGAGAATACAATCTGGATTTAATCACCACTGCCCCTTCTGTAGTTTACCAAGTTACCACGAACAAAGGTGAAGTTTTTGAGATTGACAACCCTAGTGTCTTACCTGGACCACAAGAAAGGGAAAAAATCGAAGAACCCTACGTCCAAGTAGAAATGATTACTCCAGAAGCCTATGTTGGCACTCTGATGGAACTTTGTCAAAATCGGCGCGGCGATTTCAAAGACATGAAGTATCTGACTCAAGGTCGAACAACGCTAGTTTACGAATTGCCTCTAGCAGAGGTAGTTACAGACTTTTTCGATCAGATGAAATCGCGCTCACGGGGCTATGCTAGTATGGAGTACCATCTCATCGGTTATCGAGAAAATTACCTAGTGAAGCTCGATGTTCTGATCAACGGCGACCCTGTTGATTCTCTAGCAATGATTGTCCACCGAGACAAAGCCTATAATGTTGGTCGTGCTCTAGTTGAAAAACTCAAGGAACTCATTCCCCGGCATCAATTCAAAATTCCCCTCCAAGCCTCCATCGGCAGCAGAGTCATTGCCAGTGAACACATCCCTGCTCTCAGGAAAGATGTCTTAGCTAAGTGTTACGGAGGTGACATTTCCCGCAAGAAAAAACTGCTACAGAAACAGGCTAAGGGTAAAAAAAGAATGAAATCAGTCGGCACTGTTGATGTTCCCCAAGAGGCTTTTATGGCAGCACTGCGCCTTGATCAGGGATAGTAAAGAACTGAGGGGATTGAGCCCGTGGCAGTAGTATCGATGCTGTTGCTCAATCCTGCCATAATAACCGCAATAAGATTCAAGCTAGCCTTTGAATCTCTCCTGCTAAAGTAATTTTTATGAAGAATTGGTACTCAATTCTTAAAAAATATACTCTTTTGAGTCTCTATTCTTCACAATCGCTTTATAAATTCAAGTGTCTCTGGACAGTGCTAATTTCCAAGGTTAGCTTAGGAATGATTTAAACCTCAATCCAAAGAGTCAGCTGCATGAGAATTCTGGTTACAGGTGGTGCTGGTTTTATCGGTTCCCACCTGATTGATCGGCTAATGGCAAGTGGTCAAGAAGTTATCTGTCTAGATAACTTCTATACAGGTCGCAAGCACAACCTTTTGAAGTGGCTAGATAATCCCTACTTTGAAGTAATTCGTCACGACATCACTGAGCCAATTCGGTTGGAAGTAGACCAAATTTACCACCTGGCTTGTCCTGCTTCACCGATTCATTATCAATATAATCCCGTTAAGACCATTAAAACTAATGTTATGGGTACCCTGAACATGTTGGGGTTAGCTAAACGGGTAAAAGCAAGATTATTATTAGCATCTACATCTGAAGTTTACGGCGATCCTGAGGTTCATCCTCAGTCAGAAGATTATCGAGGTAATGTTAATCCCATCGGTCCTCGTAGCTGTTATGACGAAGGTAAGCGAGTTGCTGAAACACTGGCATTTGACTACCACTGGCAAAATAATGTAGAAATTCGCGTGGCGCGGATTTTTAACACATATGGTCCAAGAATGCTCGAAAATGATGGTCGAGTGGTTAGCAATTTTGTGGTTCAAAGCCTCAAGGGTCAACCTTTAACAGTGTATGGGAATGGTTCCCAAACCCGAAGTTTTTGCTATGTTTCTGACTTGGTAGAAGGTTTAATGCGGTTGATGAATGGTGACCATACTGGACCAATTAATTTAGGCAATCCTGACGAATATACAATCCTAGAATTAGCTCAAACTATTCAGAACATGGTCAATCCTGATGCTGAGATTGACTTTAAACCTCTACCTCAAGATGATCCCAAACGTCGCCAACCAGATATTACCAGAGCCAAGACTTTGCTCGATTGGCAACCTACCGTTCCTTTAAAAGAAGGGTTAAAACTGACAGTAGAGGATTTTCGTCAACGTTTAGCTTCTCCTGAAGTAAAGAAGCTAGCTTCCATTTAATTAGTCAAGCTCAACTAAGAGTATTAGAGACTGGAATCTTTACCAACTAGACTACCCTGATCTATAAACCATAAATCCTATCAGTGAGGATGCACCCATGCGTGTTTGTGTAATTGGAACCGGATATGTTGGCTTAGTTACTGGCGTTTGCTTGTCCCACATCGGGCATCACGTCATTTGCGTAGACAATAATGAAGAAAAAGTCAAGTTAATGAAATCTGGGCAGACGCCCATCTATGAACCAGGACTTTCAGAACTGATGCACTCTTGTACTGAGGCTGGACGACTTGAGTTTACCTCAGACTTGGCTTCTGGTGTTGCTCACGGTGAAGTTTTGTTTATTGCCGTGGGAACACCTCCTCTGCCCACAGGCGAAAGTGACACTCGCTACGTCGAAGCTGTTGCTCGTGGCATTGGCGCTCACCTCAATGGCGGTTACAAAGTAATTGTCAATAAATCAACAGTACCCATTGGCTCTGGTGACTGGGTACGGATGATTGTCATGGATGGGGTTGCTGAGCGTCAAAAATCTCTGGTAGCAGCTGGTGGCGTCCCCTCAGAGCAACAAACAGAAGAAATTTCAGCCGATTTTGATGTCGTTAGTAATCCGGAGTTTCTGCGGGAAGGTTCAGCAGTTTACGATACCTTTAACCCAGACAGGATTGTACTCGGCAGCAACAACTCCAAAGCCTTGGCAATGATGCAGGAACTCTACGCTCCACTGGTGGAGCGCAAGTTTGCAGAGGACAAATCATTGCCGCCAGTGCCAGTTGTGATTACTGACCTCAGTTCTGCAGAAATGATCAAATATGCAGCCAATGCATTTTTGGCAACCAAAATTAGCTTTATCAATGAAGTTGCCAATATTTGCGATCGCGTCGGTGCTGATGTCACCCAAGTTGCTAAAGGCATTGGTTTAGATTCCCGCATTGGCAACAAGTTTTTGCGAGCTGGGATTGGTTGGGGTGGTTCCTGCTTCCCCAAAGATGTCTCCGCTTTAGTTCATACTGCTGATGATTATGGTTACGATGCCCATTTGCTCAAAGCTGCCATCAGCGTTAACAAAAACCAGCGTGAATTGGCATTAGTCAAACTTCAGCAAGAACTTAAAATCCTCAAAGGCAAAACTATTGGACTACTCGGTCTAACCTTCAAGCCAGATACGGATGACTTGCGCGATGCTCCAGCCCTTGATTTGATTGAAAAGTTGAACCGATTAGGAGCCAGAGTCAAAGCCTACGATCCAATTATTTCCCAAACTGGTATGCGTCATGGCCTATCCGGCGTGCTTGTCGAAACTGATCCAGAAAGGCTGGCAGATAGCTGCGATGCCATGGTATTAGTAACCGAGTGGCCGCAATTCCAGAAGCTGGACTATACCAAGATGGCGAAGCTGATGAACAATCCTGTGATCATTGATGGTCGCAACTTTTTAGAGCCGGAAGCTATAGAAAAGTCTGGTTTCCGTTATCTGGGTATTGGTCGATAACATCTCCTACACCAACTGAGTAAAGTTATGGTTTAGGCTTCTCAACCTCGCCAAAGTCCAAGATAAAATTGGCTAAGGATTGGGAAGATTCGTCAACTCCCCCCGCTTACGAGAGTTGAAGCGGGGGCTTGAAAGAGTGAGTTTTCAGAGATTTACGCTTTCCAGGTGCTGGAAGAAAATTTCCTCCCAACTCCTAATTAGGGTTTGCTGAAAAAGTTTTTTGGTGAGGTTCAGGAGCCAGGAGCCAGGAGAGGAACTCAGAATAATCTAGATACTAGAAAATTGTATGGGTTTTGAAGGTAAAGAAGTGATTATTCCTACACTTTGTTAATTCATAATCCCTGTTAAATCTTTTGATGAGTAAAGGTTTCAGATTTATTCAGTAATCCCTAATTAGCCGTCACTTACTAACTTGCATCTTGAGTTGAGCCTGCTTTAATATCACCTTTAACAGCTGTATGATTAAGATCTGTTGGATTGCTGCGGCGAGAACCTAGCCTTTTGCTGATCAAATCCCTATCATCTTGATGTTTGAAACTGAGTACATGCTGGGAGATGGGAATTTCAATTCCCTCGCGATCAAAGGCATCCTTGATCATCTTGCGCAAAACGCCCTGAACATCGTCATGTTTACCACGACGACTGTTTCCTGGTTTGAGTTTCGTCAGCGTGCGAACTAAGATCCCAGAATTACCAAAATCTTCAATTCCATCTACCTCTGTTGCTTCTAACACATCTTCTGGGTAAAGCTCCTGTAGTTGTTTACCTAATCCCTCTAAAACTGTGTAAACATGATCGAGATTGGACTCATAAGCTACGTTGATATCAACCACTGCGTAAATATAGTCCTTAGAGTAGTTAACGATTAGTCCAATATCTCCGTTACGCACGATATAGACTTGACCATCAGGATGGCGGATACGGGTAGTTCTCAGTTCAATTGCCTCAACTACTCCTAAAGCATCGTTGGTTTCGATAAAGTCACCCACTAAATAATAGTTTTCAAAAAGGATAAAGAATCCGCAGACTATATCGTTGATTAGGTTCTGTGCTCCCAAACCAGCTGCTAGACCTAAGATTCCAGCAGCTGCTAAAATTGGAGTAGGATCGATTTCGATAATATCGAGAATCCAAATACCAGCGCCAAAATAAATAAAGTATTTTAAGAAACTTTCGATCAGAGGAATAATCGTCAGTCGCCTCTGCATCTGTGTTCCTGTGAGACTCTTGTTCTTAAGTAGGATTTCCTCCACGAAAAGGTTTGCCACCTCGCTGAAGATGCGGCTGATTAAGACAATACCAATAATTTTGATGATTTTAATACCTGTTGTAGCTAAGGAGGAAATTAGCTCTATTTGCTGAACAACAAGAGTTGCCATGTAGACATAGATCGCGCATTCTAGACACCGCTTGAAAAATGGAAGCAGATGTCGAAGACGGTCATAAAATCGGAACAGGTTTTCAGAATTTGAATATTTCTGACTAAGGGCATCTAAACTATCAATAATTACATCGACTATTTTGAAAATTAGCAAGCCACCTGCAATAATGACGTATATCTTCAACACAATGTAGATATAGAAAGAAACGATTGCAGGCATTTGCAGTAAATGGCTGCACCAGGCTATAGATAATAGCCAGATGCTATTGCTGAGGTTCCTATTCAAGAAGCCAAAAAACTTCTCAATACTTTCATCATTAGCATTGAATTGATCAAAGTTCTGAGCTCGAACACAGGCTTTGTTGAGAACATGGTGTAAAAATCTGAGGAAAATTGCTACCAGAATCAAAACGCTGAGACTCTTTAAAATGCCCCAGCCTAGCTGAAACCACAGTTCTGGTGGTATTCTGCTAATCAACCTGAAAGTATATTCTTTAAGATTCTCACGTCGGTAGATTAAAAACCCATTGACGCCAAGTACAGCCATAGTGAGTACTGCCCAAACAAGAACCAATATCCCCTTAATATTGCGGCGTAGGATTTTAATTTCTTGGTTTCTCTGCCTCAGGGCCTGAGCCTTGAGCAGTTGTTTGAAGACTTTGCCAATCAGCCAGTGTAGGAAAATGAAAATGCCTAGCAAAAGACCAATTTCAACTAAGACAACTAAGATATTCATGCCAGCGGTTTTGCCCACAATTGTCCATCATAACTATGCAAATACTAAGTTAAATCTAAATTGCAATTATGTGCAACCACAGAATTACTTGAATTAATTTTGTGGGTCAATCCCCTGTTTAGGTTGAAACTTGGGTTAATTGCCAAGTGTCACGAATTGGCAGGTAATTGCTGTTATCTAAAATCTACATTCCGCACTTCTTGGGTTTTAATAAGATTGACTCGATTGAGCCATGAACTATGAGCTATCGAAAGTTCATAGTTCCTTGTTGATTGTTCCAAACAGAAAGTATTTGACAACTGCCGAATACCAACCCCATAAACTATAAGCAATGAACCATGAACCATTCTCAGAGAATTTTTCTACCAGTTAACAACTCCCGCACTTCCAACATCGCCGAGTAAGTGGGCAGAATGTGCAAAGTTTCATGCTCTGGAGTATGTTCTAAGGCAGTAGTAATTGCCTCCTGCAAATCCTCTTTAATAATCAATTTGCCGTGATTTTCCCCTTCTCCGTGAGAGTATAGTAAACGCAGAGCCATGTCATAAGCGCGATCGCCACTTACGACAATTGTGCCCCCTAGTTCCACTAATTTCTCAGTATCAACATCCCAAATCCAAGAAACATCGGTGCCATCTGGGGTTCGGTCATTGAGTACTAGCAGCTTGGTTGATGCTCCACCTTGTTTATCTATGTCCTTAACTGCTCGGATAGTTTCATTCATCCCTACCGGATTTTTCGATAGCAGAATCCGCACCTGCTTACCGTCAACTGTCAATTCCTCTGCTCGCCCAAAGGCAGCCCGGAAGTTTTGGATCGTCTCGTAGATGAGAGCAGTTTCAATTCCCATCTCTTGAGCTACTAAACCAGCAGCCAGGGTGTTATATTTGTTATAGATACCTATTAGGATTTGGGGCCACTCCTTACTATTCACTGCTAGCTGACTTTTGCTAAAGCTACATTTAGGACAGTTATAGTCCCCCAAATGAGAGAGGTAAACTCCCTTGTAATCTAAGGAATGTCCACAACTGGGGCAATAAGTCGAGTCTACGGCATGGGGAATTTCATCAAGATAAATCTCTGGTTCGCTTAGACCAAAGAATGAAACTTTTTGCGGTAGCTGCTGACCAAGATGACACAGAGTTGGGTCATCGGCGTTTAAAATAACCTTGGTCTCAGCGGGTAGAGGGGCGATAGCTTGCTGCCATTTCTGAGAAATAGTATCGACTTCCCCATATCGATCCAGTTGGTCGCGAAATAGATTTAAACCCAAAATAAACTGAGGCTGACAATTGCGTAAGACTAGCGGTAGCACATTCTCATCTACCTCTAGAATGGCATAGTCGGCTTGGAGTTTACCAATTAAATTAGTATTTTCGATTAGCGCCGTTACCAATCCATTAATCAAATTAGCGCCAGTGGCATTGTGGGCGACTAGCCAGCCTTGATTTTCTAGAATTGTGCGCAGCAGTAGGGAGGTGGTGGTTTTGCCATTAGTACCGACAATTAGAATTACACCTAGTTTGATTTGGGCACATAGTAAAGATAGTGCTTGTGGTTGTAGGCGAAGGGCAATTGCCCCTGGTAATACACTGGCTGCTCCTAGGCGTGATAAGCGCACCACATTGGTAACTATTTTAGCTGCCCCTACCGAGAGACCTAATCTTAGTTTATCGATTAATGACATTTTGCATTTTTTGGAGAGAGGGAGATGGGGAGATGGGGAGATGGGGAGATGGGGAGAGAGGGAGATGGGGAGATGGGGAGATGGGGAGATGGGGAGATGGGGAGATGATTTTGATAAAACTTCTGACTTTTTCCTCCTTCTTCCTCGTGAGACCTAACTCCTTGTTAAATAAACTTTGCCAATCTATCATATATGCTCCCATTTCTAGGCTTCCTTGCCCATATCCCTCTATATATAGAGTTAATTGATCAAAAATAACTACATATAGCGCTCCTCAATTAGTTAACCTAGTCTTATATACTAAATTTTTATCTCCTAACAATCTATGTCCTTCGTTGGCCTACATATTCATAGTGACTATAGTCTGCTTGATGGTGCCTCTCAACTGCCAGCACTGGTGGATAGAGTTGTGGAATTGGGAATGCCTGCAATTGCGCTGACAGATCACGGAGTGATGTATGGTGCCATCGAATTGATCAAAGTCTGCCGCAATAAAAACATTAAGCCGATTATCGGCAATGAAATGTATGTGATCAATGGTGATGTAGAAAAGAAGGGACGTTATCGCAAGTATCACCAAGTAGTCTTGGCAAAAAGTACCCAAGGCTATAAAAACTTAGTCAAGCTGACCACAATTTCTAACCTCAAGGGTATGCAAGGCAAGGGAATTTTTGCACGCCCTTGTATTAATAAAGAACTGCTTAAGCAGTATCATCAAGACTTAATTGTTACTAGTGCTTGTTTAGGTGGTGAAGTTCCCCAGGCTATTCTTAAAGGTGATAAAGCCGAGGCACGTGAAGTAGCCAAGTGGTATAAAGAAGTATTTGGTGAAGATTATTATCTAGAAATTCAGGATCACGGTTCTGTAGAAGACCGTATAGTTAATGTTGAAATTGTCAAAATTGCTCGTGAACTGGGAATTAAAATAGTTGCCACTAATGATTCTCACTATATCTCCTGCTACGATGTTGAAGCTCACGATGCTTTACTCTGTATTCAGACTGGTAAGCTGATTATTGAAGATAAACGGATGCGCTATAGCGGCACCGAATATCTCAAGTCAGCAGAGGAGATGGCACGGCTATTTAGGGATCATTTACCGGATGAAGTAATTACCGAAGCGATCGCTAATACTCTAGAAGTTGCAGACAAAGTCAAGCCCTATGATATTTTAGGCGAACCTCGTATTCCTGATTATCCCGTACCCAGTGGTCACACTGCTGATACTTACTTGGAGGAAGTGACTTGGAAGGGACTAATTGAACGTCTGAAATGCCGCTCTCGTAGTGAAATTAAACCTATCTATAAACAGCGTCTCGAATATGAGTTGACAATGATGCAGCAGATGGGTTTTTCTACCTACTTTCTAGTAGTTTGGGACTACATCAAATTTGCTAGAGATCAAGGTATTCCTGTTGGTCCAGGTAGGGGTTCGGCAGCTGGTTCTCTAGTTGCTTATGCTCTTAAAATTACTAATATTGATCCAGTTCATCATGGATTACTTTTTGAGCGCTTTTTGAATCCAGAGCGAAAATCAATGCCAGATATTGATACGGATTTTTGTATTGAAAGACGTGATGAAGTGATTAAATATGTCACCGACAAATACGGCGAAGACAAGGTGGCACAAATTATTACTTTTAACCGTATGACTTCAAAAGCGGTCTTAAAAGATGTTGCTAGAGTCTTAGATATACCCTACAAAGAATCTGACCGCATGGCAAAAATGATCCCAGTAGCACGGGGTAAGCCAGCCAAACTTTCGGTGATGATTTCCGAGCAGACACCGGAAGTACAATTTAGAGAGGCTTATGAGCAAGACCCCAAAGTTCGTCACTGGGTAGATATGGCAAGGCGGATTGAGGGTACTAATAAAACTTTTGGCGTTCATGCTGCTGGTGTGGTGATTTCAGCTCAACCTCTCGATGAAGTTGTACCGCTGCAAAAGAATAATGACGGTACTGTCATTACCCAGTATTTCATGGAAGACTTGGAATCACTGGGATTATTGAAAATGGATTTCTTAGGACTGAGAAATCTTACTACTATTGAGCATACCATCAATTTAATTGAGAAAACTAAAAATAATAAACTTGATTTAGATCAAATAGCTCGTTATGAAATCAAGTCTTTGGAAGTCTTGGCAAGAGGGAACGTCAAGAAAAAGCCCGATGATATTCAAAAAACCTACAAACTGCTAGAAAAAGGTGATTTAGAAGGTATTTTTCAATTAGAATCTTCCGGTATGCGGCAGGTTGTACGAGACCTAAAACCTGATAGTATTGAAGATATTTCTTCAATTTTGGCGCTTTATCGTCCTGGGCCTCTGGATGCAGGACTTATTCCTAAATTTATTAATCGTAAGCACGGCAAGGAGAAAGTGGAATATCAACATCCACTCTTAGAGCCAATTTTGAAAGAGACTTATGGAACTCTCTGCTACCAGGAACAGATCATGCGGATGGCTCAGGATTTAGCAGGTTATTCTTTGGGTCAAGCTGATTTATTGAGACGGTGTTTGAGTGGTTCAACTGAGATAGTTGATGCTGCCACAGGTAGTTTAGTTTACCTGAAGGATATTGCTTCCAAACCTGAGTATTGGTTAGGACGAAAAGTTTTATCACTAGATATAGATAAACAGAAGATTACTCAACAGCCAATTACTGAAATTCATAATAATGGAGTTCGTGATCTTTGGGAGGTAACAACCAAAACTAAGCGCCAAATTAGAGCAACAGAAGATCATCTTTTCTACCAGCCTTGGGGATGGCAACCTCTGAAAGCTTTTAAAATTGGTGATTGCATCGGTTTAGCCAAGATACTGACTCTCAATCACAATAGTAAAATTTCAGTAGCTCAAATCCAGAAAACGCCGACAAGGAGTATACCAAGTCAGCGAATTAGCGATTTTGCTACTGCTCGACAGAATTTAGAATTGAAGGCAATTGCAAAGTCAGAAGTTTTTTGGGATGAGGTTGTTGAGATTAAGTATCTTGGCAAAGAAGAAGTTTTTGACTTAAGTATTCGAGAAACTCATAACTTTATTGCCAATGACTTTATTGCTCACAACTGCATGGGCAAGAAGAAGGTTGCTGAGATGCAGAAGCATCGAGAGCTTTTCATCGATGGCGCAGCTAAAAATGGAGTACCTAAAAGAGTCGCAGAAGAATTATTTGAGCAAATGGTACTCTTTGCTGAGTATTGCTTGAGTTATGACACAGAAATTATGACTGTTGAATATGGTATTCTTTCCATTGGCGAAATAGTTGAAAAACAGATTGCATGCACTGTGTATAGCTTTGATAGTAATGGTTACATTTACACACAACCGATTGCTCAGTGGCATCAACGTGGAGAGCAAGAAGTATTTGAATATACTTTGGATGACGGTTCAATTATTCGAGCAACAAAAGACCACAAATTTATGACAACTGATGGTCAGATGCTGGCGATTGATCAAATATTCGAGCAAGGTTTAGAATTAAAACAGGTCGAGGAAGTGCAAGCATTACTTAGATCAGAGTTCAAAAGTAATTATACAAGTAGCTTGACTAATAAGTAATAAGTAATAAGTAATAAGTAATAAGTAATAAGTAATAATTGACAATATGAACATTTATTACTTATTAGAAAACCTATTACTTAAAAAGTATTTTTAGCAAACATTGAGCTAATTGATATTACTCTTCAAAGGACAGTTTCCAGGAGAGGTAATTAGATTTGTGAAATCAGAAATTTTTTGGGGCAGTGCTGTAAGAATTCGTGACCTTGCGGGGAATTATATGATAGGGGTCATATTCAGGAGGGTACATTGAATAGACAGGCTAGGCAATCAATAGACCTATCCCACAACCCTGAGTTAGTTCAGAAGCGGCAATTGCTATGTAAGGCTATTGAACAGGATTTGCCATATTTTCAGAGGACTATCCAAGTTTACCTCAGCCGAGTAATTAAGCAATTCGGTACTAAGTTTAGCAAAACTGGCGATCACTACTCCGTTGAAACAGTGGCGCAAGAAATCCTACATGAAACTATTGAGACGGCTCTTACGAAAGCAGAAGAATTTGATATCAACCGTTCGCCTCGTGCCTGGTTACTAGGGATTGCAGCTTACAAAGTCAAAGGATGGCAACGGGATCAGACCAGGGAAAGTGACAGGGTTAGACCTATTTCTGAACTTCCTCAAGTTTATAGAATTAAGCGGCAGCTTAGTTCAAAAAATTTATCTGAAGAAGAAATTTTAGGACTTTTATACCAATCTTCTGAGTTATCTAATTCTGAAGGTCAAGTGATGTTGGACTATTTACTATCTTTGGTAGAAAAAAGTGATAGAGAAATACTGAGATTGGTTTTTATTGAAGGCTTAAACGGAAAATCTTTGGCGGCTGCATTGGGAATCACAGAAGGAGCAGCTTATACCAAGAAACACCGGGCGATCGCCTGTTTTTGGAGTCATAAAAACTCAACGCAAAAACTACTTGCATCTCCAGGGAATGCAGGTTTTATATCAACTAGAAGTTGGGCAAAGAACTCCTGTATTTGCTGTCCCCAAAGCAAGGCTACCTGTTGTTTCTTGGTATCTTCGTATTTGATGAAATCGAAAACTCATTAACTGTTGGGTTGATTAAAAATGGTGGCAATGTGGTGGCTGGCCCAGGAGTGATTGACTTGGACTATCTACTGGGAGTTAATGGCGGACACATGAATGTCAACGGTGTTGCAGGTAGAGGAACAAAATCTAGCTACTTGTTGTTTGTTATTTACCAACTCTTACGAGAAGCCCGTCGCCGCGCCACAGAATATCCATCAGAGCCAAATCCTCTCATGGTGGTTCCTATTATCTTAAACGTTAAGGGGTATGACCTATTCTTCATAGACAAGTGGAGTCGTAGATACAGATCTCAAGAACATCTGGCTGATTGGCAAGCATTAAACGTTGATAATCCCCAGCCTTTTGAAAATGTCACTTTCTATGCTCCACAAATGCCTGGTGGAAATATTGCGGTGCCTACTGGCAGAAGTGATAATGCACAAGCCTACAGCTGGAGTCTCGCCAATATTATTGAGCAAGGTTTATTTTCCTACTTGTTTGCTGATAATGATTCCATTAATGATAATTTTAGGGCTTTAGCATTAGATTTAGAAGCCTATCTTACCCGTGAACAGGTAACAAATGATGGGCATATCAATCTTCATTTGTGCAATGATCAAGCAAGACCACAAACTTTCCAAGAATTATTAAACTGGTTAGATGATAGTCAAAATTACACTGAGCATTTCTCTAGTCACCATTTAGCTACATGGAAAAAGCTACGACGCAAATTAGGATTATTAGTTAATGAAGGAAATGGTGTACTGCGCCGTGATGATTCCAATGGTCATCCTCTCAATTTAGGAAGACGGCAAACTAGTGACCCAATCGTAGTTGATCTCAATGCCTTAGCTAGAGTTCCTTATAAATATCAAGTTGATGTGATGGTTGTTGCTGGTGATTTATTTAGCCAGTACAACCGCCTTGAAGAGTTAAAAGCTGCAATGGGAGATGTTAATCGTATCTTTAAGCCTTTCCTTTTAAACGGCGACACAATTTTGACCATTAGTGGCAATCACGATAATGAGGCATTTTTTAACCTATTACGCTTTGCCCTTGACCTTGTAAATCCCATTGATCCAAAACAAACTGGTGTACGTCCACGAGGACGACTTTATCTAGCAGCACAGCCTACCTATCTGTTACTAGAAGACAAAGCAGGACAGCAAGTCCAATTTGTGTTAATGCCCTATCCTACATCAGCGCGTTACCTCAAAAATGAAAAGACTCAATTTGGATTAGTGATTCCTAAGCTTAGTTTGATTATTGAAAAACGCGAATATCTGGCTGAAACTGAGAAGAAAATTGAGCAACTTCAACTAAGACTAGAACAGTTACAGAATGAGTTAGGAAAGGTAGAAACTAGGAAAAAGAGCGCAGAAAAGCAGGTTGAGGAGTTAGCAAAGGCAATTGAACAATTACAAGATGAAAGCACAGCTTTAGCAAACCGTATAGGTGAACTAGCACCTCTGCTTGAAAAGTTATCCCAGTGGGAGTTACTTCAAGCCAAGTTAAATAAGCGGGAACAGGAGTTAGCTAAATTGCCTCTAGATTTAGCGCAAACTGTAAAACAAGCCCAAGAGCGAGATAATCAACTAGCAGAATTAGAAAAAGTATTACCTTGGCTACAACAACTGGCTCGATCGCGTTCAGATTTAGCTGAGGCCTTAAACAAAAAACAGGCAGCTAGCGAACAATTGGAATCTTTAGATAAACAAATACAAGAACATCAGGAGAAAAATAAAAAACTCAGTGTAAATATTGAGACGGCGCGTGAAAAAGAAAGAAATCTATCCCATGAAGTAACTCGCGCTAAAACTGAGTATCAGGCAGTTCGTAAGCGACGCGATCGCTTTGAAGAAGCTGCTCATCAACCTAGCTGTGAGTTATGCGGACAAGAGATTACCTTATAACAAGCACACAAAGAAAGCGGTTGGATGAGCAAATTGTAACGGCTAAAACTCATCTCAAGAACCTAACTCTCAAACATAAACAAGCAGCGGAACATCTGAAAAAACTCGAAGTAGATATTGAAGCCCTAAGCAAAAAAATGACGAGTTTAGATAATAAACGAAATCGGACTGAAAATCAAAAAAATCAAGCCAGACAAGATACTAAACAGTATACAAATCAACTCAAAAATGCGTTCAATAATCTGTCAGTTACTTATCAAGTATATGTTTCTCCCTATCTTCCTGATAACGATTTAGAATGGCTCGATACTACTTACCCAACTGAGATTGATTTAGAACAATTAAACCAAGAGGTGAGTAGTCGAAAAGTTCATGCTAAATCTTTGAAGAAACTACATCAGCAATTTAATGCCTGGAATAATTTAGATAGGGAGCGTCAAAATTATCGTAAGGATTTGACAGAGCTTGAAAAAAAAAATTCACTAGCTGAAGCACCACAGGTACGTAGCGAAAAGCATAATTTACAACAGATACAAGAGAAACAAAAACTACAACTACAGGAGCGAAAGCAGGAACACAGTCTTGCAAAAACTAAGCTTACGAAAGCTAGCAAAACTGTAACGAAACTCTCCAGTGATTTACAGCAGTGCCAAGTAAAATTGAGAGAAAACAAAGGAAGTCAAAAGGAAATCCAGCGTGACTTAAAATCTCGTATCGGAAGTTTACCGGAAGTTTGGCAAGAGGAAGCTAACATAATCAATATCGATGAATTAAAAGAGTTAGAAACTCAACATCAGGATCTTGCCAAGTACGAAAAGCTCTCAAAAAAACTCAACAGTGTTGGTGAATCAGTTACCCGCATTAAGAATCAAATTAGTAACTTAAGAACCCAGATTGAGCAGCTTCCCCAAGAAGCATATCGCCCTGCCAAAGAAGTTGAGCGAGAGTTAGAAAATGCCAAGCATCAACGAAAAGAACTTGATGAGAACCGAAAGAAAGCTGAAATAAACCATAATCAACTTGCTGAACAACATAAACGACGACTACAATTGGAGAAAAAGTTGCAGGAGGCAGAGCGCTATCTACATCTCTACAAATTACTATCTAATCTTCTTGGTAAGGAGGGTATCCAATTACATATACTGCGTCGTGCTGAACGAGCAATTGTCGAGATTGCTAACAAAATTTTAGACAGCTTATCACGAAGACAAATGCGATTAGAACTGCGAGGTCAAGAAAAAAACTCTGGTTCTCAATCTAATAAAGCTCTAGATTTAGTTGCTTATAATCATGACACTGGTAAACGTCCCACAGCCATTGTTCTAACCAGTGGCAGTCAAAGATTTCGTATTGCTGTCAGTCTTGCCTTAGCTATTGGTCAATACGCAGGACAAGGCGCACATCGTATCGAGTCAGTGATTATTGATGAAGGTTTTGGAAGTTTAGATAAAAATGGACGCGATGACATGATTCAAGAACTCAATGAGTTACAGCAACAGTTAACTCGGATTATTTTAGTATCACATCAAGAAGAATTTTTTAGTGCTTTCACTAATGGCTATACTGTTGAATTGGTTCGTGGTGCTTCGCAGGTTAAGTTGATGGAGTCTGCATAGTGTTGAAAACATTAAATCGATAATAATCAATAATAGAGCTTTGCCAAATTTTACTCTAGGGATAGTGAGAAAAGAGGGTTATATAGCGGTTATTACTCGGATGAAGTGTAATGTTCTGGGTTTTTATAAAAGTGACAAGGGGGTTTGCTCTGTAACTATCCCCCTCCCCAAAAAGGTGTAACTTACTTAACCGAGAACTACTGTATTTCCTCAATCTCAGCAATGGGCAAAAACAAAGTCTCCTCAATCTCCTCTCGCACCTCACGGCTTAAATAACAATCATTATGCAAGCAATCACTCAGCAACTGGTTGACATAATAATATTGCCATAGTAGTTCTTTCTGCTGGTCAGTGAACTGCCAATCATGACCAATATTACGGTACTTAATCATTAAAGCTCTTAATTGCTCAGTCCAGGCTTGACCATTAGTTTGTCGCCACTGCTGGAATTGCTCTGGTTGCTCTTCATAATTAAGTCGTTGTTCTTTGAGTTGTTGAAGTGCTTGTTTTAGTTCAGGATCTAGGTTAAGAGCAAGGGCACGTTCAAGGGCTCGATCAATTGTGCGATCAAGATTAGAGTCCAAGCAGAAATCAAGACACAAGGAAAGGTCAAGGCACAGATACAGACACAGATCAATGGCGCGGGTAAGATCAAGATTCAAATCAACGTCGAGATCAAGATCAATATTGAGTACTCGAAAGAAGTAGAAGGCTCGCACAGCTGCTGGCTGCTGATAGGTTTTAACTGCTATTGATTTTTGGTTTAACCAAATTAGGAACTGCTGTAATTGTATATCCTCAGCGAAAAGCCGATCAATCTTTGCTTTCGTCAATTTTAATAACTCATCTGCATTCCTCAGCATGCTAGCAGTTAGTAAAAATACTTGACGCCAGCGCTTTTCTGTTACCTGATTCACTAGAGTTTCTAAGTTAGAAGCTAGAACAATTTCCCTGGCAGCAAAATACTCATGAAAAGCCAGGTGAGAAAAGGAATAAATGCCTTGCGCTCTTTCTCTAAGTAATCCCTGTTGCCCTTCAATCAATTGCAGCACACGCTTACGATCAAGTTGCAATAATTCGGGATCGATCTGGGCATTAGGTAAATTGCCAATATAATCGCCAATATATTCCTCAATCTCTGTGTGCCTAAAGAAGTAATGACCTTGCTCAAAAGTTGTCAACGCGATTTGGCTAAGTAAATCTTGATTACGCTTCTTAGTTAAATTTTCGTATACTGTGTTGCTAGGGAATACAAAGCCAGCATTCCTTTGCTCTAGTAACTCTATACCTTCTTCATAAACATCACAACTATTACTATTCAATTTTCCCCTATGCTCAAATTCTAAACACAATAATGTTAATAGTAGTGGATGAGAAGCTAATTCTTTAATGTGCTGATTTACTGTAAGTTGTTCAATAAATGCTTCGGCTTTAACTGAATCTTTTAAATTAAACCAATTTCGAGAAAATGTCTGAATTTGCAAATAGTCTAAAGGTGCAATTTCTATTTCTTTAAAATCCCCAAAACTAGATTCTAGTGTTGCCATTTGGCGGGTAATTATAAAATTATTGTTGTTAAAGTTTTTGATGAATTTGACGACTCTTTGCCAAGTTAAGAGTTTATCCTTAGGCTTAACTTCATCTAATCCATCTAGTAATAGTAAGACTCTGCCTTGATTTAACAATTGCTCGCCTTTAACAGCAGCATCCTTGACACCGGATTGCAAAAACTGTTGAGCTATATAGTCCAGTAAACTTTGCTGCTCTTGGACTTCGGCAAAATTTCTGAGAGTTATAAAAACCGGAACCTGCTGTGATAGCAATTGTCCTTGACTACATTGAAGAGCTAAATATTTCAAAAATGTAGTTTTGCCAGCCCCTGGTTTGCCTAAAACTATTAATTTACTGTAACGCCTGAGTAAATCTAAACCTGGTACTCGCTCCTGAGTAACTCTACTAAATTCAACAGGAGAAAATTCTGATTGCTTGAAGTCTTGCAAAAGTTCAACGAGCTCAAGGCGTCTGCGACTGGGGATGGTCTCGAAAATTTGGACATGGGTGTATATATCGCCTAAAGTTAGTGATTTGGTAGTATTTAGAACTTGTATCGTTCCACAGCGCTCTTGAATGCTGGCATGGGTTTTCTCTCGTACTTCTTCGACTAGAGTCTCGAGGTTATTTTCAACTACATTAGAGCTAGAATCTGTTGTTAGCTGCGATCGCCAATACCTTTCACTCAGATGCTCCTGCAATCGACGCTCCTTAACAGGACCCTTACCACTAATATTGAATTTATTGTAAATTCCAGTCAGATGAGTACTGACAGAACTTTCAGAAATGTCTAAAGCCTGGGCTACTTGCACCCGATTTTTATTTCTACCAAACAGTTCAATCAGAATATCCTCTTCTGTTGGTGAAAGCTGTTTTTCATAAGCTATCCTCGTCAGAAATTCAGATGGTAACGACATCATCCCAGCTCGCAATTATATAAAGATTTAGTTTAGCTAACGGCACTCCAGGCTAGGCTTTTTAAGCCAATTCGAGTACAACCTTTAAGAATACTGGCTCGATTACAATTGTTGCTGTTGTGCCTGCACAGTAACAGTAGTAGTGGGCTAACGCTATTACTAGTTTTCCCCACTGAGATGGAAAAAATGGAGAAATAAAAATAAAACATGAGATTATTACCCTCATTTTTAAGTTTTAATTTAAAATCCTAATCGCTAAAGCAGCATTTGTTTACTCTAAAGGGCGCGGTAGTTAGACCATGTCCATTGATTTCCGCAACACCAACACACTCTGGGCTTCCATTTTGGCAGAAACCCTCAAGCGCTTAGGATTAACTACGGCAGTAATTTGCCCGGGATCGCGCTCAACCCCTCTAGCTGTTGCCTTTGCCCAACAACAACAAGTAGAGGCAATTTCAGTTCTAGATGAACGTTCAGCTGCCTTCTTTGCTTTAGGGATTGCTAGAGCAACGGCACACCCTGTAGTTCTGGTTTGCACCTCTGGAACTGCTGGCGCTAATTTTTACCCAGCAGTGATCGAAGCACGGGAGAGTCTCGTCCCGCTGTTGGTCTTAACCGCTGATCGTCCCCCGGAACTCCGGGATTGTCATTCAGGGCAGACCATTGACCAAGTGAAATTATATGGTCACTATACCAAATGGCAAATGGAATTGGCACTACCCTCTGTAGAAATTGGGATGCTGAGGTATTTGCGGCAAACTGTCATTCATGCTTGGGAGCAGGCGCTGTTGCCAACACCAGGCCCAGTTCATCTCAACTTGCCTTTCCGCAATCCCCTGGCACCGCTAACACAACTAGATACTGATGCTCTACCGCCAGTGTTTCAACTGGAAGATTTCTTTGCTGCCATTACTCCTTCAATCTCTGGGTCCTTTTCCTCTTCCTCTAGTCTCCCTCTCTCCCTTTACCAGCAGTGGCACCAATGTCAACAAGGTTTGATTATTGCAGGCCCTGCTCAGCCTCCAAACCCTCAGCAATATTGTCAGGCAGTTGCCCAGTTATCTCAAGCCTTAGAATGGCCAGTATTAGCAGAGGGGCTATCACCTCTGAGAAACTATGCCCAACTTAACCCCTATTTAATTTCTACTTACGATTTGATTGTACGTAATCGGGAACAGTTGCAACATCTCAAACCGGCGATGGTGATTCATCTAGGGGAATTACCAATTAGTAAGCAGCTGCGCCTCTGGTTGGATGAGTGCCAGCCGCAACGTTGGGTAATTCATCCAGCGCACCACAATTTTGATCCCCTTCATGGTCAAACTACTCACCTAAGGATGCCTGTCGAAGAGGTGAGTAGACGGAGCAAGGAGTTCAATATTGATAAGTTGAAGGTTAAAAAGTCTCAAAAGTTTAACAGGGAAAGTTTGGAGAAATTCAGAGTGCCAAGCTTTCAATCTTTAACCCAAACTTATCTACAGAGATGGTGTCATCTTGAAGCCCAGGTGAAGTCAACAATTGACCAGAAAATGACGACGATGAGACAGTTATTTGAAGGTAAAGCCGCCTGGTTACTTTCCCAAAGCCTACCGCCAGAGACACCCCTATTTATTGCTAATAGTATGCCTGTGCGAGATGTTGAGTTGTTTTGGAAGACTGGCAATACTGGTATTCGACCTTTCTTTAATCGAGGGGCCAATGGCATTGATGGTACCTTGTCTACAGCCTTGGGTATTGCTCACCGTCGTCAAAGCAGTATCATGCTCACTGGTGATTTAGCTCTGTTGCATGATACCAACGGCTTTTTACTAAAAAATAAATTTGTCGGTCATTTAACTATTGTTTTAATCAATAATAATGGCGGCGGTATTTTTGAGACACTGCCTATTTCCCAATTTGACCCACCTTTTGAAGAATTCTTTGCGACACCGCAAGAAGTTGACTTTTCCCAGTTGTGTATTACCTATAGGGTAGAACACCAGTTAATTGAATCTTGGGAACAACTACAGCAGCTTTTGAACCCACTTCCTGGCGAAGGTATTCGAGTGTTAGAGTTACAAACTAATCGCAAAGCTGATGCTCTCTGGCGTCAAAAAAATCTAAGTAAATTGGCGACTAATATAGGTATGGCTTAGGGTTTTCTTAGAAGAGAACTTTTGAAAATCAGTTTTGATCAACAATGCCAATTAAGCCTGAAAGTTATTAACCTTATATTGCGTCTACACCATGTCTGCTAGAGATGTTTTCCACAATGCAGTAAAAGCAGCCTTAAGAAAAGATGGTTGGACAATTACCAACGATCCATTATATTTAAGACTAGGAGACGATCAACTGCGGATTGATTTAGCTGCTGAACGTCTAATTGCTGCTGAAAGAGGTCACCAGAAGATTGCAGTTGAGGTGAAGAGTTTTCTAGCTCCTTCTGCAGTAGCAGAGTTTCACACTGCTTTAGGTCAATTCTTAAACTACCGAGCAGTTTTACAAGTGCAGCAACCTGAACGCAAACTATATTTAGCAGTAACAGCAGATATATACCAAAGCTTCTTTCGGCGAGATTTACCTCAATTGAGCATCCAAACCTATCAACTTAAGTTAATTTCATTCGAGCCTGTCACTGAGGTAATTGTGCAATGGATAGATTAAATAACTACCGTCAACTCATTTGCCAGGTACTTGAGCCTTATACTCAAATGAAACCAGCTAATGGAGAAATTGAAGTCTACAAATTTGTTGATACTGTAGATGACCACTACCAAATCTTTCATGCAGGTTGGGATCAGCATCAGCGAGTATTTGGTGCCCTAATTCATATCGATTTAATTAATGAAAAAATCTGGATTCAGTACGACGGTACTGAAGTGGGAGTTGCTAACGAGTTAGTAAATTTGGGTGTGCCAAAACAAGATATTGTGCTAGCTTATCACTCTCCTTTTATGCGTCAATATGACGGATTTGCTGTTGGTTAACATAATTATTGGTAATTACAATTACTGTTCAAATATCGAAATAGTAACGCACTGCTCCTGACTCTGGCTCATTATCAATTCTGGCTATTCCTTTCCGTAAAGTATCAGTCAAAAGTTCTTGAACTTGATCAGCTGGCAATCCTGTAATTAGGATGGCTTGACCTAAAGAGAGAACATTTGCATTATCTGAAGCAGCTTTAAGTAGCTTCTGCATTTGTTGATTCTTCTTATTTCCAACTGGGAAAGGTAATAATCTTTGTAATAATGACTCTTTGGTATCGCTAGCAATTAAAATTTTCTCTACTTGTTCTTTCTCCTCTAAAAATTTATTTCTATTGTGAATCATCCTATTTATTAAAAATACATCGATAATTTGCCCTATAAAGCATAAACCAAAGGTAAAGAACCAGATTAAACCAGTAATCGGTCTACCAAGGTAGAAACGATGTAACCCACACACCCCAAAACAACCTAATCCCCACAGGATGTAAGACAAGGTTTTATTTACATAAGGTGATTGGGAAGACATAGGCTCATAGGAAGTGAAAATTGGATGTTTGAAATTGATTTAAAAAACTATTACAAATCAACTTAGTAGAGTAATGATGATACTTGCCACACTTTAATTGTGTTGTCATAGGCACCACTAGTTAAAAATTTACTATCTGGACTAAATGTAACGCTGCGAACCAAAATTGAGTGACCTTATAAAGGTACGAATTAGCTCTAAGGTAAGCCTGGTAGATACAACACTACAGACTGTTAAAATTTTGCCAATCAAAAGCAACTCTTGTTTGAATTTCTTTTGTCTAATACTTATAAACAATTCCCATTGATAGCAAATCCTAGAAGCGCAGCCGCTGCAAGGTGAAACCAGAAAAAACCCAATTTAAAAGGATCAAACACCATATCGAGTATAGCTAAAACTTCCAGTATAATACCTAAAATTCCAGCAAGAATCCGAATCGGTAAAAGAAATATGGAAATTAAAACGTTGCATTCAGAACCAATAGTTATATCACCATGTAATTGACAACCATAAACTCCAGTAAGTAGGAAAACAAAGAGTATAATTAAACTTAGAGATCTAATTAGTTGCCGTGTACGCATTTTTAGCTTTTCCTTTCTTAACCTAACGCCCAACTAAACTAATCCACCCTGTTATATAAAAATAGGATAGCTAATCTATTAGGGAAGTGTCCAGAAACAAATTAGGATGAAATGTATACTACGTAAGGGATAGAGATTAATTTTTAGTGTGATAAATAGGGTAAGAAGAAAGGGTAAAATCTGCTTAAATAAGTATATTACAAACGCTTGAAATGCTTTTATAATAAGGGTTTATTTATGATTTACAAAAGTTAATATCATCTTATGGCAAAAATTTCAGGTAATCAGGCATTACAGTAATGTACCAAATACTAAATACCAAATAGGGTAGTAGAAGAAAATTATGTAACTTAAAAACTCAGAAATTACTTTTCAGATTTTCCTGATATTAATCGTTTTCTGCAGTAATAGTAATACTGTCTCAGTCATCCCTCAACAGCTACCAAAACCACTTAACAAAGGTACACCTTCTGGCAACCTAATACCAATTTCCTGGCATGCCCGCTATAAATCAATCCCCGCATCTGGGCGTTTAGTGTATCTGGGCATCATCAGCAAGCAAACATAAATGAAATCGATATAAGTATCCTGTGCTTTCAGCTGTGATAGTGTCAGAAATTATCTGGATCAACTCCTAATTCACGCAATTTAGCTGCTAACATTTCTGCCCTTTGATGCTCCTGCTCAGCTCTTTGATGCTCTTGCTCGGCTCTTTGACGCTCCTGTTGAGCTTGCTCGCTACTCCACAACAACAAATTATCTTCTCGATCCCACCATCTCAACCAATTGATATTGTCTCCTAATCTTTCTCCCTGCCAAATTCCCAAAAATAACTCTAATTCCGGAATCCACCAGCGTTGTTTCTCATCTGCTTGCTGTAGAACATATTTACCTTCCTGTAAACATCGCACTTCGATACTAGTTTCATAGGGATCGTAGGTAACATAGATAGGAACTTGCAGGATATGTTCATAGAAGTATAACTTCCCGTAGGGAGGAGTGGAACGTATCGACAATTCCCCACAGTCTGTTTCTGAGAGAAACTCCATCACTACAGCCACAGGTTCACCTTCTAGATGAGGAGTGTAACTACGGCGAATTACATTTGCTTCTACTGGATTTACTTGGGGAACATAAAACCAGTCAGGAGCTTTGACAACAATTTTTTTGTTAACAGTGGCAACTAAACCAAAATTAGAGCCAATCAGCATCTGTGGCTGTATATATCCTTTAGCTCCTAAGGCATCGGTTAGAGCTGCGGCAAGTATAGGTTGCTGAATATTTTCCACAGGATCGTCTGGTAGAATAAAGTCTGCTGGCAGGTGATTCCAAGTGACAGTTGGCTTTTGTTGAGTGGGCTGAATTTGCAGAACCATGTTATTAGACTTCTTTGTTTAAGTCAGGATATGATTATAAGCAATAAGTAATAAGTTAAGTACAGGACTTACGCAAAAGCATCTTGAAACCCTAATTTTTTGTAGCGTTAATTCATGAATTCCCACTACCTCCGGCGTTTTTTGTGTAAGTCTTTAAGTAATAAGTTTATAGGAAATAGTCTTTATTGTATCTAAGATAAGCTGTTTATAACTAGTTCCCCACTAAGATGTAAGCACCCCAGGAATAGGGCGTTTGATACTGTAGATTCTGCAAAAGTGTCACTTGGGCATGGCGGAGAGCTTCTGCATTCGTAGTTCCTGGCTGACTTAATCCCTTGTAAAATTGCTTCATTAGTTTGACTGTTGAGGCATCGCTGACTTGCCACAGTGTTGCTAAGGTGCTTTGTGCCCCAGCCTGCACAGCTAATCTAGCCAGTCCTAAAGTAGCCCGATTATCTCCTTGTGCAGTTTTACAGGCACTTAGAATCAATAGATCGATAGTATTAGTGTTGGTGCGATCGCGCAAGAGGCGGTCTAAATCATTTGCCCTTAATAGTTCACCCTTGTGATCGTTAGAACTAAAAAATTTTCCTAAATCACCATCTAATTGTTCAATCCAAAAACTACCATTACTCCAAAAGTAAGAATCACCAACCACAGGATTTTGCGATCGCAGCACCAAATCGCCACCGGAAAAGAAGCCACTATGTGGGTTTCAACAACTCTGGAAACTCCTTTATAAACAACCGACAGCTTCTGCCTTCTTCGCCAAAATAAACACCGCTTTGCCTTTACCCGGTTGCCAATGGTAGTCGATCGCAAAACCAGCATCAGTTAAACTTTTTTCCAATTCTTTCACAGTAAAAACCTTAACCAACGGTATTAAACCCAATAATTTTCCAATCGGCGCAACTATCTTAAACCACTGCATGGTATCCCCCAAGCACGCCGTACTGGTAACGAAAATCCCCCCTGGTTTGAGCATTTTATAAACTTTAGCGATCGCCTCTTCCTTATTTTTCAGTAAGTGCAAAATACTCAGTCCCAACACCACATCAGAGGTTTCATCAGCTACGGTTAATTCTTCGATAGTCAATTGTTCAAAAATGACATTGTTGATGTTTTGTGCCTCAGCTTTAGCTTTGGCTATTTTAATCATTTCCGATGAGATATCTATTGCCCGAATGTGTTTGACATAGGGTGCATGAATGATAGCAGTTGATCCTGTCCCGCAACCAAACTCCAGCACTTCCATGTCTGGCTTCAAATATTCCCGTGTTACCTGTAGTTTTTTCTGGTAAGCTGCCTCATCAGCAATGGGTTGTTGGGAATAGCGTTCTGCAATTTTATCCCAAAATTTAGTTGAATAACTCATTATTCCCCTTTTTATAGTTTAGTTACAAGGAATCTATCAAAGAGACTCGAAAGCCCCCACTGGGACTTATAGCAGAGTGGGGAGCGACAAGGGTAAAACAGAGGGACACCAGTTTCCCAATCACTTCTTTTCTTTTTCTACTATCTAAAGAGGAAGGGCAAGAAATTTAGCTGCACCAACTACAACAATAAGTGTGACGCCGACAATAACAGTGCCAAAAACATAGCAGCATTGGGTTTGGTAGGAAATTAATTTACTCGTGATAGGAAACAAATGATGAAATTATTTGAGATAGTGCAGCAGAAACTTAACTTCATTCAAAAGCTTACAAAATAGCCGCCTAATGAAATCCCTTAGAAAACTAGGATTTCAATGATTCCTGCCACAACAACAGCAGAGATACCAATCTTCAAATAATTACCAAAAGCAGCACTATAACCTACAGTAGTCTTATCTTTTTCTCTGATTATTTTCTGCTTCGATAATTTATTTGACGACGTGCTCGTGAGCTTAGAGCGCTTAATAAGTTTACTCCGGGTAGAACGCGATCGCATAAACCCGTAAATATGCAAGGCACCAAAGGCAAAGAACAGTATTGCCAAAGGGCTATTCCAGGTTTGTGTCAATTCAGTAGAATCAAAATTAGCTTTTTGGTTTTCCATGACTCAGAAGTTCAAGATAAGCAACAGGGATTGGTGAGCGCCTCTTAATCTTCTTTCCACAAAAAGAGCGCATCTTTTTGCTTTAGATGAAGGAACCCCACTCAGAAGAGCTATTTATGGTTAGTGATTAGTTGTATAGCTATAGTCATAGGGGTTAGAACCTCAAAAATTCACGCTTGTACGAAGATCCTAGTCGCTGGTGCGCTGTAAGTGAGCCAGATGCTCACACTACTTACCCTAAGCTATGTGTTTACTGCTAGATTACTCAACTAACCTCACCAGTTAATGTAACAAAGTTTTAAGCATTTGTAAAGTTTCGTGTATCTTTTTTTACTTTTATAAGTATTTGTGCTTAATCTGTTCCAGTTAGAATCCCTGTTTTTCAAAACAAGGAGATGTAAAGCTAAGTAGTCGGACATAAATAAATGGCTCTATGTAAAGAATTATGAAATCCGTCAAAGTTACCCTACACCCCACACCCCACACCCTACACTCCACACCCTACACCCTACACAGCGCAGCTTCAGACCGAAACGGTATAAATAGTTAGTCGATATTTTTTGAGAAAAATTGTATTCTTATGGTTTTTAGAGCACAAACCTCATGAGTTACTTTCTGAGACTCATTTCTTTAGAAGCCAACAAAACTGGTGCGGACGGTTTTTTTAACGATGACGATGAGACTTACATCCAGCTCAATGGTGAAAGAATCTGGGAAGATGACTTGGAAACTGGAGATGTCATCTTTTTTGACAATACGGATGGCTTTGTTGACGATATCGAGAACTCTTTCTTCTTTGAAAATTTTGTTACCGTCTCCCTTTACGATGAGGATGAGGGCTTATTTGGGATAACAGAGGTTGGTGGTAATGACGACTTTCTAGGTAGCCATATCATTCAACCAATAGCGGTAGATCCATTTCTCGAAGTGGTTAACTTGAATGAAAGTGGCTCTGAATATACACTTACTTACGAAGTGATTCCCTTGCTATAAGTCTAAAGCCTGTTATCGCCTGAGCCTCAATTAGTAATAGTAATTTATCCTGTTCAATGGTTACAAGTTCTGTTGAAATTTCAAAAAGTAAATTGTGGCTAGCTGCAATTAAGCCACCTATGTATAGCGTTGCTATTATTCCCATTTGGATGGGGACTGCTGTGGCTTTTGCCGAAACCCGTATTATTAATTGGGAAAATTTTTCAATCTTTATAATGTCAGCAATTTTGATTATTGCTTGGCTAAACCTCAGTAATGATGTTTTTGATTCCGAAACCGGAATTGATAAAAATAAAGCTCACTCTGTGGTTAATCTAACTGGGAACAAACCGTTAGTTTTCTGGTTGAGTAATTTATTGCTAACAGCAGGTATACTAGGAGTATTGACAATCACTTGGTGGCAGAGAGACTTCACAGTAGTCACGATAATTATGCTTTGTTGTCTGCTGGGATATAGCTATCAAGGCCCGCCCTTTCGCTTTGGCTACCAGGGTTTAGGTGAGATTATTTGTTTTGTCACTTTTGGTCCGATGGCTGTGGCAGCAGCTTACTACTCTCAGACACAAACCTGGTCACTCAACTTTATCCCGGCTTCAATAATTATCGGTATTACTACTAGCATAATTCTCTTTTGCTCCCATTTTCACCAAGTGGAAGATGATTTAGCAGCAGGGAAGAGATCGCCAATTGTTCGCCTAGGTACGAAAAGAGGTTCTTGGGTGTTAATCTGGTTTGGCAGTAGTGTTTATGTCCTGACTAGTTTATTTGTAATCCTGGGTATTTTTCCAGTCTTGACCTTATTAATTATGCTCAGTTTGCCCTTTGCTCTAAAGCTATTTAGGCACGTTTACCAGCATCATGACCAACCGGAAAAAGTAAGTAATTGTAAGTTTATTGCGGTGGCGATGCATTTCTGGAGTGGTTTGCTTTTGGGGTTAGGATTTGTACTTTTTAATTCCTAATCGGGGCAAAGTTCTAGGTTTTAGGGAGTAGGGAGTAGGGGTAAGAAAATTGAATGTACCTCATGAGTATGAGAAACGCTATAAGTTTGACTTTTACTCTTACAGACGTCGCTTTAAGTATCCTCTCTCCACCAGTCACGGTGACTGGTATGTTAGGGAGGGTATTATCTTGCGTTTGAGTGACGAAAATGGGCAAGTGGGCTGGGGTGAAATTGCTCCTATTCCCTGGTTTGGTTCTGAAAGTTTGGAGCAAGCACTGGATTTTTGCCGTCAACTAAATGGTGAAATTACATTAAGTAATATTGACAACATACCTTCTATTTTACCTGCCTGTCAATTTGGCTTGGAGTCGGCGTGGGAATCGGTAATAGCCCATCCCTATCTTTCCTACCTCTGTCCCTCTACTCCTCTAACTTACAGTTTTCTGTTGCCAACGGGGAAAGCAGCTTTAGAAGCGTGGCAAATAGCTTGGAATCAAGGTCATCGCACCTTAAAATGGAAGATTGGAGTTGCCAATATTGAGTATGAACTCAAACTATTTGAACAGTTGACTCAGGTGTTACCGCCATCGGTAAAATTGCGCTTGGATAGTAATGGGGGACTTAGCAGACAAGAAACCCATCAATGGCTACAGGTAGCTGATTCCTCAGGTATAATTGAGTTTTTAGAACAACCACTGCCTCCTGAAAAGTTCAAGGCAATGTTAGAAATGAGCCACCAATATTCGACACCAATTGCTCTAGATGAATCGGTGGCAACACTTGACAAACTAGAGTCTTGTTATCAACAGGGATGGCGAGGGATAGTTGTGATTAAGCCCAGTATTGCTGGTTCCCCCAAGCGTCTGCGGCAACTGTGCCAACAATGGGAAATCGATGCTGTGTTCTCATCTGCTTTAGAAACTCTCATCGGTACCAAGGCAGCATTAAAATTGGCAGGTGAGCTATCTAAATGCGATCGCGCTGTGGGTTTTGGCGTTAATCAGTATTTTGATCAAGATTTTAACATTGACTGTGAGCAAGGGGAGAGGGCAAGAGAAATTAGGGTAACTTTGAATAACTGAACTGTTAACAGAGATCAATCAAATGCGCCCACTTAACAGCCAAGGATTATTAACCCTAATTTTACCCTTTGTCCTAATAGGCTTAATCAGTTGTAATGGTCAGACTCCTACCATTTCCAACGATGCTGGCAATACTAAACCCTTGCGGGAACCACTGACAGGAACCTGCGAATGTCCCTATGATTTAACCAATTCTGGTAGAAAATGTGGTAAAACCTCGTCCTATTGGCGCCCTAGCGGAGACAAGCCAGCCTGCTATGTTGGCGAGGGCAAAGCCACGGTAGACAAACAACAAGCAGATTCATCAAAGACCGCTTCGGCGAGTATACACCTGACAATGGGTAATCCCAGTAATGCTACTTCTGATACCAACAATAACTCTAACTATTTAATAAAAAAGCCCCAATTTGCTTTTTCCTATAATAATTCTAAAGGTACTGCCAATTGGGTTAGTTGGCAATTGAACCAGTCTTGGTTAGGCAATGTTGATAGACAAAACAACTTCCGCCCTGATACCTCGCTACCTACTGGCTATTATCAGGTTAGCTCCAAGGAATACAAAAATAGTGGTTATGACCGGGGACATCTAACTCCTTCAGCTGATCGCACTAAAACAGCTAGGGATAACAGCGCTACTTTCTTAATGACTAATATGATACCTCAGCACCCAGACAATAACCGAGAGGTATGGCGAGAATTAGAGGAATATTCTAGAGAGTTAGTGGAACAACAAAGAAAAGAACTCTACATTGTCGCTGGACCAAAGGGAAAAACAAAAACTCTTGCCAAGGGCAAATTAACTGTGCCAGCCTTCACCTGGAAAGTTATTTTAGTTTTAGATAAACCAGGCGCTGGTGTCAAGGGAGTCACGGCAAATACACGCACAATTGCAGTAATGATGCCCAACTCGGAAGCAGTCAATCAAACTGACTGGAAAGACTACCGAGTATCAGTTGATCAAGTGGAGAAAGAAACTGGTTATGACTTCTTTTCTAATCTACCCAAATCTATTCAAAAACAGATAGAAAGCAGAGTAGACAAACAGTAAGCTAAGTCTCTACAGATTTAGTATAAAGCCCTACTAAATTTCCCAACTTAGTACTACCCACAATATAGATATCTACTTCAACCTCACCCACACGATAGACTTGAATATCACTAAGATAAATTTTGAGAGTATCAACCAAAGTCTGATATCTCTTAATAGTTGTCCGTTCTTTCTGATTGTGCCAGTCTGTTGGTGTTATGGCTCTCTTGAAAAATTGATCAATTCCTATAATTTTAACAGGTAAATCTGGAGGATGGTTAGTAAGTTGTAGCAACTTTTCTGGAGTAATAGAATTTTGCTCCCACCAGTAAACTTCAAAGGGATACTCCGACTCACTTATCCATAGCAAGCCTTCAGATACCTGTTGTAACTGGTTAATTATTTCCCCCATTGAGGGGTTAACCGCTGTTACATTACCAGGGGAATAAATTTCCCTTCCTAAAAAGTAATCATTCTCATCATCTTCATCTCTCCTCTGAGACAATATCTTAGGTGTTTTTTGTTCGTTGTTAATAGCATCAAACAGCTTCAAAAAATTACTAGCATTTTGAACAATTTGACGCTTACAACTAGCATAAGCTGTGTTAACCACCAAAACGAAAATCAAACTGACACCAAAACTAATACTTCCTCGAAACCAGAACACCACTGATAGCTTTTCCTTCATTTTTCGTACTAGCTTGAATTAACCTTAGTGTTCCCAATTAAGTGCTTCCAGTAACAGCTTTCCAGGAAGTAATCAGAAGCCGTAGTTGAAGTGGGAGATGGGGAGAGGGGGAGACGGGGAGACAAGTTGGGATGATCACATAGGATAATACTCTGCATATACATATAGCAGAGTCAATGAAACAAAACTGGCAGCCCTTAGCGCACTTCCAACAACACGCTGGTGAGGATTGGCTGATTGTTGAGCACAGCCACGAGTTTTCCGACTTATGTGAACAATACTTCTGTGAATTGAAACAGGTTTCCTGCCCAGGAAAATCCCCAAAACTACTCCTAGCAGAATCAGATCCTGTGCGTTTTCTGGCTATTTTTATCGCTGCTTGTGCTACTGGATGCCAGATTTTCCTTTGTAATCCCCACTGGGTAAAGCAGGAATGGCAACAAGTTTTTGATTTAGTTCAACCCGACTTAATTTGGGGAAAACAAGCAAATCCCTCTCCCCATCTCCCCATCTCCCTCTCTCCCCCTCTCCCCCTCTCCCCCTCTCCCCACGCACGCATCATGATTCCCACAGGCGGCTCCTCAGGCACAATTCGCTTTGCCATCCACACTTGGGAAACTTTAATGGCTTCTGTACAGGGATTTGACCAATATTTTGGAGCTAAGCCAATTAATTCTTTTTGTGTCCTGCCACTATATCATGTAAGTGGTTTGATGCAATTTCTGCGCTCTTTTACCACTGGTGGACGCATGGTAATTCTACCGTTCAAAGCTATGGTAGAAGGGGCTGGACGGAATCTGAACCCAACAGAATTTTTTATTTCCCTAGTACCCACCCAACTAGCGCGACTTTTAAGGGAGGATGCCTCTGCTTGGTTGTCCAGATTTCAGACAGTGCTTTTGGGAGGTGCTCCGGCTTGGGAATCACTTTTAGAAGAGGCTAGACGCCACCAAATTCCCCTGGCACTAACCTATGGAATGACAGAAACAGCCTCCCAAGTAGTAACCCTCAAACCTGAAGCTTTCTTGGGCGGTAACAATAGCTGTGGTCAAGTTTTGCCCCATGCTCAAGTCACAATTCATAATCTCTCAGGAGAAATCTTAGCTGCTAATCATACTGGTCTTGTTAATATCACAGCAGATTCTCTCGCTCTTGGATACTATCACCAAATAAACAACCCTAATCTCCAATCAAAAATCAAAAATCTTAGCTCAGATGACTTAGGTTTTTTTGATCAACAGGGCTATTTACATATTATTGGACGTCGTACTCATAAAATTATTACCGGTGGAGAGAATGTTTTTCCAACTGAAGTAGAAGCGGCAATTATAGCAACCAGACTAGTTAGTGATGTCTGCGTAATTGGCTTGGAAGACCAATATTGGGGTCAGGCAGTAACTGCCGTTTATGTTCCTATTTCCGTAGAAGTTTCCACTGCCTTACTGCAAGAGGCAATAGAGAATAAATTGAGTAAATTCAAGCGACCTAAGTATTGGTTGGCTGTTAAAAATCTACCTCGCAATGCTCAAGGAAAGGTAAATCTTAAACAAATACAAAAAGCAGCTTTAGATTCCTTGTTTTTATAAAATGAAGTGTTGGCTGTTAAATAGGTAAACAAAATATTTATATATTTACTACCAAGTTGTATTATCTTTTTATCGAAATTAATATGGGTCAAATACCCCACCGTCAATTGCGGTGTATAAAATTGGTTGGGGTTAAATCCCCATCCAATTTGTCCCCGCGTCTCCGCGTTGACCTGTCCCCGCGTCTTTAATATTTTCCTTTTTTTACTCTGAAAAAATATTAAATTACTTGGGTGCAGATACTTAGGTGTTAAGTATTAAAATAATATTTTTATTCTTTTTTTAGAAAAATTTAACTTTCTGTGCAAAAATGGATTAAGGAGATTTTCTGCCTCTAATAGGAGCGCTAATTATACTCTTCCCTTGCCTCCCTAGTTGAGATCGTGACAATAGACATTTTCAATATCTACAATTGAGGGGATCAAGGCAAGCCGAGCCAACCCACCTTTAATCATAATTTCAGCTTGTGAATGTTGCCTTCCCTTCCGGAAACACCTCAACTACTATCTGAGAACAAATGTCCAGCTTGCTTCAATATGAAGCTGGAAGCAATTCCAGTGACTCCAGAAGACGAAAGCTTTGCCGATTATTGGCACCAACCATACAAAAACCAACAGATTGACTTATACTTGTCCCTCAACTTTAGTCAACAATGGGCATCCTTTCCAGGGGGTAGAGTTAAGTTTGGCTTTCGAGGGGGAGAACTAATTCTCAAGCTGGATAATAGTGAAATTCCCTTTGAATCCCGTGAACTTGCTGGCTCGATTAAACTTTCTAAGTCTATCTCAACAGCAAGGCAAGAATCTGAAGCTGAGAAAGCGCCGGATGATTTAAAGGCAACTAAACAGGCAAGCAATGCTTTCGATATTAGCAATCCCTTAGCTAAGGAAAGTTTCGATGTACGACAAAATTCTCTGAAAACAGATAATTCTCAGGTTAGTATCTGTCGCGTAACCAGAAGAGTTTCCCTAGAGCATCCAGCTTGGATCTTTGAACGGGAAAGAGGCAAGTCAGTATTACAAGGTTCACTGCATAGGTCAAAATTAGCAACCTTAAATGTTCTGGCTTTACCTTGTCAGATAGAAGCAACTTTTGAGGTAGGTAGACAGGATGTGTGTTTAACTGATGCTGAGGGGGTATGGTTGCCCCAGAGTAGTCGTAACAAGAGAGCAGTGTTAGAAAGATTGATAATTGAGCGTTTGTTGGAACCAAAATTTAGACCTTTTCTGAGTCGAGGATTATTGCAGTATGGCTGATGTAAAATCACTTCAGGAACTGCCAGCCCTGATTGAGCAGATTCTAGCAGCAGAAACGGACAATTTTGCTAAACTCTCAGCCAAGGTTGGTCTGGATTTGAAGGTCGATTTTGCTACAGCTGACCTCAGTGATACTGATCTCAGCAATACCAACCTCAGCAATGTCAATTTTATCGGTACTAACCTCAGCAATGCTTGCCTCTGGCGTGTCAATTTGAGGGGGGCAGACCTTAGGGGAGCTCAATTAAACTGTGCTAATCTCAGAGGTGCTAATCTCAGCAGTACTAACCTCAGAGGTGCTAATCTTAGAAGTGCCGATCTCCGGGGCACCGACTTGGATGGTGCCAACCTCAGCGATACTAACCTCAGGAGTGCTAATCTTAGAAGTTCCAACCTCAGTAATGCTGATCTCAGAGGTGCCGACCTTCGAGGTGCTAGGCTATACCATACCGACTTAAGTAACGCCAAACTTAGAGGAGCAAACTTGGGTCGTGCAGACCTCAGAAATGCTAATCTCAGGGGAGCTAACATCATGCGCACCTACCTCGGCGGTGCCTATCTCAGTGGTGCTGATCTCAGTGGTGCTAACTTGAATGAAGCTAACCTCACTCATGCCAAACTCAACCAAGCCAGACTCAGGGGTAGCAACCTTATCGGTGCTAATTTAAACATTGCTAACTTAGAAGGTGCTAATCTGCTCCGTGCCAACCTCAGTAATGCTAGACTAAAACACACTAAGCTTAGTTGTGCCGATTTGCTCCGTGCTAACCTCAACCGAGCAGATCTAGCAGATGCTGATCTCAGTGGTACTGACCTTGGTCTTGCTGACCTGAGTCATGCCAATTTGGCTAGGGCAAAGCTAATCTGCGCCAACCTCAATCTTACTAATCTCAGTGGTGCCAACCTCCGCAATGCCAACCTCCGCGATGCTGACTTGAGGGGGGCTAGTGTTGAAAATGCTGAATTTGCAAATAATTTAGGGGTTTCTGAGCAAATGAAACTGGTATTGTTTAAGCAAGGGGCAATTATTGCCACATTAAATTGCTATAAAGCTGATTTTTTGCCTTCCAAGCCCTATTGTCGTCAACTTAAACCTTAACCACCTTTGGTAAAATCAACCTCACATTAAAAAAGTTGACTTTTTCAAGGGTTCTAATAACATTTATGGAAGACTATAGCGATCGCACTTCCCTAGCAGCAACTCTGCGCCAACGACGTCAGCGCTTGAGCAAACTGATTGATTTTCCTGTCATTCTTTGGTCTGGGCAATGGATACCACGCAACTTTGCCGCTAATCCTTTTCCTTTTCGCGCTAGCAGCCATTTCCTTTATTTTGCAGGTCTACCACTAGAGAATGCCGCAATTCGTCTCCAAGGAACATCTTTAGAACTCTTTATGGATGAAGCTGCTGCTAGTAGTAAACTCTGGCATGGAGAAACAGCAACAAGAGAGGACATTGCCAAAAAGATTGGAGCTGATGCTGTCTTTAACCTCTGTGAACTACAATCACATTCAGATAGTGCAGCTACCGTTGCTGTTCAGAATGTTGCTACTTATTGGCAACAGACAAAAATTCTCAATCGACCAGTGGCACCAGCGAATGCTCCCACAGGTATTGACCTAGATTTAGCCAAAGCGATCACTTCTGTGCGCTTGTGCCACGATGCCAGTGCTTTATTGGAGTTGCGAAAAGCTGCAGCAGTTACGATCAAAGCTCATCAAACCGGAATGAGAGTAACCAAAAGTCAAGGCTTGGCAGAACAACCTCTTTCAGAGGCAGTGGTGCGCAGTGCCATGGAGAGTGTAATTATTGCCCACAATATGAGCTGTGCCTATGGCAGTATTGTCACTGTGCACGGTGAAGTACTTCATAATCATCAATACCAACACCCACTGCAAGCAGGTGATTTGCTACTAGCTGATGTAGGTGCTGAAACCGAGATGGGGTGGGCGGCCGACATCACCCGCACCTGGCCAGTTAGTGGTAAATTTTCCCCTACCCAGCGCGACCTTTATGATATCGTCTTAGCAGCTCACGATGCCTGTATTGAGCAAGTCCGCCCCGGCGTTGAGTATCTAGACATTCACCTATTGGCAGCCACTGTAATTGCTCAAGGACTAGTAGATTTGGGTATTTTGCGAGGCAAAGCTTCAGATCTGGTGGAAAGGGATGCCCATGCTTTATTCTTTCCCCATGGTGTTGGTCATCTGCTGGGATTAGATGTCCATGATCTGGAAGATTTGGGAGATTTGTCTGGTTATCAGCAAGGAAGGGTCAGAAGTTCTCGCTTTGGCTTAAGTTTTCTAAGATTGCATCGACCCTTGCAAACTGGAATGCTGGTAACTATAGAACCAGGTTTTTATCAAGTTCGAGCGATTTTACAAGAGCCTAAGTTGCGCTCAAAATATCAGGATGTTGTTAATTGGGAGCGTCTGAACCAGTTTGCCGATGTCCGGGGTATTCGCATCGAGGATGATGTTTTGGTTACACAAACAGGTAATGAAGTACTAACAGCAGCTTTACCAACCAAAGCCACTGTAATCGAACACCTTGTCAACAGCCCCTAGGTTGATTAGATTTGCATAATTTTCAGCAAATTCTGTGAGACTTATATAGGTAATTCTTGGTTAAATTGGCTAAACTTAACTGTGACTAGAGGTGAGTAAACTTTTCTATAAATTGTGATCTAAAACACTCCGAAAGTTGATCTAGATCTTACTCAATCATTGATTGAAGTCAAAGCACCAGTGTGATTGCTACAGCAAATGTAGTATAAGAGCGATCACCATCATCTATCACAATAAATGTTCAAATAAAGAGCGGCCGCTACCACCAGAAGTTAGTACTAGCGAGAGAGGGTTGTCATGCAAATTTTAAAGCAGGGGTTCGAGGAGTTCAATCTTATGAGCAAGTTGGCGGACGAGCTGGAGCAAGAATGGCAGTTGCGCCTAGCCAGTGATTGCCCTGGCTCAAGCCAAGCCACGAAAAAAGCGATTACGCGCTGGTTACTGGGAAATAATATAGCTGACTTTGACACCCTCAGACCAAATCAGTTAGCGATTGCTAAGCAAGCGATGGACTATCGCTACCGCATATTACAACAGCGCTATTTAGGAGTCGGCTCAGAGCGAGCTTATCGCAATTTAACCAATCGTCTAGCTAGTTTAGTGACCTTACGCAACAAAATCCGCACTTGGGTTTGCCTTAGTCGCGACAGACAACGGGCAGTTGTAGATGTCTTGCAAGAAGTAATTCAGGAATTATTAAACAGCGATCGCTACATCCAAAAGCAAATTGCTTGGATTGCCCAGTGTACTGAAGATCTTCGTTTACGAGAAGCCTTATTGCTTACCAGTATTGAGGAGTATTGCCTGCGCCCAATTCGCAATCAGCCTCTACTAGTCTATCGCTTTGTAAATTTTCTGCGTCGTTCTGGACGTGCCGGTATGACTCATGTACCGGAGGGAGACAGGGTGCGCTTAGTTTCAGAATCAGTAACCTTAGAGGATACGGACACTTCTGTAAGTCTGCTTGACAGCCAAGCAGTTGTAGATTATCAAGACAACCAAGCTTGGGAAGAACAGCAGGTTCTACGAATGTCTGTAAAGCAGGAATTTGAGTCTTATTTGAAAAACAACTTGGGACCAGAGGCAGCGCGGTGGTTGCAGCTCTATCTCAAAGGAAAGTCTCAAGAGGAAATTGCCCGCGCCTTGAATAAGCCAGTCAAGGAGGTTTATCGACTGCGGGAAAAAATCAGTTACCATGCAATCCGTGTGTTCTCGATTAAAGGGAAACCGGAATTAGTCGCCAGTTGGCTTGAAACCTCCCTGAGTGAACATAATTTGGGTCTAACATCTAAGCAGTGGCAAGAATATCTTAAGAACCTGACCCCCCTTCAGCGCCATGTACTGGAGAAATTGAAAGCAGGTAATACCCCAGAAGCGATTGCCAAAGAATTGAAACTGAAAAACAATCAGGTAATAGGCGAGTGGAGCAAACTCTATTTGGCAGCCCAAGCTTTACGAAGCGCTTCTTAGGTTAATACTCCATTAAGGGTGCAACTCCTGGTAAGGAGTCAAAAATTAATCACTTCAAACTTCAAAGGTGATTGCTCTGTCTCACCAACTCGCTGCTGCAAAATTGAAGACGAGAACCAAGTTAACTCAACTCTAGCAGTGGTAATTTACTGCTAGCAAAAAGTAATAGATTCTTACACTGAAGATTTAGAAATTCAGTATAACACAAGTCATTGTAAATTTAAATCTCAATTATAATGATTATTATTAAGCAATATAGATGATATGAATTATCAATTAGAGCTATTTTTATTATATGTAGTTCTAAAATCTTTTCAGATATGAGTAAGTTAACACAAGAGTCTAAAAGTTCACCATTTAGACTAGAGGGGCAGTTCATCGGCTTTTTAGATGCCACCAAAGAAAAGCCAAAGTACCTATGGATAGATGCTTCAGAGGGAGAACGCTACATCAAAATCTCAAAGGAGTTGCGTGGCTACCTGCGTGAAGTACTTAAACCAGGACAATGGCTAGAGATTTCTGGTAAGCAGAAGCTTAAACGGAAAACTGGAGAATTAAAGCTGAAGGCTGATCATGTAGCACTGAAGTCTCCCAATCAACAACAGCTTCCATGTAGATCCCTAGCTGATGTTTCTGTCTCTACTCCTGCAAAGTCTTCCTCAACTAGGGCCTGTGTAATGCTTTGCCAAAAATCTTCTTGCCGCAAACGTGGTGCTGGAGATGTTTACAAGGCAGTAACTGACTCTTTGCGTACTCGGGGATTAGATGAACATGTCACCATTAAAACTACTGGCTGTCAAAAACAATGCAAGAAAGGACCCGTTATGGTTTTAATGCCAGACAAATCTCGCTATACCCAGGTTGACTCTCAACAGATAAGCACCATAGTTGATAAACACTTTGCTTGTCAGCTCAAATCGCAACAGAACTAAACTTAAGCTTAGGCTCTCTCGTTTCCATTTACTACCTAGGTAATATAGCAGTACGTATTAAGGTTAGGATAAGCTAAATCGCTAAAACTTTGTCAAATTCACCCCTTCTGCCTTCTGCCTTGGAGCCTTCTGCCCTGGAGCCTTGCGCGTAGCGCTATATCATTTACTATGGAAAACCCCCGTGCAACTTGTTAGCAGTTAACGGGGGATGCTCTAAGATCTAAATAGGCAAATCTTAACTATCCTTGCTTGGAATCTTTGCCCACAACTTGTCCTTTTAGAGAATCAAACTCCTGTGATAGCTCTTGGCGTGTTTCTACTTTGAGTAGGTAGCGCCAAACAAACCAACCTGTGTAACCAATTCCCACTAGTTCAAAAATAGGTGCTAGTAGCGGAATACCATTGATTGCATCGAGTACTGCCAGCGTTATTTTGAGGGTGACTACACCTGATAGCAGCAGCGCTAGAACGATTAAGGGTTGCTGATACCTCTGAACAAATCCTGATGTATACTCTGGCAGTTGTGATAAAAAATCAACAACGGGTTGTACCCATTCTTGCCACTGTTGGTCTGTTGATGCGTTAGTAGGAGGAGTTGGACTTGTCACCATTGCACCAGGTTGATCAACTTTGACGTCTACTTTTGGCTTTTCGACCTTGGGAGTTTCCTCTTTTGGGGTATATTCAGATTTCGGCTCTGATTCCATATTTCCTCCACCGTTTAAAAATAGGACATTTACTCATTGGAGCGAAGCAGCTGGGTACAATTACAGGCTGAGTAGCTTCTGCCCATATTACCAAAAGTTTTATAACGACTTGCTAAAATCCAGAATGCCTTTATTACAAGTCGGTTATAACCCAATAATTGAAGCTTGGGCTTCAGATATCTACATAAAGAATTGCTAATCATCCGGAAGCTATTGTACCCAGCAATACTTCCCCTACTAAGCTTGTCGCCCTCAGGTGTTATTGTCAATAACTCTTTCTAGGAAAAGAACTCATTTTGGGATAACAATCATGTAAACCTTTATTAAAGAAATTGCTATCTTTATAGCTTAGCCAAAACTAGTTCACGCCTCTGTGTAGCGGCTGATAAAGAAGAAGGTTGATTACAGTAGACTTCGCAGGAGTTATTGGGACTTTCCAACAATTTAACTTTGTAGAGTACAGCCCCTAATTCTTGAATCGGCTGGTGCAACAAGTTGCTGATATAGATAGCAATATTTTCTGCCGTAGGAACAATATCAGCAAAGTAAGGAATGTCTTTGTTAAGAAAAGTATGGTCTAGTGGTTCAACTATATAGTGGTCGATTACACTTTGTAATGCAGCTAAATCGACAATCACACCAGTACGCTGTTCAATTTCACCTCTGACGGTTACTTCCAGGTGATAGTTGTGTCCGTGACCATGGGGTCGAGCACATTTTCCGTAAATCTTGCTATTTTCTTCGTAACTGAGGTGGGGTGAAGCTAGCCGATGGGCAGCGCTAAAGTGAGTGCTAATGGTGAGATATGCTTCCATGCCGTTTCCTTGATACTGGGCCCAAAGTTCTGGATGTTCAAATAATTGAATACTGGCGAGTGGCAAGTAATCAACCAATCGCTGCCAAATTACTCGTGCAATATTTTCAGTAGTGGGTAGAGTTTGTTTAAATTCGGGCCAAACTTCATTGAGATAAGCGTAGTCGAGTTGATTGGTGACTTCCCGACTGATCACCTGCTTCACCTGAGAGAAGTTTTGCACCATGCCATACTCATCCAGCTTACCGAATAGAGAGACGAACAGAACGTAGTTATGTCCGTGTCCAGGAAAATGAGCACCTCTACCAAATCGCTGAAGGTTCTCGGCTTCGCTAAGTTCGGGTAACCAATATCGGTGACTAGCTGAGAACTGAGAACGGCGGTTAACGATGCATTCCATTTGTTCTGCCTGATGAATCAGAAAGTCTTACAGTTGCCTCAACTGGATGTTCTCCAGAGCAAATAATTTAATATAGCAAATTCCAGACAAATAAGAGAATTTTGGAAAATATCTGTAACCTTTTTAAATCTCTAAGCAAGATCTTTGACTGCTTCTTGAGCTTCGCGACGTAAATTATTAGCAATTCTGAATAGTTCTTGACCAGTGTGCAGGTAATAGTCGTCGTAGTTGAGGCTAAAGAATTCTAACTCTTCGATTCCATCCCCTAACTGATTAAGACAGTAGTAGAGATTGGCAGCAGCACCAGCAACATTGGAGGGATTAGGTTGGGAAGTAAATGCTAACTGAGCTTGATCCAAATAGTAACGACAATCTTCCAGATAGATCTGGAATTGGCTCATGAGTTCATCATCAAAGGGGTCAGCTGAGAGTTCATTGAGCTGAGTTTCTAAGGGGTTAAGAATACTACTAATCAATTGATTGACTGGTCTGTATACTAGCTTAAACCAATCACTTAGGTGTGCATCAGCATGCTTAGAGGTGTAACGATAACGCTGGTAGCTGTGTTGAGCATCAGCGGTACGCTGCTGTCGATTACAGTGTTCTGGTTGAAACTGACTGTAACGCAGCTGTTGGTCGTAACACCGGCGGCGTTTAGGATCTCCGAGGACTTCGTAGGCAGCATTAACTAAAATAATCTTTTCAGGGTCAGCAGTTTTGCTTTTGCTATCTGGATGAAAGAGCTTAGCTAGGCGTCGGTAAGCTTGTTTAATTTCCTCTGTTGTGGCTTGAAAGCTGACATCTAGGACTTCGTAGTGGGTGATCTGTGACATTCGCATACTCGCCGGTTGTTTAAAGGTTAAAACTTAGCTGGTTGCAGAAGTTTATTCATTAGTCGCTGTCAACGTAGTTCCCGCACAAAAGAATCAATAGGAACAACTTAATTAGTTGAGACTACAATTGTGCCAGCCCTTATTAAAAGTACAACCTTCAAACCATAGGGGCGCAAAAACTTTTGCGCCCTTATTCAATCCCAACTACATTGACCACTAACTCAAAACAGCTGGCACCTGCAATTGAGGGTCTTGAAAGAGTGGAGTACTTAGGTAACGTTCTCCAAAACTAGGTTGAATCATAACAATCAAACGTCCCTCGTTTTCGGGACGCTTAGCCACCTCAATGGCGGCACAAAGTGCTGCTCCACTGGAAATACCAGAAAGCAGTCCTTCTTCGCGAGCTAAGCGACGACCATAGGCAATTGCCTCCTCATCAGTAACAGTAATCACCTCGTCAAGCAGCTCAACTTTCAAAACTTCGGGAATAAAACCAGCACCAATACCTTGAATTTTGTGTGGTCCTGGAGAACCTCCAGATAAAATCGGGCTGCTAGCTGGTTCAACAGCGATCGCTTTAAAAGTTGGTTTCTTGGCTTTGAGAACTTCACTGACACCTGTAATTGTACCGCCAGTACCGATACCAGCCACCAGGAAATCTATCTGTCCCTCTGTATCTTCCCAGATTTCTAAAGCTGTAGTCTCCCGGTGAATTTGAGGGTTAGCTGGGTTGCGAAATTGCTGTAGCATGTAGGCGTTGGGCGTTGTCTCCACAATCTCCTGGGCTCGACTAATGCAACCACTCATACCCTCAATACCAGGCGTCAACTCCAGCTGAGCCCCGTAAGCTCGCAACATTGCCCGTCGTTCCATGCTCATAGTTTCTGGCATGGTCAAAATCAGCTGATAACCCTTAGCTGCAGCCACCATCGCTAGAGCAATGCCAGTGTTGCCAGAGGTAGGTTCCACCAATACTGTTTTGCCTGGAGCAATCAAGCCCTCTTGCTCAGCTGTATTAATCATATTGACCCCAATACGGTCTTTAACAGAAGCAGCAGGGTTCATGCCCTCTAGTTTGACGACAATGCCAGCCACGCAACCTTCGGCTTGAGGAATGCGGTTGAGCTGTACTAAAGGTGTCCGACCAATTAGTTTGGTAATATCTTGAGCAATTTGCATGATTTTCAAAAATTGTTAGTTGTTAGCGATGTGGTTTCGGAATCCTGGCTTTAGCTTTAAAGTTTGTAGTTACCGATAGTAATCAAACCACATCTTCCGAGAGTATTTTTGTATTACTAGAGGAACTCATTTGTTAGCAGTGAGCGGAGTTTTCTAAGCTAGTCTCTCACTCTTGCGGTCTAGATATCAGCTTATAAGAAGCGTACCTGAAAACCTCTATAGTAGCTGTTATTGCAGTATTTCCTAAGATTTAAACAGAGGCATAAAACCCCTAATCTTGCCTAGAAGAAACATCCCCATCTTATGGATAACAGAGATGAAGGATTTCTCGAAGTTTCTCTAAATTCTGAGCCAACCTTGAGCGCTAAAGCTCTAGATGTAATACATAATGTCGAGCTGTCGCCTGGAATTCCGTTTCTCGCACAAGTCTTGGAGGGTATATTCTCGCAGCACATCGTTAGCACGATCTTGAACTTCCTGCCAAATTTCTTCAACAACTGTACCTTCTACAGTTGTTGATTTTTGTTCACTCTTAGAAACTTTCGATTCTGACCCTTCTAAGCACCAGATTACATCTAAAAGGCTAATTGTCCAGGGTTCGCGTGCCAGAAGATAGCCCCCTTTTGCCCCTCGCTGGCTACGCACTAATCCGCAACGCCTCAAAGTCGCCAGCAGTTGTTCTAAATATCGGTCAGGGATATTTTGCATCTCTGCAATATGTTTAATTTGCAGTAACCCCCCTTTCTTGTAATTGCCAGCTAACTCTAAAAGGGCCAGGAGTGCGTATTCAGTCTTGCAGGAAAGTTCCACAGATTCAAATAGGTTCTTGGTGATGAGTCATTATTATGTCCAGTATAGTCCGGTTATCCAGTAGGGTTTAGTAGTTTAGTCAATGGGATCCAGTGTGGGTGTGAGTTATGGGAGATGGGGGGATGGGGGATGATTGTGGAATGTTCCTGAAATTTGGATAAGGTACAACTTGACTCCACAAAGGTTTATCGAAATTAATATGGGTCAAATACCCCACCATCACTTGCGGTGCATAAAATTGGTTGGGGTCAAATCCCCATCCAATTTGTCTGGAGCGTCCCCGCGTCTTTAATATGGACTTGCCAATTATCTACCACCCAGACTATGTTGCTCCTTTACCACAAGGGCATCGTTTCCCTATGTCCAAATTTGGGAAACTCTACGAACTGCTAAAGAGCGATCACATCGCCACTGACGATCAAATCCAAACACCTGAGATCCCACCAAGAGAATGGATTGAGCTAGTCCACACCCCTGAATACGTCCAAGCATACCTCGAAGGCAATCTAGAACCCAAAGCTCAACGGCGCATCGGCTTACCTTGGACTCAGGCATTGGTAAAGCGCACCTGTACAGCAGTAGGTGGTACCATCCTTACAGCTAAGCTAGCACTGAGTCATGGTTTAGCGATTAATACGGCTGGTGGCACCCATCATGCTTTTCCCTGTTACGGCTCAGGTTTTTGCATTTTCAACGATTTAGCCATTGCTAGCCGAGTTCTACAGAAACTAGGGCTAGCTCAAAAAATTCTAATCCTTGACCTCGACGTTCATCAAGGAGATGGCACGGCCCTGATTTTTCAGGGCGATGAGAGCGTCTTCACCTTTTCGATGCACTGCCAAGAAAATTTCCCCAGTACCAAACAAAAAAGTGACTTAGACGTTTCCCTCTCAGCAGGGATGGATGACTATTCCTATTTGCAAACTTTAGCAAAATACCTCCCAGATTTACTCTGGAGCCTCAAACCAGATTTAGTACTCTACGATGCTGGAGTTGACCCTCACGTTGGAGATCGTTTAGGGAAGCTAGCTCTTACAGATACTGGCATCTACCGCCGTGAGATGCAAGTGCTAAGCACCTGTTTGGCTGCAGGTTATCCAGTTGCTAGTGTAATTGGCGGTGGTTACACTGACGATCTCGATGGTTTAGTATATCGGCACTCACTACTCCACCGCGCTGCCAGCGAAGTTTATAGACAGTACCGTCTTTGATGAGAAACTAGGAATTAGGAGTAGGAACAAGAGGATCACAAACAACTAAGACGATTTCTTATCCTTACAATTGAAAATATAAATGCTGATTTCTTCCCCTCTCACCTCTCTACCCCTCAACAATCCCTAATCCCCATACTAGAGAAACCGTGCTGCTATCAAAAGGCTTTGAAGTTGAAATGTACACTGGTACCCCCCAAGGGGACATTGTCGGTCTTTCTGACAAGATTGTCGCTTCACTTGATGGATTTGTAAGGGAGCCAGATAGCCGCAATGTAGAATATACTACTGCTCCCTTATACAGCTATGACCGTCTTTTGTGTGCTTTAGTGCGCCCTCGGCGACAATTGCGAAAGTTTTTGGAAAGTTTGGGAGACTATACCCTAATTCCAGGTAGTACCTTATCTCTAGGGGGAAGCGATCGCTTCTATCGCTCTGATCCCAATAATCCCTACCACTCCTACATCGAGCAAACTTACGGAACCAAAGTTGTTACTGCCAGCATTCACATTAATGTCGGGATTTCTGAGCCAGAAATACTGATGCGGGCTTGCCGCTTGATACGCACAGAAGCCCCACTCTACCTGGCACTAAGTGCTTCTTCCCCCTTTCTGGATGGAGCACTTAGCGGCTATCACTCCACTCGTTGGGGAATCTTTCCTAAAACACCAACTCAAGTACCCTTCTTTGAAAGCCATGCTCATTTTATTGAATGGACTCAAGAGCAACTAGCAGCAGGAACAATGCGCAATGTGCGCCATCTCTGGGCATCTGTTCGACCAAATGGCAATCGAAGACCTTACGATCTCAATCGCTTAGAACTCAGAATTTGTGATTTGATTGTAGATCCGGTTGCCCTGCTGGCGGTAATGGCCTTGCTTGAGGCTCGACTAACTCAGTTAATTGAAGATCCCAGCCTCGATCCTCTAGAGCAAAGCCTCCTCGGAGCCACTAATCGCTCAGCTGAATTAGTTGCCCTGACAGATTTCAACGAAGCTGCTGCCGCTAAATATAGCTTGGATGCCCAACTCAGACATTGGCGGGATGGTAGGAAGATTTTGGCAAGGGATTGGATTGCAGAAGTTTATCAAGAGGTGTGGTTAACTGCTAAAAAGAAAGGTTTTAGCTGCTTCCTCTCGCCAGTCAAGAAAATTCTGCGTGAAGGTAATATGGCTCAGCAGTGGCTAAGATTTCACTCTGTTGGTCTTGATAGCCGTCAAATTATTACGCAGGCAATTCAAGAAACAGCACAGCAAGAACAAGAAATAGAAGATAAGTTGTGCGATTTACTGGTAGCCTAGGTCTTATGATGTAGAACCGCTCAGCTTAAAAATAAGAATATCTTATCAGTTTAAGAGGAAATTCTATGATCAGGAAAATCTATAAGCTTGTGTTTTCCTGGAGTTTTTACATAAGTAAGTCTGATATAAAAAAAGACTTAGGCGTGATTGAGGTTTTGTGGCAGCCTAATGGTAAAGATGGTTCTGGTTAACCCCCAAATTCCGCCAAATACTGGGAATATTGCTAGAACTTGTGCCGCTACTGGTACAGAGTTACATTTGGTCGGACCCCTAGGTTTTGAAATTAGTGACCGCTACCTAAAAAGAGCAGGATTAGATTATTGGCCCTACGTCAAATTTCACTACCATGATTCACTAGAAACCTTTGAGAAATTTCACCAGAGTCATGGTGGGCGCTTGATTGGTTTCAGTACTTCAGGAAAATACAGTTATATTAAATTTATTTTTCACAGTGATGACTGGCTTTTATTTGGCTCTGAAACTACCGGTTTGCCTCCCCATGTCCTAGAATCCTGTAAGGCTACAGTTTTTATCCCCATGACTCAACCTGGAGTGCGCAGCCTAAATCTTTCAGTTAGTGCGGCTATAGGTTTATTTGAGGCGCGGCGTCAGCTCGGTTATTTGGGATAATTAATTATCTATATATGCAGATTAATTCATTAAACTTCCCTCTATAAAATACTCTCATGAAAGTTTATTCGTATTCTTTTTGAGGAACGAGAAACTAGAAACAAGATTCCGAGTCAAAATCAATTTTCGTTAGGAATGGACACCCTAGCCACATGCCCTGACTCAGAGTCTTATAGCTAAAGGCTTGTTCAGATGTATACCTAGAGGATGATTACTCCCAATACAATTAGGCTGCTGACCATCGCCAATTTAGAACCCAGTGATAAGAAATTTATATGGGAAAGCGCAGCATAGCTTGCAGCTGAAGGTACAGTTTTTTTCATCCTTGATCACAAGATATATAAGTACTTCAAACAACCTACTGGCAAGGGAAATCAGGATTTACACAATTGCTCAGACACCCCGAAGATTGGGCAAGGAAGTGATCTGAGCTTTCGACTCTACGGTTGCTGTTTGACCCCGAATTGGCATACATTTCCGTCTGTTACCTTAGGTTGGCTGCTAAACTATCGATTGCACAGCTCAAGATTAGCAGGATGTTATGGCAGAACCATCACCAGCAAACAGGTAGAATTTTGTTTGATTTTATAGTCTTCTTCCGGAGTCAAGAGTGCCCAGCCAGTATCTTCTATGCAGAAATGGCGGGCAACAGCTGTGTCGAATTCTACAGTGTTTCTGGTCTGGCAATTTCTGCGGTTAAGGGCGTTGTAATCTGTTTTTTAGGGTTTTTGAGGGGGAAACCAAGCAATTGAACCCCCAAAAGAACATTTTTACCGGATCTCTTCAACTTGTCTAAATCCGAAAAGCAAGGTACGCTTGCCTAAGCATGATGACTGTCTGTGATTTAAATCACAATCACTTGTGAGATTTCTCATTGACTGGTAAAAAAAAATTTAGTGAACGATTACGCCCGCGTCGAATACCAGGAGGTCATTGTTGAAACGAAGATTTACGCCAAAGGTCAAACCTGTTCCTTCGTGTACAGCAGACTCTTTTGAGGCGCTATCTAAGCACTCTTTAGGGAAGCATCTAGCTAGCGCAGCAGTACCGAGTGAAGTAGAACGCCGCTCTTGCACCTCTGCTGCCATGATTGGATTGGCAATCTCCATGGGTGCCTCTGGCCTATTGCTGCCTCAGCAAAGCGATGAAGCGATGGCGGTGGAGTCAGCTGTTGCCGAACCCACTTTCACTACTCTTCCAGTTGAGCAGGGTAAGAGTGTCTTGCTACCATCGGCACAGGAGTCGCCAACTGCAACTTCACTGCTACCTTCAATTCCCATAGAGCCAGAAGCCAAGGGATACCCAAAACCTGACCCACCTTCGGTGTTTGAACACCAAGTAAAAGCAGGGCAGACACTGTGGGGAATATCCAAGGCTTATCAGGTTAAGCCGGAAGTAATTGCTGCTTCTAATCAGCTCTCAGCCAATGCTGTTCTCCCAATCGGACAAAAACTTAAAATTCCCTCGGTTAATGGCATTGCTGTTGAACTGAAAGCACCACAGAATGCAAGTACACTCTTAAACTCATCTGCTGTGTACCTCTCTCAGCAGCAAACATCTGCCTCGATGTTGACATCAAGTCAATCACAAACTGGAGGCTCCCTTACAGTTCCTGGCAAGATTAACGACCTATTGAAGGCAAGACAAGACTTTGCTCTCAATCGAATCAAGGAGCAACGTCAACGCTTAAACCAAAGTTTGACCCAGCTTAGATCCGAGGAGTCTAGCAATTTAGCTAAGCTGACCAAAGTATCTAGTTCAGCTTTAGCAGATACCCAACCGGCATCCCCTAAAAATTTGCATCCTGAGGTCTTCAAACCTCAAGAAAAAACTGTGGTGGAGCCTCAGGTGATCAAGCTCGAGTACCCGGACAAAGTACAATTACCAGCAAATTCACCGCAATCGAGGACCAAACTGGAGTCGGTGGTACTTCCATCACTCTTCCCTGAGAATTCAGTATCGTTGGCCATGGCACCAACAACTGCAACAAAAGCTAATCTAGCAACTCTTCAGGTCATAACTCCAGAAACAGCGACCAAATCACAACTGGGTCAGCCTTTGGCGATGGATAAGGCAGCTGAGGTGGGACAAACAAGCTCTTACAAAGTCAAACCAGGAGATACAGTTTATGGGATCTCTCGTCGCTATGGCTTGTCTGAATCGGAACTAATCCGGGCTAATGAGCTAACTAATCCCCATCTGATTACGATTAATCAAAAATTGAGGATTCCGGCAGTCAAAGCTACTAGTGTTGCCCGTGAAACAACTGTATTGGCAGCTAACATTAAATCTCAGTCTGAGACCTTAGTAGCGACAAAAGAACTCTCAGGCCTGAAGTTACCAACTACTCATGTTTCTACTTTGCCAGAGCAGGTAACAACTGTTTTAAATAAATCGCAATTGGTTCAAAGCCCAGTTAGGGCAGAGTCTTCTTTTGTACTGGCTAAGCAAGCGACAACAACACCCTCGGCTGATACAAAGTCAAATCAGTCTGCTAGTTTTAGTTACAATGCCCATGTCGAGCAACTGAGGGCTGATATTCTCAAGGTGCGAGCAGGATATGAGCCAGAAACTCCCACTGCTCAAGCGAGCAAGCCACTCAATCGTGAGGTGCCAATAAGATCACACCTACTCAAGGTGCGAGCAGAATATGAGCCAGAAACTCCTACTGCTCAAGAGAGCGAACTGAAAAATGTTGGAATTTCTAACCAACTCGCGACAACAACTGAGAGTTCGGTGAACAGATCTACAGTCTCTAGAGTTAATCCAGATTATGGTGTTAGATCCAACCGAGAAGCTTTATCAACAAATCTTAACAGGCAAGGGCAACAGCAGTTAGCTCGAACAAGGACTCCGGTCATCATCGAATTACCTAATGCCCAAAGGCTTCAAAGGGAGAGTTTGCGGCGACGGCAAGCAGATCGGCAGGGTTCAATTGAAATCAAAGTGCCTCCGCCGGAACGACAAGTGGCAACGGCCCCAACGCCAGCAGGAAGTTACAATCCAATGACTAATGTGCCTGTGGGAGAAATGGTCTCTCCTGAGTTGCCTCCACTTGCACCTCCGGATATGTATCTTCCAGATAGCCCCACTCGGTTTAACGGATATATTTGGCCTACTAGAGGCGTTTTAACCTCGGGCTATGGTAGGCGTTGGGGAAGGATGCATAGGGGAATTGATATTGCTGCTCCTATTGGTACACCGATTATGGCAGCAGCCCCTGGTGTTGTAGTCTCCGCTGGCTGGAATTCTGGTGGTTATGGCAAGATGGTGAAAATTAAGCATGCTGATGGTAGCTTAACCCTTTATGCTCACAACAATCGAATTCTAGTGCGTCGTGGGCAACAAGTTACCCAGGGTCAGCCAATTTCAGAGATGGGCAGCACAGGTCGCAGCACCGGACCACACTTACACTTTGAGATCCATCCCAAGGGGCGAGGAGCTGCTAACCCAATGGCTTACTTGCCCAAGCGATAGTTTATACTCCCACCGCCAATTGCTCGGTCAGTGTGGCGGTGGAGTCTTGCTATCTGTAGTTCTCCCTGAACAATGGGAGCAGCTCAGGAACCTCTAGAATGTTGCCATAAAGGGCATTAACATGTTAAATTAGAGAAAGTGGGTTAATTTTGGCTCAGTAGCTCAGTAGGTTAGAGCAGGGGACTCATAAGCCCAAGGTCGACAGTTCAAATCTGTCCTGAGCCATTTTTAAGTAGTTCTGGCAAGAAGTTCCCCGTCATAATTTGTAGAGGTGTGCCCGCCTCCAGCAGGGTCGCACCTCGATTTGACGGCGAGATGAATTGACTGTATTAGTGACTGTATTTACAAAAGAAGTGGGATCAGCTGGTCTTTGTGTAAAAAACAGTAGCAAGTTAGTTACTAGTTACGATGATTATTGCTATAATGGATTCTCGCACCAGCCCACTGAAGCTTATCCCGCAGTGTCTGATAGTATGAATAGTTAGCTCGTAAAATAATAAACTTGCCATAAAAATCAGCCTTGCGGACATCCACGCGCTGTCCAGGCCAGATTGAAGTAGCTTGAACGCCATCAGTCCAAAGCTTATTATTAAGTTCATAGTCCCCTAAAGGCCAGATACTGACAATCGAACCAACAGGGAGAACCAGAGGACGACTCGAAAGACTTAGAGGACAAATCGGTGTCACTGCAATGGCTTCCATGCCATCGTGTAATATAGGTCCATTAGCAGAAAGAGTATAGCAAGTCGAGCCAGTAGGAGTCGCCACAATTAGCCCATCACCCTGGTACTGATCAACAACTTCCCCATCAATTTCCATTTCTATAATCGAAGTAATCATACGATCAGCCGAGGCAGGCTTAACGCATATTTCATTGAGTGCTAAAAAGCGATCACTAACTGGTTTAATATTAGTATGATTACCTTCAAACACCGACGCCTGGACCATCATCCGCCGCTGAACAGCATAACGATCCTCTAACAATCGCTTCCAAACTTGCTCAGTATCCTTAAATACCTCAAACGGTTCTGTCAGAAACCCCAGATTTCCCCCCACATTTACTGCTAAAATCGGTATACCTTCTGGAGCAAGATGCCGCGTTGCTGCCAGAACAGTACCATCGCCACCCATAACTAACGCCAAATCAATCGGCTGCGTCGCGGAAGCCAAAAACACGGGATAGGGGTTATCATTTATCCCACTTGGTCCAATCAAGACTTGGCACTGTTGTCTTTCCAGTTGCCTAGCACATTTTTCTGCCCAACTCCGTCCTTGGGAGTCTCCAGCTTTGTGAACAATAATAACCTGCTTCAGTTGCACCTTGACCTCGTTGTTAGTCTCTTGTGCTCATTATCACCATTTTAGAGATGATTGCTGAGCAATGTAGTATCTCATTAGTCAGAGAAAGTGCCAATTTTGAAGTAGTTCATAGTTCATTAGTTGATTGTTCCGAAGAAAAAGTATGTTAAAACTGCCGAATACTAAAATGACATACTCCCGACGATCACCCTATCGGGTAGAGTAATAGTAATGAACCATAAACCATGAACCATGAGCCATGAACTATGAACTATGTTCCAGACTAGCTAAGCCCAAGTAACGAATTCCTACTGGTGTAGTTTCAAAACGGCAGGGCAGTACTTCAACACCCTCAGTAAGAGCCTCTCGCCAAAGCTTACCGTATAGTGGATCATAGTTATCACCAGGAGCAAAGTAAGTGCAGTCGTCACGATTGATAAAATAAAGCATCACTGCTCGTGCTTGGGGAAGTAGTGCCATCAATTCTTGCAAGTGCTTTTGTCCACGAGTAGTTACCGTGTCTGGGAATAATGCTACCTGGGAATGTGCCAAAGTAGTATTCTTGACCTCCAAGTATATTGGACGGTCAGAGTCATCGCCAGTCAGTAAAAAATCCACCCGACTTTTTTTACCTTTGCCATAAGGAACTTCTTTGCGGATGTTGGTGTAGCTGAGGGCTAATTCTGGAATTAACCGCTGTTGTAAAGCTAAATGTATCACCCGATTGGGCAGCATAGTATTAATACCTACCCAAGTTGGTTTGTTATCCTCCACTTGAATCATTTCCCAGGTATAGTTTAACTTGCGTTTTGGGTTATCACTGCGGGAAACTTTTACAGGAGAGCCTGGGATGCAAACGCCAGTCATAGGACCAGTATTTGGACAGTGAGCAGTGATTACCTCCCCAGAAGTTAGCTCAATGTCAGCCAAAAAACGTTTGTAGCGTTTGAGTAAAATCCCGCTTTCTAGGTTGGGGTAGTAGTAAATTATGTCTGACATTTGTTAAAGATTGAGATGGCGCTATAGGGAATTAGCATCACTCTTACTTAGATATCTAGCACCATAATCCCATGGAAATACCGTCTTGATTCCAGGTAAAGGATTGATTAACAGCTTATATAGCGCTACGCGCAAGGCTCTAGGGCAGAAGGCTCCAAGGCAGAAGGGGTGAATTTGACAAAGTCTTAGCGATTTGGCTTGTCCTAACCTTAATACGTACTGCTCTGCTATACCGTTGATTATCTAGCAGAGTGGGTACATGCTGCCTAGCTAAAATTAGTTAGTTTTTTGATATTTAAGTAGGTGGGTCTAATTAAGCGTAAAATAGAAAAATAGTTAAAAAGGTGCGATCGCCTAATGCCAGCCCGTTTACAAATCCATCTAACCTCCTCAGAATCCCAAGAGCTTGTAAAGTTGAGTCAT
>JAAHHJ010000069.1 GCA_010692425.1 Symploca sp. SIO3C6 | reverse complement strand
GGCGAGGCATTTATTACGGACAAACTGACCAGCACGAATAGCTTCATCAAGCCGTTCGTACTGCCAGTTTTTCCCCACTAGTTTTGCCTCAAGTACTAACATTTATGCTGCCGTATTTGTGACTGCTATTGTACCATTAAATCAGCTGCTATTTACGGAGTGTTTCGCGGACTTAAAAGTCCTCCCGCTACATCCCACGCTTGAAAGACGTGGGCTTTGCTCGTTTTTATGTAATCAAGATTTAGAAGTCAAGAATTTATGAGGCGAATGGTTTATCAAAATCATCTCCCCCTCTCCCCCTCTCCCTCTCTCCCCCTCTATCTTCTTAACTCCTAATGATGAACACAGTAGACTATCTCCGGATTAGCCTGATTGACCGTTGCAACTTCCGATGTCAGTACTGTATGCCAGAAGGGCAAGAACTTGACTATATCCTACAGCAAGAACTACTAAGCCATGAAGAAATAATAACACTGCTCAAGGAAGTCTTTATCCCTGTTGGATTTAGAAAATTCCGCCTCACTGGCGGTGAACCTTTACTGCGCCCTGGTGTTGTAGATTTAGTCAGAGAGATTGCCTCCCTTCGGCAAACCCAAGATTTGGCAATGACTACTAATGCCTTCTTACTCGCAGGTATGGCACAAGCCCTCTATGATGCTGGTTTGCGGCGTATTAATATTAGTCTCGACTCCCTCAAGCCAGAGACGTTTAACAAAATTATTGGCAATCAAGGGCGGTGGCGTTGGCAGAAAACTTGGCAAGGGATTCAAGCAGCTCACCGCGTAGGGTTTGATCCCCTGAAACTAAATGTGGTTGTGATTCCAGGGATTAACGATCATGAAGTCTTGGACTTAGCAGCCCTAAGCATTGAGCGTTGCTGGCACATCCGATTTATTGAGTTTATGCCCATTGGCAATGCTCAACTTTTTGGTGAACGTTCCTGGGTGCCTTCAGAACAATTACGACAGCGCATCAGAGAACGCTGGGGCTTGACAGAATCTAATATCTGTGGTAACGGTCCAGCTGATATCTTCCAGATTCCCGGTGCCCAAGGAACTCTAGGATTCATCTCTCAGATGTCAGAATGTTTTTGCGATCGCTGTAACCGCATGCGTCTTTCTGCTGACGGCTGGCTGCGTCCTTGTCTACTTAATGAAACTGGTCAAATTAACTTAAAAACTGCTCTACGCAGCGGTGTTGACACCGCTGACTTAAGAGAGCAAGTGTCTCAGCTACTGATGATTAAATCAGAAATCAACTTCAAGCATCGAGAATCTGGAACCGAAGGCATCTACACCCGTACTATGTCTCAAATTGGCGGCTGATGCCTCTGATATCTAAAGCAACATCGGCTTCTCTATTAGAACACGGCAAGTAATAAGTAATAAGTAATAAGTAATAAGTTTAACTAAATACCTACTTATTACTTGACTGGTTCATTTGGGCGAAAATGATGACTAGCTTCTCCAATCCCAAATAATTAGGCTTTCCGTGAATAGTATTCAACCACTAGCAGTTCATTAATTTGCAGCGCCACCCACTCACGCTCAATGACACCATTAACCTTGCCAATAAGAGTATTTTTGTCAAACTCTAAGTGGCTCGGAATATTTGCCAAGCCAGGATATTCCATATTTTGCTGGACCAAGCGCTTGGAGCGGTCATTGTCTCTAACACCAATTACATCCCCAGGGCGGCATTGATAGCTAGCAATATTGACCTCTTTTCCATTAACCATCACATGACCGTGATTAACTAGCTGACGAGCACCAGGGATAGTACCAGCCATTCCCAGACGAAATACGGTGTTATCCAGACGCATTTCTAGCAGTTGCAGCAAGCTTTGACCTGTTGAACCGGTGGCGCGACGAGCCTTGCGTATATAGCGAATTAACTGCTTTTCTGTAACTCCGTAGTTGAAACGAAGTTTCTGTTTTTCCTCGAGTCGGATTGCATATTCTGAGCGCTTCCGGCGTGCTTGACCATGTTGACCCGGTGGATAGGAGCGGCGAGGCGTCTTGCGAGTTAAACCTGGCAAATCACCTAGGCGGCGCACAACCCGAAGGCGTGGGCCTCGATATCGTGACATATAGTTTCCTCTTGACTGTACTTTTGTGACTAAGCTTTCACCCAAAACTATTATCTTACACCAGGAACTACCCTGCCTCATAGGAGGAATAAGTCTCAAAAACTCCATACTCACCGAGAGGACTTAGTGGACTCTGTTAATCGCCCTATTTATTTGAGCATTTGTTGCCATTGCTAGGGAGGAATCACCGAAACCCTGATCCGAGAGAGATTTAACCAGCCACTTTTACCTCCAGCTTCGTTACTTACTTCCTTTTGTCGACAATGCTTATCACTGCTCCTATCTTTCCCAAAGCCTATTGGTGTCTATATAAAATACCAAGAGTTTCTGATCCGGTGACCTTAAATGTCAGATAATTTAAGTGGGGAAAAGATCAAAGTAAAATGAACTACAGAATTTTGAGCGAAGAAACCTACCAAGCTTTGCTCGATAGTGCCAAAGCCATCGCCACTCATTGGGTAAATCGCCAGGAACAAGGGGAAGCTGTAGAAATTGAATTCAGGCAAACCCAGGAAGCTAAGACCTTAGTCAAGCAACTATCTTGTGTTCATCATCCAGATTTTATGCTGCCACCATCTCTGCCAGATGGTACTCCGGTAATTGTCTCTTCCAAGGTGTCCCCAGATTTTCCAGATAACTACACCTTGATGATGGCAATTCAGGCTTATCCAGGTGTGGTTGTACGTCCTCCTCAAGACGATAAACATTATGGCTACTGTGTCTGGAGGATGGTTGACGCCTACGGTGCTTCCAATTGTGATCGTGGCTACAAGGGTGAGTGGGTTTTGAAGCGCTTGGCTGACATTGCCGGATATTCAGGCTCCCACTTCTGGGCTTACCGCTTTACCTATGAGGAGATGATGAAGCGTCGCGTGGGATTGATGGCAGTTGAGGCATGATGTATCAAAACCTACGGGTTATAGTAACACTACCCTCGCGGAAATCTAGATGGTTAGCCCCAGAGAATTGACTTGATTGTTGATGGTTCATTGCTCGGTTTTCAAGATAACTCTGATTAGCAATGAGCTATCAGCAAAATCCTTTAATAATTTGAAATTATTCTAGTCGTCGAAATTTTCTTCAGTCTGCAAGCGCACAGACTCAGCATGGGAATGTAAACCTTCAGCTTCTGCTAGCACTTGCAGAGCATCAGCAATTTTGTACAGTGCTGTCGGTGAATACTCAATCAGACTCGAGTGCTTCATGAAGGTTTCTACACCCAGAGCAGAGGTGTAGCGTGCAGCACCAGAAGTGGGAAGATTATGATTGGGACCAGCTAGGTAATCTCCCACTGCTTTAGGGGTTGAACTACCAAGGAAAATTGCACCAGCGTGACGGATGGACTCGAGTAATTCCCAAGGTTGAGAAACCTCAAGTTTGAGATGTTCAGGGGCAAATTGGTTGGAGAGTTCAGCCGCAGTATCGAGGGTATCAACAACTACGATTAGACCATAGTGAGCGATCGCCTTTTCTGTTAGTAGTCGCCTGGGATGGTTTTGCAGTTGCAACTCAACTTCTCTGTTTACTTTGACAGCCAGCTGAAAATCTGTCGTCAACAGAATTGCTGCTGCCATGGAATCCTGCTCTGCTTGTGCTAACATCTCGGCAGCAATGTATACAGGATTGGCAATTTCCTCAGCAATAATTAGCATCTCCGAAGGAAATGCCACTGAATCAATGCCAACTATTCCGTAAACTAGTTTCTTGGCTAGAGTTACGTAAATGTTGCCTGAGCCAGTAATCACATCTACCTTAGGAATAGTTTCTGTACCGTAGGCTAAAGCAGCAATTGCTTGAGCGCCCCCTACCCGAAAAATCTCGTGAACCCCAGCTTCCTGAGCTGCTACTAGCACCGCCGGATTAATTTTATTGTCTACTCCAGGTGGCGTCACCATTACAATCCGAGGTACCTTCGCCACTTTTGCCGGAATCGCATTCATCAAGACAGCACTTAGATAAGAAACCCTACCGCCAGGTATATACAGCCCAGCAGAGTCCACTGGGCTGTAGCGTTTACCTAAAACTACCTCATCTTCGCCAAATTGCACCCATGACTTGGGGAGCCGTTGCCGATGAAATGCCTCAATTTGAGACTTTGCCAACCCGATAGCATCCAATAGCTCCTTCGACACCTGTTGGTAGGCAGCATCCAATTCTGAGGCACTGACACGCAGTTGCTCAGGAGTTAGGGAATTTTGGTCAAATTCTTCTGTGTAGTGCACGAGTGCTTTGTCTCTCTGGCGCTTTACCCGATGTAAGACCTCCCGCACTGTTGCTTCTTTGTGAACAATTTCATCACCGGAAGTGCGATCGCAGATCCTCCGCAGTTCCGTTTGTGCCTCAGCCGGCTGAGTAATGATTCGCAGCATGGAGTCGGAGTGCCTATCATTTAGGTATTACCCATCTGAGAGTAGGTCCTGTAGCTTCCCCTCCAGTGAGGGGTGCATTGTACCCAGGCTCTCCTCTATAGCTTAACCTGGATTTTTCTGGGGTCGTTATCCTTTGCCAATTGATGTTATATTAGTTATTCAGGTATTTTGTTTGTTATCGAAAACAGGCTTTCCTAGAGATTACTGTGGCTAATAGCAAGTCCGCGCTCAAGCGTATACAAATCAACGAACGTAATCGAGTTCGCAATAAAACCTACAAGTCAGCGGTGAAAACGCTGATGAAAAAGTACCTTACCACTCTTGAGGATTACGCTCGTCAACCGAGTCCAGAATCATTACAAGAAGTACGTAGGGAGATGTCTGTAGCTTACAGCAAGATTGATAAAGCTGTAAAGCGGGGCGTACTTCACTCCAACAATGGCGCTCGTAAAAAATCCCGTCTGGCGAAGAAACTAAAAAGTATAGAAGCTCAACTCAACTCCCCTACGGGAGAATCAGCTGCTTCTTAGATTTAACTAGTGGGGGCTTGGGGGCTGACAAGTCCCCCATTCTAATAATACATGTAGGTAGAATGAGCCTCAATGAGCCGCCCTCGGCGTTACACTAACCCCAAGGCTGTCATGGTGGAGTTCTTAGCTTCCCAAATTAGCTAATGGGCAAGCTTCTGACTCTATGACGGCGATGACTATACGGAAACTAAGTCTGGAGTTGATTATCCTAACAAAAACGACTCAGAAGCTGAAAGCCGCTTTTCCTTCTTGTTTTTCAAGGGCATGCTTGGAAGCGGTGAGCCGAATGTGAGTGAAAGGATAGATCCTTTCATTTTCTTAATGGCTTGCTATACTTTGTATAGCTGAAAACTTTCAAGCTTAAGTCCACACTCGGCAATTAAGTTGAAAGTACTGCATGCAGGTGAAGACATTAAGTTTCCGTATATTTTGTCAGTGTATGGTTAAGCCAGTTTCTAAGAGAAAGTACCGACCGATAACAAGGTTGAGGCAAACTTTGCCCAGGTAACTGGGGACTCCAAGCAAGCTTTTATTTCCCCCAATGGATATCCACGTAAAAGAAGCAAAAATTACATGTGTAATCTAGTTGAGAGGGGGTGTCACAAAGCCAATCAGGAGGGAAACTGTAGATAGGTTAATCCTACGGTAATTTCTTGAAACTAGGCGGCAGATTGTACTGATGCAATTGGTAGATACTCACGTTCATATCAATTTTGATGTCTTCGACGCGGATCTTTTAGCGGTGAGGAATAACTGGCGAGAAGCCGGGGTAGTCAAGCTAGTACACTCCTGCGTAGAACCAGCAGAGTATGCTGGAATTCAGGCACTAGCTGATCAATTTCCTGAACTATCATTTGCTGTCGGTTTACATCCTCTAGATGTAGATAAATGGACACCGCAGATGGCAGTTCAAATCTTATCCTTAGCTAGTGCTGATTCGAGGGTAGTAGCAATTGGTGAAACAGGATTGGATTTCTTTAAAGCCAAAAACCAACAAGAGCAAAAAGCCATTTTTAAAGAGCAATTGGCAATTGCCCAACAACTGAACTTACCAGTGATTATCCACTGCCGTGATGCTGCTGCTGAAATGGCAAAATTATTACAAAACTTCTGGGACAGCAACGGTTCTGTTAGAGGTGTTATGCACTGTTGGGGAGGAACACCGGAGGAGACGCAGTGGTTTTTAGATCTGGGTTTCTATATTAGCTTTAGCGGCATTGTCACCTTCAAGTCTGCTACACAGGTTAAAGACTCGGCGGCAATGGTGCCAACAGAGCGTCTACTAATTGAAACCGACTGTCCTTTCTTAGCACCAGTTCCCAAGCGGGGTAAACGTAATCAACCAGCCTATGTGCGTTATGTGGCAGAGTGTGTTGCTCAATTGCGAGGTGTTCCCACCGAAACCATTGCCCATCAGACAACGCACAATGCCTGTGAACTATTTGGTCTGGAACTACCAAGCAATTCTATAGACAACGAAGCTGCGTAGACTATTAGTTCGTGAGCATAAAACTCGCTATCCATAACAACCTATCACTTTAATTGCATTGAAAAATGAAAGAAAACACCTATAGAGCAATCAAAGTACCCCAACTAGCTCAAATGCCAATAACTTTGGAACTTAAGTTAACTAATCAGAGCCACTTACATTGGCTCTGGCTCCTTGCAAGAGAAAGCTTAGTTTAATAGTTAGTCTATCAAAAGAGTCTAGATCAGTAAACGAGGGTTAATGTGTTCTTAACTGAGCATAAAGACTTAACTGAGTATAAAGACTTACAACTTGATCGCTGTTGAACTCTAAGCTTGAGAAGTTAGTCATTCCCAAGGATTACAAAAATCACTTTGTTTGTTAATACTCTCAATACAAAACAACAAATTATCCACTTACCTAGGAAGCCTTTGGCTTCGTAGACATCCCCAGCTAGCCACTAGTTTCCTCTTCATTAGAATCACCTATAGCTAAGGACGAAACCCCACCTTGAGCAGTGCTTAATCTTTAATTATCCCACAGTCTGAGATTTCAGATTTTAGAGTGGGCATGCACAGGAAGTCGTCAATTACCTTGAGACATCAGGTTAATTAATTGGTACTCCCTGCTCCCAAATCTAAACTCACTTTTTCCCTTCTGCCACAACTCACCCAGTTCAAGAAAACGCATGAGTAATCAGATTTACACTACCCCTACTCCAAATTACACTGTCCCCAACTATATGTTGCCAGACTTAGTGGAAATTCAGCGTTCTTCTTTCCGCTGGTTTCTGGAAGAGGGGCTAATTGAAGAACTCAACAGCTTCTCTCCAATTACCGACTACACTGGCAAACTAGAGCTGCACTTTTTGGGGCAAGACTACAAACTCAAGCGACCAAAATACGACGTCGATGAAGCCAAGCGGCGAGATAGCACCTATGCCGTACAAATGTATGTACCCACGCGGTTAATCAACAAAGAAACTGGTGAGATCAAAGAACAAGAGGTCTTCATCGGCGATTTACCCTTGATGACAGACCGAGGCACCTTCATTATCAATGGTGCAGAACGAGTGATTGTCAATCAAATCGTCCGCAGTCCCGGAGTGTACTATAAGTCCGAAACTGATAAAAATGGACGCCGTACCTACTCTGCCTCCCTGATTCCGAACCGAGGGGCATGGTTAAAGTTTGAAACTGACAAAAATGACCTCGTGTGGGTGCGCATCGACAAAACCCGCAAATTGTCAGCCCAGGTGCTCCTCAAAGCCCTGGGACTCTCCGATAATGAAATCATCGATGCCCTACGACACCCAGACTACTATCAGAAAACCCTTGATAAAGAAGGCAATCCCAGCGAAGAAGAAGCACTCATGGAACTCTATCGCAAACTGCGCCCAGGGGAACCACCGACAGTCAGCGGTGGTCAGCAGTTGCTGGAATCACGCTTTTTTGACCCCAAACGCTATGATCTAGGTCGAGTTGGTCGCTACAAACTCAACAGGAAGCTAAGGCTTAGCATTCAGGATACAGTCCGGGTACTGACACCTCAAGACATCTTGGCAGCAATTGATTACTTGATCAATCTAGAATTTGACATCGGCAGCACCGACGACATCGACCACTTGGGCAACCGCAGGGTGCGCTCAGTGGGAGAACTCTTGCAAAACCAAGTGCGTGTTGGACTCAACCGCCTAGAGCGTATCATCCGGGAGCGGATGACTGTTTCTGACTCCGACACCTTGACACCAGCCTCACTGGTAAACCCCAAACCCTTAGTAGCAGCAATTAAAGAATTTTTCGGCTCTTCTCAATTGTCCCAGTTTATGGATCAGACCAACCCCTTGGCAGAGCTGACGCACAAACGCCGCTTGTCTGCCCTTGGTCCAGGAGGTCTAACTCGGGAGAGAGCTGGTTTTGCAGTACGGGATATTCACCCCTCTCACTACGGCAGGATTTGCCCAATTGAAACACCAGAAGGCCCCAACGCTGGTCTGATCGGCTCTTTAGCAACCCATGCGCGGGTTAATGCCTACGGCTTTATCGAGACACCATCTTACCCAGTAGAAAATGGGCGAGTAATCAAAGACAAGCCGCCGAAATACATGACTGCAGATGAAGAAGATGACTTGCGGGTAGCGCCCGGAGACATCTCCATGGATGAAAATGGTTACATCTTGGGGGAATTAGTGCCAGTGCGCTATCGCCAAGAATTCACCACCACAACTCCTGATCAAGTAGATTATGTAACTGTATCACCGGTACAGATTATCTCGGTGGCAACATCCTTGATTCCCTTCCTAGAACATGATGATGCTAACCGGGCGTTGATGGGATCAAACATGCAGCGGCAGGCAGTACCATTATTGCGACCAGAACGCCCCTTGGTAGGAACTGGTTTAGAAGCTCAAGCAGCCAGGGACTCCGGTATGGTTATCGTCTCCCGCACCGATGGAGAAGTTACCTATGTTGATGCCAGGAAAATGCGCGTTGCCGACGCCAATGGTCACGAGATTGAGTATGAAATCCAGAAGTACCAGCGTTCCAACCAAGATACCTGCTTGAATCAGCGTCCTTTAGTATTTGAAGGGGACGAAGTTGTAGTTGGTCAGGTACTGGCAGACGGCTCCGCCACCGAAGGTGGTGAAATTGCTCTCGGGCAAAACATTTTAGTGGCTTACATGCCCTGGGAGGGTTATAACTATGAAGACGCGATCCTGATCAGTGAGCGACTGGTTATGGATGATGTCTACACCAGTATTCACATTGAAAAGTATGAAATTGAGGCTCGCCAAACCAAACTAGGTCCAGAGGAAATCACCCGCGAAATTCCTAACGTTGGTGAAGATGCCCTACGCCAGCTCGACGAAACCGGTATTATTCGCATTGGTGCTTGGGTAGAAGCCGGAGACATTCTTGTCGGTAAAGTTACACCCAAGGGGGAATCTGACCAGCCACCAGAAGAAAAACTGCTCAGGGCAATTTTCGGAGAAAAAGCTAGGGATGTAAGGGATAATTCCCTACGCGTGCCTAATGGAGAAAAGGGACGTGTCGTCGATGTCCGAGTCTTTACCCGTGAACAGGGGGATGAATTGCCACCAGGAGCCAATATGGTTGTCAGAGTGTATGTGGCACAAAAGCGCAAAATCCAAGTAGGTGACAAGATGGCGGGACGCCATGGTAACAAAGGCATTATTTCCCGAATTTTGCCAGTTGAGGATATGCCTTACTTACCAGATGGAACAGCAGTAGACATTGTCCTCAATCCCCTAGGCGTGCCCAGCCGGATGAATGTTGGTCAAGTGTTTGAGTGCTTACTGGGATGGGCAGGTGAAAATTTAGATACCAGATTTAAGCTGACACCTTTTGATGAAATGTATGGGGAAGAGGCATCCCGTGCCACAGTTCATGGCAAGTTGCTCGAAGCTAGTCAGCAAGAGGATCAAAACTGGGTGTTTGATCCCTCTCAACCAGGTAAAATCACTGTCTTTGATGGTCGCACAGGTGAGCCCTTTGACCGACCAGTAACCGTGGGCAAAGCTTATATGCTTAAGCTTGTGCACTTAGTAGACGATAAGATTCACGCTCGCTCCACAGGTCCTTACTCCCTAGTGACTCAGCAACCTTTGGGTGGTAAAGCTCAACAGGGTGGTCAGCGCTTTGGAGAAATGGAAGTTTGGGCTCTAGAAGCCTTTGGCGCAGCTTATACACTCCAAGAGTTGTTAACTGTCAAATCAGACGATATGCAGGGTCGTAATGAGGCTCTCAATGCAATTGTTAAAGGTAAAGCCATTCCGCGACCTGGTACTCCTGAATCCTTTAAGGTTTTAATGCGGGAACTTCAATCTTTAGGTCTCGACATTGCGGTTCACAAAGTAGAAAATGCCGAAGATGGCTCAAGCCGTGATCTAGAGGTTGATTTGATGGCAGATGCAGACCGACGCCGGACACCAAACAGACCAACCTATGAATCACTTAACCGCGAGGAGTTGGAAGAGGATGAAGTCTGAAAGGTATTTAGAACTCCTGCAAAAGTAAATTTTGCAATCGAGTTGGAGAAGGGTTAAAGGAGAAAGCAAAAAAGAAGATTTTTACTTTCTCCAACTTGATTAGGCAATCTACTAGTCATCGGTTATTAGTGATTGATCTTAGGCGACTAATAACCCAAGGCTAATAACTTCAGGACTCAGGATTAGAGACTATATTATGAAAAATCAGCAAGAACAACGCTTTGACTACGTCAAAATCGGTATTGCCTCTGCAGATCGCATTCGTCAATGGGGAGAAAGAACCCTACCCAACGGTCAAGTAGTTGGTGAAGTTACCAAACCAGAAACAATTAACTATCGCACCCTCAAACCAGAAATGGATGGGCTCTTCTGCGAGCGCATCTTTGGTCCGGCTAAAGACTGGGAATGTCATTGTGGTAAGTACAAACGGGTGCGCCACCGGGGTATCGTCTGTGAGCGTTGTGGTGTGGAAGTCACAGAATCACGGGTACGACGTCACCGCATGGGTTATATCAAACTGGCAGCACCAGTGGCTCATGTCTGGTATCTCAAGGGCATTCCCAGTTACATGAGCATTCTCTTAGATATGCCTCTGCGGGATGTTGAGCAAATTGTCTATTTCAATGCCTATGTAGTACTGTCTCCAGGTAATGCCGAAAACCTCAGCTACAAACAGTTACTAACCGAAGACCAGTGGTTGGAAATTGAAGAACAGCTCTACAGCGAAGACACGGAATTGACTGGTGTAGAGGTGGGTATAGGTGCCGAAGCCCTACAACAACTGCTACAGGATGTAGATTTAGATGCTGAGGCAGAAACCCTGCGAGAAGAAATTGCCAACTCCCGAGGTCAAAAGCGCGCCAAGCTCATCAAGCGCTTGCGAGTCATTGACAACTTCATTGGTACCGGTGCCAAGGCAGATTGGATGGTGCTGATGGTGATCCCGGTTATTCCTCCAGACTTACGCCCCATGGTACAACTCGATGGTGGTCGTTTTGCTACTTCTGATCTCAATGACCTCTATCGACGAGTAATCAACCGTAACAATCGACTGGCACGCCTACAGGAAATCCTGGCACCGGAGATTATTGTCCGTAACGAAAAACGGATGCTCCAGGAAGCAGTGGATGCCCTAATTGATAACGGCAGGCGGGGGCGCACAGTGGTGGGTGCCAATAACCGACCACTAAAATCCCTCTCTGACATTATTGAGGGTAAACAGGGTCGCTTTCGACAAAACCTACTGGGTAAGAGGGTTGACTACTCCGGCAGAAGCGTAATTGTCGTTGGCCCCAAGCTTCATATCCACCAGTGCGGTTTGCCTAGGGAGATGGCAATTGAACTGTTTCAACCCTTTGTCATCCATCGTCTGATTCGCCAGGGTTTGGTCAATAATATCAAAGCAGCGAAAAAGTTAATTCAGCGTGGTGATCCCAGCGTCTGGGATGTGTTAGAGGAAGTAATCGCTGGACACCCAGTGCTGCTCAATCGAGCACCAACGCTGCACCGTCTAGGAATTCAAGCCTTTGAACCAATTTTGGTGGAAGGGAGAGCAATTCAGTTACACCCGTTAGTTTGTCCTGCTTTCAATGCCGACTTTGATGGCGACCAAATGGCAGTACATGTTCCCCTCTCTTTGGAATCCCAGTCAGAAGCACGATTGCTGATGTTAGCTTCCAACAATATTCTCTCACCAGCGACTGGTCGCCCGATTGTAGCTCCTAGTCAGGATATGGTCTTGGGATGCTATTACCTGACAGCAGAAAACCCCAATGCTAACCATGGAGCAGGCAAGTATTTTGCTTCTCTTGAAGATGCCATTAAAGCTTATGAGCAAAAACAAGTAGAATTGCACGCTTTGATTTGGGTGCGCTATGACGGTGAGGTGGAGACAGCCAAACCAGATGATGAAGTGATCAAATCAGAGAGCTTCGGTGATGGCAGTGTCACTAAATGTTACCGAGAACGTCGAGTGCGCCAAACAGCTGATGGTGAACTGATTTCTCAGTACATCCGCACTACTCCTGGTCGAGTTATTTACAACAAAGCAATTCAAGAGGCACTGAGTATCTAAACCTAGATGCGCCGACAAGAGTAAGTATAAATAGCAACCTTACTCTGATCAACAGCAACCTTCTCAGCTTCAAACCTAAAATTCGCAAACAGATGGTAGAGCAAAAAGAAACGACTTTTTACAACCGAATTGTAGATAAAGGTCGGCTCAAAAAACTTATATCTTGGGCATATACCAAATACGGCAGCGCTCATAGCGCTCAGATGGCTGATAAGCTCAAAGACCTGGGTTTCCGCTATGCAACTAAAGCCGGAGTCTCGATCAGCGTCGATGACCTGCAAGTGCCGCCAGTGAAACGCAAGATGTTAGAGGCTGCCGAAGCACAAATTCGTGCTACAGAAGCCCGTTACTCTCGGGGAGAAATCACCGAAGTGGAACGTTTCCAAAAAGTAATCGACACCTGGAATAGTACATCCGAAGCTTTGAAAGAAGAAGTGGTACGCAACTTCAAGGCGACTGACCCACTTAATTCGGTGTACATGATGGCATTTTCTGGAGCCAGGGGTAATTTGTCTCAGGTGCGCCAATTGGTGGGAATGCGTGGTTTGATGGCAAATCCTCAAGGAGAGATTATTGACTTGCCGATTAAGACTAACTTCCGGGAAGGCTTAACGGTTACAGAATATATTATCTCTTCCTATGGTGCCAGGAAAGGTTTAGTAGATACAGCCCTGAGAACCGCTGACTCAGGTTATCTGACTAGACGTCTAGTGGATGTTTCCCAAGACGTAATTGTGCGAGAAATTGATTGCGGTACAAATCGGGGTATCGTTGTCACAGCAATGAAAGATGGCGATCGCGTTTTGATTCCCCTCTCTGAACGCTTACTGGGTCGAGTGCTGGCAAAAGATGCGGTTGATCCCAAAACTGGCGAAGTGATTGCCGAGCGTAACCAAGACCTGAGTGATGAATTAGCCAAAAAAATTGAGCAAGCTGGTATTGAAGAAGTAACAGTGCGCTCTCCTCTGACCTGTGAAGCACCGCGCTCAGTTTGCCAGCACTGCTACGGCTGGAGTCTAGCCCACGGACATATGGTTGATTTGGGAGAAGCTGTCGGCATTATTGCTGCTCAGTCCATTGGTGAACCAGGTACCCAGCTAACCATGCGTACTTTCCACACTGGTGGCGTCTTCACTGGGGAAGTGGCACGGCAGGTATCCTCACCCGCTGATGGCGTGGTACACTTTAGCAAGCAATTGCGCACTAGGGTAGTGCGAACTCGCCACGGAGAAGAGCGCGAACAAGTGGAAGTTGCTGGCGAGATCATTCTGGAACCAACTGCTAGCAAGCTCAAGCCCGAGACTTTTTCAGTAACTCCCGGTTCTATACTAATGGTTACAGATGGTCAACAAGTCAAAACTGGTGAAATGTTAGCAGAAGTAGCCTTGGGCAAATCTCGCCTCTCCACAGAAAAAGCATCTAAGGATGTGACTTCGGCAATGGCAGGAGAAGTGCTATTTGCTAACCTAGTACCTGAGGAGAAAACTGACCGTCAAGGCAACACTACCCGTATTGCTCAACAGGGAGGTTTGCTCTGGATTTTATCAGGAGAGGTTTACAACCTACCGCCCGGTGCAGAACCAGTAGTTAAAAATGGCGATACTGTAGAAACTGGGAGCGTGTTAGCAGAAACCAAACTAATCACAGCCAACGGTGGTGTAGTGAGGTTGACCCCAGGCAAGCGAGAAATTGAAATTATCACTGCTTCTGTGGTCTTAGACCGAGCTCTTGTCAGGATGGAAAGCGGAGGCGGGCGTGAACAGTACATCATTCATACCAGCACAGGTCAGCAGTTTTTGCTCAAAGCCACGCCAGGAACTAAAGTTCTCAATAACCAGGTGGTAGCTGAACTCATCGATGACCAGTATCGCACCCAAACTGGGGGCATTATCAAATATGCTGGCGTGGAAGTTGCCAAGCGAGGTAAAGCCAAACAGGGTTACGAAGTAACCCAAGGCGGTACCCTGCTGTGGATTCCTGAAGAATGTCACGAGGTTAACAAAGATATCTCCCTGCTGTTGGTGGAAGATGGACAGTACGTCGAAGCCGGGATGGAAGTGGTTAAGGATATTTTCTGTCAATCTGCAGGGATTGTGGAAGTGGTACAGAAAAATGACATCCTTCGCGAAATTGTGATTAAACCAGGCTCACTACACCTGGTAGATTCACCGACTGAAGCCATGGCGAAGTCGGAACAGTTAGTGTATCCAGGTAATGAAGCACTCCCAGGGGTAACAGTCGAAGAGCTGCGCTATTGTGAAGCTGTTGAAACTCCCGAAGGTTCAGCACTACTGCTGAGACCAGTAATTGAGTTCGCAGTGCCTGATGATCCGGCAGTGCCATCTCAAGCTTCGATTAATCGCCGAGAAGACTTCCAAGAAGAGGCCAGTCGCACGACGGCAATTGAGCTGCGAGCCATACAGCGACTACCCTACAAAGATGGGGAGCGGGTGAAGTCTGTAGAAGGGGTAGAATTGCTGCGCACCCAGTTAGTGTTGGAAATGAACCAGGATACCGAGGTGGAACATACTGGTTCATCTCAGCTATCGGCTGATATTGAGTTAGTCAGTGTCGAAGATGGCGATGATGAGGGGGCAGTGGCGTCAGAATCCTCTGAATTCGAGGACAAGCGCTTGCAACTAGTAATCCTTGAATCCCTAGTGATTCGCCGCGACACTGCCACTGATCCTTTGGGCGGCACTACCAATACCAAGCTGCTGGTGGAAGATGGCGACGAAATTGCTCCCAAAGCAGTAGTTGCCCGCACAGAAATTCAGTGCAAAGAAGCTGGCGAAATCCGAGGTATTCAAGAGGGTGCTGAAGCCATTCGACGAGTGCTGATTCTGCGGGATTCAGATCAAATTAAGCTGGCTTGTCCCAACTCGCAGCCTCATGTCAAAGTAGGCGATTTGCTAGTTGCTACAGATACTGTTGCTGAGGATATACCAGCTGGAGAATCAGGTCAAGTAGTACAAGTTGACGAAGATTCTGTGACTCTAAGGTTGGCGCGCCCCTACCGAGTTTCTGCTGGTGCGATCTTGCAAATTAATAACGGAGACTTGGTACAAAGGGGCGACAACTTGGTATTGCTGGTATTTGAGAGGGCTAAAACTGGTGATATTATTCAGGGTTTGCCCAGAATTGAGGAATTACTTGAGGCACGCAAGCCTAAAGAAGCCTGCGTTTTATGTAAACGTCCAGGTGAGTCTCAGGTGGTTTATGAGGAAGACGAAACTGTTGATGTCAAGGTAATTGAAGCTGACGGTTCAGTTACTGATTATCCAGTGAGTCCTGGACAGAATGCAATTGTTTCTGATCGTCAACAGGTGCTGACTGGACAACCACTCACAGATGGACCAGCAAATCCTCATGAGATTCTGGAAATTTTCTTTAATCTCACTGTCGAACAACAGGGAGGAGTATACGAAGCGGCATTAGTGGGACTACAACAGGCACAGGCTTTTCTAGTCAATGAGGTGCAATCAGTGTATCAATCCCAAGGTATTGATATTTCTGATAAGCACATTGAGGTGATTGTGCGGCAGATGACCTCGAAGGTGCGAGTAGACGATGGTGGTGATACCACGATGTTACCAGGAGAACTTGTGGAGTTACGGCAGATTGAAACTGTCAATGATGCAATGGCAATTACTGGTGGTGCGCCAGCAAAGTACACGCCTGTACTATTGGGAATTACCAAAGCCTCTCTTAATACTGATAGTTTCATCTCTGCTGCTAGTTTCCAAGAAACTACCCGTGTCCTTACAGAAGCAGCTATTGAAGGAAAATCTGACTGGCTTCGAGGTCTCAAAGAAAACGTCATTATTGGACGTTTGATTCCTGCAGGCACTGGGTACAATGGCTACGAAGATACTAATTTGGCTGATTTTGAGCCTGACGGTGCCAACAACGGCAACTTTGACTATCCCTATGAGGAAAACACCGAGATCAATGAATTAGATCAAGGAGATCCTTTAGAGGTGGTACTAGATGACCGTACTGCCCGTAATTATAGTTTGGAGGAAGAAGCTAGTTTTGGTGGTAGTGCTAGCAGTTTTGAAACAGACCTCAATGATGAAGTTTCCAGCAGTGATTTTGAAAGCTACTTGACAGGAGATTCTGAGGAATAGTCTCTCCAGAATACTCTGAGTTGACATTCCCCCTCCTTCAAGGAGGGGGATTCTTATATGAATACCCTATTAAGTAGCATTTTCTAGTTCGTCAGTGCGCACAGAGATAATATTAGTCTGTCTGCCGCGCCTGACTTTAAGTTGTAGTGCTTGATTGACACCACTATTCTCCACTAGGCGTTGTAACTGATCCGCACTGGTAATAGTTTTGCCATCAATTTCAATAACTACATCCCCGCGACGGATACCTGCGGCAGCTGCTGGTGTGTCGGGAATTACTTGCATTACTAGAACACCATTAATTTCCGGCAGCATCAAGGGTGAGTTGGGATCGTTATTATTCTCTTTGGCTAATTCAGGTGTCAGAGTTACCATGCGAATGCCAATATAAGGATGAGAAACTTTCCCCCTTGTGATTAGTTGATTAGAAATCTCTTTGGCTTTATTAACAGGAATGGCAAAACCAATCCCCATGGCATCAGGACGAATGGCAGTATTGATACCAATCACTTCCCCTTCTTGACTCAAAAGAGGGCCTCCAGAGTTTCCGGGATTAATCGCCGCGTCAGTTTGAATAAAGTCCAGTCGTTTGTCGGGAATACCTACTTGACCACTAGAGCGCTGGAGGGTACTAACAATCCCCAGGGTAACTGTATTATCTAATCCTAAGGGATTACCAACAGCGATCGCCCAATCGCCTACCTGTACTTGAGAGGAATCTCCCAGAGGAGCAACGGGCAAGTCTCTAGCTTCAATCTTGACGACGGCTAAATCGGTTACTTTATCTGCCCCCTGCACTCTTCCTTGAAATTCACGCCCGTCCTTGAGAGTTACAATTACCTTATCTGCCTGATCAACGACATGGGCATTGGTGAGAATTACTCCAGTACCATCAATAATAAAGCCTGAGCCTTGACCTCTGAGGAGTCTTTCTCGGGGAATTTGGGAGAAAGCATCATCTCCAAAAAAGCGTCGGAAGAAGGGGTCATCAAAAAATGGATCAACACGGCGCGTCACTGTGCGCTCAGTGTCAATCTTCACCACTGCTGAACCTACACGATTAACTGCTGCGGTGACGAAGCTGCCACGGGTAGGAATTGGTCGCTGGGCTATTAATGTTGGTGCTGCTTTCTCAACCCTCGGCGCTGGCTCTGCCTGTGAGGGCAACACGCGGTAAAAGGCAACTGTTAGCATTACTCCCAGCAAGATAGCGAGTAGATGAGTAAAGTTCTTGCGTAGGAAAAAAGAAAACTTGGTTGATCGCATAGCATCAAGTTTGGATTTGTTGACTTTCCTCCGGCGCGAAGCCGGGAGATTTATCTAGAAGTAAGGTAATTTTCTAGACTATCCTTAAAAAACAGACTTAATTGTTCTCTCCTGTGGTTCCCAGATATTCGCCATTTGCCATGGGGGCGGCGTATTCTCCTTGGGTGTTTCACAGAAATTAAAGTCCCTGCTTATAGTTAATTAACCTTTATTCTTATATTCTTATATCAAGTTTGTCTAATTGCCCATCGAGATTTCCGTAATCGGTATTCAAGCTGACATAATCTTACAACTGAAGTTATAATGTACATCTGTACTATTTTAGTTGATTCTGGAAGGATTTAGCGATTCAGTCTCAATAAGATTTTTTTCAGGAAGAGGGCAATTACTCCAAAGATAACTATTAGCCCAACTGGTATAATCACATTATTGAACCAAGGTTCTTCTTTACAGTTAATCTCTAAGGGCATAAGTTTGGATATAGCTGTACATTGTTTACCTTCAAAATCAATTAACGCTGTTACGGCTGTTCCTGCACCAACTATTGTGACTATATTCTGAAAGCTGCGATCGCGTTGGGATTTTTCTAGTTCAATTTGACTACGAATGGCGTTGATACTGGCTTCTAGTAGTCTTAAACCTAGTTCCATATTTTCATAGTCTTTAGTAATTTGCAGTAGATATTTTTGCTGTACTTTCTGACTAAATTTTTCTAAAAACTCTAGATGATTTTCTGTACCTACTTTTTGGCTAATGATTTCTAAACGGGTTTGATAATTGAAGAGGTTAATTTCGATAATTTGTTTTTGTAAATTTAATTTGGGTAAATCTAGCGTGTAATTTTCTAAATATTTTTGAATTGCGTCTAATTTACTTTCTACTGTTTGGTTGCTAGGGCGAGATGGTTTTTGCTTACTGATAGTTCTCTGATTGGCTTCAGCTTGCTGATAGTAAGCTACTAAGGACTCTTTGATGAAGCGGCTTTGGCTATAAGCCCATAGAATTTTGTTTCTATAACTAAATAAACCAATCCAATCAGTATACAAGTCCGCTGCCTTGTACATACTTTCTCGGTTGGGAAAGATGATAATGATGATGTGACTGTTTTCTTGAGTAAGGGGTTGATATCGCCAGAGTTCAAAAATCCTACCACCAAATAAGTTTCCTTCTCCCTGTAAGTCTTGTGACCAATTAGAGGCTTGCTGGAAACTATAATAACAAGATTGTGCGATTTGTTCGTAGCTTTTAGGAGATTGTTTTGGTAGCCATCCAGAAAGCATCCAGGTTTGCCCTATTGTTGCTGTATTGCCTTGTAATCTAGCTTCAAGTTCTGCTTTGAGGAGGGCAAAACAGTTAGTTGTTTGGGGTTCGATTTGATTGTTGATTGAGCAATCGATTTGCAAGCCATAGGTATCATTTAAACGGACAGGGTAATAGTAACCGTCTAGTGTTTTGTCCGCTGTGGTAAAGTCATAGTATTTTTGTTTAGGGAGTAGTTCTAAGTATTCTGTTTCTAGGTTGTGATCTGATAATTTGATATTTGCTGGTAATTTCCCTAGGAAGTTGGCTTGGTTTTGTTGTTTCTCGGCTTCAGTACTGTTGAGAGCATTCCTGAGGTCATATACGAATAAATCGAGGGTTGGAAAGATAAGATCGCTCACCGGTTTAAGTAATAAGTAATAAGTAATAAGTAATAAGTAATATGATTTCTATTTATACTTAATACTTACTTCTGTTGCATTTCTCTGTTTCCTATTCCCTTTCCTAGTTATACTGGTTATTTAAAAAATGTTTGATTTTTTCCCATGGTAATTTTTTTACTGCTGTTTCTGGTTGTTCTGAACGACTAGTGACAATCACGACATTATTAATCTGTTGGTCATATCCTGTGGGTGGTGATTTAGGTGGAAATCCTTTCATTGCCCAGAAATTGCTAGTGTTAGAGAGTTGCTGGATTTCGGCTGGTGTGGGTAGTAATTCTAGGGGAATGTCTCCAGTATTGTTAAGTTGGCTTTGATAAGTTTTGTATAGTTGATCTAACTGAGGATTGGCGATAATCATCTTGAGTAGATGGGGTTGGGTATAACTCTCCCATGCTAGAGGTTGGGCGTCGAGTTGATCCCCAATTTCGACTAGAATCTTTTTCTCGTCTGAACTCAATGGTGTGTCTAAATCACTGAGAGCAAGTAGAAAAGCTAAGAGGGTTTTGTAAGTATTCATAAGCTACTGCTACTACTTTCATATATATGTTTATAGTAAGCTCGTCATAATAGACTTGTCAGTTTTGCGAACCCTCATCCCCCAACCCCTTCTCCCAAACTGGGAGAAGGGGAGTACCCTGGATTTTCCCCCTCGCCCGACTGGGGAGAGGGGGATGTAAGGGGGTGAGGGTAAACACTAACTCGCCCGACTGGGGAGAGGGGGATGTAAGAGAGTGAGGGTAAACACTAACTCGCCCGACTGGGGAGAAGGGGATGTAAGGGAGTGAAGAAAAGAATTTCATAATTTTTGTACTTCACCAATAAAAAATTGCGATAAGATTCTAACTTAGTAGAAATTGACTAAAACTTCCAATGAAGCCGGAATGGGAAGCTTTAATCGTTGGGATTGAACGTTATCCAGCGCCGACAACCTTTAATGACCTTACCGTTGCAGTTAAGGATGGGGAAAACCTCGCTCAACAATTAGAGCACTATGGCTATGAAACTTTTCGGATTCAGCACTTACCTCGGCGGTTTTCTCAAAAAAGAGCAGGGAGAACCCACAGCAGAGGACTGGTAAGATTAGAGGAGTTAACAGAAGCGATCGCTAATCTTTTTAATCCTCCTCATCCTAACCAACCTCCAGAAACAGCCCTATTTTTCTTTTCAGGACATGGCTATAGAAGAAAGGTTGATGGGCAAGAGGAAGTTTTTTTAGTTACTAGTGATGCTTTTCCTGAAGGGGGAATTTATGGTTATCCTCTTCGGGAGTTAGGTAGGCAAATCGAAATTAGCCCAGTTAAACAGGTAGTGGTTTGGTTAGATTGTTGTTACAGCGGCGAGTTACTGCAATTTATCCCTACTGATAAAGTTTACTGTTTGATGAGTGCTACTCGTTCCTATGAAGCGGGAGTAGAAATTAAGCATCAACAAGGACTATTTACGAGGGAGTTATTAGCAGGGTTGAATCCGGAGAATTACCCGGATGGTATTGTTAATAGTCATAATTTGGCAGAGTTTCTGAAAAGGCGGATGTCTCAGACTGGGCAACGTCCTTTAATTGCTAATTCTCCCCAGGCGATTCTACTAACTACTCAGTTTCCGAAAGGCAGTTTTCAGGACAAGTGTCCCTATCGCTCTTTATCCTATTTTACGGCTAAGCCAGAGGATGGTTTGGTTTTTTATGGTCGTTCTAAGTTGACGCAGCAGTTAATTGAGCGAGTTAGAAATAAAGAGCGTCTGCTGATGGTGTTGGGTGCTTCTGGCAGTGGTAAGTCTTCTTTGCTCAGGGCAGGGCTACTTTATCAGCTTAAGTTAGGACAGGCGATTGTGGGCAGCGATCGCTGGCATTATTTGGAACCTTTTACTCCTCAACAAGCACCTTGGCAAAGGTTACGGGAGGTGCTGAAGACGCGGAGAGGGGGAGAGGGGGGGATGGGGAGATGGGGGGATGATTTTTATGAACCTTCTGCCTCCTGCCTCCTGCCTTCTGCCTCCTGCCTCCTGCCTTCTGCCTTTCCTGGGGAGACGCGGAGACGCGGAGATGGGGAGACGCGGAGATGGGGAGACACGGAGACGCGGAGAGAGGGAGATGATTTTTATGAACCTTCTGCCTCCTGCCTCCTGCCTTCTGCCTCCTGCCTCCTGCCTTCTGCCTTTCCTGGGGAGACGCGGAGACGCGGAGATGGGGAGACGCGGAGATGGGGAGACACGGAGA
>JAAHHJ010000068.1 GCA_010692425.1 Symploca sp. SIO3C6 | reverse complement strand
CTCGCCATTGGAAAGCGCACTCGTACGCTTGAGGAGAGCGGGACCTCTGGCAGGGTGGAGAAATCCCTTCTGCTAAGTTCTCTCTAAGATTCAAGAATCCCCCTTTTTCTAAAAGGGGGAGTGTCAATGAGGGTATCTTCTGAAGAGCCAGCTAAGACAGCTTCTGCTTCATCTACGCCTACCTGATAAAGACCGTTAGCACCACCAACTAATACTTGTCCTTCGGCGAAGCTGGTTTTTGCACCGCGAAATCGGAAGCTGGGGGGGACAGTAACCAATTGGTTCAAGCGCCCCGGTGGAGATTTGCGAACTGGCTGCCACACATTATCCACCAGCCTTCCTACTTCTCTGGCTGTGATTGCCCAAAGATTGCCAGTCTCAGATTCTACCTGTAGGGCGATCGCCTCATCGCGAGACCAGTCAGTTTCTTGCTGGAGGGAAGGACTCTCACTAGGTTGGAAGCGGTAAATTCCCCAGTTAGTTCCCAGCCATAAACCTCCCCCTAAAGCAGAAGCTAGGGCGCGTACCTGTTTGCCATCCAGCTCAAAAGACTCAACACCACCATTGTGCTTGTAACAGTGCAACCCCCAAGCATTACCAATCCAGAGGGTTTTGTCCTCATCTACTAGCAAGGCTTCAATCTCTTTGACTTCCAAACCTCCCCGCACCAGCAAGCGGAGGCGAGAGTCAGGAGATATAATCTCACCTAAGGCACACTTGCCCTTGCTATCGCGTAGTGCCGCATAGATACCGCCGTTCGGTCGGGACGCTATCTGCAATACTTTCCATCGCTCAAAGTCTCGATGGGATTGCCAAGGATTACCGCTGTTGGGGTCGAAACTGCAAAGACCTCTATCTTGACAAGCTGCCCAAACAATGCTAATGCTATCTACTGTTAGGCAGTGGATGGCATTGCCCAAGAGACCGTGTTCGCTGGTGTGGCGGATGCAGATATCGGTTTCTGGGTTCCAGCAGAGGACACCTCCCCAAGTGGCAAGCCAGACTTCACCTCGGTTGGTATCTAAGGCGATATCGCACACATGGCGTTGGGTAGAGTAGCTTGTCCAACCTGGATAGGGAGGTTCAGCTAAAGATAAGCGCTGGTGTTGAGTGCGGTATTTCTGTTCTAGCTGGCGGATTGAGCGCGGGACTAATTCTAAGCGGCGGGGTACGATATCTAGTTGGGTGCTAGAGGGGGTATCTTTAGACATTGTTTACCTCCTGCTTTGCTTGCCATTGTTGTTCGAGCACTTCAACTTCATGAGCCAAACGGGTGTTTCCTTCGGCTTGCTGTTGAGCTAAGTTATCTAAAAAGGCAAGCCAGTCTTCTTGGCTGCGCGATCGCTTTTCTTGCCAAAGACCATGGAATGGTGTCTTTTCTAACCGATGCCGTGTATTCTGCCAATAGGTCAACCGCTCACTAAGGGCTTCTTGCCAACTTTTTAGTCTGGCGTACTGCTCCTCTAATGTCTCCCACTCAGCGCGAACCGTCCAAATTTCCCCCCAACTCAGTAGTTCGAGCATCTCACCCACATCCTGCTGCTCGTTAGCTAGCACAGCATTGATGATTTGCATGATCGGTTCGCGATCGCTCTCGGCGATGAAATACTCAATATGGTCAGCTAAGTCCCGTTTGCGTTTGCTTCGGGGGTTTTCTAGCGGTGGTGGTGGTTCATCTCTCTGAGTTTCCAAAATCTGTGGTGGCAATTCTACTTTATTGGTGGTAGAGTTACTGATGTATTCTGGAGCTACTGCTGGTTTTTTCTGGGCTAGGCGGTTTTTCAAAGAAGTTTTGAGTGCCTCAAGTCTGTCAGCTTCAGCGTTTAGAGAACCTAACTTTTGATCGTACTCCCCTTGAACTTGAGCTAGATCCTTTTCTATTTCATCAGTCTGTTGGCGCAATGATGAGATTTGAGCCAACAGAGTTTTCAAGGCTTCTAGCAGTTGCTCAATCTGGGTCTGGGTTACACTCATAAACTTATGCCCCGATTTACTCTGTTAGCCGCAGTTGCTGGTTGGATAAGGCATACAGACCATAGGCTAGCCCTAAAGGATTATTGTACTCTTTTAAGAAGAATAGTCGAGTTTCAAGCAAGACTTCACCAATATTAACTGGTACATCCATTGAAAGCTTGCTGAATAGGAGTTCATAGAACTTACTCGCAAAGGCACTGGCAAAGTTATCAGGTATGATACAAGCAGTGGCAATGACTCCAGCTGCACCAAAATTCAGCATTTCTGTGGGAAAGCTCAGGGTTTGCAACAATTTTCCAGGTGTGGCTGATTCGCAGGCGTTGAGAAACACAAACGGATGGTTTTGAAAGCCGTAATCTTCCCAAACTAGCAATTTTTCTAGCTCAATTTCTAGCTTTTCTTCATGAACAGTTAGGCTCAGATAAGCTTCAGAAATATTGGCTTGGAGGGAGTTGAGGCAGTGGCAAGCGAAATGAATAATCCCATACTTAAAATTTTCATCGTGAAACAATTCCACCAGGGCTTCTATACAGAGGGATTGGGCGGGTAAATGTTGCTCCAATAATTCAAAAGTTAGCTGTAATTTGAGAATTTCGCAGGCTTGGCTTAGGTGTTGCTTTATCTGTTTAATTTCTTGTCGGGAATACTTTAATTTATGGTGGATAGCTGAGAAAATTCCCTGCTGAAGTCGGATGCGGTCAGGAAATTCCATCTCTCCCCAGTAGGTACGACCGATGGGGTAATGAAAACCCCAAAACTGCTCTTTTTCAAATCCAAAGGGCTTACCTGCATATAACATTTCCCAGAAAAAAGAGAAAGTGAAAGGAGTTCGGAAAGTTAAGCTTAGACCTCGTTTTTGTTCTTCTTGTTCTTTGTTTTTGAGATATTCACGGGCAGCAGCAGGTAAGATTTTATTGTAAGCAGCTTTTCCTAAGTCACGAAATTGGGTTAGATAGTCGTGCTGGTAGTTGTTCAGATCTATCCCTTTATGCTGTACGTCTAAACGGATGTCTTCTAGGATAGCAATAAACTTTTTATTGAAAGTATTAATGTCACCCTCAGCGAAGCTTATGGGAAATTGCCGAGAGCCTATACAGAGCATGGGCATACCTGGAAAGATAGTAGCTGTAATGTGACAGCGGGAATCTTTCCGTTGGCTTCTAGTTAATGCTGTTTGCCCTGCTACTGTGGTCGAATTAGGCATCAACCTCTTCCCGCACTTCCAGATTCAGTTGCAGAGTTTTTACCAGTTCGTCACTTTCTAAGAGTTGCACCAATAGGGGATAGTTCCCAGGAGCAGTTGGAGTTAACTCTACGGTAGCTTGGCGCATAGTGTAACCTGCAGGTTGCATTTCTATGGGTTCAGGGAAGGTATCTTGTAAGCCAGGAGCCATGAATAGTGCTCGAAGTTGATTGGATAATTCCTCCGGTTGGATTAATCTATCTGTGTACCACACTGGCGGACGGGTTCTGATACTAGCTCGAAAGTAATAGGTTTTACCAGGATGCAGTGGCTCATCAGGATTGAGACATTCTAAGACAGTGTAACCTTCACTGGGTTCTGGCTCATAGGGTTTGGCGCAGGGGTCACCGAAAAGGGTGTAAGCTAGCCAGTCGGGACTATGGGGAAGGTGGCGTTTGACGGCGAGACGCGATCGCCAGACAGCTTCTCCTAGGATAATGCGCTGTTTCAAAAGTTGGTAGAAGTGACTCCAGAATATTCTATCTGCTGCTTCAGATGTTGCCCACCAAGAACTAATGACAGCACTAGCACCAGCTCTTAAAAAGGGTAATACTCGCTCTGGTAGTAGCCAGTAATCTAGACTATATCCATTTTCATTAATGGTGCTGAGAGCAACTAAGGGACGTTTGAGCCGCAGGTTGAGTCTTTCCTGTCGCACTTCCTCATCCTCTGATAGGGAAGCAGAGGAGGTATTTTCACGGGGTACAATATCTAGTTTTTGGGTTAATTCGGAACTGTAGCGCAGCAGGTGAACTCCATAGACGGGAGTATCGGGTTTAACTACTGGTTTAAGGCCTTGGGAACTGGAAGCGTTTAATAATTTACGCCATGCTAGACAGTCTTCATCTTGATTAAGTTGTTCTGGTTCTGAGAATTTGTATTGAGCGAGGGCAATATCACCAATAGGAATTTCATGATAGCGAACTGTTCCTAAACCCTCTACCCAGCGACTGAGTTGGAATTTCTCGCTCAGAAAAAGTAAAGGTTCTGTTTTATCTGGGTGGTAGGGTACGATGAATTCCCAAGGTAGCCAGGTTACTCCGTCTTCAATGATTAACCAGGTGGATAGCTGATTGGTTGCTTGCCAGAAGATTTCGTGGAAGGCTGTTGTTGTGTTGACTGGGAACAGTCGATTAAAGAGGTAAGTTCCCAGGGAAATCATTTGTTCGCGGGTATCTTCTGGCTGGGGACTAGTAGTTTGTTGTAGAGTTTGGGTGAGTAAGGTTCGGATGTTGGTTAAATCGTGGCTGGAGAGTATGGCATTGCCTACTTTTTGCTCTCGCAGTCGAAGAGTAGGTAAGTGACTGGTTAGATAGTAGGTCAAATGGTGGGAGCCAGTTTCACCATCTGGTAGCTCAGTTTCTACTTGCAGGATAAAGTCAGGTTTACGCGCAACTCGAATATTTAGGGTGGGGAGAATTGGGAGGCGTTCTTCAGTCGTTTCTGGTAGAACGACTCTGATTTTACCGTGAGTTTCATAGATTTGAACTCTGCCTGAGTCGGGGTTTTCAATGAAGAGTTGAATGGTGTAGGGACGATCTCCCCGCAAGTAAGCTTGTAACTCAAAACTTCCTGAAAGGGGTTGACCAGTTTTGGGGTCGAATTGGATAGGAATTAAATTATTGAAAACGTGTAAACCATTGGCACTGATAAAGCAGTAAAGTTCGGCTGTTTTCTCCGATATTTCGATGGTTTCTTGTCCAGGTGTAGTTGGTTGGAGCTCTACCTGTAGGTGCGATCTATCTCCCACAAAGAGTTGGTTCAGTGATGTATTAATTGTTAGTCTATAGGCATTGCAGGGTTGGAAAACTTCCTGCTCAATCACGCCCCCCAAGGATTGATAAGCATTAATATAGGCTTGGTATGGGGTTTCCTCTATGAAGGCAAAAATTACCCTTTCCAGTTGATTATTTTGTTCCAAGTAATTCGCGACGGTCTTTAAAACTACTGGAGCTACGTTAAATGGGTCTAGTCCCGCAGCACCAGTTCCCATTGAGGGTAAAGCTATTGTCCGAACATCACCTAAGCTATCAGCCTTAGCTAAAGCAGCAGTTATCCCTCGCGCTACACTTTCAGCCGTATGCCAATTTAAACTTTCTTCTATAGGTGTATGTATTATGTAATTAGCCGGTAGAGAACCAGCATCGGTAACAAATACTTCGCCTAACTTCAGAGTTGCTTGATTCTGCAATGTTTCATGTAGCTTAGGACCTAGATGTTGATGCAATTGCCAACTTAGACTACCACCATAACTTAGATGTAATCCTGTGGGATGCACTAAGGCATCTACATTTAAAGTAAGTAAATTACCTCTAACAAATTGAATACGGGCGAGTACCTCGTTAAGGTTTTTGCTAGGAGTTGATTCCTGAACAGGCTGACGCAGACAAACTGCTAGTTGAAATCTTAGTTTTGTAGAAATGGATTCGTATTCTTTGAGACCACAGCATACTATGATTCCAGTATTTCCATATTTCTGGTGGAATTGGTTCAAAAATTGAATGCATAAATCTCGTTTTTCAGCTTGAATTTCATCTAAGCCATCCAGCAGAAGTAGTAGCTTTTCACTATCAATCCAGGTCTTGGCAATTTTTTGAGTAACCTGATATTTATCTGCTAATTCCTTGACTAACCAATCTTCTATTAGAAGTTTCCTGCTCAGGAATTTAGAATTCAATAAATTAGTATTAAGCCAGTCACCAAGTGTTCGTTGTTTTTCGACCCAAGAAGTTAGGTTAAACACTACTGGAAGGGGATGGTTGATATCTCTCTCAACAAGCTCAATCAAATCCTTCTCCCAATTGAGTTAGGCTCAGAAAAATCCGCTTGGCAGCTTCTTGCTGTTGGCGCTCAAATTCCTCATAAACCTCAGTTGCCCTTCGGTTAAGAGTGCCGATGATTCCTCCTAGCTGAGTATATGCTGCCAAGTTCAAGCTATTGTCAGTTCTCAGCTTCCACAACTCAGTTAAAGTGTATTGGAGTAGGGGTAAGCTCCCTGGTGAGCTAACAACATCTTGGAGCATCTGCATTACCAATTCTGGTTCAATATGCAGGTTTACTCTTTGAGCAGGAAGGGTAATTGCCCGTCTCAACTCTTCCTGAGTCATGGGCTTAACTGGAATCAGACTATCCATGATTTTGTCAACCAACCCACCATACTCTTGCTCGACACACTTGCCAAAGAAGTCAGCCCTCATCGCTATGATCAGGCAGAGCCTATCTTGAACTTGCTCCAAAGCTCCTAACAGGCATCTGATAAACTGCTGCCGCTCTGAGTCATCAATGCAGAGAGTAAAAACTTCCTCGAACTGGTCTACAGCCAAAACTATCCGAGGCGCGTTAGAAGCTTGAATTAAGCGGCACAAACCTTCAGCCCCTTCTCTGAGTAATCCTTCAGCTTTTCCTAACTGCTTGGCTCTCTCTAGTTGTGAGAGGTTAGGGTCTACGAAAGCTCGAACTAAATTATGGATAGGGTGTTCTCCAGGAAGCATGAGGAGAAACTCCCATTGCTGACTTCCTCCCAATCTCTGCCCTAACTTCAATTGGTGCAGTAACCCAGCTCTGAGTACAGAAGATTTACCGCTACCAGAAGCTCCGATGATAGCGAGGAAATTTGCTTGCCTCACTCGGTCTATTAATTGGTCGGTAAGTCGCTCCCGCCCGTAGAAGTATTTGGGGTCTTCTTCGTTGCAGTCAAAGTAGTTCAATCCCTTGTATGGACAGGTAGTAAGAGCTGTTTCTCTTGCCCATTTGGCTGTCTTAACTTCCCAAGTACGAGTTAGGTTAATTGGTTCGCCAAAATTGGTAAAGGTAGGGCGTTGGGGTACACCATTAAGATGTTGGTTTAGGTAATCGACGAGGCTGTAGTTAGTCACCCAACGTTGAGGATATTTACTGGGGTCAAGTCCTTCTAATAAGCTTTTGGTTAGAATGCTGTAGGGTTCACTAATGTCCTCATAAGCTGGCTCAAACTCTCTAGAAGCCGTGATGAAACAGCGATCGTGTGCTTGACCCTGCTCTCCTGGGTCAGCTTCTTCCATGTTGAAGAGTTCTCCACTGTAAGAGCAATCGAGCCAGACAATCTGCTGTTTGATGGGACTTTCTCGTAGTAATTCCCGCAACCATTTTAAGGAAAGACCATTGAAGTCAACTTCTGGATAAACATCACTGGTAGCCAAGAAACTTTCTGAAACTCCTAGAGTCGTGCGTAGTCCATGTCCTGAGAAGTAGAAAAGTACTGTATCTGGAATATTTTTTCCTTCAGGTTTAAAAAGTTGTACTATTGATTTTTTCAGTTGAGTCAAGGTTACTGCAGTTTCTTTACCCACATAGTGAGAATCCTTCTCTGGATTAATCGCCTCTGGTAGCCGCCACACGTTGAAATCACCATGCTTTTCTAGGATCTGTGCGATCGCTTCTGCATCCGAAGCAGGGACTTGGAGGTTAGGTAGACCTTCATACCTGTAAGTATTTATGCCGACTACTAGAGCATCTCGACTCATGATTCAGAAATAGACTTAGTGGTATGCAATAGCTAGCTTAATAATTTTGAAGACAAAGATTGACGACGATATAACAAATCATTGTTCAAAAATCCATATTTTTCAGACTGAGAGCAACCAGATTATGAGTTATTTCCCAATCCCTCCATTAACTCCAACTGCTGATTAGACATAGCATACAACCCATAAGCCAATCCTAAAGGATTATTGTACCTCTCCCAAAAATGCAGCCTAGTCTCCAATAGCACCTCTCCCACCTTAGCCGGAATATTATTTTCCAACTTCTCTAGCAAGCGCCGATAAAACTCACTAGCAAACGCACTAGCAAAATTATCAGGAATGGTACAACAAGTTGCAATCACCCCTCCCGCGCCAAAACGCAAAATGCTGGTGGGAAAGCTAATCGTCTGCAAGGGATGACCCGGTGTAGCCGAATCGCAGGCATTGAGAAACACGAAGGGCAGACTTTTAAAACCATCATCTTCGCATCCTTGTAAACTTTCTAGGGTCAATTTTAAATCTTTGTCATGAATGCTCAAATAAAGGAATGATTTGGAGGCTTTCCCAGGAACTGCATTGAGACAATGACAGGCAAAGTGAACAATACCGTACTGGAATTCTTCATCCTGAAACAGCCTTAAAAGTTCTGCTTCTGAGAGGGAATCTGCTTGAATTTGGTGGTCTAAAAAATGTACATTCAGTTTCCATCCCCGACGTTGGCAAGTATTTTGAACGAGCTGCACCAAGGTTTCTATCTCTTGCCAAGAAGAATTAAGACATTGGTGAATAGCAGAAAATATTCCAGTTCCGAATTGAATGCAGTCGTAATCTTCAATTTCCCAGTAAGTACGACCCAAGGGATAGCGAAAACCCCAGAATTGCTTGGGGTCTAATGGTTTTAAAGCACCACCAGAGTAAATCATTTCCCAGAAAGGAGAGAGGTTTTTGGGAAAGGTAAAGGTAAAGCTTAAACCTCGGTTCAGCTGTTGTGCCTTAGTTTCTACTTCCTGTAGGTAACCGCGTACATCCTTGGAAGAAAAAACCTTGGTATAAGCAGCACAACCTGCTTTTCGCAGCAATTCAAGCTCCCCATCTGGTTCATAGCCGGCCTTATTCAAATCTACGCCACATTCTCTGACTTTCCGTCCCAGCTGTTCCAAAGCTTGAATAAATTCTTGATTGGACTCCTCAATATCGCCTATATCTAACTCTTTTCGGGCAAAACTCCGAGTTCCAATTTTCAGCAAACGGTCTTCCTTGTTCTCCAGCCTAACCTGGAGGATACGACGACCCATCTTTGATGTCCGTCGTGAGGGGAGAGTGCTAGCGTTTCCAGATAGCTTACCCCTAGGCATTAACTATCTCCTCACTGGACAAATGAGCCACTTTCAAAGTCATTGACAGGGTTTTAAGGTATTCTTCATCTTCAAATAGCTGTACTCGCAGTACATAGTTACCTGGTTCTGGTGCACTCAAAGGTACAGTAGCTTGACGCATGGTTCGACCAGCAGGTTGCATGGGGATAGGCTCAGATTCAGTAATTTCTAGTCCCGGAGCAAGGAAAAGAGCTGTCAAATCGTTGGAAAGTTCTTCTGGCTGTATCAGTCTGCCTTTGTACCACACGGTCGGTCTGGTTCTAATACTAGCTTTGAAATAATAGGTCTTGCTAGGTTGTAATGGCTCGTCTGAACTGAGACATTCTAAGGCAGTATAACCCATGCTATCTTCAGGTTCGTAGGGTTTGGCACGGGGATTGCCAAAGAGGGTATAAGCTAGCCAATCTGGAGAGTGAGGTAAAGCGTGTTGTACGGCTCGACGCGATCGCCAGACTACTTCTCCCAAAGGTAACCCATTTGCTAGCAAGTCGTAAAACTGACTCCAAAATACTCGTTCCGCAGCTTCCGAGGTTTGCCACCAAGTCCCTACCACTGCACTAGCACCAGCTTTCAGGAAGGGCAGCACGCGCTCTGGTAGTAACCAGTCATTAGAATTGACATGGGAAATAGAACCATTAAGGATACTAAGAGTCACGATTAGTCGCTTCAACCGCAGATTCAGCCGTGCTTTGGGGATTTCTTCTTCGGGAGAAGTAACTGGGGAGGTTTCATCTCGAACCACTATATCCCGCCGATTTAGTTCATCCCTGTGTCGTAGTAGATGCAAGGCATAAAAGGGAGTTTCTGGATTGACTACCTGCTGAATTTGTGAACAACTATAGGCTTGCAATAGCTGTTCCCATTCATCCTGCTGTTCTGAATCTAAAGCTTGGTAGTGGGTAAGGGCAACTTCACGAAAGGGAACTTCATTGTAGAGGGGAGTTCCTAATCCCTGTATCCAGCGACTCAGGCGGTATCGTTCACCCCAGAAGCGCAAAGGTGTGGTGTTATCCTCTTGGTAAGGGACAACCAGTTCCCAGGGTAACCAGGTAATGCCGTCTTCGATAATCAGCCAGGTGGATATCTGGTCAAATATCTGCCAGAAGGCTTCTCGAAAGGCAGTTGCGGTGTCTGAAGGAAAGAAAATATCAAAAAAGTAGATGCCCAAGGAAATCATTCCTTCACGAGCATCCTCTGGTGGTAGATGAGTTGCTTGTTGCAGAGTTTTGGTTAGGAGCGATCGCACCTTTTCTAAGTCTGCTGCACTTAACACTACATTTCCTACTGGTTGATGACGCAGTCGTAAGTTTGTAAAGCGAGTGGTGAGGTAGTAACTGAGATGGTGAGGACCATCATCACCATCAGGTAAATCAGTTTCTACTTTCAGCACAAATGGGGGTGCAACGGGAATATCTAAGGTAGGGAGAATCGGTGATCGTTGTTCTGGTGCTTCTGGTGGTTTGACGATGAGGCGATCGCTATATTTAAAGATACTAGTTTGACCTGATTTAGGGTCTTCGGTAAACAGTTCGATCGTGTAGGTTCTCTCGCCACGCAGGTGAGCCTGCAACTCGAAATGACCAGGAAAGGGATCGCCAGTTTGACGGTCTATTGGTATGGCGACAACTTCAGATCCGAGTACCTGTAGACCACTGGCACTGATAAAGCAGTAGAGTTCAGCTATACTGGATGACAATTCGAGGGTATTGTGGCTAGGAGATGCTGGTTGTAGTGATATCTCCAGACGCAATTGCTGACCAACAGTGGCTTGCTTTGGTATGGCGTTGATTGCTAGGCGATAGCTACGAGAGGTCTCTGAAGTCCTCTCAATTTGATGCAAAGTTTCTTCCTTGCGCTGCTCATCTCCAAGACTTGCAAAGATTTCTAATGCCTGCTGGTAGAGGGGGATTGCTTGGCTAATTCGCCCTTGGTTAGCGTAGAGATTAGCCAGATCGTTAACAGAGGTAGCGACATCTGGGTGCTGTTGACCTAAGAGTTTTTTCCTCATCTCCAAGGCTTCGACAAACAAAGGTTCGGCTTCGGAGTAGCGTCCCTGATTATTGCAGAGATTAGCCAGATCGTTGAGAGAGGCGGCGACATCAGGATGTTCATTGCCTAGCAGCCTTCTCCTCATCTCCAAGGCTTCGACAAACAGAGGTTCTGCCAACTCGTAGCGTCCCTGATAATTGTAGAGATTAGCCAGATCGTTGAGAGAGGTAGCGACATCTGGGTGTTCAGTACCTAAGAGTTTTTTCCTCATCTCCAAGGTATGGAGATACAAGGGCTCGGCTTCGGAGTAGCGTCCCTGATTGTTGTAGAGATTAGCCAGATCGTTGAGAGAGGCGGCGACATCAGGATGCTCATTGCCTAGCAGCCTTCTCCTCATCTCCAAGGCTTCAACATGCAGAGGTTCTGCCAACTCGTAGCGTCCCTGATAACGGTAGAGTTCTGCCAGATTGTTGAGAGATTGTGCGACATCTGGATGCTGTTGACCTAAGAGCTTTTTCCTCATCTCCAAGGCTTCAACATGCAGAGGTTCTGCAGACTCGTAGCGTCCCTGATAACGGTAGAGTTCTGCCAGATTGTTGAGAGAGGCGGCGACAAGAGGGTGCTCGCTGCCCAAACGGTTGCGGGTGAGATCTAAGCATTGCTCACGCCAGGGTAATGCGTGGTCATAAGCTCCTTGACCTTCGTAAAACCAACCCAAACCAGTGAAAGGCAAGTATAAATCTTCATCGCTGAGCCAGTCTGGAAGCACTGTCGCAGCTTCTACCAGGTGAGGGATGGCGGGGGCAGTTGCAGCGATTTCCTGCTGTGTTGGTGTCTCAGGAATTTTCTCTGCCACTGCCACCATTGCCTGACAAAATCCGCGCTTGAGTTCATCTGCCCCATCGGAGAGTTCTATTTTGTCTCGCAGAAACTCTCGCATCAACGAGTGCAACTGGTAGATTCCTTCAGCCGTAGACTCAATTAAATTCAGTTCCAGCAGATTGTAATCTCTAAAATCTTTTAATTCCTCTGAGTCTTGGTTCGGTAGACAATTTTCCACCAAGAGCCACTCAATTGGAGCCAAAGCAAACAGACTCAACAGACAGCCCAACTGCTGTGCATCTTCATCGAGTTCAAACCAACTCAACTCAAAAGCTGCTGCCACTCCTCTTAGTGCCGTCATAGTAGCAGCTGGTTCTTGTAGCGATCGCTGTTTCAAGCGCTTTTTTTCCAACCTCTGTCGCATATCTACCAGCGATAAATCCTTTTTCCTTTGCAAATATCGCCCCACCAACTCCAAACCTAGGGGCAGATATCCCAACCATTGGCAGAGTTTTTTGGCTTCCTCCAACTGCCTTTGCAGTCGTTCTTCCCCAATTAACGACGCCAATAACTCCAACGCCGCCTCTTCAGAAAGAACTTCCAGCGACAACAGCTCAAAAGACTCTGCTAACGACTGCCGCCTGGTAGTAATAATTATCTTAAAACGGGGGTCATTTGGAGGCAGATAGGATTTAATATTCTCATATTCAGTAACATCATCCAGGATTACCAGCACCGATTTATCCGGTGGCTGCCAATTATTCCAGCACCACTGCACTTGTTCCTCCAGATTGAGGGGTTGCTCATCTAATTTCTGCGGCACAGACAACTTCATTTTCTTCCGCGCAAATGAGATAATCTGAGTGCCTAAATCCACATCCCGTGCAATAAGCCAACAAACCCCACCGGGATAATTTTCCTGCCAATAGTGCTGGGCATATTGCAGCGCTAATTCCGTTTTGCCAATACCACCCATGCCAGAAATAGCAGAAATCGCTACCCTTTCTGTGCGCTGTAACTGCTGGTGTAGGGTTTCCAATTCAGTTGAGCGCCCGACGAATTTGGAGACGCCGCCTAGAGGCAGATTTTGGGGCGGACTTAACCTTTTAGGTTCCGACTCAGGCAAATGCGAATAGAAAAGAAAGCTCTGAGTCCGATTATCGCTCTCGATATAACCAACCTTATCGCCGTAGTTTTCATTAACATTACTGTAGAAAAGGTTTTGGGGCGGAGGCTGCGACACTAAGGTGCCATCATCGCTTAAAAACTCACTGCGCCACTGCTGGGCATCAAGTGCTGCAATTTCCCCTTGAAAACCTTGTAATTGCTGCCTAATTTCTAACCCAAACCAGTCACTTTTAGCCAAACCCTCAAGAAAATTGACCAATTCAGCCTGCCCAAGAGAGGCAAAAACACCCACTAATTCAGCCACAAAAGTGACAGTTTCACCGTTCCAGTCAATATGCTTCGCCAGATGCCCAAACCCAATGTAGTCAATTAGCGCCCTGCGCTGCCTGCGGTCTTGAAAAACCGCCAAATTTGACAGAAAATTCAACAGCTGGGACTTGTGGGAATTGAGCTTCATTCCAAACTTCTTCTCGATGCTTTCGGAGGAGCGATCTTGACAAAACTGCTGATGCTCCTTTTAGTTAATTTATCTGAATATTTCCAGGTTTAAGACTAACTCCACCTCCCATAACTGCTTCATGTTCCAACACAATTACTCGACCATCTGTATCAACTTCGGGTTCAGTTGCTTCTAAGGGAATGATTTCAAAATACTTGATAACTTCTTGAGCAATTTGCTCAATCGAGTCACTGGTTAAGTTTTGTTGATTTGAAGTAGTGATTTCTTCTAAAGCTGTTTTTGCTGCTTGTAGCATTTCCTGTCTTTTAGCTTCAGTCTTGTTGTCTATAATCATTTGAAAAATACTAACCTCTATCAAAATCAACTAATTAACCTGCAAACTTCAAATAAAACCTTCTCACCGCGTCTGACCCATCATTTTTCATTATGAACCTTAATCAACTCCCCCCAACCACAGCTAGCAAAATCTGAACGCTCATAAAATTGAGAATAACCTTGTGCTGGTAAGTAAATTGATAATCCTTTAGCAGAGGAGAGTCTATCTCCTAAAGTTACATTGGCGACAATTGGCTTAGATTCAGTCTCCAGTGCCATTAAGTTGATGACCTCCTCTAAAACAACTTTTAATTCAGAATTATCGCCGCGATACTCGTCCCGTAAAACCTCTAAACAATCGTAAAGATCCACAAAGTCTTTATCTTTGAAGCGCACCACTTTACGCTGGGCACGGGAGATAGCCATTTCCGTGAAAAAATCATCCTCTTCTCTTAATTGGCGTAGAATTGCAGCTAGGCGACCCATTACTTCTGCAAGTTTACTAACCACATTCAGGTCAGCGGCTGATTGGGTTACTTGGTGCATACCCCCTCTCATCTGCTGGGATTGTTCCTCGTAATAGCGCCCGTACTCCTGCACAATTAACTTTGCTAGTACCTCAGGTGTTATACCAGACTCTTTAGTTAAGGCTTGCAAAATTAACGTATAGGGCCAGCCATAGATGGGTTCAACCTCCTGGGAACCTACCATATATTCAGCATTAGCCCGAAGTTGGTATGCCACTTCTATCATGCTCATCAGACAGGCATCCATACCAATCAAACTAACTTTTTGACCTGTCTGCTCCTCTGCTTCTCGAAAAGCCTGCTGAAGTTTGGCATTGTCAAGAAAATCTAGTGAGGAGTCATCAAAAGCGATCGCTCTTTGATCATCATTCTCTATTCCCAGAATTTCTACAACTGAGGAGAGAAAGAAGGCAGAAGATAGCCGAGTGCCACGTACAGAGCGCACTTCATCTGCACTGGCTCTGATTTGAAGGCTACGATTTCGTGCAAATTCATAGATATCATCTTCCTTCCAACCAGTACCATGATTCCAGAGGATAACTGCGTAATGCTCTGCTGGATAATTCTCAATGCCCCAAACAATAAAATCCGTTAAAGAGCGAGGATCGCCTGTGTTCTGTTCTGGAATGTTTTCTATTATTCGCTCTTCACTCTGAGGACGAATATAGATGCGATAGGTGTGTTCTCGGTCAGAGAGGGTATCAAACTGAACCAAGATGGCAACTTCGTCAGTGGAGCCAACTTCCTCCATCTCCTCAATATCTTTATATCCTTGCTCCTCCATCGGAGCCATCAGCCGTTTTCCACCTTGGAGTTGCTCGAAAACTTTACCGTTGTCCCCTGCCATGTAAACCATCAGGGTCCAGCGGCGATTAGTTTGGCTCATATTTTGCTTTTAATCTCAGCAAGCAGTTCTTCTGCTTGTTTAACATTTCGATCTTGCATGCTCGATTCCAAATCGTCCAGAGATTTCAGCAGTAGATTGTCAGATGTCTTCTCTTTATTGATTACGCGCCGCAGTCGGGTTAATTCTTCCTCCAACTGGAAGATGCGACTGGTGATGGTGTCTTCATCGCGATGAGCCTCAGCTTCTTTGAGTTTCTTATCCACTTCTTGCTGAGTCATGCGGTAGACGTGATCGAAGGTTGCCTCAACTGGTTCTCCTTCAGTGCTGGTGTCTTCAGCGCAGACGTGCAAAATGCCGTCGTGGTCAATTTTGAAGGTGCAGTTAATTCGAGGTTCGCCTGCTGGGCGCGCCGTGGCTAAGTTGAGAATGACTTCACCAATTAAGACATTATCATCTGCTATCGGTCGCTCACCTTGGAAAACGCGGAAGCGGATGCTCTCTTGACCATCCCGCTGGGTAGTAAAAGCTTGCGGTCCCTTGCGCCATTTGGTGACTGGGATTTGGGCATTGGCGCGAATGATGACATCCATTTTGCCGCTGGCTAATTCAATTCCCAATGATAGAGGCGTAACGTCCCACAATTTCACCTCTTCTTTGAGATAGCCGCACAGCCTTGCTCCCAAGACAGCTGCTCCTCTGGCTACAGCTTCATCTGGGTTTACAGAATCATTGATTTTCCAGCCGTAGCGATCGCGCAATGCTGTCTTCACTGCTGGTAGTCGGGTTTGCCCCCCGACTAGCAAGACTTGGTCAATGTCTTTTGGCTCTAGCTTTGCCTCTTTTAGAGTTTTATCGCAAATTTCTAAGGTGCGCTCAATGAAAGGCTGCACGAGGGTTTCTAGTTGCGTGCGTGTCAGCGTAGCTTCCAGTCCCAAAGACTGCTCATTTACTGCGAGCAGGTTGGAGACGCTAATAGCGCGTTCTGTGGCTTGGGTGAGTTCAATCTTAGCGGTTTCCGCTGTTTTCCGCAGCAGCGCTCGCAAGCTATTGTCTTGCTCAAAAGGTAAGTTTATGCCGTGCTGCTGCTGGAAAGCTTCTCCAAGCCAGCCGACAATTGCCAGATCGAAATCGTCGCCTCCTAAATGAGTATCGCCGCTGGTAGCTTTGACTCGAAATAGACCCTTTTCAATTCGCAGAATAGAAATATCGAACGTACCACCGCCTAAGTCGTACACGGCTACTGTTTGGGGTTCTGTACCCAAGCCAAAAGCTAAAGCAGCGGCAGTCGGCTCATTAATAATTCGGGGAACCCGCAAGCCAGCCAGCTCACCTGCTTCTTTCGTTGCTTGACGCTGGGACTCGTTGAAATAGGCAGGGACAGTGATTACTGCCTGGGAGATTTTTTTTCCCAAGGCATCCTCAGCATCTTCCTTGAGCTTGCGCAGGACTTGAGCGGAAATCTGGGGTGGGGTCAGGACTTGCTCCCCAACTCGGACAGCGACTTTGCTCTGCTGGAATTCCTCAATGCTGTAGGTGACTTGCTCTTGGTCGTAGCGTACCCGATCATCGCGAAAGGTGCAGCCGATGAAGCGCTTGACGGAGTAGATGACTTGACTGGGATTGTTAGTCATGCAATCTAGTGCCGATTTACCAACGATGGGTTGGCAGGTTTGGGGGTCGAACATGACAACGGAGGGCGTGAGGCGATCGCCTTCACAGTTGTGCAGGACTCTTGAGACTCCTGTGTCTGGTTCCCAGATGGCAATGGCTGAGTTGGTTGTCCCTAAGTCAATTCCCAGGATATCTACCTCGTTCACTGCTTACTCCTCGGCTTGGGCTGTTGAAGTTGGCTTTCGCGTACTTTGGAAAAGGTATTAAGTAGGTTGGTCAAATTGATTAGAAAATGGTTGAGAGAGGGAGCTTCTGAGCAGGGAGCAGGGAACAGGGAACAATTAACCCTAACACCTAACACCTAACACCTCCGAATCGGTTTTATATTTATTTACACCCACCTACTTAGATCTAGTATGGAGGCATCGAACTCAAGTTTCCATTGTTCGTTTTCTCTATTCGTTCTCCTGCGATTATGGCACCGAGTTTCCCAGGGATGAATCCTTATCTGGAAAACCCTTCTTTGTGGTCAGAGGTTCACTCCTGGTTGATTGTTCAGTTGGCGCGGTCACTTAATCCCTTATTAGTACCCAAATATCGAGCTGCTGTGGAAAAACGGGTTTACTTGGATGCTCTACTGGTTGGCATTCCAGATGCATCTGTTTTCCCAGGAAAGGCTGAAGCTGAGCCTAACTCTGGGGTCACGACTGAGGTTTTAAGCAAGCCAATTCGAGTGACGGTACCTCTGAGTGAAGAAATTACTGAACGCTATTTGGAGATTCGGGAAGTCAAGACAGGGCGGGTGGTAACTGTGGTAGAAGTTCTCTCACCCAAGAATAAGCGAGGCGGTGAAGGTCGAAATAAATACCTAACCAAGCGACAAAAGGTTTTGAACAGTGCCACTCATTTGGTTGAAATCGATTTGTTAAGGACGGGGAACTTCATGCCAATGGCTCAAGCGATTCCATCAGACTACCGCATTCTAGTCAGTCGGGCTAATCTCCGTCCCGAAGCTGAACTCTACCCGTTTAATCTGCGTGAGTCGATTCCTAAATTCTTGCTTCCTTTGCAGCCAGGAGATCAAGAACCTGTTGTGAATTTAGCTGAGGTTTTGAGACAGGTTTACCAGGAGGCAGCTCTAGACCTTGCTGTTGATTATTCAGTGCAGCCTGTCCCACCACTAAGCGAGAGTGATTTCCAGTGGGTGCAGTCGTTGAGAGAAGTATAGGATAGCGACAAGACTTGCACTCCGAAGTAAGCGATCATTCGCGCCTGGTCTAAGCATTCACCTGAATTATTTCAGCGGGACAGAAAGCAAAAAACAAAAGACATTATTGCTATAGATTTGCTAAGGTTTAATTTATGATTAAAAATGAAAAGGAGTATAAATTTACTCAAGAGCTTGTCGGAGAATTTGACAAATCTCTAGCATCTTTGGAGAGAGATGAAGCCAGGAAAAAAAATGACCCGGACGGCTGGGAACTTATTAGAGGTTCATTACAATGTCATCTTGATAAATTAAAAGCAGAAGTCGCTGAATATAAAAGACTTACATCCCACGATTTACACACTCCTATAGTATTGAAACTCGATGATATTAATGATTTCCCCAAATTTTAATTAAAGCTCGTATGGCAGCAAAAATCAGCCAACAAGAACTAGCAAACTTAGCTGGACTTACGGAAGAACAAATCAAACGCTATGAAGATAATGACTACGAAAATGCCAGTTTTGTTGATGTGAAATTTGTGATTGATGCCTTAGGTATCAAAATTCAAAAAGGGGAGTTTTTAATTCCTTTAGATAGGCTTATAAGAACACCGATTACTAAAGAAGAATTGCTATTTTCTCAGACAATAAACAGGGGGCAAAGGAGTATGAATGGGGAGAGTAAAAAAATCTGCTCGCCGTAACTTAGAGTCAAAATGAGGTGAACTCATGATCCAAGCATTGCAACCTTCGGTTACGTTTGACGAGTTTATTGAGTGGCTACCAGAAACCTCTCAATGCCGCTATGAATTACACCGTGGGGTAATTGTTGAGATGCCAAAACCGAGAGGTAAGCATTCAAAGTTGTCAGGGGATTTAGCTTACAACATAGGCACTGCAATTCGTCAGGCGAACTTGCCCTATTTCATTCCTAAAGAATGCATTGTCCGTTCTATGGATGGTAATTCTGGATATGAACCGGATGTAATTGTCTTGGATGAACCTGCCATGATTGATGAACCGGATTGGGAAAGTGGCTCTATCATTACCCTGGGCAAATCGATCAAGATCATTGTGGAAGTTGTTTCAACCAATTGGCGGGATGATTACTTCACTAAGCTTGGAGAGTATGAAGCATTGGGCATCCAGGAATATTGGATTGTCGATTATGCCGCATTGGGTGGGCGACGCTTCATTGGCAATCCCAAACAACCCACTTTAACTGTCTGTCAGTTGGTGGATGAGGAATACGAGTTGCAGCAATTTCGAGAGGGTGATCGCCTTGTTTCACCCACCTTCGGCAACCTGACGCTGACTGTAGATCAGGTTTTTGCAGCAGGACAGTAGAGAGCGATCGCGAAAGCGCTAGCCCTACGGGCTAATCGCACTTTGGGTATATGGTTAATAGCTGTAACAACTCAAGCCGCAAGGTGTTCCTACCCACAGGTTAGTCTCGCCAGAGTCACCTGTACTCAGAGCGATTGGCTTCGCCACCGCCCAAAGGGCGATCGCATTCACCCGATTTGCCCCTAAACCACTATTGTGAACGTTGAATTCGTTGGCTATCTTCCAGCTTTTATCCTGACTCACCAAGCGGAATAGTCCCAAATCTGTCCCCACCCACAAACTGCTGGCTTGATCATCCCATGCCAAGGCTGTGATGGTTCGATTCTCAAGAGCGGGTACAGACTCCCAGTTGTCAGAATTGCCCACATACAGCCCCTGAGTAGTCCCAACCCAAAGCAGTTCTGACTCATCCTTGGGAATTGCCAAGAGTACTCGCACATTAGCACTACCTAAAGCACCATTAACTGTCGTTAGTTTTCCAGTATCGGGTTTGTAAACCAACAATCCTCCTGAAGTTCCCAGCCAGACGCAGTCTGTGACGGCTTGGGCAACAGCTTGCAGCCATCCCCTCACTGGCAGTTTCTTTGCGGGAATTGCTTGTACCCAGGCTGAATCTTTGTATTGATAGAGTCCGTCTAACCCAACTGCCCAGTATTGAGAGGTTCTGGCAGTTAGCGCTAGAATTGGTTCAGAAATTTTGGGTGTGGTTTCCAGTTCAGTTTGTTGTTTCAAACCATGTAAACCGCTAGTCCAACTAGCAACCCAAACCGTCTCTTGGTCTGGAGTAGTGACAATGGCTCGAATATCCTGCGTCCCCAAACGACCGTAGCGCCGCCAATTCTCAGTAAATAGGTCGAGACGAAACAGACCGCGAGCTGTACCTATCCATAAAATAGAACGTTCTGCCAATTGCTGTACTGACAATGCCTGAACTAGATTGCTGAACGTGGCGGGAGACCTGTCGCCCGAAGGCAAGCCAATTACATCAGGAGGAGTATCAGTTAAGTGCAGCTGCATCCCGTCTGTTCCACCCCGCAACAGTCCGTCGTGAGTGCCAATCCAAACTTCCTCATCATTTGCTGCTGCCAAGCTAGTGATGGGAGTGTTGAGCCGCTTTTCGCTAAGGGGTGTCCAGCCAGTTTCCGTTGCTAAACCCACTTGCCCCCCGCAGGCTGCCCAAACGCCTTGAGAGGTGGGAGCTAGAGCAGTTACTTCGCCTCGGAGTGTATTATCAATATGGTTTGGCTTACCCGCTGTCAAGTCAATTCGCACCAGTCCCCGGAACGTGCCTAACCAGAGGTTTTGTCCCTGAAGTGCTAACGTCAGGATATCCGGCTGGACGCTGTCGCTGGAGCGTACCCAGCCTGAGTCTTGGTAATGATAGACGCCTTGAGCATTGCAGAGCCAGATGTGATTTTCATTTGTGAGAGCAATCGCTCTGGGGGGATGACCAGCTGGGGGTAGCTCGATTGCAGGCTTGCGGTTTGGACTATTGATGGCATAAATGCTGCTAGCGGTGCCAACCCAAAGCCGTCTGCTAGAGTCTAGGGTTAGGCAACTCACCTTGATTTCTCCTAGAATGCGGTAGGGTCGCCAAATGTCGTTTTTGAGGTAGTAGAGTCCGAAATGTTCGTGAGCTGCCCAAACTTGACCTGAGCCATCTACCGCTACCGCCACCACTGAGTTACCGGGTAAACCATGCTCGCTGCCGTAGCGAGTGAAGCGGTTTTCTTCCAGTCGCCAGTGCAGCACCCCACCTCCTGTCGCTAGCCACAAATCCCCTTGAACTGGATCTAAGGCTAAATCTCGAATATGCCGTTGACTCGCCAGGTTAGACCATTCTAAATGAGCTTTATCCTTTGCCTCCTCCTCCTGCGGTCCGGCATCAGCGACGGGGATGGGTAAGTCCTCGCCTCCTACTGGCACGGGTAAGTCAAGTTGGTAGTCTTGGCTGCTCATACGTTAAGTGAATAGACGGAATGGCACTTAGTTAAGACTTTGATGGGGTTAAGGCAGAGGGCAGAGGGCAGAAGTTTCAGAATTCTTATCAGATAAGGCTTTTGGCTATAAACACATCACCTTTCATCACGGTCTTCTGCCTTATCTTAGTGCCATTCTGATATAGACGGTTAATTGGGTCTAAACTAGCGAAGATACTGTTGGCGAATGTGCTACAAGCCATCTTACATGGAGTATTACTAGTCAGCAGAGTTAAGATTTATCGTTGTTGTAGCACAATGATTTCAAAGAAGATTACTTTCGCCAACAGTATCAGCGAAGCTGTCACCAGGGGCAATCTAGCCCGAAACCTTTACCAAACAGGCATTTCAGCATCAATATTTCCCCCTTAACTCCAAAGTCCTTCAAATCTAGCTGGCGAAAGCCGTGTGTATCTGACCGTATTCTGAATATTGGCGTGACCAAGATAATCCTGAATAGTTCTGGTATCGATGCCTTTATTCGCTAGATAGTAGCCGCAAGCATGACGCAGTAAATGGGCATGAACAGTAAAATCCAAACCAGCTATTTCTCCAGCTTGATGGACAATATGGCTGATACTTCTTTCAGAAAGAGGGACGTGACGATTTCCAGTGAACACGAAGGGTGAACGAGAGTAATCTCGCTTAAGCTTTTTCAAAGCTCTGAGTTCGTCCCCTTGAAGTGGATGACGACTGGAACGAGAACCTTTGATGCGTCTAATATAA
>JAAHHJ010000067.1 GCA_010692425.1 Symploca sp. SIO3C6 | reverse complement strand
TTCGCGCTGCTGTAAAGTGGTGGTCATGTTCTTATAATTGCAGAATAAATTGTCGAGGTTCAGCAGACGTTGTGTGTCTGTATGTAAATATATTAAGACATAAATTGAGTTTTGTAAAGGATTTTGGGTAATAATCACTCATAAAACTGTTAACTTATGTGTACTAAATCGCTGAAAACATCTCTATCAGAGCTTTATAGCTCCCAGAAAAATTTTTTATAATGCCATATTAATCTCGGATATACCCATTTTCGTTAAGAAGTTACCTAAGCTAAGTTATAAAAAGTGTTGGGAGTGAACTATGTCACTATTAGATCATGTTCAAATGTCTAAATGTCTAAATGCTCAAATTTGAGGCTAGTAGCTGATTACAGACAAGTTACTTATAGTCCTGCTTACACCCTTGTACCTACCTACGAGTGCTTTAATCGCTGTACCTACTGCAATTTTCGCCATGATCCTGGAAACAGCCCCTGGCTAAAATTAGCAGATGCCCAAAACCAGCTAAGAAAGCTTAAGTCTCAGGGTGTATGTGAAATTCTTGTCCTTAGCGGCGAAGTCCATCCCTACTCACCAAGACGGCAATCCTGGTTCCAGCGGATTTATGCAATTTGTGAGTTAGCACTGTCTTGGGGATTTTTACCCCATACGAATGTTGGTCCACTTAGCTTCTCTGAGATGCAGAAACTCCGACAAGTAAATGTATCAATGGGGTTAATGCTTGAACAACTAACGCCTCGACTGTTACAAACAGTTCATAGACATGCTCCTAGTAAAATCCCCCAGGTGCGGCTGCAACAATTAGAATGGGCTGGTCAATTGCAGATTCCTTTTACTACAGGAGTACTTCTGGGAATTGGTGAGAGACAAGAGGAGTTGTGGGAAACATTGGAAGCGATCGCACAGCTTCACTCTTGCTATGGTCAGATTCAAGAAGTAATTTTGCAACCCCATAGCCCAGGCACTCAGCAAACTAAGGATACTCCTGCTTTTGCTCTCCAACAGTTGCCAGAAGTTATTGCCAAAGCGCGCCAGATTCTACCAGCGGAGATTGTAGTGCAAATTCCGCCTAATTTAGTTCCTGATGCCAATTGGTTAATCGCCTGTTTAGAGGCTGGTGCTAGGGATTTAGGAGGAATTGGTCCTACAGATGAAGTTAATCCCGATTATCCCCATCCTCATGCCCACAGACTCAGAGCAATTTTAGAGCTGGCTGGGTGGCAATTGCTGCCACGCTTGCCGATTTATCCTCAATATGACGGCTGGTTGCCGAAGAAATTGCAAGCAGTTGTTAAGCAGTGGCGCGCAACTAAGTTGTCGCACATTTAACTTACATCTTGAATAATAGAGGGGGAGAGTGGGGGAAGGGGAGATGGGGAGATGATTTTGATCAACCTTCTGTCATCTGTCTAGAGCCTTTTTAGTTAGACTTTTTAGTTAGAGTTTTCATCCAACTGCCAAAAGTGCTATTGATTAGGTACAGCAACTCATTGAATCTATATGATCAACCGAAACGCCCGCTTACATAATCTTTTGTCGCTTGCTCCTGTGGACTTTGGAAGATAGCCTCTGTGCGGTCATACTCCACTAAATGACCTCTTTTTCCCCCTGTTTCTGTCGCCCTAGCATTGAAAAAGGCAGTCATATCTGCAACCCTCGTAGCTTGCTGCATATTATGGGTAACGATCACAATGCTATACTGAGTTTTAAGCTCGTGCATTAACTCTTCAACCTTGAGAGTCGAAATTGGGTCAAGGGAGGCACAAGGTTCGTCCATTAAGACAACATCAGGATTGATGGCAATTGTGCGAGCTATGCATAAGCGCTGCTGCTGTCCCCCAGAGATAGAAAGACCATTAGCCTGGAGTTTATCTTTAACTTCATCCCAGAGGGCAGCTTTACGCAGTGAAGTTTCTACAAGTTCATCAAGATCCCCTTTGTAGCCATTAATCCGCGCTCCATAGGCAATATTATCGTATATAGATTTTGGGAAGGGATTGGGCTTTTGGAAAACCATACCAATCCGCCGCCTTACTTCTACTGGATCTACACTTTGCTGATAGATGTCTTTGTCGTAATAGTAAACCTTGCCCTCGATATGAAACCCATTAATCAAATCGTTGAGGCGATTAAAACACCTAAGCAAAGTACTCTTGCCACAACCAGAAGGTCCAATGAAGGCAGTTACGCAATTCTTGGGAATCTCCAGGAAAACACCTTCAACTGCCTTAAAGCTGCCGTAGTAAATATCTAGGTTTTCGGCTTTCAAAACTGTGTCAGATTGTGCAGTATTTTGCTGGTGGTTATTGATAGTTTGCCGATCATAAGTCATAATAGTTCTACCTGGGATTGTAAGTTGACATTGAAACCTAGATTGACTGTTTATGGTTCATTGCTCATTGCTCATGGTTCATTGGCTTATAGGCCTTAACTGTAGAGTAATTACTCCAATGAACCATGTTCATGCAGGATGCGCGTTTAGCGCTTACCATGAACTATGAACCTTAGTAGTTCTGATTACGAGTCGCCCAGCGGGATATTATGCTTGTCAATAGAACTAACAAGACTAAAATTAAGGATGCTGCCCAGGCATATTCCTGTAAAACTTCATCAAAACTCGTAGAAAAGTTGTAAACTAACACTGCAAGGCTTGGGGTCACTTCCCAAAAACCCCGAGGCCAGAAGTTAGAATTGAGAGCAGTAAAAATCAGGGGGGCTGTTTCTCCGGCAGCACGGGCAACTGCTAAAGTAACTCCTGTCAGAATAGCTGGTAAAGCTGCGGGAATAACTACCTTTAAAACAGTTTGATAGTCAGAAGCGCCAAGTCCTACAGACGCCCATCTTACATCTGGAGGAACAATCCGCAATCCTTCATCGGCAGTTCGCACTATCGTCGGTAGCATGAGTACTGATAAAGCTACTCCCCCAGCTACGGCTGAGAAATCTCCCGTAGTAACTACGATAATACCATAGGCAAATATACCGGAAATGATTGAAGGTACGCCACTGAGAACATTGGTAGCAAAGCGAATTCCTTGAGCCAGTTTGCCTCCCTTGCTGAATTCGGATAGATAAACTGCTGCCAGAATACCAAAGGGAACAGCGATCGCTACGGCAATTGCCACTACCATAAAGGTGCCGGTAATCGCATTACCAATCCCTCCTGTCTGTTGGCCTGGTGCTGGAGGCAACTGGGTAAACAAGTCCAAATTTAAACGATTAAACCCTTTGATGGCTACGTAGCTAAGCACAGCAAACAAAGGGATTAGGGTAATGACAATACAAGATCCAGCAACTGCTGTCATGACGACATCGAAAATGCTGCGCAGGCTTAGAGTGCGACTAAGATTGATCGAATTAGATACTCCAGATAATGGAGCCTCTCTGCTGGCTGACATAGGGCAATACCTTACTTTGTAATTGCTAGTTTTTAATTTAGTAGTTTCTAATTAAGATCAGACGCAATTTAAAGCCTTCAAATTGTATAAAGTGAAACGGGGCACTTTTTAAAGTTAAAGCAGTTTCTGATTAGAATCTGTAGATTCATCTGTCTATTAAGAAGTCCCCTGCGGTTGTGCATTTTCAATGTACAACCTTTTACGAGTTAGAAATTTTTACGCTCCCCACCCTACAAGAGTTCAGAGATAGGTATTTTTAGCTTTGTCATAGAACGCATTTGCAGGAGTTGCCCTACTGAGCATTAACTTTTAGAACTTCTTCACCTTGCTAACAATAAACTGAGCCAAGATATTGACTAATAGGGTGAGCAGGAATAGCACCAGCCCTGCATACATTAAAGCTGCTACTTGCAAACCATCAGCTTCAGCAAATTGACTTGCTAACAAGGAGGCAATTGTATTGGCAGGATCTAGCAAAGAGATATTGAGTTGGTTGGCATTACCAATCAGCATCGTAACTGCCATAGTTTCACCCATGGCACGACCAAGAGCTAACATAATGCCACCTACAATACCAGAAAAAGCTGCTGGTACCAGAACTCTAAAGATGGTCTCCCAACGAGTTGCACCTAAACCCAATGATGCCTGCCGCAATTCAGGAGGAAGGGCAGCAAGGGAATCTCGGGAGATGGCAGTGATAATTGGCAAAATCATGATTGCTAGGATCACTCCTGCTGGTAGCATTCCTAGGTTACTGGTTGGTTGAGTGCCAAAAATCGGCAACCAACCGAAATTACTGTGAAGCCATTCCCCAATCGGTCTAATTAGAGGACTAAGAACAAAGATACCCCATAGACCATATACTACACTGGGAATAGCTGCTAAAAGTTGTACTAAGAAGACAAGTACTGTCCGCACAGACAGTGGCAAAAAATCTTCGCTCAAGAAGATAGCTGTTCCCAAACCGAGGGGTACCGCTAAAAGCAGTGCTAGTGCCGAGCTAACTAGCGTCCCGTAGATCATGGGGAAAGCCCCATATTCATTTTTAACAGGATTCCAGCCACTTGCCAACAGAAATCCCAGACCATACTGTTTGATTGCAGGGAAGGCATTCATCCCCACCTGGAAAGCTATCCAAATCAGAATTGCTGCTACCCCTAGTGCGAAGATGCGAGTTAGCCAGATAAAGCCTTGATCAAGGGTCTTTTCGGCTTGAGAGCGAGACTGTTGAAATACCATTTGAGCTGCACTTACACTTTTGCATTCATAGGATTTTGCGATCTAGCAAATCCCCAGTTTTCTAATCTTGAGGGAATTTTGATCGCTGCTATTAATCAGCCGATGGTATCAGTAGGAGCTGGTAGAAGCTACATCCCTGGTTAGATGTGGCATTACTTAAAAACTGATTTTACAACTTAAAGACAAGCCAAGAAAGTGGGAGCGAACAATTAGCTTGTCAGAGTTTATCAGTGCTTATTACAAGCTGCCACCAAAGCTTGGAGTTAGATTTATAAGCTTCTGGTTGTGACTATTTGACTTTAATTTCATAGTCAGGGCTGATTTGGTTAGCAACAGCAGCAACTTTCTCAATTACATTCTCAGGTAGAGGAATATAACCTAAATCTGGAGCTACTTTCTGACCCTCAGTTAAACCATACTCAATTGCAGCTTCCACAGCTTTTGCTATTTCAGGATCATCGTACTCTTTGTAGGCAAGCAACCAAGTATAGGTGACGATGGGATAGGAATCTGCTCCTTCTGGGTTGGTAACGAAAGCCCGAAGATTTTCTGGAAGTTCCACTGCTGAGAGGGTTTTAGAGGCTGAATCATCGCTAGGCTCAATAAAGTTACCTGCTTTATTTTCCAGGGCAGCCATCGCTAGGCCTTTGGTCTTAGCGTAACCGTACTCTACATAGCCAATTGCACCTTCATTCTGAGCAATTTGAGCAGTGACGCCGTCATTTTTGCTTCCGCCAACACCAGTAGGCCATTCTACAGTCTTGCCTTCACCCACCTTATCGCTCCACTCTTTGCTCATAGCACTGAGATTTTTGGTGAAGACTCCTGTGGTTCCACTGCCATCGGAACGATGTACAACTGTAATATTCATATCTGGCAGATTGAGATCAGGGTTGTCAGCCGTGATTTTAGGGTCGTTCCAATTTTTAATCTTGCCTAGGAGAATGTCTGCCAAGGCTTCCTGTGATAACTTGAGTCCGCCTTCGACTCCTGGAATATTGTAAGCCAGCACAACACTACCTGCTGTCATTGGTAGCATGAGGACGCCTCGTTCCACCTTAGCGATTTCCTCATCTGTCATCGCCACATCACTGGCTCCAAAGTCAACCGTTTCCTCAGTAAATTGTTTAACACCAGCACCACTGCCCACAGACTGATAGTCAACCTGTAGGTTAGGATCTTTCTGGTTGAGATCACTAAACCAGCGCGTGTAAATTGGTGCAGGAAAAGAGGCTCCAGCACCAGTTATCGCTACAGATTGACTGAAGGCGACTTGATCTGATGAACCAGCAGAGTCAGCAGCAGAGTCAGTAGTGTCACCACCGCAAGCTGCTAAGCTGATTGTCAGTACCGCTGCTGAAATTGAAGCAGCAAAACGAGTTGGGCTGATAAGAGTGCCGAAAAACATTGTTCGTGAGCCTGAAAGCGTATAGAGAGGCAACTAGCAGCATAGCGCGAAAGAGTAAAGAGAAGGTTAAGCAGCAGTTGTCAATTTCGTATTTATTGGTATTTATTTATCTAGGGAGAGTTGGAAGGAGAGATAATTTTGATTCGGTGTAGGAGATGTCACCCTTTTATAGCACTCAAGTCCGGTAAAGATACTAACAGATGTAGATTTTTTTGCCTCTCCTTTCATGCTAATATAATCTAAGTTTCGCGGCGGTCAACTCTCGGTTTTACCGATGGGAGGAAAGCCGCGCCTCCACATAGTTGTACAATAGAGAGATACCGAAGCGCGAAAACCAAGCGGTAGGTATTAGCACCTTGAAAAACTAGGTTTAGGGAGTTCCGGCTAGGAATGCTTAGCTGGGTAAAAAGCCTAAGCAACAAGTACCAAGTCTTGTAAGACTCCGTACCGCAGGGCTTGCGGAATCGGGACTCTGCAATGGGTCGAAAGTCTGTGGACATGACGTAAGACGGGGACATAACTAACACGAGTTGGTAGTGTACGCAGATGTGGAAGAAGCAGAAATCTAAATCGCGAGGTTTAGGAATCCCGCGCTTTTAGCGCTGGGAGGATGTCAATAGCAATCAGTTAAAAGCTGCAAACGTTTCACACGATACCTCTCCCGGGCTTGTGTGTGTGAAATTCAAGTTGGCTCATAGCCCCTGCATTACTGTGTCTGCTCCCAATGAACTTCTATGGGCATTAATTGGCTTACTACTGACAATCGGTGGCACTTTTCTGGAAGCCTTCGTTACTAATCCGCCCTGGGATTGGTCAGAACATGGTATTCAAACATTATCGCTGGGCGTTACCTATCAGATTGGGGCTGTACTCCTGACTGGATGCTTAGGTGGCAAAAACGCCGGAGCCCTTTCTCAAATTGCTTATGTTTGCTTAGGATTATTCTTTCCAGTATTTCCTGTCTTTACCCAAGGAGGCGGTATAGGTTATTTGAAAGAGCCTACCTTTGGCTATCTAATTGGCTTTATTGCCGGGGCTTGGGTTTGCGGTTTTTTGGCATTTCGGATGCCGCCACGCTTAGAGTCTTTAGCCTTTAGCTGCCTGTGCGGTTTACTAACTATCCACATCTATGGTTTGGCATATTTGATGATTTCTAACTTTGCTTTCAACGGCGCAGGTGTTGGAGATTTGACCCTAATCCAGGCAATCATGAAATACTCAATTGATGCCCTACCAAGACAGCTAGTGATTGTCTGTGCCGTTACAGTGTTGGCATTTTTCCTGCGGCAACTGATGTTTTACTAAAAAAAGTAGGTTGAATGAATTTGAAAAACCGCATTTTTTGGGCTGCTGCCGTTGTTAGTGTGATTCTAGATCAGCTGAGCAAATATTTGGTATTAGGGAATTTTGAACTTAGAGAGACTCTCCCTCTATGGCAAAATGTATTTCACCTTACCTATGTAACTAACTATGGCGCAGCTTTTAGTCTCTTTAGTAATGGTGGAAGCTGGTTGCGTTGGCTATCCCTAGGAGTAAGTCTTGGTTTAATGGCTCTGGCTTGGTTGGGACCCAATCTTAATCATTTTGAACAATTAGGCTATGGTTTCATTTTGGGAGGAGCACTAGGAAATGGTATTGACCGATTTGTCTTTGGCTACGTTGTGGATTTTCTAGATTTTCGCTTAATTCAATTCCCTGTATTTAATCTGGCTGACACTTTTATTAATCTAGGGATTGTCTGCTTGTTGATAGCAAGCTTTAGACCTAAATCTCGCTCCTCAAATTCCTCGAAAGATCGTTGATAGTTGATGGTTGATGATTCCTTGTTTATCCTATGCTAGTGTTGCCTCATACATGGCTAATTTTCATACCTAAATAAAAAATAGATAAATCTTTCTCCCTATCTCCCCCTCTCCCTATATCTCCCTATATCCAAAAAAGTGACCACTAAGTACTAAAATAACTCCTGAGATTTATTGTCAATTAACATTGCTTGTTGCAAGTAGTACGTGCAAGTAGCTATTATTGTCATTAAAGGGGTTTTTTTGAGAGGATTATCATGGCTACTTACACAGCCGCTTCACTCAAAGCTGAACTCAATTCTCGGGGTTGGCGTCTGACACCCCAAAGGGAGACGATTCTCCATGTCTTTCAGAATCTTCCTAGGGGACACCATTTGAGTGCGGAGGAACTATATAACCTACTAGAGCAGCGCGGTGAACCAATCAGTTTGTCTACAATATACCGCAGCGTTAAGTTAATGGCGCGGATGGGCATACTGCGAGAATTGGAGTTAGCGGAGGGGCACAAACATTATGAACTCAATCAGCCTTTTCCCAATCATCATCATCATTTGGTGTGCATTCAGTGTAACCGTACGATTGAATTCAAAAATGATTCAATCTTGAAACAAGGTATGAAACAGGTGGAAAAGGAAGGCTTCCAACTGATTGATTGTCAGTTAACAATTCATACCATTTGCCCAGAGGCACTGCGGATGGGTTGGCCTTCTGCACTGCCAAGTAATTGGCGTTGCTCAAGAGCAATTGCCCAAGATGATTCCGAAGATTAAGAGCTGCTTTATTACTTGTCTCAAGCCAGTGCGACCGATTTTATTTTGTTATTAAAAAAACTGAATTGATTAGTTGTCTAATAGGATTAATATTTCGGTCGCTAAGGTTTTGAACAGGTCTGTTTACTGATTTCATAATTATTTGTAGTTCATATAGCGAGTCTATTTGAGTTGTGAAACCGCCTAGTTACAGCAGGAGTTACAATTGAGATCCAGCAAACCGGTATAGATGAGGCGATCAGTATGTTAAAGATATTAGGTAATGGGGTTAGGCTGATTCAGCAATCAAATCCGCTCGCTATAGTTAATTGTTTATAGCTCATGGAGAGAGTAACTCTGTGTCTCCCCATCTCCCCCTACTAGATTGGATATTTTTTTATTGGACAATCCCTTATCTCAACGGCAGATTTTTCGGTACAATACGGATGTGACTTGTGGTGAAAAAAATCACGAGTGATTGGGTTGGAAATCCTGCTTCATACCAAACCCTGCTCTGCTTTCCTCCCCGCCTATGTGAAGCATAGAATGAGGTATCCAGCGGGAATTGTGGTAATGGTTAGAAGCTAAAACAAAAGATGACTCAAACAACAAAAGAGCGAAAGCAACCTTTTTTTAAGGCTCAAACTATCAAAGTTCTGCAAGGCATAATTGGACTGCTTGAGGGAGTTGTCGAAAAACTCGAAGCCGAAACAATTCCTGAGCTTACCACCGCCTCGAAGCCAGTATCTGCCCCTAGTTCAGAACCGACAACAGAGACTCCAGAACCAGATTTGGAGAGTAGCACGACAGAAGATCAGACAAATGCAGCTGTCTCAGATAACGCGACTACAACACCAGAAATAGCCACAACGCCAGAAATAGCCACAACAGAAGAACCTCAACAGGAACTCATCCCTGAGGTGACTCCGCCGCAACTTTTTGATCGCTTACTTCCTAATTTTAACTCTCTTGAGACTTTTTGGGATAATTTTCTCTCAAAAGCCCGCTCCCTGCTACCAGTAGCTTGGAGTGAAAAATTTTCTGACTGGGGATTGACAGGCGCGATCGCTGGTATTGTCGTAATAATACTCTTGACAACAGTGGCACTTCTACCAAATACACCAGCCCAGGAAGCCAAAGCTCCTCCCAATACTATCAGCGCTCCACCAGAATTGCAGGCACCACAACCACCGGAAGTGGTAGAAGTGGAACCACCACCCCCACCCAAATTAACCCCAGAGGAAAGTTTGGTAGCGGCAGTCCAAAATCAAGTCGCTGAAATTACCAATCAGTATGGTGAGGGCTTAATCAAGTCAATTAATGCTAACTTCTTGGCAAGTATTCTCACTGTTCAAGTAGGTAATGGCTGGTACGCAATTCCCGAGTCTCAGCAGAACAAATTAGCAGACGGTATGCTGCGTCGCTCTAGAGAATTAGATTTCAGCAAACTGGAAATGACGGATATTGAAGGTATTTTAGTTGCCCGAACTCCAGTTGTTGGCTCCCATATGGTAATTTTGAAGCGACAGTAATTTAAGTAATAAATAATAGGTAATAAGTAATAAGTAATAAGTTACTTATTACTTATTGTCAGACTATTGTACCAGTAAAATTGCCAAAGATACTTTGATAATAGGTCTATTCTTGCTTAGGTGGAGAATTTTGTCCTTGAAAGTTAGCTCTCCAGGAACTAATCCAGACAATAGCCAATCCCAAAACTAAATAAACTCTTAGATCCCCTCTATGTACTCTATCTCCTAAAAAAGCAGGTACCCTCTTATCTAAAAATTCTTGAGCTTGCACTATCAAGTCACTGATCCAATCGGAATTTTCCGTTGAGTTAGAGGATATTTTCTTCTCGGTGTTAATAATTGATGGTTCATTGTCCAATGAACTAATGTAACTTACTTCTCGAGAAGTAAGTGAGTGCAATACCTCTTCTTTTAGAAGGGGAATTAGTTTACTATCAAGGTTGGCAAAACTATTTAACAAGGTAGTTTGCTCTGCATAAATACCTTGTATAAATGAAAAGCCTTCGGCTGCTGCTGGCTTGGTTTCCATCACTGTAAAACTTACCGCAGCACTGGCAACGCCAACTGCAACTTTTTTGAAAATACTAGACTTCATTTTTTTTCTCCTAAGGCAGATTGAGCTGTTAAAAATTGTGGATAAATAGTCTTGTAAAGACTTTCCACATTTAGCCTCAAGTGCAAGCTAGGAGTACAATTTAGATACCCTCTAACAATCCCCTGACTTTGAAAAGTGCAAGAATATTTTTTGAAGATGCTACCCAAGGTAGATGCGTTAAACACTCAGGCGCAAGCACAAAATTTAGTGCTTAAAAGCGATGCAATTTGTTTGATACAGTTTTCAACTGAATGACGACACCCTAGTTACGGCTAAACATCAGGTTTGAAATGTTAGGTTGTCCTACAACCTCAAACTTAACACTTAACACCTAACACTTAACACTTAACATCTAACACTGAGATGCTTATACTCCATTCGAATGAAAACTGCCCTATTTATTCTGTCTATAGGCGACAAACATCTACCATGCACTTCTCAAGTGTACCTATACTTACTTTAACCAATTGAATTATTTGTTACCACTTCTACAATTAGTTCCAATTCATCAACAAGAGTGAAAAAAGAGAACTAGATAGTCGAGATTACTCATGCAAAATCGCTTGTTGATAAGCTTTAACTTGCAAATCAATACCAGTAATTGCTGTGCCAACAACAACAGCATAGGCTCCTAGCTTCAAGGCTTCTCTAGCCATTTGAGGCGAGGAGATACCGCCTTCGCAAATTATCGGAACCTTTAGCTGTTGTTTCAGCTGAGGGAGCAAGTTAAAGCCAGGAGGAGAAAGATTTTGAGTGCACCTTGTGTAGCCATAGAGGGTTGTAGCTACTAAATCAGCGCCAGCCTCTACAGCAGCGATTGCATTCTCAATCGTATCTACATCTGCCATAACCAACTTTCCCAATTCTTCGTGAATGCGGAATATAATTTCTTTGACGTTTTCTCCTTCAAAACGTTCCCGCAAGGTAGCATCAAGGGCGATAATGTCAGCACCGGCAGAAGCGATGGCCAGAGCATGGTGAAATTGGGGAGTAATATAAACCTCTGAGCCTGGCAAATGCTGCTTCCATAGTCCAATGATGACAGCATTAGGGCATTGAGTTCTTACTGCCTTGACATGTGCAGGAGTATCAATCCGAATGCCAGCTGCGCCTTGATTGATGGCTGCTTGTGCCATTGCTGCAATTACCTGCTGATTATGTAGGGGTGAGTCTGCTGGTGCTTGACAGGAAACAATGAGACTGTGACGCAGGGCATCAATGAGGTTAAATTCTGAAGCCGTCATTGGTAATGAGTACAATTTAAATGCTTCTTAGCTTATACTAACTTCCTAACACGCCTGCTATACATCAATCCCCTGATCTAGGCATCATCAGCATCTGTAGCAAACATAAGTAAAATTGATATTACTGGGTTGCTGTCAACAACGCTACTGTATTCAATAAATCCATTGGTTCTATCGGCTTAGGTAAGTAATCATCAACTATATGACTTAAATCGTACTCATCATCTTCTGAGAGAGTAGGAATTGTTAAAGCCAGAACTTTAATCTGTTTAGTTGTCGATGAGTTACGCAACCAGTGACTAATCTCATAACCATCCATTCCCGGTAACTGCCAATCTAAAATCACAGCTTGGGGTTGGAGTAATTCTATTTGCTCGATAGCAGTCGAACCATCAACTAACCAAACAACCTGATAGCCAGCCACCGTCAAAACTTCACAGATGAGTGTGGCAACTTCCTCTTCGTCTTCAACTAAGACAATGCTCCCTTGAGGTTTAGAATCTGTCTGTGGAGTTACTGCTGCTTTGGAATGTAGAGCTGGTAATTTTGATTGATCTGGCAACCAAACTGTAAAAAAGGAACCCTCACCGACTACAGATTCAACTTCAATGGTACCCCCATGCAGCTCTACTAACTGTTTTGTCAGTGCTAAACCCAAGCCAGTACCTTCGTAGCTACGCTGGTATTGGGATTCTAATTGCTGGAACTTTTCAAATAGTAGTGGTAAGTGTTCTTCAGCAATACCGATACCTGTATCTTCAATTTGAAAAACTGACTGGTTTTGCTCTCGCCAGACTCGCAAAGTTACTTTGCCACCTTCAGGGGTAAACTTAATGGCATTGCTTAAGAGATTAGAGAGAATTTGCCTCACCCGGCGTAAATCAGCGCAGAAGCGATCGCCTTCTGGTTTAATTCTCAAATCCATCTTCAGGCTCACTCCCTGAATGTAGGCTTTTTCCTTAAGGTTTGCCACAGTCTGACTGAGCAGTTTGCTTAAGGAAAATTCACTGATATTCAAAACGGCTTTCCCTGCCTCGACTTGAGAGAGCTCGAGAATATCGTTAATCAGTTCTAGTAAATGTTCCCCACTTTCCTGTATAGTTTTTAAATACCTTCGTTGTTTAGCAACAGGTATCTCTTTGCCTCCTCCCTCACCAAAAGACCAGCGCAAAAGCGTTGCTGACATTCCAATCACACAGGTAAGGGGTGTCCGCAATTCATGACTCATTGCTGCGAGGAATTCGCTCTTGGCAACGTTGGCAGCCTGGGTAGCTTGCAAGGCATCCCGAAGTTCTTGGGTGCGTTCAATCACCCGCTGTTCGAGGGTATTTTTCTGCTGCTGTAGTTGAGAATATAACTGAGCTTGGTAAACGGCGAAAGCCAGGTTTTCTGCAATCTGTTTGAGAAAAGTTTTTTGACTTTGTTGCCATTGGTGGGGTTGACAACATTGATGGGCAATCAGCAACCCCCACAGTTGGTTTTGAACTACTATCGGCGCTATTAACAGAGAACGCACCTGAAGCTGCCGCAGCATTAACCCTAGACAACTAGAAGCAGTATAGGTGGTTTCGACATCATTAACAGCAAAAGTCAGTCCTTGGCGGTATTTTTCTATACAATCTGATAAGTGACTAAAGCAGTCATGTTTTTCAGTCAAATTTAGTACTGAGGGTATAGCATCAGAGGCTCTAGCCTCGTAGGTAACACAACCAGAGCCAAGCTCAAAGTTAGGGGAGGAATGAGAAAGCTTGCTCTTGACTCTTGCCACAGGAGTTGCTTTCCTAGAAGCTGCAGGGGTTGAATTAAAGTCAAATTGATAGATCAACAATCGGTCTACCTTCAGAAAACGCTGTACCTGCTCAACAGCCGTCTTGAGGATGACTGCTAAATCCAGACTTTGGCGGATTTGGGTAGTTACATGATTGATGAGGCGCTCCTGTTCAACTTGTTGGCGCAGCGCTTCCTCCACTGGTTGTTTAATAGAAACCTGGGGGTAAATTGGGTCTGGTGTTGAACTGTTCACCATTAGCAAATTCCCCTAGCTTGCGGCATAGGTCTGGCCATTCTGCAAAAGTTGCCACTTATCCTAGTGTTAACTTTAAAACTTGAACTTGTAAATGAGAATTTACATCATATCAATTCTCGACGGTAATACCCTCTACCTCTACAGGCAAGGCATGACAGCCAATAGGGTATGCTACTATAAAAAGACTATTTAGTAGCTAAATCCAGGCAAAATAAGATTTTTCTGCTTTTTTTGACAACTATAGCGCTTTGGCGAAACATGGTCTAAAAGAACACAATAGCATAACAATATAAATCTAACTATTGAATTTGGGACATCATTTATTGTTACCAGAAAAATTAATATTTATCGCAATCTATTGTTATGTTTCGTACTTGTCATCCTCGTTGGGCTTGGCTAAAAATAGGATATTTTAATATTTGAGGAGTCACTCACTAATCATTTGCCTGCTCAAAAAACCGCTCTTTTTTATAAAAAGGCTTGTTCCAGCCAGAGGATAAAATATGCATCGTCTCACTGCTGCGCCAGGAGGTTGGAATCCACAAACCGAGGGTGTTATTTTCATTGAACAGACACCAGCACCTATTGTTTTTATTAGTGCCGCTGATACAGATATTCAGACTCTGGCTGCCTCCACAACTCAATTGCCATCGGAGTTTCCAGCGATAAGAGTAGTAAATCTCTTGCAATTACAGCAGCAGTTAACTATTGATACTTATGCCGAAACTGTCTTAGTATACGCCCAAGTTATTATTATCAGACTTTTAGGAGGACGTTCTTATTGGTCCTATGGCTTAGAAGTAGTGAGGGAGCTGGTGGAAGCAACTGGTGCCGCTTTGGTGGTTGTACCTGGGGATGATCGTCTAGATCCAGATTTAATTAGTCATTCTACAGTAGAACTAAGGGCAGTCAACCAAATCTGGCGCTACCTTACAGAAGGTGGAGTCGAAAACTTCTTCAACGCCCTTAAATTCATTGCCGACGTCTGCCTTGGGCAAAATCACAATCCGCCACCGCCCAAGTCAGTACCGCGTGTGGGACTTTATCCTTGGGAAGGTGATAACTCGAAAAGGAATACAGGGAATACTGAGTTTTCCAATATATCTAAAGAAGGACTCAGGAGTCAGGAATCAGGAGTCAGGAGGGAATACTCAGATGAGAATTTAAAGCCTTGCTCCTTTTCAATACCTTTCCAGCAGAGGGTAATTGAGCATGAACAACATCAAGTACTTTACCCTCTGCCTCAGTTTTTTCGAGTTAATGCTTCATCTCAAAAGGTAGGTATTTTATTCTACCGGGCTCATTACTTAGCTGGAAACACTGCGCCGATAGATGCTCTGTGTCAAGCTTTAGAGGCACGGCAGTTGGAGGCTGTGCCGATGTTTGTCTCTTCGCTGCGCGAGCCTGATGTACAAGCAGAAATTTTGTCCTATTTTCAATCCCAAGATGCTGGAGGAATTGGGCTTTTGCTCAACACAACTAGTTTTTCTCTAGCTAAATTGGATACACAAACACCCAGATTGGATTTGTGGAGTCGTCTTGATGTACCGGTATTGCAGGTTATCCTTAGTGGTGGCACCCTAGAAGCTTGGAATACTCAATTACAGGGACTAACGCCTAGGGATACAGCAATCAATGTGGCACTACCAGAAGTAGATGGCAGAATTATTAGTCGTGCCGTTTCTTTTAAGTCAGTACAAACTTGGAATCGATCATTAGAAACAGATGTCGTAGTTTATGAGCCATTGTCTGAGCGCCTGGAATTTGTTGCTGATTTGGCCTATAACTGGATACACTTACGCCAAACGCCTCGCCAAGAGCGACGAGTTGCTCTAATTTTGGCTAACTACCCCAATCGTGATGGACGCTTAGCTAATGGAGTAGGACTAGATACACCTGCTAGCTGTGTGGAAATCCTCAAGGCAATGCAGCAGGCTGGTTATCAGATTGAAGATTTACCAGAAACTGGAGATGAACTGATTAGGCGCTTGACTACTGGAATTACTAATGATCCAGAAGGGCGGGAGTTACGTAAAGTTGAGCAGTGGCTCTCTTGCCAGGAATATCAAGAGTATTTTGCAACTTTACCTAGTCAAGTGCAGCAGGGAATAGTTAATCGCTGGGGCAAAAAGGGGAGTGGGGAAAAAGAATCAAACTCTACCGCCTACTCCATAATTCCCATTCCAGGAATTCAGTTGGGGAATGTGTTTGTAGGGATTCAACCTTCAAGGGGCTATGATTTAGACCCAGCTTTGAATTATCATGCTCCAGATTTAGAGCCTACCCATACTTATCTGGCTTTTTATTATTGGTTGCGGCAGCATTTCGGAACACAGGCAGTGGTACATGTAGGCAAACATGGTAACTTAGAGTGGCTACCGGGTAAGAGTTTAGCTCTTTCAAATTGCTGTTATCCAGAGGTGGCATTGGGGGCAATGCCTCATCTGTATCCTTTTATTGTTAATGACCCTGGTGAGGGTTCTCAAGCTAAGCGTCGTGCGCAGGCTGTGATTATTGATCATCTGACGCCGCCGATGACTCGTGCTGAACTTTATGGCTCTCTACAGCAGTTAGAAGGATTAATTGATGAGTATTATCAGGCTCAAAGTTTAGATCCATCGCGATTGCCAGTAATTAACGAGCGCATTACTAAACTAATTCTGCAAGAAAATCTACACCAAGATTTAGGACTTAACCAAGATGAAATCCAAAATCCCCAATCGGAAATACCCAATCTAGTTGATGGCTATCTTTGCCAGTTGAAGGAAGCACAAATTAGAGATGGTCTTCACATCTTTGGTAAGTGTCCTCAGGGGCGTCAATTGCGCGACTTGATGATAGCAATTGCCCGTCATCCTAGTAGCCCTCGCCTCGGTTTGACTCGCGCTCTAGCTCAAGATTGGGGAGTTGATTTTGACCCGCTCACTATAGATTTAGAATTGGGAAATATTAAAATTACTCCTCCCCTGCTGCCTCTGATTAAAGAAAACAATTCCAAATCTAAAATTCAATACGTAGGCGAGGCAATTGAGCAATTGGAACAACAAGCAGCAGTTTTGGTAGAACAAATAATCTCTAATTCCCCATCCCCAATCCCCAATCTAGGTGATGCCACTAAGCAGGAATTAAATTGGATCAGTAATCATCTGTTGCCTACCCTCAAACAAACTAAACAGGAAATTTCACAGCTTTTACGAGGACTTGATGGATGTTATATCCCCAGTGGTCCTGCTGGTGCACCTACAAGAGGACGCCCAGAAGTTTTGCCCACAGGTCGTAATTTTTATGCGGTTGATATTCGCGCCCTGCCTACAGAAACAGCCTGGGATGTGGGACGCAAAGCTGCTGAAGCTGTAGTTGAGCTTTATACTCAGGAAAATGGTGAATATCCCCAAACCCTAGGTATTTCCCTATGGGGTACTGCCACAATGCGCACCGGTGGAGATGATCTTGCTCAGGCGCTAGCTTTGCTAGGAGTCCAACCAATTTGGGATGGAGTATCGCGACGGGTTGTAGACTTTGAAATTCTTTCCTTGTCTGGGTTAGGGCGTCCTCGGGTTGATGTAACGCTACGCATTTCAGGCTTTTTTAGAGATGCTTTCCCCAATTTAATAGACTTATTCTACAATAGTGTGGCTGCAGTGGCAAGCCTAGATGAATCACCAGAGCAAAATCCTCTAGCAGCCCAGGTAAAACAGGAAACTCAATTGTGGCTCGAAGCAGGCTTGAGTCAAAAGCAGGCCCAAGAGCGAGCATGCCACCGCATCTTTGGCTCTAAACCGGGGGCTTATGGTGCTGGCTTGCAAGGTTTAATCGAAGCTCAAAACTGGACAAATGACGAAGATCTTGCCCGAGCTTACATTAACTGGAGTAGTTACGCCTACACCAGCACTGGCAAAGGTCAGGCAGCACCAGAAGCTTTCCGGAAGCGCTTACAACAGATGCAAATTGTTTTGCACAATCAAGATAACCGCGAACATGATTTGCTTGATTCTGATGATTATTATCAGTTTCAGGGTGGTTTAACAGTGGCAGTGCGGGCATTAAGTGATAGGAATCCTCAAACCTACTTTGGCGATAATTCTATTCCAGAAAATCCGAAAGTAAGAAAGCTGCGGGAAGAAATTGCGCGGGTATATCGTTCTCGCGTAGTTAATCCCAAATGGATTGAAGGTGTAATGCGCCACGGCTACAAAGGTGCTTTTGAAATGGCAGCGACAGTGGATTATCTATTTGCTTATGATGCTACGACTAATTGTGTAGAAGACCATATGTACCAAGGTATCGCCCAAGCCTATATATTTGACCAAACAGTGCAAGAATTTGTTGAGAATAAAAATCCTTGGGCATTACGAGATATGGCAGAAAGATTATTAGAGGCAAATCAGCGTGGTTTATGGTCTTCAGCTAGAGAGGATACCTTGGAGAAATTGAGAGCGATCGCGCTGCAAGCAGAAGCTACCATTGAAGGTATTAATTCTTAACTACTACCAAAAACCTAAGGCGATAGGTAATACCACTAACCTTTCTTGCTTATTACTTATTACTTATTACTTATTACTTATTACTTATTACTTATTACTTATTACTTATTACTTATTACTTATTACTTATTACTTAACTTGCAGGATGATAACAAACAGGACTACCCTCAGCATAGAAAGACTTTGTTCCACAAAGTTCACCTACAGAGTTAAGATCATAGGGACAAGCACAGCCTTCAGAACGTGGAGAACGTATAGGCACAAACATACCACCATTGAAACCTCTAACTGGAGTTCGGTTATTATCAGGCTTGCCATCGCTACAGATTTGGCTAAGGTCGATAGTTATGCCGTCTGCCTGTTCCATATAGCAAGGCGGTGGCTCTGAGTCTAAATCTGGAGAGATAGGATAGTTCAGGGTTTGAGCCGAATTAGATATAGTTAGAAGCAAAATCAAGACGGTGCTGATAATAATATATTTCATCAATTAGGTATTAATCATCAATTAAATTTGAAATATTTAAATTTACCTTAAACGAGACTTTATCTTAAGCCCTTATCATTTTACCTCAACCGTAGTAAATTTTACCCTTACTTATGACTCGCCGATTGAATAGACGTTCATTTTTAGCACTGAGTACGACTAGCGCGGGTGCGATTTTAAGCTACAAATGGCTCAAACCAGCTACTGCACAATTAGTCAATGATCAAATCTATGCGATTCAAACCGGAGATGTAACTGCTACCAGTGCCATCATCTGGGCACGAGGGAATCGTCAATCTAATCTTGCTGTTGATTTCTCCACTTCCTCTAACTTCAGAGGATTAGTGAATACAATCATCGGTTCCCAAGTAAGTGCCGAAACTGATTATACAGGTACTCTGGAACTATCAGGACTGCGTCCAGATACAACCTACTACTATCAGGCGCGTTTTGTAAAAGATGCAACTAGTGGAGGGCTCTCTCAACTCAGAGAAAACGAGGATTTTGTTGGTAAATTCCGCACTGCACCGGATTCTGAACAAAATCGCACAGTTAGGTTTGTCTGGGCTGCGGATATGGCGGGGCAAGGCTGGGGGCGCAATCCCAATTTGCAAATTACGGCCTTCGATGGTGAAGAAATTCAGGGTGGGTTTGTCATCTTCGACGTAATGCGCAAATTAGAGCCTGATTTTGCCGTATTCTGCGGCGATATGATTTACGCTGATAATGCGATTCCTCCCACTAAGGAAATCCCTGAAGTTGTGGGAGGCGGCATCTGGGTTAACGAACCAGCTAAGGATTTTGTCGCCATCACCCTCGATGAATATCGTGCTAACTGGAAGTATAACTTGGGAGATGAAAAATTCCGGCGTTTCCTCAGAGAAACTCCCATATACACCCAATGGGATGACCATGAGGTTACTAATAACTGGTATCCTGGTGAAATCTTGACAGCCGAACCCTACAATGGCGTCAGAGCTAGTACTCTGGCAGAAAGGGCCAGACAATCATTTTTTGAATATAACCCAATCCGGGGTAATGAAATCTTCCGCAAATTCCAGCACGGAAAGCATTTAGAGTTATTCTTGCTTGATGAGCGCTCTTTCAGAGGCCCTAACCCTGATAATAACCAACCATTCCTGGTAGAAATGCTAGGACAAGAGCAGTTGGATTGGCTCAAACGGAGTCTCAAGGCTTCTAGTGCAACTTGGAAGGTAATTGCTACCCATGACCCCCTCTCGATTGTAACAGGTGGTGAGGGAGACCGCGACGCTTGGGCTCAAGGTGATCAAAAAGTACTCGGTAGGGAGATACAACTTCGCGACTTGCTCTCGTTTATTAAGTCTGAACAAATTAAGAATGTCGTTTTTATTACTGCTGACGTACATTTTCCAGCAGCAATCAATTATGATCCTAGTCGAGCTACTTTTCAAGACTTCGACCCTTTCTGGGAGTTTGTAATTGGACCAATCCACGCTGGAGCTTTTGGCCCTGGTGGAGGGCTGCCACTTGACTCAAGTTTTGGTGCTGAGTATGAATTTAATGTCTTCCCAGAAGAGCCAAATTTACCACCACCAAACAATCAATTTTTCGGCTCAGTGGAAGTGGATGGTTCAAGTGCTGAGTTGACAGCACGAATTCACAATATTAATAGGACAATTGTCTATAGCAAGGTACTAGTCCCCAGTGAGTGATAGGAATTGAAGGTCAACGATACTAATAGACATCTCCAATAATTATGCTGTAGCCCTGATTATAACGTTCCCAAATCGAGGTTTCTGGAGATGTCTAATCAGTGAAATTGGGATATGGATAATACCCTCAGTTAGTTTGATACTTATTGAGTTTAGACAAAGACAGTGTCAATATTATCAATTATGGTACTAGCTTGGGTATTGCTAACAACAGCCTTAAGGTCACCAAATAGAGAGATTTCAGCACCATTAGAACCATCAACAATGCTAAGGTTATGAGCATTACCCGCGACAAAGGTAGTTTGACCCAGCTGGAAGTTATTGATGGTATCGAATCCGAAGCCTCTTTCTAGGACAATTGTATCTTTACCTCCACCTAGCCAAATGGTATCACTATCCTTGCCACCAACAATGTAATCATCACCGGAGCCAGTGTAAATGGTGTCATCACCCCTGCCGCCATAGACGATGTTATTTCCTTCGGAGGCAAAAATTGTATCATCGCCCTTGCCACCATAGATAGTATCAGCTTGAGAACCACCGAATATGGTATCGTTACCATCGCCACCATAGAGAGTATTTACTCCCTCACTACCAAAGATTTGGTCGTTACCACCCTGGCCAAAAATCGTATCGTCATTGACATCACCAAATAAGGACTCATCCTCATCCGTACCTACAATTACTTCCTCACCAGAAATAACCCTAAGGTTATCTACTAGCAAACCTGAATCAACAACAGAATCTATTAAGTCTACTACTCCAATTCCTACATCATAAGTACCAGCTTCTGGGAACTGGTAGATAAAAGTCATGTAGCCTGTCTCCTCAAAGAAATTAGTCAAGGAGCTGACGAAAGAACTGTTAGTATCAGCCAATTCTTCTACAGAGCTAGAGGTGATGGATACAAAGGAAAAATCATTGAAGAAAGTAGGCGTAAATTCGTCGGTGAGAAAGTTAAAATCAAAGCTTAAGACGTCTCCAGCTTGCACTGTAATTGTGTCTAGCTGTAGAGCTGAACCTTCGGTAGCATTACCATTGCCAACTCCATCTATAGCCCCAAAATTTAAACCCAAGAAATTCTCTATTGCAGTATCACTGACAGAACCGAAACCGGTAGTAATCAGGGCTTGAAATTCACCTTCTGTGGAGACACTACCAACTGCAGATGTCTCAATACTAGCAACGCCAATAGTACTCCAGTCGGTAAAGTTACCCTGTTCAAATCCAAAAATATCAGTCATGTTTTCTATCTCTAATTACACCTGATCTGAGTTCGAAATAAGCTGAAAATTTGATTTGTCCTAGTCTTAAACCGTTATTATTCTGTTAGACAGTCTCAAATCGCTTCTAATATCGAACTGAGATAACTTTGACAAGCGAATAAATCGTTATCAACAATAATTGCAAATGCTTCGACAAATATCAATAGCTTTTCTTGAAGTTACAATGAAGTTTGCTTCAAGATTACATAAATATAGCAGTACGTATTAAGGTTAGGACAAGCTAAATCGCTAAAACTTTGTCAAATTCTGCCTTGGAGCCTTCTGCCCTGGAGCCTTGCGCGTAGCGCTATACTATTGACTTCAATTATTGTTTGTGTCCTTGAGGCTTTCAGAATCTACATTCGGCACTTCAAATGACAAGTAGTCAAACAGAAATTCTGGTCACTGTATTAAGAAATGTTAACTATACTGAAACTCTTACTGTTCCTTGTTCCTCGTTCTGTGTTACCTCTCCTTACAGTTAACTTTAATTGTTTCCGACTACTTATAGCGCTACGCGCTAGGGAACAGGGAATAGGGAACAGGGAACAGCAGTTTATCAAAGGGTTTCAAGATTTCAAAATGTCCTAACCCACATTCCGCACCCTCAACTGTCACATGGACTGAGGGTGCTCAAAGCGAGTGCTAAATCGAGGCAGTTGTTAAGTAAAAATACTTAGTCCACCTTCAGCTCCTCAACTATCACTGGGAAAATTTT
>JAAHHJ010000066.1 GCA_010692425.1 Symploca sp. SIO3C6 | reverse complement strand
GGCAGCTGAACTATCAACAAAAGCTCCTGATGCTTATGGAGCCATTGAATCAAGTTAAATCTGTGGAAGTTAGTTTAAGGGTTCAAAGTAAGTCAGGGAGACACTTTTAGCTTTCTGGAGATGTCTATTAGTTCTCGCTCCATGTCCTTATATATAAAACTAACTTTTTGACCTGGAAGCAAAGGTATCAATAGCTCCAGGTCTTTCTATGTGGGGGGTTACTGATTTCTGATCGCAAAGATGAAGGGTTTGTTTTCAACCTCTTTCGGTTGTTGAGGATACTTGACCCGATCAATGCGCTCCCCTGCCTGATTGTAGAGGGAAATGGTTCCTCCTTGATTGCTCAGCTCAATGGGAGATAGTGGTGCCACCTGCATTGCTTCTCCTGGTGCTAGAGAGCCTTCAAGAGTTAAAGAATCTTGAGGATCCTTGAGGCTCCAGCCACTCAAATCGACATGCTCATTAGACAGATTGATGATCGAAACCCACTCTCCGGACCTTTCATCCCCGGATGCATTAATTAGAGCTGCGGCAATGAAGACCGGAACTTCAAGATCACGAATTGTTTCCCTTCGAGTCTCCACTCCCACCATCTCGCTAGCAGAATCCACCTCAATTCGTTCGGGGAAATTAGTAACGTTAAGATTTTCTCTAGCAGTGGCATTTTCATTGAAAAAGAGAGGATTGCTATCTGGTACCTCGCTAGAGAAGCGCAGTCCTGTGAGTTCCTCGATTTCGGTAATCGAAACTTGATAGCGCTGAAACTCGAATAAATGTTTACCCCTCATATCCCCCATCGTCAGCTCATCCTGAGCCATAATGAACGAACGAATTTCGAGTTTTTCCTGTTTATTGATAAAACCCACCACCTTGAAAAAAGCCGAAGGAATCAGAGCACGAGGGCGACCAGCAGGGGTGATTGAACGAGCAAATTCTCCAAAGATAGGTCCAGAAATCACACTAATTTTGTTAGTCGAATCTAACGAGAGATTCTTGACCCAATCTTCTAGAGCTAGCCATTCGTCCTGATTAAAATTCTGGTGCTGTAGGGCAGCATTGGTAAAAAAGAAGGTATCATCAGAAGCATGTTTGGCTTCTCGTGGAGAATCTCCCCAAGCTGCGGCTGCTCGTCGTGCCAAATGTCCTCGGTCCCAAGGATTCTTGTAGTAATAATCGTTGTCAAGTTGATGAGGTGCTCCGACGCGAGTGTCTATGTGCCAATTCTTGGAGCGTTTAACACTTTGAAGTTTGTCTTGATCGATATTGAGAGCAGCGAACAAAGGAGTACGTAGCTCACGGTGCATGACTACAGTGTAGTTGTGGTAATGAGCATAAATTTCCTTGTCCAATTCTGGCTTTCTGAGGACCAGCCCTTCAAGCTCTGGGGAAAAACTAGGCAGTGGCAAAGGTTGACCAAGGAAATTGGGATCGTAAGCCATGAAAACTCGAAATGGTGATTTACAATCATAATCTACAATTTTTTGCCAGTGCAATTATTTGGGAATTGAGCTGCTTTACCATTGTACTATTATGTAGTACAATTAGTTACAAGTTCGGTAACTAGTCTGAATCAATACCCGAACACGATTTCATCATTTTGCACTCTTCACCCCTATGAGCAAAAAGAAAAAGCTCAAAAAACAAGCCAATACTATCAAGGGTCTAGCCCAACTTCAAGCAGTCGTAGAAGTCTATAGTTACGACTCAGAGCAGTTATGCCCTTGGTCGAAAACTTTGAGCAATTCATTCGGGTGGATTCGATTGTCTGAGCATACCACAGAGGTAGAAATCGGTTCGGTCTTAGCTCAACTGGTTAACTACAACCATCTAGAAAACCATGGCGAGGCGAAAGAAGTGTTGGGTCGAATCCTAAGCGCCTATAGCCTGATTTTACCCGGAGGTATCCAGGTCAGAGCTGCTAGTGGTAAAGTGATTAACCCTGGTTGCTGTTGTGGTCTAGAAGGATGGCGGGATTGGCTGAGGTTTCTCAAAACTGGTCAATCACCTTGGCTTGGTCATGGTCCCAATGCTTGGGTCGAAAGGGCGGGTAATCTAGTTCGTGTCTGGTCAGATAATAGAGCTAAGGCTTTCCACATTGACTTCGAGCGCTCCCATTTCGAGACCCAATTGAGTAAGGTGCAGCAAGATTTGAGTGCGTTCCTGCTACAAATTGAGACTTGGGCTGCTCAGGTGGGATTTCGAGAACCTAGCAAACTTTCGAGCAAGTTCGATGAGTGTTTCGCAGTCTCACGTGGACTCAGGCGAAGGGTTCGCTGAGATGAATTTTGCCCTCCTCAAATCGCCCTCTATCCTATAGAGGGCGATTTGAGGAGGGCAGGAGGCAGGAGGCAGGAGGCAGGAGGGAGTATTCAGCATTAGGATTCAACCCCAACTGACTTGCAACCGCTTTACTATTCTTTCCCCCGCCGACTGCCCGTCGCCAGGAGGCTTTCCTGTTGAACTGTGCAACACTTGACCCAGATTTATACGGTCAAACTTGGTTTTCGGCTGTCGACAAAAAATGTGTCCAAATTGGACACATTTTGAGCAGTTTATCGGTCGCAGCCACTTGTGAGGAGATAGCAACCTACATTCGTCATCAGCTAAGTAGTACTAAAGTTCTACTTTTCGAGTAATTTCGACGTGGTTTTTGTTCTAGAAGACTTTGCTGAAGATAGGTAGCAGGCGCTTTTTCATATTGATGTATCGAATCGGTAAACCATTACCAGCTATTAGGTAAGACTCGCCCATAACTCGGTAGCCATTTCTCTGGTAAAAAGAGCGTGCCGTCACAGAAGCCGCAACTTTGAGAGTTTTGATATTGTAAGTGATAGCTGTCTGTTCAAGAGCAGCAAGTAATCTAGTGCCAATACCCTGACGGGCAAATAGAGGATGAACATAGACGGCGCTGATGCGATAGCCCAGTAGAGCGCAAACACCGACAATGACATTATCAACCTCAGCCACCAAGGTGATTTCACCACGACAGCCCCCCAGACTGGAGTGGCGAATATTGCGCTCGATCAAAGCTTCAATTTGTTCAGAAGTATAGTCTGGGGCACATAGAGTCCGCAGAGCGTCAATTTGAATTCGCAATAGCCCAATGGTATCATCCGGCTTGGCTTGGCGAATCGAAAGAACTTGAGGTGCTGGCTTGTCCATGTCAATGAAGAAGGGAACAGGAATTGAAACAGAGGGGGCGAGGGGGAGTAAGGGAGAGGGGGAGTACAAACAGAGTGTTGGAAGAGGGGGAGGACATGGGGGAATGGGTGTATACAAAAATCCTCCCACACTACCTACACTCCCCTATCTTTCAACCACAGAATAAATCCGCGTGGAGAAAAAGCTGCCTTTTTGATAGAGTTTTTTTATTCGCCAAAGTTAAAAATCCATGAAGATTCTTCACGGTACCTGGATTCCCGATGACGAGGGCGGGTTCATCATCAAAGGTGGATTTTACCTCTGGGTTGAAACCGAGCAAGCTACTCCTAAAGGTAATCTTAAAACGAATGTTCATCCTCGCCAACTGCCAAAAGATGAGTTGGAGGCATTTCTGAGTAATTGCTTAGGCATAAAAAATTGGTCTACCAATAGTTCTTATGAAGCAATTGTACCCAAATACTTCCTACTGCCTAGCGCCAACCAACAGCCATTGCCCTCTGTAGAACTCTCTCGTTATTTAGAAACCGAGCTGACAGAAGAGTTTGAATTTCAGTACTGGCAGATTGACTGCTACCAAGTCAAAACCTCAGTGAAGATTGATACTTATCACTACGCCCAAGTCACCAATATTATTAAACTGCTCAACGATATCCACTTCCTGGCTCTACATAATCTGAGTGAAATTCAACTGGGTTGTGACCTCCTATTCTGGTATCATTACAGCCAATCTTTTAAAGAAATTATCCTTAAAGACCAATATATTCCCGCTCTCAAATATCGCGAAATTTCACCAAAAAAAACGACAAAAAACAAAAGAAAGACCAAAAATAAAAACTTTGAAATCTACCCAGCTTGGGAAATAATTTCCGACAAATATGAAACTTCTCTGGAGCGCTACAGCGAGTACATGCCCCTAGCCTGTACCTGCGGTTTTTCCCAGCCCTCTGACACACCACAATTCTTTGCCAAAGAAGACCTACTGCGCCATTTTTCTGAGTGCCTACTCACAGAAATTATTACCCATACTCCCTCCACAGCTAAATTCGACAAACAAATTAGTGGCTCGCTGCTCGAGAACTGTTTTGCTGTTGACAGCAGCGGCATACCCTGGAAAAGTCATGAAGCTCTGGAGGAATATCAAAAGTGGCAGGTTTGGAGGCAAAGAATTAGCCATACTCAAAGTGCCTCCCCCTTTTATCTCTACTTTCAGTTGCATACTCCCAACAAAGAAGAAGAGCCTTGGCAAATCCAGTTTTTAGTAGCTCCCAAATCAGATCCTTCACTGAAGTTACCTCTGGGGGATTATTGGCATTTAAATCAGAGAAAGCAAAAGCAATTACAAACACAGTTTGGTCAAGATTTTGAGCAAAACCTACTGTTAAATTTGGGATACGCTGCCCGGATTTACCCCAAACTCTGGCAAGGACTTGAAACTGACAAGCCAGTTGGTCTATGTTTAGAACTCAATAGTGCCTGGGAATTTCTCAAGGAGTCAGCCTGGATTTTAGAAGATGCTGGTTACAAAATTATTGTACCAGCCTGGTGGACTCCTGCTGGTCGCCGACGGGCACAAATTCGCATTAAATCTACAACTAAAACTAAGAGTGCTAGCAGCTCAAAAGCAGGTAAAGGATACTTCAGTCTCGACACCTTAATTGAGTACCATTACGAACTCTCCATTGGAGGTGAAGCGGTTAGCCAACAGGAGTGGCAGCAACTGGTAAGTGCCAAAACTCCATTAGTGAAGTTTCGCGGGCAGTGGATGGAATTAAACCAGGACAAAATGCAGCAAATGCTGGAGTTTTGGCAGTCCCATAGACAAGATAATCCGGAAATGAGCTTGCTGGAGTTCATGAAACTGACAGCTCAAGCCGACGACGAGACTGAATTTGCTCGCGATGAGACTCTCGAACAGATGCTCAAGCTACTAAATGATAAAAGCCAGTTGGAAATTCTTCCCCACCCAGCCCAATTACAAGGTACCCTGCGGGAGTATCAGAAGCGGGGGGTATCCTGGCTGCAATATCTGGAAAAGTTGGGTCTTAATGGTTGTTTAGCCGATGATATGGGCTTAGGAAAAACACTGCAAGTGATTGCACTTTTGGTCAATGAAAAGGCAAAAACTGAGGCAGTAGAACCCACACTGCTAATTGCACCGACATCAGTAGTCGGTAACTGGCAAAAGGAAATCGAGAAATTTGCTCCCCATTTGCGAGTCCTAGTTCATCATGGTAGTAACCGGATTCAGGATGCTCAAAGCTTAAAGAGTGCCAGCTCGGAATATGATGTGGTTATAACTTCCTTTACCCTCGCCCGAAAAGATGAAAAACTGCTCAACAGTAGGGAATGGCAGCGACTGGTTTTAGATGAAGCCCAGAATATCAAGAATCCCAAAGCGGCTCAGACTAAGGCGATTTTGAAACTCAAAGCCCAACATCGCCTCGCTTTAACTGGAACCCCCGTTGAAAACCGCTTATTGGATCTTTGGTCAATTTTCAATTTTCTCAATCCAGGCTATCTGGGGAAAGAAACTCAGTTTCGCAAGTCTTTTGAAATTCCGATTCAAAAAGATAATAATCGGGTTAAAGCTACCACTCTTAAGAAGTTGGTAGAGCCGTTTATTCTGCGACGAGTAAAGACGGATCAATCGATTATTAAAGATTTGCCAGATAAGGTGGAGCAGAAGCTTTACTGTAATTTAACTAAGGAGCAAGCATCCCTCTACGAAGCTGTGGTCAAAGATGTGGAGGCAAAATTAGAGGAAGCAGAGGGTATACAACGCAAGGGATTGATTCTCTCCACCCTGATGAAACTCAAGCAAATTTGTAATCATCCCATGCAATTTCTTCAGGATGAGAGTGAGTTTACCACGGAGCGATCGCATAAACTTTCTCGCTTGGTGGAGATGGTGGCAGAAGCGCTGGCAGAGGGGGAAAGTTTACTGATTTTTACTCAATTTACAGAAATTGGCGATGCCCTCAACAAATACCTCAAGCACGAGGGTCACTACAACACTTACTATATCCACGGCGGTACCAGTAGAACCAAGCGGGAGCAGATGATTAGCCAATTCCAAGATCCAGAGACAGAGCCTTCAGCGTTTGTGCTCTCCCTCAAAGCTGGAGGTGTAGGCATTACTTTAACTAAAGCCAATCACGTGTTTCATTTTGACCGTTGGTGGAACCCAGCTGTTGAAGATCAAGCAACTGACAGAGCTTTTCGCATTGGACAAAAGAAAAATGTCTTTGTCCATAAATTTGTGGCTATTGGTTCTCTGGAGGAGCGCATTGATCAGATGATTGAAGATAAGAAAAAACTCTCAGCGGCGATTGTGGGTTCGGATGAGTCTTGGCTAACGGAATTAGATAATGATGCTTTTAAACAACTGATTGCTCTCAATAAAAATGCGATTTTGTAGAGGGAAAATTCAAAGGGATGGGGGGATGGGGGGATGGGGAGACGCTCCAGACGCTCCAGACGCGGGGATAGGGATTGGAACCCTAACTAAGCTGTTACGCATTTAAATCATATATTTATTTGATATTAGTTAATGGCTGAAACTCTTGTTCCTTCTGCCTTCTGCCTCCTGCCTCCTGCCTTGCTGTTGTGCATTAAAAATGCACAACAGCTTAACTGTTCCCTATTTTTAAATAAACAGGAGGATTGAAAATGACTCAATTTAGCCGTACTTGGTGGGGAAAGCGATTTATTCGGGCCCTTGAATCTTTTAGTGACCAAGCTAGATTGGGGCGGGGTCGTTCCTATGCTAGTGGTGGTAGAATTCTGAAGTTTGAGGTGGCTAAAGGTCAAATCACTGCTACTGTGCGCGGCTCAATTAATCCCTATTTTGGTGTTTATAAAGAACCTCGATACGAAACCCAAATTGCGATCGCTCCCATCAGTACCAAAGATTGGTCTCGGATTATTCAACATCTATCTTCCAAGGCTAGTTTAGTTACTAAGCTGTTGTTGGGGGAGGTTCCAGACAATATTGAAGAGAGTTTTGCTGCAGTTAATAAGCATCTTTTGCCCTCGACGCGTAAGGATTTTCAAACCAGTTGTTCTTGCCCAGACTATGCTAATCCCTGCAAGCATATTGCTGGTCTTTGTTACCGTTTTGCTGCTGAGCTAGCTCAAAATCCTTTTTTGCTTTTTGAGCTTAGGGGTTTGTCTAGAGAAGCTCTACAAGCGGAATTGGCGAAATCTCCTTTGGGAAAAGCTTTATCGGCACAACTAACTGCTGAGCAACTGGAGCCAGAATCAACGCCTACCTACTATACCGAATTAGAAACTGTGCCTTTAGAAGGGCAAACAAGTCTCAAGGAATTTTGGCTAGGGCAAAAGCGATTGCCTCAAACTATTGAGGTGGCATCTCAGACCAGTGTTCCGGCAATTTTAGTGAAAAAACAGGGTGATTTTCCTCCCTTCTGGCATAAGGATCATTCTTTTCTGGAAGTGATGGAAGAGTTATATCAGCGGGTAAGAACGAAAAATCGGGAGCTCATTTGAACAAGAAGCTGGTTTGATCAAGCCTAGTGGTTGAGCCAGTGAATCGAACAGCTGCTTTCAAATGATTGTTGTTAATTAATATTGTTAGTCAACCCGCATAAACCAGCATAACCAATCCCAATCGCATCTACTGAATCATCCACAGGAAGCTCATCTAGTTCAAACAGTGTACTCAAAATTTCAGCCACTTCGGCTTTAGAAGCTCTGCCATCGCCCAGATGAGCTTTCCAACTCGATTGATGTAGCAAAACAGGAATAATCTCAGCTTCACGATAACAAACCAAGTTGATAATCCCAACTGCCTGTAGAACTCCCCCAGCTGCCTTTATTTGTCGGTTAAAAAAGGGCATTTCTAATGCCGCTTTAGTGGGTTCAAACTCTTCTATTAAAACTATCAAGTCCTGTTCCAATTCCGCCAAGCGCTCAGGAGTTGGTAAGGTTTTATCTGTTTCAATTATTCCATAGTCAATCAGACGTACCGTCCCATCGCTATCTGTCGTTAAAATTGACCAGCCAACAGTTGCTAGTCCGGGGTCGATACCGAGCCAGATATCTTCTGAATTCATGATTTCGCCTCTAAATCATCACCTCTTTTGACCCCTTTGGGGAATTCAAAAACAGTCATTGCTTACCACAGTGCTCGTATTGGTTGTTGAGCTTCTATCTGTTCAGGGGAGGCTGCATTGGCTGCGTCTTTTTTGATTTGAGAGTTAGGATTTTGCCTGGTTGTTTGTTGGCTCAAAAACGGCTCTACAGGCGGCTGGTTAGCTTGCTGGGGCGTAAATTCTATAGTTTCTGGACTGACTGTTTGACCTTGATTGCCTGGGTTGGCTTCGGTGCTAGTACAAGCGGTTGTAAAACGGGCAAAAACAATAACTATAGCGACTTTGATAATTGCTGAATTCATAAAAATCTCTGGGAAGTTTTGGTCATTTGTGAATAAAAGCCTGGTCATCCCGGCGGCTATTCCGGATATTTGGTTGTTATGCGCTCACAGCTTTAACTGCTTGCTCAAACTGTGTTCGACTGACGTTGAAATTGAGGATGTGCTGCGTAAAAGCTTCAGTACTATTGAGTTTCCCGTAGCCTTTCGCCCCTAGTTTTTTGCACAACTGCCGCTTCTGAGTGCGGCGAGGAAGTCTTTTTAAAACTAAGAGAATTTCTCCTTTATCCAACGCTTCCGATGGTGGGCACTCTGCCTGAACACAGTCGAGCTTTACCATTTCTGGCAAGGCTGCTTCCTGTACTGGTTCAGTCTCTTTTTTCTCGGTGACAGGGGGCAATTCTTTTGCCGCTGTTTCTACCTGCGACTCTTGAGTTTCTCCGAGTTGACCAACCGCTTTTACTTCGCTTTTTACCTCCTCTGTTGCGTTGGAATTAAGGGTTGCCCCTTCCTTCGAGAGGGTTATGAGATCCTCCTTCAACCACAAGCAGCAAGCGACTAGGGCTGCGCTCCAGGAAAATTTGATCAACATCTCATCCCAGTTCAACAGCAGGGTAGTGATTGATGCGATCACAAAAGCAGCTTGACAGGTATTTTTGACGAAATTCAGAGACTTATCAGACATGGTGCTTCTCCATTGGTGTGAGTCGATTTACGAGGGTTCCGTTTCACCGCCAAAGGAGGCAACCGGGCTGCACCGATTACCCTGGTGCAGGGCAAGAGCACTGTCGGAGGTTGTCTGCTGGTTGTCTGTCTTCTTAGCTGTTGAGAGGCAGTGTACTCAGCAGTGTACGCCCCTTATAGCGCTCAAGCTTGGTGATGCCAGCCGCCGCTATCGCTCTGAATTCAAAATTTTGAATTGAAGTGGCGTGACATCTCAATTCTGAATACCTTCTGAAAGGGTGAGCGAAAAAAGGTGTGGGGAAATAATTAAGCAGACGCGGAGACGCGGAGAAATCAAATCCCACGCAAAATTTCGTTCACCCCTTCTGAAATTTTAAAGAATTGGCGGAAGTGTCCCTGATTTCACTTCTTTGACACGTCGCCAGTAGGCTTTTCTAAGATAGCTGATAGTTTCTGGGTAGTTGCGATCGCCATCCGGATCGAGGGGGTGTTTATACCAGTTCAATTGTCGATGCACGAGTCGATGACAAGTCCAACAAAGAGGGACAACGGAGTATCCCGGAACTTCCAATCCATAAATTTTTCCTCTCAAAAACCAGAGCCAATTCAAAAGCAAGTTAAACGGCCAGGGAAAAAGAAATCGATAATACAAATGATGAACTAATTCAGCTCTGTTTAGGCAATTTACACACCAATTCCCCGTTGCTTTCCTTGCCTGAAAACAAATTTTATTCCAGTTGGGAGCATAGGGTCTTTGTCCTCGAACGGTGAGCTTCATGAATTTGTACTGTTTACACTTTACAGTCTTGATGAGGTCGCAAATTACAACCATTTTTTTGCAATAAGTAATAAGCGTTAAATGTTTTAAAGCTTATTACTTAAAAAGACCGAATTACTTTGATTGCAACTGAAAAAATCTTTTATATCAGACATTATTTACTCCTATATTCCATATTTTTATCTTGCCGGTTGCCGGTTGTCTATTGCCGGTTTTTCGTTGCCTTTTCTTAAAGGCATTTTGATGATATTGGGTGGATTTTGCCAAGGTGGAATTACACCCAAAGAAGCAAGGATGTCTTCAAGAATTTGCTTGCACTTTCTGAACTTTTCTTTATGACGCCTGTGAGGTGTAACACTCCAAATCAGCTCAATTAAATCCTCGCAGCGTATTTGCAATTCCCCATCGGAAACAAACTCAGCTACCCATTGGGCGGCATAAGCATCCAAGGCTTCATCGTAGCGCTGGTGATTTAATTGAGTCCTACCACCCCAGCTTTCACAGATTTTTGTCTTGGTCAGTGGCGGGTTTTGACTGCGACCTGCTTTAATAGAAAGGAATAATTTGTACAGTTGGTCATTATCAGACTCTGCCTCTTTTTGTTTTTCTGGTGCTGAACCAGAGGGTGTCGAACTGGCAGCTGGTAAAAGGTGACCAACATAAGAATCTTGCAGCTCTCCACGAAATACAAGTGGCTTAACTGGCAGTCTCAGGGTCAGAGGTTCTTGTTGCGCTGGTTCAAATTCAATTGGCGGACTGCCTTCAGCAAAAACTGTATGCTGGGAATGGGAGGGATGGAGGGCAGGTTTTCCCCTCACGACACAGGGGTAGCCATCGCGCCGGGAATAGACGAATTGGTACTCTGAGCAGCTGTGGTCCCAACTTTCAATCTGCATCAGCGCTGACTCGCACAGATGTACGTCTACAAAGTTATTTCTGTAAGAGCTGTCTATGCCTATTGCCTCGCAGTTACCAGACTGATTTAAACCGAAAAACATGCCCTCAAATTTTCTCAATTCGCTCCCCAGCCTGAGCAAGGCGTCAGAAGGGTGAATTAGACCTTCTTCCTTAATTAGCTTCTTACCTTCTTCAGTTTTGGCATAAGCTAAGGTGCCTCCGATCTCATCCCAGACGACAATCAGATAGAACCAGTCTTTCTTTCTCTTGCTCTCTGGCAAGTTTTCTACTTGATTTGCCCAATTTTCTTGCCGACGCTCCAGTTCTTTGACAACTAAGTGTAAAGTCCTTAAGATGTCAGCTCCCTTGTGAACAACTGGCATTCTTCCCCAGTCATTTACGTGGGGGTCAAGAACTAGGATTTGAGGAATTTTTCCTTTGGTTATTGACCGATTGCGACTGATGTAACTAATAATTAGGCAAGCAACGCTAGATTTACCAGAGCCGCTGTTGCCAAACAGCAGTACTGATACCTTGCAGCGGCAAATTATTTCCAGAACATGCGCTAATTTAACATTGGCTGCTGTTTGATTGGCTGGGCTTCTGCCATTGGCTTCTGCTTGTCTTAAGATGGCTACAGCTTGCTGAGCTATTTTCTTGAGGTAAATATTGTTAGTTTCAGCAGCGATTTTTTCCATCGCTGCCGAAGTGGGATTCTTTCTGAAGACATCTCGCAATCGCAACTTGTAGGCTCCAATTTCTACTGGCGTTGGTCGATAATTAACCTCAAGTTCTTCAACTATTAACCTCGCCCAGGCGGCATCTTGTCTGTTCATGTGCTTAGAGCAATCAGCAAGAATGCTTTCAGTTGATTGACCAGCCTCCCAGGCTCTTAAAACAATCTCTTGAACCAAGGCTTGCCCCAAGCCCCCTGTCAACCCATCATCTAGAGGCCTCAGGCTGGATCCCTGCTGATAGGCTAGGGGCTGGCTATTACTAGTACTAGGAACAATGGAGTTGAAGGGGTGCATGAGTGAATCACACGAAAATAAAGGGGCAGAGGGCAGGGGGCAGGGGGCCGGAGGCAGGAGGAGATTAGTGTTTGAGAAGCCAAGGCGATGGGTTGTTAATTATAGTGACCAGAATGCCCAAAATTCGATTGTAAGTTCCATAAATTTCTCTACCTCTTTCAACATCAAGGTAATCGCATTTCACAGCGAATTTTAGCCATGTTTGGGTTTCTGCTGCCTCGGCTTCACAATCATTCAGCTTAGCTATAAAAGCTGCTTCGTAACGCCGCTTTCTCCAAGCTTCTGCCATATTTGCACAAACAGAACGGGATGAACGACGAATTTGGTCAGTCAACGAATATTTCTCCTCGGTGGGAAACTTCTTTGATAGTGCAAAGATTTTCATGGCTGCCTTAAATGCCATTTGGTAAACTTCCAAATCCTCATGGCTTTTAATTGGTTCTTTTCCCATCTCCCCTACTCCCTGCTCCCTGCCCCCTGCTCTCTCTTAATCGACATCAACCGTGGGTAAGTACTCTGTAATTACTGGAGCTGAATCGAAAACATTCCTTTCTGGAGCCCCTACAGTCACGGATTTGCCGGTAGACCAGGCGAACAGTCCTACAATGGTAAAGAAGCCGCCAATACCAATGCCGAGGATTACTCCCACTGACTTGAAGCTCCCCATGGGCTGATAAACCCATGAGCTAAAGCAAGCTCCCAAGGAATGGAGCAAGCGCCAGGGATTGCCTGGAGAGAACTTGCCAGCATTCCAGTAAAAAGTGTGGGGCATCCAGATTTTAGGTAAGCCAACCGTTGGTTCGACCTCAGTGTTGGCATAAACAATCGGCAGGTTTGAGGTAGGGTTGATTCTGGGCATGGTCGGTTGAATTATTTGCTGTTGTGGAGATTGCTGAAGTATTTGCTGTTGTGGTGTGGCAACTATGTTACCTGGTGTTGCTTGAATCGCTGTTGGGTAAAGGTCAATTACCTCACCACCGCCGCTGCCGCTGTGAGGCATAGCTTGCTGCCGCTGAAGTTGTTGTGCTTGCAGGGCTGCCAACTGATTGCTGACGCTCATTGAGCCACCGCCTTTTCTTGCCATTTTTTAGATTCCTTCTATTCCTAATGCTCTTTCCAAGCTCTCAATGAATTCTTCTTCACTAAGCACATCAGGTTGTGCCTTGGGAGTTGCTGTAGGATTAATTGCAGGTTGGATATCCTCAGAAATTTTGCTCCTTGGTTCGCTGGCGGAAATTTGGTCTGAGTCAGTCGTTTCCTCCCAGGGATTGGGAAGTGGGAATTGAGTAGCGGTGTTTGTCAAGGTTTCTCTACTTTCTATTTCGCTATTCCTAATTCCCGAGGTTTGATTCCCCTTAACCAACTCCCGATTTACTGACTCTTGTGCAGTTGGATTATCCTGTAAAACCTCTTTGAGAAAACCATAATTTTCTCGCAGCTGAGCCTCTTGTTGAACTTCCAACTCGTTAAAGTCTTGAACTATGGAAGAGACTAACCAAACAGCACCAGCAAAGGCAGTTCCGGATGCCAGAAGCAGCGCTAATTTTGAAGGATTGTCCCGCCGATTCAGAGCTGGCTGGCTTGAGTATTTGCTAATTGTTCCTCGGTAAACATCTTTGGTCAGAGCAGATTTTAAAGCCCAAAAAGATAAGATCACCAGCCAAATTAGCGCCAAGGCTTTGAGCACGATTTTGGGCATTTTCTTTGCTACTCCTGGACTGTTTGAGTAGTTGGTTGAGCCGCCTCAATCTGCTGCTGCTCCCACTGCCTGATTGCTCTGATCTGCTCTGCTGAATCGTACATCTGCATTTGTTCGAGCCACGCCGCTAATCTAAGTTTGTAGCTGTGCTGAACATTGGCGAGTTCTGTATTAACTATTTGCAGGTTAAAGCGAGGCACCATTTTTAAGTGCGTAGCCATGTCAAGGGCTTCTAGGCGATTTAAGGCAAAGGTTGCCAGTTCAGGACTGGGAATGGGAATCCTCACTTCGCGCCCCTGCTCCTCATAAACCAAGGTAGCGGTTTGCCCCAGCTCAGCTAAGTACGCCAGCTTGTTGACACTTTTTTGATAGTCCAAGTAAGCTGCCTGCTGTGTCTTCATGTACATCGGGTCACCAGGAGTTCTGCGACCTCTGGAGATATCTTCTGCAATCACCTGGCTGAGCATGGCAATCGCCTGCTGCCGCCAACCGGGATTGGACAGCACTTGGGGGTTCAGGTCAGTCCTTGTCAGTTTCTCGATGTAGTGATTCCGCTCGGCAAACATATTTTTCTGGGCTACCTCTATTGCCCCTTGTTGAGGACTTTTGGCAGAACTCCCTGTCCGGGTAACTACGGCAGCGGTTCCTCCCATAACAACTAGCAGCGCTGCCCCAAATGCCATTGCTACCAAATTGTGGTTGATTTTTCGAGGTGAACTGCTAGTGACTTTTGGAATGGGAATTCCATCTTGAGGTGTTAAAGATGCAGAGATATCGCCAGAGACGGCTTCTGCTGATGGTTTTAATTGAGCCGTTTCGCGCTCATCGAGTTCGGCTTTCATTTTTCCAATTTAATTAAATAGTAGATATTGAGCGCTACGGGAATTGGGGCGCTGTTGTTCCGAAGTAGGCGGGGACGGTTTGGTAAAATGCTCAGTTTTTTGTTTCCAAATAACAGATAAGCCGCCAGTCCAATGGCGCAGCCACCAGCAATCGTAACTGGGTGAAAGGCACAAGCCACCACAGAAGAAGTAGTGGCGATCGCTATTGCTGACTGCACGGCGCTGTTGAAAGCAGCACCGTAACCCATTGCTGCTATAGCTTGAAATCCTTGGTAAAACATTATTTATTCCTGAGTGGTAAAACTAATTAGACACAAAGAAGTGAGAGTGCCAGCTAGTAAGCCGATGCCAGTGCTAGCGAGTATGCCGACAACAGTCGCTGCAATTAGTGTTCCTAAGACGGTTCCGCTAGAGGTGCTAATGGCGGTGATGAATATGCTCCAAACGGCAGCGCGTTTGATTGCTTGTGCTTTACTGCGCTCGCGGTCAATGCATTCGGAGGCACCCTGGATCAGATGCTCAATCGCGGCGGCGTCAGCGTAACCCAGCTGCATTCCTAATTGGAAAAGAGAAGATTCGTTTCTTCCTCTAGTTCTAGAGCTTCCTCCTGTTCGTCGCACATCTCCAGAAACTTTCCCGTAAACCCCAAACCTGCTCCTTCCAGGAATTCCAGGGGTTCGGCTGCTTGAGCAATGGGCTTTGGCTCTTCGTCGAGTTTTCCCAGCAGGCTCTCGACATCAACTGTCGTCGCATTAATAGCGACATCAGTTAATTTTCCAACCTGTTCGCCAATAACCTTTGCATTTCTCTGCTTATCTTGGATGACGCGGTGGGCAAATCCGGTTTGCCATCCCTGATTTAACAATCCAGCGTCCTTTGCCCCGGAGACAACCCCGGTATTCAAAATCTGCTGGCTCAACTGGGTGCTAGAGTTTAAAAACCCAGCTTGGAGGTCACTGCTGACTTCTTTAGACTCTCTCTTGCGGCGAGATGCCTTTTTCGGCTTGCTCTGAGCTGCTGGCTGTTCGCCTTCTTTTGCCATGGCAGCGATCGCATTCGCCACCGACTTCGACCTCATTGCTTTCATTTGGTTGCGGACTGCGCGGATCACCTCCAGGTCTTTGTCGCCCTCTTCGTACTCATCTTTGGGCGTTAATTCCAGATGTTGAATTATCTGGTCTAGGTATCCTTTTCCAATTTCTTCAACTAGTTCGGCAATTGATATGGTCACCATTGGCAATTCTTTCCCTTAATTTTTCCAACTCTTCTTCGACTGAAATTCCTAGTTTTTGGAATTCTGAATCTAGTTTTCCCAAGCGCTTAAGCCTCAAGAAATTTGAGCGCCCATGCTTGGCACCATAGCCAGCGCGCAGCCATAAATTCATCAAGAACAATTGCTCAACCTGCTCTTCACCAAAAGGGGCTTCGTAGCCGAAGTAGAGGCAGTGGTCGTTAATTGTGTCTCTTGATTTTATGTTCAGCAGCTTTCTGACGGCTAGCTTGGTGAAGACTTTTTCGCATTCTCTATTCCAGGTTTTAGCCCAGATTGTCCGCAGTCTTGGCATTGGCTTTTAAACATCATGAAGTAAGAATTCAGAGGTTAGCGGCTGCGCCGCAGAAGTTGTGGGCTTTCCCCTTAGAAGCTAAGAATAGTTTCTTGATTCTGTAACTCCTGTTAGCGTAGCTCCTCGCGGAGCAAGGCACTCCTGTAACTCCTTTGTTCAAACTTTGGGCGTATTAATGTGCATAATCACGTCTAAAGTCGATGATTGCAAAATAAAAATCATGCACTAAGCTTCGACGTTTTTCTATTAAAAACTGTCTTTCTATTAGAAGCAATAAATTTAGTGTTATCCTTGCACTTTGTTAGCTGAAACCAAAGCAAAATAAGGGTTTTAAAAGTAAATTTTACTGTGGACGATTGCCCGTTGCAGAGCAGCGATAATTTGACTCACAGGCAGCGGCTTCCTAGGCATCCTGAGCTAGATGCGAGCTTCCTCGAGGCGGAAGGGTGGAAACTATTACTTTATCTGAATTTCCTGCACTTCCCTGATTTCCAGGCATCAAAAAACCCCCTTAATCGGGGGCTTTTTGTCGAGGGAAGGGAGAAAGCACGATCGCAAAACTAGTCTCGTAAATTGTTCGGAATGTAGATGTCTTGGCAGCAAGTAATAAGTAATAAATTTTATACTACTTGTCACTTATTACTTATTATTTATTACTTATTACTTAAAAAAGAGACTGAGGGAGGGTCAATTCAGTGTGTTAATCGCCCTAAAAGGCCTCCCAAAACTCGAAAGTTCTTTTACTTGTTTGTAAAGAAGTACTTGAGCAAGCCGGGAGCGATATTCTGGAGGAAACTTACTGAAACTGGTTCCTGAACCCCAGTGGTTGACAGTTGAAAAGGATTTACCCAATACCTCGCAAAGCAGTTCGATACAACGCTTTCTATAACCTCTGGAGTTCTGTTCTTTTATTCGCTCTGGGTGAGGTAGTTTGTGCAGTCCGAACCACTCCAAGCAAAATTGTTCTGGACTGATTTCTTCTCTGACTTTAATAGTTACTGGTACTGGTGCCATCTGAATTTTTGTTCCTCCATGAATTTTGAACTTGACCAACTTCTGTTCGCAGACCAGCCTGTGCTTTTTGCAGTTGCTCTGTAGTGATACCGACAAGCATTGATTTGTCTTCAGAAATTAAGGAGATCGCATCCCCAATGACACTAATCGCTAATCGAAGTGCTTCTAACACTTCTACAGACGTTGTCTTCATAAAAACTCCTTCAAGGTGACGAGTTACTCCTATTAGTTTGCTAGGCAATAAAAACTAAAAAGTTCTTCTCTAATAAAAATTCTGAGTAATCCCCCAAAGTATCTAATCCTGTTAGGTTTAACAAAATTTCTGTTGCTAACCAAATAGCGATTTTTGCAATTGCTGTTTTCATTTAAAACCTCCTTGAATGGGAAACTTGAGTGAGTGCAGCGCTTCTCAAAAAACGGGGTGCAGTTCTGGATTTGATGCTAGGTCTTTAACAAAGGCGCAGAGCGCTTCAGGAAACCTGGTGAACAGTGACCCGCTGGTGCTGCGATACCCCCGGCAGCTCCACCCGGAAATGCCGGAAACTTCGGCAGCTTCACCAAATTCCTGAAGAATACTGTTGTTGAGCTGGGTAAGTTCGGGTGCTTTCATAAGTTGTTGGTTGAGCTTGACGCGGAGAGTTGGTTTGAGTATTCCCCGCGTCCCCGTGTCGACCTGTCCCCGCGTCCTTTTTTCGTACTCTAATTGAGTTAATCGTTCAGTTTGAGAAGCACAATCTTCTAGTTCAAAAGTCAATTGTCCAGCTTTAAAAAGGTTTTTGGTACAGCTGCCAGAATCATGTATATAGTCGAGCAATACCCACCAGTCTCTGTCGCCCTTACTTTGTCTGTCTACCACTTCCCCGGTATAACCAGACCAACCTTCAGGACTTGTGAGTACTTTCACCTTTGCACCAACAAACAACAGTTCGTCTGTTAAAGGTAGAGCTAGTTTTTGATATTTTTCTAGTTGTTTAGCGAGTTTTTCTACTTGTGCAGTCTTTTCTTCTAACTGTTGCTGTAGCGGTTCTATGCAATCAGCTAATTCTTTATTTACCACTTTGGCTGCCTGTTGGTTGAAGGTGTTACTCCAGCGGTTTTCATTGGCAGAAGCTAGGGCCTTTTCTAGGTCTTCTATTCTCTGTTGTAATCGTTGATTTTCTTGAACCAGCCCTTGGGTTTGTGCTAGTTGCTGCTGCAATTTGGAACATTGTTCTTGCAGTTGCTCATAGGCTTTTTGATGTTTGTCCCGGCTGGCGTAAATGGCTTGGATTTCGGCTTGAACTTGAGCGAGGGCAGTTTCCCGAATCTCTACCAGTCGCGCTATTTCTTCTTCTTTTTTCTCGGTCTGGTAACGAGCGATCGCTTCAGTAATTTGTGCTTCTACTTCTTCTTTGCTAAACAATCGTTCTGTCGATTGTGACCTTTGTTCCACTTCGTTCCACGGCAGGGGAGAAGAAGGTATTCCCCCTGCTCCCTGCTCCCTGCTCCCCTGCTCCTTCCGTTCATGGCTCTCTGGCGATGAAGCGTGTCTCGGTAAAACCTTGCTGAGGTTGCAGCCAAAGGCTTGCAAGGCTCTGGTGATGTCGTCGGTCATTACCACCACTTCCCCAGTTTCTGGATTGGTTGTGGCTGAGTGGAGAGCTTCTAGTTTCAAGGTTTCCAGGCTATCGTCGGTGATGTTGAATTTCTCCGACACCAATTGCCAATCGGCTTCGGTGGCTCTGTGCCCCAACTTCAGCTTGCTTTTGGCTTGGCTGGCATCGAGGGCGCATTTGATAGATTTGGTGGTTTGTTTGCCTTCTTTGACTAGTTTTTCTACCAAGTCGCTGGCTAAAGTTGGTAGCAGCTTGAGGGCTGACAGACTCCACTTATTTACTTTGGATGCCACTAATTTCTGCATGGCGAGGGAGAGGTTTTTGTACCAGGGGGAGAGCGCCATTGCTACTTGGGCTAGATATTTGCTGCCCCCAAATTCATCGCTAGCTAGCCAGCTCTCAAAGGCTTTTTTGCCCTTGGAAGCTCCTAGAACTCGGCAGCTTGTCTCGTAAACATCCCATAATTCGCTGCCAATCTTCACTAGCTCTTTGAAGGTTCGGCGGGCGAAAGCGATGAAGTGGGAGTTGGTGCATTTGGCTTTGTGTGCTAGCTCAGGACTGCTAAAGTGAATGGCGTAGTCAAATTGGCTAGAGCTAGATGGGGATAGGTTAGTTGTGGTGTCGGCAGTAGTCATGATGACTCCTCCTGGTGAACTGGACTCGATAGTGGATTGATTTGAATTTGATAAGGCTTGAACAGAAGAAGCAAGGGAGAAGGGGGAAGGGAGCAGGGGGACCCTTGTATTTCCCTCTCCCTTGCACCCTGCCCCCCGCACCCCTGCCTCTTGATAAATTCGCTCTCCGACTGCTAGAGCTAAAAGAGGTGGCACGGCATTGCCTATCTGTCTGTAGCCGTGTAGTTTGCTGGCTGAAAATTGAAACCAATCTGGAAAGCTGGATAATCTGGCGGCTTCCCGGACTGTAATGACTCTGGGTTGCTTGGGATGGATGGGGCGGGCTGCTGTGTGATTGCCGCGATCGCTCCCGGTTCCGGCTCTCAAGGTGGGACAGATTCCGTCCCAGTCGAGGCGATAGAGGCGGCTAATGGGTTCGATTGTTCCTGGGGGAGTGGCGGCAAATCGAGCGATGACTTCTGGGGTATGGTTAGTTAGGGTGCAGCCAGTGAGTTGATTTGGGGTTTGGGAGTTGGGATTGGGGAAGGTTTGATGGAGTTGATGCACATACTCACTTGCTTCCCCTTTTTGAATTGACCCAATCGCCTCCCTTACGGTCACTTTGGTTTCTAAGGGAGTTGGGGGGGTAATTGGGGTGCACTCATGAGTGGTTGGTTGAGACTGACGCGGTGACGCGGAGATGGGAAGACGCGGGGATATTTCAGAAGGAAATTGTAACCCTTTCTGAAATAGAGCCACTGAATCAAATAATCTAGTGGGGGAAAACAGAGACTCCTGGGGTTTACGCTCTGGACACAGGGTTCGGGACACATCCCTCTCCGCGTCCCCGTGTCCCCGCCTCCCCGCGTCATCTTGTGAGCCTACCCAGAAAAGACGAGTGCGAGATTGTGGTACGCCGTAATCTTTGGCGTTGAGTTTCCACTCTTGCACGGTGTAGCCCAATTGTTGGAGTTGTTGGTAGCAGCGATCGATTAGTGGGGCGTGGCGCTTGTCCCGCAAGCCGCAAACGTTTTCCATGACGAAGATTTGAGGGCGCAGTTCGCCAACTAGGCGAATGAAGTGGGAAACGAGGTGGTTGCGTTTATCGTTGGGGTCGCGTTTGCCGATTCTGCTGAAGCCTTGGCAGCAGGGGCCGCCTACTACTGCAGTTAGCTTGCCGTCCCATTCTGGATGGTTTTGCTCAATGGCTTCCTGGATTGTTTGGGCTTGGAGTTGGGTGATGTCGGTGCAGAGGACTTTGGTGTGGGGGAAGTTCTTTTGGTATTGGGCGGCGGTGATGGGGTCTTTTTCGACGGCGAGGGCGACTTGGAATCCGGCGGCTTCGATGCCCAGGCTCAAACCACCGACCCCGGCGAAGAGGTCAATAGCTAGAGGTTGGGGTGTTGTCTCTTTTGTCTGGGCAGGAAGTGGAAGCATTTTCCTCTAGGGATAGCGAACGCTATGTCTAAGAGGGGACTGTTCGCTAATTAGTAAATAGTCACTACTTACTATAAAAATATACCTATTTCTTTTTTTGTCAAGGGGAATAAGCGGAAAATGTACAATTTTCCTTAGAGGTGGTGGGCTGTTGCTATTGGCACAAAAATTGACTAAAGACCGTATTTGCCTTTTGGCAGAAGAAGTTCAAGTTCTCGGCGGCTCTAAGAGTCAGTCGGAAACTGCAGAGCTATTGGGAGTTTCGCAGCAGTCTATTGGCAAATGGCTGAATGGAGAAGTTGACGACCTTAAGCCAACCACCCGTGCAAAAGTAGCAAGAGCTTTGGAATGTACCCAGGAGCAGTTAGATGATTATTTATCAGGCAAAATAAGCTGGAAAGAATTTCTGCCATTAACTAATTTGCCCAACCTCAATGAAGCTTCATCACCAACTGAAGCATTTTTGAATCATCTTGATAGCTTGCCTTTCAGTGAGGTGATGCGAGTTTGGCGGCAGATTCAGGATCGGGTTTATAGTAAGTTTTTGAGCAACTTTCGTGTTTTTGATGACAAGCGATCGCCCCGAGACTCCCAATTCTTTGTTTTGCTGGAAGCGACACGAATTACTCAAGGGTTGAGTATCGATGAAGTTATAGTGCAGATAGCCTCTTCTACTCAAATGCAGCTTGAGGATGTAACTGTGATCGTTACTGGAGAAAGGAAGCCAACGAATAGTGAACTGTTGAAGTTAGGTCAATGGCTAAAGAAGCTAGATGGTAGTTCTTATAGCCATGAAGAGTTGTTGTCGTTGCGCGATAGTACAGTTCTTTCAACAATTCCAAAAGCTGAAGAATAGTGGTTTCTTTGACGTACTGAGATGAAACTTAATCCTCTTCTGTTAAATTGGGGTGAAACCTTGAATTGCCGTTGGCTGTATCCTTGAAAATTGGCTGTATCCTTGAAAAATTGTTGCTGGATCTGTTTGCTGCTGCTTCCACTAAGGTGTTCTATAAGTTCTTTTTGAGGGGGCTGGTGGTGGAGGATGAGGCAACGGGGGAAAAACGATTAGACTGATGACTGATGACTATTGGGGAGGCACTAATGCCAAAAGTGGCTCTGCTAGTTGGTGTTAGTGAATATCAACCAGGACTACAAGCATTACCTAGTGCAGCGCAGGATGTGGTGGCGATGCAGCAGGTTTTAGAGCATCCAGAGATGGGTGGATTTGACGAAGTGAAGATTTTAACAAATCCGCTTACGAAGGAATTGGAAATTGCTATTTATGATTTGTTTGCTGAACGGCACTCAGAAGACGTAGTGCTATTTTACTTTTCTGGTCACGGAGTTAAAGACGAACACCGTAACCTATACCTAACTACTTCAGAAACCCGCAAAAACTCAAAGGGAATAGTGGTGACACCGACAGCTGTTGCTGCTAATTACTTACAAACCCAGATGAGCCGTAGTCTTTGCCAGCGCCAAGTACTGATTCTAGATTGTTGCTACAGTGGTGCGATGGCAAAAGGACTGACAGCTAAAGATGAAGGTGAGATAGACATACTCGCTGAGTTGGGAGGGAAAGGAAGGGCAATTCTTACCTCTTCGACATCGGTTCAATCCTCTTTTCAACAGGATCAAGGACTCTCAATTTACACTCAATATCTAGTTGAAGGCATTGAAACTGGGGCGGCAGATCGAGATGGGGATGGCAGAATCTCTGCTGACGAGTTACACCAATATGCCAGTGGGAAAATACTAGAGGCTTCCCCGGCGATGACTCCACAGTTTTATCCACTGGAGGGAGGTTACAGAATATATCTGGCACGAGCTCCTCAAGATGACCCTAAGCTGGAATATCGCAAGGCTGTGGAAGAGGTAGTTAGTGAAGATAGAGAGGATATTGACTTTATTGAAGGAGAGATAGATTTTGTAAACCGCTGCTACTTGGACGAGTTGCAAACTAGTTTGGGATTATCCTCACAGGAGGCGCAAGCGATCGAAACTGAAGTGATGGAACCTTACCGTCTGCGCTTTCAGAAACTCCAGCGCTATCAGGAGGTTTTTAAAAAAGCTTGGCAAAAGCAAAATTCTCTATCAGATAGAGAACGCCGCAAATTCAGACGCTTTCAGCAGGTTTTGCGACTCAGGGATGAGGATGTTTCAGCTATAGAAGTGCAGATTGCACCACAAGCCAAACTTGCACCTCCACAACCTATCAGCCGAGATGAAGCACTTTCACGTATCGAGTTCGTCAGGGAAAATCTTCTGGATTTAAAAGTAGATGCCATTGTAATACCCACAAGTCCAAGTCTAAGTTTTGATGGGCATATTGGTAGACAGATTCTGGAAAGATTGGGGTCTGAGTTGTACAAAAAATTGCGGAAACAACCTAGACCATCACTAGGTGAAGTCCTTGTAACCTATGCTAGTCCTCTACCAGCTTGCTACTTGTTCTACACTCCAACGCGTAAAAATTTTAGGGCTACAGCTACGACTGTCTTTCAGAGTGTTACTGCTGCCTTAACTCAGGCTGAAAGCATAAATGATGTCAGAACAATAGCATTTCCTTCTATCGGTACTGGTGTTTCGAGGTTGAATCCAGTTAGCTTAGCTCCAGAAATCTTAAGAATTGTAGCGAGTCATCTAGAACGTGGTAGTCAACTAGAAAAGGTTATCTTTGCTTTTGTACAGGAAAGTGCATATCAAGCCTATATTAGTGCTTACCAGTCACTACTTCTGAAAGCTAGTGTAACTTATGGTATTTCCTTAGCTATATCACCACAAACAACTTCGATTGGTAGAGAGATAAAAGTATCAATTCATCTAAAACAGATTGAAGTCAATAAAGAGGAGGATCATATATTACAAATTCCCCATAGTGAAGCCATTGGAGGTGAACTGAATATCCTCTTAAATGCTCCAGGTTTTCGGTTTAACAGCGACAACGCTACAAGTTTACCCCTCAACACAGACGCTGACGGCGAGGTATCTACTCAACATCTAACACAAACTGCTAACTTTAGCCTAACAGCACTCCGACCAGGCTCAACAAAAATCAAAGCAGAACTTTACTGCGGAAAAACTTTCAACAGAAGCATAGAAACCGAAGTTCAAGTTACCCCACTTGATGAAACTAAACTACACCCACTTATTGCTGCCAGATCGCGTCCTGTTCCCCAACCAAATCTAATTCTCCAGGTGCAAACTGCCTGGAACGATGATACCTCAGCCTGTACCTTTCGCTATCACCTCGACAGTTTTCATCCACAACTGTTATTCGCAGATGATGTTGACTACAACTCAAAGTCTCTATCAACTGATTGGGTTGAGTACTCACGCCTACACCTAAAAACCCACATTCCGCACCCTCAACTGTCACATGGACTGAGGGTGCTCAAAGCGAGTGCTAAATCGAGGCAGTTGTTAAGTAAAAATACTTAGTCCACCTTCAGCTCCTCAACTATCACTGGGAAAATTTT
>JAAHHJ010000065.1 GCA_010692425.1 Symploca sp. SIO3C6 | reverse complement strand
AGAGCTTGAAAAATAGAAGTGGACAAGTAGGTTATTGCCTCCAGCAATTTAAACTCAACCAAACATCTCTAAATATAGAGGGATAAAATGATCTTGTTTTTCACGTTTAATTAGACCCACCTACTTAGCAGTACGTATTAAGGTTAGGACAAGCTAAATCGCTAGAAATTTGTCAAATTCTGCCTTGGAGCCTTGGAGCCTTCTGCCTTGGAGCCTTGCGCGTAGCGCTATACCTTGATTGCGTTGATTGGGATACCAACTATCTGCACCATAATTGGCTGGCGGTATTTGCGCTATCAACCCCCGAAGCTTATACGTCTGTTTTATGGCACAGAAGTCCCTCTATTTCTGTTATGTCTACTGCGCTTATTCGTACTGCGGGAACTAACCCCAGCTAGCACTTTGATGCCAGGAAAAGTAATCGTCTGTACGATAGCATTTCTAATTGAACTGCTACGAGGATACAACAGAGGCAACCAAATACTAGCTGGATTACAACTGATTGCCCACAGTTTAATGCTGTTAACAGGTATCTATATAGGACTTTTACTCCTGTTTTATGCTGTGCCATTTGCTGCTTTTTTATTGCAGGAGTTCTTAAAATTCTATTGGTTGGAGAACATTGGGTCTTGGATTGGCTATGTTGTCCTAAGTATCTTCTATGTAGTACCAATCTTTTTCATTTGTGGATAGTGCATCTGAGTTCGCTATCACCAGCCTATGATGATGCCACTTTAAAGGCAATTCAAGATAGTGGTGGCGGGGTGACGACACAATTACCAGAACTATTCGAGCGAATGGCGCAGAAGGCAGCATTGAGCTCATCTGTGGTGAGTGTAGCAGATGAATATGTCTGGTCCATAGAAAGTTTAGAAACGCCAGCTACCGAGTCTAATTTGTCTGATGGCATTGGTTTTGAACCACTGGCAGCGCGACAGCTTGTACTGGGGCTGAGCAAGAAAATGGACACAAAACAACTGGCTCAAATTGATGCTATACATGCGATCGCTAAAACCCACAAGATTGTCACGCCTTACTCATCAATGATCGTGCTAGTTAATAATCTAGCAGAGGGCTGCACTCAAACAGGCCGAAGCTGATGCTAACCGTTTTAAACGCTCGGTTGAAAACGGCAAAGAGCGATTAAATCGACCCAATAATCCTTTAAAAGTATTTGTTAGTACACCTGAACCAGGAATAGTGCTAGGCTTAGTTGCGATCGCACTTACCCTACTTGGTAGTCGTCAAACTAAAAACAGAAGCATAACTCGCTGGCGTTAGTGTAACTTTTAGAACTTGTTTTTCAGCTATGATTAGAAGAATCAGGCAGATGAGCACAAAACTGTGAAGCTGATTGCTCAAAATGAAATTGCAGCACTAGGAGCCTCCTTACGACAAATTGATCAGAGGCTATTGAACCAAACTTTGGAAGAGGGTATTACGAGAGTCTGGTATCAGGGTGGTGAACCCTATTTCGATGTGTTTGTCGAACTGCTTCATGGTAGAATCCAATGGTTTCAGTTTACTTTGCGCGGCAAATCGATTTCGTGGAGTCAGCAAATTTGCAGCTGGCAAACTGGGATGACCAATGAATTGCGACCAGACGATATCACCTTCTATCCCGCTAGCAAATTTATTGAAAGCGACCAACGAATAGACTTGGAATTCGTTGAATTAGCCCGAAAGATTCTGCAAACCCGTGCTGGGGAAGAAATCTTCGACAAGATGTTGGCGCTGTTTAATCACTAAGGAGGGTGTTCTATGCCTGGAATCAAAGTAGGTTCGGATTCTTGGATCTGCGAATATATTACGCCTTGGGATATTTATGTTCACGGCATAACTAATATTCTAACTTATAAAAAAACTGCCTACCAGGAAATGCACATTGTGGAAACTGGTGCTTATGGAAAGGCACTAGTTTTGGATGGCAAGTGGCAATGTTGCACTGGCGATGAATTTATCTACCATGAAGCTCTAATACATCCAGCCCTAATTTGCCATGGCTCCCCTCGCCGGGTTCTAGTTTTAGGTGGTGGTGATGGTGCCGCAGTTCGGGAAATCCTGCGCTGGAAGACGGTTGAACAGGTAATGATGGTGGATATTGACGCTGAAGTAGTAGAAGCCTGCCGCCAACACCTGCCGGAGATACATCAAAATTCTTTTGATGACCCTCGGATGCAGTTAGTTATTGGTGATGCTTTAGAAGTATTAGATAACACTGACCAAAAATGGGATATAGTAATCTCAGATCTTTCTGATCCAATTGAAGAAGGACCATCGTTTCAACTATTCACACAAGAGTTTTTCGAGAAAGTTCAACGCTGTTTGGCACCAGAGGGATATTTTGTGTTGCAAGCAGGGCCTGTAGCACCTGTGGGACTGACAATCTACTCGCGTGTAGTTCACACCTTGAGTTCGGTTTTTCCCCATGTGCATCCCTACGCCTCCTACACTCCCACCTTTGGTGAACCATGGGGGTTCGCTCTTTGTTCGGCACAGACAATCACTTCCCAACCAGATCCGGTGGCTATCGACAAGTTGCTGCAAGAAGAAACTATAGGTGGATTAAAGCTCTTAGACGGTATCTATCTGTTGGGACTCTTGCAAACTCCTGCCTATGTTCGCCGAGCAATTGCTTCTGAAACTCAAGTGTACACAATCCAAGAGCCACCGCAATTTTTTGGTCAAGGGACTTTGGGAAAATAGACTAGACTTTTATTGTAGCAATATGATGTTAACTACTCTATAGAGGTCTGGGGAAAAAGTATTGACGATTTGCTATAAAATTGACAATCAGCTAATAATGCACAGTAGTTACAATCCAGGCTCAAGACCTTTTATTAGTAGATATCCCACGATGGAAACACAAAAGATTTGACACTCCCCGGCGTAAAAGCACGGGGATTCTTAGTTCCATGAGCCCACTTAACTAAACTCCTTGCCTTATCTAGCAAAGAGATGGTTCTCTCCCTAAGGGTTTAACTCTTGGCTGCAATTGGTTTGGGTATGCCCTACCCTACCTTGAGAACTAAAAATGCACGTTTCTGGTGTACTTGATGCTTAAAGATTTTATCTGTACAAGCTTTAGTGCACAGAACCTGATATCTTTAATTTTCAAGGTGCGTTACTCGCTGAGAGTACTAGGTGTTTTAAGAGGTTGAATTACCTTTACCTCTGAGATGATTGTACCTCAAAGTCACCCTAAAAGGGCGAGGCTTTAGACCCAAAATTTTGGGAAACCTTCGTCTGTTGTAAAAAAATTATGTAATAATTAATTGCTAAATGTTAAAAAACTGCGCGGCAGCCTAAAATAAGCTGTATAAAGCTACTATTCATAGTAGTAATAGTCGCAAAGACTGTTAACCCCCCTACCTAAAAGAAACTCTGTACCCTTGAGGCTTTGACCTCAGCAATGCAGCTATTTTAAAAGCTAGCAAGCAAAGCAGCCTTGAGTTGGGTATTAGTTCTTTGCGCTAACGCAACAGGGTGCGCCAACGCTAACACTAGAGAAACTGCTCATGCAGACAAATGGGCTGCTTTTTGAGTCCCTAGCTTTAGAGGCTGCAATTGACCCTAATTTTCTGGCAGTAGCACCAACTACTCCACTCAAGGATGTCTTGGTGTTAATGAGTCAATTTCGCAGTTGCCTGCTGCCCAATAAAAATTTAAACCCAGGCAGCAAAGAAGCAGATTTAAGCGCACAGAGGACTGTTTGTTGCTCTCAGGAATGGGAGACACTTGGCGCAGTCGCTGATACTGCTGCCGGTTGCGTCTTAGTAATCGACAAATTACAACTGGCGGGCATATTTACAGAGCGAGATATTGTCAAGCTAACTGCTGCTGGTCTTCCCTTAGCAAGCTTCACAATTGGCGATTGCATGGGGCAACCGCCAATTACTCTTACCAAATCCCAGGCTAATGATATTTTTACAGCCCTAGAATTATTTCGCCAACACCAGATTCGTCATCTGCCAATTGTCAACCAGCAAGGACAACCTTTAGGGATTGTCACCCATGAGAGTATCCGACGTGCTCTGCAACCAGTCAATCTCTTGACGCGACTGCGGCAGGTACAAGAAATTATGACTACTGAGGTGGTTTGCACTGTAGCAAGGGCTTCGGCACTACAAATAGCCAAGCTCATGAGTCAGCATCAAGTCAGTTGCGTTGTGATTACTCAACAACAAGGACTAGAAACTGAGGAATGGGGCATAGAAACTCAGACTATAGAAGCTGAGAGTTGCCTGAAACTAAGGGAGAGAGCTAATGATAATGTAGACGACGAGCATTCAGGTTCTATTGCCTTTAGCTCTTCCCCATCGGCAGTTAATATCCAAGACCTAATTCCCGTTGGCATTGTCACAGAGCGAGACATTTTACAGTTTCAGGCGATGGAACTGGACTTATCGCGAATGCTAGCAAAGGATGTGATGAGTACCCCATTATTTTGTCTAGAGCCTACAGATTCTTTGTGGAATGCCCATGAAAAAATGCAACAGTATCATGTTCGACGACTGATTGTCACTGGCACTAGAGGAGAATTGGTTGGTCTTGTTTCTCAAACGAGTCTCCTGAAAGTTCTCAATCCTTCCCAAATGTACGGTGTAATTGAAATCTTGCAACAGTTGCTGGCAGAGCGGACTTCTCAGTTGGAGACAACAAACGAGCAATTGCGTCACGAGATTATTGAGCGTCGGCGAGCAGAAACAGCACTGTTGCAGGCACATACTCAATTAAAAGAACAAGTTGAACAAAGAACCGCTGATTTAACTAAGGCTAATGAGCAACTCAAGCAAGATATTCAAAAACGTCAGCAGGTAGAAGCAGCATTGCGGGAAAGTGAAGCCAAATCAAGAACACAAGCCACCAAACTGGAACTTGCTCTACAGACACTTCACTCCTACCAAACTCAACTAATTCAGAAAGAAAAAATGTCCTCTCTGGGGAAATTGGTTGCTGGTGTAGCTCACGAAATTAACAACCCGATTAATTTTGTTTATGGCAATATTGCCTACGCCAATCAATACATCCAAGACATCATGGAATTGCTGAAACTTTACGAGCAGCAATATCCCCAGCAAGTACCAAAAATCTTAGCAAAAGCCCAGACAATTGACCTGGATTTTGTGAAAAATGACCTCCCTAAATTGCTCAAATCTATGAGGCTGGGAGCTGAGCGCATCCGCGACTTGGTGCTGTCGTTACGGAATTTCTCGCGCTTAGACGAAGCAGAGATGAAATCAGTCAATCTTCACGAGGGAATAGATAACACACTGCTAATTTTACAAAATCGGCTCAAAGGTACTCCCGGACGTTCTGAGATCAAATTGATCAAGGAGTATAGTCATCTACCTAAGGTGGAGTGTTACTCAGGGCAACTTAATCAAGTATTTATGAATCTTCTTTCTAATGCTATTGATGCCTTAGAAGAGTACCGCCTCCCCAACTCCCAAGTAAGTGCTGCTCCACCGACAATTACGATCACTACCGAACTCAAGGAACTTAGCAATGATAAAAATAACGCTAAACCATCATCGCTCATACCTCACGCTATAATCACAATTACAGATAACGGTTCTGGTATGACTGAAGCAGTGCGTCGGCATCTGTTTGATCCATTTTTTACTACTAAATCCGTGGGTAAAGGCACTGGGTTGGGTTTATCGATTAGCTACCAGGTTGTGGTAGAAAAACACAATGGTCGTATAGAATTTACCTCTGCTCTAAGGCAAGGGACTAAATTTGACATTGCGATTCCTATTAGACAGAGTCCGCACTAGCAAGGATTGGCTATTGCTTGAGGCTTGTGGAGACTAATTAATAATTCTGGTTAATCCCCAAAGTTTTTCAGTAGATTGGAAGTAATAACCCGCACAAACTATTGTTGATTTCTAGAAACTATGAGCTTATCTCTCAAGAGGCTAACCTTGTATCTAACTCTGCTAGGCTTGGGTGGTGGAGCAGGAATGTTAGGTAGTCGCTATCTTATGCCAGAGCAACAGGTGCTTAGCTCCCCTGAGGTAATCCCAGCTGTATTGAAACCTCTATATCCTAGGTCTTCAAATAGTTCCCCAGAAGAAAATCTCAACTTCATCGCCGAGGCAGTAGAGCAAGTAGGACCAGCTGTTGTCAGAATTGATACCACCCGTCAGGTATCAAAGAATGCCCCTGAAGCCTTCTCTCATCCCTTCTTTCGACGCTTCTTTGGTGAAGAAATGCCCTTGCCAAAACGACGGGTAGAGCAAGGTACTGGTTCAGGGTTTATTCTGAGTTCAGATGGGCGCGTAATTACCAATGCTCACGTGGTGGAAGGTAGCGACTTAGTCAAAGTTAGGCTCAAAGATGGTCGAACCTTTGAAGGTAGAGTAGTTGGTAGAGACCCCTTCACAGACATTGCCGCGATCAAAATTGATGCCAATGACTTACCCACTGTACGTTTGGGAAAAGCTGAAAGTCTGATTCCAGGAGAGTGGGCAATTGCAATCGGTAATCCTCTAGGTTTGGATAATACTGTGACTGTAGGCATTATCAGTGCTTTAGACCGCTCTAGTTCTCAAGTCGGTGTTTCTGAAAAAAGAGTGCGTTTTATTCAAACTGATGCCGCCATCAACCCAGGCAATTCTGGTGGTCCCCTATTGAATGCTAATGGTGAGGTAATTGGGATTAACACTGCTATTCGTGCTAATGCCCAGGGATTAGGTTTTGCTATCCCAGTGGAAACCGCAGAAAGAATTGCCAATCAGTTGTTCACTATTGGTCAGGTAGAACATCCATATTTGGGTATTAGAATGATGACACTGACACCAGAACTCAGAAAAGAAATCAATCAAGACCATAATGTTGATTTCAAAGTTAGGCAAAGTCGTGGCGTGATTATCATTGATGTCATCAGAAACTCTCCGGCTCAGAAGGCTGGTTTACAAGCAGGAGATATCATTCAAAAAGTTGGTGGAAAACCAGTAGAGAATGCTACACAAGTGCAGGAACGTGTAGAAGCATCGGAAGTAGGCGCTTACTTAGAAGTTGAAGTTATACGCCAAGATAGGAGTGAAATTCTGCTGGTGCGCCCCGGTTCATTGCCCATCAAGGAGTTGCCATAGTTCAATAGTCAAAAATTAGAAATCAACTGCTAACTGGTAATAACTGGCAAGGAGCTTGATTCTACTATTAAGTGGCTGATATTTATCTCAAAGCTCAGAGAGTATTGGTATCAAAAACTGGAGTACTTTTAGGAACATAGGAAAAATTTTTACGCGTTGCACTATTAGGTAAATTACAACAAGATACCCTACCAATCCAACACCTTCTGTTAATAGCAAGGTGCCTCTTGCCCTTGAGTAGATAAGGGTCTAGAAGCTGAGAAAATTAGTTTTGTGTTAGAATTATGAGGGAAAGCAGTAATATTTGGCAAATCTAGGGGCGATAAAGGGCGTTTTATCCCTTTTTTTCGGCTTTTAGATGCCAAAATATTACTTTTGATGGAGTTTTTCGTTCTATGAGTACCTCCCAAGAGCGGATTGTACCGACAAATCTGCGGAACGAGATGTCCCGCTCTTACCTGGAATACGCGATGAGCGTAATTGTCGGTCGAGCCTTACCAGATGCCAGGGATGGTCTCAAACCAGTACATCGGAGGATTCTCTATGCAATGCATGAGTTGGGTCTAACGCCAGAGAGACCATTCCGGAAGTGCGCCCGTGTGGTAGGAGAAGTACTGGGGAAATATCACCCCCATGGAGATACTGCTGTCTATGACGCCTTGGTGCGTATGGCTCAGGACTTCTCTATGCGAGTACCTCTAATTAATGGTCACGGCAACTTTGGCTCGGTGGATAACGATCCGCCAGCGGCAATGCGCTACACAGAATGCCGCCTACAGTCTTTTACCTCCAATGCCCTACTCAGGGATATTGAGTCAGAAACTGTCGATTTCATCGATAATTTTGATGGTTCCCAGCAAGAACCAACTGTCCTTCCCGCAAGGGTTCCCCAGTTATTACTCAATGGCTCATCTGGTATTGCCGTGGGCATGGCAACCAATGTCCCACCACACAACTTGGGAGAGTTGATTGATGGCTTGATGGCGCTCATTAGTAATCCTGAAATTACTGATACTGAGTTAATGCGCTATATACCTGGCCCTGACTTTCCGACTGGGGGACAGATTCTGGGGAAATCAGGAATTAAAGAAGCTTACACTACTGGGCGTGGCTCAATCACCATGAGGGGTGTAGCGCAAATTGAAAGTATTGAACAACGGGGGCGTGCTGACAAAGAAGCGATTATTATCACTGAACTACCTTATCAAACTAATAAGGCAGCATTGATTGAAAAAATTGCTGAGCTGGTCAATGATAAGCGTATAGACGGCATCAGCGACATCAGAGATGAAAGCGATCGCAACGGGATGCGAGTGGTCATTGAACTCAAACGGGATGCCTATCCAAGGGTTGTCCTCAATAATCTTTATAAGCAGACGCCCCTACAAACAAATTTTGGGGCGAATATGCTGGCTCTAGTTAACAATGAACCTCAGCTACTGACCCTCAAGCAATTTTTAAATGTCTTCTTGGAGTTCCGCGTCGAGACAATTACGAGGCGGACTCAATACGAACTGCGCAAGGCCCAGGAGCGTGACCATATTCTCCAAGGACTCTTAATTGCCCTCGGTAACTTGGATGCAGTCATTGCCCTGATTCGGGCTGCTGCTGATACTACCACAGCTAGAAGAGAGCTAATTGAGCAATTTGGTCTTTCAGAAAAACAGGCAGATGCAATTTTGCAAATGCAATTGCGACGCTTAACGGCTCTAGAAGCAGAGAAGATTCAAGCAGAACATGAGGATTTACAAGCCAAAATTGCTGATTTGCTTGATATCCTTGCCCGTAGAAGTCGAATCCTAGAAATAATTGAAACTGAAGCTAAGCAGATTAAAACCACCCACGCCACACCAAGGCGCACCGAGATTCAACTGGCAGAAGGTGAGTTAGATGATATTGATCTGATTGCTAATGAAAAAGCCGTGATTTTGCTGACTGAGCAAGGTTATATCAAACGGATGCCAGTCAACACCTTTGCAGCTCAAGCTAGAGCAACTCGTGGTAAAGCTGCCACCCGCATGAAAGAAGACGACGGGGTTGAGCATTTCTTTACTTGCTGCGACCACGACAGTATTTTATTCTTTAGCGATCGCGGTGTGGTTTACTGCATGTCAGCATACCAAATTCCCACAGCTTCTCGTACTGCTAGAGGTGTGCCGATTGTACAGATGCTGCCGATTAATCACGAGGAAAAGATCACTTCAATTGTACCAGTATCTGAGTTTAGCGAGAATGAATACCTGGTGATGTTGACCTGTAAGGGTTACATTAAAAAAACTACCCTTGCTGCCTTCAGTAACATTCGGGCGAATGGCTTAATTGCAATTTCCTTAGGAGAAGGGGACCTATTGCGTTGGGTAAGTCGAGCAAGAGAAGAAGACAGCATTATTATTGGTTCAAGTCAGGGGATGGCAATTCACTTCAAAACTGACCACGAGCAATTGCGTCCCTTAGGTCGTGCCACGCGGGGGGTTAGGGCAATGAAACTGCGCTCCCAAGATGAATTGATCAGCATGGATATTTTGCCTGGTCAAGTTATGGCTAGTTTGGAAGCTGTGGAGGATACACAAACACCAGAGCAGGTTTCTGTACAAGAACACCAAGAGGGCGAGGATACCAATAATCTTAGCGAAACCGCTGACCAAGAGCAAGATTTACTAGAAAGTGCAGGTCAAGGGCCTTGGGTGCTGGTGGTAACGATGGGCGGCTATGGCAAGCGGGTGCCAGTGTCACAGTTTCGGCTGCAAAATCGCGCCGGGATGGGAGTACGAGCTACGAAATTCCGTAAAGCTAAAGACCAATTAGCAGCGCTGCGGGTTGTTAATGAAGGGGATGAGTTGATGATGGTTACCAGTAGGGGGATTATCATTCGTCAGTTAATTGGTGCTATTTCGCCCCAATCCCGGATGGCAACAGGAGTGAGAGTGCAGCGTCTTGATGAGGATGATGCGATCGCAGCTGTAGCTTTGGTACCTCTGACAGGTGAGGAAGAGGAGGAGACGGAGGAAGAAATGGAGGAAGATTTGTAGACTAAGAGTTTTGGGTGTTAGTAGAGGCATCATCATAACCTCATGCCTCTAGCTCGTTGTATATATATGCTTTTGATCAACTAGGGTAAGCATTTGCCATTGTCTAATATCACTAAGCATTTCTCTTAGGATTAAGGTCTTTTATAGTAAGTCTTCCAATCATATCTAACTGCCTTTTAGTAAATACTCGGCAGATAACAGCTAAATAGTTTTCAGTTACTGTGAGTTGTGTTGATAAATATCCCGATGACTTATAATCTAATATCCTGGTAATTTCATCCTCCGTTAACTTAATCGCTTTTTTGCCAGGAATGCTCTTGATGCTTTTGATTTTATCCCCTTCGACACTTAAGAAATCTTCGATATCAACAAAAAAATAGGCTACTGAACGTGCTTTACTTTGAGTCAAACCGATTTCTTTTTCCAAGGCATAGGTCAACATCTTATGAAACTGCTCAGGCATTTTTCACTTTCCTTGAGAAGACTTAAAGCAAGTAGCTATAGGTTGAGATTTAAGGAACGAAAGTTGGTAAAATTCTTCCCGTGCTTGAGGTTGCTCTCCATGAATTAATCTAGATATTTGTTTACCAATAGCACGAGCCAGAGTAACTGGAACAGCATTACCAATTTGTCGATACTTCGAGGTTACAGAGCCATGAAAATCCCAGTCATCTGGAAAAGTTTGAATCCTGGAACATTCTCTAACACTTAAAGGACGAAGTAGCTCAGGATGACACATGTCTGTTGCCTTTTGATGTGGGCTAGTCGTGACTGTAGGAGAAGGTTTATCCCAAGACAATCTTCTGTAAAAACCAACTTTACCTCCTCCAGACTGATAAGCACCTCCCATAGCTTCTGCTTTCAATTCATCAGGTAAATTTCTCCAGTTTTGTCCTGCTTGCAGGAGACGAAGATATTGAAGTCGTTTTTCTGAGTAGGGAACGTATTCTGTTTGGGAGTCAGTTAAACCTGAGAGCGCATCTTTAAGGGTACGCCACTTAGAAAGTCCTATGCCACCTTGTTTACTATGAGTAGATTTGGGTAGCGTGGGGTACAAAGAGTCTCTTGAGGCAATAAATATTACTCTTTGTCTGTTTTGAGGAACACCGTAGTCTGCTGCCTCTATAAGTGTTGCAGGAGCAACTTTATAGCCAATTGCTTCCATTTGTGCCATAACCACTTGCAGGGCTGCCCCTCTAATCTCATCAGGCTCTAGAGGTGGGTAATCAGGACCGCGCTCACGATGAGGTCTATGCCGAATTGGAGCCGAAAGCAATCCTCTAACATTCTCCATCAGGAAAAAACGGGGTTGAATTTCGTTGACAATTCGGATGAAATCCATAAACAGACTACCACGAGGATCCATCACAGACTGACGCTTTCCAGCCGTGCTAAAGGGTTGGCAAGGAGGGCCACCAGTTACCAAATCCACTTCACCCGGATGTATGGATCTCGATAAACCCAATGCACGCCCTCCTTCTGCCAAGATATCCTCTGTAGTAACTTGGCGTATATCTCTGGGTAAAGCACTTTCATGAAGATGGGGGCGATTGAGAGCAATGGTTTTTGTAGCATCAGGATCAATTTCAACTACACTTACTGTTTTAAATCCAGCCTCCTCCATGCCAAGGTCTAGACCAAAAGCTCCTGAAAATAAACTAATAGATATTAGTTGATTATTTATCACTGCGGTAAATCCTGATTATGCATTATTGAGTTAGAAAATAAGCCCCTGAAAAATATTGTCTGTGCTTATCTTATATTGATATCAATCTACAAGCTTTTACCTCGCTGGTTATAGTATGAACACTCCCAAACAACATTGGCAAATACCTATTTTAGCCTTAAGCGGCGGTATCCTGATGGGACTAACACCGTCACCTACAGAAGCTTGGCCCCTAGCCTGGATTGCCTTAGTTCCCCTGTGGTTCTTAATTGCTAGTGGTAAAAGTATTTACCAAAGTGCTTGGTATGGTCTAATCTGGGGCATTGGCTACCACAGCTTAGCGCTGTTTTGGATTACTGGCATTCACCCGATGGATTGGATGGGAGTACCATGGCTAGCTAGTATTATCATCGCACTTTTCTGCTGGATTTTTATCACTCTTTGGGGAGCAGTTTTAGTTGCTTTTTGGTCAGCGCTAATAGTATTTATACAGCAGAGAATATTAACAAAAAATAAGGTAAAAAAAATAGAGAAAAATAGATTATTTTATGTTTCTTTATTGCGCGTTCTTATCGGTGTCGCTCTCTGGTGCGGATTAGAATCTGTTTGGAGTAATGGTTCACTGTGGTGGACTTCCCTATCCTATACTCAGAGTCCCCATAACTTAGTGATTTTACATCTTGGTCAACTGTCTGGGCCTTTTACGATAACGGCAGTAATTGTTGCAGTTAATGGCTTGATTGCTGAAGCTTTGGTTAGCTATCAGCAAAGTAGAGAAAAGAGCAATATAAGAGCAGGAGGGACACTCTTAGTAAGAGTATCTTTACAAATTCACAGCTGGATATTTTCGCAGTCGTTTGTCTATCTGAGTATGGCAGCTGGATTATTTATTATCTTGCATTTAATCGGTTTTGGACTTTATAGTCGTCCTTTAATGGAGACAACTGAAACTGCACTGAAAGTAGGTATTATCCAGGGCAATATTCCTAATGAAATTAAACTTTATTCTGCTGGCTGGCGTCGTGCAATTGAAGGTTACACCAATGGTTATAAAACTCTTGCTGCTGAAGGTGTCGAGGCAGTTATGACACCGGAAACAGCTTTGCCCTTTGTTTGGGATGAGCAAGTTAGTAATCGCAGTTCCTTTTATAATGCAATCTTAGATCAAGGTGTCCTAGTTTGGGTGGGAGCATTTGGCAAACAAGGCAGTAGCTTTACTAATAGTTTGTTTACCGTCACGGGCACGGGTGAAACTGTCAGTCAATATGACAAATTTAAGTTAGTACCTTTAGGGGAATATATTCCTTTTGAAAAATTTCTAGGGCGTCTGATTAACCGACTTTCTCCTCTAGATGCTCACTTGTTAGCAGGTGATCCCAACCAGATTTTTAAAACCCCTTTTGGTAAGGCAATTGTTGGGATTTGCTATGAATCTGCTTTTTCACAAAATTTTCGGCGTCAGGCGGCAGCTGGAGGTGAATTTATTTTGACGGCGTCTAATAATGCCCACTATAGTGAAACTATGCCTGCCCAGCATCATGCACAAGATGTCCTGCGGGCAATTGAAACGGATAGATGGGCAGTAAGAGCCACTAATACTGGTTATTCTGGAATTGTGGAACCCCATGGTAAAACTCTATGGATTTCTGGAATTAATACCTATGAGATTCATGCGGCTACCGTTTATCGGCGACAAACTCAGACTTTGTATGTGCTCTGGGGTGATTGGCTGACACCAACTTTGTTAGGTTTGGGAGTAATAAGTTGGTTCGTGTTTAAACGTTTATAGATAAGGATGCTTAGGTAGTTTATTTCATTTGATTATGCCAATTATTGGTATATTCAAAGTTATATAAAATCCTGAGCAGCCTTATACATACCCGTTTATTTTTCGTTTGTTGTAGTAGAATATACTGAGAAGAAATAATAGCGATCGCAAAAACAGTAGTGCGATAATTTTGTTGAAATATCTGCTTTGGTTGCGACATAACAACATCACGAGCAACAAACTCGATCACACCACTGTAGGGAAGATTTGTAGAAGTTTATATCAGCTCCACACTTTAACTGGTAGTTGCTGGTGGTAGCTGATAATTTGAATTATTTTGTTGTGCATTTTCTTCAAAGGCGATGCTGCTCATATCTATTTTTTTAACAGCAGCTCCCATAGCTCTAATAAAACCGTAATTCACGCTGCCACCAACAAATGCACCTAAAAAAGGTACAGCTTTGCCCGCAGTTGATGCAGATAATCTAATCAGTATTTTATTGGCAATACTGATCATCACTGCTTTTGTGAGAGTTGCGCCTGCCTCTACACCTAAGGAAACTCCTACTATTTTCATAAATTCAGAAAAAGAAACTTTGTATACGCCTTTTTTATAGTAAATGACTCCTAAGGTGACTCTAAACTGTTGAAAAATATTATTGATAACATCTGCAGGAACTCCAACAATCATAGTAGAAAATCCACCAAAGCCACTAGCTGCACCTGTTGTCGCAGCTAACAAAGCACAATCAGAAATAAACTTATCAATTCCCTTTTTATCGACGCTATCCTTTATTCCTTCTTGATTCATTTTTTCAAATACTGTTTTAAAGCTGTTAACAAGAATATCTTCCTTATTCATGTTGCTCAGAGAGTAAGTAGCGATTTATTTGTGTATTTACATCATAGGTTTGTATTTAGACAAATGTCTAGATGTTGACTATAAAATTTTCTATTTTATTAAACTTTCAATAAAATTTAAATGGAATTAATTTTTGCTTTTGACTACAAAATATACCAGTAATTATTCAGACCATAACTTAATGTTTTATGACCTGAATAAGTTTGGATATAGTCGAGATCAGAAATCGAAAGATTGGACTTTCGGTTAGGTTAGGTAAAGCACTACACATTTAGGTTAGGACGTTTCTAAATTCTAAAACCCTTGGACAGATTGTTATTCCCTGTTAAGAGTTCCCTGTTACCTAGCGCGTAGCACTATAAATCTTCAGACATCTCTAATAGCGAATCTTCAATTCAGACCACACTGTAATTGGCTTAGGGCTTCTAGAGATGTTGTTTAATTTTATACTCCCGAAGATTAGATCATAAATCTAAACATCAAAGCCATACTTATTTTTTAATAAATCTCTTAGCTCTTTACTAGGTTTTTCTCCATAACAAGAACCGATAACCTTTCCATAGTCTTCTAAATCGATACTTTGATCCGAGTCTAATGCTTTTAAGAATGCCTGCTCTAATTCAGGTCTTACAAGAACAAAGTAATATGCCCATCTTCCAGTGCTATTTTGAGCTTTGAACTTATGAATTAAGTGACCTTGTTTTGAGATTTCTTTATTTTCATGAATCCCTCTTTGGTCATTTTGATGGTTAAGCTTAATTTTTTTTGAACTGAAATCACGTAAGTTTTTAAAAATTCCCTGTAGTGAGAGAGGTAGGTTAGTAGCACCATCATCGCTAGATGAGTTGGAATTAATTTGCTCTGCTTTCAGCAAATTCCATTGAGTTGATTTAGATAAAGCATTAGCCACGGCATCACGAACTTGTTTTTTGTGATGATTCTTCATGGATTCCAGAACTTTTATACCCTGTGAATCTGTAACACCTGCTAATGCATTAGCATAAGCATCCATAGTCATCTGATTCCCCATCCCAAACTCGAGTTGATGCTTAAGTGCATCGACATTACCCATACCAACAAGTGCTAGAATGCAACGTCCAGGTGGATCATATTTCTTAACGTCATCTATGGTTGGGTGATTTGCACCTTCTACGAGTACGGAGATAACTTGAGAACCACCTGTAGATACTAGATAAACTAGAGCTTCGTCACGCTTAGTGTTAAGAAGAATATCATTGTGAAAAATAGTGAGGAGTGGCTCTACCATTTCTGGTATAAAATGTCCCAAACGACCAAGGGCAATAGCAATAAGCCCTTTAGCTTTCATTGGTAAGTAGGAAGAGATTAAATATTGCAAAACATAGACATCTAGCGGACGATCAAGAGGTACTATTGCTGGTAAATATCGATGAGGTTTGCCTCCATCTGCCACAACTGCCCATTCATAAATCCAGTCTGCTTGGGCAAATACAGGTTTTTCAGAGCCACAGATACTCAAGATTAGGGCAGCCCACATTCTGGCAAAAGCATCCCGCTTTTCACTCATGACTATTTGCCGTAAGCAGTTGAGTTGTGCTTCAGTAAAAGTGTAGGTTGTGTAAGAGTCGCTAATCTTGGCGCTGGTGAGCCATCCTAGAGCCCATATAGCTGCGGTTGAGACTGCATCATTACTCGCTACCTCTTCTTGAGCAGTGGCAAGCAACACAGTAATCGTTTCCTGCAAGAGTGCATTCGGTAGAAAATCTATTCTGGCGTTAGCATTCTGCCCATGTGGACGATAAAATGCTTCTACTAACCCAAGTCCTGCCTCAACACGTTCTTCGACTGAGTAACTAGCATTGAGCTTTTTCAAGAGAGGTTTTAAGATCTCAGCAGCGTTTTCTGCGTTGAGATTTGCAATCTCTGTTTTCGTTGCGAGGATACAGCCAATTTTAAATCGACGGTAATCACTAACTTGGATATAGCTTTGCAGCAATCGCTCATGGCATAGCTGTCTAAAACGAGACTGCATTACAGCATAAAACGCCTCGTCCATAAGTGTGTTTTGCTTGGTGTTAACACCATCAAAGTCGTTGAGATTCTCTATTGCTTTATCAATGACTTTATAAACAGTTTGATCTATGATTTGAGGTTCTTCTGCTAAGCATTGCAGAGCAAAACTAGCGAGAGCACGGGCTTTTTCTGCTGGTGTATTATCGGCTGGTAAAAGCGCCAGCATGGCATCATCAGCACCAACAATACCAGAGCCGCTTTGTTCTTTCCCCTGTTGATCTAAAGTAGGGATAAGAAAGCGTACCACTTCTTGCCAATGCCCAGCAACAACTGGCTCAATTTTTTGTCCGGTACCAAGGGATTCAATTTGACGCTCGACAATGTCAAGCTCATGTACTTTTTGGTGCAGGCGACTCAAAATGCCTGTGTTGTCATATACTCCGCGATTATGACGCAGAGCTTGGGCTGCAAAATATTCTTGAAAAGATTGGTGGAAAAACTGGATAGCATGGCGCTCTAAACCGCGCTCATCTTCCTCACTTGAGCCTGCTATATTAAGTACACCCAACTGGTTGATAACAGCATCAAGCCACTCATCAGGTGTACGCCGTTGTAGCTCAATTACTTCTTTTTCATGCTTGCGTACATCTTTGATGACTTCAATTACTCGTGTTTCTATCCAATGTTGTGCACCATCTAAACGCATACGATAGGCAAGATGTTCCAAATGAGGACAAACTTCATTAATAATCAGAGGTAATCCTTTACCTTTTCTCTGACGCTCAATCATTAGTTGAATGGCGCGGCGATACACATCTACTCTTCGACGGCTTAACTGCTTGTCGAGTAAGAGCATTTGTGCAATCAGAGTCAGAAGTAGGACGTTTTCGCAGAGCTTGGCAATTTCACGACGGTAGCAAACCTCAGACTCAAGCTGATTGACAATCAAGGCAGAATCTTGAGCTGATACTAATTTTGCCCAAGCTTCAACAAACTGCTTTTTCTCATCTATCCCCAATGGTGCGACATTAAGATGCTTAAAGGAATCTAGTACTCTTTGAATCCCTCTAAAGCCGACAACTCTAGAGGTAAGAATCATCGGCATTTCGGCATACATGCTGGCTTGTCTGTCTAAAAATTGAGCAAATTTTCGCCGCTGCTCTTCTATTGAAATTTCATCCAATCCATCAACTAACAGTAAAACTTCGCCTCTAGACATTCGCTGCTCTATAAAGTCAGATAGGCATTGAATTTTATTGTCGCTATAACCTCTTCGTCGAAATTGATATTTAATTAAGCCAATTAAACCATCATCAAGTTTAGCCTCTAAAAGATCTCGACATACTAAAGTGACGGTAATCCAAGGTTTATCTGGTAAGGTATCCTTAAATGCAGATTCTTTTTGCTCGGTGGAAAATTCATTCCGTAAAGGCTCAGGCAGTTGACGTAAAGCGTAATGATGAGCAAGATAAGATAACAAAGTTGTTTTACCGCAACCAGGATCTCCAACCACAACCAATCGAGCACCTGACTCCAGCTGATTACTCAATCGGCAAGTCTGCTCTTCACCCTCTTGGTTACTCTGACTACGTGCAGCCAGATCAAAAAGTAGGGCACTTGTAAAACTTTCACGTATCAACCATCCTTGATCTTCCACATCTCCCATTATTCCATGGGAAGGATTATGGGTTAATTTCAGCGGTAAATCTATACAAAGTTTTTCAATAGGTAATGAAGTAGGTTTACCTTGAGAATCTAACAATGGTAAAGGCATTGAGCCGTGGTTTATAGCTTCCCTACTCAAGTAATCAATGAATATCTCCTGTTGATTAGGATTAATTTGTTCTTGAGATTGGAACAAATAGCCATCCTTAACGCGCATGAAAATAACAGGAGTAGCAAAATCCCGTTTACGATCTTGTGTTGGCCCATTAAATATGGCACGTCGCCCATTCTGTGCGGCGATATCTACTGGATTATCCTCCGCTAGTTGTTGATAAAAGCGACGGGCAAACCGACTTGCAGTACTGTTATTAACTTCATACTGCATTGCTACCACAACGGGAATATTTTGCTCAACAATGCTAGAGGCAACCCCTACAAATGCCTGGGATGCAGATAATGTTCCTCCTTCACAGGCTTGCAGCATCACCACACTCGGACGATGCTGATTAAACATTTCACTGAAATAATCCGCATCCACCCACATTGCCTCATCAAACTCTGGATCAACAAGGGCAATTTTACCTACTTCTTGATTACCTTCCTTGACCAAACTTCCATGACCAATAAAGTGAAAAATATGAGGTTTTTTGGAGAGTATAGTATCAATAGTTTCACGGTCTGCTGAACTAATAATCGGCAGCAACTCAACTCGATTTTTCTGCTCTTTCGCTAATTTCTCCAATGCTTCTTGCACTTCTTTATAAGCCACATCACCTAAATCTGGAGGAGCAGACACCACCAAAGCAATCCTCAGCTTTTCATTTTTATCTAACTGAATTGGTTGTGCCGGAATTCCTTGCGATCGCCTCCGAGAGAAAGCCAAATCTGGCACTGTTCCCATCCAGATTTTTCCCAAATTAGCTCGTGCCGGCAAACGCAAAAATTCCCAAGGAAGGGCAGCAACTTCGGGCATTACCCGTTCATCAATCTCCAGTTCTACACGAATTAGTTGTTTCTCTTTGTGTACTATCTGATGGTAAAAATTAACGAAATCTTGACGTAGAACATCATCAAATAGAATATCAAATAAAGCTTCTCCTAGCGCTCGTGTCTTACTAGAATCATTTAAGCTATTTTCACGAGCAAGTTGTAACAGGGGAGTAATTTCTTCTAATTTATCCTGGTAACGAAGCCTTCCAGAGGGTTCTCCCCAATCCTGCTCTTGAGTACCCCACTTTTTGACCTGCACCCGCTCATAATTAGCAACAATCAGGCGATAGGTATAGTAATTTTTAGCCATAGGTTTTTTCTCTAATTAATATTTAATTAGGGATAGTGAGAACATCTTGCTCCTGTTCCCAACCCATACAAATTAAATTAACTTACACCTTCAGTGATTGTCATTAGTTGTAGGGTAGGCAAAATTTGTAAATCCTATTGCACGCTAGATAAATCTATCAAATACTGCCTCACCCTACAATCAACTAAATTAACAAACTACTAGCTTGCCTGAGGTAAAATAAGCTCCCAATTCTCACCATAAACTCCACGAGCAAACCGACTGGCTACTTTATTCTTTTGCAGTAGTAACTGTTTCAATTTATCCGACAAATCACCGAATACATCCCTTATATCCCCCGTCAGCCAACTGAGATTGGGTTCAGCCCAGGTTGTGCCAATCAAAGTAACAGCTTCAGTTCCTTTTGGCACTTTAAAAACGACCGCAAATTTCGCTGTCCCAATTTTCTGTAACTCCCTATCCTGAATACGCCAGTAGCAGTTAGAGTTACCTTCACCATTAGTAAGAATTTCAGGATGCCCCAGTTCATATCGATATGCTGGAACAGCTAAAAATGCCTTAAAATTATCCTTATTGCCGACATTCGCTTTGAGTTCACCAGGAAGCAATTCCACCAGTTCAGCCAATTGTGAACTATCCACACCAATATTCCAATCCAGATTACCATTCAAGCCCACTTCCATGCCCACACCAAAACTCATAACTGAGCGCCATTTCTGTGTTGGAAACAGACTCTGAATTATTGGCTCATTATTCCCTTTCGGACTAAAATTTAATTCACAGGTCAATCGCCAAAATCTAGCAGCTCTCTCAGGACGTAAATCAACGGTGAGCCTCATATAATAGAAGTCAAACTGCTCCTGCATCTGCTGCTTATAGATGTTGTTGAGTTCAGTGCCGCTATTTTTAAATGTCTCTTCTGTAAGCTGAATTAACCTGTCTCTAGGATTACCAAAACTAACTTTTGATTGACGTAGACTATCAACCGCTTCTGCGCCTACACCCAATTTTGTGCCACCAGCTATAAATCCCTCCCACTTTTGCACTTCTTCAAACAGTTCAGATAATAAAGCGTCTGTTTCCTGTAGATTAGGAGGGAATAGTCCATCAGTCATTGTCAAGCATCTCCTAAATTTTCATGACGTTGAGCTAAGGTTTTCCCCAATCCTAAGGTAAGCGTTGTGAAAAGAGTGATTTCGCAGGCTGATTCGTAACAGTAGTAACCAGGCACAGGAAAGAGAATGTTATGCTAACAACTTAGGGTGTCGGCAACTGTTAGCGTTTTTGTCTGGGAGTGCTTGCCAGTGAATACAATCAACGACCATGACTAACAACAGCACATCAGGACGCAATCGCGTCTCTAACTTAATAAAAATACTTCTAATTGATGATGACTCTATTTATAGACTAGGTTTTTGCACTGCCCTTGAATCTTATCCTAACCTGCAAGTTGTTGCTGAGGTAGATACTGCCACAGCAGCCCTAGAGTTTCTCGGTAGACGTACTCCTGAAGCTGTAGTAAATTTAGTAGTTCTGGAGCTACTGCTTGATAGCTCTCAAGCTAATCAGTTATCTAGTTTGCAACTTTGTCAACAATTGAAGGTTCAATACCCTAGTTTACCAGTTTTACTGCTGGCAAAGCAGTGGCAACCAAGGTTGTTGGTGAGGGCAAAAGAGGCTGGTGCTGATGGCTATTGCCCTAAGGGAGCTTCAGTTGCTATCCTGGCGGAAGCGATGGAGCAAGTTGCTTCTGGTAACTCTTATTGGCAAGAACTATCGACGCTGCCAAGTTCATCAGCTAGCTATTTACGCTCTCCTAGATGGCATATCCAACTGCGACACTCAGGATTAGGGCAAATTGAACAAGCTTTGGAACTTGTAGAGCAAAAGCTACAAAAACCCAAACTTTCCAACTGGGACTGGTTATTCTGGAGTGGGCGTCGTCGAGAACTTTTAGCAGCCCGTTGGGTAGTGAACCAGCTATTGCCTAGTGATATTTTAGTAGTCTCACCATCGCCTGACAACTCCTCTACAGCAGTAACTCAAAACTTACCCACTCTTAGAACTCAAAGTGCTAGGCAAACAACACCGCTGTTACCACAAAGCCAATCTGTAGAAAATTCCCCACAACAACCGCAAGAAGAAGAAGGAGAAACTGCTGCTTTAGTTGCACCTGCTTCCAGAGCAAGCCTAGCACCTGGACAATCTGTGTTGTTCGATGCGACTACAGAAAAGCTCCACTCAGGAGTTAAAAATCTCAGTGGTGTGATGCTAGAAATTGAGATTCTCCAAGCCGAAAAAAGAAGGGATTTGCTTTATATAGTTCTGCGAAAGTTTGAGGAAATTTTAGACGAATTGCGCTTTTCTCAGGTAAAGCTGGAGCAACTTCCCCAAAAGCGATCGCAAATACTACTAGATTTATGGCAAATATCAGTGATCGATTTTTTTGGTAAGTATTCTACTTTATCAGTGGATAATAGTGAATTGGAAGTGGTTGAACTTTTACTCGGTGATGCCTTAATTATCCAAAACGCTATCCTTGATAAAATTCCTTTAGTTACAGAATTGTTGGCACATCTGTTATTTAAGACCCCTTTAGTAATTGATAATGTTCCTTATCAGGTTGAGACTCCTGAAGCCCTAGCAAGGTTAGAAATTCTGCTACACAATCTAGTTATTCAAGTTGCTAATGCGGTGATGCAACCGCTTTTAAATAACTTTGCAGACCTGGAAATAATCAAGCAAAGTTTATATGACCGCAGTCTAATTTCATCAAGGGAAATTGCCCGTTTCCGCAACAATCTATCTTGGAAATACCGCCAACTGAAATTTCTGAGTGAGCCGCAAGCCATTTTTGAGAGTCGCTATGAATTGTTGGTACTGAGTGATACTGGCATCAAGAAAACCTCGATATATGCTCCCAGACGCCGGGAATTAGAACAGCTTCAGGGCATTCAGTTAGCCGTGACTTTGGCTTATGAACTCAGGGATGCGATTTCGCCCCGTCTGAGGGCTACAGTTGCTTGGATTGGTAGCGGTGTGGTTTATATTCTCACCCAAGTAATTGGCAAAGGCATTGGTTTGATTGTTCGCGGTGTGATTCAAGGTGTCGGCAGTAGTTTGCAGGAAACGCGCTTTGGTAGAAATAGCGAACGGTGGAAGTAATATCGATTAGCTAAATGTTGGCTACAAATATTTTTTAAGTAATAAGTAATAAGTAATAAGTAATAAGTTTTATTGGCTTTCACTGATTACTTTAAGTTAGATTATTTGTAGCATTCTTGTTTCTATTTGATAGAAAATTATACTATGGCTAGTGGTTTTATTGAGCTGATCAAGCTTTCAGCGCGCTTAAGTCGCTATCACTACAACCATAGTGCAGCCATTGAATGATTACCTCAGGCAGGTGAGTTCTTTTTCTGCTAGCAGGATTTATACAAACGTGTCTGGTAGTAGCCTTGGCTAATGGTTTCTCTGGAAAGGAAACGGCGACAATTTGATAATTAACTTCAAACTCAGTGTCACTTAACTGCTCAGGCAGCAAGTGAATCAAAAGTTGGTTGCCGCAAAACATTGGACGAAAAAAGTCTACTTCAGCATGAACTATGGGAACTGCAGTAGATGAGTTACTGGTAAACTCTTTAAGATTAACACCAGTCACTGCTAGAGATTCTTCATAGGCTTGATGACACATTACCAAAACATTAGCAAAATAAACGACACCAGCAGCATCGGTATCAGATAAACGAACGGTATAGTTATAGGTAAAAAGCATTCTATGGCAAGCTTAATTGAAATTGGTATGAGAGGGCAAGATCACGGTAAAAGTCGTACCTTTGTTAACCTCGCTCTCAACTTTAATTTGACCAGTATGCAATTCTATCGCCCGTTTGACAATGGCTAACCCTAATCCTGTCCCTGGAATCTCACCGACATTGGCAGCGCGTTGGAAAGGCTCAAACAATAGTTCTTGATATTCTGGAGGAATTCCAATTCCTTGATCTTGCACCTGGAAACAAATCTCTTTTTTCTGGCAAGAGAGTCTCAGCCAGACTGTACTTTCTTGGGGTGAATACTTAATTGCATTAGAAAGGAGATTGTTAAGCAAATGCCATAAAAGTTTTTTGTCTAAGTAGACCTCAATAAAGTTTCTTTCAGTTGAAAAAATTAGAGCATGTTTCCTGCCTATAGTCCATTGCAAATTTTCTACCAGTTCTTGGCAAAAATGAACTAGTTCTAGAGAGGCAATGTTACATTTAAATTGATAGGAATCTGCTTTCCCTAGCGTCAATATATCTTTTAATAGCTGGTTCATACTCTCAACCGCATCTTGAATGCAGTAAAGATGTTGCTTTTTTTGTTCCTCACTCAACTGATGAGAACGTCTGCGCAAAGTTTCAGCAGCCAGGTTAATTGTAGATAAGGTCGACAATTTCAGCAGCAACATATCCCATTTTTTCCAAGCGACTGGCGATATCTTCTGCCACAATTGCTTCGTCTTCAACAATCAGGATTTTGATCTTAGACATGGATATTAAAACCTCCGACGTTCTTTTGGTTTAGGGAACTCGATTTGAAAGAGAACCCCATTATTACTGTGCATCTGGAGTTTACCTTTAAGCTGACGAGTAAGTGCCCTAACTAGGCGCAAGCCCAGAGAATTGATTTGTTGTATGTCCAACTCAGCAGGCAAACCCACGCCATTATCTTTAAAAATCAGACTTAATTTACTCTCCGAGTTAGTAGAAAAATTTATACTAATTTCCCCTGACGTTTGCCCTGGAAAGGCATGTTTGAGAGAGTTAGAAATTAGTTCATTAATTAATAATCCACAGAGAATGGCAGTATCCAAGTTCAGTGAAACATCTGTGACTTTTAATTTGAGCAAAATCCGATTTGGACTAACATTACAACTAACAAAAAGCTGGTGGGCAAGACTTTCAATGTAATCTGCAAAATCAATTTAGGTAAGACTATCAGATTGGTATAGTTTTTGATGAATGAGAGCCATTGAATGAATACGATTTTGGCACTCTGTCAGAATCGATAACATCTGTGGCTCCTCGATGTATTGAGACTGTAATGAGAAAATGCTAGTAATTACTTGCAAATTGTTCTTGACCCGATGGTATACTTCCTTGAGTAAGAGTTCTTTTTCTTGCAAATAAGACAAACCTCCTTGAGATTGTCGCATTTTCTGGAGAAGATTTTCCACTTCTGCTTGAGGTAGGGCTGTTTCGTGGTAGCTTAGGGGTTGGTTGGGCAAAGAAAGAATAACAGCTAATCGCTTAGGCAAAATGATTGCATAGATTACCGCTGTTTGAAGACTGACTTGGTCAATTTCTACAGGCTTGGCATCTAAACAAATTTCCTTAAAGTAGTCGTCCATTTCTGCTAACTGGAGCGACTCAATTACTTGACGGGCCTGTGCAAGTTTGTTTTGAGTTGGCTGTGCACCGTAAGATTGCAGCAGCAGTTCAACTATAGCGCTGCGCGCTGGGGTACTTACAAGTTAGGATATATCTAGAGTCACCTAAAACTAGATTTATTTATGGCTCACCCTTACTCTCAGGATTTGCGCCTACGTGCCCTCTATTTAATCACTAGC
>JAAHHJ010000064.1 GCA_010692425.1 Symploca sp. SIO3C6 | reverse complement strand
CAGAAGGTATTTCTTTTGATAAAATCAGAAACGAAATCTAGATACTTATCATAAAAAATATTCAAAATAACTATTCACCTAAGAATTTATTAAATAAAATAAATACAATTGCTGTTGATATAATATCCGCTAGCTTCGATAAAGAAAAACTATTTTCTGGTAATCTTGATGCAAAAAAAATCAAAAAGACAGCTGAAATCTACGGATTTTCATACAAAACAGATTATCGTCAGACTGGAGATGGTAGTCATTTGTTTACTATTAAAACTCACAGAAATAACTTAGCCCATGGTTTGATCTCTTTTAAGGAGGTCGGAAAAGATGTAAGTGCAGACGAACTATTAGCAATTAAGAAAAAAGTAGTTTGTTATTTAAGACAAATATTACAGAACATAGAAACATATTTAGCCAACAAGGAATACTTGGATTCTTCGTAATTTTTTTTAACTGACAGAGACGCTCCATCGGAACGTCTCTACAATAAGCATTAAGATTGGGACTATTCTATTCCTTCAATCCTATCTTCAACATCCTGATACAATTGGCGCAACCTATCCAAATTACTCTCACTAGTCTCCCAATAACCACGACCATTTACTTCCAATAAAGTCGATACCACCTTACGGAAAGAATGAGGATTAAGATTCATCAAACGCTGACGCATTGCCTCATCCTCAATAAAAGTAGTATTCACATCTTCATAAACCCAGTTATCAACAGCACCAGCAGTAGCGGACCAACCCATAGTATTAACTAAGCGTTTTGATAATTCCCGCACACCTTCATAACCGTGATTTAGCATTCCCTCGTACCACTTAGGATTAAGTAACTTAGTACGGGCATCTAAACGCACGGTTTCTGATAAGGTACGCACTTGAGCATTAGCAGTAGTTGTATCTGCGATATAAGAAGCAGGAGTCTTTCCATCCTCCCGCAAACTTGCCACAATCTTAGTGGGATCAGAATCAAAGTAATGGGAAACATCGGTAAGACTAATCTCAGAAGAGTCTAAATTTTGGAAAGTAGCATCAGCTGTTTTTAGTGCTGCCTCAAATACTTTCCTATCTTCTTCCATCGTGCCTGGGTTATCGGAATTGAAAGCAAAAGACTTCCGTTTGAGGTACATATCCTGTAACTCAGATTCGCTTTCCCAAGTGCTATTTTCCACTGCCAGATTGACATTGGCAGCATAGGAACCAGATGCATTGGAGAAAACGCGAGTGGCTGCTTGCCGCAAATTAATTCCCATTTGGGTCGCCTGTTGCGAAGCGTGTTTACGAACAAAATTCTTTTCTGGTGACTCTGGTGCTTCCGCTGCCATCTTCACAGCTTGATCCAACAGATTCATCTGATTTATAAATAAATCGCGGAAAACACCGGAACAGTTTATTACGACATCAATCCGGGGACGTCCCAATTCTTCTAGGGGAATTAACTCTAACTTATTAACCCTTCCTAAAGCATCAGGCACTGGCCTAACACCAACCATCCACATAATTTGTGCTAGAGATTCCCCATAGGTCTTGATATTATCAGTACCCCAGAGGACACAAGCGATAGTTTCTGGCCATTTGCCCCCATTTTCTTGCCGCTGTCGTGCCAGTAATCTGTCTACCACAACTTTTGCAGATTTTACCGCCGCCATTGTGGGAATTGATTGGGGATCTAGAGCATGGATATTTTTACCAGTGGGCAATACATCCGGATTGCGAATCGGATCTCCGCCAGGGCCAGGAATTACGTATTCCCCTTCTAAGGCTTTGAGCATTGCTCCTAATTCATTATCGGCAACAATTTGCCCGAGGCAGAATTCGAGATATTCAAATAGGGGCTTAATTGGCTCCGAATCGATATTTTCATAACCTGCATCTAGCAATGCCTCTATCCAGGGAGTGCGTTTGCGCAGATTAAAGAAGTTGAAGCTGGCAACTTTAGAAACACGCCCTTCGGCATCCACTTGAGCTTCAACTAAAGCGCTGACGGCAGTGCGGGTTGCTTCTGTAATTTGCTGCAATAATTCCACATCTTCTAAGATGCCTTTGTCGTTATTTTGATAAATCTCATCGATATTGCGCCCGAGACTTTCAGCAATAATCCGAGGCAGACTTTTGATTTCTTCTTCCCAACGGTCTAAGCTAGCGATATTGACTAAAGTGGCGATCGCTTCTGCTGCTGTGGGCGGTTTACCAATGACATGTAATCCACAGGGCAACAGACGAGACTCAATTTCCATCAAACGCCGATAAACCTGACCTACAATTAGATCCCGCTCCTCACTACTCATCTCCTTAGCGTCCTTATCTGGTAAGTCAATATCCTTATCCAGATTCACCAAACGAGACTTATCTAAAATCGTATTAACAATCGGGATACCTCGACCAGTTTCTTTTAAAGTTTGATAGGAAGCAATTAACTCACTTAATTCCTTCAAACCTTTATAAAGTCCGGCATTTTCAGCAGGTGGTGTCAGGTAAGATATTGTCGCGGCATAACTGCGACGCTTGGCAATTGTCGCTTCGCTAGGATTATTGGCGGCATAGTAATAGAGATTAGGAATCGAGCCAATTAAATTATCTGGATAACATTCTCCAGACATCCCCATCTGTTTACCTGGCATAAACTCCAGTGAGCCGTGAGTACCGAAGTGCAATACTGCGTCGGCTTGCCAGATTTGTTCGAGGTAGGTGTAATAGGCAGCAAAGCCGTGATGGGGGCTAGCGGAGCGAGAGAATAATAACCGCATCGGATCCCCTTCATAACCAAAAGTAGGCTGGACACCGATAAAGACATTACCAAACTGCTTACCGTAAACTAGCAGATTTTGTCCATCGCTATTGAGATGTCCTGGTGGGGGGCCCCAGTTTTCTTCCAAGCGTGTCGAGTAGGGAGTCAACTGTTCATACTCTGGCACCGACATGCGGTAAGCAATATTTAGCTCTGGGCTAGCGTATTGGGCTTGGGCATCATGAATTACCTCTTGCATCAGCGCCTCGGCTGATTCCGGCAATTCTTGAACATCGTAACCGTTGTGTTTAAGGGCCTCCATCACTTTATAGATGGAACCAAACACATCTAAGTAAGCAGCAGTACCGACATTACCCTTATCCGGCGGGAAACTAAAAACAGTAATTGCTACTTTCTTATTTAATTTTGGCTTACGGCGCAGATTCGCCCACTTCAGAGCGCGTTGGGCTACAGCTTCAATCCTATCTTGCAGAGCGATCGCTTTTCCTGTATTACCATCCCTGCCGGACATAATAATTGGTTCAATCGCCCCATCCAATTCAGGAATAGCAATTTGCAAAGCCACTTGAATCGGATGCAATCCCAAATCGCTTTCTTCCCATTCCTGTGTAGTTTGGAACACTAGGGGCAATGTCACCATATAAGGACGATTCAAACGCTTTAGAGATTCAATCGCCTTAGGATGATCTTGCCTAGCAGGGCCTCCCACAAGAGCAAAGCCAGTTAGGGAAACTACACTATCAACGAGGATAACTCCTCCTTGCCCATCCTTACCCACTGGCTTGTCATAGAAATAGGCATCTACTGGCTTAGAGAAATCCAAACCGCCAGCAAACACTGGAATCACACGAGCCCCCATGGCTTCAAGTTCCTGTACTATTGCCACATAATGGGCATCATCACCAGTTACCAAGTGAGTGCGCTGTAGCACTAAACCAACGCAGGGGGCGAGGGGATCTTTCAAATCAGCAGGAATATCCTGACGACTTTGATACCAGTTGAGGTATTCCTTGACATCTTCAAACATTTCCGGTGCCAGGGGATGCCAAATACCCATATCTGGGTAAACCACTGGCTCTTTGAATTGTAGAGATGAGTTCTTTGGCTGATCTACATTTTTAATTACGTATTTATCTGCTAACATCAGCAGAAAGTTCTCCAAATTATCCGGAGACCCTCCTAACCAGTACTGGAAGCTAAGCATAAAATTACGGGCATCCTGAGCCTTGTCAATCGGCATGTATTTCAGGACTTTAGGCAAAGTTTGCAATAGCTTCAGCATGCCGTCTTGGAAGGAAGACCCAGACTTTTCTTTACGCTTACGCATAAACTGGGCAATGGCACTTTTAGATTGACCTAACTGCGCCATTGAGAAACTGCCCAATTTATTCAGGCGCATTACCTGCGGCATCGAAGGAAAGACCACAGCAGCATCAAGACGCTCACGATGTGGCGTTACTGCTGAGACAACTTTTTCTGCCAAATCTTCGATAAAAATTAGTGAAGCGATAAAGATATTAGCCTGGGCGATATCCCGCTTAAAATCCTCATAGTTTTCAGAGTCGCGGAGTTCCTCAATCAGATATCCGTTGATTTCAATAGCTACATCCTGATTATTTTGGTTAATTTGGCGAACAGCAGCTGATAATGAACTTTGATACTGTGCTTCTAAGACGACATAGACCACCTTGAGCAAATGACGCCCTTGAAGGTCATCGGGTGCTATGTGTCGAATGGTGGACTTGACGCTTGTGAACATGCAGCTCTTGCTCCTTATGATGCGGGTTCTCTTCTCTCGGTGTCGATTGCCTAGGAGTGAGGGCGCTAGGTACGGGTAAAAATTTTGTGATCACTACCTTCTGGGGAAACTAAATTTTTACACGACCTTATGTAATTACTCACTCTCTATTGCTCAACTCGGTTTTTGGCAACTTAAGCTTTTCTACCAAACAATACTGAGCTGATGTCGGTTTCAGCTATTATCCGACACAATTCGATATAAATTTTGATAGATTTGTTTACATTATTTGACAAGTACTGAAGTAATTACTCAATAAATTTTTATAAAAATAAACAATTAAAATCTTGACTAAAATTATTTTATCTGTTAATGAATAAAATTAAATTCGGGAGGACATTTGCTGGTGTCAGCAGCCGACATTATAATTCTCTCAAATGGACCAGGGGAAGTAACAACCTGGGTAAGGCCTTTAGTTAAAGTACTGCGACAACTTTTAGGGGAGAATCGAGAGCAAGTACGTATCTCGGTAGTATTATCACCTTGTCCTCACAGCACCGGAAAAGAGGCTGAGATTGTCAATTCCTATTCTGAAGTGGATCGAGTTCAAGGGGCTGAACATTTCTTTGGCTTTTTCCTGCGAGGAGTAACAGTACAAAACTGGGACTGGCGCAAACATGGTGTTGTGATTTTTTTGGGGGGCGATCAATTTTTTCCCGTCGTTATTGGTTCTCGCCTGGGCTATCGTACTATCGTCTATGCTGAATGGGAAGCACGTTGGCACCGTTGGATCCATCGCTTCGGTGTCATGAAACCAGAAATTATTACTAAAGCACCACCAAAATATCGCCACAAATTTACTTTAGTGGGGGATTTAATGGCGGATTTGGCTGTTGAGGGAGAGGGGATGGGGAGAGGGGGAGATGGGGAGATGGGGAGATGGGGAGAGGAGGAGATTAAGTACTTTCAACCTCTGATTGGATTGCTGCCTGGATCAAAATCGGCAAAGTTGTCTCAGGGAGTACCTTTGGCTTTAGCGATCGCTGAATATATTTATAGTATTCGACCTCAAACTCGTTTTGTGATTCCTGTTGCTCCAACTGTGGAACTTTCGGCTCTGGCTAGTTTTGCTAATCCTAACCAGAATCCTCTGATTCGGAAGTTGGGATGGGCAGAGGCTAAATTGGTTATGCCAGGAGATCAACTATTGAGTCAATCTCCTGAGTATGATGTGGAGGTTGGCGATACTGAGAAAGCAAATAGTAATTCCCCATCGCAATCTTTTTTAAAAACCCCCAAGGGCTTAAGTGTGGAACTCTCGAAGGCTTTTCCTGCCTACGATTTATTATCTCAATGCTGTTTGTGCATAACTACTGTGGGTGCTAATACTGCTGAGTTGGGTGCTCTGGCAGTGCCGATGATTGTACTCATACCTACACAACAACTTGAAGCAATGAGGGCTTGGGATGGATTGCCTGGTGTCTTGGCAAATTTGCCAGTAGTTGGTGCTGGTTTGGCAAAGCTAATTAATTGGTTAATCTTAAGACGAAAACGTCTATTTGCCTGGCCTAATATTTGGGCTCAGGAGGAGATTGTACCAGAATTAGTGGGTCAACTGCAGCCGCAGGAGGTTGCACAAGTTGTTATCGATTACTTGGAACATCCACAGAAATTAGAGATAATGCGATCGCGTTTGCGTAGTGTTCGAGGTGAGCCAGGGGCGGCACAAAAGTTGGCTGAGTTGGTAAAGGAAGAACTTGAGAGCTTTTGAACTTAAACTACTGTGAAGTTAGCTGCTACTAAAGGAAGATCGTGAAAAATTCTGATTGTATCGCTAGGACTTAGTGCGAGATCAGAAAATAAACCGCCAGTTGTTGTTGAGCCACTCAGAGTAATCGCACCTAATAGCTGATTACTATTACTAAAGCCAAAGTCAGCTGATACTTTGATGATGTCTTCGGCAACAGCAAAGCCATTAACTATGTCGTTGCCACTATTTAAATCAAAGATAAATTGATCACTACCGCTTTGACCAACAAGGAGGTCATCACCAATTCCCCCATTGAGAGTATCATTACCATTACCGCCTTGAAGTTGGTCGTTACCATCACCGCCTAAAAGTGAGTCGTTGCCATTTTGACCAAAGAGCAGGTCATTACCAACTCCCCCGCTAAGAGTATCATTACCGTCACTACCTTGGAGTTGGTCGTTACCATCACCGCCTAAAAGTGAGTCGTTGCCATTTTGACCAAAGAGCAGGTCATTACCAACTCCCCCGCTAAGAGTATCATTACCATTACCGCCTTGAAGTTGGTCGTTACCGCTTTGACCAAAGAGGAAATCATCGCCAATTCCTCCATAAAGAGTATCGTTACCATCACCGCCTAGAAGTGAATCGTTACCGCTTTGACCAAAGAGGGAGTCATCGCCAATTCCCCCATTAAGAGTATCATTGCCTCCTTCTCCCTGTATTTTGTCATTACCGCCTAAAGCGTTAATAACATCTCCTAAATCTGTACCAAAAATAGTTACATCATCGCCTTCGGTAGCAATTGGTGGGGTAAAGCCTTGAGTAATAAAACCAGGAATCTCGTAACCAATGTCTGCCAAAATAGCTAAATCAACATTGGTGGGCATTAAACGATTGCCGAGGGGACTACCTGTCATCAACACTGGCTCACCATTAATCAAAAAACCATTCTGAATATGATCCAAGTCAGTTGATAGTGGAATTGGATTGCCCCCATTAACGGCTAGAGCATTAGGACCATCAAAAGCAGCTCCGAAACCGATTTCTTGGAAAATTGGTGCTGTACCGATTCCCAGGACATGTCCAATTTCATGGAGAGCGGTTTTTAAAAAGTCAATACTTCCAGGAGGAATATCATCAGAGGTTTCGGGGGTAGAATCAAAAAACCAAAAGGCTGAATCGCCATTGGTAAATTCAGGGGAAGTATTAAAGGAGATATTACCTATCCAGGGCTCAAAATCAGAACCATTCCAACGATTAGTAAAGATACTCCCGCTGGAGGAACCACTTGGCCCTCCCACACCATTAGCCCCTTCAAGAGGACGAGCTCCCACAAAAATTAGGATGTCATCAATCTCAGAGTCTAGAACTATATTTTCAATTTGTCCGGTTTGAGGATTAATTACACTAACTTCAATACCAGCAGGAACATTGGGAAATTCATCTTGGATAAAAGATTCCCAGATTACTGCTGCTTGCTCTAATATTGCCCTTCTGGCTGGGTCATCGAAAAAGCCGTTAGTATCAAATCTATAGTCGAATTCAATATTCATTATAAATATACCTTTTACCAAGGTTGAATCAGATAAGACTCACATTGAATACTAGGAACTAAGAGTGGGTAGTTATGCACTTTTTTCCAAAATAGATTGCTATTGACGCATTTTGGCAAAAGTTCCCACACTGAAAGTAGTCCCTAGAATTGAGAAAACAAGGAGCCTGTGATTGCGATTGCCTCTGGCGCTGGCGCTACCACACCAATCGCAAACTCGAATCTATAGAATTTATTCGGCTTGTTGCTACGGATATCAGGATGGGAGTTAATTGCCGAAGCATTTACTAATGAACTAATAACTGTCACCTGATCTAAGTTCAGCTGATAGGGCTAGAAATCATCAATTCTAAATTAATCCCCCACTTGGATAGTTATCGGCAGTGGGGGATTTTTAGTTATGCCAGTTTTGGTCAGTAAGCAATTAGCTTTTTGAAACTACTACTCTATTACCGTGAGCAGTTAGTTAGACAAAGTTAAAGTCAGCACGAAGCAAGACATCAGTCGTGTCTTGGACAACACCAATCAAATCACCTCTGTAGTAGATTTGTGTGTCCAGAGCCGAACCGCCGGAGACATTGCTAGACTGATTGAGAGAGTAATTGTCAATACTACCGTATGCTTGGAACTTATCGTATTCTCTCCAATCAAAGTCAGTGATTGTAGCGTGACCAGCTCCTAAGTAGAAGATGCTAGAAGTATTACCAAGTAAAAAGGTGTCTTTACCATCACCACCACTTAAGGTGTCATACTCGGTGCCGCTACCATAACCGTTCAGTATGTCATTACCAGAGCTACCACTTAAGTAGTCATTACCTGTAGAGCCTAACAAAGTATCGTTACCAGAGCCACCATAGAGGTAATCATTACCTGAACTACCACTTAAGTAGTCATTACCTGTAGAGCCTAACAAAGTATCGTTACTAGAGCCACCATAGAGGTAATCATTACCTGTAGAGCCTAACAAAGTATCGTTACCAGAGCCACCATAGAGGTAATCATTGCCACTATCACCATAGAGGTAATCATTACCTGAACTACCACTTAAGTAGTCATTGCCAGAGCCACCATAGAGGTAATCATTGCCACTATCACCATAAAGAATGTCATTGTCAGAGCCACCATAAAGACTGTCGTTACCTGTAGAGCCTGACAAGGTATCGCGACCATAACTACCACTGAGGTAGTCATTGCCAGAGCCACCGTTTAAGTAGTCATTATCATGACCACCATAAAGAGTGTCATTGCCACCTTTTCCGTAAAGATAGTCATTCCCACTATTTCCAAAAATAGTATCGTTTTTCTCTCCACCAGTGAGGGTATCGTTACCTGCATTCCCTGACATTTTCCATGGTTTCCATACCTTTTTCTTGAAAATCCACCAGCCAGTTGTTTCTTGGTAAGCTGCAAACTTGTCGTTTTCGTTAGTACCAACGTAAGTTCCCATGTAATCTATATCCTTCTAGATTTCTGTTTTTTTCTAAATCAAACCGATTAGAATGTAGCTCGAAATTGGATAGCTGAATATAATTGACAGCTATTTTAGTTACTCTAAAAAGATTCTAGTAAAGGATATATTCGAGAAAATTATCCCTTTTTTAGAAACAATAGATTACCAATTTAAAACTCATTATTTCGGTTCCACCAAAAATAATGTACCAATACAGATTAAGTGTTGGCAACTTAAAAAGGTGATTTCACATAATCTTTAATTAGTTAACCAAAAAAAATAGGATGCACAAGAATGCACGTTTAAGTATGAATTTATTGTAAATTTCAAGCAAAATTCTCCTGCCAACTGGAAGGATTTACCATGCTTTGTTCAATCTGAGGAAGTAATTATTAGTAAAACCTCAAGAAAATGACGAAATCAGAAGGTTGTATAGCGCTACGCGCAAGGCTCCAGGGCAGAGGGCAGAAGGCAGAATTTGACAAAGTTCTAGCGATTCAGCTTGTCCTAACCTTAATACGTACTGCTGTATTTTACAGTTAAAAGATTTAGATTTAAGAAAATGAAGCTTAAAAGCCTATAAGTTGCTATGATTCGCTGAAGTCTTAGTAGGCAGCGCTTGGAGAATACAGTCTGCCTCTAAAACAACTAAACCTTGAGTTTCAAATACAGAGCAAACCTCTATCGACTGTTGCAAAACAGGTTTATTACCCCGTTTGAGATTTTCCCTTGCCTGCTTTGAAACTGGTTGGTATTGCCTCAACCAACGATCCTTTTTGAGGTAATCGGGATTAAATGCTGCTTGATTAACTAACCAAAAATCTATTCTGTATTTTTGAATAAATTCACGCACTACCTTAGAATCTGAACTATATTGAGCTTCAATTAAATCCAGAGTTCGTTGGCGAAATTGATCATAATATCCTTTGTGGTAAGGAATAGCATACTCACTGCCAATTAAAATAGGACGTTGTGCAAAAGTCGGTAGCTCATTCACTTCATGGGCAAGGGAAGCAATCAGACTGTTTTTCGGTTGCTGTTGAAAAAATTGATAAAGAGATGGTGTTGTGCCAACTTTGTAGGCAGTAAGGGGAAACTTGTCTACTAAAAAGGGATAGGATAGTAATACTCCTACTAGAAAGACTGTAGTTGTCAGAGCGAGGATTCTCGGTATGAGGACAGGTAATCGGGAATTCTGCTTAGCCCAATGCCAAATAGCATCGATGAGTACCACTAAGACAATGCCACTTGTCAAAGTCAGAATAATTCTGAGACTATGACCAGCATAGCGGCTGGGAAGATGGAGGCGGAAGAGTAAGGCATGAGCAGCAAAAAACATACCCAAGGATGCTAGCAAGACTTGAGGTAGAATAGTAATATTATTGCTAACCTGTTTAACCAAAGGAAATTTGGCAGGAAACAGTAGTAACAGCGGTAGTAAAAATCCTAAAACATTAGTAACTGGTGTCAGTGCAGATGCTAGTCTAATGCCACTGCGCCCTTTTAACCAAAACTTGCCAGGATCATCGTCGTAAAAAAAGCGAGAGCGCCCTCCTGGTAAAAATTCTGGTAACTCCTTAGCTTCTGCTGCCGTGATTACAGGGCCAAATTCATTAGTTTTGAGGGCATAGGGTAGCATTACCAACAAGGCAACTGCTAAACCAGCGAGGCAAAATAGACGATGGCGTTTATCTTGAGATAAGTGTAACCAACTGTCTCGCCATACCAACATTCGCAGCAGCAAGGTTCCAGCTGAAATAAATACTAACTGAGGATAGAATAATCCTTGCATAGCGATCGCTCCCAGGCAAGGTAGTAGGGAACCACGCAGCAGGTAATATATGAATGCTAAAAATAGTGGGTAGATGAAGGCTTTTGGTGTACCAGAAACTATGGCATCCGTCAATCCCAGAGCTTGAGATAGCAGTAACGTAGAGCTAAATGCAGCTGCTGGCACTGGCAATAGTTGCAGGCAGACTCCAAAACAATAGCTAGCGGTAACTAGGCTGAGGAATATAGGTAGAAGTTTATTGAATAGGAATGGGTTAATCCCAAAAGCTGTTGCTATTTTATAGACGGTTGTATAGCCTGCGGGTGCAACTGCCTGAAAATAATCGGCAATCAAATCATTGGCAAATAACTCTGGATCTAAAAATCGCTGCATCCAGAATACATGCTGCCGTGCATCATCTTGGACAACGTATTGAGCGCTGAAAGCTTCCTGTAGTGATAGAAGGCTATAAATTGCAGCAAAAGTCAAACTCAGGCTAAACCAAAAGATTACCTGAGAATTAGATATCCTGGTAGAAGAGGATGTGAGCATGCTAATGTCAGATTAAAGTATGCTACGAATAGTCTGGTTTTAAGTAATAAGTAATAAGTAATAAGTAATAGGTAATAGGTAATAAGTAATAAGTGACAATAAGGATGTTTATTATTTTTTGATTACGACTTTATTACTTAAAAATGTATTTGTAGCAAGTATTTAAGTAATCGATATAGATATAACTTATGATTGTAAGTAGATATTATCAGAGTTTTAACTTGGTTTTTGGGCTGCGATCGCTAATTTTGTTCCTTTGATTTTACGCAAGTGATCCATCGCACTCACTACTCGACTATGTTCGACTTTTTGATCAGCATTGATGATTACCAAAGTTGTTGAGTTTTACTCTACTAGAGAGCGTACTTTTTCTGCAAGCATCTCTAGTTGAATTGGTTCGCGATTAAGTGCAATCATACCATCAGACTTAATCGTTACGGTGATTTGGCTACTGGGTTGGCGTTGAGCTGTTGCCGCTTGGGGTAAATTAACTGGTAGTCCTTCCAAACGGGTTAAAGACAGTGTTGAAATGATAAAAAATGCTAGAATCGAGAAGATCACATCAATCATTGGTACCAGATTGATCTCCATTGGTTTCTCTAACTCATCAGGTAGGCGCATAAAACCGCTCTCCTTGTTCATAATTAAGACGATAAAGCAGTTCTAATTGACCTCCGTATTCCTGAATCAAGGCTAGCTCTCGTAGGTAAAACCCCCGAAACATATTAGCAAATAGTAGGGTAAAAATTGCCACCACTAACCCCATAACTGTTGAAACTAAAGCTTCGGAGATGCCACCAGTTACACCTGTGGTAGCGCCGTCACTAATTTCACCAATTTTCAGGGAAGAAAAGGCCCTAATTAAACCTAAAATTGTACCTAGTAAACCTAACAGTGGAGAGACACCGATAATCGTTTCAAATACTGTACTAAATCGCTTCAGAGTTGGCAATTCCGCCTGTGCTGCACTTTCTAAGGCTAAACGAAATTCTTCCGGGTTGGGATTTTCTAGGTCTAAGGCTGCCAAAAAAATGCGGCAAATAGGCAAATCTGCATTTTGTTCTAGCCTGGAGATAACCATTGAAGGTTCTGATGTGTAGAGCTTAAGCACTTCTTTGGCAACTCGGCGCTGCCGACGCTTCAGGCGAAACCAAAACGCTAGACGCTCGGTGACTAGGGTGAAAGTCGCTAGGGAAAAAGCTAGTAAAGGCCAAGCAACAATACCACCTGCTGTAAAAAAATCGTTAACTGGCATAGGCTTGTTCTGAAGTCAGCTTAGTACCAATCGGGGAAATCGGCATCTTCTCCACCGATGCCAATTCCTGTGTGGAATACTTCAGCATCACTAATATTAAGCTCATTCATCGATGCGCCGTAAACATTGGCATCGTAGATTTTAGCACGGGTGAAATTGACCTGGTCGAGGTTAGCTTGGCGAAAATCTGCATTAGTGACAAAAGCCAAGGTTAAGTTAGCTCCTGTCAAGTTAGCCCCAGTAAGATCCGCACCTTCTAGGTTGGCACCAGTCAGATTAGCACCTTGCAGGTTGGCTTCTCTCAAATCAGCGCCAATCAAATGTTGATTGCTGAGATCCGATCCCGATAAATCGCACTGAAAACATTCCCCTGTGGACAACAGCTGCTGCACATGGAGTGGGTTTTCAGCTTGAACCGAGTTTGTGAATAATAGGGGAGTGAGTAAGGTGATGGTGGCTAGAAGCTTGGTTTGCATGATTTCCCCCTTTTTAAGTTAAGTTTGTTCAATTTTACTCCTCATACTTACATTATCTCACTAATACCAAATTCTCTTCTATCCCTTTGACGATATTGAATTGCAGTTTAGGCTGGCCTTAGCAACAACATATCGCTCTTAAAGTTTATTTTAGGCAGTCCCGATGAAAAAATTTCTGCATCATCAATCATTAAAGAGGGTTATTTCCCCTACACCCTACACCCTCTTTCAAGTCAGAAGTAAGCAAAGCCTACCTCTTTTTCTGTTTTTTCTGTTAAGGATAGGGTTTAGTGTGAGTGCCACTAGCTCGCTGTCAGAGTATCTTGCACACTATGCATTTTTTGCTATACTGAGAGTACAAAAAAGAAGGGTTCCTTGAGCTAGGTTATATACCGATAGGATACACAATGGGCATTGTAGAGCGTCGGTAAAAAATCTATTTGAGACGTGATCAACCAAGTCAAAAACATAGCTATTTGCTCAAAAATAACTGAACAATAGCAAAAATAGAAAATCAATCAAAACTGTATTGTGGGGAACAGGAAGACAAAGATTAAGCTTGATGTTGAATCAAGATTATCAGTGAGTATCCTGTCATCTTGGGTGGAGATTCGACAGCCGGTGCTACTCATTCAACGCTAAAGCTGTTGATTTCAGTACCTAATTTCTGTATCAGTTCGGAGCGTAACTTTCTACTCCTGTAGAAGAGTGCAAACGTGCGTGTAAGCCTTGTCGTTTTTAAAAAGCCCGACGAATCAAAAATCACATGTGCTTATAGCTGTAAAAATATCAAGTTATTCGTGACCATATAGACATGGAATCAAAGTCAACTGATAAGATTGAGATCCTCAAGAGTGAGTTTAAATCCGTGGAGCCTGAGTTTGAGCTGGTTGAGGATTCCAAGCAACGAAAGCGGCATCAAAACCAGTTGGATGACTCTCAACAAGAAATTCAAATACTCCGTAAAGCTTTAGAAGAAAATAACTTCTTTCGTCTGTCTATCTACTTTTTGGACTACATTCTGCGAGCACAGACTGCCCTATTTGAGCAGATTCACACTCAGCAGGGCTTACCCAGAATCATTGCCTCAATGTCAGTTTTGTGTGCCTTGTTGTCTGGGATGTATGGCTTAACGATGGGTTTAGACCATAGCATATTCCAGAGCATTTCAGCTGCCATTAAACTCCCTGTATTGTTCATGCTCACAGGAATCATCTGTCTTCCGTCTCTTTACATCTTCAATGTCTTGCTTGGACAAAAATTTAGATTTTTGCAGACTGCTGCTCTGATGGCGATGACCCTAGCCACGACAACAATACTGTTGGCTAGCTTAGCTCCGATTGCCTTTTTCTTCTCGCTCACTACACAAGAATATAACTTCTTGCAGTTGATGCATATGGCTGTTTTTGGTCTATGCGGAGTCTATGGTGTCCAATACTTATATCGAGGATGTTCATACATTGCCTTTCGTATGAACCAACCGCTCAATAACTTGTTACTACGAATCTGGATTATAGTTTATGCCCTTGTAGGTATGCAGTTAGGCTGGCGTCTGCGTCCATTTGTGGGCAATTCTGGTAGTCCCTTTGCACTCTTTCGAGATCAACAAGAGGGAAATTTCTACGGTACGCTGTGGAATGCCTTCATTAACCTCTTGGGATTGAATTAATGTTGAACTGTTCATAGTTCATAGTTGATTGTTTATTGGGAATGTATACTGCAACTGTCGAATACAAAACCCATGAGCCATGAACCATGAACCATGAACCGAACCATCCAAAACTTCACTGATTTGATGAACTCACAAAATTAGCAAAACTCAGTTCATTTACCTGATGCCACTGGTAAATCTGGTCTCGGAATTCTTTCCACTGCTGATAAACTTGTTTGAAGGTGGCATCCTTGGCTGCATTTTCCTCATAAATCTCAAATGAGGCTTTTTGTGCTGCCTGCATAATCTCTGGCGAGTAAGGAGTAAGCTTAGTGCCGCCTTTAACTAGACGCTGTAGCGCTTCTCGATTTAAGGAGTCATACTGAGCTAGCATATTAAGATTAGCTTCCATCGCTGCCGTTGTCACAATTTCCTGATACTCCTTTGGCAACTTATCCCAAGCAGACTTGTTAACTTGCACCTCTAAGGTTGCTCCTGGCTCCCACCAACCAGGGTAGTAGTAAAACTGTGCTGCCTTATTCAACCCTAGTTTCTCATCATCATAGGGCCCAACCCACTCAGTAGCATCAATAGCTCCCCTCTCCAGTGCCAGAAAAATCTCTCCACCTGGCAATACATTAACAAGTACCCCTAAACGGGACATCACTTGACCTCCTAATCCAGGAATACGCATTTTCAAGCCATTGAGGTCAGTAACAGAGTTAATTTGTCGCTTAAACCATCCTCCCATTTGAGTGCCAGTGTTACCAGCAGGAAAGTTGATCACATTGAAATCAGCATAAATCTTATGCATTGCCTCTAAGCCGCCACCGTGGTAAAACCAAGAGTTTTGCTGTTGAGCATTTAAACCAAAGGGAACACTAGTACCAAAAGCTAAAGCAGGGTTTTTGCCAATGTAATAATAGCTAGCAGTGTGACCACATTGCACAGTTCCTTGTTGGACAGCGTCTAAAACTTCTAATCCTCCAACAAATTCACCGGCCGCATAAGGAGTAATCTGAAAGCGTCCATTGGTCATTTCACTAACTCGTCGGCAGACGGTATCAGCTCCCCCAAAAATTGTGTCGAGAGATTTGGGCCAACTGGTTGCCATACGCCATTTCAAGTTTGGCAGACTGTTAGCTTGAATAGCTGGGCCACTATTAGCTGGGTTACAGGCACCAAGTATTGTAGCACTAGCAGCACCAATGGCAGTATTGCTAAGAAATTGTCGGCGTTTCATGAGTTTTAGTCTCAGAATTAGTGAATTTTTATTGAGGAAATTTAGTAATTTCAGATATATTTTAAAATCTTCAGGTTCAAATCTTAACAAAAAATCAGGTTATCTTTGCCAAAGTCAATCTCTGCCAGTTATCTCGCCAAGTAACCATTAGTTTTATTTTTTTGTGTAGAATTTTTATCAAACACAGTACTTATTAACAGCATATTTGTCAGTGTTTGGTAACAAAAAATAGGTTTTTAAAGCAAGAGCAATTAGGCTCACAATTATCTCAAAGAGCGTTATTTCGTTATTTTAAGTAATTTCGGTATTAATTCGGCATCCTAGAATTAATGCTGCTGACTGTAGCGCTAATTGCTTACCTTTGTTAAGGTCATTATGTACTCGATAAGATTAATTCAAATTTTCCTGACATAACTGGCACAAAGCATCAAGATTGTAAGCGTAAAAAATGAAAGATTCATAGGAAAAACCAACCTTTTATTTTTTGATGTGTCATAAAAAATACAAATTTTTTTCTGAAAAACTACTATGTTTACCCTGTATTCTTGTAAGGTATGGAAACTAGAGTAAATTCAACTAAATTTGTTGCCAAATAAATCTGAAGAAATACAGAAAAATTTAATAGACATATATTATTAGTTGTATACAATTTTTAATGACTTAGAAAAGTAATGATTTATCTGGATAACAATGGTCACAAAAATCTAAATATTTTACAGAACTTTGATTTTTTCAAAGTAAGTTCTCTTGTAAGAAATTACACAAAATTCAGAAAATTTAAGGGTAAAACTCATGGATGATTTATTTTCCGAATTCGACTGGTTGACTGGTCTTCCAACTAGTGAACCGAAAGATGATACTACCTCTAATCAAATCTCTCAAAACGCTCCAGTTATTGAACTTAATCCTGCTCAAGACACTTTCGCCCCAGGGCCAGATGGTCTACCAGAACAGGATACTTTTATGGGTTTAACTTTGGACGGCAATGGGCTTGATTTGGTTTCAGACTCCAACGTTGAAGTTGATGGCTTTAATTTTAACTTTTTAGCGGATTTGAGCGAAATTATTCCCGGTTTTCCTGTGTCGGGATTTGGTGGTTCCGCAATTGCTGAGGCAGCAGCTAATCCTCTTTCTGGTATCGGTAATACCTTCTTTGATTGGGCAGCCATCTTTGATGGCGGCAGCCCAACTATTGTCATCTAAGAATACGTTTACAGCGGCAGAATTACAAGCATAATTTTGCTTCCAAACCTTGCCAGGGCAAGGCATCCCTTGCCCCCAAAAACTAATTCCTCACACTGGTTTCATATCCACGCCAAACACCGACAAGAACTCCTTGTACTTGTACCTTATTAGCCATTACTTCTATAGGTTTGTATTGGGGGTTAGCCGGTTTAAGCGTGATTAGTTCGCCTTGACGGTAGAACCTTTTCAAGGTGGTACCACATCCTTCTACTCGCGCGGCGACAATTAGACCATTTTTTAATTGCTCTTGATCAGGAACGGGTTTCATGATTACCACGTCCCCTTCAGTAATTAGATCTTCGATCATGCTATCTCCAGTTACTCGCAGAGCGAAATTACCTGCTTGGTTAAAGAAACCTGACAAATCAAGATGTTCAATCCCGTCGTTGAAAGGCTCTACAAGGCCACCAGCGGCGATTGCACCTAGTACTGGTACTCCCGCTTTAGAAATACCCAAAATTCTGATTGTACGAGCTTTTCCCTCTGTCCAGTCAATGTATCCTTTCGCTCGCAAATGCTCCAAGCGACTTTGAACAGGTGCTGGTGAACGCAAGTTCATGGCTCGCATCATTTGCCTAATTGAGGGCGCGTGCTGGGCACTGTGAATGTAGTCCACTAGCCAATCATAAAGTTGTTGCTGGGGTCTAGTAAGGGGTTCCATAATTCTATAAAGGAGGTCATCAATAGTATCTGATTAGAGCTGTAGGGGCGGGTTGAGTAATAATTGGGTTAACTTGCCAGTTTAAATACAAACAACTCCGCCCTTACTTTTAGTTGCTGAATCCTACTCTCTATAGAACATTAGTACTATCAAAACCCCCCATTTGTCTAGTAGATGCTGATTTATTCTGCTCCTAACAAACTTACCAGCAAAGCTTTTTGTGCATGCATTCGGTTTTCTGCTTGATCCCAAACCCGCGATTGCGGCCCTTCAATCACTTCATCAGTGATTTCTTCTCCTCGATGAGCAGGTAAACAGTGCAGCACAATTGCCTCTGAGTCAGCATGAGTCAAAAGTTGTTGATTGACCTGGTAGGGTTCAAACAGTGGAATTCTATCGGAAGCTGAAGCCTCTTGACCCATACTTGCCCAGACATCAGTGTAAAGGATATTGGCACCCTTAGCTGCGGCGACTGGGTCATCGGTAAGTATCACCTCGGTTTTACCACCAGCAATCTGCTGTGCCTGTTCCATAACACTAACAGCAGGGGGATAAGCTGATGGTGCAGCAATTCTGACATTCATCCCCACTAAGGCAGCCCCCAACAGCAGGGAATGAGCAACATTATTGCCATCCCCAAAATAAGACAAGGTTGCACCAGCAAGTGAACCAAAATGTTCTTGAATCGTCAATAAATCTGCTAAAACTTGACAGGGATGTTCAAAGTCAGTCAGAGCATTGACAATTGGGATCTGGGCATACTCAGCAAAAGTCTCCAGTTGCTTCTGCTCAAAAGTGCGAATTGCCAAGATGTCTAGATAACGATCTAAAACCCTGGCTGTGTCGATTACAGGTTCCCCTCTACCAACCTGAGTAAGGTTAGGATTTAAGTCAATAACCTGACCGCCTATTTGGTACATTGCTACAGAGAAGCTTACCCGTGTCCGCGTAGAAGCCTTATAGAACAACAACCCCAAAACCTTGTGGCACTGCACGTTCAACTGACCTGCTTTTAACTGAGCTGCTAATCTTAAAAGACCTTTGATTTCCTCGGCAGTAAGATCAGCTATTCCCAGCAAGTCTCGTCCTTTTAATCCCTCCATATTTTTCCTCGATAAATAAATTAATCTACTGCTGCTTGCGCTATACAAGCAATGACTAAGCAAACAAAGTGTAACTTTTCCCCACAGGAAGGGGTAAAGGGGCTAGATGGGGAGATAGGGAGATGGGAAAGGAAAATTAGCATACAGAGTAGATTGGATTGAACATAGTGAAACCCAACATTGAGTGAGGTTTGGGATTTTATTGCTCAACGCAACCTACAAAGAAATTAGTCTGCTACCTTACCAGATGTACGTCTGTCAAGGATAACTTCACCACCATCGCGCCCTAACTTCATCTGCACAACGCCATCGAAGTCGGAGTTAAGGAAGGATAAAGCAACAAATGCGAGGACAAAAGGAGTAAGCAGCAGGTTAAGAGCAATGAGGGTTTTGGTAAAGCTGATTTGGTTTTTCATAGCATCAAAGGTTAAACTCAACTGCATCTAATCTCGCAATTAAGTTTTAGGGTTATTGCCCATATTTATCCTGACTTTAGCTGAGATAACCTGACTTATCTCTCAATTGTTGGTTAGACTGGCATTCTATGAAACTTACACTGCCAGATGCTGCCGCCTGAATTTCTACGTGAGATAGCCGAAAAATATCAGCTGACTGAGAAAGAACAAGCAGTTTTATTTGCAAAATTTAGTACAGATAAGAGTAATATCGCGATCGCTAATGACCTTCATATCTCTCCAAGTGCCTTTAGTACTCGCCTAACTAATATTTATAAGAAGTTCAGCATTAGCGGCAGTGGTCCAGTTAAATATGGTTTGTTATTAAATTTTCTCACCAAAGAATACCGAAAAATTTTCCTTCATACTGATACTCCGCAGGATGATTTAGACATTCAGGCTTTAGTGCAAGAGGTGCGCCAGAAGGTAAAAGCCAGTATTGAAGAGCAGTATGGCAAAATGAGGGTACTAGATATGAATAAGCCGATTAGATTAAATGATATCTACACCAATGTTAATATCCTAGAAAAAATTACTGGTAGCAAACGCTCGTCGATTCATAAACTACTAGATAACTTTGACCCAGAGTCTGGAGATTTTTACCGTTATGGTCTGGGCAGAATTACTGACAAACGAGTGCCAGGACTAGATGCAGTCAATAAATATTCCAAATTGGTTGTTTTGGGGAAACCAGGGGCAGGAAAAACCACCTTCTTAAAATATTTAGCCATTCAGTGTAGTAAGTCTAATTTTCTGGCAGAAAAAGTACCTGTCTTTATTACTCTGAAGCAGTTTATCGAAACAAAAAATCAGCCAGATTTGAGTGCATACATTAATCAAATATTCACTAACTGCGGAGTTAAAGAAACTCAAACAGCTGAGATCATTAGTCATGGTCGAGGACTAATCCTGCTTGATGGTCTAGATGAGGTAACAGAAGAGGATGCAAGCCTTATCTTGAATCAAATTCAGCAGTTTACTAACCAGTATCACACTAACTCCTTTGTGATTACCTGCCGGATTGCAGCACAGGACTACATCTTTGAAAACTTCACGGAAGTGGAAGTAGCAGATTTTGATGATCAACAGATTAGGACATTTGCTACTAAGTGGTTTAAGAGTAAACAATCAGATTCAGCCGACGACTTTATCAAACAGCTAGAAAATAATAAGTCAATTAAGGAACTAGCAACCAATCCCTTATTACTGACACTGCTATGTTTGGAGTTTGAAGATTCAGGGAATTTTCCAGTCGATCGTGCTGAATTGTATTCTAGGGCAATTCATACGCTGTTGAGAAAATGGGATGATAAACGTCGGATTCAACGAGAGCAAGCCTACAAGAAGTTATCGGTTCAGCGCAAGGAAGATTTACTGAGTGAATTAGCACTGACAACATTTGAGCGTAAGGACTATTTTTTTAAGCAGGAAGATGCCCAGCGATATATTGCTGATTATATCCGCAATTTACCTGATGCCAAAACTGATCCAGATGCCTTACTGCTAGATAGTGAAGCTGTACTCAAGTCTATTGAGGCTCAACATGGGTTACTAGTAGAGAGAGCTAGAGGTATTTATTCTTTTTCCCATCTCACTTTTCAGGAGTATTTTACGGCTAGAAAAATTGTTCACAGTATTGATCCACCTTTAGAGAAGGCTTTGCAAAATTTGGCTAGCCATATTACCGAGAAGCGCTGGCGGGAAGTCTTTATACTGGCAATAGGGATGCTTTCTAGTGCAGATGATCTCTTGCGGTTGATGAAGAAAAAGATTGATATCCTTCTGGAAGGAGATGAAAAACTACAGCAATTTCTCACCTGGGTTAACCAAAAATCTATGTCGGTTGAAGCTTCTTCTAAAAGAGCTGCAGTCAGAGCTTTTTACTTTTCCCTTTCTTTTGACCAATCCCTCTCCCTTAATCTCTCTCTTTCCTCCTCTCTCAATCTCTTCTACTCCTTCTCCCTCTCCCGAGCTCTCAATATTGACCTTAATCTCGATCTCGATCTTGACCTTGATCGAACTCTAGAATATTCTCTCTCCCTCTCCCTCGACTTCTCTCTCTCCCCAAACATCTCCCGAGCTCTCTCCCTTAATCTCTCTTTCTGTCTCTCCCGAGCCTTTGACCTTTCCAGAGCTCTCTTTTTAAACCTAAATCCTGAGTTAAAACAATCGCTCCAACAACTTAAAGAACAACTACCTGACTCAAAAAGAGATCAAGAGCAACTTCAGCAATGGTGGAAAGTTAACGGTAAAGCCTGGGCCGAGCAGTTAAGAGCTGTGATGATTAAGTATCGCAATATTGGTCATGGCTGGCAGTTCAGCCAACAGCAAAAGGAATTGTTGCAGCAGTATTATGATGCTAATAAACTTCTGGTAGATTGCCTCAACAATGATTGCTATGTGAGCCGCGAAGTGCGACAGAAGATTGAAGATAAATTATTGTTACCCCTTGCTGAAATTTGAACTAAGAAAAAAGCATTCTATTATCACCCATAGTTATTACACAACTATCACACAAAAAACACATCTAATTGGCATCAACAAATTAGATATGTTTCAACTTAGTAGAGAGCAAGAGGCTCCCACTACTAATATTTTGGTATAGCAGTACGTATTAAGGTTAGGACAAGCTAAATCGCTAAAACTTTGTCAAATTCTGCCTTCTGCCTTCTGCCCTCTGCCTTGCGCGTAGCGCTATAACTTGGAGATGCTCCCTGTTGGGCGTCAGAAATTTGTCGATCTCACACTAAATTATGTGAAATGGAAAAAAGATGCTACAAATAGTCAGACTTCAAGTAAGAAGTAATAAGCAAAGCATTAATCACTTATTACTTATTACTTATTACTTATTACTTATTACTTACAAAACACTTGTAGCAGAAATTTAGGTAATCGATATTAGATTACACTGCCATTTTCTTGGATAATACTGCTGGCATCAGCAGTGACAACGCCAAAGATATCTCCCTCAACACCGATTAAGTTATTATCATCAGCGTTGACATTACCCAAAATGTCACCACCAACTAAGACGTCATTGGCATCGTCTACTACTAAGTCGTCACCGATACTATCACCAATAACTAGAGTATTGCGATCGCCAGCCATTATGTCATCGCCGACATCATCAGCAACATCAACAGTATTATCATGACCTACTGTTAAGTCACCGATAATATCATCGCCAACACTGACTTGATTGTGATCCTCTACCGCCACGTTGCCATTGACATCACCGTCAACGTCAACATCATTCCTATTATTTCCTGTGATGTCACCGCCAACATCACCGTCAACCTCGATATCATTTTTATGGTCTACGGTGACATTACCACCCACATTACCGCCAATTTCGAGGCTATTGCGATCATCTCCTGTGATATCATCGCCAACATTACCACCAATCTCGACATTATTTTTGTCATCAACTGTCAAGTCGTCACCGATACTATCACCAACGCTGAGGTCATTGTTATCCCCTAAGATGGCATCATCGCCAATATCATCACCAACGCTGAGGTCATTGTTATTGCCTGCAATTAGATCACCCTCAATATCATCGCCCACATCGACTGTATTGCCATAGTCAACTGTCACATCTCCATCAACATCACCCCCAATTTCTATGTCATTTCTGTCATCAAATGTGACATCACCGCCAACACTACCGTCAACGTCGAGGCTATTTCTATCATTCCCTGTGACATCACCGCTGACATCACCGTCAACCTCGATGTCATTTTTATGGTCTACGGTGACATTACCACCAACATTACCATCAACGTCGAAGCTATTGTGATCATCCCCTGTGATATCACCACCAACATCTCCGCCAACCTCGACGTCGTTTCTGTCATCAACTGTTAAGTCATCATTGATGTTACCGCCAACGCTAAGGTCATTGTTATCCCCTAAGATGGCATCATCGCCAATATCATCACCAACACTGAGGTCATTGTTATTGCCTGCAATTAGATCACCCTCAATATCATCGCCCACATCGACTGTATTGCCATCGTCAACTGTCACGTCTCCATCAACATCACCACCAACCTCGATGGTATTTTTATCATCAAATGTGACATCACCACCAACACTACCGTCAACGTCGAGGCTATTTTTATCATTACCTGTGACATTACCGCCGACATCACCGTCAACCTCGATGTCATTGTTATAGTCTACGGTGACATTACCACCAACATTACCGCCAACTTCGAGGCTATTGCGATCATCTCCTGTGATATCACCGCCAACATCTCCGCCAACCTCGACGTCGTTTCTATCGTCAACTGTTAAGTCATCATTGATGTTACCGCCAACGCTGAGGTCATTGTTATCTCCTAAGATGGCATCATCATAGACATCATCACCAACGCTGAGGTCATTGTTATTCCCTGCATTGAGATCACCCTCAATATCATCACCAACGTTGACCTCATTACCATTGTCTACCGTTACATTGCCATCAACATCACCACTAACGTCGAGGCTATTGTGATCATCCCCTGTAGCAGAACCAACTAAATTCCCACCAATGGTGATCACATTACCATCATCGAAGACAATGTCACCGTCAATATCTTGTCCGATATCAACGATATTGTTGTCATCTAGTAATATTGCACCACCATCATTATTTGACAAGCTACTGTCATTACTGATCACAATGGTGTTACTATCATCACCAACAATAGCGTAACCAGAACTGTCTTTAATAACAGTACCTTCCAGTGTCAGTTCACTATTGTCACCTAGTTCGATGCTATTGTAACCATTGCTCAGTGTTAGGCTTTTAAGAGTTAAGTCAACTTGATTGCTAATTTTTAACAAATCAAAGCTTTGATCACCAGTGATTGTAAGACCATCAACTCCACTGCCATCAATGATTAGATCGTCGAGAATCTTGAGTTCGCTGCCAAGAGAAATAGTAGCATTTGAGGGTAGCTCAAAAACAATAGTATTAACTCCGCCACTAGCATTAGCAGCATCAATTGCTTCGCGCAGAGTTGTTACCCCATTACCTAAATCGCCATCATTAACATCACCGAGAGAATTAACAACGAAAATTTGTGAAGTGCTCATGATTGAGTTATTTCTGTGATAGAATTTGTTTAGTCAAAAGAAAGAACTACTAGTACTACTAGCTTTATTGCTCAAGCTGAAGTACCGTAGAGTCCGTAGAAAATAACACGGTAAAGCAGGCGCAACACAGCTAGAGCAGTTTTGCTTTCAAAAAGCTAAGTGCAGTTCAGGTAGAAAATGAATGAGTAGTTTGAACTACTAGAATAAAGATTTGGTGGATTCCCTGAGATGGTGAATTTAAGTTGAGCAATGTCTTTTTGCTCTTTTACTCAAATATAGCATTAATGTGGCATCTCTCTAAAGAAGTATATAGAGCTTCATCAACAATTTATTAATTGGTGCGGTATTTTAAAGTTCGTGTTATGGATATTATCAATACTGATTTCATGTATGTTTGCTACAGATGCTGATGACACGGAGACGCCTAGAAGCACCAGACACACCAGACGCGAGAATTTATGTATGGCAGGCATGCCAGGAATTTGGTATAAACTCTCTTCTCTTGAATGTGTTTGATAAGGGCATAATTGTTATCAAGAATAATTGTTCCTTGTCTCCCCCTCTCCCCATCTCCCCCTCTCCCTTAAACAAGATGTACCTCGCTCAATTGAAAACCACTATAAGATGGAAGGCTTTTTAAACTTAAACAAACCAACTGGATTTACTTCTCACGACTGCGTAGGGCGGGTGCGGCGTCTGTTGCGGATGAAGCGAGTTGGCCATGGAGGCACCCTGGATCCTGCTGCTACAGGTGTTTTACCCATAGCCCTAGGTAAGGCAACCAGGCTGTTACAGTACCTGCAATCTGATAAAGCTTACCAAGCCACTATACGACTAGGGGTAAAAACAACCACTGATGACTTAGAAGGGGAAATTGTCGCCACTGAGTCAGCTGCACATTTGAGTTTAGAGAATGTTAAATCTGTACTTGGACAGTTTAAGGGTAAAATTAAGCAAGTACCACCAATCTACAGTGCCATTCAGGTCAAGGGCAAACGTCTCTATAACTTAGCTAGAGCTGGTGAAACAGTAGAAGTACCAGAGCGAATAGTAGAAGTTTACCAGATTCAAGTTCTGGCTTGGCATCCTGGGGAGTTTCCGGAAATAGATTTAGCTATATCCTGTGGTACAGGTACTTATATTCGCTCAATCGCGCGGGATTTGGGAGCAGCCCTCAATAGTTGTGGTGTTTTGGCCTCCCTAAGGCGCACAAAAAGCAGCGGTTTTGAACTATCAGATAGCCTTAGCTTAGGGGGATTGGAGAAGCTACTGGCACAAGAAAATTTTCAACCAATTCTACCAGCAAAGGCTTTAGCGCATTTAACAGTAGTTAGTCTATCTTTAACAGAGTCTCAGCGCTGGTGTCAAGGGCAACGTCTTCCCTGGAAGATTCCCTCAACCGATATCTCTACAGATGCCTTGCGAATTCACTGCGAAGATGGTGATTTCTTGGGTATTGGGAAAGTAGTTGATTCGGAAGATGGTTGGTTACTTGTTCCCCAAATGGTTTTTAGATCTTTTTGAGAAGCTCCTTATTCTAGAAGCCCCTTCTATACCCAAAGGGTTAGAGGGATAATGTATCACAATTAACAGTGATCGCGCAATAAGGCGATATTACTCATTACTTATTACTTAAAGCTATGGTTTTATATCAAAGTCTCCACTCATAATATGAAATATATAGCGCTGCGCGCTGGTGTGTTTACAAATACTGAAAGGCTGCATCCGCCGCTTTGTGGACATCAAAATTATACTTAGGCAACTCTTTTCTAATCGCTGTTTTGACTTTGTGCCACCAGTGTTCAA
>JAAHHJ010000063.1 GCA_010692425.1 Symploca sp. SIO3C6 | reverse complement strand
GCTAGTGATTAAATAGAGGGCACGTAGGCGCAAATCCTGAGAGTAAGGGTGAGCCATAAATAAATCTAGTTTTAGGTGACTCTAGATATATCCTAACTTGTAAGTACCCCAGCGCGCAGCGCTATAGTACGTGAAGGCAGAAGTAAGGAGGCTCCAAGGCAGAAGGCGCAACAGCCTATTATTAAAGCTTTTTACAGATTTATAATGGTTGCTTTATTTACGCCGTGCTGTACTAGAGTAATGAATTATTCCTCCATTACTTGAGGATTTCCTCACGAGCGATTTCTAGAGTATTAATCATGTCGCGGACAATCTGGTAGTCTTTGGGAGTAGCAGATTCATAATTCAAAAGCTCCCCATAACCAGTCACCTCAATATCTTCATGAGCATTCAAGACTATCTCACGAATTTTATTCTTTGTTTGCTCATCTAATTCCTGACGATAAGCTAAAGGTGAACCTGGTATTGGATCTGATTCCAACAAAATACGATTACTCTGTTGGGAAATTAATCCCTTGTTCAGCATTTTGTTATAAGTAATATCATTAGTACCTGCTGCATCTACAGTTTTATTTTTTACAGCCATTCCCGCTGCATCATGGGAACCTGCATAGGTAAGCTTGGCAAAGAAATCTTTTGGCTTTTGACCCGTTGCTTTTAACACCAAGTAAGAAGGAACTAACCCACCTGAAGTAGACGCAGGATCGACAAATGCTACATTTTTTCCTTTTAAATCTTGAATCGATTTAACATAAGAATCTCCTGGAACAACTAATATACTTTTGTATGTGGATTTACCAGTTTTTTCACGAACTCCAGTAGCAAATGCTTCTGCTCCAGCTTCCTGTTCTGCCAATACATAGGATAAAGGACCAAACCAAGCAATATCAACTTTATCTTGCCGCATTGCTTCGATTACACCTGCATAGTCAGTAGCAGTAAAAACCTTGATGGGACGATTCAGTTTCTCTTCCATGTAAGCCCGCATAGGCTCAAACTTTTCCACCATTTCCTCGTTATTTTCAGCCGGAATCAGCCCCATAATCAATTCCGAACCAGAGTCTGATGCAAGTTTATCAGTATTGGATGAACCAGCTGTTTGATTATCAGAAGTACCTTGAGTACATGAAACAACTGTTAAAGATAAAGCAAGCAGTGAGGCATACAAAAAATCACGTCGTAACATGAGTGAATGGCTCCATAGAATATCTAACACAAATAAGCAAGTGCGACATAACTGCTTCACCTCAAGTTACAGCCCACTTGTTAAAACTAAAGTAAGCTATGTTTATGGATAGACTAAGAGACTAGATATACAAGTTAATGGCTGCATAGTCATTGCATTTCTAATTCATGGCTATAGTGACTAGACAAGTGAGAATATAAAAATTTGCAACCAAGGATTTTTGGAAACTAGGACAACTGCTATATAAGCTGGTTGTTGATTACGACTTAGTATTATCTATTGTGAAAAACACAGAGTGGAAATAGGAAAAACCGGAGAGTGACAGAAGAGGGATAAACTAAGAATAATTTCTCCCCATTTCCCCATCCCCCATCACCTCCTCTGTTTTCAAAAATCCTTATGGGTAAAGGGCTTAGCATCCTTACCAGTGTAACTGGAAACAAGATGACCATTACCAGTAACCTTATATTTGTAAGTTACCAATCCTTCTAAACCCACTGGCCCTCGCGGAGGAAGTTTGTTGGTACTAATTCCCACTTCAGCACCAAAGCCATAGCGGAAACCATCAGCAAAACGGGTAGAACAGTTATGGAAAACATTGGCAGAATCAACTAGAGCCAGAAAAGTCTCAGCAGCTGTTTGGTTTTCGGTGATAATGGCATCAGTGTGGGCAGAACCATAGGTATTAATATGATCAATAGCATCTTCGAGAGATTCGACAACTTTAATTGAAAGAGTTAAATCATTGTATTCAGTAGACCAATCAGCCTCTGTTGCCGCTGAAATATCGATAATTTGCCTAGTGGTTTCATCTCCCAGCAAGGTTACACTTTTTTCCGTTAGAGCAGCAGCTACCAGGGGCAAAAACTTCAGCGCAATTTCGGAATGAACGAGGAGAGTTTCAATAGCATTGCAGACAGCTGGATATTGAGTTTTTGCATCAATTGTAATCTCTATTGCCTGCTGAAGTTGGGCTGCTTGATCAATATAGAGATGACAAATACCATCAGCATGACCTAATACTGGAATGCGAGTATTTTCCTGCACATAACGGACAAAAGAATTAGAACCTCTGGGAATAATTAAATCAATGTATTGATCCAGTTGTAGCAGCGCCCTAATTTCCTCTCTAGTAGTTAGCAATTGCACAACTGCGGGATTAACTGCTGTCGTTGCTAATGCCTGAGTAATCACCTTCACTAGTATTTCACAGGAGCCAATTGCCTCCTTACCCCCTTTGAGAATAACGCCGTTACCCGATTTAATTGCCAGGGTGGTAATCTGAATCAAAGCATCTGGACGTGCTTCAAAGATGATACCCAAAACCCCCACTGGGCAAGTAATCCGTTTGAGGATTAATCCCTCATCCAGTTGGCGATGCATTTGTACTTTACCGACAGGATCACTAAGCTTGCCGACATCGCGCACGCCCTCAATGGCTGCCTTCAGTTTAGTTTCGTCTAATTTCAGCCGATTATATAGCGGTTTAGGAATATTATCTGCCTCAGCTGCTTGGCAGTCTGCCCGATTCGCCGCCAAAATTTCAGGCGCAGCCGCTTCTAAAGCTTGGGCAATAGCTTCAATAGCTTGATTTTTAGCTTCTGTGGGCAGCAGTGCCAACTGCCTTGCCGCTTGACGGGTAGTTTGAGCGATCGCACTCAAGGAAATGGTAGCAACTTTAGAGGCACTCATGGCTGTAGAGAAAAATATCTAAGGTTAATCTGAAGTTTAGCAAAATGCTTCCCTCTGCTGCGATCACCTAAGATTTTTTTCTTGTTCATCAAGTCTGGTTTCTAACTCTATCACTCGCTCCTTGAGTTCAATAACTAAAGTAGCAAGTCGCTTAAACATCGGATCATCTCCGATAAGAGATGAGGAGGCTCGGGAAGGAAGCGTAGAGCGTGAATCCTGTGGCTGACTAACTCGCTCGCGTCTTGGTCCCGAGCCAGTTATTCTGTTTATCCGAGACTCTAAGCGACTGATTCTAGATCTTAGTTGAACGTTTTCTGATTCTAATCGAGCAATACGGGTGTTGAGAATTTGTGAAGCTGAAGCTGGAGTAAAATTTCTGGAGAACAGAACTAATAGTATGAGAGTCAAGGTGACTCCAAGTACTCGTGACAGCATGATTTTCATTCAGTCTGGGCTAATTGGGAGATTTTTTTTGCTAGAGCAAAGTCCTGTTGAGTTAGTCCTCCAGCGTCATGAGTAGTAAGGCTAATCGTAACTCTATGATAAGAGATAGAAATATCTGGATGGTGCCGAGCTGTTTGAGCTGGTTCTACCAGAAGATTAACAAAATCAATTGCTTCAACGAAGTTTTTGAATTGAAAAGTGCGGCTTAGTTGTTTACCGTTAGTAGTCCAACCAGGCAAGTTTTGCAGTTGTTGGTTAATTTCAGTTGAGTTGAGTAGTCTTGTCTGGGTGTCATTGGTTTCAGTAGCTATGGAAATGTTAGTTAGTAATGAAAGTATGCTGATAATTATTAAAATTGACCGCATTTTTTTCACGGAGTTTTTGAGTTATGGTTTCTTCTGCTTAATCCCAGTTATTCAGGTAAGTTTGCTAAATTCTTCTGGCAATTGAAACTTTCCATCTTCACCAGCCTCAAAATCGATAACTTTGAATACAGCATCAATATTGAGGGAACCATAAATATGGGGAAAGCATTCTCCTCCTTCTATTCCTTCATAGCGAATTTCTGCTTGCACCTTGTCGGAATCAATGCCAAGGAGTACTAATCCTTGTTGATTACGGAAGAGGGTGTTTGCTACTTTGATTACTTGCAAAGATGTTGAACAGTGGATGAAGCCTTCAGAATCGAGGGTATCGCCTCGGTAGATTCCAGCTAGTTGGGCTTGTTTCCATTGTTGGCGCTGCGTGATGTGCAAAATAGTATTCATGGCAAATGCTTCTCGATGCTTTCAGCTTATCCCTCTAATCATGGTTTTCTTCTTCCGGCACATACTCTAGACAATCTCCCGGCTGTACACCGTAGGTTGCACAGATGACGGCTAGCACCCTTTCAGAAGGATAAACTTTCGGATCGCGATATAGCCTGTAAGCAGTACTCTGAGCTAATCCTGACCGTTTCCAGAACTTGTAATTGGTGCCATCCCCATTGGAGTTAGCTAGGGCTTTGATTTTGTTGTAAATGGGCATTCCTACACAAACTCAATAGGGCGCTAAATCGTAGCCTAACCCTGCTCTAGACTCTGACCAAGCATCCCATTAGATAACACTTTCAATATTTGACATTGCCGTTTAACGGCAGTAAAGTTAAATAGATTAATTACCACTACCCAACGATGAAAGCAATACATCAGTTGATCCGATGCAATTACGCTCGTCTTTCTGGAGCCATCCAAGCAGAGCAAATTTTTTTATCTGAATTATCAGAACTCACAAATGACGAGAAATTTAGACAATCTATAGCTGAGATAATTTATAGTCTTAACGAGGTTTCAGATACTTTAGATTTGCAGAGAAGGTATCTGAAAGCAGACAATAATAATCAAAAATGGCTGTGAATTGAGGATAGAATTAATCTTAGGATTGGCGACTCTTTGATATTGTAGTTACTAGTAATATTGATCGCTAAACATAATATTTTTATCGTAAATTACATTAATTAGCACAATGTAAAGGCATAGTCACGGTAAAAGTAGAACCCACTCCTAATTCACTATCAACAGCAATAGTGCCTCTGTGCAAATCAACGCATTGTTTAACAATTGCTAGCCCCATTCCAGTACCAGGAATATTAGTAACATTACTAGCTCGCTTAAAAGACTCAAACAGTTGCCCTAAATCCTCTGGGGGAATACCAATACCATTGTCTTGAATACGAAAAGTTGCTGATTGTGAGTTACAAATCAGTTCAAATTCAATAGTACCTCCTTCAGGAGAATACTTAATCGCATTGGAGAGTAAGTTTGTCAGAATATGCTCTAGTAAATTACCATCCATCTGGGCATAGGCACCCTCACTTCTAGAATTTCCCAGAAATCTTTCAATAAAGGTGAGAGTGTGTTTAGGACTAGCACTAATCCGCTGACTTTCTACAAGTTCATAGCAAAACGCCACTAAATCCATGGGCGCCGGCTCAAACTTTAGCTTACCTGCTTCTGCTTTCCCAATCAGAAGAACTTCATCCAACAACTTAGTTATCCTTTCAACTCCCCTTTGAATACGGTAATGATGAGAAATCTTCTTCTCCTCAGACAATCTATTACTGTAGCGCTCCAAAATTTGAGCAGAAGATTGAATTGTAGTTAGCGGCGTACGAAACTCGTGAGAAACTAGAGAGACAAACTTAGAACGAAGTTCACTAATTTCCTTTTCTTTTGCCAGAGCTGTACGAACTTCAGCTTCTGCCTGTTTAAGTTTAGTAATATCCCTCCCCACTGCTTGATACTCAATAAAGTTACCCTGCTCATCAAATAAAATTCTACTAGTCCACTGCTGCCAGCAAATTGTTCCTTCAGCAGAAATAACTCGGGTTTCACCAGTGCTGATTGGCTTTTCCCAAGAAAGAGAATTCACAATTTGGGAAGGAATTTCTTGATCTTCTACTGGGATAAACTGCACAAAGTTGTACCCAATCAATTCAGAGCGCTGTTTACCAAAATAGCGGCAGTAGGCATCATTAACAAAAGTCAGAGTACCATCAGCCTGAAACCGACAGATGAGTTCAGTTTGATCTTCAACAATAGCGCGGTAGCGTGCCTCACTCTGTTGTAGTGCCTCGAAAGTCTTTTTGCCTTCGGTGATGTCCTCAACCATGCCCATGTCAATTAATTCACCCTTCTCATCTTGCAGCGCGATTACGGTTACATTTGCCCAGAGAATCTCTTGATTCTTTTTAAGGTAGCGTTTTGTCAGCCGAAAGCTTCCAATCTGACCTTTGTGTAAGTGTTGTATAAAAGAATTTGTCTCATTTAGATCCTCGGGATAGGTGATATCTATAAAAGTCATACCAATTAGTTCCGACTCTGTATATCCCAACATTTCAGTAAGTATTCTATTAACCTTGAAAAAGCGATAGTCTTTGTCTGCCAGCGCCATACCGACGGGTGCCTCATTAAACACCCTGCGCAATAGTTCTTCACTTTGCCTCAGAGCCGCTTCTGTCTGTTGATGTTCAGCTATTTCGTTGTTTAATTGCTCAATCGTCTGCTTCAGCTTTTTAGTACGTTTATCTACTTGATCTTTAACCCAGCCCTGCCGCATTGCTACCAACAAAACGGCTAAAATTCCTGATATGACTTGTACTGGTCCTCCAGTCAATGTGGGTGGACCAAAAGGAACTGTCGTAGCATAAATGACGTATATTGCCCAGACAGCGCTACTAATCATCCCTGTTTTTAGCCCGTCAATGCTAGCTGTCAGCAGCACTGCCAAGATTACTAACAGGAAAGGAATAGGAATGATAATTCCAGACTGGCGCAGGGTTTCAACCAAGATGGTGATGCTTGCCGTCACCAATCCTCCAGTCCAAAATGGCAGTTTTGTTCTCAACCAAAATTTTTGTCTGAGAGTTGGTTTAGAAATGTCTGGCATAGGGTTATCATCAGTATTGTGATGCTTTTTAAAGCTGCTTTTATACTCAATCTGCCAGTTTAACTTCTAAAAAAAAGTCTGGCAATCTTGCTAAACATAGTCTTAGCATTGTTTTGACAGAAATAAAGAACACTGTACTTTCACTAATGGCAATTAGCCTCAAGAGCTAGCAGCGAGGCTTGAAGACGATGAAACTATCGGCAACAAAATCAGAGAAGGACTATTATCTCCACAATTTACCGTTAAAGTAATAATTTCAGCATCTAGCAACCTAGTTTCACCAGCCGCTTTACCAGTCCCAGAATTAACAGGATAAGCAGGAAAACAAGCCCCACTTAAACTCAAACGTAAAGCATTACCTTTGGCAATTCGCACACAAGTAGGCTGCAAATTCATCTGTAGCGGCTTCCTCTGTTCCTCAGGATTTACCCTTCTATAACCCTGAGTAAAATTATAGACACTGCCATCGGAATACACCTCAGATAACACTGCACAAATATCAAAACTGGGAGTATCTGCCGTGCAAAAAATTTCCACTGTTACATCCCCTGCCAGATGCAAATCCTCTGTCAGCTTTTGGGAAGTATAAGTTAAGACATCTGTGCGACAATCAATAGCAGAGCGATCGCAACTTCCTAAAGGTACTGCTCCATGACCTCCCAAAGCAGGAACAGGACGCCAAGGATCATGTACAAATATATCTATTGAATTGTCTATTAATTGTTCTTTAGAAGTGACTAATTTACCGACATCATCCCGCAAACTGGCTAAACCAGAACTCGCCAAATAATAGGATTGATAATTATTGCTAGGCCAAGCATCAAAATCCCGCCATCGATTACTGCCCATCTCAAATAGGCTAACAGGTGCTTCCTCTAAAATTCCAGTATCAATGCCCTTGAGGAATTGATCAAACCAGCGCACTTGCAATTGATCAACAGGACTATTAGCCTCAGCACCATAGTCTACTGTCCCCAGTTTACGCCCCCAAGGCAAATGCGCCCAAGGCCCAATCAACAGATGTTGCAGTTTGGTCATACGGGCTGCTGTATCTTTATATAAATGGAGAGTACCACGCACAAAGGTATCGAACCATCCTCCTATGTGCAGCATCGGTAAATTAACATCCTTAATCAAATTCTTGGGGGAAAGTTGTTCCCAGTATTCCCCAGGATAAGGATGGTCTAACCACTTATGATAGAAAGAGTCTGATGCTAACTCTGTGAGAATCTCAGGACGAGCAGGATATTGATCATGCAAAGGCAAATTCCGAGAAGCAGTATAAAGCCTTTGATAAGCATGTTTATCTCCCCGCAAACGGGCTGTTTCTGCTGCTAATTGAATTGCCCAACCAAGATTAGCTTGTAGGCAAAAAGCGCCTCCTTCATAAGCCCAGTCACTGTATAAATCATAGCCAACCATTGCTGGACAAAGAACTTTAAGGGCTCTGGGGCGGGTAGCAGCAGCATACAACTGAGTCATACCCTGATAAGAAAAACCATACATACCCACATCTCCAGTGCTACCAGGTAAAGCAGCTGCCCAGTTAACACTATCAAACCCATCCTCTATTTCATGGGCAAATAAATCAAACTCTCCTTCAGAGGTACCCCTGCCCCGCACATCCTGAATCACCACCATATAGCCATAGGCAGCATACCAACTGGGATGAGCATAAACTACAGTAGAAGCGATCGCTTTACCATAGGGTTGCCGCATCAGCAGCACCGGAAATTCATCCCCACTATCGGGGCGGTAAATATCTGCATCTAGACGCACACCATCACGGGTAAGCATCGATGCTGTTTCTTTTTTAATTTGCTTAACTTGCAAAATTTACCAGACTTAGTACTATTCTCCACTGATAACCATTAGAACACAATAAGTAACAACGAAAGCAAAAAGTTAATCGCTCATAATTCCTTATTCCTTATTCCTTATTAATTGGGTAGTGGTAAATATGTAGTGATAGCCAAAATTAACTGATTTTCCAATATCTAATTTGTGTAATTTTAACTTCTCATTGAGAGCAGAAAAGACAAGATAAAAAATCTGGGGATCACACCCTCATTCTAAAACCACTATTTCTACAGGACTACCATTACTTATTACTTATTACTTATTACTTATTACTTATTACTTATAATTGTTTAATATTAACAACTCTAATCACTACCCAACATTAATTGTTGACGATGAACACGCAACAACTGGAACTCCTGCTGTTCTACTTGCTCTAACATATAAACCAGATACTCTGGTCGTAAAAGGGTACCATCATTGCGACAACTTCCCACATAACGCAGAACCACAGAAGAATTTTCCTTCTGTTCTATATAATCCGCACCTTTATCTGGTTTATTAATCTCCAGTTCAAATAACCACTCGCGCAAATTCACCTGTTTCTTTTTCCCAGATTTCGTTGTCTTCTCCCACCAAATAGCTTCACTTGCCTTAATTTGATTAACCCAACTTTGCCATTGCTCAACAGAAGCATTCTCAACAGCAACCGTAATCAAATACTCAGCTTTTTCCAATACCTGAGTTGCAGCAGGTAGCTTTAAGTCAACCTCTTCTGCTTGATAAACTGGAAGCTCCAAGGGAAGTTGAGCAGTTAAACGCTCTTTAAATTCCTCTAAATCTATTTGCTTAGTTAACTCAAAATCTACAATCTCACCATGACTAGAAGCTCCCAAGGGCAAAGCATTAGCAATCATAATCCGAGGACTAGGGTGAAAACCACCGCTGAAAGTAATCGGCAGTGCTGCCCGTCGAATTGCCCTCTCCAACAAACGCGCCAAATCTAGATGACCTAGTAAAGTCATATCACCAAGTTTGCCAAACCAAACCCTCAAGCGCTGAACTTTTTGTGTATTCGGTTTAAATTGACCAACAAATTCAGGAATCGGCAGTGGCTTAATCACCACATTATGACCAAAGTTAAGTCCACAGACACCACAGTGAGAACAGCCTTCAAAGGAGCAATCTGGTACAGTTGCTGCTTGCAAAGCATGTAGCAAATCATCTTTCAGCCAATTCTTATCAATCCCTGTATCAATATGATCCCAAGGCAAGGGAGTATCAAGAGAATTGCAAATTACTAAGTCCTCTCCTTGATGATTTTGGTTTGTAATTCCTGACTCCTTACTCCTAACTCTTGACTCCTGACTACTGATTCCTAACTCGGCAAAAACGTTCCATTCACCATTTTCAACTTGGCGATACTTCCAAGTAAGATTAGATTGAGCGATCGCATCCTCCCAAGCCTGAAAAGCCCGGTCTAAACTTTCCATCCAAGCATCCATGCCTGCACCCAGTTTCCAAGCGCGATGCACGACGGCTGATAAGCGCCTGTCTCCCCGCCCCACAAAGTTTTCCATCGCCGAGATGCGCACATCAGTGTAGTTAACCTTAACACCCTTAATCCGACGAAACTCTTGCCTTAACAATTCTTGTTTACGTATAAACTCAGTAGTGGAAACTGAATGCCATTGAAAAGGCGTGTGCGGTTTGGGTGTAAAGTTAGAAATGGTGATATTAAAGCCTAAAGGTTTTCTACCCTGGGCACGGCATTGTTGTTGCAACCAACTAACAGTTTCGGCAATACCAACAACATCAACATCTGTTTCCCCAGGCAGACCAATCATAAAGTAAAGCTTGACCTTATCCCAGCCTTGCTCATAGGCCGTCTTCACTCCTTTAAGCAATTCCTCATTGGTCAATCCTTTATTCACAATATCCCGCATTCGTTGAGTTCCCGCTTCTGGGGCAAATGTCAAGCCACTTTGGCGCATACCGCCCAGAATATTAGCAATGTTCTCATCAAAGCGGTCTACTCGCTGACTAGGCAAAGATAAAGAAATATTCTCATCCTTGAGGCGATTTTTAATTTCCATGCCCACTGCTGGCAGTGCTAAGTAGTCAGAACAACTAAGGGATAACAAGGAAAACTCATTATAGCCAGTAGCACGCATTCCCGTCTCAATTGCCTCTACCACTTGCTGTGCATCTACATCCCGCGCTGGCCTAGTCAGCATTCCTGGCTGACAGAAGCGACAACCGCGAGTGCAGCCCCGTCGCACTTCAATTTTGAGTCTGTCATGCACTGTTTCAACATAGGGTACTAGCCCAATTGAGTAGGCAGGCATCGGTGTTGCTACCCGCCGCAGAATTCGCTCTGGAACCTCAGGGCGGTTAGGATAAACTGAGCCATCCTCTGCCATATCATAGAATTGAGGTACATATACCCCAGGAACCTGAGCTAAATCCAATAATAACTCTTCCCTATTTAAACCTGCTGCCTTACCTTCTTCTAGTACCAAACCAATCTCTGGCAGTAATTCTTCCCCATCTCCCAGAGCAATAAAATCAAAGAATTCAGCATAGGGCTCAGGATTAGAGGTTGCCGTTTGTCCCCCAGCGAAAATTAGGGGATAATCTGGTTGCTGTTGCCTTTCTCGCCAGGTGAGGGGAATTCCTGCCAAATCAAGCATCTCCAGGATATTAGTTGCCCCCAGTTCATAACTAAGGCTAAAGCCCAAAATATCAAAATCTGTGAGCGCTCTTCGATTCTCAACGGCAAATAGTGGAGTCTTAGTTTCTCTGAGTTTGGCTGCTAAGTCAGGGGCAGGTAAGTAGGCGCGATCGCAAAGCTGCCTCGGCTGGGCATTTATAATATTGTAGAGAATAATATGCCCCAAGTTGGAAGCGCCCACTTCATAGATTTCTGGGTAGGTGAGCACCCAGCGTATTTGCGCAGCTTCCCAGGGTTTGTGAATAGCTCCCAACTCGTTACCCAAATAACGTGCTGGTTTATTGATGCCTTTGGTTAGTATTTCCTTGATTGCGATCACCATTTAAGAGCTTTCCTACTGCTTCGAGTACCGCTAACCCACTTCCTCTAGTACTCTAGCAAACAAACCTTGCCTGGTGAACAGCCAGTGAACAATATAGCTCAGGCGCGAGCAATTCCTAACCCAGTAATAAGCAACAAACAACACGCTTCACTAAATATCAACTCATTACTTATTACTTATTACTCATTACTTATTACTTATTACCCATTACTCATTACTTGCCTTTATAGAACTTTATAGAAATTGCCTGTTGAAGAAAAAGTACTCTCTTCAGAACTTGGCTTTTAACAACCTTCAATATCAGCAGCAAAAGCCTCGCGACTTTCAAAAATCTCAAAGGCTCCGTCTAGCTTAGTCAATTCAAAAATTATTCTAATTTGGGGTGCTACTGAACAAATACCAAAGCGTCGTTTGAGAGTTTTGGATAAACTCAAAGCAGACACTAATGCCATTAAACCAGCACTGTCAAGGAATTCCAATTGCTGCATATCCACTAACAATGCCGAGGTCTGTGCTGATGCCATAGCTTCTTGGAGTTGATGTTGCAACATGGCAGCATTAGCAGCATTGATGTTACCAGAGGGGGCAACAATAGTCAGTTGGGAATCTACAATAGCATTGCTCATTTATTACTCCTCGTTTAAAATTATCAAAAATAAATCATCAGAATGATGTCACCAATATTATCTGTGGAAACACATTTAGTGTATCCCTTCTTTTAGCACCATTGAATAGCCATTAAAGTTTTTTTTAACCAAATAATAATCACTATAGCTTCTTTTTCGTTTCACATAATTATTCATCCATTACTCAGTCAATTTTATGTACAAACGATTTAATGCTAACTAAAAATAACACTGATCGACAAGCACAAAATCAGTTCATGCGGGGTATACATTTGGTCAACATTCGTTCAATAGCTTACTATCAAATTATTAAGCTACTGCCAAAATAAAAAAGCCTGAACTGAATAACAGCCTGCCTCTATCAAAAAACTCTGATGGTAGTATATATAGTTATACACCAAACAGCAAACCTTTTCCTGAAAACTTCAAAACCCTTACTTGCCAATAACCGTGATTCAAATTACTTTATATATGTGATCTGTATCACGATAACTCTGATAAATTCAGCAGAGAATTGCTTTAGATGGAGTTCTAGGCGACTGATTGTGGACACTACATATGCTATCCGTCAACTGGTAGAGAAGGCAATGCACATTAAAAAATTAACTCCTGATATAGAAAATGAAATTAATTATGAATTGACTCGTTTAGGCCATATTTCAGATGTAGATTACGAAGCACTTGAATTATTAATGTCTGAAATGGATGCTGGTCGAATCCAGTTAGTTCCCAGCATATAGACGGCATCAACTAAATGCTCAATAGCCAAGACTGTATTAGTCAAACTTCAAGATGAGGAAAACTAATCCTCAACATTTAGGAGGCTGATCAAAATTAACCTATCAGCTTCTAGAGTATCTAAACCTGGTAAACTGTCTTAATAGTTCTTCTACTAGCCTAAGGAGTTTTTGTGAATTCGCTATGCAGTTTGCCAAAAGATTAGATCAAATTCCTCCCTATCTGTTTACAGAGATTAATCGCAAGCGGCAGGAGATGATTGCCAAAGGGGTTGACATTATCAACCTAGGAGTTGGAGATCCAGACTATCCAACTCCCACTCATATTCTTAAGGCAATGCATGAGGCGATAGAAGATCCTTCAAACCATAACTATCCCCCTTATCAGGGAACAAAAGACTACCGTCAAGCAGCAATCGCCTGGATGAGGCGTAGGTTTGGTGTCAAAGACTTAGATCCTGAGAGCGAAATAATTTCTTCGATCGGTTCAAAAGAGGCAATCCACAACACTTTTTTGGCTTTTGTAGAACCAGGAGACTATACTTTAATTCCTGATCCGGGATATCCTGTATATCGCACTGCCACATTTTTTGCAGGTGGTGAACCCTACACCATGCCAATTGTGGCTGAAAATAACTTCTTGCCAAATCTCCAAGCTATTCCCGAAGAGGTTGCCAGGAAGACAAAGTTATTATGGATTAACTATCCCAATAATCCCACTGGGGCATTGGCGTCGTTAGAATTTTTTGCCCAGTTAGTTGCTTACTGCCGCCAATACGATATTTTGCTTTGTCATGACCACGCCTATTCAGAAATAGCTTATGACGGCTATAAGCCGCCTAGCATATTACAAGTCTCAGGTGCGAAAGACGTTGCTATTGAATTTCACTCTCTCTCTAAGTCCTACAATATGACAGGCTGGCGGATTGGCTTTGTCGTTGGCAATGCCACTGGTATTAAGGGATTATCTCAGGTAAAAAGCAATGTTGATTCTGGAGTGTTTAAAGCTATTCAGAAGGCTGCACTTGCCAGCTTTGAGACTACAGAGGTACAAAGGCAAGAGATCATCTCTGTTTATCAACAGCGTCGAGATTTGATTGTCAAAGGATTAGAGTCTTTAGGCTGGCAGATTGAACCGCCCAAGGCAACAATATATCTCTGGGTTAGAGTTCCCAAAGGCTATTCTTCCCAGGAATTCGCGACACTGCTGTTGGAAAAATGTGGTATTGTTGTTCCTCCAGGTAGCGGTTATGGTGCAGCTGGTGAAGGCTTCTTCCGGATTGCTCTGACAGTAGCTACACCAAGAATACAAGAAGCAATTCAACGCCTCAAGGATGCTGGCATCCGCTACGAAGTGTAAGCCTCCCAAACCCTACTAACGAAATCTCTTAATTGTTGGTGAGTATCGGTTTTAGTTACTAGTTGTGTCTCTGGATTATTGAGTTCAACTAACAAGGGAATTACCTCACTATCGAATGCCTGTTGGAATAAACAAGCACTCAAGAGTAAATCGGCACCCTGGCGCAAGTCGTACAAGGTCAAATTTTCCAGTGAGATCAAGGGCAACAAGTCACTACCCATTGCTGGTACTACCAGCATCAAAGGACGTACCCAACAAACCTGCCGCGATTCCACAAATTCTATGACTTCGCCGTATAGACGGGCATTATCATACTCCAAATAGACAATCTGGCTGGAGTGAAATTTGTAATTTGTTATACATTTAACTTGCATCTTTAGTTTATGTAGTCGGACATAAATAAACGTTGCTGTGTAAAGAACTATGAAATAACCCGAAGTTACCCACACCCTACACCCCACACCTACACCCTGCCTCAACCAACAACCTTTATCAATGTCGCAGGTACTTAGATAGAGGGGGAGATGGGGGGATGGGGAGGTGGGGAGGAAATAGTGTAACAAAAATCTCCCCACACTTGGCAAACCTCCCTATCCTGGTGTCTAGTTATTACTTATTACTTATTACTTATTATTTATTACTTATTAAAGAGCTAACGCCCTAGTCTTTCCCTAGTGTGCTGGCGCAGTTTTAAAGCTTCTGGGTGATCGGGCTGGATTTGGAGCGCCTTGTCGAGAGAGGCAATCGCTCGGTTAAAACGTCCCATATTCCAAAGAGCTTCGCCCAGAGTGCTCCAGGCTTGAGCATTATCTCGTTTTAGTTTAATGCCCTTTTCTAGGGCAATAATTGCCTCTTCAGAGCGACCAACTTTTTGGAGTGCCACTCCTAAACTAACCCAACCTTCGGCAAAATCAGGCTTAAGAGCAGTCGCTTTCTCATAGAGTCTTCGCGCTTGGATCAATAGCTCCTGTTGTTCTAAGGCATTACCTTTACTCCAAACTGCTTCTGCATAATCTGGTTTGATAGCGAGTGCATCATTGCAAGCTACTATTGCTAGTGCCGGCTGCTGTAGCTTATTGAGAGTGTAGCACTTACCCCAATAGGCTGGTGCCAGATTTGGGTTACTGCTAATGGCTTGCTCATAAACCTCTAGTGCTTGGGAATACTCTTGTGCTTCTTTAAGTTCATTCGCTTGCTTGAGAAATTCTTGTGCCTGTAACTCTGGAGAAAGGGGTGTGGGTGTCGGAGATGGTGTTACCAATGGCTCTGGAGTTGGAGTTTGAAGAGGATCATCTGTAGCAGGAGTACCGTTGGGGTTAGTAATCTGAGTGATTAGTTGCTCAAATAGAAGCGTTTTCGTCAATGGGAAGGTAATGCCCAGCACCGTTAAGAAGGCAAAAATCGGCCATACCTTCACCAAACGCTGCCTCATTACCCCGAGTTTATTTAGCTTTGTCGCTGAGGTTGAAGATGGGTTGAGAGGGAGTTGAGATGGGCTCAGTATTTCTGTTGACTCTTGAGAGCTGGCACTAGGCTGGGACAAATTTGGTGATTGCGTTGGTATCCAAATTTCGGTGGACTTTGCATCTGTTCCAGATTCTAAAGATTCGCTGATCCCAGCTTCAGATTGAGCTTTCAAACTATTTCTCTGTTGAATGTCTGATGCCACTGTTGCTTGTGTATACTGCTCCAGTGGTCTAGAGTCAGTTAGTGTTCTGGAAAGACCCTCAACTGCTTCTAGAGCTTCCATTGCCGTTGAGTAGCGGCAGCGGAAATCATAGCATACCATCTGGTCAATAATCTCTGCTAGTTCTGAGCTAACTGGTTCTAAGTGATGCCGGAGGCGCTTAGTTTTACAACTATTGCGCCAGTTAATTTCTGCTGTTTCTGGATCTTCCTCTAAGCGTTGGGGATGAATTCTAGACAAAGCTTGGATTGCCAGCATGCCAACAGCGTAGATATCGCTGCTAAAGCGGGGATTACCAGCTAATTGTTCATAAGGCATGTAGCCCTTGGTTCCCACAGACATTGTCAAAGTTGTCTCGCCAGTGTTGGCATCAACAACCTGAGAGTTACTGACCTGTTTAACTGCACCAAAGTCAATAAGTACGATTTTGTCATCTTTGCGGCGGCGGATCAAGTTAGAGGGTTTAACATCCCGGTGGATAACTTGTTGCTGATGTACAAAGGAGAGTACTGTAAGAAGATCCTGTAGGAGCGTGATCACCCTAACCTCTGACCAAGGTACACTCTCAGCTAATTCCTCTGTCAGCGGTTCCCCTTCAATTAACTCCTGAGCAAGGTAAAACTCCTGATTATCCTCAAAGTGCGCTAGTAAACGAGGGATTTGGTTATGATTACCCAACTGATAGAGAACCCTAGCTTCCACTTCAAACAGACGTCTTGCCATTTGTAGAGCTTGAGTATCACTGATCTGTGGCTTAAACTGTTTGAGTACGCATTGAGGATTTCCTGGCAAGTGCAAGTCCTGAGCTAGAAAGGTATGACTAAACCCCCCTGCTCCTAACTGGCTGATGAGTTTGTATCTTCCTCCCAGAGGTTTTTCGGGGTCGATGTTTTGAGGTAAGCTGCTCATTTCAATTGGCATACTGGCAGTCCCTCCCAATCTGGCTACTCAAACACATCAGTTTCTAAATTAGATTCTAAATTAGGCAATTTTCATTTAGATTGACAGCAGCTCAAGTTTATTAAGGTTTCCATTGGTCTAAACCTCTATGTTGATTCTCTTGCTGCTATCGTTAACTTATGAACAAAGATTGCTTCTTAGTCTAAAAAATCAGTTTTACTGAGGTCTTAACTTTCCTGAGTTACCAATCTCAAGGTGCTATTCTTTTCCAAAACTTTACTCCTTAAAAGGTGATATTATATACCCTTAAGCTTAATCTGCACAACTCTCTCAACATTCTCTATTCTTAGCTGTCTAAAATTATGCAGATCAGCAAAAAGCTTACCTCACTCGAAGAATGCGCTATCGAAGATTGGTCTTGCCAACGCTAGTGCATCTGTTTGCGCAGGCTCTTAGCATCTTTGTTGTTAGGGTCAATATCGAGAGCTTTATCAACAGCAGCGCGTGCCTCCTGAAAGCGTCCCTGACTCCAGAGGGCAGCACCTAAGTTGCTCCAAGCATTGGAAAAATCTGGCTGGAGAGTAATTGCTCGTTTGTAGGCTTCAATAGCTTCAGGGACACGGGGACTTTCCAACATGTAAAGGGAAACTCCCTTGTTATTCCAAGCTTCAGCAAAATCTGGCTTTATTTCTATGGCTTGTTCGTAGAGCATAATTGCATCGCTATAGCGCTTTTGCTGATCAAGGGAGTTACCCTTGCTCCAGAGTGCTTCGGCATAACTTGAGTTAATGGCGAGAGCCTGATTGCAGGAAGCAATTGCCTCTTGAGGTTGCTGTAGTTTGTTGAGGCTGTAGCAACGACCCCAATGTGCTTCGGCAAGCTGAGAGTCAATGGCAATTACTTGCTCATACAGTTTGACTGCCTCAAAATTCTTGTCTTTTTCCCGCTTACTACGAGCTTTCTCCAGAAGCTCTGCTGCTGTTGGTTGAGTAGGGGAATCAGCAGATGGTGGAGAAGAAGTGGAAGCAGAGGTAACAGATGTTGGAGCCGTTGGTATTGGTGCTGGGGATTGCTCAACAGTTGGTGCTGGTGCTGGGGGCTTTGGAGAGGTAGGTGTTGGCGCTGAGGATGCCTTAGAGATATTGGTTGGACTAGGCAAAGCTTTAGGTGCTGGTGAACTTTGCTCAGAATTATCTTTACTGACAGGAGAGGGAAGCACTGACCTTTGAGGAGAATGATTAGTGGTACTCTCGCTTTCTGAGTTATTATTGGAGGGTTTTGCTGACTCATCGGAAGTGTTTTGGTGGATATTGGCAGTTCTGATCTCTGAAACTACACCACTTTCAGAAGTATTTTGACCAGTTGATTGATTAGCCTGGAAAGTCCTAGCAGTAAAAAATGACCCGCCCATGGCAGCCAAGCTAGCTATCACCAGCCCAGGTATAAGCAGTCGTTTCTTGGTCAAACTGGGTGCTGGAGTTGGTGCTACTGATTCTGATGAATGCTGAGTAGCCCTCTTACTGCCAATGGGCTGGGTATAGGCTAACTCAGCTTCAGAGTCTGTTAGAGGTTGTTTAACCGTTTGATCCATCCCAGGCTTAGCCTTACCCAAGAAAACTGTTGCAGCTTGAGGCAGTGGCTGCAATTGTTGTACAGAAGACCACAGCCTCGCTGGCAGGTTCTGTAGTGCTTCTAGAGCATCTGCTGCTCTTGGGTAACGCTCCCTATAGTCATAGCGAACCATCAAGTCAACAACATCTCCTAATTCTGGACCAGAGAGTGCTGCTAGTTCACGCCATTTGATTTCCCCTGTGTGAGGATCTTCGCCTAGGTGTCGTGGTTGAATGCCAGTTAATGCCTGGATAGCCATCATACCAACAGCATAGATGTCGCTGCTAAAGCGGGGGTTCCCAGCTAACTGTTCCTGGGGCATATAGCCAGCAGTGCCAATACAAATTGTCACACTCGTCAAGCCGGTTTTGGAATTATTCATTGGGGCACTGACTTGCTTGACCGCACCAAAGTCAATGAGTACAATTCTACCGTCCTGTTGACGGCGAATGAGATTGGGGGGCTTGATGTCGCGGTGGATAACATTTTGTTCGTGGACAAAAGCCAGTACATACAGGACATCTTGCATAAGGGCAATCACCTGAGATTCTGACCAAGGTTGACCCTCGATGATCTCATTGGAAAGTGGTTCACCTTCAATAAATTCCTGAGCGAGATAAAACTCTTGATTTTCCTCCAAGTGAGCCAGTAGGCGAGGTATCTGGTCATGATTACCTAGTTGGTAGAGGACTTTGGCTTCTGTGTCGAACAGGCGTCTGGCAATTTGCAGACTCTGGGGATCACTCACTTGAGGCTTGAGCTGTTTGACCACGCACTTAGGTCGACCTGGCAAATGCAAGTCTTGTGCGAGATAGGTTTGACCAAACCCACCTGCTGCCAACTGGCTGAGTATTTTGTAGCGTCCACCCAGAGGTTGATCCGGGTTGCTCTGTTTAGATAAGCCTGTCATGATTTGTGATTTGCCTACTCTGAGCCAGTTAACATCAAGCCTTTATTGTGATGATACAATTTTTACATATAGAGCCAAGCCCACGCGGTTCATCTGTGGAAGTGGTTTCATCTAAAACCTAGAGCCCTATTCAAATGATTAGATACACCACAGCCGGGAATTAGATACTTCAAGTTTATTAGTAATGTCGGCTCCAAAATTATTGTCTCTTAAGACTTGTGGCTCAAAGCCCAACCAGATAACAAGCACCTGAATCAGGCATCCGTCTAAACTTGCCACCTTATGTCTCAGCTTCTAATATAAGCCCGACTCAGGCTTGATGCACAGGCTCTAAGGTACTACAGTTACGGGCGTACCAATGTTTACCTGCGCGTACAAAGCCAAAATATCCTGATTGCGCATCCGGATACAGCCATGGGAAACGGCACGTCCCACCAATTTTTCGTTAGGGGTACCGTGAAATCCAATCAAATTGACTCCATCTGTCCAGAAGCCAATCCACCTAGCTCCTAAAGGATTATTAGGTCCCGGTAGAATTATCTCTCCTGTCCAGGGATGCTCCCAAACTGGCTCTGGTTGCATGTCGATCACTTTATAGTTCCCTTGAGGAGTTTCCCAACCTGCTTTACCCACAGCAACAGGATAACTATGTTGCAATTTCTTGTCTTGATAAACATAGACACGACGCTTATTTAAGCTAATCACCAAATGCTGTTCTGAAGCAAGGCTCTCTGTGTCTATTTCCTCAGAATTAGAATTAGGTTCAATAGATGGTTGTCCTAGAGGCAGTGATTCTGGTTTCTGAAGAGTTTCAAGAATTTGAAACTGAGGCTTATTATTTGCATACTTACCTTCTGTGGCATTAAGTATAGTTGCTTGCTGCTGGCTAATCATAATTGATATAGCGGCACTCAATCCGAGTAACATTAAGCCTGGAAATTTAAATTTACTTTTCATCATTAATACTGCTTATTAATAAAGTTAGATCTATCTGTAACTAAAAAAAGTTATATACAACTCGTTTTCGTTAAAATTTATCAAGCTCAAGCAAGTCTTGGAATGGGTAAAGACAATATCAAATATATTTTCAGGTATTACTTGTTTAATCCGGATAAAACAAAAAGTATTTTATCCGGATAATGACTATCAATATATGGATATTATTACCAGGGATAGATTAAGTAAAAAGTCATTGCCAGCTAGAAAAAACATTGTTAGCGTAGTGTACAATCTTACAAAAAAGTGAGGAGAAGATGAAGCTTTCAGCAGCCAAATTGTTCACAGGCATGATGGTACCAGCTTTGATAGCAGCAGGCGCAGTATATCCAGTAATTGCTGGTACTGTAAATGAATCAGAGCCACAATCAATACTCTTAAGTCAGGCAACCCAAGTAGGAGAACTGGCTGGGGAAATTACTGATATTTCCGGTGAAACAGTAGCATTTGCACAGTCTGATGGCACAACTAGAGATATCACAATTCCTCAACAAGAAATAACTAGGTTAAACCTACAGATCGGACAAAAAATTGCCGTAAGGTTAAACACTCAGGGTGTAGCAACTTCAGTTAGGGTAATAAATCCTGTCAGAGCGCTTTGGTAGATTCAAAAAAATAATTTTTCATGATTAATGGTTGATTGTTAATTGGACAATTAACCATTAACTGCTAATAATTTATTGCTGATTGTTAATTGGGAATGACTACCACAACTATCGAATACAAATCCTATGAACAAGGAACCAATTCCTAACGACCTATTTGTTGCCGTGCTTGTTGTCGCAAATCATTAGCATTGGGATGATCGGGATCAATTTGGAGTGCCTTTTCCATAGATTTAATTGCCAGAGCATAGCGCTTGAGGCTCCAGAGCGCTCCACCCCGGTTAGCCCAAGCATCCGCCCAATCTGGCTTGAGACTAGTCGCTTTCTCAAAGGCAGCCAACGCCTCTTGCGGGCGATTGAGATTCAGTAGAGCGACTCCTTTATTATTCCAGGCTTCTACATAGTTAGGGTTAATTTTAAGGGCTTGGTCGTAAAGTTGTAGCGACTCTCGGGGTTTCTCCAACTGATCTAGGGCGGAACCCTTACTCCAGAGTGCTTCTGGGTATTTGGGGTTGAGAGCGAGTGCTTGATTGCAGGCGGCGATTGCTTCTTGAGGTTTACCCATGAAATTGAGACTGTAGCATAGTCCCCAATGAGCTTCTGGCTGATCTGCTTTCAGGGCGATCGCTTGTTGGTAGAGAGGGATTGCCTCCCGATAATTGTCCTTTTCCCTGTGGAGATCCGCTTGTTTGAGGAGTTCTGATGCCTGCTTCTCTGGGTTAACGTTGCTAGTTGCCACACCACTAGCTTCAGTTTGAGTCTGAGCAATTGGTTGAGGAGAAAGAAGAACTTTAATACATAAAAAACCTCCACCTAGGGCAATAAAAAAGGCAATGAAGTGCCAGGGTTTAAGAGAGTATCTCTGGATTAACTGTTGCGCAACAGCAAAAGTTGGCACGGCGCTGCTAGTTGGTGTTAGAGAGCCAACTGCCATCTTTTGGGACGAAAAGTCACTAATTGGTACTGTCTCTTGGGCAGAGGTAGGTGGTAATGGTGGTTGTGGTATTGCTGCTGTTTCTTGGGCAGCAGTAAAGTTTGGTTGCGGTTGTGTGCTTGCTGTCGTTTCTTGGGTAGCAGTAGGTGGAGGTGACGGTTGTGTCATTGCTACCGTTTCCTCAGCAGCAGTAGGTGAAGTTGACGGTTGTGTTATTGCTACTGTTGCTGAGGCTGGAGAAAAAGACTGGGGAAATGGTAGAGATTCCAACAGTTGAGCTGGCAGATTCTGCAATGCCTCTAAAGCGTGGGTTGCGTTAAGGTAACGGGAGCGATAGTCATAGCGCACCATCTGTTCTAGAACACTCGCTAGTTCTGAACTAACCTGCTGGGCGTAATTGCGCCATTGTATTTCACCAGTGCGAGGGTCTTCAATCAGTTGCTTGGGATGAATCCCAGTCAAAGCTTGGATGCCAATCATACCAACGGCGTAAACATCACTGCTGAAGCGGGGAGTACCACCCAATTGTTCCTTAGGCATGTAACCAGCAGTGCCGATGGAAATTGTCATATTTGTCCGCCCTCCCTGAGGATTGGCAATTTGGGTACTAACTTGCTTAACTGCGCCAAAGTCAATGAGTATAATTCTGTTGTCAAGTCGGCGGCGGATCAGATTGGCTGGTTTAATGTCGCGATGGATAACGTTTTGAGCGTGGACAAAAGCTAGTACCTGGAGGAGATCTTGTAGTAGGGCAATTACTTGAGGTTCTGACCAAGGTTGAGTAGGGGATAACTCCTCACTCAGCATATGACCTTCGATTAATTCCTGGGCAAGATAGAATTCTTGATTGTCTTCAAAGTGAGCTAGTAGGCGTGGGATTTGCTCATGATTGCCTAGCTGATAAAGGACTCTCGCCTCCGTGTCGAAAAGGCGTCTAGCTGTTTGTAGGCTCTCGGCGTCACTCACCTGAGGTTTGAGTTGTTTGAGTACGCATTGAGGTTGCCCCGGCAAGTGCATGTCTCGTGCCACAAAGGTATGACCAAACCCACCCGCTCCCAACTGGCTGATAACTTCATAGCGCCCTCCCAGAGGTTTCAACTGGTTGGTCGATTGAAATAGACGTAAAAAGTTCATTGCCATACTTTGTGGTGAGCGCTTCCTGCGTTGTCGTTGTTTATTTAGGTATTGAGTTTTAGGAGAACCTGATACCTGGCATTTAGCCCCGGTTAGGGTGCACCTGATTCAATACCAGAACTGTGATCAAAACTGTAAGATCAATAGATGCAAGACTTTCTAAATCCAGATACCACCACGGATACACAATTATTTACGGCTTTGGGTTGTAGCGATCAGGATTTCGTTTATTGGTAGAAAAAAATTAGCGGCTCTACCGAATTGGGTATGGTGATTAGCAACCGGAAGCCTCACTTGGCAAGGTTCTTGTTTAGTTTTTATCACTTAAGCTCTATGCCAGCACTGATGGGGCTTATAGCCATTTTTTACATGGTAGTCTAGGTTGAATCAATTTAGCTTAATCTGGTAGAAGGCTTAAATCTGAATCGTAACTGAGATTCTAAGTATCAAGTAAGATCGTAGGAAAATATCCAGCTTATTGATGACTAAGTTTCCTAAACGGGTAGTCCTGTAAAAGTAGTAATTTTAGAGCGAGGGTTGGGTCTGACGTGAATACTATGATGAATCAAATTGACTCGTAGCGCCGATATGATTTTCCAGTTTTTTGGAAAAAGATAAAGTCTTTCTAACTAGGCGATAAACTTGTTGACGAAGTATATTATTAAATCGTTCTAAAAGTTAAAATTACACAAGTTAGGTATTGAAAAATCATTTACCTTTGGCTATCACTACATATTGACTACTATCCCCTGCTTTTTGCTGGACTAACTGAATGTTCAAGGGACAAATTATAAACTGACACATTTAGCTACCGCACTTTAACTGCGACAGCCACAATCAGAACTTAAAGACTACCTTAATCTAGTAAATCAGAGCTAAGCTTTGGAATTCTTTACATTTAGAGCTGCTGTGGTAGTATCTGGATGGTTTAAGGCGGCTCAGAGTGAGCAAATCGACTTAGTGTCAGTGGTGAGGAGCAGACGAGAGTGCAAGATAGCATGTGCCAGAGACATCGGGATTCCCACGTGCAGCGTAGCTTAACGCAGCCGATCAGAATTGGCGTCATCGGCGTTGGTAATATGGGACAACATCATGCACGCGTTTTGAGTTTTCTCAAAGATGTGGAAATAGTAGGCGTAGCAGACATAAATGTTGAACGCGGCTTGGATACGGCTAGTAAGTATCGTGTTCGTTTCTTTGAAGATTATCACGACCTTTTACCCTATGTTGATGCTGTTTGCATTGCTGTACCTACTCGCCTTCATCATGAAGTGGGCATAAATTGCCTACAAGCTGGAATTCATGTCTTGATTGAAAAACCAATTGCGGCAAACATTGCTGAGGCAGAGTCTTTAGTTAATGCAGCAGCTGAGTCCAAGTGTATTCTGCAAGTGGGACATATTGAGCGTTTCAATCCTGCTTTTAAAGAACTCAGTAAAGTCCTCAAAACTGAAGAATTGTTGGCTCTGGAAGCTCATCGGATGAGTCCTTACTCTAACCGAGCTAATGATGTATCAGTAGTCCTGGATTTGATGATACACGACATTGATTTGCTGTTGGAGTTGGCAGCAGCGCCAGTGAATAGGTTAACTGCTAGTGGTAGCCGTGCCTCGGATTCCGGGTATTTAGACTATGTGACTGCCACTTTGGGCTTTGCTAATGGTATTGTCGCAACCATGACCGCAAGCAAGGTAACTCACCGTAAAATTCGCCGTATTGCTGCTCACTGCAAAAACTCTTTAACTGAGGCAGATTTTCTCAATAATGAGATCTTAATTCATCGGCAAACTACTGCCAATTACACCACAGACTATGGTCAAGTACTTTATCGGCAGGATGGCTTGATTGAGAAAGTTTATACCAGTAATATCGATAAACTATGGGCAGAGTTAGAACACTTTGTTAATTGTGTTCGGGGTGGTAATCAGCCTTCTGTGGGTGGTGAACAGGCCCTTAAAGCCTTACGTTTAGCTAGTTCAATCGAACAGATGGCTCTTGATGGCAAAGTTTGGCGAGAATTACACCAAGAGTGTCGCAATCTCGATTCAACTGCTGTTAGCGTTTCCTACTAAATAAACTGTTCTAAATTTAACTTGTATATTTTGAACCAGCAGATGACAGGCGAAATCCCATCCCACAAACATACTATAGCTATCCCATAGGAAACAGATGATTTTTGTTGATGCCAATTAGATTGGTTTTAGCTTAACTAAAGGAGAAAAAGGCAGGACTAATCCTGCCAACTTTTCAGAAAGCTAGTTTTTATCCCTCCTTCAAAACTGGAGGGCTTTCAAGAGCGCTGTTATGTGATAACAAAGCTTGGAGAGCTTGCCCGATGACTTCAGTGACTTTCTGATTACCTTGAAGATTCAAGTGAATGTGGTCATGATATAAATTTGCTGGCGCTTCGGTGCTGTTGAACACAGGCAGAAAATCCAGGTAGGTAATCTGCAAGTCTTTTGTAAATTTCATTAAACGGGCACGCTCTTTGATCTCATAATCACGGGGGCCAGGAGAACCAATTTCTCGCAGTAGAGGAGTCATTGCTAAGACAAATTTAGCACCAGATGCTTCTACCAGTACCTTAATTTGCCTAATTGCTTCTAGGTTTATACCGACGACACCCCCTGGCTCTTCATCTTCTGCTGCTATTGCTGGTGGCACTTCCCGAGAAAATAAGCGACTGAAGATTTCTAGCATTGCTAGAGGTGGTTGACGAAGGGGATAATTGCGATCGCGCCCTACTACAGCCGAACTAGGTTTTTTGGCAAACAAATCATCTGTATTAATCAGCAGTACCAAGGCTTGAGCCTCGAAAGTGCCAAAACGCTTAAGATAGGCTAGCTCATTTCTTGGGCCCCAAGAGTTGGCAGAGGCATTAAGCACTTCCACAGTTTCAGAGGCAGCTTTGGAGGTAGAGTTAGGTTGTGATTCTCTTTTGAGAGAAGATTCTAGGTAAGTAGCTAGCAGTGCAGAAATAGTCTGATCTTGGTCTGTCCACCAACCTCCATTGGCGATTGAATCTCCCAATAGCAGCACCCTCAGCGTTGATTGTGGCCGTTTAGCAGTGATTGACTGAGTGCGCATCGAATACTCATTGATAGCAATGCGATTTCCCAACCGCCTTGTACTTTGGTTGGGCGCTAGCAAGTAACCAATTTCTTCATCTGCAAGATAAGTTAGAGGATTACCAAATCCTAGGAAGCGTAGACTTACCTCTAAAACTACCAACAGCCCTACCAGCGCCGACAAAATTAACAGTAACAATTTCACGAATCATCTCCTTGTTCTGCATTAGCTAAATAAATCTTTAGAATCGAGTACTCACCCCCTGTTGATAGCTAATCTAGACCAAGATGCATTCCGAGTGCTACTTTGCTGGAACTAGAACAGGAGTTATAGTAAAATGTCAGACCTAGATCGTGGAATCATGAAATTTAAGGGAGCCGATAGCCCAGCTGTGATCGCCATTTCAGCGGTGCTAGTTTTAGGCGGCGTCGCCTTCCTAATTTGGTGGGGAATTCAAACTGCTTACACCGTCAGTTAAGTTATCACATATTTAATTTGCATCTTATATAGAGGGGAAAAAGGAGGGGTAGAGGGGAGGAGGAAAGCTAGTTTTCCTCAAAAAAAATTAGTACTACGCACAAGCTGTGCTATGATTGATTAGGTGTGAAACAAGAGGGTCGATGCCCGAGTGGTTAATGGGGGCGGACTGTAAATCCGCTGGCTACGCCTACGCTGGTTCGAATCCAGCTCGGCCCACCACCAACCAAGCACAGCTGGTAGTTGTTAGAATAGAACAGAAGACAAAAGTTCTGTTTTGCCCGTGTGGCTCAGTGGTAGAGCACACCCTTGGTAAGGGTGAGGTCACGAGTTCAATCCTCGTCACGGGCTTTTTGAGATTGTATTTATTAAAATACCTAAGATTTAGTTATACCTTCAATCCCACATTGCGCACCCTCAACTGTCACATGGACTGAGGGAGTTCAAGGCGAGCGCTAAATCGAGGCAGTTGCTGAGTAAAAATACTTAGGTAAATTTAAAGTTTTTCTCTGCCCATTCCTCGACTTTCATTAAACT
>JAAHHJ010000062.1 GCA_010692425.1 Symploca sp. SIO3C6 | reverse complement strand
AAAGTCGAGGAATGGGCAGAGAAAAACTTTAAATTTACCTAAGTATTTTTACTCAGCAACTGCCTCGATTTAGCGCTCGCCTTGAACTCCCTCAGTCCATGTGACAGTTGAGGGTGCGGAATGTGGGTTACAAGTCAAGACCTTGCTAGTACTGTTTTGATCACAAGTACATATATTTCTAGTTTGTATTTTTATATTTTTCCATCTTTCTGTTATCACAAGACTGTATGGTCTTAGCCTGTATTTTTCTATTTTTACTTACCAGGGCGATCGCTCCCTATAACTAGTTTTTCCTTATCTTTTTTAGACGATACTCTTTCACTGATTTTTTTGTCTACGTTCGATATATCCCTCTTCTGTCACTCTCAGAAAACCTTTACCATTACTGAATTATAGAGTTCTTACATGGTAGGCGATCGCCGACTTTTTATTTCCCAGAAATTGCTCAGAGTCAGGAAATTGCCAAAACTCGATGAGAACAATTGGGGCATCAGGTATAAATCCTAATGCTCGTGGGATGGCAAACCAAGTCAACATCCGAAGTTATAGAACCCATTTGGGAGCTTCATGAGAGAGTATAATGAATAGAAAATGCCCTACTCTAGTAGCTTGAGAGATCAAGAGTGGGTTATAATTGAACCTCTGTTGCCCAACAAGAAAAGAACCAAACCCCCAAAATGGAGTAAGAGAGAAATATTAGATGGTATTCTGTATCAACTCAAGAATGGCTGCAATTGGTGTGACTTGCCATTCGACTTACCTCCTTATTCTACAGTATTTTGGCATTACAAGCAGTGGCGAGCTGAAGGGGTAATTGAGAAGATCAGGGATGTTTGGCACGCGAGAGTGCGCCAACAGGTTAAAAAAAAGCCCTATGGACAACTTTGATCATCATTGACTCCCAAGCGGTGAAAAATACTTGTAATGCTGGGGTAGAGTCTAAAGGGTTTTGTTTTTACAAAACTACCAATGGAATTAAGCGACATTTAGCAGTGGATACTCTCGGTTTTCCTTTTTTTGTCCACTGTACTAAGACATCAGTGTCTGATGATCTGGGATTGATTGAAATGTTGACAGATAATATCAATTATTTCAAATCTAAACTAGTCAATATTCCTAAAATTACTATTTTACTCGACAGTGGATATCACCCCGAAAAGATAACGCAGGAGTTAAAAAAAGTTTATTCAGCCATCATGACCAAGATTAGGTTTAAACTGTCCCCCAAACCATCAAAAGCGCACAAGAACAAACTGGGAAAAACAGGATTTATACCTGTCAAAGCTCGGTGGGTCATCGAAAGAACTAATTCCTGGATGGAAAGATGCAAAAGTAAGCGTCAAAAACTTTGAAAGAACTCTTGAGCATGCTGCCACCAAGATTAATCTGTGTTTTGTCAGACTGATGCTGAAGAGATTAGCGATCGCATAGATCCCAAATGGGTTCTATAGGTGTAGCTGCTTGCAAACAAGAGAGACCAGACTTGCAAACAGAGACATTTCTAGTTCAGATTATGGGTCTTGGCAACCTCGTGAGACAAATTCCACACCTGAATGTTCTTTTAACCACTCGGCTAAGGTTTCAGCTTCACGGTTCAACGGGTAGATGTTGACTCCCTGAAATTGCTGTTTCAACACAACTTGGCTGGTTTTCCCGATGATAAAGCAGTAGTTTCAGTTATGGCTGTGCCAGCAGCGGGAAACTAGTTGGGGGAAAAGAAGAATCAATTGAAGACTACTTGAATGATTCTTCTTTCAATGTTTATTATCCTCCACATCCACAAGGTTTTCCGATACAATTTACCGCCTATGGAGTCAAGCATCAGGCCAATAAAATTATAATTACTAGCCTCAAGAAACATCTGGAAAAAACTGTTTATGGAGCTAGGATTTTTAATAATGGCTACGTGAAGCTGTCAACCAAACCTAAACATTACGTCGGTTCAATGATTGATGGAATTTATTACAGCGCTTCCACAGTTAATAGGTTAGAAGTGGTTCAAAAAGTGGTTCACGGAGCTGGTCACTATTATGTCATTTCTAATTACACCATCCTTGAGGGGAGCGTCAAACTAGCTTAAGTTTTGGCAGTTTTCTCAGGCGAGACTAGGCGCGGTAAAACTTGCTAATCGCGCCTTTTTTTGAGTCGTAACAAGACAGTGAATGAAATTTTTATTTCCTATTTTCGGAAAGACTTAGAACTGGCTCTTTTTCTGAAAAGCCAACTCGAAGTTTATGGTTTCTCCCTGTGGCAGGATTTGGAGGATTTACCTGTTGGTGAACCTTGGCGGCAACAAGTGCAAGTGGCTATTCAAAAGTCGCAAAATGTGATTTGCCTGCTAAGTGATGATTTTGTGGTTTCTGCTAATTGCCAATGGGAAGTTCAACAGGCTATAGCCCATAATAAAAGGCTTTTTCCTGTTGCCAAGCTCGGTTTTAGTCCTGACGGGGTAACAAGCAAGCTCAAGCCCTGTGCCAGAAAGCTTTTTACCCTGTTAACCTCCTCAAAGATGAAGGCTTATTGACAGGTTTATTGACAAGGAAGTGACCCTTGGAAAAATAATGATTATTATTATTTAGGGAAAAATAGTTTCGCGCCTAATTTTCGCCCACCTAATTTAATTAATCTTTGATTTGATGGTAAATAATTGGCTTATTGTTCCTGGAACTAGTTAGCTAATTTTATCAAAAAAATAGCTCTCAATCCCCGTTGAAAAAATAATATCTTCTGGGGATAAAGAGCAATTAATTGTTCAACTAAATCTCGACAAAAATCCAGACTGAGAATCCATCCCTGCCCATAAAGTCCTACCCAAAAGTTGCTATGACGTTGTTCAATACGTCCCAGCTCTTTAAGGCGATTCACTTATTTTTGTTGACCGAGGCGCTTTACCCTGAGACCTTGTAAAGCTGCGCAAGTATAAGCAATCGCTATCAATAAAATCAGTCTGGTCAAGCGTTCACTTGACGCTTTGCTCCCTTCTAAATTGTACCCGCCCGTTTTACAATCTTTAAACATTGCCTCGATACCACTGCCGGCTTTATACACCTTGATTACTTCTTCTAAAGTTTTTAAATTAGTTAGAATATATCATCCTTCTTTTTAGACTTTTCCTCGATACTTTCTTTTCCAGTAAGCAGCCAGATAAAATTTACCAAAGCCCTTTTTCTTCGTACAATTAACTCCGGTTAAAAAAACTTAATCCCAGGTGCTAATCCCAGGGAACTCAATTTCTGATAATCTTGACCCGCTTTCCTGATATGAGTACCTTATTTTTGACGAAAAGCAAAATAGACTTTCTTCGTTTTTAACCAATAAGCTAGTTCGACACTGTGAAATTCTCGGTCTCCTATGACCACAATCTCATAATGCCTAAGTAGTCGTAAAACTGGACGGAGGACAGCTATTTGTTCTGCCTTATTGCTACTGCCTCGTTTCGAGAGAAACTGCCAATATAAAGGCAAGGCTCGTTTCTTCCAAATTACACTTGCCATGAACAAATTTTTGTCTTTCCATTGGGTTCTATCTAGGGTAACAATGACAGGATTCAACCCAGAAATTTGAGTTTTTAAGATACACTTAATTACAGGCAACCAAATCAAAGGCACACTCGAGTTTTTCAGAATCAGACACCTTTGAATATGTGGGTGACGACTTTCATAAAGAATCGGTAGAGGTAGGTAAGCTGCTAATCTTTCAATACGGACTTGTTTATGGACTTGTAGGAGCCACATTAAGATTTCTAAGTTAAGAATTTGAGACTTACTTAAGTAACAGGAAAGACAAGAGTGATAGAATTCTGGGATAATCATTAGTTGAGCAGTCTGATTGACTTTTCAAGAGAGCTCTTTTTTACCACAAAATATCGGCTTGAGCTCGTTGGCTTCTGAAAATTAAAAAAGTCAATCTTGGCAAGCGCGTAGTGCTTCCTCTCTCCCCTTTCAATAATAATTATCATTATTTTTTCGGCTACCTGTTCATTGTCAATAAACCTGTCAATAAGCCTTCATCTTTGAGGAGATTAACAGGGTAAAAAGCTTTCTGGCACAGGGCTTGAGCTTGCTTGTCACCCTGTCAGACCTGAGAGACTTGGCTAAATGAGACCCTACCGATTGGGTTAAATCGGATTAGTTGGAAACCATCTACGATCTTGAAAAAACAAACAAAAACCCCACCCGGATCATGTTTTGGGTGGGGTTTTTAGTATTTTGTTGTCACAAAAATGTGTAATCACCTAGGAGAGCTTCTGATAATAAGACAGCCTAAGTAATAACAAAACCAAAAGTATAACCTACAAGATCTATTGACAATTTGATCTCCTAAGTGATAACAAAACCAAGAATATAACCTACAAGATCTAATGATAACTTGACATCCTACGTAATTACATGGGAAATGTGATTACTCTAAATTAGCATTTCGTCCAATATTCTCTCTAACCCTTGCCAGAAGTGACTTTGCTCGAAAAGCGATCAGTATTTCTTCGATGGCACCACGATTGCAAACATCAAGCCAGAATCTACATGGGTACAGATTTTTGGACCTAATCGCTACATCCTTGAGATTTAGGGAGCTTGAGAGGCGAAGTAGTACATATGCACGGTATAGCTTCAGTCAGGGGGGTATTAAACTATCGCAAGGGAAGAGAGCATGAACTCGCCAACAGAGGACTCCTCATAGTAGTTGGTTCCGGTTGCCTCAACAAAGTGGTCGGGGTTCCCAGCTCCCAAAGCACACGGGGCTAAATTCATGGCTGTAGCGACAAGGTACATCGTCTGATAAAGAACCCCTACATGCTTCAAAATCAGACTGTAGCCCATAGACTCGTAAGCCCAACTGACCCTAGCAAATCGAGCAGTAATGACAAGAAGTACATTAGGGCAGACATCATCGCCATTGGCGTTGGTAGCATCTCTCATAAGCCTATCAATTTGTTCGTCACGACAGGAGATAGGAGCTAAGTGATGGTGCAGAGGGCAGTAATGATAAATTCCTCGTTCCAACCCCTGGCAATCCTCAATGACTGGGTAGATCTCCAGTTCATAGGAGGCACCACCGGATGGGTAGGGTCGATTAGTGCATTGCATATATCCTCTGTCTGTGATCTCCCTGACTCTGGCACAGCGGTAGAGAAATTCTCCTAGCTGCTTGGCGGTGAGGGGAACAGGACCAGGGGTTCTGATAGATTTTCTGGCTTCTAAGACAGTGAAGAAAGAGGGGTTATTATTAACCTCTGGCTTTTCTAGAGGGATGGGATGAGGGGTTAAAGCTGGCTTGATGGGTGGGGGAGGCTCAATTATTCCTTTGAATCTCAGAGACTTTCCGACAGGGTGAGGCTGTCTTCCTTGCCTGCTCAGAGAATGAAATAATAAATCATGGAATTCCCATTGTGTAAGGCTCAGAGGCTCTACTGCTTCAACTGATACTAAGAGTTTCGCGCTACAGCACAGAGTCAAGAAGGCAGAGATTAAGTCAATAGGAACATCGAGTTTTTGGCTTAACTCGAATTTGTTATGGGGTTGAAGCAGAGAGTATAAGACAACAGCAGAAAAAGTCTCTTTGATCGAGACAATTGATTTACCTAGCGCCGACCGCCAAAAAAAGGTGGAATCTTCCCTATGGCAATAGGCAAAACGAGAGATTACGTATTGTTCATTTTGGGGGGTATAAAACTCTGGGTGATACTCAAAGGTTGAGCAAGGGATAAGTCTGGCTAATTCCGTCTCTCCCTGTCTAATCAGATAACAGACTTGTCCAATGCCCGTTAAATAGTTGAGATGTTGCTCTAGCTGGGGTAAATAGTCCGCGCCCTCTGTCTCAACAATGATCTGACGGAGTTCAGACTCTTTGGTTCCCTCATTTAGGGCACAGAGAACCTGTTGCAGTCCTAGACAACAATCGGAAAACTCATCAAGATCTACGTATTCCTTAAACTGGAGAGTAAACAGGTCGCTCATTTGCAGAAACTGTAATAGTTACTGGGATTTTCCCAGAGTATCTTTTTCATGGTTGCGTTTGAAAGAAAGTCCTCTAAAGCAAGCATTTCGCCTACTATTTCTGGGTTGTAGTCAATGTGTGGGTAGTCAGAGCCGAAAAGAAGATTCTCAGAACCTATGAAGTCTAAAATGTTTTTGAGGTATGGTTCTGAAGGTTCTATTGAGACATAACATTGCCGACGAAAATAATCAGAGGGTTTCATTTTTACTGTCTCTGCTACTTCCCAGCGAAGCTGTTCGTATTCTTCGTCGAGCCTCCACATCCAATAAGGGAGCCAGCCACAGCCAGCCTCTAGGAAAGCAAACTTTAGGGATGAATGGCGCTCTAGGACTCCCCCTTCAAGCAATGCCAAAAACGCTGTCATCAGTTCCATAGGATGAGAGCAAGCGTGTCTGGCGAAGCGAGTGCTGAATCGATCCGATCCTATTGTAGGCAATTGGCTATGGCTTCCCTCATGAATACTCACGCTCACCCCTAAACGAGCGCATTCCCCCCAGAAAGGCTCATAAGAGGGATCATTTAATAACCGACCGTGAACTGGATTAGGACGCAAAAATACCGTTTTCCAACCCCAATCTGCAATGCGCTGTAGCTCAAGAGCCATAGTCTCAGGACTGTGTAGGCTAATGGCGGCAACTCCCCTTAACTTTTTAGAGTCAAAGGAACAAAAATCATGGAGCCAGTTGTTGTAAGCTCTGGTGTATGCATCCGAGAGTTCTGAGGACATCGCATCCATCGCCAAAACCCACAACCCGACGGTGGGATAGAGAAAAGCAACATCGGTGCCCATGCGCTGCATCGCCTTAACCTGAGACTCTGGATCTGTCCCTAGATCTCCATATTTTTCAAGCTCTATTTCACTTAGCCTTGCCCCTTCTACCCACAGTTGATCTGAGATTCGGTCATAAACGATCTGTCCTTGGATGGTTAGATTTTTTAGGGGATGCTCATCCTGTGTGGCATTAATGATCGGGACAAAGGGCTGAAACTCCGGCTCAAGGTACTGTTCCCACAGCTCAATGGGTTCAGTAACATGGCAGTCGGCATCAATTATTTTGTGATTGTTCAGCATGATCAAAGAAAAATAGGGAATGAATTTAACTGTTGCTCTTGGTATGGGGCTTTTAAGTCTCCAAGCTTTACAGGAACATCATAGAGCCTTCCTTTTTCCCATCGCTTCCAAAAGTGGCGTAAACCGGGGACAACGACCTTAACGACACTCAAGCCAATATCAGGACGAGTCTGGTTTAACACTAAAGTTTCAAGCCCGTTGTTTTTTGTGATTTGGACGCATTTCTCAATGTCAAGACGAAGATCCTCTGTCGCCATCTGTGGATAGTCAGCAGCTTTTTTGGCTGGCAGATAGCTAGGAGCAAGATAAGAGTACCTATCTAATGTCGCTTCTTTCCACCACTGATTAGCTAATTCGTCAGAGCAGTAATACTCAGTATTCCCGCTCTCATCCGTCAACAAAACCAATGGCAATATTTGGTTTAGTTCGGTTATAGCTCTCATGATGCCGAGTCTGGCATCAAAATGCGCCCCAAAGCCATAAATCAGATCCTCTGTCTCCATGTTGAGTCTGCTAGAGATGGCGGCAAAAGCAGGGATGCCTAAGTCACTGGTCAGATCTAAAACCCATAAATCTCGGTTGATGCTCTGGTAATAATCGCGGAGATTATCGAGGTAAGAATCATTGAAACTGTCTAGATCTACGGGTGGTTTCGGAAGGCGGTTGTACCACCACACGGCGACAGCATCACGCTCTACCAGTTCCATAAACCCCTGTAATATTGCTTCTTCCAGGGTATTTCCTGCGGCAGTCCCGTTGCTGTCTGCCCAACACTCAGAGGATTCTGGATGACCGTAGTAGCAATAAGCCGTTGGCAGATACTTAAAGCAATCGCCAGTTAAAGACCATATCGCTGTCCACTGCCTGAGCTTCTTGACATCAAAGGGTTCTGGGACTTTATTAAAGGCACCCAGAGAGTCTCGGTTCCAATCGTGGCGAGTCTGATATTGATTCTCACTGAACAACATACACTTGTTGGGATGTATAGCCTCCTTACCCATTTCCTCGAAAGTCTTAACCATTGAGACTTCGTAGCCTTGGAATACTCCAGAGTATCTCTCTAAGGCTTCACCTAAAGCGCTTGCTCTTGCTTGAGCATCTGTCTTTCCCTTCCCACTGCTGCGTCCCCTAATGTTTTCCTCTAGGAAAAACAGATCATTTTTCATTCCGGCACAGTTGTGTCCGGCAATATATGTAGGGGTCAGGTTTGTTGACTGAGCTAATAAGCTCATGCCCCGAACCGCGCCAATAAAAGGGCTGATGTGGTGCTGATATCGCTCCCACATTTGCTCAGGGGTGAGGCAACGATGTCCCCCATCATCAGTAAAAATTTTTTTCCTACTTTCAAGAAAGATAGGGGAGGGCTCGAAGTCGAGTTTTCCGCAAGTCTTACACTGAGGTCGTTTCGTTAGAGTATGCCTCTGAATCTCTAGTGTCAAAGCATCAAAAGTTAGTAACTTTCCTTCTAACTCTTTGTGACCCATCAGCCACTTTAAGAATTCAGTTACTCCTAGGTTTAAACCCATCTCAAGAGTAGAACGAACAGTAGGGATAGGGGCTTGATATAAGCCTAGATTTGCTCCTATCTGTTCCATTTCTTCTTTTCTACTTTTAATAAAGTTATCAACTGGTCGATTTGCCTCCAACCTTTGAGCTAGGCACTCCCAACAGCCCGTAACTCCTGGATTGAAGATTGGCGCTATCCAGAGAACTCTACCTACTGGCTTTATGAGCATCCAAGGTCTTTTTTGGGCTACATTCTGTCGATTGATCTCTTTTAAATGAGAATTCAAATAATCGTTAACAAGAATTATATCAAAATCGTTACCAAGAAGATTATTTGCGCTTACATGAATACCAAAAGATTCTAAGGATTGAATCAGCTTATCCTTTCCTATATCTTCGTTGGCAAAGGCTTCTACACCTACTTTAAACGTCTCTAACTTCTCGGCAATTGCTGATTCTCTTAATCCGAAATTATCCCAGAAACCTTGTTCAATAAAGGGGAATATCTTCTCGTTCTCTACTATATATCCTTTCTCTTCCATCACCTCTAAAACATATAGAGTCTCCCCTAAAGGAATTTGAGGTTCTAGCTTTTCTGCTATTTTTTCCGCAGAAGTGTTCCCGTCAATTAATGGAGAAATCAATCTATAATGAAGGCTTTTTAAGACAATGTACTCTGTTTCTGATACCAGAAAAACACCAGTATCAGGGATAACGCTAACTTTAAAATGGCTTTTAAATCTGGGTATTTGTATCATTTTACTCTTAAGTCGAAACCCCTATTCTTTCTCTCAGATAAAGAAGAACAGGGGTCTTGATTTAGATTAATTGGAAGGTTAGCAAGAGCAACCTTTCAGGTAAGTAGGCTTTTCTATCCGTTTGGCAAAGACGGTCGCTAAGCGAACTTCCTCCAGTTTAACTGGAGTCTTGGCTTTCTTCTGCATGTTTTGATTCTGCATGTTTTTACTCCTGTTATTAAAAAAAATCTGAATCAGTACCGACTCAGTTATTCTATTGTCAAATAACTTTATAAGTAAAGGATAGTAAAGAAAAATTAACAAATTTAAGTAGATAAAAAAGTTTCGTTTCAGAAGCAATCGCCAAAAAAAATCAGTATTCTGCGATACTTTTCCCCGCAGAAGCTTTTGACAGGTGAGCTATAACAGTGCGCTCTGGTCTACTTACAGTACAAATGTTCTAAGCCTCTGCTCATCAAGGCTCTATTTGTGATTTGTAAACACACCAGTGCGCAGCGCTATAGCTACTCATGAGGGTCTAAACTGTTGAACTAAGCCGGATAGTCGCCCATCCGAGGAGTCTTCAAAATCGGACGTTAAACTTTAACTTGATCTTTACAAGCGGGAATAGATAAAGCTGATGGGAATAGATAAAGCTGAGGCATTACAGCAAGCCCAGAAAGAGCTGCTAGAAACTTATCCTCATCCTTACTACTCTTCTACTGGGCAGCATTTTCACTGACAGGCGATGCCGGTAGATAATCACGATTCCTAGAACCAGTTCTCTCCCAACTCCGTTTTGTAACATGTTGTGTAGCATCAAGCATCTGGATAGCTGGGTGAGCAACTTTGGCATCAAAATCTCTTCAATAACAAGAAAGTCGATCGCCAAGCCCTTTTTCCCTAAAAAATGGGGTAAAAATTCCGCACCCAAAAATCGTAACAATAATTAACATTTTCCTGAAAGTATTGATCTAGAATAAGCTCAGCTATAGCTATATTAAAAAGACCTCATCGTCGGTTCCTTGTGGAACCAACAAAAAAGCAGTTTTGTAGAGCAGGGGACTGAAAATCCCCGTGTCAGCGGTTCAAGTCCGCCTCCTGGCATTGTGCTTATTTATACTCTGTTAACCACACCATCAGCCTTTGAGCCATTGGCTCATTTCCCCGATTTGCTAGGCAAAGCGAGCAATATTCGCGAAAAAATTAACCGCTGGCGATCGACTGGATAGCGTTTTTAACATCTGCTAAGTCTTGCCAGTTGGTGAAGACAAATTTTTTGGCGATCGAGAATGGCGATCGACAAGAGTATTTTTTGGGGTGAGAGCGGCGATCGAGCTTCAATAATAGTGGTCTCAATCAAAAGTGGGAACATCTTGAACACAGATCACCCCAGCATAATGCTCCCAGATAGTTTTAGGAGAATTACCAACCCAGCTGGCAACTTGAGGCACACCAATGCCTTTCTCCAAGCAACTAGTAAGGGCTTGCTGAATAAGTCTACAGAGTGAATCTGGAAGCTACACAGCCTGTAAAATCTGAGTTTCACCGCTTGGTTCCCAAAATTAACCAGGGATTGCCCTCAAAAGTGCAAGGATTTTGAGCCTCTAGACGCTATAACCTTGCACTTGTAAGCGTAAAAAAGGCTCAAAACCCTTGTCTGGTATACCTTTTACCTTAATTCAGCAAGCCCTAGTAATAAAAGTGTGCCTCATCGAATAAGGGGGACGATATCGAATCGGTAGAGGCTCTAAGATCGTGCGCCAAGCCCTGGTAGTAAAATTGTGCTGTTGAATCAACGAACCTTTCGGGCCAGGAAAAACAACTCCTTTGGGTTTATGCCCTCGAGGACGAATGTGCTCTAGAAGAGTTTGAAGCACAGAGTTAGTGGGAAATCGTCGGCTTTGATGAGTCTTAGTATCCCACCTTCGGCACTTCAATTTGTAGTACGAAGGAACACAGAGAGGGTAAGGGGGAATAGCTCTCACTCGATTGAGCAAAAATACTCAATCCTCTCTCTAATCAATTTGAGTACAATCTGAGGTCATCCTCCCTGGACTAGCCATTCTCATCAATCTAAACTTATTGACAATAGGCATTCAAGACAAGATTTCATCTCTAATTGTTGTCAATAATTGTTGAGGTTTCAACTAGATTTTTCTGGCAATATCTGAAGAAATCAACCAGATTCTCGATAATATTTCTGACAGGCATAAGGGAAAAAACTCAAAGTCAATAATCGTTCTTCAGACAGATTAACAATCTGTTCTACCCCAGCCAAAATCACGACATGAATTCCTTGAAAACACTGAAATATCCACCTTAAGGTGGGACGAGGACTTAACTTACCTAATTGATTCTTAATCGCTGTATTATACTGCTTTAACTGGAGACGTAACTGTCTTTGACCGATAGTATAAACCAGGAGACACAGCAAAGAATTGGGGAAATAAAGATAAGGGTCTCGAGACAAATCCCAAACCATTTAAGATAATTGCTTTCACCACAACTCCGGCATTTATTATTTCTTTGGGTTCCATGCCTACGAGGTCATTAATAATTTCTACGATCCCGATTTCATCAATAATTCCTGCTATTATTCCCAGATGGTTGAGGGTTTTCACCTGAATTTCATTTGCCCAAGTCATGGGAAGAATTAATTTAAAGTTGCTCGATTGTTGCTTTTATTTTCCCAGATTTTGTCAGAGCCAGCAGTTGAAGCAAAAAACCCTTAGCAGAGCCAGGGGTAAATTGAGCAACAGCCTAGTGGATGATTTGGGGAGCTTGGTGTAATCCTTTGTAAGGACAGCGCTTAAGTTTGGCGCGAACTTTAGCAAAATCAATGGAGTGGGTAGTGGAACTTAAATCAGTATGGTGGGCACTAAGTAGTCGGACATAAGTAAAGTCAACTATGTTAAGTTAAATGAAGAAACTCAATATGACTACTTTCCAATACAAAACTAAACTGTTTAGTACAAATGTAGCCAGAGTGCATCTATTAAGAATTAATTAACCGTTTTTTTTATTTTTTCTGAGAAAACTTACTAATTTGTCTGATTTCTTTTCTTTTGCTCTCCTCTTAATGCCCATGTATATAGACTTTTGGCCCATAAGCAAAACCCTGACTCATCCAAGTATTTCAAACATATCTCTCCTACTGCTGCTGCTATTTCCAGCATTTATAAATCATTTTTTTTCTGGGATACTACTTGGACATTTTGCTTTCTTTTTAGTGATTCTCTAGTTCTTTTCCATCTGTAGTTTTTTTTCCTTATTCTTCTCAACTTTTTTGCTTAAGAATATTCTCAAAGGTGCTGATGACATAAGTCCAGTTTGTGTCCTAATAGATGACTTTTATCTAAGATTTTCATTTAGGGAAAAAGCACCCCCTTGATGGAAGCACTCTCACCAACGAGTTCTGACAATTTATATACAGCTAAAGATCAACAAAGTGGACACTTGATTATTAAGAAATCTTGAAAAGTTTTAGCTTGCTGAACTGTTTAGTTTAGGGTCTTTGTTCTGATTGTCTTTATGAAACTTAACGCAGTTGACTTTTTTTATGTCCGACTACTTAGATCTAATGGCAGGCTTTTTTTGCCATCATATAGATGAGTTGTTACCACTACTATCCCATTATCGGTTTTCCCGATTTCTCCAATGTACTGCCGTCCCACTCCGGCTGTGAAATTTCCACTTTTTCTATGTCCATCCTCATCCACAATTAGAGTGAACCCCCGACTTATTCGAGTCTGAGAACACTGATTCATCACCACCAGGCGGCGTTGATTTACCTGTTGGGCTTCCCAGGGAGCTTCCGTCAAAAAATGAGGTAACCGGTGGTAAGTCACTCCCACAGCGTTCGAGGCGATTTGGGAGATGTTTTTTCGCTCGCTTTCCCCTAATAATCCCCCTATATAGTTTCTAAACCCCCGTTTTTGGGCTTGATGTCTCCAAACATCATCAAATCGCTTACACCATCTCTCAAAGCAAGGAGGCATAGCTGCGGGGGTTGTCTCTTTCAGGCTTTGAGCCTTAACGTAGAATCTTCGCTATGACTGTATTCTACCTTGATTTAACCTCGATTTTAGTTTAAGTCCCGTTACCTGAAATTGCAGACCATATTGGGGATGCTCACGCCAGAAACCAGTGAGTTTTAGTGTCACTCCCGCTTGGATATTGGCAAAAGAACCCACCACTGTCGTCAACTCCGATGCCTTTTCTCGTTTCAGGCGTGCCACTGTATACCCTGACTCCTGCGAATGATATGTCAGGCGCTCTACTCTCCCGTAATTGATTCGGGTGAGCGAAAAAAAGCGTGGGAAGGGGGAAGCACGGTTATCGTAAATACAACGCTAACTATCTCCCAAAACGATTAATCCTGGTGGCGATGGTTACTGGTTTCGGTTCTGATTTTTCTGTTTCCATCTGCTGGCTTCTTCGGCTAAATCAGCCCAAGCCAGTTCCAAGGTATGTTTGACTTGCCGTAAAGCTTCGATTTTATTTCGGCGAATCATCATTTCTACAGCACTCAAAAAAGCTGGACTTCCCGCTTTTCCAATGTATTTATAACGAGATTTTTTACCGCCTTAGGTCACAAAAATCGCCTGGGTAGATTGCCACTTGTAGTACCAATAAGTACCACCTTTTCCGCGAGCTCGAAAATGGACAATACGAGTATCCGGTGGTGGTAATTCCCCCTACTGTTGATTGAGAGGAGTCATTACTCCATCCACTCCCACATAGATTCTTTCTGGTCTTTCTTTTAAGGCTACAGTTTCACCATCGGAATTCTCTAGCTTTGGTTGTGCTAGGTCCTCTAATTCTACTGCTTGTAGTCTATTTCCTATCTCTTCGACTTGATTAGCTAGAGTCTTTTCTGTTAGTTTTATTCCTGTCCATTGTTGGAAAAGTTTATGAGCATTGGGAAATTCACTGCTAACTCCCAACGCGCTAGCTAATTCTAATACTGGTGATAACCATTTAGAACTTGGAAGTCCTAGTTCTAAGTCTACGCTTAATGCTGTAACCATTACCTGTCGGATACACTCGACGCTCAATTACCATTTCCCCCAAGGGTGTAAAGTACCTTTTTTCCCTTTTTGTTCGAGCTCCGGTGTCTTGAGCTTCTATCCTGTCGATTCTCTGTTGTACTATTTGCTGTTGAAGAGCTTGTCCCAGTTGAGGCCACTCCAGTTGGAAGATAGTCACAAATTCTGATAAATTTTTCCATTCTGGGAGAGTTAAGAGTTTTTTGGCAACCGCTTCCATCAATGAATCATAGTTCATAGGCATGCAGGGTGAACGTTGTATACAAGTCCTATACTGGGACTATGTTATCGCAATTTTGACGCTAACTAGCTCCCCTCTCCCACGCTTTTTTTCGCTCACCCTCTCGTTTCAAGGGAGATAATCTACCTGTGGAACAAGTTTCTTGGGATGAGGCGGTTGAATTTTGCTCACGCCTCGCTGAGTATACAGGACGTTCCTATCGCCTCCCCAGTGAAGCTCAATGGGAATATGCTTGTCGTGCTGGTACGGCGACACCGTTTCATTTTGGTGAAACCATTACTGGTCAGTTAGCTAATTATGATGCCAGCAGAACCTTTGCTAATGAACCCAAAGGAAAATACCGAAAACAAACCACCCCAGTCGGGCAATTTCCGCCTAATGCATTTGGTTTACACGACATGCATGGCAATGTGTGGGAATGGTGTGAGGACGACTGGCATGAAGACTATAAAGGAGCGCCCACTAATGGAAGTGCTTGGTTATCAAAGAAGCTAAGTAGTACAAAAGTAGTACGCGGTGGTTCTTGGGGCAGTCTTCCTGCTTACTGTCGTTGTGCCTCTCGCTTCTACGACAGTCCCGGCTTCGTCGACTTCAACAATATCGGGCTGCGGGTTGTGTGCGTCGTTCCGAGGACTTTTTAGCCCTTTGTCCTTTTTACCCTTTTGCTCTTTTTTTATTTTTTCAAATTTCAATAGTACAAAAGCACTAAAATGAAGGAATTACCAGTAATTCAAAAGACTTATGAGCTGATGAAGTGGTATATTCCCATCTTAAACCGCCTGCCCCGTGACCATCGTTTCGCTGTGGGTACTCGCATCATCAATAATTTATAGGATTTACTAGAAGGCTTGATTGAGGCTCGGTATGCTACTAGTGAGGAGAAAGTTATCTCTACTCAAAAAACTCAATACTCTACTGGATATTCTACGTTATCAGACCTGCTCCAGTGATGCGAGTATGCATCCGAAAATACCTCGGAATCGGCTAGCTTAGTAAGCATAGCTGAAACGCTAAACGATTCCACCACCATGGCAAAACCGAAGATTAGATGGCAGCAAGCAACAGCTCAGTACTACAGTGAGGATTTAGGGGATGGAGTAGAACTTGATATGATTCTCATCCCTGGTGGTAGTTTTTTGATGGGAACAGAAGCTCAAGAAATAGAAAGACTCTGTAAAATCTATGATACGGAATATTTTAGAGCTGAAAAACCGCAACATCAGGTAAAGATCAGTACTTTTTTTATGGGGCGTTACCCCATTACCCAGGAACAATGGCGAATAGTAGCTGGCTGGGAGAAAGTTGATAGAGAACTCAAACCAGACCCCTCCTATTTTAAAGAGCCGTTCTCAGACTATGACAGATGGACTCGCCCAGTAGAAAGGATTTCCTGGGACGATGCTCAAGAATTCTGTGCCAGATTGAAGCAAAAAACTGGCAGAGCTTATTGCTTACCAATAGAAGCGCAGTGGGAATACGCTTGTCGCGCAGGAACGACAACCCCTTTCCATTTTGGCGAGACGATTATTACAGACTTAGCCAATTATCGAGGGACAGACCATGAAAGCATTGGCTGGAAAGGTTCTTATGGTGAGGGGCCCAAAGGAGAATATCGAGAACAAACCACGCCAGTAGAGTACTTCCAAGTGGCAAATAAATTTGGACTTTGTGAGATGCATGGAAATGTGTGGGAGTGGTGTGAGGACGGTTGGCATGAAAACTATAAAGGCGCACCTACTGATGAAAGTGCTTGGCTATCCGATGATAATAGTACCACAAAGGTACTACGCGGTGGTTCTTGGGGCGCTCTGCCTGATTACTGTCGTTGTGCCTCTCGCTTCAGCGGCAATCCCGGCTTCGTCTTCAACGGCAATATCGGGCTTCGGGTTGTGTGCGTCGTTCCGAGGACTATGTAGCCCTTTGCCCTTTTTACCCTTTTGCTCTTTTTTTTATTTTTCGTGACGGTAATGTATTAATTTGATGAAAATCGTCCAAATTGCTTGTCAATTAAGTAGGGGCTTGTTAGTCTAATAAGGATTACAAGAAAAAAAATTGAAGACAATTTATTGGATTATCGCTCATAACTTTAGTAAGGGCAATAACTATAAAAGGTAATTTGTTATGAAAATCAACTCCAGCGATTCATTACATACAGGCTAACAATGCTTGCTCTGGACTAAAGTTTTTCTTCAGAGGGAACTTCAGTTAAAAAACTAACAAATTTTTATTAAAATAGATTAACTCTAAAAGAGGTGTTAGTTTTGCCTTAGCTACTCTTGGCGCAGGCGATACCTAAAACAAATATGGAGTAACTAAAAAGCTAAATCGATAGCTTTTGCCTCTCAGATATTTAATAAAATTAAAAGTAAGTTGCTTGTTCATCGGCAGTGAACAAATACTTGCTGTTATGTTGTTTAATATTCCTGAAAATTTGCAGTTATTTTATAATTTAAAATTTAACAATGTTTAAGTCAAACAAGAAAATTTTTGGCAGTGATTTGCCAACTTGGCTTTTAGCCACCTGCCTATTTTTTTTATTAGGTATTTTTTCATTTGGGGCTCAAATCTTTAATATAATGCTGTCTGGAGATGGATGGTACGCTTTCCTGCATCCAGATTATCAAAATTCATGGACAGTAGTGCTGGGGAGATATCTCTCTCCCCTTATTTGGAAGCTTATAGGGAATAATGAACTTGCAAATTCTTTTTTGTATTTCTATTTTTTTGTATCAATCTGGATACTTTTTTTATTAATTCTTTCTAGAACAAAATACATTTCACCAGCTTCAGTATTTGTTTCATCTTCCATTTTTTTATTAACTCCCTCTTTGATTGAAATGTCTGCTTTTCAAGTTGATATTCCAGTTCGTTCCACTGGAATAATTTTATTGGGTATAGCTCTATATTTTGCTTGGGATAAAGATAAATCTCATCCTGAAGAAAACTATCAATTATACTTAAATATACAAAGAGCTTCTATATCAGTAATCTGCTTAGTTGCTTGTGCAGCAAGTTATCAACCTATAGCTTTAATGTTTGTGCCTGGATTTTTATTAATATCATTTTTTAATAAAAGATTAAATTTAGCTCATGTTGTTAAAGGTTTAGTCCTTTGTATAATTAGTGTAGTACTCTATTTTCTATTGTGGAAGCTTCTACGTTTATACTTTAGTTTTGGATTCTTTGAATTCAATTATATAAATGAAAATTATGATATTAGACTTCAATCAAGTACTTCAATTTTACAGAGACTAATCACAGTAATCGAAAATTTAATTGAGTTTATTATTCTTCCTAAGAGTGAGATGTCTGCTGCTGCAAGTATTTTTTTGATGTTGTTTTCAGGTTGGTCAGTATTTATATTCATGCCCAACAAAAAGCTTAGATATAAAATTGTTTTTACATCTATATTTTTAATTTTGCTTATTGGTATTATACCTGCTTTGATTTTTATATATAAGGGAGCTGTTACTGCTTTAAGACCTCAGGCTTTAATAGGAATGTATTTCACTCCTGCTTTATTGATTGGAGCTGCTTTGGAAAGAACGAGCCTATTTAGTTTAAGAGCAGATCGGTATTTTTGGTTCATTGTTTTTTTCCTGATTGGGATACAGTCCTTTCAGACAAGCTCTGTAATGACGCACAAGCAAGCGGCTTATGAAAAAGATATCATCACTGGACAAGCAATTATTTCAGACTTAATGGATATAGCTCCGAATCCATCATCAATAAAAGTTAAGATTTTAATTGGTTCTTTAAAAAGTAAACTTTACACACCAAATGAAACCTATTACACCTTACCTATGAGTAGTAGATGGACAACTACTAATAATTGTCACATCTTTGATTGTTTCCCTCGACATACTGTTGAATTATTAAAAATGGTAGCACCTCCACAGGTTGAATTGAACATAGAAGTAATAAATATGAATAAAAGGGAACCTATTTCCATATCAGAAATTTACAAAATACCTTTAGAACAAATTCCTTACTGGCCTAATAGAGATAGTATTCAGGTTCTTGATGATGATTCTTTACTTTTAAAACTTAAGGATCAACGTGACCGTAAATTCTTCACCGAAAACAAGTTAATTAGAAAGCAGCTTGGATAAAAGCTATCCAACCTTTCAGGCTAATCTTTAGTCAACTCTTTTTTCACAAAAGCCCCAGAGTGCTGAAGGGGTCGTGCCTCAGAGAAGTGTAAGATAGCAGATTAATTCATTAGTTGATGCACTTATGCCATTTACGCGATATTTAGTACAGGAGGCTGCCTCAACCGGTTTGTGTAGCGACATACTCTATATCGCCACTTACGATATCAAATTAACAATAGATCTCCTAGGCGGTCTTACTGTTTTTGTGATAACAGATATTGTCTTATTATCAATAGATCGCGTAGGTTATCTTACTAATTTTGTGACAACAAGTGTACTCAAATGTTAATTTGATCACCTAGCCAGTTGAAAACTCCTTCTGAATTAAGAAAGTTAAATAGTTAGTGAACAATTGTTACAAAAAGATGACCTCCAGCATAAAACAGAAGTGCTAATCCTGACTATTGAGTATTAGAAACATCATCGAAGAACTAATGCTTGCCCCCATCAGGCTTTAATCCTCGATACTAGAGACAATACTCATGTCATCCTCAAAACCTCACTACACTGACCCCGACTCTGAGCAACCCTTATCTGAGCTGATGAGTTTCTCAAGAATGGGGGCATCTCAGGGCAATGATTGGGAAACCATCACCCTCCAAGAAGCTTACGAAAGTGCCATTCAACCTCTCGAAAAGAAAACATCTCACTCAGGCAGGCTCATCACATTAGGGATAGTGGCAAATCTAATTTTATTGCTGATGGCACTGTTGATGCAGCAGGTCAAAGATGTTCAGACAGTTTCTGCTCCTGGTAACACGCCAGCGATGGAGCAGTCCATACTGCCCCAAAATCATGGGCAACATTAACCCCCTTAGCTGTTGTGACACCAGGGCGGAAAAACGTAGTGATGAACAATAAATTTGAAAAGTTAAAACAGCTAGGTGCTGCGGATTGGAAATACTTGAATGGTTGACTCCAAGACCACCTCATAAGCACATATAATTTGCTAGTTGAGTGGGGAGTTCTATACTGCTTTTCTGAAATTCTTACAATAGTCTCAATTCATTACTCTTGGCTTCTTGCAGCCGCTTGAAAATGAAAAATTTATTCGATGCCTTTATCTCCTACGGACGAACTGATAGCAAAGCCTTTGCGACAAAACTTCATCGTTGTTTATTGGAAGCTGGTTTAAAAATCTGGTTTGACCAAAATGATATTCCTCTAGGTGTCGATTTTCAGAATCAAATTGATGACGGTATCGAAAAATCCCATAACTTTCTATTTATCATTGCGCCACATTCGGTTAATTCTCCTTACTGTCTCAAAGAAATTGAGTTAGCGATTAAGCTCAAGAAACGGATTATCCCTTTATTGCATGTGGAAGAGATTAGTCAAGAAGCCTGGCAGGGGAGATTTCTTCAAGGTACACAGCAAGCTTGGCAAGAATATAAAGCCCAGGGTAAGCATACGGTGTTTAAGAATATGCACCCGATGATTAGCAAGATTAACTGGGTGCATTTTCGAGAAGGAATTGATGATTTTGAGGAGTCATTGGTCAGATTAATTGACTTATTTGGTTGTCATCGTCATTACGTTGAACAGCATACCCAGTTTTTAATCAAAGCCACAGAATGGGAGAGGAATAAAAAACAAACTAACTATCTACTAATTGGGGAAGAAAGACAACAGGCTCAAACTTGGTTAAAGAAATACTTTAAAGACGAGCAACCACCTTGTGTTCCTACGGATTTGCACTGTGAATACATTACTGAAAGTATCAAGAATGCCAATAACTTGATGACTGAAGTTTTAATCTCCTATGCCGATGAGGATCGGGCGATGATGGAGAAGATTGGCAATAGTTTGAGGCGAGAAGGTATTACAGTTTGGACCAATAAAACTGACATTCAAACCGGGGAAAATTTCTCAGAAGCGATTAACCGAGGAATTGAACAAACCGATAAATTGGTTTATCTGCTTTCGCCTGCCTCAGTAAAATCGAGTTACACTCAGCAAGAATTGGACTTAGCAGTGTCCCTCAACAAGCGAATTATTCCGGTGTTGGTACGCGAAACTGACCCGAAGTTAATCCCGAAGGTGCTGCAAAAATTACAGTATATTGACCTCACCGACAATGTCACAAAAGAGGATTATCGGCTAGATGAAAGTCAGTTGTTGAGGATTATAAATCAGGAGCAGGCTTACTATAACGAGCATAAAATACTGTTAACGAAAGCTCTCAAGTGGAAGCAGCAGAACGAAAATCCTAGTATTCTGCTGCGAGGCTATAATCTGCGCAGTGCGGAAACTTGGTTGAAGGTAGCCAAAAAAAGGAGACAGCATTCACCCACAAGTTTACAGGAAGAATTCATTACTCAAAGTTTGCGGCAACCGCCTTTAGAATCTTTGGATGTATTTATTTCCTATTCCCGTGCTGACTCGGACTTGGCAAGAAAGCTAAATGAGGAATTACAACTTCAAGGTAAGAACACTTGGTTTGACCAAGAAAGTATTGCCTCGGGCAGTGATTTTCAGCAGGAGGTTTATCAAGGCATCAAAGTTTGTGATAATTTTTTATTTATTATTTCATCTCGTTCTGTAAATTCCCCCTATTGTGCTGATGAGGTAGAGTATGCAGCCAACTTGAATAAACGGTTTGTAACGGTGCTGCATCGGCAGGTAAACACGACAGATTTGCATCCGGAATTAGCTAAAGTGCAGTGGATTGATTTTAATCAGCATAATAGAGATTTTAATGCTAATTTCCATCTGTTGGTGAGAACGCTAGATACAGACAGAGAACACGTTCATAGTCATACAAAATGGTTGCAGAGGTCATTGGAGTGGCAGCAACAAGGTAAAAGTGTTGATTTACTGTTGCGGGGCAGTGAATTTTTAATTGCTCAAAATTGGTTGCAGACGACGGAGCAAGAAAAAAAACAACCTGCCGCGACTATGTTGCAGAAAGCATTTATTGAGGCAAGTAAAAATGCGATCGCAGTAGCAGCCGAGGAAGAAAAGCGCCGACAAGCCGAAATGTTGCGTTTACAGGAAGAACGTACAAAAGAAGCTGAAGCCAGACTAGCACAACAGAAAAAAAGTCTTGTCGCTGTCAGTATGTTATTAGTGGCTGCTGTGGGCGTTAGTTTGTGGGCTATCCATGAGAGGAAAAAAGCAGAATTTGCTCACAAAGGTTTAATCAATTCTATAAGTGAATTGTCCTTAGTACTCTCGGAGAAAGATCAGAAGTTTGAAGCACTGATTGGAGCAATTAATGCAGGGGGACAACTACAACAAAAGCCACATATAAAGTTAGTCTCGCCACTGGGAAAGCAAGTTTTGACAGCTTTACAGGCAGCAGTTTATGGAGATGGATTCAGAGAGCGCAATCGCTTGTCAGGGCATACCGCATGGCTTTCTAGTGTTAGTTTTAGCCCTGACGGTAAGATGATTGCCTCTGCTAGTGGGGACAAAACTGTCAAACTCTGGAGCGCTGAGGGTAAGGAACTCTCTCCCCTCAAGGGGCATAGCGATGCAGTCATGAGCGTCAGTTTCAGCCCTGACGGCAAAAACCTTGCTACTGCCAGTTGGGATAGAACAGTCAAACTCTGGAGCCTTGAGGGTAAGGAACTCCTGACTCTCAAGGGGCATAGCGATGCAGTCATGAGCGTTAGTTTCAGCCCTGACGGCAAAACTCTTGCCTCTGCTAGTGGGGACAAAACTGTCAAACTTTGGAGCCTTAAGGGTAAGGAACTCCTGACTCTCAAAGGGCATAAAAGTATAGTCCTGAGCGTCAATTTCAGCCCCGACGGCAAAACCCTTGCCACGACTAGTGCTGATAAAACCGTCAAACTCTGGAGCATCGAGGGCAAAGAAATCCTTACTCTTAAGGGGCATACTGAAGGAGTCAATAGTGTTAGTTTCAGCCCCGACGGCAAGACAATTGCTACTGCGAGTGGGGACAAAACTGTCAAACTCTGGAGTTTTGAGGGCAAAGAAATCCTTACTCTTAAGGGGCATACTGAAGGAGTCAATAGCGTTAGTTTCAGCCCTGATGGTAAGATGATTGCCACTGCTAGTAAGGACAAAACTATCAAACTCTGGAGTGTTGAAGGCAAGGAACTCTCTTCCCTCCAGGAGCATAGCGATGAGGTGAGTAGCATCAGTTTTAGCCCCAACGGCAAGACAATTGCCACGGCAAGTTGGGACAAAACCGTCAAACTCTGGAGTAGCGGGGGCAAGGAACTATCTAACCTTAATGGGCATACTGCTGCAGTTATGAGCGTCAGTTTTAGTCCCGACGGCAAGACAATTGCCACTGCCAGTAGAGACAAAACTGTCAAACTTTGGAGTAGCGGGGGCAAGGAACTATCTAACCTCAATGGGCATACTGATACAGTTATGAGCGTCAGTTTTAGTCCCGACGGCAAGACAATTGCCACGGCAAGTTGGGACAAAACTGTCAAACTCTGGAGTTTTGAGGGCAAAGAAATCCTTACTCTCAAAGGGCATAGTGATGGAGTCAATAGCGTCAGTTTCAGCCCTGATGGCAAGATGATTGCCACTGCCAGTAGAGACAAAACCGTAAAACTCTGGAGTTTTGAGGGTAAGGAACTCCTTACTCTCAAGGGGCATAATGCTCGGGTAAATAGCGTCAGTTTCAGCCCTGATGGTAAGATGATTGCCACTGCTAGTTCTGACAACAACGTCAAACTCTGGAGTATTGAGGGCAAAGAACTCTCTACCCTCAAAAGTCATAACAATGCAGTCAATAGCGTCAGTTTCAGCCCTGATGGTAAGATGATTGCTACGGCAAGTAGAGACAAAACCGTAAAACTTTGGAGTATTGAGGGTAAGGAACTCTCTACCCTCAAGGGGCATACCGACGAAGTTAGGAGTGTCAGTTTCAGTCCCGATGGTAAGATGATTGCCACTGCTAGTGGAGATGAAACCGTTAAACTTTGGAGTGCCGAGGGCAAGGAACTCTCTCCCCTCAAGGGTCATACCGATGCAGTGTATAGCCTTAGTTTTAGCCCCGACGGTAAGACTCTTGCCACTGCCAGTTGGGATAGCACTGTATTTCTGTGGAACTTAGAAAATTTACATCCCAATAAGCTCAAATTACAGCTCAATCAGCTAATGCAGGATGCTTGCGATTGGGTGGGTGATTATCTCAAGCACAACGCCCCAAAGAGCGATCGCGATCTCTGCGACAATATTAAAACCCACATTCCGCACTTCAATTTGTAGTACAAAAGAACACAGAAAGTCTGAGCCCTATTAAGCAAAAGATAATGAGTAAAAATACTTAGTAAACTCTGGGAAACTCCCAGCAGAAGAAAAAATTGCTGGCTCTGACAAAATCTGGGAAAATAAAAGCAACAATCGAGCAACTTTAAATTAATTCTTCCCATGACTTGGGCAAATGAAATTCAGGTGAAAACCCTCAACCATCTGGGAATAATAGCAGGAATTATTGATGAAATCGGGATCGTAGAAATTATTAATGACCTCGTAGGTATGGGGCCGAACTTAGAAACAATTATTTCTCAAACCAAAAATCCAACACAAGAAGTTATAGAAGTCCCCATAAAAATAACCCCAGGTTACTCCCGTGACCACAGACCAGACTGGAAGCAATTTATCCTCGACTTAATCGTCAGCTGATAGTGTGTTTCTTAAATCCCCAGAAAGAATCTCGACAATGGCCATGCTGATGGGGCTGTGTCTCCTGGTTTATACTATCGGTCAAAGACAGTTACGTCTCCAGTTAAAGCAGTATAATACAGGGATTAAGAATCAATTAGGTAAGTTAAGTCCTCGTCCCACCTTAAGGTGGATATTTCAGTATTTTCAAGGAATTCATGTCGTGATTTTGGCTGAGGTAGAACAGATTGTTAATCTGTCTGAAGAACGACTATTGACTTTGAGTTTTTTCCCTTATGCCTGTCAGAAATATTATCGAGAATCTGGTTGATTTCTTCGGATATTGCCAGAAAAATCTAGTTGAAACCTCAACAATTATTGACAACAATTAGAGATGAAATCTTGTCTTGAATGCCTATTGTCAATAAGTTTAGATTGATGAGAATGGCTAGTCCAGGGAGGATGACCTCAGATTGTACTCAAATTGATTAGAGAGAGGATTGAGTAAAAATACTCAATCCTTGCTGAGCTATTCCCCCTTACCCTCTCTGTGTTCCTTCGTACTACAAATTGAAGTGCGGAAGGTGGGTTATTATTGAACGGGAACTCTACTTAAAATGTAGCAAATAAGTACCAAATTGTCGCAATAATAAACTTGTTTTCCATTTGTGTGTATTTGAGGTCTCCTGTGGGATTTTGGAGCGCAAACAAATGAGTAAAATTTCGCCGTTGTCGCTTTTGGACTATTTGCTGTAGTGGGCAACTAGGAGCATAACTGACATCTTGGGGGAAACTATCCTGTGATTCTGTTTTTGTAAGCAAGACCGAGATTATATTGAGTCATTGCCCAATCAGTGGGAAAAGCCTGTTGGGTGCGGACTTCTAAAGCTTGTTGGAAGCAAGAGATCGCCCTTTCCAGGTTATCTGCCTTCTCTCCTGTGATTCTGTCATAGTAAGCAATACCGAGATTATTTTGAGTCATTGCCCAATCAGTGGGAAAAGCCTGTTGGGTGTAAACTCCTAAAGCTTTTTGGTAGCAAGAGATTGCCCTTTCCAGGTTATCTGCCTTCTCTCCTATGATTCTGTCATAGTAAGCATTCCCGAGATTATATTGAGTCATTGCCCAATCAGTGGGAAAAGCCTGTTGGGTGTAAACTCCTAAAGCTTTTTGGTAGCAAGAGATTGCCCTTTCCAGGTTATCTGCCTTCTCTCCTGTGATTCTGTCATAGTAAGCAATACCGAGATTATATTGAGTCATTGCCCAATCAGTGGAAAAAGCCTGTTGGGTGTAAACTCCTAAAGCTTTTTGGAAGCAAGTGATCGCCCTTTCCAGGTTATCTGCCTTCTCTCCTGTGATTCTGTCATAGTAAGCAATACCGAGATTATATTGAGTCATTGCCCAATCAGTGGGAAAAGCCTGTTGGGTGTAAACTCCTAAAGCTTTTTGGAAGCAAGTGATCGCCCTTTCCAGGTTATCTGCCTTCTCTCCTGTGATTCTGTCATAGTAAGTAATACCGAGATTATATTGAATCATTGCCCAATCAGTGGGAAAAGCCTGTTGGGTGTAAACCGTTAGTATCACCTCGTAGCCCGTGATGCCAATTTCCAGATTTTTTGATCTACTCCCCTGAGAAAACTGGCTAATTAGGTTGCTGAAATTCCCGATACCTATAGCGATAGATTCGGCTTCTTCTGGTTCTACTTCTGCAAATTTCGCCGTTGCCCACTCTTTTAACAACTGAACTAAATTCTCGTCGAGTTTGTCTAAATTCTCTTGCAGTCGGGAGTACAAAACTTCTGGAGTACCCTTACTCTCTGAAGTTACCTCTAATATTTCTCTCAAGAAGCTCACATAAGCTTGTTGCTGTTGTCGATTCATTATTGGCCTTGCTGCTACAGCTAGGATTTCCTCTTGTTTAGAATGGAGTCGATATCTATCACCCAAGCTAGCTTTTCTATTTGCTAAGTGCCAACAACAGACACAAATGTCATCTCTGCTGATTAGAAGAATTTCTTTGAGGCAGCCTTGAGTACAGTAGAGTAGGAAGGACTCTAATTTCGGGAAAGGTATTTAATAGCAGGCTTTAGAGAGCATCTTAGACGAAATGCTAGTTTGGTCTAATGGGCAGCTATGTGACAACAAAGGCGTTGTTGTCAACTAAAGTTAGCGTAGAGGTTGCATTTCTTTGGGACAATAAAGTGGTTCTTATTTACAGAAGAGCAGTTTTTTCAAGGTAATGAGTAGATTACTTCAACAATGCTACCAGCTTTGGAATTGACAAGTGAGATTGTGTTGAATGGTGGATTCATCAAAGCTCATAAATTGAAGCTCATAAATTCAAATAACCTGAATTATAATCAAGGGTTGAAATAAAAATATGCACAAAAAATTCTAAATTAGAGCAAGATGAACTTGCTTTTTTACAACCTTAAGCCTTCACAAGCGAGTTTGTAATCTAAAATTAAGATGATACACCACTTTTGATTGCACATTTAAACAAGGCGATCGCCGCCAGTGAGTTAACTACGAACGCGGAGTACTCACCAGCTAAATTGCCCGAGTCGAGGAAACAATTTTCGATACCTCGCCCCCTGCCCTCTGCTCAACCGCTGGAAATGCCTGAAGGGACAATGGCTCTGGAGTCGGCAAAAAGTATGAAATTTCAACAATTGCTCTTCATAAAGAATAGCAGTTCATTTTCAGTGAGTGGTGAATACAGCCAGTCCCAAAGAGCAGAAAGAGAAGTCTTAAATATATTCGACGGCAGGAATCCGATAAAAATTACTCAAGGTTACTCACGAGACCATAGACCAGACTTGAAACAATTCATGATGGACTTAATCGTAAGTGGAGATGGAGATGTGCCCTTACTGATGAGAGTGGGTTCAGGAAACGAAACTGATAAAGTCGTATTTGGTAAAATACTAGCTCAATTCAAAAAACAAGTTAGGCTAGAAAGCCTGATGATAGCAGATAGTGCTTTATATAGTAAAGATAACCTGAAATTAATTGAGAAAATCAACTGGCTATGTCGAGTACCACTAACTATCAAAGAGGCGAAACAGTTAGTAAATGAAATTGAGTCGAGTGCATTAGTAGCAAGTACAATCTCAGGCTACAGTTTTCGAGAAATAAAAAGTATTATCTCTTGCCACCTCCTGGCTAAAGCAATAAACGGTTGAGTAGTTAAGTTTCGAGAATAATCAACAGAGTAATGATTCTGTGTACCTACTGATTCTCAACAAGCCTAGATTAATGAGAGAGGCAGGGGATTGAATCAGTTTCTGCTGGCTTCTAGGTTCTACTTTGAGTACAAACCCACATTCCGCACCCTCAACTGTCACATGGACTGAGGGTGCTCAAAGCGAGTGCTAAATCGAGGCAGTTGTTAAGTAAAAATACTTAGTCCACCTTCAGCTCCTCAACTATCACTGGGAAAATTTT
>JAAHHJ010000061.1 GCA_010692425.1 Symploca sp. SIO3C6 | reverse complement strand
AAAATTTTCCCAGTGATAGTTGAGGAGCTGAAGGTGGACTAAGTATTTTTACTTAACAACTGCCTCGATTTAGCACTCGCTTTGAGCACCCTCAGTCCATGTGACAGTTGAGGGTGCGGAATGTGGGCTTAAACTTCCATCTGCTTCGACCCGACTATCATAAAGTCTGATATTGTGGTGCGTATTAATCCAAACAAACGAGTAAGTACCCTGTGACCGAACGCTACGAGCTGCACTCAAAATCGCCGCTCGGTCTTCTCGTGAGAATTTTGCTGAGTAATGGAAATAAATATGGGGTGTTTCAGATAAAGAAAGACGCTCTAGAGTTTGCCCAATCAAAGATTGAAAGCGTTGAGTGCGTTCCTTATAGGCAAAAGCTTCCGTGTTACCAGAATAGAACTCCCATCTTCCATACTGATTGAAAACATTAGCATACCCCATCAGGCGTTCAGAACCTCGCCGACCGCTCTGGGTGTAAGATAGACCCACAAAAAAATCTGCATCGGGAATTGCATCTGGCAGCACCCAAGGGGTCACGCCACACTTAGCGACAATGTTGAGGGCTAGGTTGAGGTCTTTCCAGTCTGGATTTTGCAAGGTTGGCGTATTCACCATCTGACAGGGAACACCTTTCTCTAGCAAAAATCGCTTAACGCGATAGTAAGGGGAACTCTCATCATCAATGGCGTAGCCCTTTTCTGGAATATGAACGAGAAATAGGCGAGAAAGACGTTCATCTCCTATCCACTCCGGGTGTTCGCTCAGCAATCGCCTGCACTCATCTAAAGTCTGTTCGGGTGAGGGAGTCGTGACAATTGAGGAATAGGTAAAGCGCGTGCTAAAGGTGCGTTCAGACCCCCGATATTTATACTTGCCTACCTTAAGCCGCTCGATTAAAGCCGCCATATTATCCCGTAATTCAGGCGTGCAGATAGGAACGAGTTCAACGGTATTTTGAGCGTTGTCATAAGCCCCAAATCTGGTAATTCCTTCTCGAATATCCGTTGATTCGCGATGGCGATTAAACTCAACACTGGGTTCGGGCAGCTTCTTTACTCTAAATCCCCCTATCGTGCTGTTCTGGCGTAATAGATCTACCGGGGTCGGTTGCAGTGTTATGCACAGATTATTAAAAAATAACGGAAATACAGATTGAGCAATCTCGCTGGCAGTCGCTTGAGTTTTCTCAGCTCTGATTCTTGCAGCACTTGGTTTTGAAGCTAGACTGTGTTCTTTGATAGCTTGAGTGAGATTAAATCTAACACCTTGGCGATTTAGCATCTCTGCAATTAAGGCTGTTGGTAAACTAGGAATAACTTTGTTACTGGCAACCTGCTCTTCTCGCTCAAAATCGAACAGATAAATCCTGCTCCACTCAGAATCAGCAGAGATGATTTTGCCCCGCTGCCATCCTTGCCACCCCGCGACCGCTATTCTTTCCACCAACTCACTCGGCTGGAAGTTTTTGAAAAGAGCTGATAAAGTCAGGACATTTTTAACTTCAAGAGTATAGTCTATAGAAAGATAGTAGCCACCCCAATAATGCCGAATTTGAAAAGAGTAGGCTGGATAAAATCTGACAAAACTAGAAACTTCTTTGAGGTGGGTAATAGCGATTCCTTTTTTATGGGCAATCAATCGACTGAATGACAATGAATCGATATACCAATTATTAGCTTCTAGTGAATCTTTCAGAGCAACAAGAATGTCTTTGTGCCGATTCTTAAAGGACTTAGCATCAAAGTCTTGACCGCTTTCCGATGTAAGCGTCAAAGGAAAGAGATTAGTAAATTCTGTAGGAGGGTGTACAGCATCTGATTGAAGAGCCGCTTCTCGTTCTGCTGCTTTACTGAACAATATTACAATCGTTTGCGCCTCGCTAACCGAGTACTCTGGGGCGGGTAGGTTCAGCTTGAACATTTCATCCCGCATTCTTTTAGTCCCTTCGCTAAGCGCCCTGACAAACGCCGCACCATCCTTATCGCGCATCAACTTTAGCCACTCGATGAGTTGAGAATTGCGCGGTGTAGAGACTAGAGTCGTATCGGCCAGAGAAAAATGGTCAGGAACATTATGATCTCTTTGCAGAATGCGTCCTGAATTGCGAACGACAAATGCATCCCTGTAATATTCGCATTCAATCGGCAGCTTCATCGCGTAGTCGCGATGAGCCACTGCATTAACAATCGCTTCATCAATGGCGATGTAAGGATACTCCGGTTCTTCGGCAAACCCACCATCAGGATTCCGTTTTTGGTACAGCTTAAAAAATCCAGATTCTTTAAAAAAGGTTCGCAGACTGCGGATTTGCTTGGTGATTGAACCGCTAAACTGTCTATCAAATGTCGGCATCCCGCGAGTATTCATATCAGCGAGAGTCTTTTCAAATCTCATGAGCCGAAGGTAAGACCAAGACAGTAATCTTTGAGGATTTGCAGCGAAGAATAGAAAACCTGCCTTTGTAAAGGCGTATTTCTCTCCATCCTTAGTTAAAGCCCCAGCATTGTAAAGGAGTTGCTCATCGCTTTAGGATGGCATTGCTCGGACAGTTCGCTGACGTAAAAGATCACAATAATCTAGTAATGTGTTTTAAAGGGGTGAGTCGGTGTAGGAAATGACTGTACGGGTTCAAGAGAAAGCCTCAACAGCAACAGAGCAACTGCTGTCGATGTGGCTCCACGGCAAGTCTCGCCAGACGGCTGATTATTACCGACGCAGCGCTAAGCACTTCCTCAAGTTTGTGGGAAAGCCGCTACACTTAGTCACCCTGGCTGAAGTCCAGGGGTTCGCCACCTCCTTAGAAGAACAAGGTCTCGCGGCTTCTACCCAGCGCACAATGATGGCTGCCGTGAAGAGTCTGCTTTCGTTCGGGGTCAAAGTCGAAGTACTACCAAAAAATGTGGGAGCGCCCGTTGTCCTGCCAAAAGCCCCTGACACCCTCGCCGAGAGACTGCTATCAGAAATCGAAGTCTTGACAATAATTGACTTAGAAACCCATCCCCGCAATCGGGCGATTCTGCGACTGCTTTATTATGGCGGTTTAAGAGCTTCGGAGTTGTGCGCCCTCAAATGGAAACATCTCTCGGTGCGCGATAAGGGTGGACAGGTCTCCATCTTTGGCAAAGGTCGCAAGACGAGGACAGTGTTAGTACCCGCTTCTCTTTGGATAGAACTAATGCGGTTGCGCGGCGACGCAGAAGAGGAGGAGCCAGTGTTTCGTTCTCAAAAAAAGAGCCACGACGGTTGTGGTCACTTAACACGGGAGTGGGTGCATAAGATTGTCCGGGCTGCTGCTAGACGAGCCAGAATTCCGGGGAAAGTCTCACCACATGCCCTGCGTCATGCCCATGCCTCTCATAGCCTGGAGCGAGGAGCAAAAATTCACTTGGTACAAGCTACCCTTGGTCATTCATCGGTCGCAGTGACTGGGAGGTATCTGCATGCCCGTCCCGAAGATAGTTCAGGTCTTTACTTGCCAACGTGAAGGTGCTTTTCTAATGGTGTCTTTACCTTATAAATTAGCTCTAAGGGTAACACATTATAATATCCTGGACTCTCAGGGAAAAATGGTTGAGTTTGTCATTACAAAACCCCGGACACCTCTAATAATGCTTGGAAAAATGCTTGGTCTAAACGACCTTGATAAAACAATCGAAGATGAGAGGCTTGGTCAGCACCCGTTCCTGATATTGTATATATCCCCCGTTGAGACTGCGATGCTCTAACTGCATCAGCAAGTGCTGTTATAATACGCTGGCGTTGTTGAGGCTTGGTTTTGTCGCTTCTGCCCAATAACGAGAGAACTCTTGCAGATGTATAGGCTACCGTAGCACTTTGGTCGTAAAGCCGCTTGATTAAACTATCAACAACTTCACCCTCAATCCGTTGTAACCGGGTGAGTGTTTCCATTGCCGCCTCTCGTACATAGTGATCATCTAGTAAAGCCTGTTGCAACGCATCAAGGGTATCGGCTGAGATCCTATTTAAGTGGCTTATTAACTGAATAGCCGCTACCCGACCAGGAATCGAGTTATGCTTTTTGACAGCTTCTGCAAGCAATGGCTCCAAGTTAAAGTCACCAGCAAGGTTAGCAAAGGTCGCTGGAGAACGCTCAGAATAAACAGCGACATCAGCTAAAAGTAATGTATGCTTCCAAAAGTAGCCATCATTACAAACACTTGTAGACAGGGTTTTGGCTAACCAGCTAACTAAAAAACTAAAAATTTCTGGCTCATCTTCAACAAGAACTGCATACTTTTCTGATGCGTCTTTAAATATGCTCCCTGTACCTGACCAATAGGTGACAGAAGTTGCAATTTCACCAAGCAAATTCTTAACCTCATCTCCTTGCACAGCCAATGTCTGTGCGGCAGTAATGGTATAAGTTTTAAGGGCTTTTTCAGCCGTTTCTATTAGACCAATTTCCGGGTTGTTACGCTTTTGCTGAAGCGCACTTACCGATGATTGAATGATAGGACAAGGTACTCTTGGTAAAGCACAAACATCTTCTAAACCATCAAGGTTTAATGTCTTTAGCCAAGAGCCTGGATCTTCTGTATAACTTTGTGTGTTATTTTCCAAGCTTAACCAGCAGAGCGCAAAGAGCATAGCCTTCTGAACTTGCTTATTTCCATTTTCAAAAGCTTGTCGAAAGGTTTGCCAGGTTTCTGAGGTAAGTTCTGCAATACCCACCAAGTTTTCTTCAGCAGCACTTACATTGCCTTCATTAGATTGGAGTGTTTTTGCCCATTCCTCAATGAAATTTGGATTATCGTGAATAAAATCGTACTGAGTTGAGAAAATAATTCCACGTACAAACGGAGATTCATTCTTATAATCGTGTATTGCCTGCCCAAGCGCCTCTAGAACATAGGAATCAAGTTCAGAAGTCCGAAAAAATCGCTTTTCTCGTTTGACAGCAGTGATTCCGCCAGCCAGTACTAGAGAAGCACGAATGCGAGAGCGATCTTCTCGACTATTTAGCAATGCTATTAGACCATCAATTGTTTGGGGGGTGAGTCGTCTTTCATTCTCTGAAAGAAACAGAGCGGCATGATTGGCTATGTTCTCATCCCAATGATTCAGCCAGGTTTCTATTGTCGGTAATGCGTCTTGTGTTGGGTCTTGTAATAAAGGTAAGAACTGACGAACAGTTTCTTCGTCGCCGCTATTGAGTAACTGGTCTAAAGCCCTAACAGCAGCGTAGGTTAGTGTTAGCCCCCGCTCAATACCTGCTTCGTATAAGTTTGCAATCTTGCTCTGCTCAGGGCTATTAGCTAAAGCTAGCCACTGACCATCTAGGTTGATTGCTTCATTGAAGTAGGTTAGCAGATCGTTGACAATTGTCCCCAGCACAAGCGGAGACCATAAATCTACGCTGCCACCCAATGTTTTTTGCAGTTGAGGGTGGATCTGGAGAAGTTGAGGACTGCGTAAACCTAGCGCTTTTGCTCGGCTCCAAGAATCGGAAATCTGTCTGGCAATAACGCGGGACTGTGCTAGTAAATCAGGGTAAGAAATTAGGAATTGATGTAAACCTTGCAGGATTTCTGCCTTCTGATATTCATCGGCAATATTTGACGCTGCTAATAGCGCATTCTGTAACAGACTCTTCTCTTGTCCTTCTAGGCAAAACCTCGATAACCTTGCCAATGCCCTCGCCTTATCATCAGGGTCTGAAATGGTTCGGGCACTTAGCAAAGTTTCTTCTAAAATTTGGTCATAGCTTGATGTAGGTATGCTTGGCAGAAGATACTCAAATACTCGACAACGCAGATGAGGATCGTTAATAGTCCGTGCAACTTCTAAGGATTGATTAAATAAATGACCAAAACGGAAGGGAAGATACCGAGCCAGCCTGAGTAAAGCTCTCGAACGGAAGTAGGGGTCCTCAACCTGATTAATCATTTCCAGAATACGAGCCGGTTTATCATAGCTATTACGTATCTGGGGTGCTAGAGATTGGATGACAGACTCGCCACTCTCCGTATTCAGTAAATTGAGGGTTAGAGTTTCTGGAAGTAGGTTAGAATTTGTTTTCACCAAAGGAACCATGGCATCTAGAAAAACTGAACGTAATGCTTCACGCAAGTCTGGACGCAGTTTTTCTGTATTAATATTCTCAACAGCATCGATCACTTCAAGGGGAATATCGGAGCGGGGGGTAAAACGAGGTGGTAATCGTTCTACAAACCAGCTTGTAATGTATTCACTCCAAGTCAAGTTCTGCGTTTGGTGAAGTAGGGCTAGAGAATGAACAATGAGATCTGCTGATGAAGCAGCCATTTTATCTAAAGCGAGAGCGCAATTATAGATAAAATCGTCCCCTCCTCCACCTTCTCCCAGGAATCGGCAGATCCAATACTCTGCATTGACATAAGCTCTTGGGAGAGGTGATAGATGCTCATCCCAAGTCGTATATTCTAAAGGCTTATTGCTATAGGTCAACGTAAGATTGGCTAATGTAGATAGTAAATCTTTCCAATGCAAATCTTGCAGACTTTGGGCAAAAATTTCTATAGAGAGAATGACTTTACTCCGCCTAGCAATGGTCAAATAATCTTGACCATCTTTTGTTTTTAATTTTTCAGGATGAATTAACGGTTCTGGTAATTCGACTTCGGCTTGCAGTGCACGGGTGATCGGATCTCTGAGAAATTCTTTTAGCTGTGAAAGCTCATCAAAGATCAATTTAAAGACTTTCTGGTTGTCGCTGGTTGCTGGGGTATTTTCCAGTACTGAAATAACATCTTCTCCCAATGCAGCTAGAGCAATGAATGCATCAGCTTGTTGTTCTGAATGTTTGGAATTTGTCCAGAGATTTCTGAGATAAGGAATCAGGGATTCAGTAGGCTCATCTTTTCGGATAGCCGAAAGAATTCGGTTAGTTAATGGTGAGTCACGATAAATAGCTTCAATTTTAAACTCAGGTAGTATCTTTACTTTGTCGAGCTTGCCACCCATTCCAACATCAAGATATACAGCAGCATTATAGACAGGATCATCTGCCCCAAAGTCTCCAATATAGTATTCGCGATTGCGTGCGATTTCGTCCTGACGTAGTTTGTCTGGTTTTAGCAAGAACAACACAATATCACGATACTCACGTAAAACTTCAGGAGCCTTATAGTTGTAATAACCACCATAAAGAGCAACAATTAAACGTAACCAAGCTGGATTAGACTTAATGCGATCAACCAGCGATGGATTTTGTTGTAAAGCTTTTCTGAAGGGAAGATGAGTGACAGGAAGATCAATAGCCTTCTGCTGCACTAGCCTGTCATATTTATCTTTTTGGTCTCGATAAGCAGCTTGAGCGATCGCAACATTTGTTTTTAATTCCTGATACTTAGTGAAATCGTTTGCTTTTAGTGTCTCCCATTCTTCTTCAGTGGGCAATTTGGGTGGAGTTGGTTCTTTATGTTCAGGCTGTGGCGTAATGATATCCTGAACGCATTGATTGATGGGGTAATTCCATGCTCCATTGTCATGGGGCAAAGCCTCTAGAAGGGCTTGAGCAATAGCTGGCGTAAACCATTTCTGTTGTCGGATCAAAGTCGCCGCAGCAGGAGCAAGATCAAGCTCTACTTGTGGTGGATTTCTTAAAATTTCACAGAGCCATTTCTCAATTGCATTAGAATTTCTGGGTGAATAAAGTTGAGAAAAAGCATTTTCAATTTGCTTTCGTAGGCTTTCAAAGCGTATTAGTCTGTTGCGGTTAGCATAGGTGGACAACAACTTTTGTGCGACCTCTTGAACAATAGCTTCCGAAACCGTTACCATTTCATCCATTGCTGCTACAATCAGCAACGATGTTCGTGGTAACAAGTCCTCCAAAGGATCGTCTGCATCTAGGAGCGCTCTCAACATAGTTTCGTAGGCTACGGGTCCCCAAGCAGAGCTAACGTGTCCTAGTGCCAGCAAGATGGGTTCCCGCCAACGTGGATCTCCTAACCGGGCTATAATTTCTTCGCCTGCGGTTGCTTCAGATCGAACTAGGTAAAGAGCTGCTAAATATTCTTGGAATGTTAAGTGCAGAAATCCATAGAGAAATTCTCCACGCGCTGCCAGAAGACCAACATCTTCCCGAACGATTCGCAGAAAATTCTCTACTTTTTCATGCATGATTTGATCTTGCGATCGAAAACTTGGTGATTCCTGTAAATACTTAGCGACGAGTTCTTTTAGTTCTCTATGCTCAATCAACCCAGTTGGATAGTTCTGGTGAATGTAAGCTGCTAACGGAGATAGCACCATGATTAACTCTTCGGCAGTTAACCCTGTCTTTCTCCAATCTTCAATTAAAATCTCCATCGCAAGCTGATAAAGCTCAGCCCGGTGTTGAGGCAGGCTACCTCGTGAGTGAAAAACTAATCCAAGAATCGTAACCAGTAGCGGATTGCTTGCTAGTTCTCGAATACGTGGGCGCTCCGGATCGTAAATCGCTGACTTCAGCGCTTGCGATTCGCTAGCCGCAATTTCCTCAATTACTTCAGGTGGATTATTCGGTCTAATTTGTTGATAAATAGCGAGTGTCCACGTATCACAAAAATGTTCTACAGCGACCCGACGCATTGGCTCGATTGTAACGTGGGTTAAATTCCCTCTCAATGGGGAAGCATGGTAACCAACAATTCGACTTGTGATAATGATCTGGTTGCCACCAGTTGAAACCGGAGATCCAAAATCAAGAAGATCCCACCAATAATTATTCAACTGTTGACTTTTGGTTTGTCCTTTACCGTTAACCCAGTCTTCAATAAAAGTCTCGATCTCACGGACAATATCTTCTCGGGTGGTTGAACCTGTTATTTCATCTAGACCATCTAAGATAATTACTGCTTCTCCCCTACGGAGATGGTTTTTGATGAGAGCATTCATGCTCTGTGGTTCTAGCCTTTCACCGCTATGACTGGGAAATTGCCCAAACCAAGGATGGTATCCCAAATAATCAATCAGCATCAAAGGCTCTTTTTCATAAGCCTCAGCATAGTCTGATACACGGAGTAAAACGGGCAAGCGGGTAGGACCTAAGTTTACAGTTTTGCTACTTTCTTTAACTTCTGGATCGACCTCTCCCAAAGAAACAATCACATTGTCCGCTTTAGTCAGCATCGCTTGAGCTAGCTTGACTGTTAACCACCGAGCAAGTGTTGTCTTACCACTTCCAGGATCGCCTAGAATAACTAACCATCTTTCATGTTGAAACGCCTCACCTAAAGTAATCACTTCAGATTGAAAGCTGAAATCAGAAGGTAACCGATCTCGCTCTACAAGTGAAGGCATGAGGGGATGTCCAACCAGAATTTGTCGTCTAATAAACCCTAGTTCCTCTTTTATTTCTTGAGCAGTGAACTCCTCTTCTATTAAAGGCAAGATGCTGAACAGGTACTGTTCCTCTCTTTTCAATGCTTCATAGGCATTCAGGCGTTCAGTAGAGCTAGCTCGATCTCCTTTAAGTGCGACATAAACTTTTTCCAATGGCACGGTTGGGTAACCTTGTATCTCACGTACACCCCGTAATTCCAACCGATTATGGTGACGAATGAGCCATTCTAAATATGGAACTAATTTTGGGTGAGATCCTGTATTACCAATACCTCTTGTCTCCAGCTTACTGTGCTGTTGTGTAGTAATATCGGAACGATACGTTTGCTCTTGTAGAACGGCTCGCACTGCTTCCTTAATAGCTTCAGCATCTAGACCATGAAAAATGCGATCACCAATGTAAATATCCTGTCCTTCACTGATATTGACGTTGTATTTACCAACCTGAACCAAGTCCTGGTGATTCCCTAACCTTAAAGCCTGCTGCAAAGCCTCAACATCTGCCTTAGTGTGTTTCCCCTCGGCAATGCGTTCAAAAATGGCGGCTAGCTGGTCAGGTGTCGTCATAACCTACTCAGATACTTTATTCGCTTCTGGGCGTGGGAAAGCTAAGAACTTCTTGAATAACTGAGCGAAATCTTTGCCAAACGATTTCTCCTTTGAAGTTATCGAAGAAACTTGCTGCTTTTTCGTAAAAGTGTAGTTTCTGCTGACTTAGTTCACAAACTACTGGTATTTCGTACCACAGCAAATCAACTCTCTGATCGATAGGATTAGTTGTTCGTATAGCAGTAGCTGTATTTTCATCTAACCGATCAACAATTGCAACCGCGAAACAAAGATGAGTTGGAACCCTAAAATTATATATAGCCTCACCGACGGCTGATGAATTAACCGTTGCTTTAGCCATTTGTAAACATTGGGTTGAATATTGCTGAAGAATCTTAATTGGCATTGAAGAGAACTCAGAGAACATGAAGAAAGCTTCTCCTCTCATTCCCCACCCTGGTTCAAAATTTGATATTTTAGCAATATAGTTAAACAACCTTCCAGTCTTGAAGACATTTTGACGAATTTCTAAAGAACCTTGTTGCCGTAATCTTGGTAAAACATCTTTAAAGTATTGCTCTAGAGACTGGCGATCACTACAAGCTTCTATAGATCTAAAATATTCGGCATCAGGATTTTGTTCTTGACTAGTACGAACAGCTTCAACTAAAGCCTGAAAAACTTTATTATTCCAAGTAACGTAAGTGCGATCGCCAATGTGAATTTCCTTGCTTGTACCTATATTGACATTGTACTTACCAAGTTGCTTTATGGTTTGACTATCATCAGTTGTAATTAATTGTTGGAGAGCTTGAATATCGACATCTGTTTGCTTATTTTCCGCAATGCGCTTAAGAAGAGCGTTGATTTTATCGGCAGTATTCATTTACTTTTTGCTATTAGTTTCAAAGATTTTTTTTCACCAAGTGTTCCTGTAGAAGTCTATGAATGAATTTATAAGAACCACCTATTCGTTGAAATAAAGTTCGTTCGGTAGCATAATTAAGAAATTCTGTATAATCCCACGGAATATAACCCTTCCAGTAAAGAATAAGGCGCAGAGTGAAATATTGAATGCAAGCAACTCCTCCACTGATTAGCCAAAAAATTAAACCTATACTTACACCTTGCGGAAAGTCTTTTATTAATCCGATAATTAAACCAATAGTAATCCCAATAATGCTGGCATTTACAAAAGAATTTCGGATTGCCTGGTTCGAGTGGGTACTTCTCTCTACAGTTAAAATTGCTGAACCCTTATAAGTTATCCTTGTTAAAACAGCTTGTATAATTTGTCCGAAAGTTAATCCGCTAATTATGCCAACATACAAAATTTGCTCTGTATTTCCGAAAAAATAGTCGATTAGTGAAGAATATAATAGTGAAGCTATTAAAAATAAAAAAGGTGTTATGTAAAACCACGTCCAAGTATATCTACCGAGAAAAGCTAAGGCTAAGAATACTAGCACAAAAGGAGTTATGATTATAGTAGCTGTTATTATGAAGATATAAATAAGAGAAACACCTGAATTATAGTAGAGGAATGTTAATTTATAGTATAATCCCGAAATCAATCCAACAATTAATGCGCTAGCAATCGATGATATAGCTATTCTAGATGAACTGAAAATCTTCTCTATAGGTTGGATAACATCAGAAAACTTGATTAATACGACTAAAATAATTAATATGGTTAGCTGTGGTAATAGGTTTTGACCTTGTTCTATATTTAAGCCACTTCTTAAATATAGAACTAATTTAATGATTGATAAGATAATTATAAATATAAATACAATATATATCTTTTTTTGATTTCTATCTAAATTTCTATAAGGTTGAAGTTGCGACACGACAAAGCCAACCTTCTGGGATTCTTGCTCCTGAGCTTCTTGTGTTAACTGTTGAGCTATCCAAGTAAGCCATATCAGCATTTGCTCACTTCTAGCCTCATTAGTTAATCGTTGGTAGACATAGCTATTCCAAAAATATTTGAGTCGTTCCTCTGATGAATCAATCTTTTCCCAATTTTCAGGAGATTTCTCTTGACAAGCTATAATAGAAACATTTAAAAACAGTGGTATACGAACCAGTTCTAGTAAAATATAATCTTGAGAAATAGTTTGCCAAGAAGGAGCATTTTCAATTTGTTTTAAATAGTATTGAATCTGTTCATTACTGAGTGGAAGCAGACAAACTGCTCCATTAAGGTTAAGCCGAGTTTCACAGTTGATATACTCCTTTCTACGGCTGCAAACTACTAGGGAAGAAGGACGATTTTCTTGACTAAGGAAGGTGTTAATTGCTCGAATACAAGGTTCCTGAAGAGACGACTTTAGTTCATCTAAGCCATCTAACATCGGTAGTAGTTTTTGCTCAGTTAACCACTGTTTAACAATCGCAACTGATTTTCCATATTCAACACTGACTACTCCTGTCATCCATTCGCATATGGATTGTTTATCTTGCCAAGATGCTAAGTTTATAAGCACAGGTATCGGAGCGAAAGCGTGCTTCTCTGCTCTAACAATTAGCTCTTTCATCAACTCCAACAAAGTTGTCGTTTTACCAGCTCCTGGTTCACCAACAATCAGCAGCTTACCTGCAATTTCATCATGTTCAAATATCTCTAATACAGCAGATTCTTCAGAATCTAATCCTTTGAAATTTGGACTACTTTTGATATCCCTAGTCCAAGGACAGTTAACTAGCTCTTGCTGGAGTTCTTTTTTTAAGTTAATCGGCTTGGCATTTTGTACAAATAAAGATAAACTTAAGCGTCCTTTAACATCTTTTTTTACATCATCAAGTAACAATTGCTCCTCTCTAGGACGCTGCGCTACCTCAGTGTGAGCTGCGTGAGAAGTGCGATCACCAAAGTGATTGCCTTTTCCTTCTCTAATATTGTTAATCTGTTTAGCAAACTGAATGGTTATTCGTTCTTCACTTTCATCTAATTGCTGTAAAACTTCGTTATCTACTTGATGCAAAACTTCAAAATCTTTCTTGGTCGCAGTCTTTTCTGCAATTTTTCTGAGAATTGCTTTTATTTCATCCAAGGTAGCCATGATTCATCATCTCCCTTGGAATCACTTTTATAGATAACATCACCGAAGTGACCACCACTGACCTCGTTAATGTTATAAATATATTTCCCGTACTGATTGATAACCTGTGCGATTTGATTAATCTTCTGAGTGGCTTCCGGCTTAACCTCCTCCCATCCTTTATCAGGCAACCCCTTACCCCCACGCAGTTTGGCAATGATAAAGTCGCCTGCATCCATGTCAAAGTGAGGTGTTTGCTCTGCTCCATGCAACTTACTCGCAGTTTCAGGCACCGCTTTGCTTAGGTGATTCATTAGGTTAGATACTTTCACTTCCGTATCACCTGGTTGGTTAGCAGCACCTTGTAACGCTTCCAGAAAGTGATAAGTGTAAATACTAGATGATTTATCTTTTACCCAAGACTTCTCCTTACCTTCAGACGAAGTAAAAACAACCCTGCCTTTACCTTGTTTAATAGCATCAATCACCCCTTTAGATGGAGAAGTTCGCTCAAAATCCTCAAACTCTTCCAAAAGTTCTGCATCCGCTTGAGCAATTTCCTCTGCATCCTTAGAAGTTGCCATTCCTGCCGCATGACAACTATCGATTACAACTAGGAGGCGTTCAGACTGAATCTCGCGTAAGGCATCGGTAAAGACTTCAGCCGATAATGCAGAAGCCGCCAACTTGGCTGGTTTCACATCGTGCTGTAACAAATAGTAGCGACTAACCCGGAAAACCAAGTAGTTGTACTCCAGGGATGAAGAATCCGCTTTGTGAACAATCGTCCCTAAATCCGGTTTATAAATCCATTTATTCCAATCAATGGTAGTTTCATCCGGAACCTGAACCGCAATATAATTGCCCTCTGCCAGACGAATCCCCATCGCCGCGTCCTCAAAGTCCAGCCCCAGATAAAACTTCTGCACAGGCACATTTTCATTGCGTTGAGCGAAGGCTTTCACCAATCCTAAAGTGAGCGTCGTAAAAGGAGCGATCGCAGGTTGAGCTGTGGTTAATAGTTCCAAACCTGTTTGAAAAGGTGAAGACTCCAAAGCAGATAACACTGCCTGATCTGCTTCATTTTTGACATTGACTGTAGAGCATTCAAAGGCAACCCCCTGAGAACCCGCATTCAAACCAATAAAAACCGGGTAGCCTGCAATTCCTGCTACCTGTCTCTCCGGCACTCGATAAGTTTGGCTAAAACTCACCGACTCCTGAGCATCTGCCACCTGATTGCGAGCTGCAAACGTAACTAGGACATTGTGAATACCGCCGCCAGGATACTTATGAATCCGCAGGCGATCAAGGCGAATGTTGATGCGGCTGTTCTTGAGAGTAGTATCAGCCGTTATGGCACCCGGATATTGAATCGCTTGAGGTTCTGTCGCTCCCGGCTGGCGTGGGGCAATATAGCCAAACTGATGAGTGGCGTGTGCCCAAGGCTGGTTTTGGACGGAGTTGAAGATATTCAGTATATCTCCTACGCCTTTTTCCTGGACTTCTGCTTCCCTGGCAAAATCAGGGTCGCCCATCTGCTCAAGCTTAGATACAATCAGCTCTGGGTCATCATACTCCCCAATAACCTGCAAATCCCCCAATAAAGTCAATGGCTCATCGTTTGACACCTTGCCCTCCCTGTTATGAGATTCTCGATATTAATTAATCAAGATTTTTCTAGTTGAATCCGTGCAAAGCCTGGAATTCTGTCCGAACCTGCCACTCAACCTGCCATGAGTTCTAACATAGACCAATCACGATTGGCTATATTGGTCAGACATGGCATAAACGCGAAGTATGGCTGCCCCTGATGCTCTAGGTGATATTCTTGATCGCATCGCTAACGGAGAAGAAACCGAAGGCGATAGGCAAACCCTGCGGCAGTTCCTCCTTGCAGGGAACGGTCAAAATGTGCAGTTGGGCAAGAACATCGCCAATATTGTTGACGCGCAAGGAGACATTCAGATTGGCGATCGCTTTTACCAAGGAGCCAGTGCCGAGGCAATCCAAAAAGCCGTCCGCCAGGTGCTGGACGAGTTTCAACTCAAAGATTCTCCTAACTCTCAGAAAGATTGGGCACAACTCCTAGAGCAAACCAAAGAAAATCTGAAAGTAGTTCCCGACCAAATTGGCAATTCAGTTTTTCTTCTCCGCCAAGTGGAACTAGAAGCAATAGAGGAAGCTTTTGAAACCAGCAAGGTAGTCGTTCTTCTAGGAGCTTCAGGCTGCGGAAAAACAGTAATTGCTAAATCTTGGGCAGAAAAAGAACTCAGCTCCAGCCAAGTCATCTGGTGGAATGCTAGAAGCTTTGACGTTTCAGACTTTCAATCTTTCCAAACTCGCTTAGGGTTATCTCATCCACTTCGAGAGCTTTTAGCTACTGCTCCTGCTCCTCGTGCATATGTGGTAATCGATGGACTGGATCGCATCTTCTCTGAAGCTGCATTTCAAAATCTGTCCGTGCTGATTCAGGCACTTAAATTAAACATTGAAACTAGTCCTTGGCAAATCCTCATTCCTTGCCAATTAGAGGAGTGGAACAGAGTTCAAAGGCAGCTGGCACGCGCCAATAAATTGACAGCTGAATGGAGAATCATTCAAGTTAAAGAGCCTTCTATCGACGACCTCGATCCGGTCTGGAAAACATTTCCTGCTCTAGGACGCTTAAGGTATCAACCTCAACTACAGTCCCTATTACTCAAACCTAAAGTCCTCGACCTACTAGCAACAAAGTTATTTCTTGGCAGCTCTATAGACACTACTCAGTGGGTAGGAGAATCTAACCTGATTGAATGGTTTTGGGAAACAGAAGTTAGCAAACAAACTAATGCCAGAGTAAGAGCTGCTTTCCTTAAAGCTTTGGGCGAAAAACAAGCAGATAACTTAGAATCCGAAACCCCAACTGATACATTCTCTATCTCCGATCTTGTAAGTCTTGATAGTCTAATTAGCGATCGCCTTTGCCGAGAACGTGAGGAGCGTCTGTCCTTCTACCACGACCTCTATGGTGATTGGGCAAGACAACGGGTACTCCTAGGTAAGGCGAATAACCTATGCGAGTATCTGGAAGCGCGAATTTCGTCTCCTCTTTGGCACCGTGCTGTCAGGCTCTACGGACTTCATCTCCTTGAAAGAAATGAAGACACCACGCAATGGCGTTCTGCATTTGTGGCTTTAGAGAACGCCTCTCAGCTCACTCAAGACTTGCTACTTGAAGCCGCAATTTTTGCCGCAGACCCACTCCTACTTCTCGAACGTCTCTGGTCTGACTTAGCGGCAAATGAGGGATTACTGCTACGCCGTTTATTAGGGCGTTTTCTCTACGTAGCCACGCTGCCAAACCCTATGATTCTGGAACTACTGGGCTTAAATTCAGAAGCCAGAGCTGCGACTATCGACCGAATTCCCTACTGGCCGTACTGGCTACCGATGCTCAGGTTCCTCCATCAGCACTTGGATGACGTAATTGAGCTAGCACCCAAACAAGTCGCAGAGATAGCAGATGCGTGGCTATGGAGAGGAGGTAGAAACGCTCCGTTGCGTCGGGAGACGGCTGAATTAGTTTTAACTCAAGCAGAGCAGGTTCTGCATGACAAGCAGGGAAAGCGGGTTCGCTCTACTGACAAGAATCTCAGTGAGATTGTTTATCATGCTGCACTTGCGGGAATTTATGAGCTACCTGAGCGCGTAGCCGCCTTGGCACTGAAAGCAAGCGCTAGAAGAGAGTCTTCCTCACAATTATGCCAGTCCAGTGACAGCGCTGAATATATTCCTAAGCGGGTAGTCATTGACTATCGACCCTTATTTGAACCGTATGAAGTAGAACTTCCCCCACCCTGGCCGGATGGTCCCTGTCAGCGTGTAGATTCAGAGTTTCAAAAGACGTGCCTAGAAACAGCTGCGCTCTACCCATTAATTCTGTCAAATCCAAGCCTCGCTCGTGAAATTATTTTAGCTTTGCTGATAAAAGAACCTGTTGCTCCAGACCGTTCTAGAAGTCACTTATTTATTGACGACAAGCTAGAAACCACAAAAGTGCAAGCCTGGGACTACAAACCCCCATTCTACAACCGTGGTCCGTTTCTCTTTTTTCTACGGAACCAACCAAAAGAAGGGCTAGAAACCATCCTGCGTCTAGTTAACTTTGCCACAGAAAGATGGGCTGCTAGGAAACAAGAAGATAGCCAAACTGTACCAGAGATACAAATCAATCTGCCAAGTGGGGAGTATATATGGATTGGCGATTACACAGTCTACTACTGGTTCAGAAATCACCATTCTTGTCCCAAGTCAGTTGTAATAGCTCTAATGGCACTGGAGAAGTGGCTTTATGATGAAATTGACAGCAACAGAGAAATTGATCGAGTTGTTGAATTCATCTTGCAGCAATCCAATTCCATAGCCTTTGTAGGTCTATTAAGCGCGGTAGGGAGCAAGGAACCTAAGCTTTTCTGGAAGTCTTTAAAACCTTTTATAGGAGTTCCTGAGTTCCACAAATGGGAACTTTTACATAGAAACGATTTTGATGTTCAATCTTGGAACCTTGATTCTGATTGGTGGGGCGAAGGCGAAGAATCTATCAAACGGGCACACGAATGGCATTCACTCCCTCATCGAGAACAAGGATTAGATCTCTGGACACCTATAATATTTCTGAATGAGCCAGAGTTTAGATCTTTCTTCGATGAAGTCCGCTCAAGCTGGATAGCCAAACTTCAAACTGTTCAAGAACTGAATGAGCCTAGCAACTTCTTGGAGGAATTACAAACAAGACACGAAGTCAGCAAAGAGTTCTTTGAAAGGCTAATAGCTAAATACGACATTGGTAACTACTCGCTCGAAAACCATCCCAATCATGGAGAGGTTTGGCGTTTCAATCCTCCCGAAAACTTAATTGCTAGGCAAGAAGAGTATACCAAGGCGAACGGTGATAAACAGGTCTTACTTTTCTTTCCTATACAATGCCAACAAATTCTAGATAAGGGTCAACCCTTGCCTGATAATGATCTTCCGAAATTTTGGGATGCTCTTCAGAATATCTCAGAGCTTGTACCTCCTACAGACCCTGACTTTACTCACAACAAAATAGAAAATGCTATTTGCGGTGGCGCAGCAGTTCTGCTCAAACTTCACCGAAATTGGTTACGGCAAAACCCAGATAAAGAGGAATGGTGTATTACCCAGATTGTAAAAACAATTTGCAATCCACCACAGCCCAGAGGATTTTACCAACCTGATACCAAAATCCCCCCGTGGAGCTGGGAGGCTTTTTGTGCAACTATAATCCCTGTACTTTGGGCAGAGTCTCCTGACTTGCCGGGTTTGCGTCACTGCATTATTCGACTGGCATTAGATTATTACTATGAAACAGTAAAAATCCTCTTCAGTAGTGCTGCCAACTACAGAAGTACTCTCGGCGATAGCTTTAAGCAGTTACAGCATTTTCTCCTTCGCTGGGCAGTCATAAGATGGAAGCGAGATTACTCTCTTTTTGGAGACGACCCCAATTTCAACATCGAAGTTTGGGTTCAACAGGAAGCAGAAGCCTTCATACAAAAAACTACTACTCCAGCAATTCCGCTCTTAGAAGAATTGGCAATCAAGGAAATTCCCAGAGTGTCTACTACAGACGCTTCCTTCTCCGGCAGCAAAGAGAAACACAGCCCAGGAATTGATCTATATCTGATTCAATCTGCATATGCATGGCTTCCTGCATTAGAGGCAGCTACTAGCGAAGTCGAACGTGCAGAGTGGATTACTTTTTGGAAGTCAACTCTTGGCTGCACCCTACGTATGTATGGAGTAGAAACGGAAGATGAAGAGAAGTTCAAAACCGAGCCTTTCTGGAAATGGGATGAGTGGATTATCGAACACATTATTCCTCTAATTTTGCAGTTACACATTACAGAAAACTCAAAAGATTTCTGGCAACCGATTCTCAGTTTGGGGAGACGGGCAAGCTTTCTAATTGAGCGATTCCTGAATGAGTGGTTTAGGCATGGACTCAAATCTGAACCCGCATCTGAAGGATTCATTAGAGAGTGGCGTGCCATGATTGAGTTTGTATTTTCCTCTCCCCATTGGAATCGTAACTCCTTTTACTTGGAAGAAGCCTGGTGTAATCTGATGGGCTTTAGCGAACTCGCTTACGTTTACGATATATGGAACGAAGCTCAAAAGCCTACTGTCAGAAGAATGCACGATTTATACGAACGCTGGGCACATCAACATTTAATAGAGCCACGATGTGCTGTCAAATTCATCATTTTCCTGAAGCAGCCAGCGGCAGAGGAAATTATCCCTGACGGTCTCATGTGGCTGGAAAAGGCTGTTAACCAGGTAAGCGAATGGTTTTGGCGCGAACGTGATATCCAAAGCATACTTGCATCTCTACTTGAGCAATCTTGGCACTGTCATGAGGTAAAGCTACGTCAGCGGAAGAATTCTTTCAGCGCCTTCAAGAATCTCCTGAAGAAACTTGCTGACTTTCAGAACCCTCTAGCTCTGGAAATTCAGCAGAAAATCATGAGGTGAACTCGATAAAATATAATTTTACGTCATTTTTTTCTTGAATTTGTTAGTTAAGAAGTAAACTTGTCCTCAACTATAAAAAAACACCAAAAATCACTGCTAGTGAATAAGCATTTAGAAGCTAAAATAAGCATTTTTATAACATTTGAATGCCTAGACTAAGCCACGAGAAGCAAAAATAAGATAATCACACCTGCAATTGACTCCCTATTAGCACAATTTTTGTCCATTTTTGCTTATAAAAACTTATAGATGCTTCTCAATGCTTGCCAGTAGAAATTCTCTCTTAATACGAAATAAATGCTGATTGAGGCGGGAGAAGTCTCTGAGCAAGCAGGGTGCAAGTGATCACAAATCAATTTGACTCTGAAGAGGGCAAAATCCACTGCACCCCCCACCATTCAAGGAAACCTAACCTTGATTGGTGGGGAACTGAGAAATTAATATCGTAATACAGAATGTAATTAAAATACTACTAATTTACTTTTAAATAGTAACCATTCCGGTATTGCCTTTTAAAGGCAATGAGATAGTTGGAATTAAGCCAATGTTTTCAAATTCTGGCTCCTGACTCCTAATTTTTCAACTTTACCTAAGTTGTACAAATCATTTAGACGCGCTATATAAGCTTTTGCTTCAACTTTGGTGTGTAAATAATTTTGTGTAACTACTTAATCTGTGTTTCGCTTCGCTCCACGGCAGTGGGGTAGGAGGGTATTCCCCTGCCTCTTGTTCAATGCTCCTAGAAAACTCCGATATGGCACTAATCTCAGCAAGTACTGGCATTGGATCAAGCAAGTCAGCAAAATACGCTACAACATACAGCAATCAAACCCGAACATTTTGACTACTTCAAGCTGATTTAACAAGTCATCACCAACAAAAACACTCCTATCTAAAGAGTGCCTATAAAAGGCGGCGATCGCCGTCTTTTATACTAGCTATTATCGACTACCACTTCCTCCGCTGACTGTTTTAGTCAAGATTTTTTCAATACACCCAATTGGATCGATCCAAAAGAACTAATGAAATGACTCAATTCCACCCTAATGACTCTAGTCTTATTCTGAATTGACTTATATCATTAACATCATTCTCAACAGCTCCAATAATAACAATGAAAACCAATTATAGAAGTCACTACATTCCCCCAGCACAAGGCAAAATAATCGAAATTGGTCGCTTTCAAATAGAAATAGTCAAACCCTACAATAACCACCAATACTGCCTATCTCAAACTGAAGTGGATAGAGTTATCAACAAAAACGGCAGCTCTAACTTAGAATATCAACTCAAAGCTCTCAATCTCTGGCACTCAGAACTACCTCGCTCTCTCACCGCACAAAAACCCAACTCAAGGGATGAACGAAGAAGAATTGTCAAAATTTGTCCAATTCCTATAGAAATGGCATTTCAATACTGGATACTCCAAGCGAATAATGGTCGTCCAGAAGCCCAAGAATTAATTGCAGCTTTAGGTGAAGAAGGCGAACAACAACTTAAGAAATTAGCAAGCGAAGCCTTTGGAATAGAAGCACCAACTCAAGATTCTCAATCAGCTCTTCGCCCATACAGTAGCTATAACATTACTCAGTCCGACTTTAACCAGCAAACCCTTTGCCAACGTCAACAAGAGGCATTGGTGTTGGCACTGAAGGCAATTAGCTATCTCAAGCAAATTAATAGTTTACTAACTGAAGTAATTGAAACACTGAATTCTGATTCATCCTTAAATAGCCAATCAATTTTATAAAAATATGACTCGTAAAACTAAACGTTCCAACCATATTCACATCCGACTGAGTGACTCAGAATATAATCAAATCCAAACCAAAGCCGAACAGCTAGGCATAAGCATGAGTGAGTTTGTCAGACGAGCAGCATTCAGGCGAGAACTGCCCCAACCTCTACCCCAAATTAACCTAGATGCCTATAGCGAACTTGGTCAAATCAAGCTAGAACTCAATCGTATGGGCATCAACCTCAACCAAATTGCCAAAGCTTGCAACAGCTCTGTCCAGCTAGGGGAGCCAGTAGTTGTTAACCGAGGACTGCTCGAATCTAATCAAAATTTAATCAGTCAAACCCAGCAGCAAATCACAGTCCTTGCCTCGGCTATAACTAACCTCAAATTCGAGCCAGCGATTGTACAAAGTGCAGCATCTTTTGGGGCGATTACCTGAACAATTCAAAATGGGGAATCTAAGAATGACCAGCATTGTGGCTGCTTTATAGATGCTTTCTTTATAGATGCTTTCCTAAATTGAAAAGTACTATGATTGGCAAACAAGTCTTCGGTAAAAACTTTCGGGGTTGTCTCGACTATGTTCTCACTAAAGCAGGGGCAAGGCTAATTGGTAGCAATATGATTGGAACAACTCCCACATCCCTAGCTGCCGAGTTTAACTTAGTCGCCAACCGCAGCCAACGAGTCGAGTACCCAGTCTGCCACATCAGCTTCAGTCCCCATCCTGACGACCAATTGGACGATAATAAAGCTCTAGCTTTTGTAAGGCGGTGTTTGGAAGAGATTGGCATGAAATATTGCCAGTGGGTATTGGCAGAACACACAGATACTCAAACCCCCAAAGGCAAGGATAGACCCCATTTCCATCTCGTTGCCAATCGAGTCCAACAAACAGACGGTAAAACCGTCAACTCTTGGAAAAGTAAGAGGGATTTAGAAAGGGCATTGCGCCAACTCGAACTAGAGTTTGACTTAAAGCCAGTAAAACCGAGTTGGGAAACAGCAAGAAGTGCACCCAACACTGGGCAAGAGCGTCGCTATCGACGGGAAAAGGAAGAGTACGAAGCAACGCAGAATTATCTCAAAGCCTGCGTTGAATACGAAGCCAAGACTAGAGATAGCCTGAGTGAGCCTCCGAAAAAAATGCGATCGCAACCTCCTGAACTATCTGCGAAGGTGCAATTGCAAGATGCGATTGATGCTTGTACTCAGGACAAATTGACTCCACCCCAGCTGATTGAGCGCTTGCAAGGGCAGGGGATTGAAGCTGAGGTTATCTTTACCCGCACCAATAAAGTTAGAGGCATTGTCTATCGCTTGGGTGACGTTCGCTTTAGCGGTACTCAACTCGGTAAAACTTATACCTTCGGAGGATTGCAGCAATACACAGATGTAGATTACGAACCTGAACGGGATAACGCAGCAATTAAGGCTTTGAGGCAACAGCAACTAGAAACTACAGGATTATTCAGAAAAAAGACGAAAGGGAAAGAGGAAAAGGAAGTCCCTTTGCCTTCCCCCTCTCCAACTTTAGAAAGTAATATTTCAGAACTCAACCAACAGTCTATGGTTCTGCCAGAGAAAGATCAACAAAAATGGAAAGACGTGCGCTTGCGCCTCTCAAGCGAATACGGACTGCCACCGGAACTCTCAGAAGTACTGCATGAAGAAGGTTTACTCTATGCCAATGAAAAGGGTCAGGCAGTATTCGTCAAGCAGCCAATTGGCAACCAGACAAATTCTGCCTTTTGGCTTGCTACCCAGGGTGAAATAAAACGAGCAATTGTGACCGATAACCCCGTCGAAGCTTTGTCTGCCATGTTAATTGATGAAGAGCAACAGCAGACTGTACCCACCCTATATTTAAGTATTGAAAAAGCAGAACAGTTACCTAAAGATTTATTACAAAACCTTGACCAGGTAATTGTCGGACTCCAAAACCCAGAATTAACCAGAGAGGTAATAGCGAGACTGCCTAATGCCCAACAAGCTGATGGGTTAAAGAGCTGGAATGATATTTGGCAAGAAGAGCAACAGAAGAAGCAATTGCAGTTAGAACAGGAAGAAAAACAGCAGTTGCAATTAGAATCGCACTTAAGAGAAAGGTGGATGCGATCGCAACAGCTAGAACTTTGAAAACTTCAATATTTAGCTTCAGCAATAGAGTTTTTGGGAAGTTAGCCTAGCAGCTTTCGCTGCTTTTTGGCTGTAGTCAATTTGCTTACCCATGACTGATCTAAATCCTGAAATAACTGCACAAATCCGCACGTTAAATGATAAATTTCGCACTACTTTCGACCCTCAACTCGGCAAAATCCAACTAACGATAGGCTTGCATAAACTCACCTCTGAGCAATTACAACAACTATTGCAAGCAGTTAGTAATTTTAACAATTTCTCCGAAGAAATTGACCCTTACCAAGAACACGACATGGGTCGCATCGAACTTTTCCAAGAGTCATTTTATTTTAAAATAGACTATCTTGACCGAGAAAGATGGCAAGATAGTTTCGGTTCGGAAGACCCAGCTAATGAGCAAAAGACACTGAGAATAATGACAATTATGCTCACTGATGAGTATTAACAAAGAGAAAATCTGGAAGCTGAAAAAGGAGAAGCTCAACCTTCGCCTTTCCCCCTACCAAAATGGAGCCGCGATCGCGGTGAGTTGAGAAGTTGACATCCTCCCGTCGCTAAAAGCGAGGGATTCCTAAGGCTCACGACTTAGGTTTCTGCTTCCTTCCCCTTCGACTACGCTCAGGGGTTTTGCGCAACTGCCCTTTAACACCATGGTTATCAGGTCTTATGGGAGCTCCACAGACTGACACCGCAAGTCCTGCGGCCAAAATATTTTTTCCAGCATTGATGTCTCGATCAATCCCCTTTGTTCCGCACTCAGGGCAATCCCAACTGCGAATATTCAAAGGCAATCTTTCCACAACGAAACCACAGTTGTTGCACCGTTTGCTGCTGGGGAAAAATCTATCAATCTTGACCAGTTCTCGCCCGTACCATTGGCATTTATACTCAAGCTGTCGGAAGAATTCGCCCCAAGCTGCATCAGAGATAGCTCTAGCTAGCTTGCGGTTTTTTACCATGTTCCTCACTCCCAACTCTTCAATCGCAATCAAGCTATTTTCCTGGACTAGTCGAGTGGTTAGCTTGTGTAGAAAGTCGGTACGGGCATCTTTGATTTTGGCGTGTACTTTAGCTACTTTTAGACGCGCTTTGTATCGGTTATTTGAGCCTTTGGTTTTCCGGCTCAATTCCCTTTGCGCGATCAATAGCTTCTTATGCAGTCGATTAAATTGCTTAGGGTTAGTTACTTTTTCTCCATCACTGGTACTAATTAAGCTAGAAACACCAACATCAATACCAACCTGCTTGTTAGTTGGAGGATGGGGCGTGATGGTTGGGTCATCTACCAATAAGGAGACAAACCAGCGTCCTGATGGGTCTAATCGAACCGTCACTGTGGAAGGAGATACCCCCTTAGGTAAAGTCCGACTCCAGCGAATGGGTAAAGGTTCTCTATTTTTGGCTAGGTACACTTGCCCATCTTTCCACTGGAAAGCGGACTTGGTAAACTCAGCACAACCACCATTTCGCTTTTTCTTAAACCTCGGATATTTGGCTCGTTTTGCCCAGAAGTTAGTAAAGGCTTTTTGTAAATGTCTTAGGCATTGTTGCAGTGGCACACAACTAACTTCATTGAGAAAGTCCAAGTCTTCCTGTTTTTTCCATTGGGTTAGGAGGTTGGAGCTTTGTTTGTAATCGATTCGCTGTTGTCTTTCGTACCAAGCTTCGGTTCTCAAGCCAAGAGCTTTGTTGTAGACCAAACGCACACAACCAAGCGTCCGTCGCAAGAGACTCTCTTGTTCGGCGGTTGGGTACAAACGGTATCGGTAAGCGCGTTGCGTCATACCTCACATCTTATCACATTCGGTGTAAAAGCTATAGTTGGAGGCGCGGCATTCGGCGAGTGCGCGTCGCCTGGGGAAACCCCAGGCGTTTATGTCGCACGTCTCGTCGCCCTCCTTCGAGAGTCTCCTGCCGCGAAGACAGATGAAGACAGCGTGCTGAATTAGCTGGCAGCTCACCAACTTCGCCTGCTTTTGCGCCTACCGCTCCGCCTTGGCGGCGATGGTTTTACCGAATCTGGCAGGTAAGACAGGCGGTAATTTTTCTTCGCCATCCGTCTGGCATCAGCCTTAGTCCAAGGTTTTTGGGGTAACAAATCAGAGACAGACTCCAACTGCTGCAAGTAACTCCTATCTCCAGTCACCACTGCAATCACCTGAGCGATCGCTTTGCAGCAGCTTTTTGGGGCTTGTACCACCTGACGCTCTGTAAACCGCACTACAATCCAATTGTGATCTAAAAAGAACTGGTTGCGGCGACGGTCGCTGTCTTGATCTATGCAGTGGGTGGGTTGATTGGAGAGCAGGGCATAGGGTTCATCGCACTCGCAATTGATACCAAGCCCAGACGGGGGATGGATAATCAAGTAATCTGCCGAGTAATTTCGACCCTGCCAGGGTGTCTTAAATTCAGCCCCTTGAACTGCATTATCAAAATAATATTGGAGGTGATGGAAAAATTGCTCCTCACTTACCCCCTGTCTTGCCTCACTTACTCCCATCGGTTTCGCTTTGCCTTGCAACAGTCGGAGCAAACCCGTCATGCGCTGTTTAATCTGCTGTTGGTAGCCCTCTTTTAAAAACTGAAGTGCTTCTGAGTTTGTAGGGGTTTCAGGCTTGAGGAGAACAAGAGCCGCTTGGTACTCTGACAATTGCTGTCGGTACTGGGCGAGTTGAGTTTTGTAGCGTGACTGCATCTTGGTATAACTCGTTTTCACCCGAAGGTAGAGAGCAGCTAAAAGGCAGCAATAAGCGCCAATTAAAGACAGAGTAGCTAGGGGAGGTAAGTCTAAAGTGAGTCCCAACAGCACTCCTATCACAACACCGATTAACCAAAACAACCAAATTGCCAATAGCAGTTTGGTTAGCTTAGCTGCGAACTTTTTAGGAAAGGTGGGGGTGACTGGGAGGTTGGGAGAAAATTTTGGTGGAGTTAAAGGCTGTACCTGCTCATTTGAGTCAGTGGGTAAATTTGGTAAGGGGTGCTGACGGCAAAACTCCTGGATTAGCTTAGGATACAAAACTATTGGATAGTTCATTTTAAGGCTGTTATACCTTCAACACAGACAAGTGGTCATCTCCTTTAAAGAATTACAAATAGTGTTTCACTTCTATAGGACTTACGCAGTGAAACCAAAAATCAAAGGTTTCAGTTATGGGGAACAGGGAAAAGGGAACAGGGAAAAGGGAACGGGGAGCAGAGGATTACAGGTATTTTGTTGGTCTGAGTGCGTAAGTCCTGTTCTAAACCAAGAGTAAAGCGTTTAATGTTTTTGTATAAATTTAACTCTAACAATGCACGATAACTTGTTTCGGAAGAAGTAATTGGGCTATCGCCCATGGTTCCTACGGATAACTCTCGATAAAACAATGGCAAATAACTTGCAAGCCTCATCCAAAGTACACCAGAACAAATCCAAGTCATCGACTCCAACTCAAGACTCTGGAGTTTACGCCCTCATTGAGCAAATTGAACGGGAGCGAGACTACTACCACACCTGCACCTATGGAGGATACTGATGAACTTAGCTACTCAGTCTTTGAAGGCAACCTCGATTGAAGCTGCCCAACTGTGGCGTGAATTTGAACGCGCCAAAAATCCAGCCGAAGTTGAGCAAATTCTGCAATCAGTTTGGCAAAACCAGGAACAACAAGAATTAGCCGTCGATGCTCATGCCGAATTAGTTGACCAAATTGAGGCGGAGATTGCTGCTGTCAAAGCCAGGATGAACCACTTGGTCAATATCCACGAAGCAACGATTCGCAAACTGCAAGGATGGCGAGAACAGCTAGACAAAACTATCATCTACTTTAACGAAAGCGGCATTATCCACCCAGAAGTGGCGGGAAAGCACAGGCGCATAGCTGTCAAAGAAAATCCGCCCACCTGCGAAATTCTGGTTAAACCAGAAGAACTCCCTGAACAATATCGCACCGAGAAAACGCAAATTACTGTAACCCCTAACAAGAGAGCAATTACTGCTGCCTGGAAACAGGGAATTCCCGTTGATGGCACCCGCGTCTACTGCAAACGCAAAGTGGTTTACGAGATGCTTCCGGGAAGCAACTTACAAGCGTTCAGCAGTGCCGAACGACCCTCAGAGCAGCCGAATCCAACTAAAGCCAAACGCCGTAAAAAACGCACCTAGTTTAGCAGTTTTGAATGGGTGAATTATTATGACCACCTGGATTACTCCAGAAGAAGCTGCCCAACAAATTAACAACCAAGTCTCGGCAGAAACTCTCAAAACCTATCCAACTCGCTCTCAGAAAAAAATCACTGCCGAAGAGCGATTCGCCAAACTTGGACTCCTGTTTGACCGAGAACGATGGCTAGCAGGTAAGGAAGCCTTTCTAAAAATTATCGTTCAACCCGAAGCCCAATCCCAACCTCAACCAGCAGCTGACAAAGCAACAACAACTGACACACCGTCCAAGACAGACACTCAATCAGACTCCGAAGCACAAGACGAACCCTACGACCTAGAAAAGTGCACGATTCGCATTGTCTTCACCTTCTTCCCCAAACCTGAAGCAGATAGCGATCGCCAAGTCATGCTTGCTGCCAGTACTCACGAGGATTTGCCCATTGCTGATGTAGTCCAGTTCTCTGAGCTTGAACCTCTTTCCCAACCAATTATCGATATCTTAGCAAAACTGGAGGCTGATTTGCCCAATCGCCGCTATCGCGCAGAAGTTAGGGCAGCTAAAGCTAACAAAAAGCCTAGACGAAGGCAACCCCAAACTATTACCACAACGACACAGTCGGAAACTGAACCTCAAGCCACCCAAATTAAACTATAGCGCTGCGCGCTGGGGTACTTACAAGTTAGGATATATCTAGAGTCACCTAAAACTAGATTTATTTATGGCTCACCCTTACTCTCAGGATTTGCGCCTACGTGCCCTCTATTTAATCACTAGCG
>JAAHHJ010000060.1:18605-29054 GCA_010692425.1 Symploca sp. SIO3C6 | reverse complement strand
AAAGTCGAGGAATGGGCAGAGAAAAACTTTAAATTTACCTAAGTATTTTTACTCAGCAACTGCCTCGATTTAGCGCTCGCCTTGAACTCCCTCAGTCCATGTGACAGTTGAGGGTGCGGAATGTGGGTTAAAACGAGATGGAGTTGGGTTTACAGCTGGAGGAAATCTTCCCCCCTTTGATAATGCAGCATGAACTTTTACATAAAACAAAACTTTATCTAAAGAGTTTCCTTGCTCAAATTAAATTCCCAATTCTGTAACACTACGGGAATACATTAGGAGGTCTATTTTTATTTACTCTATTCACTCTTGTTTTAAAGCCAATCATATCGTCCTAGCCTAAATGCGTAGAGCTACACATAAAAATACTGCCGATTTGATAGAATCGGCAGTATTTTTGGTTAAATTATTTTCCAAGTGAGTCTTACATGGAAGAACCTACTCCGACGTAGGAACCGTAGAAGAAAATACCAACAACTACTAGTACTCCTGTACCAGCAATAGTTGCAACAACCCAAAGAGGAATTTTTCCGCCTCCAGACATACCTTAAATCTCCTAAATTTCACATCAATTGATTTTATTAACAAAGAAGTTCCTAATTATGAATGCACAGAGTGTAGTCTCGGCTCTTCAATAGCAAGAAGCTAATGATTCAGAATGAGAGTTTAAAATCACACTCAGCAATTCCTTGTTAGAGAAGTCCCTTCGACTGGGGATATTGCTTGAACTTCTTGAACTCCTATCCTTTTTTACACCCAGTTAATTAAAGAAATAACTGGAAAACAGAATACCAAGGACAAAGATCAGCAGTAAACCTAAGTAAAGAGAAGTCCGGTTTAATTCAACCGGTTGGTTATTGGGATTGGGAGTACGCTCTGGCATATTTAGTCGCTCCTATCTTTGAACAAATTGCATTGCGGCGATTGCGCCTAAGAAAAATACTGTAGGCACGGCTAGGGTATGCACCGCCAGCCATCTGACAGTAAAAATTGGGTAAGAAACTGGTTGATTAGGGGTGTTACTAGTCATAGTTTTAAACCTGGTTTACAACTAAATTATTGTTGACAACTACTTACTTGATAAAGTTCTCAATCTGCTGTTTGCCTTGATAGCGATCACTAACAATCGGTACTTCCTGACGCTCTTGAGTAAAGTACTCATCAGGACGAGGAGTTCCAAAAGCATCATAGGCCAAACCTGTACTGACAAATAGCCAGCCAGCGATAAATAAAGCCGGGATTGTAATGCTGTGAATTACCCAGTAACGAATGCTAGTAACAATATCACCAAAGGGACGTTCTCCAGTTGTACCTGCCATTGCTTATTCCTCCTTCCAATCTAACGCTTAAAAACTCACTATCTATGATACTGAAAACTGCTTGCTTTTATACAAGTAGAGACACCACATAGAAACCCTTTACAGTTATCTTATGCTGGTTGTGTACTCTGCTCATACTTAAGCAAAACTCCCCTCTGACCAATAATAAATCCCTGTTCTGGTGTTAAGAATACAATTTTGTAAAGGTTAGAGGGAACATTCTCAACTTCGCGGTCTTTTTGCCAAGTTTTGCCACCATCGAAACTACAAAACAAGTTAGCACTGCCACCTGCTACCCAAAGTTCTTCCGGTGTCCGATAAGCTAAATCAAGTAATCCCCAGCTAGTTGACTGCTCCGGATATATAGGCTCTTCCCAAACTTCTACATCTTCAGGGCTGCTAAACTGCACCAAACCACCCCGTGCTAGTGTCCAAAGACGTCCATCTTCTGTAAACCCCATATTCTGGAGACGTTTAGAACTGTTGCGATTATGCTGTAGCCAAGCACTCTCGCCTGGTTCCCAAGTCGAGTAGAAATTGCCTCTAGCAGAAACAGCAACGTATTTACCATCATCAGAACGCGATATGTTGCGAACAACGCCCACTGCCTGTTCAACCATCGCCTTCCAACTCTGACCAGCATTTTCGGTTTGATAAATCGCCCCAACTGTGGTAGTCATTTCTGCTGCTTGGGGACCTAATGCCACAATTGTATTGGGTGAACCAGGCAATTTCTCACTTAAGGGAATGCGGGACCAAGAGGTACCACCATCAGTTGTATGCAAAAGTATTGATGGTGCACCTGCAATCCAACCTTCTTCACCTGCAAAGTTTACAGAGGTGAAGCGATAACTGAGGTCTCCTAATTCTAGTTTTTTCTCCTGCCAGTTATTGCCACCATCAGTCGTTTCTAAGATTGTGGACTTACTCCCCACTGCCCAGCCATGGCTGGCATCACTGGTAAAACCTATATCCCTGAGAGTAGAATCCGTGGGCAGGTTAATAATCTGCCAGGGGTTGTAATCAATAGAGTCAACATAACTACAGCTGGCGCAAAATAAGGTAACTGCCAATAATATTACGATTTGTTTAAGCCTTCTCATCAAACAGTTCATAACCTCCAGAAAAAATCTAATTTCTTGTCCTTGGGAGCCTTAGGGCCATCTACGGTTGAGTGGGATAGTTGCTCTCTTTAGAGTGCAACCTGCGTTATACAAAATAATCGCCCTCAACTCATCTACCCCAAATAGACAAGAGCACTGAAAATCAGTGCAAACCGTAGAGACTTATGAAAAATAAAAAGCCTAAGACTAAACCACCAAAAATCAGTAGGTTCTTTTGGTTTGGCGTCAAGACATTAACACCAAAGCCATAAGTAAGGTTTTGCTGAAACCCGGAAGGAGCATTCCTCGCACCAATATCCACGAAGGCAGACTTCTGGGCATTGCAAACGGGACAGCGCCAACCGCTTGGCAACTCTCCAAACACTGTTCCAGCTTCAATCTGACTTTTACTATCTCCCTTGCTTGGCTCATAGATATAGCCGCAAGCGCGACATTCATAACTACTTGGCGCTTTTTCAGCCAGGGTTTGCTCTTTGGCTTGCTCGCTCATTGCTTGCAGAAAAAAAATGGGAAGCAAATCTTAAAATTGATGTTAAAAATTATCGCACATATGTAGAAATTTATTAACACAGTAGTAAGATTATCTCCCCATCTTCCAAGGAAAGGCTCCAAGGCAGGAGGCTCCGAGGAATAAGGTAGAAAACTAATCTCCATCTGGAGCGTCTCCCCATCTGGAGCGTCTCCCCATCTCCCCATCTCCCCATCTCACATTGTCCAATTCGTACAAAATGGTAGGGACGGGGTAATTTAGAGTAAAAATGTAAAGAAGTAATAACGCAAAATATTTAGTGGCAGTTATCGATTGTGTTTGTTCTTAGCGGCTATGAGTATCTCTTAGGCTTCTTACTTGCCTGCAGTCTAGTCCCTTTACTGGCGCTAACGGCATCTAAGTTATTGCGACCTAGCACTCGCTCTCCAGAGCGGCTTACCACCTACGAATCGGGCATGGAGCCAGTGGGGGGAGCTTGGATTCAGTTCAACATCCGCTACTATATGTTCGCCCTTGTCTTCGTGATTTTCGATGTTGAAACTGTATTCTTGTACCCCTGGGCAGTTGCTTTCAACCGCCTAGGACTACTAGCTTTTATTGAAGCCCTGATTTTTATAGCAATTCTTGTAGTTGCTCTCGTATATGCCTGGCGTAAAGGAGCACTAGAATGGTCATGAACACCAACCCTTCCAAAGACGTTGCGACTCTCGAGGAGCAACAAAAAGAACGAATTCTCAACCCTATTGAGCGACCAACAGTTACTCAAGACCTTTCAGAGAATGTTATTCTGACAACAGTAGACGACCTTTACAACTGGGCAAGGCTTTCTAGTCTGTGGCCGATGTTGTATGGCACTGCCTGCTGCTTCATTGAGTTTGCTGCCATGATTGGCTCCCGGTTTGACTTTGATCGTTTTGGTTTGGTTCCGCGTTCAAGTCCCCGGCAAGCTGACTTAATCATTACTGCGGGCACAATTACCATGAAGATGGCACCGGCATTGGTGCGTCTCTATGAGCAAATGCCAGAGCCAAAGTACGTAATCGCCATGGGTGCTTGCACCATCACTGGCGGCATGTTTAGTGTTGATTCGCCAACAGCAGTGCGAGGAGTTGATAAATTAATTCCTGTAGATGTCTACATCCCGGGATGTCCTCCGCGCCCAGAAGCAATCATGGATGCGATTGTCAAGCTGCGCAAAAAGGTTGCCAACGAATCGATGCAAGAGCAGGCTCAGATTAGTCAAACTCACCGTTACTACAGCACCACTCACAGTATGAAAGCTGTACCAACAATTTTGACTGGTAAGTACCTACAGTCTGAGACTCGTGAGGCTCCTCCCAAGGAGTTAACCGAAGCCATGGGCATGCCAGTACCCCCTGCACTCAAATCCTCGCAAAAACAGGAGGTTGATCGTGGCTGAAGATTCAAAATCAGCAGAGCAAGAGGCTCAGGAGAATAATCAAGCCTCTGAGCTTGTCGAGACTGGTAAAGTCAGAGGCTGGTTGCAAGAAAACGGCTTTGAGACTGAATTAATGGAGGCGGATCACCTTGGTGTTGAGGTGATTAAAGTTCAGCCAGAGGTTTTACTACCCGTTGCGACGGCTCTCTATGCCTACGGGTTCAACTATCTACAATGTCAAGGTGGTTATGATCAAGGTCCTGGTGAAGATTTAGTTAGCTTTTATCACTTGATTAAGGTTAGTGATGATGCTGATCAACCTGAGGAAGTGCGGTTGAAAGTGTTCCTGCCTCGAGATAATCCCAAGGTAGCTTCAGTTTACTGGATTTGGAAGGCTGCCGATTGGCAAGAGCGGGAAACCTATGATATGTTCGGTATTTTCTTTGAAGGACACCCGAACCTGAAGCGGATTTTGATGCCTGAAGATTGGATTGGTTGGCCCTTGCGCAAGGATTATATCTCGCCCGACTTTTACGAGTTGCAAGACGCTTATTAAAGATAACGATACCCTGCCCGACTTCAAGGCAGGGTTTTGCTTTTCACGCTCCCGCCTTGTCGATAATTCTCTGCTCAATCTGTTGCCAACAAAAAGCTTATTTCAAAATTTATCATTGTACAATCCAGTTATAAGGTCTATTGAAGAAAGCAGCTTATTATGACTTTTCGTGTTCTTGCTTTGGATGGTGGTGGTATTCGAGGCGTCATGCCAGCACGTATGCTTCAAAAAGTTGAGAAGCAACTCGGCTCCCCTTTAAGCAAACACTTTGATCTAATCGCAGGTACCTCAACAGGATCCATCTTGGCGGCATTAATTGCAGCTGGTAAGAGCGCAAAGGAGATGGTCAATCTCTATTTACAGAAAGGTTTACAAATCTTTCCTTATACATCTCTGCTTTCACCTGAAAGGTTACCACTAATTTTCCAATATGGTCTTTCTGCTCCTAAGTTTTCAGACGAAGGTTTAATTACGACTCTTCAGGAAGAATTGGGAAATAAAAAACTTGCGGATGTGACGCCAGATCCTGATAAGTTGATGGAGTCAGTAAAAATTTTAATTCCCAGCTACGATACGATTACACGTAACCCAGTTGTGTTTAAGAGCTGGCGTCATGATCGTTGGTATGCCAAAGTTCCCCTATGGGAAGCTTGTGTATGTTCTGCCTCAGCCCCAACCTATTTTCCCGCCCACCTGATCGAAAAGAATGGGAGGGAATACTCCTTGATTGATGGAGGAGTTTGTGCCAACAATCCTGTTTCTTGTGCTGTAGCAGAGTCTATTAAACTGTTACGTGACCATACTGATCAATCCTTGGCAGAGGTACTCAGTCAAATTAAGGTACTATCCATTGGTACTGGAGATCCAGCAACTCCAATTCCCTGGGAGGAAGTGCGAGGATGGGGACTAATTGAATGGGGTTTGCGTATTGCCGATGTCTTTATGGATGCACCGCCAGATATTCACCGGTATGTTGCAGAACAAATCCTAGAGGAGAAAGACCATGAAGGTAAACTGCGTTATATTCGTCTACAGTTACCCCTAAAGGAACCATGTCTGGCAATGGATGATGCCTCACCAGAAAATTTAAAGGAACTTTTAAAGCAGACAGATGCCTATATGAGTAAAAAACAAGCCACTTTAGAGAAATTCCTGGAAAATTGGTAGCTACGGGAGCATCCAAATTTTTGCAAAAACTCTCGGGAGTTGTTCATAGTTTATTGCTGATGGTTTCTTGTTGGCTCTTGTGCATTTAGATTTTACTTTCTATAGCGCTGCACGAGCAGTGTGTTTACAAATCACAAATCGAGCCTTGATTAGCAATTGCTTAGAACATTTGTACTGTAAATATCTGAGAGCGTACTGCTTTAGGAAAACAGAAAATAACCACGGGTGAGAATTAGCCAGCTGTTTTAATGGCTGGCTGTGGAACAAGACGAGATTTATCCCGACTGTATAGCGCTACGCGCAAGGCTCCAGGGCAGAAGGGGTGAATTTGACAAAGTTTTAGCGATTTAGCTTGTCCTAACCTTAATACGTACTGCTATACTTCAGTATATAAAAATTTAAATAAATTTTCTTTTATATATAAAAATTTAAATAAGTTTTTCCTTAATTTTCTAATCTTAGCTAGTAAAAACCTGACAAACTTGAGAAGCTAAATATAGATCAAAAAGAATTATATCTTAATAGTTTAGAATCTTCAGAACATAAATTATGAGACAACTAAGGTATAAACAATTGGCGTTTCGGGTGCATAAGCTGTGAGTTATACTTGGGAATACTTACAACGTAATCATCAAGAAGCCAAGCGCTTGGTAGGGATTAACTATGAACAGTTAATTCAATTAATTGAACAAGCCAAATTCTTACACGAACAAAGACAGACTGAAATTGAAATAAATAGAACCAGACTGATTAATACTGGTGGTGGCAGGAAATCTCAACTTTCTCTTGAAGAGCAAATTATATTAACTTTAATATATTTGCGTCATCATCTTATTTTTAAGATTCTGGGTTTATTGTTTCAAGTCAGTGAATCCACAGCCAATAACATTTTTAATTATTGGCATTCTCTGTTGCGAGAATCAACGCCTGCTAGTCTACTAGAACAAGTAAAAAAGTATGAATTTGACTCAAAGATAAATGCTCTTATCAATCTTCAGAGTTTGTGTCCTAAATGGGATTGAGCCAAGATACGTGTAAAAACCTGCGATGATCTGAAAACTATTGTGTGGAGGTTTACTCTACAGTGGAAATTACACCTCAACGATTTACTGGTGGAGGATGTTACTTTTCCAAGTCGATAAATCGCCGCACAATATTAGCTTCTAGCTTAGCAACAGCGGAACGTGCCTTTTTTTCCTGCTCATCCAAAATTTTGAATTGCTCTTGCACAGTTTGCTCTAAGGTAGCTAAATCAGTGCCGCGTACTGCTCGGCGCGATGATACCTTTATATTTTGATCACATTTAACCAAAATGCCATCGTCTAGTGCTAGAAATTCTTCAGAGCCTTGGGGAGTGGTAAAAAAGAGAATTCCAGGAACTAAAGCGGTGACAAAGTCGATATGGCGCGGTAATAAGGGTAAAGCAACCATCGACTGCTTCAGCGCCGACTTTGGTCACTTCTGAGTCTAAAATAATTTCTGTCAGTAGCAATATTTTGAGTCTCATCGAAATTCCTAACCAAATCCTAGGATAGTTATTACCCTAAAAAGGGGAGATGGGAGGATGGGGAGAGTTGATTTGCTAAATATTGACAATCTCAAGATTGGTGTTCATTGTCAGTTATTGCTTCCATCTCAGTTATTGCTTCCATACCTTGCCACATAACAAAAATAAAACCTATACGAAGAGCAATTCCGCTACGAGAACCAATTCCGCTAGTGTTCAAACTATCAGTCTGTAAGGTACTAATTATAGTTACTAAACTGGTCAGAATGAAGAGTGCAATTGCTATTCTTAAAGCTAATAAGGACTTACGTTGTACAAAGTAGCCAAGCAATAGGAAGATTGTTCCTACAATAAAGGAATCAATTCTAAGTCCTACCGAATCTTTTATGAAAGGGGATAGCATTGAGGCTAAACCAAAGAAAACATTGAATCCTCCAGTGAAATATATAGCGCCGTAGGCACGTGCCAGTTTCTGTCTGAGATTTGATAATGATCCTGGTAGAGGATCACCATTGAGAAATACTTGCACTCTTGTAATATCAAATAATCCATCCACTAATTTTACCCTCAAGATAGAGCCATCCTGAAGGCGAAATACTTCTCCTCCTCTCAATCCAATCGTGTCAGTAAATCTGTCAAGTTTTTGACCATCAAGACGAACCACTAAATCTTTTTTTCGAAACCAAGGACCAGTCAAGGAAACTTCAATTATTTGTCCTTCCCCTTTCCGAAAGGTATACTTCTGACTAGGCATCTACTGAATATTACTCCTCTTGAAATACTAAGTTAATTTGTCACAGCACCCTTTCATTTACAATTTGTAGATTTTTTTACGGTTCAATCCCCGTACAGTTTCGCAATTATAAAATAGTTTGTCAAGTTTCTCCTTCTGCTGCTAGGTATAGAGGAACTTGAGAGCAATTAGTGGGATTTATATCGATTTAATTTATGTTTGCTACATATGCTGATGACGCCCAGACTCGGAGACGCTCAAACGCGGGAATGAAGGTATAGCGGGCATGCAGGTTGATTAAAGTTCACATCATTGGCTAAGATGGCTGAACTTTTTGAAGGTTTAAACAACCAATATTCCTTTAGGACTTCACCACTTTGAAAGGTTTAGTTATAAAATGGCTGAACTTTATGAACTAAAAGGCGACATTTATGTATTGTCAAATCTTTTTAAACTGACAAGAATAGATTCAAGTCATCAAGCTGGCAGTATATAGAGAACTGTTTGTACTACAAAGCCATTAGCCTCCATCAATAGCCGGGACTTTTGGCAATTACTTCATCAGTTATACTTATATGCAAAATACAGATTGATTAGCAACTGCACTTAGCCTAAAATCCAGGATGAAAAATTCAGAACCCAAAATTCGCATTGAGAATCTGATTAAAATCTATGGAGAAAAACCTCGTGCTGCTCTCCAAATGTTTCGCCAAGGTGGAACTAGGGATTCTATCTTACAGGCAACTGGTAATGTTTTAGGGGTTGCAGATGTATCTTTGAATATTAATCAAGGGGAATTATTTGTGGTGATGGGGTTATCTGGCTCAGGAAAGTCAACCCTGGTGCGCTGCATTAATCGTCTAATTAATCCTACTAGTGGGCATATCTATATTGATGATGAAGATATTGCCCATGTGGAAGAAAAACGCATGCGGGAAATTCGTCGCACTAAAGTGTCGATGGTTTTTCAGAGATTCGGGCTATTTCCCCACAAAAGTGTCATGGAAAATGTGGAGTATGGCTTACAGGTGCAGGGAGTAGATAAAGCCAAACGCCGCGAAAAAGTTCTCTCTACCTTGGAAGTGGTGAGTTTAGCACAATGGGCCGATTATTTACCTTCCTCCCTCAGTGGTGGGATGCAGCAACGGGTAGGTTTAGCCCGCGCCTTAGCTACAGATGCTGAAATTTTACTTATGGATGAAGCCTTTAGCGCCCTTGATCCTTTAATTCGGCGGGAAATGCAGGATGAATTACTGCGCCTCCAGAAAAGACTACATAAAACTATTGTCTTTATCAGTCATGATATTCAAGAGGCTCTTAAAATCGGCGATCGCATTGCTGTGATGAAGGATGGCTACATTGTGCAAATTGGTACACCAGAAGAATTAGTTACCAAGCCAGCTGACGAATACATTCGCGCCTTTACCCAAGATGTAAACCGTGCCCAAGTCTTTAAAACTGGTTCAATTACTCGCCCAACAACTCCTTTGATTCTCGGACAAGACTCGACACAATTTGCACTTGAGCAAATGATCGCACAGGAACTTCAACAAATGTATGTTGTTGATCAAGATAGTAAACCCGTTGGTATTGTTAGCAAACAAACTCTGACCACAGCCCTCGATAATGGCAGTGAAGACATTGCTCAAGTAATGCAAACAAATTTTCCTAAAACCCACATTTCCAGCAATCTAGAAAATACCTTTCACCTCTATCGAGAAGGACTTCCTATTGCCGTAGTTGATACCGAAGGTAAATTTCAGGGCATTGTAGAGCCTGCCGATGTCCTGGCTAGCATCAGCCAAAGTTAATTTATTAGGTATTAAAATATGTTTGGCGTTGCTTTAACTTCGTTTAGTTTATCCCTTGATTTAATTGCAAATACTCAAGTGGGCTTTAATGACCTCCTCAATCCCTTTGAGCTTTATACTTTACCTCTTGAAGATTGGATTACCGAATTTATTGATTATTTAGTTGATAACTATCGCCCCTTTTTCCAAGCGATTAGCACTCCCATTCGGTCAACTCTAGAGGGTATGCAAGGGCTTTTTCTGGCTATTCCTCCCTTAATTTTGCTCATCATCCTGGGCTTAATTGCATGGCAACTGGCTGGGGGAAGAATCGCGATTTACACGGTTGTTGGCTTAAGCTTAA
>JAAHHJ010000060.1:0-18505 GCA_010692425.1 Symploca sp. SIO3C6 | reverse complement strand
CTAGAGGGTATGCAAGGGCTTTTTCTGGCTATTCCTCCCTTAATTTTGCTCATCATCCTGGGCTTAATTGCATGGCAACTGGCTGGGGGAAGAATCGCGATTTACACGGTTGTTGGCTTAAGCTTAATTGGCTTTGTTGGAGCCTGGGAAGCTGCCATGGTTTCACTGTCACTAGTTTTAACTGCGGTAATCTTTTGCATGGTAGTGGGTATTTCGGTTGGTATTGCCTGTGCCAGTAATCTCAAGATTGAGAAACTGGTGCAACCATTTCTCGATGCCATGCAAACTCTGCCCTCATTTGTCTATCTGGTACCAGTGGTAATGCTGTTTGGTATTGGTGAAGTGCCCGGAGTAATTGCCACCTGTATCTTTGCTATCCCGCCGTTAATACGCCTGACTAACCTCGGTATCCGTCAAGTCTCCACAGAAGTAGTCGAAGCAGCTATAGCCTTTGGTTCCACTCCAGCCCAAGTGATGTGGGAAGTGCAAATACCTTTAGCGATGCCCACAATTTTAGCAGGAATCAATCAAGCGATTCTGTTGGCACTATCAATGTCGGTAGTTACCTCGATGATTGGTGTGGCGGGGCTAGGACAAATGGTATTGCAGGGGCTGGGACGTTTGAATGTAGGCTTGGCAACAGTGGGGGGATTGAGTATCGTGCTGATGGCAATTATACTCGATCGCATTACTCAGGCTGTCAGTAAAACTGATAACCAAGGCTCTTGGCAACAGCGAGGGCCCATTGGTTTTATCCTCTCAGGATGGACACCTCTAAAACTTGCTTTGTCTAGCTTGATTACTGTCATTGTGGTTTCTTCCCTCGCTGGTTTAGTCCTGTTGCAACAACAACCTCAGGTAACAGAACAAGGACAAAACACTAGTCAAATCAGAGAAGAAACAAGATCATCAAAATTAATGCCTGGAGAAGGTGTGATTGTACGCTCTGGCAATAGTTCTTCGCCTTATGCAAGATTTGTTACAGACATCATTAATATTGGACTAGAAAAGCTCGGTTATAACGTTAAAGATCAAAGGCAACTACAGATTCCTGCTCTACACATTGCTGTCAGCAACGGCGATTTAGAATTCTATGGTACTCATTGGGAAAAATTGCACGAAGGATTCTTTCAAAATAATGGCGGTGAAGATAAATTTCAGCGAACTGGATATCTTATCCCTAATGCCTTGCAGGGGTATCAAATAGATCAGAAAACCGCTAACAAATACAATATTACTAACTTAGGGCAACTCAAAGATCCAAAAATTGCTCAACTCTTTGACTCCGACGGCGATGGTAAGGCAAATTTAATTGGTTGTGAGCCTGGTTGGGGCTGTGAACTAGTAATTGAGAATCACTTGGATGCTTATGGATTAAGAAATACTGTTGAACATGTGCAAGGAGATTACTCAGCCCTAATGGCAGATACTCTTGGGCGCTATAAGCAAGGAGAACCAGTTCTTTATTACACTTGGACTCCTAATTGGGTAGCTGCAGTATTCAAAGTCGGTAAAGATGTAGTTCGTTTAAGTGTTCCCTTTACGTCTCTACCAAAACAGATGGGAGAATTTACTGAAGAAGATACCTCGATAGGTGGACAAAATGTCGGATTTGTTCCTGATAATGTCCGCATCTTGGCTAACAGTAAATTTTTAAATGCTAATCCCAGTGCCAAACGTTGGTTTGAACTGGTTGAGATTCCCCTTGCAGATGTCAACCAACAGCAAAAACTTGTTCAAGATGGAGAAGATTCCCCAGAAGATGTCCGTCGTCATGCTCAAACCTGGATTGATAATAATCAACAATTGTTTGATAACTGGTTAGAGGAGGCAAGACAAGTGGGAAATTAAGAGTATAAGCTGTTACGCATTTAAATCATATATTTATTTGTATTAGTTAATGGCTAAAATTCTTGCTCATTGGAGCCTTGGAGCTTCCTGCCTCTTGCCTTGCTGTTGTGTACTTTAATGCACAACAGTTTATCTGTAAATTACCGTTTAAATCAGTGAGTATTAATAACAGCCAAACCCTTCTCGATTATCTCCTCAACCCCTTTGAGCTTTATACTTTACCTCTTGAAGATTGGATTACCGATGCTATTGATTATTTAGTTGATAACTATCGCCCCTTTTTCCAAGCGATTAGCACTCCCATTCGGTCAACCCTAGAGGGTATGCAAGGGCTTTTTCTGGCTATTCCTCCCTTAATTTTGCTCATCATCCTGGGCTTAATTGCATGGCAACTGGCTGGGGGAAGAATCGCGATTTACACGGTTGTTGGCTTAAGCTTAATTGGCTTTGTTGGAGCCTGGGAAGCTGCCATGGTTTCACTGTCACTAGTTTTAACTGCGGTAATCTTTTGCATGGTAGTGGGTATTTCGGTTGGTATTGCCTGTGCCAGTAATCTCAAGATTGAGAAACTGGTGCAACCATTTCTCGATGCCATGCAAACTCTGCCCTCATTTGTCTATCTGGTACCAGTGGTAATGCTGTTTGGTATTGGTGAAGTGCCCGGAGTAATTGCCACCTGTATCTTTGCTATCCCGCCGTTAATACGCCTGACTAACCTCGGTATCCGTCAAGTCTCCACAGAAGTAGTCGAAGCAGCTATAGCCTTTGGTTCCACTCCAGCCCAAGTGATGTGGGAAGTGCAAATACCTTTAGCGATGCCCACAATTTTAGCAGGAATCAATCAAGCGATTCTGTTGGCACTATCAATGTCGGTAGTTACCTCGATGATTGGTGTGGCGGGGCTAGGACAAATGGTATTGCAGGGGCTGGGACGTTTGAATGTAGGCTTGGCAACAGTGGGGGGATTGAGTATCGTGCTGATGGCAATTATACTCGATCGCATTACTCAGGCTGTCAGTAAAACTGATAACCAAGGCTCTTGGCAACAGCGAGGGCCCATTAGTTTGATCCTCTCGGTATCAAAATTTTTAAAAACTCCCTTACCTAGCGCTGTCGCTATTGTTTTAACCTCCTTGCTTTTGGGTTTATTAGTTTGGCAACAAGTACTTCCAGAAATTCAACAATTAGTAAATGCTAATCAATCTATAGAAGCAAAAGAAAACATAACAGAAAAAATCATGCCAGGAGAGGGAGTGACTGTTCGCCCTGGCAGTGGGATGTCTCAGTATCCACTATTTAGTGCAAGAATCATTGATACTGGACTAGAAAAGCTCGGTTACAGTATCAAAACCAGAAAACAACTAAATGTCCCTAATATACACATTGCCGTCAGTAATGACGACTTAGATTTTAATATTAGTCATTGGGAAAAACTTCACGAAGGATTCTTTATCAAAAATGGTGGTAAGGATAAATTCCAGCGGGTAGGGACTCTCGTCTCTAATACTATGCAGGGATATCAGATTGATCAGAAAACTGCTAAGAAATACAATATTACTAATATAGAGCAACTCAAAGACCCAGAAATTGCCAAACTCTTTGACTCCGACGGCGATGGTAAAGCAAATCTCATTGGTTGCATTCCAGGTTGGTCCTGTGAACTAGCAATCGAGCATCATTTAGATGTGTATGGACTGCGCAATACAGTTGAACATGTACAAGGAGATAACTCTGCTTTGATGGCAGATACTCTTGCCCGTTATCGGCAAGGAGAACCGATTCTTTTCTATAATTGGATTCCTAATTGGGTAGGTTCAGTGCTAAAACCTGATCAAGATGTGGTGTGGTTAAAGGTTCCCTTCACCTCTCTACCTGAACAGATGGGAGAAATTACAGAACAAGATACCTCAGTAGATGGAAAAAATCTCGGATTTCCTATTGATGATATCCGTATCTTGGTTAACAATAACTTTTTGCAGGCTAATCCAGCAGCTAAGCGTTGGTTTGAATTAGTTAGTGTTCCTATGGAGGATATAAATAAGCAGCAGAAACTTGTTCATGATGGTGAAGATTCTCTGGAGGAGATTTATGGTCATGCTCAAAAATGGATTGAGGATAACCGACAGCTGTTTGATCGCTGGGTAGAGGAGGCGAGAGAAGCGGGCCAAGTTGCTGGAAAGTGAAGTTGATCACAAAATTTGAAAGCATAATCACCACATCGCCACTTGATGATTAGCAATGTCAATCACTAAACTTCCTCTATAATCTCCCTATCTTTACTGGTGTACATCTACAAGAAATAGCACAATAGAGGTAGTTAATAAAATTACATACTGTTAGGACTTACATAGTGAATTTAAAATCTAAGCTTTAGTCTCTAGATCACTTTTTAACAGAAGATTATAGCGATTTTAAATGTTTGAGTGCGTAAGTCCTGGCTGCTTAAATCCACACTCACAATACTTTCTAAATTAATATGAGAAAAGACTAATACTTTAATAAGTAATTGGACACAATTAAAGTTAATTTTTAGGACGAAATAACTTTCTAACAGTGAGTCGAAAACAGTCATAATTTAAGTATTAAGTATAAGCAATACCTCTTAATTAAGGAGAAAAATACTTAAATTGATCGAAATTAATATGGGTCGAATACCCCACCGTCACTTGCGGTGGATAAAATTGATTGGGGTTAAATCCCCATCCAATTTGTCCCTGCATCTTTAAGTTTATGTCCGACTATTCAGTTAGCTTTGAACGCAAATTACAAGGCTTAAGCAAGGTTGGCTTGATCAAGAATAATTTTTGATTTTTCGGAGAAAAAAACTTATGAATCAAAGTAAGATAGCAACTAAACCTAGAAGCAACTCAGCCTTCAAGCGAATAATGTCCATCCACTGGATTATGTTCTACTGCTACATAATCCTCTTCATTGGTGGGACATTTATGGCGCGTTTACCCAATGAAGTATTCGGCATCAATTCCCTTTACAACTTTCATAAAACTATGGGAGTACTAACCATGGGATTGTTGATTTGGCGCATCTTAACCATGCTGCAGGTATGGTGGAATAAGTATAGTAAGCGCCTACCGAAATTTAGTAAACAGTGGACACAAAAAGTTATCCTCCATACTATTCTCTATCTATTTATGTGTGCAGTTCCCATCAGTGGCTTTTTCCTCTCCAACTCTTACAAAAGCAACAATGTACATTTTTTATGGATAACTTTGCCTGATATATTTCCTGAGGACAGTACTTTAGTTGAATTAGGCAGAAGCCTCCATTTCTGGCTGGCTTACACCTTCGGAGCCTTTATTATCTTGCACGCTATCGACCAAAGAAAATTTATTCAGGGGTTATGGAGACGAATGCTAAAGCAAACCTCGTTAAAACTTGATTAAAGATGTGGTATTAATTAGGCTAGCTAACAAGATGCAATAATTACTGTTAAGGATAGCTGGAGGTTATAGCAGTACGTATTAAGATTAGGACAAGCTAAATCGCTAAAACTTTGTCAAATTCACCCCTTCTGCCTTGGAGCCTTCTGCCCTGGAGCCTTGCGCGTAGCGCTATAAGGCAATGCCCCCACTGCTTGACAAGCTCACCGATTAATGAATTATCCACCATGGAACCAAATTATTTCCAGATTCCTAAGCTGCCATTCTCCCGAGAATGACTAAAACACAGAATTGACACATTAAATTTATTAGTAAAATTAGTCAATAGAGTCACTAAGATCATCAATGCCGATCCTAGTAAATTGCCTTAAGACTACTCACCGCAATCGACCTGACCTTAGAATACCGATTATCAACCAAAATCCCAAAAAACTAGCAACTGCAAACAAAATATCACTCAGCAACTGCAATTGAGATGTCTGTGCCCCCGAAGCAACAATCGCAGCACCAATAATCAGCGCACTTACCACCGTACCAAAAGTACGCCTATTGGCAGCATCATCGATACTGCGGCGGAGGCCATCAATACCATGTACCTTTAAGTTTAACTGCAACGTCTCATTACTGAGTCGATCCAACAAAAACGATAACTGGCGGGGCGATTCTAGAGAAAGACTTTTGAATTCAATTGCAGTTCTAAATGCCGCTTGCAGTGGATCATCTCCAATCAACTGCTGCCTAAACAAGTCACTCATCAGAGGCTTTACTTCTTCAAATAAGTTTACTGCCGGGTAAAATTGACGCGCCACTCCCTCCAAATTAGCCAGAGATTTGGCAAACAAGCCAATATTAGCAGGCCAACGTAGATAATTTCTGCTAGCAGCTTCCATAATCTCATTGAAGGCTTCAGCCGTATTGATACGGGCAAGGCTTAAATTAGCATAGCGACCTAGTAGTCGGTTATAATCACTTTGCAGGCGTAATAAATCCACAGACTGCATCGGTTCAGCTATTTGTAGAGTTAACTGTGTACACCTCTGGGCATCACAGCTGACCATTGCCAACATCATCTCCATTAAAGTGGTTCTAGTGCGGGGATCTAAACTCCCCATCATTCCGCAGTCAAGAATTGCAACTCTACCATCGCTGAGATAGAAGATATTGCCGGGGTGGGGATCCGCATGAAAGAAACCATCACTGAGGTATTGCTGAAAAAAAGCTTGGAAGAGTACAGTTGTAATCGCCTGACGCTCTGCATCAATATTGCCGCCATAGCCACTACCTCGCAAATTGGCTGACAAGATTGGCACCCCATCGAGCCATTCTAAAACCATGATTTTTGGTCTTGTCAAATCCCAAAAAACCTCTGGCACTAGCAAGCGCTTGGGATCAAACCACCGGCTCTGGGAAAGATTTGCCCGTAGTTGATCAGTGTAACTGGCTTCTTGGGTAAAATCGAGTTCGGCTTGCAAGGCACGGCTAAACTCATCAGCTAAGGAAACAACATTGTAGCGTTGACCAAATTCAGTATTGCCCACTAACCTTGCCACATTTTTTATTAGGGCAATATCCCGCGCCACAATCAACTCAATCCCAGGACGTTGAACTTTAATTGCCACTTCACGCCCATCTTTAAGGGTAGCTCTATGGGTTTGAGCAATAGAACCAGCGGCGATCGCTTGGTAATTAATCTTAGCAAAGATTTTTTCTGGAGGAGATGGTAGTTGTTGGCGGATAAACCCTTCCATCTCTGAGGCATCCACTGGGGGAACTTTTGACTGTAGAGAACTAAGGGCTTCAATATATGCAGGCGGCAACAGATCTGGACGAGTACTTAAAAGTTGCCCTAATTTAACATAAACTGGACCTAAATCCGTGAGAATATTGCGTAGGACAGCAGGGGGCGGTATTTCTGGTTCATCAGTCTTACCACCACTGAGTAACCGCCGCATATAGTCCCAACCCCGGCGGAAGACTACCTCAACAATTTCTGCCTGGCGAGAACTGCTTTTAGCTAAAGACACCACAGAGCTACCTTATCGATTGCACTACCCTAATTTACTAGAGATTTATAAATAGCATCCAATCTTGCTGCTACAGTCGGTGGTCTGGCTGTGAAATGGATGTAAAAACAACCGTTTGTAGATGGTTTATCTAATACTTTAGCATAGATATCTTCGCTGACTTCCCCTTGAGATTCATTTAATAAATTTAACTTGATATTGTTAAGTCCCCGAGGCAAGGATTTCTCTCCTACATTCTCAACACTTACTTGCGCTCCTTTGGTTGAAAGTTTGACTAAACTGCCTCTAAATAGAGGTTCACTAACATGCTTACCATCCATCAATTTGTACTGGATCTCAATTTTGTCTGACAGAGTTAAAAATTCCTCTTCTTGAGTGGGAAGAAATAGATTGTAATTTCCAGCAACCCCAATAACTTCATAGATATTTATCGGTTCTTTCACCCCTTTTGGTTTTACTTCCTTGCGGTCATTAATAATCGTGTTGGTACCAGCCTCTTGTAAAGTACGCTCAGAAATGATAATCTGACCACCGAGGGTATAAGATTCAATGCGGTAAGTGAGGTTAACTTGAGAGCCGACAACACCGTACTTGGTGCGCTTCTCCGAACCGATATTCCCTACTACCACTTCCCCAGTATTGATACCGATGCCCATTTCTAGAGAGGGCAAACCCAACTGCTTCATCTGTTCATTCACAGCCACCATTTCCAATTGCATTGCCACTGCACAGGCAACAGCCCTAGCGGCGTCATCTTTTCTGGCAGTAGGAGCACCAAAGAGAACCAAAATCCCATCACCCATAAACTCATCTATGGTTCCCTGGTAAGAGGTAATCACATCTGCCATATGACCCAAATAGAGATTAAGGATGTTAATTACCTCTTCAGCAGGCAATCTCTCTGAGAAGTTGGTAAATCCCCTTAAATCAGAAGTTAGGATAGTGATTTTCCGCCTCTGACCACCTAATTTTAATCCTTCCTTACTTTCAAGTAAATTAGCGACAATTTCATCTGTCAGATAGCGCCCAAAAGCCTTACGAATTTGACCTGCCGTGCGGGCAACGTAAGCAGTAATCGCCAGAGCCGAACCTCCCAGAGCCAAAAAAGCTGGCACTACTGGTATCCACCAGCCTACCACAAACCCAAGGTAGGTGCTGCCCAACAAAATCCCAGCACTTAGAATTAGACTAGTTCCCCTTTGGAAGTAGAAAGAACTCAACCCACCTGTATATCGCCACTTCCAAGTCAAAGTCGTCCCTACTCCTGCCCACAGGAAAATCCACAACCATTCCCAAGAATCTGCCCAGGTTTGGATCAAAGGACGTTCATCTTTAGCAGCGCTAATGATTTGGCTGGTAATATGGGCATGAATTTCCACCCCAGACATACGCTGGTCTGGCAAAATCGTATAGGGAGTGAAGAATAAATCCTGAAAAGTCTCCCCCACTCCACCAATTAAGATAATGCGATCGCGCCCCCAATCTGATGGTACTCGCTCCTCAAGAATATCACTCATCGAGACCATCTCGAAACTATGTTCACTGCCTCGGTAGTTTAATAAAATTTGATAGCCACCATCCTTAGCTCCCACATAACCGCCATCATTGCTCCGAAAGCGACTAAATACTGCCTTACCCAAACGCCAGTTATTCGTACCTTTAACTTCCGTAAAAACAATACCTTCAGCATCTAAATAAAGTCCAGCCAAATACATCCCAAAAGCGGGAATAGTTTTACCATATTGATCATCTACAAACAGTAAACCTCGCCTAATCCTGTGATCAGCATCAATTAGCAAATCATTGGCACCCACTTGCTTGAGCCCCGGCGGCGGGGCAACCCTCTGGCGTCTGCTATCCCCAATCACCTTCTGAATCCCAACCAAATTGGGAGTAGATCGAAACACCTCGATTAACTGCTGATTACCCTTACCTACAGGTACATCCCGATAGATATCTAAACCAATAGCCCTCGGTTGTCTAGCCTTGAGTTTTTCCAGTAACTGGGCATAGACACCATCTGGAATAATTGCCTGCCCAAAATAATGCAAATCCGCTTCATCAATGCCGACGATGACAATCCTTTCATCCTTTGATTCTGGAGGCTTCCAGCGCACATATTGATCTAAAACTGCCCACTCCCAAGCTTGCAATAAACCCAAACTGCGCAACAAAATTACTACCGCTGCGACTCCAGGAGCACTTATCCAAACAGCGCGTCCTCTCCAAAACAGTTCTTTGATTTTATTCCACATTAGCACTACACCAAGACTACTTCTCTTGGGTGCAGCATTCGACAAAAGGCTTGTGGGCAATTGTCTCTAGCCCAAATGAGGTTAACATTTGTGCCCATGCCTTGGGGCGGTAATTGCGAACCCGAGCAAGAATAGTAATAGTATCGTTCCACATTTTAGCTTCTGCATAGATTTCAGCTTGCTTGAGGAGTGCAGAGTATTCTTGCCTGGGATTGAGACCCCCAATTGCTGTTTGCTTTGGCAATTGTAACTTTTCTAGCTTCTGTTGCAAATCAGAACTTATTAGTGTACGCCGAATAACTCCCCCAACCAAATGATTGGGGATCTGGCTTTGTAGATTGCAACTGAGTCTAAACTGCCAGCGATAATCCTTGCCCACTTCTAGGGAAATAGTTTCTGGCAATTGAAGCTTAACTACACTAGGAGTATCGTTAAGTTCAACTGCTGCCAGGTAAACCTGATTGCCAGAGTCATCGTAGACTACAAATTCTCCCGACTTTGCCTGAGTTTGGGGAACATACACAAAAAAGCTAGGATTAGCGGAGTGAGTTTTCTCGACAGAGGAAGATTGAGGCGTTAGGGTCTGAAGGGGTATTTGATCATGCTTAACACAAGAAGGGCGAACTCCGCGCACTCCTCCACCAGCGGAACCCCCCTCAGGTTGCCCTACACCCTCCACCGGAAAGTTGAGACTAACTTGCCAATCGAGAGCCGGAGGCGTTGGTAACTGGGATGACAAGCTAGAGGAAGAGATAATTGCTGGCGAGAGTGCTAAAGCGAAAATACTGAGATAGGGAAAAGAAATTGGCAAGCCCATGAGTCCGAGAGATCTATCTAATGCGTGCGAATAAATTTAATAAGTAGCTAGATGCCCTGATACTCCGGTGTTCCTAATATCTATGCTAACCCTAAAAATTGGTCAAGGTTGGCAATTTAGGCATTGAGGCATATATATTTGGATAGATAAATTAAACTATTGGATGCTGGAAATAAATTTTTGGTCTCAAACCCAGAAAATTATCCCGGTGTTCTCATAACTCAACGACAGCTGTAGTGAGTAGTAAGTTCCTGCTCCAAGACTCTACCTTGACCTCGTCATGACCACACCAGAGTCTTTAGATTATCTAAGATTATCCTAGAGATAGAGTGTATTTTTACCTCTATAGTCGTAGGATAAAAGGTATCTTACGGTGCATCAAGCAGAAACAAAACAAGATTACGCTCAAACTGAAGACGGTTGCTGTATCAAGACAGAAGCCGTGAGCAGATGAGGGGGTAGAGATAGATTTTTACTATTGAAGCCAAAAGTTGACCAAGTGTTTGAGGGAGTTACAGTTAAGGGGTTGTATAACAAGGGGTGAGGACAAGCATTAGAGGCTATAGGTTAATCTGATACAGCAGCCAGAAAGTTGAGAGATGTTTATCGGTGCATCGGTTTTTAAGGGTGCAAACATACAACAAGTGCGATTGGACAAGATCTATCCTCTAGATGAAACGATACAACTGCTTACTCTCTGCAACCTTGGACAAACTCACGCCTAGCATTAGCAAGCGCTATGGAGGCGCGTAGCGATGCATGCCTAATGCTCTCTTTGTAGAGAGTCATGTTTTGAATCAACTGCCTTGGCTATAGCTTTACCTTAGAACTGTTGCCCAATCATCTGGATCAACAGCTGGGGACAAGGTCAAAGGTTAAAGGTAAAGGGTTTTTTCTCCCCTTCCCACCGGCCTTTGCCCCGACTTTGGCAAGAAGTCTCTAGTTTACAAAGCAACTGGCTAAGGCTATTTCCAGCGGTCCTACAATAGCTAAAACTACTTGCTGAATCTGGTGTTGATCCTCCAGACTCATATTAGAGTGGAATCTAGGATTGCTGGTACTCGCACTGGAAGCTTATTTACAAAAGTGAAATTTCTATTCCGCAGCACTCAGAAATCTACACCTGTGAATCCTCCTGAACAGGGTACTGGCCTAGGAACCTTCGGCGGGGTCTACACACCCTCAATCCTTACCATCCTAGGTGTAATCATGTACCTGCGTTTTGGGTGGGTCGTTGGCAATGTCGGTTTGCTTGGCACCCTAGTGATCGTCACCCTCTCCACTTCGATTACCTTCCTCACCTCGTTGTCAATATGCGCGATCGCCACAGACCGTGTGGTTAGGGCTGGGGGCGCATATTACATGATTAGTCGTTCTTTGGGTATCGAATCAGGAGGCGCAATTGGCATCCCTTTGTACTTCGCCCAAGCCATTTCCGTTGCCCTTTACACCATTGGTTTTGCCGAGAGTGTTGTTAAGACTTTCCCTGATTTGAACCTGCAAGTGGTTGCTCTAGTAACCACTGTTTTAGTAGCAATCCTGGCAATCACCTCTGCCCAAGTAGCGATCAAAACCCAATACTTGATCATGGCGGCAATTGCCCTGTCTCTAATCTCACTGTTCTTTGGGCAGCATATAGACCCAGTTAAGATTAATGAGATTCAGTTTTGGGGCAAGCCAGATGGAGAGGATTTTTGGGTTGTCTTTGCTGTATTCTTTCCGGCTGTAACCGGCATCATGGCAGGGGTAAACATGTCAGGAGACTTGGAGGATCCAATCCGTTCAATTCCCACAGGTACACTGGCAGCAGTGGGGACAGGTTACGTCATTTACATGATCTTGCCTGTGGTCTTGGCAATGCGCGCCACCCCCGAGACGCTAATCTCTGACCCTCTGATTATGAAACAGATGTCAGTGTGGGGCGATGCAATCTTGCTAGGGGTGTGGGGGGCAACCCTTTCCAGTGCCTTAGGCAGTATTCTCGGTGCTCCCCGCGTCTTACAAGCCTTAGCCCGCGATGGCATTTTGCCCCCTTGGCTCAAGTTTTTGGGTACAGGCAGTGGTCCAGATGACGAACCCAGAGTTGCGACGGTGATTACCCTGGGCTTAGTGCTGGTGGCAGTTGCCGTCGGTGACTTAGATTTAATTGCACCAGTTCTGTCAATGTTCTTTCTTACCACCTATTTGGTGCTAAACTTGGCAGCTGGTATTGAAACTTTATTAAAGAGTCCTTCTTTCCGTCCTTCTTTCCGTGTTCACTGGTTACTTTCACTCCTAGGTGTCTTTGGCTGTCTGGGTGTGATGTTTTTGATCGATTCAGTCTCCACTGTTTTAGCAGCAATCATCGTCTTTAGCATCTACATTTGGCTTGAGCGCCGAGAGCTCGAAAGCGCTTGGGGAGATGTCCGCCAAGGTATTTGGAGAGCTTTAGTGAGGCAGGGAGTAATGCGATTAGATTACACCCCTGATGCCAAGAATTGGCGGCCCCACCTCTTAGTTTTCTCCGGTGCCCCAACACGCCGCTGGAATTTGATTGAATTAGCTGTATTCATCACCCACAACCGCAGTTTGTTCACAATCTCTAGTATCTTGCCTTCTGGCTCCCGTGATGCCGCCCAGCAAGCGGAGATGGAATGCACCATCCGCGACTATTTAGAAAAAAGGGGTGTTCAAGGTTTGGTAAGACTGATTACTGCCCCTGATTTATTTACAGGGGCACAGAAAATGGTGGAAACTTATGGTCTTGGTCCGTTGGTGCCCAATACAATCCTGCTGGGAGATAGCGAGAAACCTGCTCGTCGAGAGCGCTATTGCAAAATGATTGCTAAATTCCACAAAGCCGAGCGTAATGTTGTCATCTTCCGCGATGCGGGTAATAGTGGTTTTGGTCGTCGTCAACAAATTGATGTGTGGTGGGGAGGGATGCAGGCTAATGGTGGTTTGATGCTGATCCTTGCCTATTTAGTGCGTACTAGTATCGAATGGCGGGATGCAGAGATTAAGCTGAAGCTGGTAGTTCCCAATGACACTGCCGCCCAAGCTGCACGCCCTAATCTTGATGCCATGATCAAACAGCTGCGCATTGGTGCCAAATCACATGTAATTGTAGCTAATGGGCGACCATTTAATGAAATTCTCCGCCGCTCCTCGGAAAAGGCTGACCTCGTTTTCCTGGGCATGGCTCAACCAGGGGAAAATTTCAGTAGCTACTATGAGCGCTTACAATCAATGGCAACTGAATTACCTGCTACGGTTTTAGTGCTGGCTGCACCAGACTTCCCCTTCTCGGAGGTACTTACCCAGGAAGGTAATGTCGCCGCCAGAAACTAATTTTTTGAAATCCTCCCCGCACCTAAAAAGTGCGGGGAGGGTTTCTCAGGGACTTATCGCAGTACGTATTAAGCTTAGGACAAGCTAAATTGCTAGAACTTTGTCAAATTCACCCCTTCTGCCTTCTCCCTTCTGCCTTGGAGCCTTGCGCGTAGCGCTATAAAATTAAAGACGCGGGGACAGGTCGATGGGGAGACAAGGGAAAATAATCTTTTTTAGCTGCCCTTATATGATTTATTTATCCGAAAACTAAGAGGCGCTGTACTTCATCCAAGGGCAAACTGCTATAGGTGAAGTCATTGCTATTAGGGGGTGGCAGCTTGGAAAATCTGATTAGCAGTTAAATGTAACTCTGGAAATATTGATGACTGTATGCGATCGCTACCCCTCAGTTGAGTAACCTTATATTCATCATCTACTAACTGGTAAACCGAGACGGTTGGTATTTCAGATTCAGTAACAAAACTTTTACTTCCTAATGCTAAATAATCAACAATCCAGTATTCAATAATTTCCATACCTTCGTAAGCACCTCGCTTGGTGTAATAATCACTTCGCCAGTTAGTGCTAACAACTTCTATAACCAATGGAATTGATTCACCAAGGGTGACAGTAGATTCTTGTTTCCATAGCGGTTCATTTGCCAAGTTAGAGCAATTCAATACCAGCACGTCTGGTGAATAAGCTGATTCGCCATCAGGAGGTTTAACTAGTGCCTGTTTGGGAATAGACCAAGGGAAATTTAAGCGTTTAATTTCCGCTGCTATTTCCAATGTTAAAAAGCCAGTTATTTCCTCATCTCCTCCTAATGGCTGTGCCATAGAGAAGATTACTCCATCATGCAGTTCATAACGCCCTCCGTCCGATTTACTCTCTACAAATTCTGTAAATGTTACTAGTTGAGGTATGGCTTGAGTCATCTTCCATTTCTGATACCAAAATCAGGGGTAATCTATCGGAAATGATATCAAAACCCGGCGGCTGATTCTGGTTCAGACCAAAGTAAACGCCAGTGCTTTGTCCAGATGTTACTCAAAAACTGGTAGCTGTGCTCTTGATATTGTTTTTCATGCTTTTTGTAGTCGGCTTCAATCGCCAACCACAATTGCCGCAGCTGCTGCCAGGTAGTACATTTTTGAATTTGACAGGCAGTAGCATTAAGCCACTGTTGTAATTTGCGATAACTGATGAATTGTCCACCTCTGTCGCGGCGATGGACAAAGACAACATATTTCCAACATTCGACGCGCACAATTAAGTTTTTTGGTATGTTTAGAAGTTGTGCAATAGCACTTTTACTAATGCGGAATTTTTGGGCTGGTTGGAGGCGGGTAAATAAACTAGTCATGATTTAAGTAATAAGTAATAAGTAATAAGTAATAAGTAGTAAGCAGTAAGTAATAAGTGTTAAAGACGAGGGGACAGGTCGACTCGGAGATGGGAGGAAAATTTCTGCGCTGTCTACAGAATGTTGGCATCAAGAATAAGTAATAAGTTTTAATAATACGAGTGTAAACCCCAACAAAATCTTGAATTAAGTTATCTTAAACTACCAGAATCTAGAACCTTTGCTATAAAGCTTATTCCGTCTTAAGTTGGTAGCCGTTTCAATGATTTTGACTTATTACTTATTACTTATTACTTATTACTTATCTAAGAACAGATCAAAGGGCGTATTTTCAGAACTCATGATGACACTCCAATGGGTAAGAATACCTAAAATCTGAAGCCGCCCCACAGCACAGCAAAGTGGGGCGGCTTTTGCGGAGTGTAAAATTCGCAATAGCCACTGGACTGTGCGCATTACAGTTTGGGGTGATGTTCCATGGGGGTGTTTGTTGCACTCCTATGGGACGCTTTGATATTTTAGGCTAGCTAAAGAAAAAGAGTACCTTATGTTGTGGCTCTTGGCAAGGGTATTTGCTGTCTTTGTCTATTAGACTTCCCCAGAAACTATTATGACTTAGGCAAAACTACCTTGAAACCCTAATTTTTCGTAGTGGTAATTCATGAATTAGCACTACCTCCAGCGTTTCCGATTATCCTAACTATTATGGCGACTGCTATAGCTAGAAAACTAGTTTAGGTTTAAATTAAGATTGATGAACAATCAAGAAAATTTGCGTCAACGGCTACTGCAACTAGACGATAGCAGTTATAAAGCTTATAAAGATATTAAAGGTGACTATAAGTTTCCTGATTTTACCCTGATTATTGATAGAGTTCAGGGAGACCCCTTTGCTAGTCCCAGTCAGATACGAGTGCAGCTACCGCACGTAGTCGCCAATTTTCCCAGTAGCCTCTATCAAAACCGCAGTCGAGAAATAGCTCTGCGAGATTACTTGACTCGCCAGTTTGAGCAGGCAGCAAGGGAAGTGAGTAGTCGGCGAGGTACTGGCAATAGTGGCTTAATTGCAATCACTCAAATCGGACAATCTGTGCTAGAACGTAGTTCGATCGTGATTAAGGATGAATTCATCGAAGCGCGTTTGGTGGTGGGATTACCGGCACGGGGGCGTCGCATCTCTGGTTATCAGGCGGCTGAGATGCTATGTGAAGAGCTCCCAGAGCTTATTGATAAAGCTCTCAAATATCAAGCTCTGGATCATAAGCAAATGCAGTGGCAGGTGGAAACTGTCGAAGATGCCGATTGGCTACGCCAACAATTGGCACAACGAGGTTTAGTTGCTTTTATTGCCAATGGTTCGATTTTACCTCGACGCAGTGGTGTTGATGATCGACCTTTGCTTGAGGGGGCTGTGGCTTTCCAATCTCCAACCCAATTGCAGGTTGAATTCAATTGTCCCAACCGGGGATTAATTAAGGGTATGGGTATTCCTATTGGTGTTAGTTTAATTGTCGGTGGTGGTTATCACGGCAAATCAACTTTACTCAGGGCAATTGAAGTCGGTGTTTACAATCATATTCCTGGAGATGGGCGTGAATTAGTGGTAACTAATCCTGCTGCTTTCAAAATTAGAGCTGAGGATGGGCGCAGTATTGCTGGTGTTGATATTTCTCCTTTTATTAATCAGTTACCCCAAGGTCGTTCTACCACTAATTTCTCTACACCTAATGCTAGTGGTAGTACCTCGCAAGCGGCAAATATTATTGAAGCACTCGAAGCTGATGCCCAGTTATTGTTGGTGGATGAAGATACTGCTGCTACTAATTTTATGATTCGCGATCGCCGTATGCAGCAGTTGATTGCTAAAGATAAAGAACCAATTACACCTTTTATCGATAAGGTAAGGCAATTATATACAGATTATGGGGTTTCCACTATCTTAGTAATGGGAGGCAGTGGGGATTATTTTGATGTGGCGGATAGCGTGATTGCCATGGAAAATTTCCAGCCTAAAGACTTAACTGAGAAAGCCCGGGAAATTGCACAGCAATATCGGATTGAACGCACTCCGGAAGGCGGCAAACATTTTGGCAATATTACACCTCGTATACCTATAGCAGAAAGTATTGATCCTAGTCGTGGCAAGCGAGAGGTGAAGTTGAAAGTCCGGAATGTGGATCAAGTTGTTTTTGGTAATGAGGATATTGATTTGAGTGCTGTCGAGCAGATTGTGGAGCCTGGGCAATTACGGGCGATTAGTTCTGCGATTGTTTATGCTAAGAAGCAATATATTAATGAGCATAATACTATCCCAGAGATTTTAGAGCGAGTCATGGGAGATATTGAGTTATTAGGTTTAGATATTCTGACTAGTTTTCCCGAAGGTAATTTAGTGAAATTCCGTCGCTTTGAGTTTGCTGCTGCTCTTAATCGTTTACGGACTTTGAAGGTAAGGTAATTAAGTAATAAGTAATAAGTAATAAGTAATAAGTAATAAGTAATAAGTAATAAGTAATATTTTTGTTGTTTATTACTTATTGCTTTGATGGTTAGAGTCTTCCACCACCTCAAGTCTCAATGAGAAGCATGAGATGCGATCGCATTGTGGGTAATATAGCGCTACGCGCAAGGCTCCAGGGCAGAAGGCTCCAAGGCAGAATTTGACAAAGTTTTAGCGATTTAGCTTGTCCTAACCTTAATACGTACTGCTACACCAATTTATTAGAGTGCCTGCTATACATCAATCTCCGCGTCTCCGCGTCTCTGTATCTCCTTTTCGCCGCCTCTTTAAACGGATGAGTGTACAGATGAGTTTTAGATGAGGAATATAGGGTAAAGGATGAGGAATATAGGGTGAAAGATGAGATTTATAGGTTTATAGGTTTTTAGATGAGATGAGATGAGATGAGGAATATAGGGTAACAGATGAGGTTTTAGATGAGGTTAAGGTAGGTTTTTAGATGAGGTTTTAGCTGTTAAGCATTTAAATCAGATATTTATTTGATATTAGTTAATGGCTGAAACTCTTGTTCCTTCTTCCTTCTACCTTCTGCTGTCTGCCTTGGTGTTGTGTATTTTTAATGCACAACAGCTTAGTAGCTTTTTAGATGAGATTTTAGATGAGATTTATAGGTTGTTATTAATACTGATAAAAATAATAATTCTAATAGTGCTAAGGCATTATTTGATCTTGAATTCATAATTTTATGCAACCTAGTAATATCAGGTGCAACAGTGGCGGTACATTAACTGGAACCGCTCCAGATGATATTGTCTCCAAGTTTTGGCAGCAATGGCAAGAACAAAAAGACCAACTTTTTCGCTGCTGTCTAAAGTTGATGAATTTCAACTCTAACCCACATTCCGCACCCTCAACTGTCACATGGACTGAGGGTGCTCAAAGCGAGTGCTAAATCGAGGCAGTTGTTAAGTAAAAATACTTAGTCCACCTTCAGCTCCTCAACTATCACTGGGAAAATTTT
>JAAHHJ010000006.1 GCA_010692425.1 Symploca sp. SIO3C6 | reverse complement strand
ATATGTCTAATACACAGTCTCAAAAACTGATGGTGGAATGGCACTTGATTAACTGGCGTCAGCTAGAAAGTCGAGTGTATAAGCTCCAAAAGAGAATTTATCGAGCCTCTCAACGTGGTGATGTCAAAACGATTCGCAGGCTCCAAAAGACGTTGATGAAGTCCTGGTCAGCAAGAGCTTTATCGGTGCGTAGAGTAACTCAGGATAACCAAGGCAAAAAGACCGCAGGTGTGGATGGAGTCAAATCTCTAACCCCAAAACAGCGTCTAGACCTAATCGGAAAACTTAGACTGGGTTCTAAGGTCAGCCCCACCAGACGAGTATGGATTCCTAAGCCTGGAAAGGATGAGAAGCGACCTTTAGGCATACCTACCATGTACGACCGAGCCTTGCAAGCGCTAGTCAAGATGGCACTAGAACCAGAATGGGAAGCACGATTTGAACCTAACTCATACGGGTTCAGACCAGGACGCTCATGCCATGATGCAATTGAAGCAATCTTCAATGCAATTAGGTTTAAGCCTAAATATGTGCTAGATGCCGACATTGTCAAGTGCTTCGACAAAATCAACCATAAAGCAATGCTTAACAAATTGAATACATTCCCTACCATTCGCCGACAAGTTCGAGCATGGTTAAAAGCGGGAGTAATGGATAAAAAGCAGTATGTCGAGACATCTGAGGGTACACCACAAGGAGGGGTGATCTCTCCACTATTGGCTAATATTGCCCTCCACGGAATGGAAGAGCGGATAAAGCAACTTGCAGAAACTCTGCCGACAAAAAACAAAGGAAGTAAACGGGAAAACCGCAAAAGCCTTAGCTTAATCCGTTACGCCGATGACTTCGTGATTCTCCATGAAGACTTAACCGTAGTCCAAAGATGCTGGGAGATTATCTCTCAATGGTTACAAGGCATGGGACTGGAATTAAAGCCTAGCAAAATTGAACACTGGTGGCACAAAGTCAAAACAGCGATTAGAAAAGAGTTGCCTAAGTATAATTTTGATGTCCACAAAGCGGCGGATGCAGCCTTTCAGTATTTGTAAACACACCAGCGCGCAGCGCTATAAGTTGTCCGGGTGCGTTCGCGTGATCTGGAATGATGCTTTAGCCTTCTGCATCAATCGGTACCAAGATGGAGAACAGAAACCGAAAAATGCCGAACTCCAGAAACAGTTCATAACTCAAGCCAAAAGGACAACTCAACGAGAATGGTTATCTCAGGTATCAAGTGTTCCTTTGCAGCAAGCTCTCAATGATTTAGAGCAAGCTTATCAGAACTTTTTTAAGTCCTACAAAGGACAACGCAAGGGTAAACCTGTTAAGCCTCCAAGGTTCAAAAAACGTCATGCCAAGCAGTCAGCCCGGTTTACTCAAAGAGGATTTACCCTCAGAGGTGATTGCTTAAAAATTGCCAAGATTGGAAAACTCAAGATTGCTTGGTCTAGACCACTGCCTTGTGTTCCATCATCGGTCACTCTTATCAAGGATGCTGCTGGCAGATACTTTGTCAGTTTTGTGGTTGAGATAGCCTCCGAGGTATTGCCCAAGAATGAAAACAGTGTTGGTATTGACCTAGGCATTGCGGTGCGGATCGTTGGCTAGAAACCAATCCGACTAAGGATTAGGGGGATTAGCCGCAAGGTATAGAACCTTGACAACTGAATGACCATGTAGGTGAAAGATAGTATCCTAGAACCCTTAAATCCTACCCCACAGGTGCAGTGGTGAAAGCACTTCCCCCAGGTTCGAGACTAGCCATCAACGCCTGAAGCGGGGAAGAAAGGTGGTAGTACTGAAAGCCTAATTCGGTATCCATCGAGCAAAGAACCCAGGAGTAAAGCTACGGCTTGAAGATGCGTCTGAATCGTCGTTACTAGGAACCAGCGAAATAAGGCTTTTTGCGCTGGAGCCAAAAGGCACAGGATAAGGAGTTGGCAAGTCGCAATTTGACCAACAAGCACTTCCTATAAACCCGGCGAATAGTATCACTCTAAAGGTTCATAGTATGGTCATTCGGAACGGGATAACCTCTCGTCGGCTCTCAGGCGGTCGAATACCTGAGTAGGTGCTAACCGTATGCAACGAGAAGGAAAGATTGAGTCAAAAGCGAACGCCTGGAGTAATGCCCAGGATATGCAGACAGACTCACGATGAATTGGAAGATAAAGTCTCAAGTAGTAAGTAAATATGTCTAAAACGCTGAATAATCAGACGGTGGAATGGCACTCAATCAACTGGCGCAAGCTGGAAAAACGAGTATATAAGCTTCAATTGCCCTTCACGGAATGGAAGAACGAATCAAACAGTATGCAGAAACTCTGCCTACCCGAAGTGGTCATGGTAAACGGGATAACCGTAGAAACCTTAACCTGATTCGTTATGCCGACGACTTCGTGATTCTCCACGAAGAAATAACCGTAGTCCAAAGATGCAGGGAAATAATCTCTGAATGGCTAAAAGGCATGAGACTGGAATTAAAACCAAGCAAAACGAGGCTTGCCCACACCCTCTATCATTATGGGCAAGAAAAACCAGGATTCGACTTTCTTGGTTTTAGGATACAACAATTTCCAACAGGAAAATACCACTCGAAACAAGGTTTTAAGACAATCATCACCCCAAGCAAACAAAAGCAAAAGGTGCATCACGACCATATCGCAAGTCTAATCGAAGCCCACAAGGCAGCATCGCAAGCGACGCTAATCGACCGATTAAACCCAGTAATTAGGGGATGGGCAAATTACTATGCGACTGTAGTAAGTAAGGTTGCTTACTCAGATATCGATGACCTCATGTACCAAAAGCTAAGAGCTTGGGCAAAACGCCGCCACCCGAACAAGAATGGGGATTGGGTAGCAAAAAGATATTGGCACTCAATAGGTGGTGATAACTGGGTATTCGCAACCAGAGAAGGAGGATCTAATCCACTTCGGTTACTAAACCATGCCGATACTCAAATAAAAAGGCATGTAAAAGTTAAAGGCGAATCGTCACCATACGATGGAAACCTGGTTTATTGGAGTTCAAGAATGGGTAACAACCCAGAAATGCCAACCAAGATATCAAAACTCTTGAAAAAGCAAAAAGGGAAGTGCGCCCACTGCGGATTGTATTTTCGAGAAAACGATGTGATAGAAGTTGACCACAGAATCCCTAAATCGCTTGGTGGAAAGGATTCGTATGATAATTGGCAACTCCTCCACAGACATTGCCACGACACAAAGACCACCTTAGATGGTAGTCTCGGCAACAAATCTGGCTGTAATAGCGCCAAGCCTAAGCCCACCAGAAGACTTGAAAAACTGATGACAACTTACAGCCTATATAGGTGAGGAAACCTAACCGAGCAACAGCCTAGACATTTAGGGGAGAAAGAGAAAGATGGAGATATAGCGCTGCGCGCTGGTGTGTTTACAAATACTGAAAGGCTGCATCCGCCGCTTTGTGGACATCAAAATTATACTTAGGCAACTCTTTTCTAATCGCTGTTTTGACTTTGTGCCACCAGTGTTCAACTGTCACTCCCACATCGAGAGGGATGGACTTTCACCATCACGGTTATTGAGTTATCAAGGCTTGGTAGCCTTGCCCTTCCTACGTCCTAGTTGTTAGGCTTGAACTTTTGGAAGGAACGAGTCGCACTGTCCAGACGATACTGGAACACCATCGGCGGCAATAACTGGGTATTCGCAACCAGGAGGGAAGGAAAAACTTCACTTCGGTTATTAAGCCATGCCGACACTCCAATAGTCAGACATGTCAAAATCAAAGGCGAATCGTCACCATACGACGGGAACCTGGTTTACTGGAGTTCAAGAATGGGGAAAAACCCCGAAATGTCACCTAGAGTTGCAAAACTCCTTAAGGCACAAAAGGGTAAATGCACCCACTGCAAAATGTATTTTCGTGAAAACGATGTGTTGGAAGTTGACCACATCATTCCAAAATCAAAAGGTGGAAGGAATGAATATAAGAATCTTCAACTCCTACACAGACATTGCCACGATACAAAGACTGCCAACGACAGCAGTCTGGGTACAAAATCTGGCTGTAATAGTGCCAAACCGAAGCCGCTAATCAAGCCAGAGTGGTATTGGATTGATGACATGCTGGTAATGAGGTATGCGTGACAAGCACCAAATCATTGAGGAGCCGGATGAGGTGAAAGTCTCATGTCCGGTTTTGAAGACCAGTGGGTCTCGTGAGGGACTCACTGAGTTTAATCTGTTAGAGAAGTGGGGGAGGAAGTGCGCTTACTGCCACAAAGAAGGATTACCTCTAGAGGTCGAACATATCCAACCTCGCTCTAAAGGAGGCTCCAACCGGGTAAGTAATCTAACTATAGCCTGTACTAAGTGCAACCAAAGGAAGGGGAACAAGGCAGTAGAGCAACCCCGGAGGAGTGTGAGAACCCACCCCCGACGCAATTAGGTCAATCAGGAACGAATTAAGTCCCCTGTCATCTCTCAGGGTAGGTCGATACTCTGAGCAGGTAGTCAGCCGCATGAGGCAGGGGAATAGGATGGCTTCAGAAGCGAACGCCTTGGGGAAAGCTCAAGGATATGCAGACAGAAGCCCGACTGTTTGGAAGATGTAGAGGTACAAGTAGTAGTACATATACCGTGAGATGAAGGCAAGTAACCCAAAATGTGAAAACCAGAGTACGGATGGTAAGCCTGACGAATGGAAGGATATTCCCTGGCGCAAGCTGGAACGTAAGGTTTATAAGCTACAAAAGCGCATCTACACAGCCTCGCAGCGTGGTGAAACCCTGAAAGTTCGGAAGCTACAGAAGCTATTGTTTAAGTCCAGAGCTGCTAAGTTACTGACAGTCAGACGGGTCACGCAGGAGAACAAAGGTAAGAAAACCGCTGGCGTCGATGGGGTGAAAGCGTTATCCCCACGTCAGAGATGGGAACTTGCAAAAAACCTGCGAATAGATAGCAAGGCAATGCCGACACGAAGAGTCTGGATAGACAAACCTGGTCGAGATGAAAAACGCCCCCTTGGTATACCCGTCATGAGAGACAGAGCGAAGCAGAAGCTAGCCGAACTAGCTCTTGACCCAGAATGGGAGGCTCGTTTTGAGCCAAACAGTTATGGGTTCAGGAAAGGACGCTCATGCCAAGATGCGATTGATGCTATCAACAGCAGTATCCAAAAGATGCCTAAATGGGTATTAGATGCAGATATTGCCAAGTGTTTCGACCGCATAAATCATGAAGCTCTACTCACAAAATTGAATACCATGCCGCACCTTCGGAGGCAAATCAAAGCCTGGTTGCGATGTGGAGTACTGGATGGAATTAAATACTTCGATACCACAGAGGGAACCCCACAAGGGGGCGTAATCTCCCCCCTTCTGGCTAATGTTGCCCTTCACGGCATGGAAGAACGAATTAACCAAGCTTTTGACGGAGGCTATTACGTCTCTCCTCAAGGAAAAAGAAAACGGTATACAAGTAATACCGTCCGGTTAATCAGATATGCCGATGACTTTGTGATACTTCACGAAGACTTAAAAACCATCCAGCAAGCTCAAAAAGTAGTAGCCGATTGGCTTCAAGGAATGGGTTTGGAATTAAAGCCAGAAAAAACTAGAATCACACATACTCTTAATGGAGGAAAAGAGTATGAAACTGGGTTCAACTTCTTGGGTTATCACATCCAACAGTACGAAGTTGGAAAACACCAATCCCGGACAAAAGACAAAATCAAAAGACTTGGCTTTAATTTCAATACATTAATCACCCCAGCCAAAGATAAGGTACAGGTTCACCTGAACAAACTCCATAAATTAATTTTGGAGGGTAAAGCAAAAGCTAAACCTCAAGCAGGATTAATAGAAGAACTCAACCCCGTCGTTCGGGGATGGACGAACTATTACAGGACAGTCAATAGCTCTAAAACATTCCATACGCTAGACCACCTGATGTACCAAAGATTACGGCGATGGGCAAAACGTCGCCACCCCAATAAGAACAAAACCTGGATAGCGGGACGCTATTGGGGCATACATAGAGGGGAAGGCTGGGAATTCACCGACATAAAAACAGGGGCAACGCTATACAAATATTCCGACACGAAAGTCATTAGTCCTGGTACGAAAGACGAGTATGTGAAGGTCAAAGGCGGAAAAAGCCCCTATGACGGTGATATAGCTTACTGGGCTGCAAGAACTGGAGAACACCCTGAGTTGCCTAAACGGAAAGCAATTCTGCTCAAGCAACAAAGACAGAAATGTACTCATTGTGGGTTATATATCACCGATGTATTGGATACGGAAGTCCACCATAAGGACAGAAATCACAAGAACAACTCATGGGAAAACCTTGAACTTGTACACACAATTTGTCACGACCAAATACACGGTAACTACACATATGAGAGAAATCACGCTGAAGGGAAACAAAGGCAGGTTGGAATATACGGAGTATTGATAGATGAATTTCCGTTCTGTATCTAGCCCCCAAAGAGGAGGTAGGCAAACGCTACACTCCCCCCTAAACCTGAATAATGGTGAGAGGCTTGCTATGACAAAGCAACCACAGTTGAGGAGCCGTGTGAAGGGAAATCTTTCAAGCACGGTTTTGAAGACCAGCGGGGGAGGTGACAAACTCGCTGAGTTCAACCCTTCTCGGTATGTCCCTAGATACAAGTTAGTCAAAGGCTTCCGGACAGGAGACATCGTTAAAGCGATAGTAACTGCTGGGAAAAAAATTGGAACCTATGTTGGTCGTGTCGCAGTGCGTTCAACTGGCAGCTTCGATATCTCAACAGCTAATGGGCTAATTCAAGGCATTAGCCACAAATACTGCAAACACATACACAACAAGGATGGATATTCCTATGCATAGTAATTTGGATATTTTAGGGGTATTGAACCCCGTAAAATATCCCCCATTTCCTCCCACCGTTAAATCAATGCGCGGTACTCACCTGTGGTTCGATACGTCCGCGCTGATTATAACGGGGGTCTCCACGGGGGAAGAAAGATGAACAGAGTACCTTGCTCAGCCAAAAGTGAGACACCTCTATTATACCGAGCCGTATTTGAGGTAATTAAGGGAAAATTTTGTCTTTCTGAGGAAGATTACAAAGAAGGCATTGTTAAACTCTTTGAAGAAGTAGACTGCCAAGCTGGAAAAATTACATCCAAGAGTTTCAAAATATCGGCGAAGGTGTCAAAGCAGTTAGAAGGGCTGAGTATTAGTTCTTTAATCTTCGAGAAGATTTTCTTAAACCAGCAAGCCTTGACTCAATTTTATAAGCAGCCTCAAGATTTTACTGACTTCGAGGATGAAGCTACGCAAATCATTGAGCAATTCTTTTATCAACATTCAAGCATCAGAACAAAAACCAAGCCTAGCAAAAGCCTAGCAGAAGCCGCTGTAGAAATTCAGCAACTCCTAGAGCAACTCTCAAAAACTAATCCAACCACGACAACTGCTGAAAAAAGGGCTGTTGTAACTCAAGCTGCTGAGCAAATCGAGAGTAATCCCACATTCAAAGCACGAGTAATCAATGCCCTCAAATCTGGAGGGATTGAAGCTTTCAAAGAAGCAATTGACCACCCACTGGTGAACATTTTTGTGGCAACTATTGAAGGCTGGAAAGATGCAGAGTAGGAGACACTGATACTAGGGGCTTATAAAGAATACAATGATAAGTTATTGGATTTAGCAGCTCGCTAAGATACAGAGGTTTTTAAAATGACGAATGCTTATTCTATTTTGAGTCAGACTCAACGACTACGCATTAGTGATGGAGTCATTACTCCTATTCTTAGTGGTTGTGAATCAGCAAATCGTCTACTCATACTAGTCTGGTCACAATTAGGAGATTTTGACAGCCTTGAATACGCTTGGTGGCTACAACGAGAGTCCGAAAAATTAATCGCCAAGGGCATAACTATCAGAGCTATTGGTATTGGCGATCGCTCTTCTGGTCTAAAATTTTGTGATTACACAGGATTTCCACAACAATGGTTGTTTGTTGATCCTGAAGCAGAAATTCATACCTCATTAGGACTTTATCCAGGCTTATCCTGGAAACTGCCCTTGCTCTCAACTGCATCCAATGCTTGGCTAAATTTAATTTTGATGTGTGCCGGCATTGGCAGCCCTGGAACTCTCGCCGAAGTCTTTCGTGGTTATAAAGGTGATCGCCAAGCACCCCAGTTAATTGCTGATGATCAGGTTATTCGTGATATACCTCTACCACCAATTAAAGGTTCATTTTTCAAGCTGGCAGGAGGAAGTGGCTTCCAGCGTCCATTTGAATTAGCAACTATACGATTGCGAAATATGAGTGAAGTTCTCCGCAACTGGAAAACCTACGTTCCACAGTCGGCTTATTTGACTCAACGGGGAGGTACTTTTCTCTTCGACCAAACTGGAAATTTACTCTATAAACACCGTGACCGTTGTATTCTCGGCTTTGCAGAGAATATGAGCTGCCCTTTATCATTTTTACTGAATGAGTGAACTATGCAGAAAGCTCACTAAGATATAGCTTGTCTTTGTAGTATTAACCCGATCTTATTCAAGAATTATCCTCCTCTTAACCTTTGAGATATGAAGACTTAACTATAAACAGGTATGCTATGTCTTATCTTTTGATAAAACAACAAAAGGGGGCAGTATAAATGGTTGCAAGTAAGTCTAAATTCAAGTCTAACCGTCTCACAATAATGGGTGCGATCGCTACAGCAGCAGCAACTTTTGCTCTAGCGGTGCCTGCAGTGAATTCCCAGGGTAGAAGCACCATCAAGATTGACGGTTCCAGCACCGTTTACCCAATTACTGAAGCAGTTGCCGAAGAATTCCAAAAAGAGCAACGGGGTGCTGTGCAAGTAACTGTTGGTATTTCTGGTACTGGCGGTGGTTTCAAAAAGTTTTGTAGTGGACAAACTGACATCTCTGACGCCTCTAGACCCATTAAGGATTCTGAGAAAGAGAAATGTGCAGCAGCTGGAATTGAATACATCGAATTACCAGTAGCTTACGACGCCATAACCGTTGTCGTAAACAAATCCAATCCCATCAATAGCATGAGTGTTGCTGAACTCAAAAAAATGTGGGAACCTGCTGCCGAAGGTACAATTACCAAGTGGAATCAGGTTAATCCCTCCTGGCCAGATGCCTCTCTAGCACTTTTTGGTCCTGGTGCCGACTCTGGTACATTCGACTATTTCACTAAAGCAATCAACGGTGAGTCCCAGGCAAGCCGCTCCGATTTCACTCCCAGTGAAGATGATAATGTTCTCGTCTTAGGCGTAGAAAACAATCCCACGGCTCTTGCCTACTTCGGTTATTCCTATTACGAAGAAAATAAGGACAAACTTAAAGTGATCGCCATTGACGGTGGCAGTGGTTCTGTAACACCCTCTGCAACAACTGTGCGTAATGGCAGCTACAAACCTCTGTCAAGACCAGTTTTTATCTATGTCAGTGCTAAAGCTGCCGAGAGACCAGAGGTGAAGCAGTTTGTAGAATTTTACCTCAATAATGCCAGTGCTTTAGTGCCTGAAGTTGGTTCCGTACCACTCTCAGACGCAGATTATCAGAAATCAATGGCACGTTTCCAAAGCCGTACAACCGGTAGTGCTGCCGCCAATCGCTAATTTGAACTAGGTTCTAGCTCAATCGATGAGGTAGGGGCACACCAGTGCTGTGTCCCTATCTAAAGAAAGGGGGGGACAATATCGATGACCTAAATATTTAACTACAAATACTTTTCAAGTAATAAAGCAATAAAAAAGAAATATTATTGTCATTACTTATTACTTATTACTTATTACTTATTACTTAAATCCAGACTATTTGTAATATTCTTTTTCAATTTCCGATGACACCTAGCACCTAGGAATTTATGACCCAAAAGCACCTGCAACTCCCCTGGACGGATCAATTTTCACCAAAATTAGTTCGCAATCTGCGAGAACGGGCAATTGAGTTTGTTCTATTTCTGGCAGCTTTATCAGCGGTAGCAACAATGGCTGCTATCTTGTTCATTCTTGTCGAAGAATCTCTATCCTTCTTTAAACAGGTATCACTAGTGGAATTCTTAACAGCTACAAAATGGACGCCACTATTTACCAATCCTCGCTACGGAATTTTACCGTTGGTGTCAGGAACGGTAGTTACTTCCACTGTCGCCTTGTTAGTAGCTATACCTCTGGGAACAATTGCGGCAATTTACCTGAGTGAATTTGCACCTCCTCGTCTGCGTGAAATTTTAAAACCAGCCCTAGAGTTATTGGCTGCTATTCCGACAATCGTTTATGGTTATTTTGCTCTGCTGTTCGTGACACCTTTGTTACAGTTTATTTTTCCTACTCTGCCCGGTTTTAATATGTTGAGTGCAGGAATAGTCATGGGTATGATGATTATTCCCTTGATTAGTTCGATTAGTGAAGACGCGATGCGGGCAGTACCTGTAGGTTTGCGGGAAGGTTCTTATGCTGTGGGGGCAACCCGCTTGCAGACAGCTTGGCAAGTAGTTTTTCCTGCTGCTATTTCTGGAATCAGTGCCGCCTACATTCTGGCAGCTTCCCGTGCAGTTGGCGAAACTATGATTGTGGCAGTTGCTGCTGGCTTGCGACCCAATCTTACCTGGAACCCTTTCGACCAAGCTGCAACTATCACCGCTTATATTGTACAGGTGAGTCTCGGAGACTTGCCCCACGGCAGCCTAGAGTACCAGACAATTTTTGCTGCTGGTCTGACCTTAGTAGTAATGACTTTAATTTTAAATATTATCGGGTATTTTTTAGCTAAGCGCTATCGAGAAATTTACTAAGAATTAGTCAATGCAAAGCAGAAGACAGAAGGCTCCGAGGCAGGAGACAGAAGGATAGGGAGGTGTAGGAAGGAGGGGGATTTTTGTATACACTCATCTCCCCATCTCCCCATCTCCCCATCCCCCCATCTCCTAATCTCCCCATCCCCCCATCTCCTAATTTCCCCATCCCCCCATCCCCCCATCTCCTAATCTCCTAATCTATCTAAATATGTCAAGGGATAATCTAAACACAATCCGAGCCGATATTAATCGCCGCAAGCTAGTCAATTCTATTTTTATAATCCTGGGCTTGTTGACGATATTAATAGCAGTTGTTGTACTTCTGGCGCTAACGCTACAGATGGTAATTGAAGGTGCACCGCGTCTAACGGGACAATTCTTTCTTAACTTTCCCAGCCGTAAGCCCGAACAAGCTGGCATTCTCTCTGCCTGGGTAGGAAGTGCCTTAGTAATGTTAGTAACTGCCTTTGCTGCGGTTCCTCTTGGCGTTGCCTCAGGCATTTATCTAGAAGAATATGCTCGAAAAAACTGGCTCTCAGCTTTAATTGAAATTAATGTTACCAACCTCGCTGGCGTACCCTCAATTGTCTATGGTTTGTTAGCATTGGGTTTATTCGTTTATCAGTTTAATCTAGGCCAGAGTATTATCTCGGCAGGATTAACTCTAGCCCTGTTGATTTTACCAGTTGTGATTGTGACGACGCGAGAGGCACTAAGGGCAATTCCCAATCATCTACGGGAAGCTGCCTATGCCCTAGGAGCAAGCAAATGGCAAATGATTTGGGATCACATCTTGCCTTATTCATTTGGCAGTATTCTTACCGGCGTGATTATCGGTTTATCGCGGGCAATCGGACAAACTGCACCGGTAATCACAATTGGAGCCCTCGCTTTCATTGCCTTTTTACCAGAGTCCCCCTTAAAGTCAGAATTTCCCTATCTCTCTTTTAGCTGGTTGCAGTCTCCCTTTACTGTGATGCCGATTCAGATGTTTAACTGGGTATCTCGTCCTCAAGCAGAATTTCAGTTAAACGCTGCTGCCACAGGCACTGTATTAATTGCCATGACTCTCGCTATGAATGGCATTGCTATCTATTTACGCTATCGCTTCCGCAAAGGTATCAAATGGTAGAAAACACCGCAGACCAAATCTCTAATTCCATTAATCTTAAATCAAAAGCTGAGGTCAAAAAACTTAACTTTTACTATGGTTCTTTTCACGCACTTAAAAATATTAATTTGGTGGTTCATGAAAAACAGGTGACAGCACTGATTGGACCTTCAGGGTGTGGCAAAACCACCTTATTGCGATGCTTTAATCGTATGCATGACCTTTATCCAGGCAATCGCTACGAAGGGGAAATCTTACTCGATTCTGAAGTCAATATCTTAGGGCGTCAAGTTGACCCCATAGAAGCCAGAATGCGAATCAGTATGGTGTTTCAAAAACCCAATCCTTTTCCGAAATCAATTTACGAAAATGTTGCCTATGGTTTGAGGGTAAGGGGGGAAAATAAGCGCTCTGTCATAGATGAAAAAGTCGAGCAAGCCCTGCGAGGATCAGCTTTGTGGGAGGAAGTAAAAGACAGATTGAATGACAAGGCTTTTAACCTGTCTGGAGGGCAACAGCAGCGCTTGTGTATTGCTCGTGCTTTAATTACAGAGCCTGAAATTATTCTTTTTGATGAACCAACCTCCGCCCTTGACCCTATTGCCACTGCCAGTATAGAAGATTTGATGCGCCAGTTGAAACAACAGGTGACAATTTTGATTGTCACTCACAGTATGCAGCAGGCATCGAGAATTTCTGACTATACAGCTTTTATGTATCTAGGGGAATTGGTGGAGTTTGGCAAAACAGAAAGAGTGTTTTCTGCGCCTTTACATAAGCAGACAGAGGACTACGTAAATGGACTAATCGGATGAACTTATTGCTAATTACTGATTACTTCAAATTGGAGTGAAAAGGCAGCAATTTCAGAAGTTTGAATTCTTTGCTTGGGAACAATACCACTTCTGCTTACACTCAGGTCATTGAGTAAATCACTGACCACGTTAACTGAATCGTCTCCTCTAATTGGTCCTCTCGATAGGTTTCGTAACCTTAATAAAGCTTGAGTAAGAGGTTTGTGGCTGGCAATTACTAATACTTCTCCTAGACCTGTTTTTTCAGTAACAATTACAAAATCATCTTGACTAGGATCAGGAATTAGTCTAGTTTGTTTAGGTTCAATTCTAGTGAATTGCTCGGGGTTTGCGGCTGAATTTCTTTGAAACTCATTAGGAAACCAAACAATAAGACCTTCACTAGGGTCAATTAAGATAATACTTAAGTAAAGGACGCGCTCTTCCTGGTTGGTTACTTGAAACTGAATTGGTTCCCCCACAGATAATTTTTGGATCAACCTTTGTCCTGGGCTCCAAGGGGGTGTAGATGCACATTTTCCATTACCTTGTCTACAGCCACGAGGAGTAAATGCTTGAGCAATCCTGCGATTACCCTTGCCTTCTAAGCCCATAATTACTTTTAAATTTAAACGGGAAGATTGAGCATTCAAAGTCATTTTAATAATCCTTGCCGCTAGCAGAGATTTGAATTTGATGCTTAACCGAGAAATTGCCTCCGGCACTGTCTCAACCGCTTGTTTAAAAGACTGGGGAATCAATTCTAAGGCTGGGGAGAATAAACCAATACTACCCACTGGTATTATTTCCTGAGAAGCAGTTGGTATTTGTTGTCTATAGGCAGCAGTCATTCGACTTAGAATGTAATGTACTTCTTGGGAATAGGGCTGACTTCCTGATTGGGCAACAATTGCTTCTAGCCGTTCAAGTTTTTGTATTGCCTGCTTTGCCTGAGTTACTTCCTTACCCAAAGAAGGGTCAAGACCAATATTTAGTCGCCAATCACTAGGAATAGCACGGGAAAGCTCCTGTAATAAATCCCCTTGGCGAGCCTCTCCTGTAACCAGAGCTTCTCCTATTAAACCATTACGAGATACTAAATCTACCTTAGTTGATTCACCCTCCGAAGCTGAGAGGATAACAAAGCTTGCTCCTTGACCAAAGGCCTCTATACTGTCTAGGGGAATTCCCCCCAGCCACAATTGAGCTCGGTTGCCGTTTAGTTCAGAAATTACTGCCTCAGCTGGAATAATTTCCTGCTCTAGAAAATACATAGGTTTTTCCTGATTTCCACTGTTAGGCTGAGCTTCTAATTGGGGAATTTGTTTAGTTGAAATCAGTTTAATATTGCCATTTACTCGCTCAATTACTCTGCGACTAGCTCCTGTTTGTTGCCAAAGATTTTGGGTTAATAAATAGGTAAAGGCACCAGCATAAAAACCGGAAAAATGGTAATCTAATGCGTACTGATGCGGTTTTGCTGAAGCAATTGCTACTCCTGTGGCTATTCCCTGGCGGCGTGCCTCCAATAACTCTTGAGGGGAAAGTTGCAGCTCAGTTAACCATTTCTGTTGTTCTTGAAGTTCTTCTTGGCCAGCATTCCACTTTCTACCACCAGGAAGAGACCTTACTCTAATATTGCCTCTGGTGCCACCGCCAGAGAAACAACTATCTAGTACCACAGTAACTTGGTCGGTTTTTCTAGCTAAAGCAGACATGAGGAGAAATAAAGTTTTTCCCATAATGTCATTGACAATGCCTTGTTGGTAAAGGGGACTTTCATCTACAGGAACCAAGGTACTATTGAGTCCATCTGCAGTAATTGGTTCTGGATCAACGACACGAGAACCATGTCCAGAAAAGTGAAAAACTACCACATCTCCAGGTTTTGCCTGGTTAATTAGATGCTCTTGAAAAGCAGTTAAAATACCATTGCGGTTAGCTTGAGCATCAGTCAGAATTTTGATGTCCTTAGGATTGAAGCCAAAGCGGTGAATGAGCAACTGTTGCTGTAATTCTACATCGTTGACACATCCTTGGAGGTCAGAGAAACCCCGCTGGTTTTGGGGATACTTATTGATACCGACTAATAAGGCTAGTTTGCGGGAGGTGCTTTGAGCAAGAACTTTGCCATAGCGAAGACTTTGCTGTTGAATATCTAACTGGCTTAGTCCTAGGGTAGCAAGAACAGAACTGGTAAACCGTAAGAATTGACGACGTTTTAAAGAAGACATTTCAGAATTTTTTTATTTTATAATATTTTCACTTAATTGAAGTACAACTTCTCTTAGCTTCGGATCAAGAAACTATGTAGGGACAGCCCAAAAGAATAAATCCCCCATCTCCCTACCAAAGGCAGAAGGCAGGAGGCAGGAGGCAGGAGGCAGAAAACTCATTTCCCCATCTCCTGCTCTGACTTCAACAAGGTAACTCATGTTGAAAAGCGTCATTAGTTCTCAGATGGTTACAGGAGAAGGATGCTCCCTGACAGGTTACAATTTAATACAAAATCTGCTTGATATGAAAAAATATTTGTTCAATCTGAAAGAATAGTTTTGATTGGGATGTGCAGATCCGAGTCAACTATCCATTATCCATGCTTGCTTTGTTAAAGCCTCAGGAACCTAAATGAGCTTGAAAGAGCGAGATTTCAACTCAAAGCTGTCTACCGTAAGAGTCGTCCTATGGCACACACGGCAAAATGTTCTCCTTTGAGAAAGTTGTTAAAATTCTCAAAAAGCAGATCGGACAAATCAACAACTTGTGATAAAAACAACGATAACTGTGAGCATGTAGCCGACAGGGAATTGAAAGCTGTACATAACGAAAGTTTTTTTTCCGAACAGGCAATTGAAACCTCTATAACCCTAGATTACGGGGAACTGCTTGGGGAATGTTGGAGCCGACTCCCTTGGTTGAAGCTCCGAAGAAAACACCAAGAATACTAATTTTTAACAGGTTTTAGTAGTTTTGAGTAGGTTTTTAGTAGCAGTTCAAGCCTAGTTGAAGAGTATTTAAGGCAGTAATGACAAGCTCTCGAATTCGGTGCTGGCAAAGGTGGTTATTAGTTAGTGTAACTACAGGTGGGGCGATCGCTGTTTGCGGAAATAAGGCTTTTGCTCAAGGAATAGTTGTAGATAACTCTCCAGAAACTTCTCTGGGTACGATAGTTAGAACTATCGACAACAATAACTTGGAAATTGTTGGTGGCACACAAGTTGGTGAGGCTAATCTGTTCCACAGTTTCCAAGAGTTTAATATTGGTGAACTACAACGAGTTGACTTCCAGGGGGTGGGGATTGAGAATATATTCTCGCGGGTGGTAGGTGGTAATCCCTCAAATATTCTGGGGACATTGGGTGTAAATGGTGAAGCCGATTTGTTTTTGCTTAATCCCAGTGGAATTATCTTTGGTCCCAATGCCCAGTTAAATCTTAATGGTTCATTTGTGGGCACAACAGCAAGTGCAATCGGGTTTCCCAATGGCGGTGAATTTTCTCTAAGCTCAGTAGTGGCGACAGACAATACTTTGCTGAGGGTAGATCCTTCCGCATTACTGTTAAATCAGATAAATCAGATTCCGAGTGGATCAATTATCAATCAATCTCAACTAGGTTTAGAAGTGCCAGCAGGTGAAAGCTTGCTGTTAGTCGGTGGTGATGTAACTTTAGATGGTGGAGAAATCCGAGCACCAGGTGGTCGAGTCGAGTTGGGAGGATTGAGTCAACAGGGAGTTGTAGGGATTGAATCAGATGACTATAGTTTAACTTTCCCCTTAGGTGTGGCTCGAGCAGATGTAGTACTTAATGATCAAGCTTTTGTTGATGTCGTCTCTGGTGGTGGCGGGGATATTACGATCACTGCTGGAAATATCGAGGTTTTGTCAGGTAGCAGAGTTTTTGCTGGTATTGAAGAAAATACAGGTTCAAGTAGCACTGTAGCTGGAAATATTGTCTTTGATGCTACAGGATTGGTCAGAGTCAGTGGCGAGTCTAGTCAGATTCGTAATAATCTCGGTGAGAATGCCACTGGTAATGCTGGGAATATTTTTGAAGCAATTGTTAATAATAATTTATTTGGCTCGATCATAATTGGGGCAGAGTCATTTGAATTAAGCGATAGTGCTCTAATTAGTACTACCAGCTTTGGAGATGGGAGTGCTGGTATTGCTTTTGTAGCAGCTAATAGTGAGGTAGTGATCGATAACGGTATTATCTTCACTCAGATTGCAGAGGAAAGGAAAGGTGATGCTGGTGGTATTTGGATTCAAGCTGGCTCAATTGCTTTAATCAATGACAGTGAGTTAACTTCCAGTGCCTTTGGAGAGGGAACTTCAGGATTGGTGCTTTTGGACGCTGATGGCAATATCTTAATTGACAATAGCGGAGTTTTCAGCACAGTAAAAGAAACAGCCATAGGTGGTAATGCTTTAGGTATTGTCATTGAGGCTGGTTCTCTCTCTTTGAACAATGGAGCTACCGTCAGTACTACTAACTTGGCTTCCGGATTAGCGGGAACTATATTGCTGAGTGCTATTGAAGAAATTTCTATCCTCAATAACAGCACTCTCTCTAGTGAGGGGAATAATGGCAATATCATCATTGGTGAATCTGAGGATTTTGATAGTACCTTTTCTCCGCAAGTAGTGAGAATTGATAACTCTTCTTTAACCACCAAAAGCGATGTGGGTAATGCTGGTGATATAAGTATTGATGCGATCGAGAGTATCGTTATTACCGATATTGGTCTTGATGATGATAACACTCCCCGCTTTTCCAGTAACACCACTGCTAATCAAGTTGATGCTGGCGAAATTTCTTTGCACTCAGATGGCTCAGTGGCTGTAGTCAATAGTATTATCGCTAGTGAAGTAGAGGCTGGGGCCATTGCTAATGCTGGTACTATTGAAATCACTGCTAGCTCAATCTCCTTAACAGAGCAGTCTCAACTGAGAACTCTCGTTTTTGGAGAAGGGGAAGCCGGAACAATATTCTTACAGACTAATGGCGGTACTGTTTCTCTAGACGACAGCAATATCTTCAGCAATGTAGAGGCTGGAGGAAAAGGTACAGGAGGTTTGATTGAAATTGAAACTCGGTCCCTATTTTTAAACAATGGTGCTCAGCTACAAACCCTAATTCGGGAAGGTGGAGAAGGTAATGCCGGAAGAGTATTCTTGCAGACTAATGGCGGTATTATTGCTCTCGACAATAGCAGCACTGTTTTCAGCACTATAGAAGCAGAAGGAAAAGGTACAGGGGGAGATATTGAAATTAATACTGGTTCACTGTTTTTAAACAATGGTGCTCAGCTACAAACCCTAGTTCGGGAAAGTGGAGAAGGAGATGCTGGCAATGTAACAGTTAATGCCACTGATGCAGTGGTGATTACTGGTATGGATCAGGAAGGATTCCCCAGTGCCATTTTCAGCAGTATAGGATCTGGAGCTATGGGTAATGCTGGTGTTATTGAAGTTGACTCTAACTCCTTAAGTGTAGCTAATGGCGCTCGAATTAGTACTAATACCTTTGGGCAAGGGGATGCTGGACTAGTATCAGTAAAAGCTACTGAGCTAGTATCTCTTTCTGGAGCAAATACTTTTATTTTTAGCAATGTAGAATCTGGAGGACGAGGTACAGCAGGAGGGGTTATTGTCGATACTAGTTCACTACAGATGAGCGATGGCGCTCAAATGCAAACTCTAATTCGCAAAGGTGGACAAGGGGATGCCGGAATCATCGTTGTACAAACCAATGGTGGTTCTGTTGCTCTTACAGGTTCTAATACCGGCATTTTCAGCACAATAGAAGAAGAAGCTGAAGGTAATACTGGCAATAATGAGTTTGCAGGCAATCTCTTTGATGTTCTCCTTGGCACTGCTACAGTGGACGAGATTGTAGGCTCAATCTTTATCGATACCGGAACACTTTCTGTCACTGATGGAGCTGCACTGACTGCTAGTACCTTAGGTAAGGGAAATGCCGGCGCTGTTGCGGTGCTGGCGGAGGATCATGTTTCCCTGGAAAGGGGGGGTGCTATTTTCAGTGCTGTAGGAGAGAATGCAACTGGTATTGGTGGCGGGATTATAATCTCAGCAGATTCACTGGCGATTGAGGGTGATAAAGAGAATCCCTCGGGACTGACTACTCAAACTTTGGGAAAGGGTGATGCTGGACTGATACTAGTGGTAGCTGAAGACGAGATTTCCCTAGAAGGGGAAGAGAGTGGTATTTTTAGCACTGTAGCAGAAGGATTAGAGCAAACTAGTGGCGCTATTATCCTTGAAACCGAATCCTTCTGGATTGAAGATGGAGCAGTAGTAAGTGTAAACAACCAAGGCTTAAAGGAAGCAGGTTTAATCAGTATCACAGCCCGTGACCTAATTTTAATCGACGAGGGAAAGGTTACAGCCACAACGGCATCAGGCGATGGGGGGAATATCAACCTAGAGGGTTTAGAGGATTTCTTGCTGTTGCTAACCGGTAGTGAGGTTTCAACCGAAGCTGGTCAAAATGGTTTTCCTGGAATAGGCGGTAACGTCGATATTGATGTTCAATTCGTCATCGCTGCTCCTTTCAATGATAACAATATCAGTGCTGAGGCTTTTACAGGCCCAGGGGGCAATATCTTTGTTACTGCCGATCGCCTCTATGACATTGATGTCAGAGTTGATAATCCTCTGTCTAATGATATCACTGCTAGTTCTAATGCTGGCGTAGACGGTATTGAAGAAGTCAACCAAGGTATTAACGATCCTACCCAAGGTTTAAGCAACCTACCAAGCGAACTAATTGACTCCTCTGGTTTAATTGCCCAAACCTGTGCTCCTCGTCGGGCAGGACAACCGAGACCTAGTAATAAGTTTATCGTTACTGGAAGAGGCGGTTTACCACCGGATCCCACCACCACCCTTCCGGGTGAAGCAATAGTAAGTGATTGGGGAACACTGAGCGAGGTAGTGGGGAATCACTCAGAACAACTTAATGCTAACAATTTCAACAATCAAAACCCAGTAAATACTGCTTCTGAGCAAGAGCCAGCACTAGTAGAAGCCCAAGGCTGGGTATACGGCGCTGATGGCAAGGTAATTTTTACAGCTCAAGCCCTTACTATTAAACCTCATATTCCTTCACTAATACCAGCATCTAACTGCAATGACTTGTGAACTATACCTCAAGAGAGTATCTACCCTCTTGCCCTTGAGTGTATTAACATTAGTCAACTACCTGACAATGGAACCTGCTCAAGGTCAAAATTTTCAATCAGTAGACTTTTTAATCGAAACAAAAACTCTTAACCAAGAACAAGAACTATTCCCCATTCACTATTATTTGTTCCCTACCTGTTGCCAAAGCACTTCTAGCAGGTATAAGCAACTTCCTGAGAAAGCCTCTAATGAAGAACCTTCTCAGATAAACCCTTCCCAATCTATTGCTGATCCAATTCCTGGTCAAGTTCCAGAGACAATTATCGTCGAACGGTTTGAGTTTGATGGCAACACAGTAATCTCTGACGAAGACTTAACTAAAGCGACTGAGGGATTTCTTAATCGGCCTCTCCAATTTACCGAAGTGTTTGAGGTGCGAGCTGTAGTCACTTCCCTTTATCAGGAAAGAGGATACATTACTTCTGGTGCGATTATTCCCCCCCAAACCTTTGAAGGAGATGCAGTCAAAATCCAAGTAGTAGAAACTGGTTTAGAAGCCATCAACGTCACTGGTACCAGACGACTCCACCCCAATTATGTACGTAGCCGGGTTGCTCTAGCTACTGAGACACCCCTAAATCGAGATAATCTCTTAGAAGCACTGCGACTTCTACAACTGGATCCACTGATTGAAAACGTCTCAGCCGAACTTTCGGCAGGTACTAAAGCTGGAAACAATTTGCTCACAGTTGAGATTACAGAAGCGAAAACCTTCAGTATAGCCACCTTACTCAGTAATAACCGCTCACCTAGTGTTGGTACTTTTCAGCGTCGTGTCGAATTCACCCAGGCTAACCTATTCGGGAGAGGGGATGGTTTGAGCATAGGCTATAGCAATACAGATGGTAGCAATACCATTGATGCTAGTTACAGCTTCCCGATTAATCCCCGCAATGGCACCCTCAGCTTCGAGTTTAGCGATAGCTCTGGAGAGGTAGTCGAGCCTCCCTTTGACCGCATAGATTTAGATGTGGATTCTCGTTACTTTGCCCTGACCATGCGCCAACCCTTGGTGAAAACCCTGAATTCAGAATTTGCTCTTGGTCTGAGCGCAACCCGCCAGGAAAGCGAGCTTAGTGTCTTTGATATACCAGCCAGAATTTCCCCTGGAGCAGACGAGGAGGGACGTACCCGTATTTCAGCACTACGCTTTTTTCAGGAATGGACACAGCGGAAAAACCGTGAAGTCTTTGCTGCCCGTTCTCAATTCAGTTTAGGACTTGACCTATTTGGAGAGACTGAGGGCGATAATAACCCTGATAATAACTTTTTCTCCTGGCGGGGTCAAGTGCAGTGGGCAAGACTACTGGCCTCAGATACCTTATTACTCCTGCGAGCCGATGCTCAACTTTCAGCAGGGGCTTTAGTCCCCTTAGAACAGTTGGCCCTTGGTGGTCAAGATACGATCCGGGGTTATCGTCAAAATGTACTACTAACTGACAACGGTCTCTTGGCTTCTGCAGAAATTCGCCTCCCGATTCTACGTTTACCTAAGCAAAATGCTTTAGTACAGATTGCTCCTTTTGTTGATTTTGGTACTGGTTGGAATGATGGTGATAATCCTGAATTTGACCCAGATCCTAGCACTTTGATTGCCACTGGTATTGGTCTGAGGTTTCAGTTTGGTAATCGCCTAAGTGTTCGCCTGGATTGGGGTATTCCCCTAGTAGAAGCTTTTTCTAGAGACCGGAGTTTACAAGAAGATGGCTTGTATTTTTCTATCCTCTCTTTTCCTTTTTAATCAACTTCTAATCAAGGTGTTATATGAAATATAGAAATATTATTAGAAGACGTCAGAGAAAAATACTGTTTATTTTGTTGTTCCTTAGCTCTTTCTCTCTAGCGCAATGGTTTCCTTGGTGGATAGGTGTAGAAAACTTGTCAGTTGCAGCCAAGACTGCAACTGAAGTTACCCAAAACTCAATTAATCCTAAAAGTTTGGTTCAGCAGGCAAGGGAAGCGTACCAAGCAGGAGAGCCCTCAACAGCTGTTACTCTCCTACAACAAGCTGCTCAAGCCTTTGCTGTCCAAGGAGAGCTAGTGGCGCAAGCACAAGCGCTAGCTCAAGCAAATAACATTCAAGGACAGCTATATTTGGCTCAAGGACAACCGCAGTTAGCTCTAGAAAATTTTTCCGAAGCAGCTGCTACTTATGCAAAAATAGAGGATACAACAGGAGTAATCAAAAGCAGAATTAATCAAGCAGAAGCACTCAGAGGTACTGGACAATACCGTCGTGCTTTAGAAATTCTCGAACAGCTTTATAAAAAAAATCTAAAAGACCAGCCAGATTCTTTGCTCAAAGTTATTGCTCTACGCAGCTTGGGGATTAGTAAGCGCTTAGTTGGTAATAATTTAGATGATGCTCTAAAAGTTACGGAACAAAGTCTAGCGGTCGCTAAAGTTCTCCAATCTCCTCAAAATATTGGAGCTGCTCATTTAGTTTTAGGTAACATCAATAGAGACCAGTCCAAAAAAGCTTTCGCCAGAGGAAAAATTTCTATTGCTAAAGATTTAAATTCCAGCGATGAAGAAACTGCTCAAAAAATAGATGTTCAAGACTTAGATTATCAAGACCTTACTCTATCAGCTTTGGAACACTATCAAACAGCTACTGATACTGCCACTATCCCCAATACTAAAATTGAAGCTCAGCTCAATCGGATAAATTTGCTAGTAGTAACTGAGCGATTTTTAACTGATGGTGAGGAAGATTCAATAAATCAAATTAGTCCGGATTTCAAGACTAAAATTAATGATAATTTTGCGGATATACCTCAAATTTTGAGAGTTATACAAGAAGAAATTAACCAGTTACCACCTTCCCAGGCAGTTACTAATAGCCGGATTAACTGGGTGATTACAGTAATGAAATTGGAGCAATGGGCAAACTTTAGTTATCAAGAACTTACTGATGAATTAGTTGAAATAGTTGCACAGGCTAAAAGTTTCAACGACACCAGAAATGAATCCTATGCTCTCGGTCAGTTAGGCTATCTCTATCAACAAGAAGAACAGTTAGAGCAAGCACAAGACTATACTAGACGAGCTTTAATCTTAGCTCAGACTAACAACAATCTAGATATCGCCTATCGTTGGCAATGGCAGTTGGGACAAATACTTAAAGCACAAGGAAAAAATGATCAGGCGATCACTGCTTATAATGCTGCAGTCAATACCCTTGAATCTATACGTAGTGACATCGTTAGTATTAACCCTGATCTGCAATTTTCCTTTCAAGAGAGCGTCGAACTAGTCTATCGAGAGTTTATGGACTTACTATTAGCATCGACAGATACTCAGCCTACTACTGACAATCTTACTCCTATCCAAACTTTGGGTACAAGTACTTCTCCCAATACCCAGAATCTAGAAAAAGCTAGAAACTTAATTGAATCTCTCCAACAGGCAGAACTAGTCAACTTTTTCCGAGAAAATTGTTTGAATGCCTCCCCGATCCAGATTGAAGAAGTTGACCCAACTGCCGCAGTAATTTACCCAATTGTTCTAGAAGACCGTTTGGAGGTAATTGTCTCATTACCCAATACTCCCTTATCTCATTATGTCGTTTCTTTACCTCGAACGGAAGTAGAACAAACCTTTGCCCAACTGCGACAATCAATTGCTATCCAAGGCGATCGTAGTCCCGTGGCAGAAGTTAGAATTAGAGAAGGTAGGGAAATTGCTCCTCCCAATTACTTAGAGCTTGCTAAAAAAGTTTACGATTGGTTGATTAGACCTAACGAACAAGATTTAGCTGCTAGTGAAATCAAAACTCTGGTCTTTGTCTTAGATGCTCCCTTGTTAAACCTGCCGATGGCAGTTTTAAATGACGGTGAGCAATTCCTGATTGAGAAATATGCGATCGCTCTCACTCCAGGGCTGCAACTGCTAGACCCCAAACCAATAACACGAGGTGAACTTACAGCTCTTAAGGCTGGACTTTCTGAGGGTCGTGACAATTTTTCTCCCCTTCCTAATGTCGAGTATGAACTGACAGAAATTAATGCTAAGATACCAGGTAATTTCATCTTCAACGAAGAGTTTACCATTGCTGCTATTAAAGAGGCAATTGAATCAGCACCTTTCCCAGTAGTTCACCTAGCCACTCATGGTCAATTCAGTTCCGATCCGGCTCAAACATTTATTCTCACTTGGGATCAACGCCTCACTATTGACCAATTGAGGGAAACACTACGAGGTAGAGAAGAAGGCAACCAGAATCCCATTGAGCTACTAGTGCTCAGTGCCTGTGAGACAGCAACTGGAGATAAGCGAGCCGCCTTAGGTTTAGCGGGTATAGCAGTTAGAGCTGGGGCTCGAAGTACTCTAGCAACTCTCTGGCAAGTGGATGATCAGAGTACAGCTCAACTCATGATTGATTTTTATCAGGAGTTAAAGGATACTAAGCTTAGCAAAGCTCAAGCTCTCCAACATGCTCAAGTAAAAATTATACAAGAGGGCAAACACCCCAGTTTTTGGGCACCTTTCATTTTGGTGGGTAATTGGCTTTAGTCATACCATTTACCCAAATCTTGGCTACGGCAATACCAAGAAAATGGTCAATAACCTTCTAGGATTCCCGCCATAATAGAAAGATGGCACTTCATAATTCTTCATCCTGAAACTATGGCGAGAGATTTGCGGGGATTCATCAAACTACTGGAAGAGAGGGGACAATTAAAGAGGATAAAGGCTCTAGTTGACCCAGATTTGGAAATTGCTGAGATTTCTAACCGGATGCTACGAACAGGTGGTCCAGCACTGTTATTTGAAAATGTGAAAGGGGCATCCTTCCCAGTGGCAATAAATTTGATGGGCACCCAAGAGCGGGTTTGCTGGGCAATGAATATGTCTCATCCTGAAGAATTAGAGACTCTGGGTAAGAAGCTGGGGATGCTACAGCAGCCAAAGCCTCCTAAAAAGATTGCTCAGGCGGTAGAGTTTGGTAAGATTTTATTTGATGTTGTCAAAGCCAAACCAGGTCGTGACTTTTTCCCTGCTTGTCAGCAGGTGATAGTTGAAGAAGATGCCCTGGATTTAACTAAACTGCCCCTGATTCGCCCTTATCCAGGCGATGCTGGTAAAATTATCACTCTAGGGTTGGTAATTACTAAAGATTGCGAGACTGGTACTCCCAATGTGGGGGTTTACCGCCTACAACTACAATCGCACCAGACAATGACGGTACATTGGCTGTCAGTGCGTGGTGGGGCAAGGCATTTACGTAAGGCAGCACAACAGGGAAAAAAATTAGAGATTGCGATCGCTCTTGGTGTTGACCCCTTAATCATTATGGCAGCTGCCACGCCAATTCCTGTAGACCTTTCCGAGTGGCTGTTTGCTGGACTTTACGGTGGTTCCGGTGTACCCTTGGCGAAGTGCAAGACGCTGGATTTAGAGGTGCCAGCTGACTCAGAATTTGTTCTGGAAGGGACAATTACACCTTCCGAAGAGCTGCCGGATGGTCCTTTTGGAGACCATATGGGCTACTACGGCGGCGTCGAGAATTCGCCACTAATTCGCTTCCACTGCTTAACCCATCGCCACAATCCAGTTTATCTTACTACTTTTAGTGGTCGTCCCCCTAAGGAAGAAGCAATGATGGCGATCGCACTCAACCGTATTTATACTCCGATTTTGCGGCAACAAGTTTCAGAAATCGTTGATTTCTTCCTCCCCATGGAAGCCCTCAGCTACAAAGCGGCAATTATCTCTATTGACAAAGCCTATCCAGGTCAAGCACGAAGGGCAGCCCTAGCTTTTTGGAGTGCCTTACCTCAATTTACTTACACCAAGTTCGTCATTATAGTAGATAAGAGTATCAATATTCGTGATCCACGTCAAGTAGTGTGGGCAATTAGTTCTAAAGTTGACCCCTCGCGGGATGTGTTTATTCTGCCCAATACGCCCTTTGATAGTTTAGATTTCGCTAGTGAAAAAATTGGTTTAGGTGGGCGTATGGGAATTGATGCCACCACCAAAATTCCTCCGGAAACGGAACATGAATGGGGAGAAACCTTAGAATCTGATCCAAATGTAGCAGCAATGGTGGATCGTCGTTGGGCAGAATATGGTTTAGAGGATCTGTCCTTAGGGGAAGTTGACCCCAATTTGTTTGGCTACGATATACGCTAAGAAAGAAATGGCTAAGGAAATAGTGAGTATTAGCAACGAATGGAAGAAACGAAACTGGTTTCGAGTTGCTATAAGATGGCAAGCCTCAGTCATTCCTGTGGTTTTACCGAGAGTAATTTTCTGCAGTTTATTTGGTGGCTTGATTTCGATCCTCTACCATTTAGGTTTTGCTATATCCTGGCCAATTGAGAGCAGTATTGTTCCTACTCTAGTTTTAGGTTTACTATTAGTTTTCCGGACAAATACAGCTTATGAAAGATTTTGGGAAGGTCGTAAAGTCTGGGGAACTTTAGTTAATACTGTCCGCAACTTAGCTCGTCAAATCTGGGTAGCGATTGCAGAAAATCGACCAGAAGATAGAAAAGCGAAAATGGAAACTATGCGCTTATTAGTGGCTTTTGCTGTTGCCACTAAATTACATCTTAGGTCAGAACCATTGAACCAAGAGTTAGAGGAGTTGATGCCACCAGATTGGTATGACAAGCTCAAAACGATGAATCACCCAGCCCTAGAAATTGCTTTTTGGATTGGAGACTATCTCCAGCATCAGCATGAGCGTCATTGCCTCAACACCCATCAACTAACTGCCATGCTTAAATTACTCGATACCATGGTGGATGTATTAGGAGCTTGCGAGCGTATTCTCAAAACTCCTATTCCCTTAGCCTATGCCATTCATTTAAAACAATTGTTATTAATTTATTGTCTAGTATTGCCATTTCAAATTGTCAGTGATTTTGAGTTGTGGACTACTCTTGTTGTTGGTTTGATGAGCTTTACTTTGTTAGGAGTTGAAGAAATTGGTATTGAAATTGAAAATCCCTTTGGTCGCGATCCTAATGACCTGCCCTTAGACGCAATTTGTCGTACTATGGAACGCAACATCGAAGACTTAATTACCCTATCTCCTTGTCTTAGACATTGGAGGAAGACATCAATTTAATAATTCATGGCTGATGGCTGATGGTTGATGATTAATAGTGTAAGTAAAGATTAGATAAATACTGGTGACAGCAATTATTGAGAGAGTCTAGCTATGTACGTTTTAATTGGCGGAGCAGGAATGGTGGGGCTAAGTTTAGCCCAACAGTTGGTAGAATTGGGGCATACGATCGCAGTCATTGACACTGACCCTGCTGCCTGTCGTTATGCTCGAGAGCAATTAGGGGTAATGACCTTTGAAGGCAGTGCCGTCAATACCCAGGTGTTACTAGAAGCAGGGATTCGCAAGGCTGATTCTGTCGCAGCCGTTTTGCGCAATGATGCTCTCAACCTGGCAATGGTCACTTTAGCTAAGCACTATGGTGTATCTCACATACTAACTCGCATGCGCCAGCGAGATTTCGCAGAACCTTATCGGATTGCCGGAGCTCACCACGTAATCAGCACAGTTGACCTAGCGGTTTCGACAATGGCAAATGCGATTGAATATCCGCAGGTAGAATCAATGATGCACTATGAGCAGGGGCAGGTAGAGGTTTTCAAACTTGCCGTTTCTGAAGAGTCGGAAGTAACTGGTTACACCCTGACTAAAGTAACTGAAGACCCTCGTTTTCCAGCCGGTTCTCTAATTATTGGTTATCAAGCCCATCCTCATGCTGATTTGGTAATTCCAGATAACAATACCATACTCGAAGCTGGCTCAACTGTACTAGTAGTTACTAAATCTGAGTTATTGCATCAGGTAATTAATTTTTTTATTAGTGGTTGATAGTTCATGGGGGAATAATGTTCATAGTTCATTGTTGATAGTTCATGGGGGAATAATGCTCATAGTTCATTGTTGATAGTTCATGGGGGAATAATGTTCATAGTTCATAGTTGATAGTTCATGGGGGAATAATGCTCATAGTTCATTGTTGATTGTTCATTGGGAATGTATACCACAACTGTCGAATACAAACCCAATGTTTGCGCAGCATGCGCGGAGCGCGTACCATGAGCCATGAACCATGAACCATGAGCCATGAGCTATGAACCATGAACCATGAACCATGAACCAACCCTAATCATCCTCCAATTTCAGGAGTTGCTCATTTAGAGTTTTGATGTGTTCAGCAAAGATTTCCTCAGAAAGAATATTCCGGCGTCGGGCTTCATTGAGCGCTTTCTTTTCGGCTAATAACAGTTGCCGCCGGATTGCTTCTAGCTTATTATGCTCATCATTTTTGAGCAGAAAGTTTTCAGAGCGCTGGTTATAGATTTCCCGTAACTTTTTCTCGGAGGCAACTACCCGCACCTGATAGGCAGACCGCATTTCTTCGTAGACTGCTTTGGGCAATACTCCTGATTTTAATAAACTGTCTAATTCCTCCTGAGCAGCCTTGGCAGTCATTAGTTGTGATTGCAACTCTTCAAGAAGCTTGCCTTTTTCTGAGCCGCGAGCTACTTTCAAGCGCTGCACAAACCAGGGCAAAGTTAATCCCTGCCCCACCAAAGACACCAGCACAACACCAAGAACGATCGCAATCAGCTGCTCTCGTCCCGGCAAAGCCAGTGGTAAACTTAAAGCTAGGGCAGTGGAAAGTGAACCTTTAATATTGCCCACAAATAGAAAATGTCGCCAGCGCCAAGGGATAGGGCGATCAATCCAACCAACTAATCCTAAAAGGGGATAAACCGTTAGAGCGCGCCCACCATGAAAGGCAATTAATGCTAGAAAAACTGCTGGTAAAGTTTGCCAGAGACTGATGAGATTAATCTCTACGCCAATTAGTAGAAAAATAAAGGTATTGACGCCAAATCCTGCAAATTGCCAGAAGCTGAATAAGGTAACTTGTGTTGAGGCTGAGGTACTTCTGGAAAGCCCAAAGTTACCAACAATTAATCCCGCTACTACCACTGCAACTACGCCCGATACTTCTAAAGCTTGACCAATTTGGAAAGCTCCTAAGGCAACGGCAACGGTAAGGAGAATTACGCTGAGGGAGTCGTCAGTTTGGCTAAATAAACCGACACTAAGATAGCCCAAAGCTAGCCCTACTAGAGTACCTCCCACAATCACGAATAAAAATTCTTGGACTACATCCAAAGGTGATAGGGAGCCAGTTTGGTAGACAGTTAAGATTAGACTAAATAAAACTAGGGCAACGTCATCATTAAGTAGGCTTTCCCCCTCAACTAAGGTAACTAGTCGGGAGGGTACCGGTATCTCTTCAAATAGAGCAATGATTAGGGCTGTATCAGTAATTGATAAGATCGTGCCTACTAGTAGGGAAGGTATCCAATCTAGACTTAACTCTAGTTTCAGCAAGATTGAGGTAATGCCAGAGCAGATAACTACTCCGGGAGCAGCCAGTAGGGCAATGGGTTTAATGGTGGTACGCAAGCGACTGATGTCTGTATTTATTGCCGATTCAAATAATAAAATTGGCAAAAAGAGATTGAAAATGAGTGCCGAGTCTAGACCAATGTGACTAGGCAGAAGTTCCGTAATTGCTAGCCCAGCTAAGACTAAGCCAGTTATGTAAGGAATATGAAGTCGTCGCGAGATTAGGGCAACCCCTGTGGCAACCAGCAACAAGATGATCAGAACGGTTACTAATTCAGTAAGATCGCCCTTACTAGAGGTGCCTTCAACAGTGGGGATTGCTAGAAGCCAATTCTCTCCTAGCCAATGCATAGTATATATCTAAATCAAGTAGGACAATATACCTAGGGTACTCGCAGATAGGGCGGTTGAAGAGTATCAGAAGTACACAAAATTGGTCTGGCTTGCTATCGGAGCTAATTTCAATTTTTAAATTTATGGTATTTTGGGATTTATTATAGTCAGCAAGATAAATAGGGCTTGTTGAATAAGTGGGAACAGTAAACAGTTTTCAGTTGTCAAGTTCCATCTGGGCAAAGTGTTCCAGCAGCATCCGATGGATGAAGATGTAACCGCCGCCTACTTTTTGTAGGAAAATGCGTTCTGTGGCGTAATCGAGGAAGTGGGCATAGTTCCAAGGGATGTAATTGTTGCGGTAGAGGATGAGGCGGAGGGTGAAGTGTTTGATACAGGCTTTCCCACCTTTCGCCAGTCCGAACATCAGCCCGAAGATCAACCCAAAAATCAACCCTATAATCAGCTCTGATGTCAGCATTCCTGTCAGCCCAAAACTTAGCCCAACACTCAACCCGACAGTTATAGCATTACGAAATGATTTCCAAATTCCTTGATTTGGACTTGTTTTTGTTTCAATTTCTAAACTATCCAGCCCGAAAATCAACCCGAAAATCAACCCGAAAATCAACCCGAAAATCAACCCGAAAATCAACCCGAAAATCAGCCCGAAAATCAACCCGAAAATCAGCCTGAAAATCAAGATTTTTTTCCAATTAAATTGAATAATTTCAACTGTTTGGATTTCCTCTTCCAGCCCGAAACTTAGTAATAAACTCAGCCCGAAACTCAGTATTCCAATCAGCCCGAAACTAACCACGAAAACCAGCCCGAAACTTAGCAAGAAATTCAGCCCGAAACTCAGCATTGCAATCAGCCCGAAACTCAGCCCTCCACTCAGCCTGTAAGTTAGTTTTTGTTTTCTATTTGCTAGCCAATCTGGCTGCATTCCCTCAATCAAAAATACCGTCTGAGACTTCTGAAACATCCTCTGCGCTAGCCACATTAGCCAGCGCTTTACTTGCGCCCTCTTGTATCGCTCATTAGCCTTCCGATGCTTAAACATCTTCTTGATATAATCATCAAATAGCTGCCTACGTCGCTCTTCCACTACTTCAGTTCTAGGCAAATCCTCAACAGCCACTCCCTGATAAGCCAGAGTCATAATATTGAGCATCAAGGGCGACTGTGCCAACTCTTGCAATACTTTGTCCTCTGCAATTAATGTCCTCAAACCCTTTAAATTAGCACCGACACTATCCAAGTAATGACAAACTTGTTCTAAAGTCAGTGACCTTACATAAACTGCACTTTGAAAATTTAGACGGTTAGATAGGGCTTCATAGTCTTTAATCCGACTGCACACTACCAACTCTGCACCATAATCCTGATTGAATTGGTTCAAAGCAACAATACAGTCGTCTCGATACTCTGCCTTTACTTCATCCAAACCATCTAGTAATGGCAGTAATTCCTGTTGCCTTACCCAATCTTGTCCAATTTTCTTGGGAACAGAATAAAAGGTATTTAGCTCCTCGACTAACCAATCTGCTATCTTCTGCCGCTTATTCGCCCAAGAGGAGAGGTTAAAGACTACCGGAATCAGCAGATTAATATCTTGTTGAGCACGGGTAATTAAATCGCGGGTAAGTTCAAGTAAAGTTGTGGTTTTTCCTGCCCCTGGCTCCCCTAAAATTAATAGAGTTCTTCCGGCACCGATTTGGTTAAAGATATCGATAATCTTAGTACCTGCGGGGAGTGGTTGAGGTGAGGAATCCTCAGTCTCTACAATAACGCTCAAAGGATTGGCGATCGCATCTGGTCTTTCTTCTAATCCCAACTCAATCAGCACTTGATTATAGAGGGATTTTTCGAGAACACCTTTGACCCAAAATGTATTAACTTTATTGAGTAATGCCTGACGGTTGCGGTATTCTTGCCGAGTTAGGGTTGGTTGCTGATTGAGGGCAATATTATAGATGTCACCGCCGATTTGATGAGCATTGACTGTCTCAGCATTAACAAACCCACCTGCAAACTGGGAATTCTGTAGGTTATTATTGGAGACTTTTCTTGGCTCTTCAGGCATGTAACTCTAGCGATAAGGCGAGTTTTTTTACCCTCACCCCCTTGCATTCCCCAACCCCCAGTAGGGCGAAGGGGAAAATTTGATTTTTACTCCCCTTCTCCAGTTTTGGGAGAAGGGGTTGGGGGATGAGGGCAGACAATCGTGACATCTTCCGGATGGGGCTGAGTGGATATGAGTTGGGCAAGTTTTACCCTCACCCCCTTGCATCCCCCTCTCCCCAGCAGGGCGAGGGGGAAAATTTGATAGCTACTCCCCTTCTCCAGTTTTGGGAGAAGGGGTTGGGGGATGAGGGCAAACAATCGTGACATGCTTCCTATTATGCTTCCGCTTCAATCCAACCCCTAACCATTTCAATAGGAATACCAATCGGGGCAAACAACACTTTCAGTGCTTCGATGCCACCTTCTTTTAAAGCATTCTTCAGTCTTGCCCTTAATGTTGGGTTTTGTTTAATCTCTTGTTGCAGAGTTACTGCTAACGCACTCTGTTTTTCGATTGCGGTGGCATCAGGATAAGTCTGCTCTAGTTGTTGCAGGAGTTGCTGAATTTCTGCAGCTGCATCGGCTAGGTTTTGTTGTTGCTCTGGAGCATAATTGTAGGTATCGCCGCCTATATGATCGGCGCTAACAGTATCAGCGTTGATGAATCCACCCCCAAATGTGCCTCCTCTAATTTCATTTTTATTAATTCTTTTAGGAGCGTTTGACATGGTATCTCCTTGATTTTGATAGGTTTGGGCGTAAAAACTTGGACGCCGTAGCGCCGTTTCTACCATATTCTCTAAACTAGCAATTCGACTATCTTTCTCGGCTATAAGTTTCTGTACTTCTGCCTCGGCTAAAGCTTTGATCTCGTTATAGGTCGTAAAATACTCAGCATTGAGCTGAGAATGATTAGCCTCAGGAGCCGTCGCCGCACGCAGTAAGAATTTGTCTTCTCCCCGCTTTTCCATCGCCACAATCTCTAGCTGGGCATCTGGATTGTTTTCAGCTAACTGCTTAAAGGAAATTGCGATCGCGCGGGGGTCAACACCTTGGTTATGATAAAGGTCGAGGGTATCTACAATCGGCTTAATAAAATCGGCAAAATCTCCGTCCTCAAATTCCTCTTCCCAGTTATCCGGTTTGCGGCGTCGATTTTGATCAGCTTTAGTCGTTAAGCGCATGAAGACATACCTGCATCTCACCCCCTGCAATTGAGTATGACTGGTGATGTTCCAATCTTCAATCGTCGCTCCGGTGAGCGTGGCACCAGTTAAATCCGCTTCATCTAATTGAGTTTGTACTAGTGTGGCTCTCGATAAGTCAGTGTCTTGCAGATTTGCTTCATTTAAATCAGTGCCGATGAAACTGGCATCTGCTAGATTTGCACCTTGTAAGTTGATACCGCGTAGGCTTTGATAGTCAAAGTTCTGTTTTTGTCCCTTTCCTGTAATAAGTAATTGCCGTACTTTTGGGTATTGCAGGTAAGTTTTTCCAGGGCGAATACGGTCAATTTTTTTGACTTGATGCCAGCGAGTGCGGGTAAGAGTAGCTTTTCTTAAGTCTGTACTTTTGAGTGTGGCTCTGGTGAAATCAGCATCGGTTAAGTTGGCATTGTAAAAACTGGTGCCTCCGGTGGCGGCAAATGCGAGTGCAAATGTGCGAACCCAGGCATGTTTTTCATCTCCTGCTAAACCGCGCCAGCCAATGTAAGCTCCAGCTCCAGCTCCACCGACAACTCCAGCGATAGTGACAGCTCCAGCGATAGCTCCAGCTCCAGCGATAGCTCCACCGACAACTCCAGCGATAGTGAAAGTGAAAGTGAAAGCGAAAGCGATAGCTCCAGCGATAGCTCCACCGACAGCTCCAGCGATAGCTCCAGCGATAGCTCCACCGACAACTCCAGCGATAGCTCCAGCGATAGCTCCAGCGATAGCTCCAGCGATAGCGATAGCGACAGCCATAGCGATAGCGACAGCTCCAGCGATAGCTCCAGGGATAGCGATAGCAACAGCGACAGCGACTAGGCCGTTGCGAATAGTGACTATCAATAAGATCACAAGAAAAATTAAGGAAGTCCAGCCAATTAAAACGTTTTCGAGGCTGCTGCTGTCAAATATTAGTGCTACCAAAGCACCAATAAATAGTAAAAAAGATCCTGACAATGCCGACAGCAGCCACGAGAAGATAACTAGGAAAGTCGCCCAACGTCTCTGTAGTCCAGCCTTGGCACCAACTAACTTTGCCCCTATGAGGTAGGCATGTGTAAAATTAGTCCCTCGGATATCAGCCTCAGAGAAGTCTGCACCAGCTAGGTTTTGCCTTTTGAAGGACTCACCTCTAAGACTTACACGGCGAAAATCCCTTTCCCCGTCCTTGTATCTCCTTATAACCTCACTGGCTTTCATCCCCGATGACCAAGCATATGATATGCCACAGCATAGCTCAGCAATTGCTCTAATACAAATCTTACCAGAAGCAAGTTATTTATGATTAAATCCCTCTCCCCCTTCCCCTCTCCCAAGTTTGGGAGAGGGGTGTCCGAAGGACGGGGTGAGGGCATCTTGCCAACATAACCAAGCAATTATTTTTGAAGGTGTAAAAATCAATTATTCAATCAAATTCAAATTTTGATTTAACCTGAATTAAGGTAAGAATGATCATCTGAAATCAAACTCTTGCCATTCAGAAAAACCGCAATCAAATTCCTGCATTGTTGCCAGTTCTCTAACATCGAAACTAGATTATTAAGTAATATTATAAGTTCCAATTTTTTTTAGTAAAAAGGTTGTCTTAATCAAAGCAACGTGGTAATTTAAGACTGTTACAACCGTAACCCAGAAAAAAGCCAGCCTGACGAGGTTGACATATCCCAGGCTGGCTCTGGCTCCAATTCACTCAAAGGAGACAATTTAATTATGTCCTATCGAGACCGACTCAGGCCATGGGCGATCGCCCGTCTGTTGCATAATAAGCTGCAATGGTCAATAATCGATCGCTATCGCACCAAATCAGACGCAGAAGGGCATCTCAAATGGTGGCGAGAACATGTACCCGACACCAAATATGAAGTGATCTGGGATTTACCGACGAAGGATAAGTAATAAGTAATAAGTAATAAGTAATAAGTAATAAGTAATAAGTGACAACAAGAACATTTATTGCTTGTCCTTCGTTCATAGTACGCGCTTCGCGCATGCTGCGCAAACATTGTTGATTGTTCATTGGGTTTGTATTCCACAACTGCCCTTATACCAACCCAATGAGCAATGAGCCATGAGCAATGAACCATGAGCAATGAACCATGAGCAATGAACTATGACTACTCTATTTAATTGCCTCCAACCTGCTCAGAAATTCCGCATCAGTATTGGTGATATCGCTAGAATGCTGAGGATTCCCCAGCATCTGATTGTACGCGTTGAATGCTGGGCCTATGTCGTTTTTGTACATCGCCGTGATGTGGGCGGACAATTTATCAGTTATCGGAAATTAGAACAGTGGAAAAATGCCGTTGCCTGTCAGATTCAGAAATGTTCAACTATACCGCAATTGCAGAAGTTGTGGTTAGACATCATTAAAGACTGCCGCAAATACAAAAAACAATATGAAAAAGGAATTCGCCAATTTCTTCTCCGAATCAGACTCCAACGCGGGGAAGCTCTTGAGCAACAACTGAAACGTATACGACCAAACACAGGAAGTGGAGAGGTTGCGGTTTAAGGCATCTAGCATCTAAGAATTAATTAAAAGCAAAAGTAACCTACTCCCAATACCAACAGCGATCACCAACACTATCATATTGATATATTTTACAGCAGTACGTATTAAGGTTAGGACAAGCTAAATCGCTAGAACTTTGTCAAATTCACCCCTTCTGCCTTGGAGCCTTCTGCCTTGGAGCCTTGCGCGTAGCGCTATACCTAAGGTTATTCCTTTAAAGTAAGGGAGGAGCTTGATGTTTCAACAATGGTAAGACTCAAGACTATATTTAAATTTTGGCGTCGGCTTAGTGTACTTATAGTATTACTCTTTTATCTAAGTGGATGTTCTAATCAAAGTAATGGAGGGGGAACAATCCGAGTTTGGGTTCACGCTGGTACACAGGATGAGCGTCAAATTATTACCAAGCAGGTACAACAGTTTAACGCTTCTCAAGATGAGATTAAAGTTGAATTCACCTTCATTCCTGAAGGTTCCTACAATGCTCAAATTCAAGCAGCGTCACTCTCGGGGGATTTACCGGATGTTCTGGAATTTGATGGCCCTTTTGTCTACAATTATGTTTGGCAGAGAAAACTTATCCCCATAGATAATTTACTCTCACAGGAAGTCCAACAGGAACTGCTACCTTCTTTGATTCAGCAGGGAATATATAAACAGGAGCGTCTCTATTCAGTAGGTACCTTCGATTCTGGGCTCGGTATGTACGGATATCGCAGCCAATTGCAAGCAGCTGGGGTGCGTATTCCCACAAGTTATGAGGATGCTTGGACAAGTCAAGAATTTAACCAAATCCTCGCTGCCCTGGCTGAAAAAGACCCCAAAGATCGTCAAGTTCTTGACCTCAAGCTAAACTATCGAGGAGAGTGGTTTACCTATGCCTTTTCACCTATAATCCAATCAGCAGGCGGAGATTTAATTAATCGCAGTGATTATACCTCAGCTGAGGGCATACTCAACAATGAGCAAGCAGTAGCGGTAATGGAACAGTTGCAATCTTGGTTGGAACAGGGTTATGTAGATCCCAATACCGATGACTCTGCCTTCACTGAAAAAAGGGTAGCTCTGTCTTGGGGAGGTCATTGGAACTATCAGAACTATCTTGAAGCTGCTGGCGATGATTTAGTAGTATTGCCCCTACCTAACTTTGGCAAAAATTCCAAAACTGGTCAAGGTTCTTGGAACTGGGGTATCACCACCAATTGTAAAAATCCGCAAGCAGCAATGCGCTTTTTGGAATTCCTATTGCAAACCGAGCAAGTGCTGGCAATGAGTAATGCAAATGGGGCTGTGCCAGCTACTCAAAGTGCGATCGCTCGCTCTAAACTTTATGGTGAAGGTGCTCCACTACAACTATTCTCATCCCAACTTTCGGCAGGACAGAGTGTACCACGCCCTCAAACTCCAGCTTATCCAGTAATTACCTCAGCCTTTCAGCAAGCCTTTGCTGACATTCGCAGTGGGCTAGATGTCAAAACTGCCTTAAATAAAGCTGTAATCACTATTGACCAAGATATTGAAGATAATGAGGGCTACCGAGATCCAAATCCAGAGGAAATCCGTTGTCAACAATCCCTATTCCAATTTATGAATTGCCTGCTGATGAGGTAGTTGCTAATAGCCCAAAACCTGCTAAAACCTGATCAAAATGTAGAAACTCGAAGGGCTAAATTATGGTAACAAAAGTCAAGCCAACTAGTCTAAAATAGAGTGAGTTGTAGAGGACTAAAATCAATCCCTTGCAAGAGTGTGTTCAGCCTAAAGGTGATACTAATTTCCGAGGATTGCTTGACAAAATACACTTTGTATGTTCAAAGTTGCCAGTACCAGTAATTGTCAAAGAAGTCGGTAATGGCATCTCTGCAGAAATGGCGCAGAAATTGATTGAGGCTGGGGTGAGAGCAATTGATGTCGCTGGTGCTGGTGGTACCTCTTGGGCTAAAGTTGAAAGCCAACGGGCATTAAATCCTAATCAGCGTCGCTTGGGGCTAACTTTTGCTGAGTGGGGGCTACCAACTGCTGAATGTATCACCAGTATTCGAGAAGTAGCTCCAGATATTCCCTTGATTGCTTCTGGGGGGTTGCGTAATGGCTTGGATGTTGCTAAGGCTATTGCCCTAGGAGCTGACATTTCAGGTTTAGCATGGCCGTTTCTACAAGCGGCAGCTGAGTCAGTAGAAGCAGTTGATGCCTTGGCGCAGCTACTGATAGCAGAAATCACCACGGTTTTATTCTGCACTGGTAATGCTAGTCTTTCTAAACTAAAGCAATCTCACGCTTTGCAGAAGTTAGGATAAGGATAAAGGTATCATTCGTTGAGCCCAAGCTTGAGGGTAAGAAAGTTGCAAATTGAAAGTTTTTTGTTAGAAATTCTCGGCTGGAAGATTTAATAATAAGGTGTTGGATGTTCTTTCAACTAACACCTAACACGTGATTTAATCATCAAAATCGAGACAGACTAAACTTCAAGCTATTAACTTACAACTTTCTTCCCTTCCATCAATCAAGAACAAAATTCCACACCCCCTATTTTTGACTCCAAATGCGTCAATTTCTCAAGCAAACCTTTGCCAGTCTGATTGGAAGCCTATTCAGTCTAATTATATTTTTGGGTTTAGGTACTACTGGACTACTGCTATTAATAATTGCCTTAGCTTCAAGAGATACTGGCCCACAAGTTCAAGATAAATCAGTGCTGGTTTTTGATTTATCTGTAAATATTACTGATAATGATCCAGTTTCAACTACCAGCGAAGCACTTACAGAGGCGATATCGGGCGAGGAAGCTAACAGTATTACCTTGCGCGCAGTCCTCGATACTCTTGAGGCAGCACGTCAAGACAAACGCATTCAAGCTCTCTACCTAGACGGTTCTCGTACTGTCGCTGGCAATAACACGGGCTGGGCAACACTAACAGAAGTTAGAAGTGCACTTGAACGTTTCCGAGCTGCTGACAAACCAATCATCTTCTATGATGTCACTTTAGGAGAAAAAGAATACTATCTGGGATCTACCAGTAATGAAATTGTTCTCAACCCAATGGGGGTGATGGAGTTTAATGGTTTTGCCTCTGAACAAATCTTTTTCAAGGAAGCACTGGAGAAATTGGGCATTGGTGTTCAGATTGTCAGGGTGGGGAAATACAAGTCGGCGGTTGAACCTTTTATTCTCCAGCAGTTAAGTCCAGAAAGTAGGGAACAAATTCAACAATTACTTAGCGATGTTTGGGGTGAACTACTGGCGAAAGTTGGCAAAAGTCGCCAGATGAATTCACAGCAGCTACAGGCAATTGCTGATTCCCAAGGAATATTGATGGCTGCAGATGCACGTCAGCGGGGCTTAGTGGATAAAGTTGCCTATTTTGATGAGGTAGTTGCCCAACTCAAAAAATTAACTGGTGATAGCAAGGAGGATAAATCTTTCCGGCAAATTTCTCTTAACACCTACGCCAAAGTTGCTAGCCAAGATTCTAAACAAAGTACTTCTAATAATAAAATTGCTTTGGTTTATGCTGAAGGTGAAATTGTTAATGGTCAAGGTAATGTTCAGCAGGTAGGTGGTGAACGTTTTGCTAGACAAATTAGGCAGTTGCGACTTGATAAGAATGTCAAGGCAGTGGTATTGCGAGTTAATAGCCCTGGCGGTAGTGCTACCGCTTCTGAAGTAATTCAGAGGGAAGTGCGACTCACTCGTAAACAGAAGCCTGTAATTGTTTCTATGGGCAATGTGGCAGCCTCTGGCGGTTATTGGATTTCTACCTACAGTGACCGCATTTTTGCACAGCCGAATACAGTTACTGGTTCGATTGGTGTTTTTGGTTTGTTACCTAATCTTCAAGAATTGGCTAACGAGAATGGTATTACCTGGGATATAGTTAAAACTGGTAATTTTGCCGATATTAGTAGTATTAATCGTCCGAAAACTGAGCAAGAGCTGGCAGTGTACCAGAAAATGGTTAATCAGACTTATAATCAGTTTCTCGATAAGGTGGCAGAATCGAGGAAACTGCCTAAACCAAAAGTTGCAGAAATTGCCCAGGGAAGGGTTTGGTCTGGTATAGATGCTAAAGAGCTAGGTTTAGTTGATGAAATCGGAGGATTAGATGATGCTATTGCTTATGCTGCTAAGCAAGCGGAGTTAGGCAGTGATTGGAAAGTGCAAGAGTATCCAGAGGTTCGTAGTCTGGAGGAGAGGATTGTAGAGAGTCTAACTGGTCAAAAAAGTTTTGGCAAAGATCAACTACCTGAGTCCTTGAATCGAGAGTTTCAGAAGCTACAAGATAATTTGGCGATTCTGAAAGGAATGAATGATCCCAGGAATGTATATGCACGTCTGCCTTTTAACTGGCGTTTGGATTGATTAAGCTTTTCCACGTTTAACTGGCATATTTTGGAAGGGTAATACGAGATGAGGCTAAATGACGGGCGAGACGCCTATCCCACAGCTATCCCACAAGAAACAGATGATTGCAAGTTTATGGAAACTAAATGTGTTTTAGCTTAGGACTCGAAATAATAAATTAGTGGGATGATTTTGCTAAAGTGATCAGCAACTCCATGGACGAAGAAACGATTATCGAAAACTTTGATTGGAATCATCTTTCTCTAGAGCGATTGAAGTTGCTTAGATCTAGAATTAACAAAGCAATTGATATCAAAAGACGTGACTTATACTTGACTAAATATACTGCCAATATCCCCCAAATTTACGGGTACAAGGCTAGTATGGCTAATGTTTTTCCTGGTCGTTTACGTAGCTCAATATCTGAGTATCAAAACTGTGTTTTTGGCATTAGTCTAGGAAGTAATAATTTTGCCGACAATAAGCGTCTCGAAGCTTGCATCAAATGGATTAGCGAAAACTTTCAAACTTGCCTAGTACTAGTTTGTGATAGTATATACCGACTGACGATTGAAGTTAGAGATGGACTTAAAGGAGACGAAGCCCGGTATCAGGCAATTTGCACTGGAGAGAAATTTATCAATGAAAACCTTTTCTTGTTTGAGAAATACTCTGGAAGCTGTCGGTTTGAGTTCAAGAAGACTTCGCAAATTGAGAAGCAATTAGAATTTGAGATTTATTACGAGGAAATTCAGTATCTTTATCAACAGAATCAATCCTTTCAAAAGTCAGTAAACTCATTTGTCCAGGCATATCTCAATCGAGTTAAACAAATAAAAGACCAAGATAAGCAGAAAAAGGAGTCTCTTCAGGAAAAAAAATACCTAAGTACAAACTATTTTTTTGAAGAGTCGGCTTTGAACGCTTGCCTTGTCAAAGCAGGATGGTTAGTTTTTGTTTATCCAGGCTCAATCAAAACCTTTGAAGAAATCTCGGAGGGCTTACACCCAGAAGTACCTGAACCTCTCAAGCAGATGATTTGGGTAAGCTTGCGTCTCAAACGTAATGCTAAAGCTGGTAATGCCAAAGTAGGAGAGGAAAGTAAAAAGAACCATGATCTGGAAAATAAGCCAGAAGGAATGAATTTTTAAAATCGATAATTTATTCTTATGTCAAAAAAATACAATTTTCTCGTACAATTATGAGCGAAGTATACAGGGTAAGAATGATGGCCACTGCAACAAATTTGACAGCAAGCTCATATGGTAAGAAGAAATATAACCTCACTGCACCTATTGACACTAATGTCGCAAGTAACTATATCAAAGCAGTAGTTGCTATTGCTAGTGCTGATGGAGAGGCAGCACAGAAAGAAATAGATTGGTTTGTTGAAGAACAAAAACTACTCGGAGCGCCATCTGATCTCATAGAAGAAAATATCATAAAATTCGATGGAAAAAATGCTGACATCGAACAGCTATTAAGTGGTATTCATTACGATTTTCCTCTGAATTTCCGCCGTTGCATGTTGTATCAAGCCATCAAGATGAGCCGCGCTGATGGAGTGTACCACGATAAAGAAAAAGCAGCTGTTGCCCGAGCAGCGCAAATTTTAGGCATTGACAAGAGTGTAGTTGCCAGTCTTGAGTCTTTGGTAGAAATAGAAGAATCAGCAGATAGGCTAAGACTGGCGATATTTGAAACTGACGTTTAATAGTTTCATTAATCAACAGTTTTATAACTGATTCTTCTGAGTGCGATTACCTAAATACTTTAAGTAATAAGTAATAAGTGTTTTTGTTTTTAAAAACTATCTTCGGAGCGGAAACAGGGTAATAATCCTGTCAATAAAGTTTTCCATTGACCATTAAAAAATTTCCTCTTACTTATTACTTATTACTTATTACTTATTACTTATTACTTATTGCTTATTACTTAATATAGCATTCTTTACCGATACTCTCCTGAAAACTTAGTATCACAAACGATAAGTACGAATCTGCTGTTGTTTAGCTTTGCCAACCAGTGCTCTAATACTTACAGGTATTGCATTACCTCTCGAATTTACTTTGATTTCCATTACAATTGGTGGCTGGGCTTGCAGTTGGTTGGGTTGAGCTGACATTGCCTGTCTAAGTTCAACATCAATTTCCTGCCATTGCTGTTCACTCATGAAATAGTTTTCCAAGTTGTAATCGATGAAGCGCTTTTGAGCTAAACCTTTAATTGCCACCTGATTTGCTATTAATTGAGAAGGAATTTCCATACTTAGGGCAACTGGAAACCAAGCTGATGGCAATTCAGTTGAGGAACTTTTCACTGGTGCTGCCAAAATTACATAAAACCGCGTACCAGGCTTGATTAAGGTTAATTTACTACCATCATGTTGATTAATTTGTTGCTTGGGTAATTGCTCCCATCCTTTAAGCTGCCGCAAATTTTCCTGCTTAGAAATGTCATATCTTAACATCTGGGCATAACCCTCTAGAGAGTCATGAGGAGATACTGGCACTGTTTGGAGAATAACAGTTTTGCCAAAAATCATGGTATGTAGAGCTTGGGCTGGAACACTAATAATGATTGCAGTTTGAAACCAAAGAGGTATCCAGAATCGCCAGATAGACAGAGAATTGTTAGTATGATTAGTCTTAGATTGAGAATTCATTGAAAACCGTAGTTTTAAAGTTATGTTATATCGATTATCTAAATGCTTATTACAAATAAATTTGCTTATTAAATAGCCAACAATAAATGTTCTGACCGCCTCTTATTACTTATTACTTATTACTTATTACTTATTACTTATTACTTAAAAGCTTCTCAGATTCCGCTCAAACCAAAGCCCCGCTGCTACCACACCAAAACCACATAGGAAAAATACCAATGATTTGAATAGTAAATCGGTATTGTACTCGATTATCCTAGTAAAAATTTGCATAATTAGCAGTGCCATACCACCCCAGAACAAGCGTCGCTCTCTCCGCACTAAACCTTTGCGAACTATACCAACTGCTAATATAAATAGTAGCAGGTTATAGATGACTACTGCAGCGATTGGTAGATTAGTGATACTCAAGTGCCAATAGGGAATTAAGGCACCAATAGCAATCATACCAGCTACGACAGTAGTTGTTAGGTCGGTTTGCCGCAGTAGTCGCAGCCAAGCCCAGATAGTTAAACCACCTAAAATTAGAACATTGCTCAACGTAGACAAAAATAGTGGTGATGCTTCCTCAATTAAGGGTGCTGTTGACAGTGAACTATTCCACCACCAGTAAAAAGATAATAGATAAAATTGGAGTCCCAGGAAAGTAATTGCCAGAGTGCTAGCCGTGCTAGTAAATAACTGAAAATTAGGTTGAATTTTCCACAGAGAATCCCGATAAGCCCATAACAGAGCTGGCGGTAAGGCACAGGCGATAGAAGCAATCCAAGCTTGGGAAGCAAATAAATTCAGCCCAATCAAGTTAGCTTCTAAAGAATAAACTACTGTGATCGCGCCTAAACGAAAAATCCATCTTGAGCGGCACCAGTAAGCCAGTGGCACAAAAGCTAAACCCGCTAGCACAGGCATATACTGCAATATTAACTGCAACCAAGACAGCTTTGCGATGGTAACAAATGTTTGCTGTTGGGACCCATATACATACCCTAACCCTATCAATAGGACTGAGAGTATTCCCAGCCAAGTCAACCGCAGGCTATAAGCCATTACCAAGACACCCAATCCCCAGACTAGATACCACTGATATAGCTGCTCATTCTGGTAAAACATTTGGGAGATAACAGCCATATTCGCCCCTAAAACCAGCGCCCCTAAAAATAATAACGCCTTCCCCAAACGGCGCTGCCATAGGTTTGTTTGACGTCGCCATAGATAAAAACCAATCGTATTAATACCAATGAATAAACTCAAGAGCAGTGTCACTTTTAAGCCCCGAGGCAAATTTTGCCAATTGGCTTGCACAAAGGTAATAGTTCCCAAGCCCAAAAGTACACTGCCCAAGCCTAATAAAATTAGGATAAATCGGTTACTTATAAACGTTTCTAACTCTATAAACTGATAGCGTTGGGCTAATTTTTCATAGATATAATCATCAATTAATCCCTCTCTTCGCCATTGTTCGGCTTCTTGAGACAACTGGCGACGAAACTTATCAGAAAGCATTAGATCAACAACATTCAAGCTCATAGCGACTGAGAGTATTGGCTAATTTATCAGCAATCCCCTCAATCCAATTTTCGTCTTGTTTGGTGTAACTGCGGGGGGCATTAGCTCCCAAAATTAACACTCCCTGGTTGCCTAGGGGTTGACAGATTACACCCTGGGTATTTTCTGGTAGATAATCAAACTCAATTTTGCCTGGATAGAGCCCCAAAGCAACCAGATAAACAGGTTTTTGCTTTTCCATAACTCTACTCAAAATTGCCCCTGGCTTGACTTGGGAATTTACCCCCAAGATACCCCGACGCAAGAGTACTTTACCCTGATACCAAACCACAAGTGATCGCGTTGCGGTATTTGTTAGTAGTAGATGGGATGCCCATGCTAATTCTGTCTTGAGTTCATCATCTAGACCATCAGAGAACTCAAAACCCTGTTGACCCATCAAATCCACAACCTCAGGGGTGCGCGGTTGCACCTGTTGCCATAATAAACCAGTTAAAATCAATATCGCACTCAAAAGTACTCCCAGTGCGTCTGAACGTGCCTGATAATCTGTCAGTTGGGGCGTCAGTAAACGATTAATTAGTAGCAGCAACCCCCCTAATCCCCCAACTACCAATGGCAGCTGCCGCAGTAAATAGTTTTGATCAGTTTTTGCCATACTTAATCATGAAGAAATAATTGATAAACATATTTATCTTTGTCAAGAATATATTCTTAATTCTTAATATTCAATTTCCCTCATAGGAATCCCCCTGCCTCGACACAGAGGAAATTAATAGGCTCTGACGCATTCAATTTTTATCTTCAATAAGAGGGGGAAAGTGGGGGAGGGAGAGTGGGAGAGAAGGTTTGGACAATTCTGATGCAATCAGAAAATATAAGCTTAAAATGCACACTAGCTTACCCAAGAGAGCAACTTGCTGAATAACAGGCTCAAGAGCTAGTTGAGATTATTCCTCTCCAGGCTCGATAATGCGTTGAAATAGATAGCCAGTGCCCCTGGCGGTGAGAATCAACTCAGGATTACTAGGATCATCTTCCAGTTTTGCCCGTAGCCTGGAGATATGAACATCAACAACACGCGTATCGACGTGACGCTCTGGTGTATATCCCCATACCTCTTGCAAAATCTCAGAACGAGAAAAGGGTTCACCAGAGCGGCTCACGAGCAACTCCAGCAGACTAAACTCCATGCCTGTGAGTCGGATACGCTCATCCCCCTTATAAACCTGACGTTTGTTGGTGTCAATTTTGATATTAGCGACGTGAATAACACCAGAACTAGGTATACCAGAAGCCCCGACTTTATCAACCCTTCGCAGCACCGAACGAATTCGAGCTTCCAACTCCTTAGGAGAAAAAGGCTTGACTACATAGTCATCAGCTCCTAATTCTAGACCCGTAATTCGATCGGCAACATCACCTAAAGCAGTTAGCATTATGATAGGAATATCAGATTCTTTGCGCAATTCCTGACAGACGCCGTAGCCATCAAGCTTAGGCATCATTACATCTAAAACTACCAAATCAGGTTCACTATTGCGAAAAGTATCTAGGGCTTCTTCGCCATCGGCAGCGGTGACGACATCGTAGCCGATCATCGAAAGGCGGGTTTCTAAGATGCGGCGGATACTCGCTTCATCATCAACAACGAGGATTTTCTCCTTATGATTTTCCAAGTTACTCAATACTCCTGAAATCTACTTAGTGAATTGTTAATTTATCAGTATCTTACCTATAGAATATAACGTTATAAGAAGCTTTTTTAAGCGTTTACCACTGCTTTTGGCATTCTTTGAGGTTTTTCTTAACTTTTGTTTAAAAAACGAAATTTTTTGAATAGTTTTTAATAGTATTTTTTCATTTCTAGATTCAGAATGCCGAAGCCTAAATCCCTATATGTTTGTAATGCATGCGGGGCAGAGTTCTCACAATGGTTTGGCAAATGTTCCTCCTGCGGTACATACAACTCTTTGGAAGAGGTGGTGCCCCCATCCTCCCTCAATCTTGGTCGTGGCGGTTGGCAATCTAAGACATACTCCCACGAACACTCAGAAAATCAAGGACCAGCACAACCAAGATCATCCCTCAAGTTCTCAGAAATTTCTGACCAAGTCCAGATGCGGTTTGCTTCAGGCTATGGTGAACTAGACCGAGTACTTGGAGGTGGTATTGTCCCTGGCTCTTTGGTATTGATTGGCGGCGATCCTGGTATTGGTAAATCAACCCTGCTACTGCAAGTTGCCAATCAATTGGCAACCATACACCGCATACTATACGTCTGTGCCGAGGAATCAGGGCAACAGGTGAAACTGCGAGCCTCTCGCCTTGGCGTTGGTGAAGTAGCTGTGGAGTCAGAATCAGAAAAGAGTAATTCTAAGAAGCATTCAACCTCCTCAAAATCAAAATCAAAAAAACGCCACCAACCTCAACAGCAAGCTGAAGCAAAAGGAAGTCTTTATGTACTGCCAGAGACGGACTTGGAAGAGGTTTTGCGAGAATTAGAATCCCTAAAACCCCAGGTGGCAGTAATTGACAGTATCCAGACTTTGTATTTTGCCGCCTTAACTTCTGCTCCTGGTTCGGTAGCACAGGTGCGGGAGTGTACCTCAGCACTAATGCAGGTCGCCAAGCGAGCAAATATTACTCTGTTAATTGTAGGACATGTGACCAAAGAAGGAGCGATCGCTGGGCCAAGGGTACTCGAACACCTAGTAGATACAGTCCTCTATTTTGAGGGCGATCGCTTTGCTTCCCATCGACTGTTACGTTCAGTGAAAAATCGCTTTGGTGCCACTCACGAAATCGGTATTTTTGAGATGGTAGATAAAGGCTTACAGGAAGTCGTTAATCCTTCGGAACTGTTTTTAGGCAATCGGGATGAAATGAGCCCTGGTACTGCTACCGTCGTTGCTTGTGAAGGAACTCGTCCCCTCTTGGTAGAGTTGCAAGCTTTAGTTTCTCCTGCCAGTTATGGTTCACCCCGGCGTTCGACTACTGGCGTCGATTACAATCGCTTGCAACAAATCCTGGCTGTTCTTGAAAAACGAGTAGGAATTCCCCTTTCCAAGTTAGATGCTTATGTAGCCACTTCTGGGGGGTTAGGGGTTGAGGAACCAGCCGCTGACTTAGGCATGGCAATCGCTGTAGTTGCTTCCTTTCGTGATCGCGTTGTTGACCCCCGCACAGTTTTAATTGGAGAAGTGGGTTTAGGGGGACAAGTGCGACTGGTTTCTCAGATGGAACTACGCCTGAAAGAAGCTGCGAAGCTAGGTTTCAAGCGAGCAATTATTCCCAAAGGTCAAACCTTACCTGAATTGGGTTTAGAAATTGTCCAGGTATCGAGAGTCCTCGATGCGATTATTGCTGCTTTGCCCGGAGGACTACGTCAGCATTTAGCTGAGCAGGAGTTCTCGGAAATCACCGAAGCTTAACCGCCAAGGCCTCCAATTTCTCTACTTAACAAGCATCAACGAATGACACAGAACAATAAAATTGCGCCTTGGTCGAACAATAATGCCTTCTCTTTCAAACTGATTAAGCAAGCGTGTTACTGTCACTCTCCTAGTGCCAATTGCCTCGGCAAGTCCTTGATGGGTTAATCGTAGGTCTATTAACTGTCCACTGCTAACTGAACGACCAAACTTTTTGGCTAACCAAATCAAAAGTTGCTGCAAGCGGTTAGGCATGCGTTCATAGCGAATAATATTCAGTATTTCTTCTGCCTGCTGAACATGCAATAAGATGGCATCAAAAACCTGGTGGCACTGATTAGAAGGAATGTAGTTAACTTCTACACTGGTCAAACACTCAATTTGATAAGGCTGAATACGAGATAGTGGTTGACCTACTACATCTCCTGGACCCCAATATCCCAGGGTAGTTAATGTTCCTTCAGGATTCCAGGTTACAGTTCTGACTACACCCCTGGCAATTTGCCATAAACCATCCGGTTGCAGGGGGATCGAGTCGCGACGGCTGAAGGTACGCTGCCTCAAATTAACAGGTGAGCTCAAAACGTGAGTAGTCGTAATAGTCATAACAGTTGAGTTTCTTAAACAGAAAAAACTAAGATTGGCTTGAATCAGTCTGTATCAGTTGTGATCAGGAACAGCCTAAAAACTCTAAATAGGATTTACTCAGTTCCTTAACAGCCAACTCATAAAATTGTTTACCGTGCTCTGGTGTTGCCAAGGCTGGATTTGAACCCATGCGACCGTCAGGGTAGCGCTCTCGAAAGTCAATTGCGCTATATATTCTAAAGTCAGAACAAACTTTGACTTCCAAAGGTACGTGCTTAACAATCTCGGGACAAACATATTGAGTGAATGCTACTTCCGTTGGGTTGGCATGATAGCCCCCTTGATCGCCATATAACTCTTTCGCCAAACGATTAACCCCCTTACAAGAGAACCAGTTGGCAAGACAACACTTTACCAGTGAGGCATTGGGTAAGTTGAGATCAGCTAGGTGAGCGTAAGTTTCAGAAAAAGCTGCATTCAACGTAGCAATGTTGCCACCATGACCATTGATAAAGAAAAATTTGGTAAAGCCAGCCTTAGCCAAACAGGTGAGATAGTCTCGAATCAACTTAATTAAGGTGCTTGGCTTTAAACTGATTGTTCCGGGAAATTCTGTATGGTGTAGTGCCATGCCCACATTGATGGTGGGAGCAACTAGAGCTCCGGTAACTTCACCAACTCCTTGGGCACTTGATTGGGCACAAATGGCATCCGTACCAATTAATCCTGTCGGTCCGTGTTGTTCAGTTGAGCCGATGGGCAAAATGATCCCTTGCGATCGCTCCAAGTATGCCTCAACTTCTTTCCAGGTACTTAAATGTAGCAGCATTATCACTTAGTCTCGGGTCAATGGATATTTGTTCCTGCTGATTAGGCAGTGTACAAATGTGTACAGACTAGACAGTGTTTTAGAAAACTAGGGGCGCACTACACTGGTATTGTGATAAGTCGATAGTTTCCATAATAGACAATGTCCATCTGAACTCGTTGCTTCAACTACCAACAGAATTCGCCTGCCTGATTAAATTGAAGCCACAAATGGTAGATGACCCAAACGCACTCAATTCGTAGATACAGATGCAGCGATCAAGATGGCAGCTACCATACTGCTGCAGATGATTATTGGAAGCCCCTTATCTGTCATACCATTGTATGACAAGTATTACAATAGTTCGACAAAATTTAAAACGTTTAATATATCCGGGCTAGTCAAGAAAAACCTACTCAATCTTCAAAAAGTTTTGATGTAAGCTGGGGAAAAGTTTTAACATGAGATATACCCTTAAGATTTTTTTTCTCCGTCCAAGGAGGTATTTTTGTTGTATACCTGGGCATAGAACCTTAAATAATTGGTTTCTTAGATTTTTATGCTTTCTCTCGATAGACCAAAGAGTCATTCCAACCCAGAACTAGCACAAGCGACGCGCGTTCTAGTTGTGGAAGACGAAGATTTGATTCGGGAAATGCTTGTCTTAGCCCTTGAGGGGGAAGGCTATGAAGTGGTAACTGCTGGAGATGGACGCACGGCTCTGAGTCTTCTTCAAGAAGCAGAACTTCCCGAAGTAGAATTCCCCTATAGCCTGCTGATCCTTGATTTAATGCTGCCGCAGATTAATGGCTTAGATCTGTGTCGTCTGTTACGCTATCAGGCTAATCACGTCCCAATTTTAATCGTCAGTGCCAAAAGTTCGGAAACTGATCGCGTTTTAGGCTTAGAAGTAGGTGCTGATGACTACATCACTAAGCCTTTCAGTATGCGGGAGCTAATTGCCCGCTGCCGTGCCCTATTGCGTCGTCAGCGTTTTTGCAGTTTGCCCCAAAGTTCGGTTTTGCAAGCACGGGATATTACTCTCTATCCCCAAGAGTGCCGCGTCACTGTCCGAGGCAAGGAGGTAAGTCTTTCTCCCAAAGAATTTCGGCTTTTAGAATTATTTATCAGTCATCCTCGCCGGGTTTGGTCTAGGGAACAGTTAATTGACAGGGTGTGGGGACCAGATTTTTTGGGAGATACCAAAACAGTAGATGTTCATATTCGCTGGCTACGGGAAAAACTTGAGCAAGACCCTAGTCAGCCAGAATACCTAATTACAGTTAGAGGTTTTGGTTACCGATTTGGGTAAAGAATGGGGGTTAGCAATTAGAAAGTCAAGATAAAGTTGAGGTGTTAGCATTTATCAAATTACGACTTGCTAATCTTCAACTCGCTTACTTTCTAGTGAATGACCCTCCTAGCATTTTTAATAGGTCTAGCTCTAGGTATTAGTTTTTGGCTCTGGCAACAGCGCCAATGGCATCGCCAGTTGAAGAAGCTCTTGGGTTCGTTACCTGATGATGACGGCGTGGTTTCCATGCCAGTGATGATTCGCTTGCAACGGAAATTCAGTCAACTGATTCGGCAAAGCCAAGCCCAAAAGTTAGAACTGCAAAGCCAGCAACAGTTACTCAAGGAAATGCCATTGGGGTACTTGCTTGTAGACGCAGAACATCAATTGCTCTGGTGTAATCAACAGGCACAGCAGTTATTAAATATTCAGGGCTGGGAGCAGGGTAAATTGCGTTTGCTGTTGGAGGTAGTGCGTTCCTACGAACTTGATCGTCTAGTTGAGCAAACCCACCTTAAACAGCAGCCTTGCCAACGCCAGTGGGTATTTTATCCTGTCTACAGTGAGGGGGCGGCAATTGCCGCCAGACAATCACTAAGCTTGAAGGCATCTTCTTTTCCTGTTGGAGAAAATCAAGTAGCTATTTTTATAGAGAATCTGCAACCGCTGGTGGAAGTTACAGCAGCTCGCAATCGTTGGGTTTCTGATTTAGCCCACGAACTCAGAACTCCCCTAACCTCAATACGCTTAGTACTTGAAGCCTTGCAGGAGCGTCTCGAACCTACATCAAAACAATGGTGTGAGCGCATGATCTTAGAAACTGACCGACTTGCTAATCTAGTGGCAGAGTGGCTGGAGTTAACCCAGATGGAGCAAGACCCCAGCAACGTGATCAGAGCTAAAACCATAACCCTAGATTATCTAATTAAGTCAGCTTGGCAAACTTTAGAACCCCTAGCGCACTCCAAACAAATATCTCTTGTCTATTGCGAACCAGAAATTATTTGGGTTAATGCAGATGAGACCCGCCTTACTCAAGTTTTTCTCAATTTATTTGATAACAGTATCAAGCATAGCCCACCCTGCTCAGAAATTAGGGTTGAGGTAATTCAACTGTTGAGAGATAATCTCAAATCTTTACCTGAAGCTGCTAGCAACAATCAAAACCAAAACACATCTGCTGGAGAAACTCAGCTTTATAGAGAAAAGAAAATTACCAGCGATTACACTAGCATTCAAATTGATATCATTGATTCAGGTGATGGTTTCTCCGGCTCAGACCTACCCTATGTTTTCGAGCGACTCTATCGTGGAGACACTTCGCGGCAACAGCCCAACAATGCCCTTAAGGATCTAAAAAATACCCGAAGCAGTAGCGGCAGTGGTCTAGGCCTGTCAATTGTGCAACAGATTATTCAGGCTCACAACGGCGAAATCATTGCCAGAAACCACCCGCAAACTGGAGGTGCTTGGTTGCAAATTAAACTCCCTTACTGCAAAAATTAACCAATATTTTACTTACATTTGTTATCGTTAGAGATCAAACACTTAGTACTGGTGTAGGTGAGGTGAAACTGTATTTTCCTCGGAGTAACTCAGAACTTACCCACTTCCAACGCTTACTCAGGCGCTTAGAGCAAAATGTACTGCGCATGGGAGCCTTGGTAGAAAGCTCATTTCGTCTGAGCCACCAAGCCTTGTTTGAACGCAAGCTAGAGACAGCCCATGAGATAGTTTTACTAGATGAAAAAATAGACCGCTACTATCGTAAAATTGAATTAGAATGCACCACACTACTAGCTCTGCAAACGCCGGCAGCTCAAGATCTGCGCGTCATCAGTGCCTTTTTACAACTAGTGCGAGACTTAGAGCGCATTGGTGATTATGCAGAAGACTTGGCTGAGATTGCCGTCAAACTTTTCCCCTACCAGCCCCATGTTTGCTTGCCCGAGATTGAGGTAATGTCTAATCAAGCCCAAGCGATGTTAGCGGCAAGTTTATCAGCACTAGGAGACCTTGATGCCAACGCTGGCTGCAACATCAACCTACTTGATGACCAAGTAGATTCAGCTTATGACAGAGTTTACCAAACTCTTGCCCAAGAGCGAGATTTTGAAGGGGTGGTTGAGCCAATTCTACTGCTAGGCTTGGCAATTAGACACCTCGAAAGGATGGCTGACCATGCTACCAATATTGGTAAAAGAGTAACCTACATTGTTACTGGCTATAGTAATTAACTAAAAATAAAGGCTTTCAAGCCCCGTCCTTCTAGGCAAGAATCTTCCTTCATTGTAGGGGGCGGAGTGTAGAAGTGACGTTCTCCCCCGGTAAATCAGTATAGGTGCGCCACACCCTGGCCGCAATTCCCCTACGACCAAACCTTAAGGATTATGGTCGCTCCTGCCCTCGCGGAAATCTCGATAGGGATTTAACCCCAACCAATTTTATACACCGCAAGTGACGGTGGGGTATTTGAACCATATTAATTCCGATAAAATTACCACGATAAATTTACTACCATCTCATACTTCACTACTTAAATTTTGTCAAGCTGGGTGTCTTTTCAAAAGTTTAAGTTGTAGGATTGATTAAAGATGGTATCACTGAGTCAAGAGTGTACTCCTATAGACTTTAACCAGATCGGGAACACTTTTGCTGATTAGACAGACTTGGCACGTTGTATCAGATTCGCTCAGGTGTGAGGATTATCAAGGATGATGTCAAAAATTTTCTGGAATACCCTAAAAGTCAGTCCGGCTCTTCTGGGCGCTTCTTTACTAGTTGCTAGCAGCGCCTATGCTTCTGGTGGAGTTCCCGAGCAAACGGCAAATACCACAACTAGCGAAGCAACAGCATCGAGAGAAACTGGTGTTAATTACTTAACTAACCTACCTCAGGCAAAAGTTGAGGGAACTTCTGCTGCGGTAGAATTCAGCCCTAGTTTTGAATTGGCTCAGCAGGCACCAACTGAAACGACTACTGCTGAGTCTGCCGAGATGTTAGAGCAAATTGATCTCTACAACCAAGAAGTCCTAGGCACAGAAAGCCTTGACCAAGTTACTAACGTTTCTCAGCTGCGGGACGTTTCTCCTGGGGACTGGGCCTATGAAGCTTTGCGCTCTTTAGTTGAACGCTACGGCTGTATTGCTGGATATCCTGATGGCACCTATCGTGGCAACCGCCCCACTACCCGCTATGAATTTGCAGCTGGTTTGAATGCCTGCTTAGACCAGATTGTACGCCTAATTGAAGGCGGCGCTGGGATTGATCCCGAAGAATTAGCTACTCTGGAGCGTTTAATCGCTGAGTTTGAAGCTGAGCTAGCTACTCTAGGTACAAGGGTAGATAACCTAGAAGGTCGTGTGGCATTTTTGGAAGACCATCAGTTCTCCACAACCACTAAACTCAGAGGAGAAGCGATCTTTGCTGTAGCTGGCGCTTTTGGAGATTCCAGGGCTGATCAGCTGGGATTAGATGAAGATGACCGTGACGATCCCGATGACGAAATTACCTTTAGTGACCGGGTTCGTCTCAACTTTGATGCCAGCTTCACTGGTAAAGACCGTCTGAGAGTCCGCCTACAGGCTGGCAATACCCCAGAGCTGGATGAAGCCACCGGTACAGAAACGGCTCGCTTGGGGTTTGAGGCAACTGGCGGTAACGATGTAACAATCAATGACATCACCTACCGCTTCCCCTTTGGAGATAAACTCAGGTTCTGGGTTGGTGCCAATGGCTTTGATTTCAACGACGTGGCAAATACTCACAACCCCTTGTTGCAAAGTAGTGGCACAGGTTTCCTGAGCCGTTTTAATCGACGCAACCCTGCAATCTACCGGAACAGTTCAAATCAGGGAGTTGGTGTCAACGTCAACTTAAGCGAGGCACTGGGTATTGATCTAGGTTACTTTGTTGATGACGGCAACAGCCCCTCAGATAAAGATGGGATATTCAACGGAGAGTACACTGCCATTGGTCAGGTTAATTTTCAACCCTTCGATGCTCTAAGTTTAGGTTTTGCCGCCGGTTATTCCTACTATCCAGGAGGTGAAGTTGATCTTTCGGGTAGTACTGGTAGTCCTCTGGCAAAAGATCCCTTTGACGGTGATGCTACCTCAGCCTGGCGCTTCGGGATACAGGGTGACTTCAAAGTAACCGAAACCATTAGTATTGGTGGTTGGGGTGGTCTGTTGCTAGCAGAATCTGAATCAGGTGCCACAGATGGCGATGAGGCTGATATTTGGAACTTTGCAGGGCGCATAGCTTTCAGTGATCTCGGGAAAGAAGGTGCTGTATTAGCTTTTGCTGGTGGTATGCCTCCTAAGGTTACTGATCTAGACGGAGGAGATGACGACGAAGATACCTCTTTCATCGTAGAGGCTGTTTACAAATATCCCCTCAACGACAATATCCTAATTACACCAGGTGCCTATGTGATTTTTGACCCCAATCACAATGACGACAACCAGGAAATTTGGGTGGGAGTAATCCGTACCACCTTCAAGTTCTAGATGGTTCATGGTTCATAGTTCATGGCTCATAGTTCATAGGCCAATGAACCGTGAACTATCAATAATGAACAAATCGGCGGCTAACTTTCCTCCCCACTTGACTAGGGATGAAATTGCCGCCGATTTTTAGTCAAACAATCTAGACTTGATGGCGTTAATAGAGGTATAATTGGAGGCTGGGATTTTAAAAAATCAATGAAGGGTCAAGAAATTATCCGCTCCATTGAAGCGGAACAACTAAAATCAAAATTGCCCGCAATTTACGTTGGTGACACCGTTAAAGTTGGGGTGCGTATTCGAGAAGGCGGCAAAGAAAGGGTACAGCCCTATGAAGGTACTGTGATTGCCATGCGCAACGGCGGTATCAATGAAACTATTACCGTGCGTCGCGTCTTCCAAGGGGTTGGAGTGGAGAGGGTGTTTTTACTACATTCCCCTCGAGTTGCTAGTATTAAAATAGTTCGTAGAGGTAAAGTGCGTCGGGCTAAGCTTTACTACCTGCGCGATCGCGTCGGTAAAGCTACTCGTATTAAACAGCGTTTTGATCGCAGTAATCGTTAAGATTATCGCCGTAGTTGCTAAATTTGAGGAGTTAAGTTTCGGTGTGGTAATAATGCCCTCATTGCGTTAGGATGAATAAAGTGAGGGGGTCAAACCTGCCGCCGAATACAAAACGTGCGCTCTTAGTTCAGTTGGTAGAACGCAGGTCTCCAAAACCTGATGTCGGGGGTTCAAGTCCTCCAGGGCGCGCTCTCAACTAAGGCTAAACTAAGAGGAAGTTACAGAATCCCCGAGCCTGAAGCCCTCATCTTTCCATTGGGGGAGCAGTGTTCGTAGCACTTAAATCGAAGATTAATGACCCTCAGGGTATGGCTATAACCCTGAGGGCATGGCTTCGCTTACCGCGTACTGCTATAACGGGGGACTCCTCCCGGAATTGAGTAGATGGGAGAATTGAAAAGTTGTGGCAAAGAAAACTAAAGCGGAAGCAGAGAATAAAGAAACTGCCTCTGGGTTTAACTTAGTAAAGTTTCTTCAAGAAACCAAAGAAGAACTCAGCAAAGTAGTTTGGCCAAGTCGGCAGCAGTTAATTAGCGAATCAGCTGCTGTATTACTGATGGTAATACTTTCTGCAACTACAATTTACTTGGTTGACAACCTATTTGCATGGCTATCGAAGCAGGTGTTCTGATGAGTTTTGCAGCAGATGAACCATACAATAGTGAGCCAGAGTTAGAGGAGAGACCAAAACCTCGTTGGTATGCGGTTCAGGTGGCTTCTGGCTGCGAAAAGCGGGTCAAAGCTAATCTCGAACAGCGTATTCATACCCTGGATGTAGCTGATCGGATTTTAAGAGTACAAATTCCCCAGACGCCAACAGTAAAGATTCGCAAAGATGGTTCTCGGCAACACACTGAAGAAAAAGTCTTCCCAGGCTATGTTTTAATCCAAATGGTCATGGACGATAACGCCTGGCAGGTTGTCAAAAACACTCCCAATGTGATTAACTTCGTTGGTGCCGAACAAAAACGCCACTATGGGCGGGGGCGAGGGCATGTTAAGCCCATGCCGTTGAGCCCAGGAGAAGTAGAGAGAATCTTCAAGCAATCCCAGGAGCAAGAACCAATTGTCAAAGTTGACATGGCAACAGGTGACAAAATTGTGGTTCTATCTGGTCCGTTTAAAGATTTCGAGGGAGAGGTCATTGAAGTTAGCCCTGAACGTAGTAAGCTAAAAGCTTTACTCTCTATTTTTGGGCGAGATACGCCAGTGGAATTGGAATTCAATCAGGTTGAAAAAACTAGCTAGAAATGGCAAAAAAAGTCGTTGCAATCATTAAACTGGCTCTCCCGGCAGGTAAAGCGAACCCAGCTCCCCCAGTTGGTCCAGCATTAGGTCAACATGGGGTGAATATTATGGCGTTTTGCAAAGAGTACAACGCCAAAACCTCCGAGCAAGCTGGGATGGTAATACCAGTAGAAATCTCGGTTTTTGAGGATCGTAGTTTTACCTTTGTCCTCAAAACTCCACCAGCATCAGTATTAATTAAAAAGGCGGCTGGTATTGACAAAGGGGCAAGCGAACCTAACAGACAGAAAGTCGGTTCAATTACTCGCGCCCAACTTCAAGAAATCGCCCAAACCAAGATGCCGGATCTTAATGCTAATGATATCGAGGCGGCAATGAAGATTGTGGCAGGTACTGCTAAAAATATGGGTGTAGCAATTACTGATTAGTACTTTTGTATTAGTAAACCTTAGAGGGGGAGAAGTTGAAGCTTCGCTAACTACCCCAGGAGACTATTAAGATGGTAAAAAAAATCTCACGTCGATTGCAGGAACTGCAAAAGAACGTCGAAAAACGAGCCTACGAACCCCTAGAGGCACTGAAACTCCTCAAAGAAACAGCCACAGCCAAATTTCCCGAATCAGCTGAAGTGCATATCCGCTTGGGAATTGACCCGAAATATACAGATCAACAGTTGCGGACAACTGTAGCACTGCCCAAAGGGACTGGTCAAACCGTGCGCATTGCCGTAATTGCTAGAGGGGAAAAGGTTACTGAAGCCAGTAATGCTGGTGCCGATGTAGTTGGCAGCGAAGATTTAATTGAAGAAATCCAAAAAGGAATGATGGATTTTGATCGCTTGATTGCCACGCCAGACATGATGCCGCAGGTGGCAAAACTAGGGCGTCTTTTAGGACCAAGGGGTTTAATGCCCTCTCCCAAAGGAGGAACAGTAACTTTTGATGTGGAAGCAGCTATTCAAGAAGTCAAGGCTGGTAAACGGGAATTTAGGGCAGATCGAACTGGTATCGTACACGTATTGTTTGGCAAGGCATCCTTTCCTGCCGAAGACTTGTTAGTTAATCTCAAGGCTTTGCAAGAAACTATTGATCGCAACCGTCCTTCGGGAGCAAAAGGTCGTTTTTGGCGTAGTATATACGTATCTGCGACCATGGGCCCAGCAATTGAGGTTGATATCAGCGCCCTACGGGACATGAAAGTTGGTGAGGCTGCCTAATTGGAGATTTTAGAGATATAAGAGCAGTACTAAACCTAAAACTAACCAGCAGATGTGATTAGTCCCATTGCTGTAATCAAAGGCTTGTACCAAAGACAGCAGGAGTAAATTACTTAATTACTTAATATCCTGCCGAGGTCAAATGCCCTGAGTATCTGCCCTGCCACTGGCATTAAGCTTGAGTGTCATGGTTTGGAGATACGAAGTGCAACCCCGGCATAGTCTCCGGGGTTTTGTTTTAGCTGCTCAGCGGATATTGAGGGTTAATCAACAGCAAAAGACTATTGCAGTTTTCATCTTGGTGAAATACACAAATCCTGGATAAGGAGGCAGGGGGAGGGAGGCGGGAGGAAACTTGTATTACACCCAATTGCAAATCGCTATATTTACTCGACTAAGGAGGTGAGATTTAAGAATGGGTAGAACACTGGAAAACAAACAGGAAGTTGTGGCTGAGCTCAAGCAAGATTTGAGTGAGTCTCAGCTAGCTATTGTCATTGACTATCAAGGGCTGAGTGTTGCTGAGATTACTGACTTGCGGAATCGTTTGCGTCCAACAGGCAGCATTTGCAAGGTTACTAAAAACACCTTGATGCGCCGTGCCGTTGACGGGGAAGAAGAGTGGCAAGCAATGACGGAATTTCTTGCTGGTTCTTCAGCCTTCGTGCTGGTTAAAGACGATATTGGTGGTGCTATCAGGGCTTACCAAGATTTCCAGAAAGCCACGAAGAAGACTGAATTCCGCGGTGGCGTGATGCAAGGCCGAGCCTTGAATCAAGAACAAGTCAAGGCAATTGCCGATTTGCCATCGAAGGAAGAATTAATTGCCCAAGTTGCTGGTGCAATTAATTCTCTGGCGACCAAACTTGCTGTCAGCATTAATGAAGTACCGTCTTCACTTGGTCGCAGTATTAATGAAATTCCAGCTTCACTTGGTCGCAGTTTCCAAGCCCTTGCTGCCAAAAAAGAAGAAGAAGGCGGTAACTAGTAAGTTGCTACAGGTCTAATTTGCATGTTAAAGCTGCTCTGGGAGCAGGGCTTGAGTACTTCTATTGAAGTTTTCCCAAGATATGCAAACTAAATGTGTACCAGCTTAAGAGGTTGCACAAAATTCACTTTCTAGAACGTGAATTGTCACTTACTAACTAACAAGTTCATTATTCAATTCATTTACAAGGAGTTTATCCATGTCTGCTACAACTGACGAAATTCTCGAAAAATTAAAGTCACTGACTTTGCTAGAAGCCTCTGAGTTAGTCAAGCAAATTGAAGAAACCTTTGGTGTCAGTGCTGCTGCTCCTGCTGGGGGCATGATGATGATGGCTCCTGGCGCTGGTGGCGGTGCTGCTGCTCCTGCCGAAGAAGTTGAGGAGAAAACTGAATTCGATGTTGTCCTCGAAGAAGTTCCAGCTGATAAGAAGATTGCTATCCTCAAGGTAGTAAGGGCAATGACTGGTCTTGGTCTCAAAGAAGCTAAAGATATGGTTGAGTCTGCTCCTAAGGCAGTTAAAGAAGCTGTTGCTAAAGATGCAGCAGAAGACGCCAAGAAGCAACTGGAAGAGGCTGGTGCTAAGGTAAGTATTAAGTAACAGCAAGCAAGGGTGTGGGGCAACTAGTCTTGCCCTCCCCAACTGCTGGTTGCTCTTACTTCAAATCAGCTTCCCAAATACCAATGTAAATGCGGTCATATTTATTGCGTTCAACTACACCTTGCAAACGATTTTCTCGCCCACCCTTGAACGTATAACGATTGGACTGGCGCTGATATATAGCTTCAAGTTCCTGTTTAATTTCTGCTGTGGCATTGTCACTCATCATTTTCTCTAATGTCTGTGACATGGTCTCTAAACCAACAGATTGGGAAAAGGTTACTTCGGTTTGGCGAAGACGCCCGGAACTCTTGTCAAACAAGTATCCTAGACTTACTTGACCTGGTATATAATCCTCGTAAAGTAAGGCTCGGGTATTCCAAAGTCCTTTTGAGGACTTGGTAGGATCTCCCAAAATGTCTTCGACTGCCCTTTTTTGAGTTCCTGGAGCAAAGGCAGGAATTGGTTTGGAAATATCATAATTTTGGTTATTATTTTCTGGTGCCGGCTTGGGAACAAGAATAGGTTTGGGAGGAACAACAGGTTCAGATTCAATAACAGGCTCAGGTACAGGTGATTTAGCTGGTGGTGATGAAGCAGCTACCTCTTCTATTTCGGGCTTAGGAGCTTCTGGCTTAGGAAAGATTTGAGGCAAACTGGGTACTGATGTTTCTGGCTTAGTGCTTGGTTGGGAGCTAGGTGAGGAATTGCTGGGTACCTGTTTTTGAGGTACTTCAGTTTTGTGAACTACTTCAGTTGAAGGTGGATCTGAATCTGAAGATCTCGCAGACGGGGCTTGTTCTACAGGAGTTGTTTCTACAGGAGCTGTTTCTACAGGAGCTGTTTCTACAGGAGTTTCAGAAGAAGCAACAGGCTCAGAAACCTGAGGAGAACGACCTAAAGTTAAGCCTACCGCTACAGCAGCCACGAGAACACCTCCGGCAATTGAAGCCCCCATAATCAAGGGACTATTACCTTGCTTGGGGGTATTCTTGCCAACGGGAACAGTTGTATCAGAGTTAGGACTTCTTGCTGGTGAGTTGGAACTATTGCCGGTTTTTGGTAGAATCCCAGGGGAAACTGCTACAGTGTCCATCTCAGAAACTGAAGTGGAAGACTTTAAGGCTTGGAGCATTTCTCTAGCAGTAGTAAAGCGATCGCCTGGATGAAATCTAATTGCTTTGTCTATAACTGTTGCTAATTGCGAATGGATACCAGTAACTTGCTGACGCCATAGGATTTCGCCAGTGCTAGTATCTGTTTCCAACTGTTGAGGCAGTTTGCCTGCCAGCAGAAAAATTGCTGTCAGGCCTAAACTATAGAGATCACTAGCATAGATCGGGCGTCCTGCAGCTTGTTCACCAGACATAAACCCAGGGGTGCCAATTACCATGGATGCCGTGGAATTACCTTGGGAATTAATCACAGTACTAATCGCTTCTTTGACAGCGCCAAAATCAATTAGCACTGGCAATTGATCCCGTTGCCGAATAATAATATTATCTGGCTTAATATCTCTATGAACTATACGGCGGTTGTGTACATAAATGAGCGTGGACAACAAGCTGGTGAGAATTTCCTTAACCTCAGTTTGATCTAGAACCCCCTGCTTCTGAACTTTTTCGGTCAGAGTATTACCTTCAATCCATTCTTGTACTAGATAGAATCTCTCATCTTCTGAGAAATAAGCATATAATCGAGGAATTTGGGAGTGTCCTTCTCCTAATTCTTCTAAAACTGCTGCTTCCCTTTGAAAACGTTCTTGCACTAGCTTGTAAGCTTGGGGATTATGAGTTACAGGCTTGAGTTGCTTAATTACACACTTGCGTCCTGAAGGCAGATAACTATCTTCAGCCAGGAAAGTGTTACCAAAGCCACCAGAACCCAATGTCTCCAGTATGCGATAGCGATTATTCAACAGTGTTGGTGTCATGAGCAATTGTGTATTTTTTCTAAAATTTAAGTTATTGTTTTCAGTCTAGCTGTTGGCGAGAGCCTCTCTGTAGCAATCTAGACTTTAAGAATACTTACGCAAAATAGTCTTGAAACTCTGAGTTTTAGTAGTGGAGTTTCTTTAATTTCCAATAGCTGCTACATTTTTGACGTAAGTCCTGTTCAAGAAGTGACTTACAAAGATACCTGAACTCCTCAATTAAGACCAAGTCAAAAATTATAGTCTTAGAGGATGCTAAGTTCTGGTTTAATTTTAGATGGAGGCGCTATATGAGCATCGGTCATGTCAAATCAACTTAATTCCGACCCGCCACCACCTCAAGGACCATCCGTAGACCGAGATGAGTGGATTGCAATTCTTGTGGCTTTTGCAACTATCGGCTACATCTTCTATTGGGCAATTGGAAGAAAAGCCGATTTGTTTGGTTTCGGGGACTTGGAGCTAATTGCGGAGGAAAAAACATCTGCACCAGAAAGAAGATCTTCTGGTATCAATGTACTGCCATCCCCTGATGCTACTGTTAGTCCCAGACCTGGTTTAGGCGTCTTACCATTGCCTGATGCTACTGTTAGTCCTAGCCCTAAACCGAGGGAGTTGCCATCACCTGAGATAGCTGTTGAACCTCGCCCTGGTGTAATTGTATCACCATCCCCGGAGGTGGCGGTAACTCCTAGTCCGTCACTAGAGGCATCACCATCCCCGGAGGTGGCGGTAACTCCTAGTCCGTCACTAGAGGCATCACCATCCCCGGAGGTGGCGGTAACTCCTAGTCCGACACTAGAGGCATCACCATCCCCGGAGGTGGCGGTAACTCCTAGTCCGACACTAGAGGCATCACCATCCCCGGAGGTGGCGGTAACTCCTAGTCCGACACTGGAGGCATCACCATCCCCGGAGGTGGCGGTAACTCCTAGTCCGACACTGGAGGCATCACCATCCCCGGAGGTGGCTGTCAGCCCCAGCCCTGCACTGGAGGAGTCCCCCTCTGAGACTACTACTTCAACACCACTACAACAAACTCCTACCCCTACTGTTCAATTCTCAGATGTTCCTGACAATGACTGGGCACGTCCTTACATTGAAACCATCACCCAACGAGGTATTGTCAGTGGCTTTCCCGGTGGTGAGTTTCGACCTAATGAGCCAGTGACAAGGGCTCAATTAGCTAGTCAGATCGGAAAAATATTTGTTGATCGAAAAAATAGACGTGAGGCAGTTGATTTTGATGATATAAGTGAAAATTACTGGGCTACTGAAGAAATCAAAAATGCATACCAGAAAGGCTTCTTAAGTGGTTATTCAGAAGATATCTTTCGACCGGACCAACCAGTACCTCGTTTACAGGTTTTAGTTGCCCTGGCAAGTGGTCTTAATCTAGAACAATCCCCTGTGGCAGAGCAAGCTCTAGAAAAATACCAAGATAAAGAGGGGATACCTGATTGGGCAGTCCCTAAAGTTGCAGCCGCAATTCAAGGAGGTTTGATAGAGAACGATCCTAACCAGGAATTGCTAAGGCCAGATCAACCGGCTACACGCCGTGAGGTTGCGGCTATGCTATATCAAGCTTTAGTTAAATCAGGAAGCATAGAAGATTCATCTTCTCCAGAGCTTGTTCCTCCTCAAACAGACAATTCTCCTTAAAGTTTATTCAACTTTTAAGCTTCAAAATGTTAGCTGTTTGAATTTACATCCAGTGTAAAAACTGTAATCTCCGGGCGAGAATTAAATCTAACTTTAGGTTTAACCATTCCCAACCCCCGGTTGGTATACTGGATCATCTCACCTACTTGATAGCGACCCACGGGATACTTTTTGCCATAAGGTGGTAATACTGGTGGCTTGAGCAAAGGAAACTTGACTTGTCCGCCGTGAGAGTGACCAGATAACTGTAGATCAAAACGACCAGTAGCTGAACTAGTATCGGCAAAATCCGGTTCGTGAACTAGCAAGATTGCGGCTCCTTCTTGAGGTAACTGCTCAAGTACCAAATCAAGTCTGTTCTTACCTGCCCACAAATCATCGACACCAGCGATATTGAACTGGGCAGAGCCTCTTTGTAGGGTATAAACCACATTACTAAGCTCAATGATACCAGCTTGGGCAATAGCTTGCTGGATAATAGTTGGATTTGTCCAGTGATCATGATTGCCTAAGACTGCAACTGTCGCCTCTTTAGGTTTTAGTTTACCCAAAGCGATAGCTAACTTGTGAGCAAAAAGTTCTGGCTTCCAACTGACAAAATCCCCAGTAATTGCCACCAAGTCGGGTTTTTGTTGGTTGATTAGCTGAACAATTTTCTCCAAGCGCTCTTGGGTCATTGGGTTATCATCAATATGAATATCACTAATTTGTGCAATACGAAGCCCTTGAAATTCTGGTGCTAGGTGTGGCAAAGTTAACTCAACGCGGGAAATATCGATCCAACCTGGTTCAATTTTATAGGCGTAAGTCAAGCTACAGATTCCTAGTACTGTCACCAGAAAGATAATTTTCCCAAAAACCCTCAAAGTAAGTTTCGCCAAAGTGCGGCGAATAGTTCTGTAGAATTTCAGAAAGGGCTTCATGGTTTTGAGCTATTCAAGATCAAGTTTTTCTAAGATAGCCTTAGTTGAGGATGATGTCATGTTTTTAAATACCCTTGACAGAATTAGGTTGGGTTGAAAGTTGAATATAGTGAAGCCCAAGATTGAGTCAGGTGTTAGGTTTCTTTCCTTAACCCAATCTACAAAAGTGAAGTTCTTCCTGTGGGCAATTTGAGTTGAATTCACTTCACATCAAGTAGTCCCTTTTCTTTTTGTTTAGGATTGAAGCGAATTTCTGTGGTTACACCACGAGATTTCAACTCTTCTAAAATTCGGGCTTCAACTCGTCGAGCAATTTTTTTTAAAAGCTTAGTTTGTGTAAATTCATCACTCTGTTCATAGCTTAATCGCTCCTCATCAGTCATCTCTGGTTTCGCATCTATTGGTTGATTCCATAGGGCTTGCTCAGAGCCATTACCAACAGGAATCGCAGCATTTTCATTAATCCAAGCATCTCGGATTACTTCTAGTTGGCTACGATTAGGGCGTTTAATAGTTTCTACTTTGAGCCAATAGCAAGATTGTGGCTGACGTACTAAGTGTTGCTTGAGACTTATATATATGTCGCGAGAATAGTTAACCAATTGAAGTTTCTTATCCTGGTCAAAAATGGCATATACACCAATTTCTCTTTGCAAGTTCTCCGGTAAATTACCGGTATCATCAACATAAGGGATATATTCTAAAGCGGTGAGTGAGGGTATTTGAGTTTGAGTAGTCATTGGTGAAGATAGTAAAAAACTTTAATGAGATTTTAGTTACTTAGGTGTTAGATATTTTTAAGTCCGATACCTAAAAATCCTATGCTTAGAAACTTGGTACTTTAGTTGATTTTGCGATAGATGGCAGCAAGGCGACTGGGCTTAAAAATTTTAGCTTTGAACATAAAATTGGGAGGCACATTAATAATGACATAATCATCAGAGTTGTGATAATGTTCATACTCTGCTGGCATGCCTTTGGGTGTAGTAGTAGTATAGGGAACTGGTTGAAACAGCAATTCTGTAAACTCAACTTGTTGACAGGTTGCTTGTGTAGCTATTTGCTTAAGAAAAGTTGGATTCTTCAACAAACTAAATAACTCGCTTTGTGCTTCTGGAGTGAGCACAAAACTGCTATCGAAGTTATCAATAATTTTTAATCGAGCCATATATCTAGAACCAATGCTCAACTAGTCGGTAAGGTGATTATACCTGAGAGCAGGTGGCTGTAATCAGTAAAGTCCTTAAGTGTCACAATTGCTAACCTTGAACCTCACCATTTGGGAAAGTCTATGACTTTACTCATTAAGAAGGTCTTGACATGTTAAGAATTGTCTTACCACAGAGCCAGTAGAGGAATTTCAAGATGATCTCCGACTACTTAGAACTTGACAAAACAATTTTTATGTGAAGCACAGGAAAATTACATCTTGCCACTTCACTGTATTATTGATCATTAATCTACTTTAGCTGTGTCCTGACCGTAGAATATTTAAATACCTTTATCTCTAACTCTATTTCTTTCAGCGCGGCAATCGCGATCAATATTATCGATTTTTTCTGTGAGCCTGCAATGCTCATAGGCAATTTGTGCCACTGAGTAATTTGGTAGTGTATTACCTTTTTCCAGAGCTTTATTAAATAATTCTAAACCATCTTGGTGTTTACCCTGATTCACCAAAATTTGTGCCTTGAGATATATAACCTCTGGATTATCTGGTGTTAATTCCAGAGCTCGCTCTGCAAATTCCATAGCTTCGGAATGCTTTTTTAAATCGCGATAGCCCACAGCAATGCCACGATAAACCAAATAAGAGGGAGAAGCATATTTTTCTAACTTGGCAACTGCCTCAGCTGGGTCGGAAAATGGTAAATTGACCGCTAGCATTAAATCCATATAGCCTGTAATCAGATTTAATTCAGGGTCATTAGCATCAATTTTTTTGGCTTCGTCCAAATATTGAAAAACCTTTTGCAGTTTGCTCAGGGTACTAATTGGACCTTCCTTTTCAAATTTGTAGGCACCTTCTAGAAAATGACCAACTGCTGTGTATAAATTACCGCGCAAGGGATCGCTCTCAAGTAGTTGTTGAGCAGTGCTTAGAGTTTTGGAGGCGTAGCTCTTAAGGTCTTCCCAGTCTCTGTCTGTATAGGCCAGAGAGGATAGCATAGCATAAACTAGAGGTTCATCAGCTTCAGTTGATTTCGCCTGCTTTAAGTATTTCTTGGCACCTTTGTAGTCTCCCTCTTTGAAAATGGACTCGAAAGCAGCATGGGTATTTTCGCCTAGCTCACGAGGATTGTTGGTACGAAAAGGATCAACTGCAAAGACTGGCAAACTCAATAAAGTGCAGATTACAGCTACTGTACCGGCAAAAGCTTTCACTGTCCGTTTTGCTGCAGGAAACTGGGTAATTATAGTCATCGTTACAAATAATGAATGATGCTTGCTAACTTCTGACTTGACTTGACATATAGAGCGCTTTGAAAAACGTCCATTCTAAGCGGATTTTGCGGAACCGGTTGAAACTGCGCTATGCAAAGTTGCTTACGATATAATTAACTTGATTTCAAGCCTGTTATATCGTTCGACAGTGCCAAGTTGTCCTACCGACCTCGGCTAGATGTAAATCCAGCTGTGTCACTACTTTAGGTCTCTTCCAACCGTGAAGATTTTACGCATCAACAGCTACTAAACGTACTTCTTGGTGCAACCCTATATCTTCAGTTGTCATGATTCTTAGTGACGTTTTTTGTTATGGAATGTTTCATCCTATCAACTATTAGATTATACATATACATTTGTTTTATTTACTCTTGCCAATAGTTAGTATCGACACAATTAATTCCCTAATAGTGACCCCAGCAGCCCTTAAAAGGGGCTGGCTATCTCCCGCTCAAAGTTTTTTTCGATATAGTTTAATTCCAAGTTCCAGTCATTGAACCATGAATAATGAACCATTGACTGCTCATGGTTGGTTGTTTTCAAGAGAAACTATTTCACAACTGCCCAATCCTAACCCCATGAGCCATCAACAGTGAATCCTTGCTCCCGGAAGTGAACCATTGTTCCTTGAGTAGAGGGTGTTTTTCAATCTATCTGTAAGAGTTTGGAGAATCAAGACTAGGTTTGTCACAATTAAGGGGAATTAACGCTCAAATAGGCAGTTCATAACTTAACGCTCTAGAGAGTTCACTCTCAACAGCTTATAGATGTATGCTGCACTCCCACACTGGTAGGAGTTATGAGCTGTTGTCTGGTAACCTCACAGCACTACTCTCATCATTATCATGATTGAGTTCTTTGCAAACCTCATGCTTTAGAAGCAGAAAATCAGCCGCTAAATTATAACAGCCCTTTTCTCCCTAAGATTTAATGCTATATCTTAAAGACTTAAGTTACCATCCTCCTGCTACCCCCACCCCGATTTTAAAAACTTTGAATCTCGAGCTAGTGCCCCAGCAACTGGGACTAGTGATTGGTCCTTCTGGTTCTGGCAAAAGTACATTACTTGAGATTTTAGCAGGGTTAGCAGAGCAAACCAGTGGTAGCATTTTCTGGAGAGACCAAGAACTCACCAGTGAACATTTGCAACAGCTAGGAGGTTTAGTATTTCAGTTTCCCGAACGTCATTTTTGTGGTCGCACAATTCTAGAAGAATTGCGCTTAGGACATCCAGAATTGGGTTCAGAGAGGGTTCGTGAAGCTCTTAGAGAAGTGGGACTAGTTGATTTGCCTCTCAATCAAGCACCTCAGGATTTGAGTGGAGGTCAACAGCGACGCCTAGCCCTAGCAGTGCAACTGATTCGGCAACCAAGTATGCTCATGTTGGATGAACCAACAGCAGGATTAGACTGGTCAATGCGACGACAATTAGTAAATCTTCTGGCAAAGCTCAAGAGCCATTGGACATTGCTAATTGTAACTCACGATGCTGGTGATTTATTGGATATAGCTGATCGTTGTTGGACTCTCAAACATGGAGAATTGCAAGCTATTGAGCCTGCTGCTCTGAAAAAAAAAGTACCACAGACACCATCAGTAATACCAATGAAAAAGGCTAGTTGAAAATTAAGGGTAATCCTCTTGCGACGACACCACCAGGGTGAAGCTCCGAAGGAAATGTTAGCAAATGTTAGCGTTTTTGGAGCGAAGTTGAGTCATTAATTAAAATGCAATTTACTAGGGTGCAATGGAAAATACTCAAAGCTCTCCGCTACTGCCAGAAATGAACCCAGTTTGGCAGCAAACCCTTGGCTGGCAACCAACGAAAGAACAGAATGATTTGTTTGAGCGACTTTATGAAGGGATTTTATCAGGGAATCGCCAATTGAATTTAACTCGCATCTCAGTGCTAGAAGAGTTTTGGGAAAAGCACTTGTGGGATTCCCTCAGGGGAGTAGCACCGCTATTGACATCTATGAGTTCATCACCAAGGGTTATTGACATTGGTACTGGTGCAGGATTTCCAGGACTACCAGTAGCGATCGCTATTCCCCAGAGTCATCTTACTTTACTCGATTCTACGCGCAAAAAGATCAATTTCCTTCAAACCTTAATTAGGGAGTTAGGCATTAACAACGCTGAGGCTATTGTTGGTAGAGCAGAAGCAATTGGACAACAACCACAACACCGATATACTTACGATATCGCTCTAGTTCGTGCCGTAGCTTCAGCATCAGTTTGTGCAGAGTATGCACTACCATTACTGAAAACTGGAGGTTTAGCGGTTGTTTACCGTGGTTATTGGAGTGAGGAAGAAAAGGATGCCCTCACCGGAGTAGTTGAGCAATTAGGTGGAGTAATTGAATCTATTGAAAAATTCACTACACCGCTAAGTAATAGTATTCGTCATTGTCTGTATTTGCGTCTAATTTCACCTACACCTGCCAAATTTCCTCGCCCTGTGGGTGTACCAGCAAAACAGCCGCTTTAGTTATATCGATTACCCAAATGTTGGCTACAAATAAGTTTTAAGTAATAAATTGAAAGTAAGAAACAGTAAATACTATAGTTATTACTTATTACTTATTACTTATTACTTATTACTTATTACTTAAAGTTATAAATCTGCATCTAGGTGCATGCGTTTTTCAAAAAAGAGCCTTTCTATTCCTGTGAGATAAGGCTCGATAATCAATCTTTGGTTTGGCGTAGCACGAGATAAAACTTCTGCGCTTAGGAGCTTTATCCAGGTAGAAATCAATTCCCATTTTACTCCCACACTGGTCAAGACCATCAAGCACAAGATGAGCAGTTCCTCTTTAAATGGGGTTAGACTTTCTTCCAGAATACACAGCCATAGGTAAGAAAGCCACATATTGAGGTCACGGTTGATTGAGTGTGCTACTTCCACATCTCTTAAAGAACCTCTACAGCTGTGATAGTTGGGCAATTTTTTAACTAATTGGCTGTACACAATCTGAGCAATTAGATTAGAAACTGGTAACATTTCCTCTACCAGAGTTAAACTGGGACTGCCAATTTCATGGCGGGCAGCAGCTGCACAGACTCGCTGCCAAGGCAAGGCAGCTTGTTCCTCAACAAACTTAAAATAGGGGTAGATCAACATTTTTTCTAGAGATGTCAGTTTATTAAGAAGTAAAGAGTTGGCAAAATTCAACTGTGTGGTGAGAAAACCGAGAGTACGCCTGTCTTTTGCATCCTGGTGTTGTTGCTGAAACTCTAGTAATAATGGCTCTAACACTTCTGCTAGTTCTTCAACTTTGAACTTTCCCAAAGCACCTTTATAATTAACCATCAAGCCACAGGCTAGTGTCGATAGTTTTTCTTCTATTAAGGCAGCAGGAGGAGCTTGTTTTTGGTAAACTTCCAGTATCTTCAAATAAATTTGATAACTAGATTTAGTTAGCTGCTTAGCCTCTAATAAATTCACAATATTGGGAATATAACTGTAGAGTGAAATAGCTTTAATTCCCGCTAATTCGCATCTGAGATTGATGATATTATGGCGTAATTTACTAGCAGTTAAAGCCCTGCCTGCTGGTGAAGAAGCTCTCAATAACTCAGTACAAATCATTGGGTCTCGAAGTGAATATTTTAGGAACAACTCAGGAGAGTAGCGTTGTTCCCAAAGCTTGATCATGTGTTCTACTGAAGGAGTTTTAACAAGTTGAATGGTTTTTAACACTATACTTGGTTAGAATTTATTGAAGGTTTTACCTAAGTTCACCGACAGCTGATAGCACTGTCGTAGACTAATAACAAATGCGTTGTAGAGATGCACTTTTACCAGATCATGAAAGTTTCAACTGGTAATTCACTCTAGTTCCTATCCTTAGAAGAGTGGGTAAAAAAGCCCAGCATCAATTAGTTCATAACCTCATTGTTATGAACAATCAACAATGTTTGCGCAGCATGCGTGCAGTGCATACTATGCACGACAAACTACTCTTCCTGAAACAGGGAAGAGCCTCTTTCAATCTCTGATTACGTAATAATTAAGCAACCTAGTTAGGTATATTATAAACTTATAAATAGCTAATAATGTCAAGAAAAAGCTACGGCCAAAACTATACTTAGTTGACAAGGTTTTATTTGTCTAGATATGACATAAACATTCAATTAGTTTGCATTAATATTTTGTTTATTAACAAATTTAACTACAGAATTATTACTTTTTTGAGTCATATTTAATTAATAGCAATTAACAAAAACAATCTTCAAACAGGGAATAATTTAGCAGAAAAAAAAAATAAGATAAAAACTAAAAAAAGAAACCTAATATGAAATATGATACGATAGTATCAAGACTGCGATAAACGTTTTACTACTTTTCCTGCTAATAGCTGATGAGCATCTTCAAGTAAAGCAGGAATTTGATCAGCAAAGGGACTCTGGCGCAGACATTTCCTCAAGTCCAATTCCCTAACTGCTTCTGCCTTGTTCCCAGGGAACCAATGACTGCCATTACCCAAGAGGTTGTAGCGCATTTTGGCATATTCAAACATATCGTAAGCGATCGCTAAATTCCTCAGCCACAAAATTACTGGGATATTAATACCTCCAGGAGTATTTTCATAGCTAGGCAAACCAAGGTGCCAACTACGAACCCAGTCTGCTCCTAGCCTGGCGATGGCTTCTTGTTGCAAGCGCTCCAGAATCGGTGGTAAAATCTCCGAAGTCCGATCCAAACTGGCTAAAGTTTTGAGATGTTCGTCAAAGTCTGATGGTTTAGAAGCACCTAAACTGAGAGTATGCACCTGCTGATGACTTAAACAAAATAAATTATTAAACACCATCGGACTCAGAGGCGCACACAACTCTACTAATCTTGGCGGTGGTTGATAGAGCTTTCCTCCTTTATCTGAGGGACTAATAATAAAAACGCCCATATTGTGGCGTGTTGCCGCTGCGATCGCAGGCCAGTTAAACTGGTTAATGTAGTACCAGTGCAGGTTAACGTAGTCAAACTGGTTAGTTTCAATAGTCTTGACGATCACATCTGTCGGGCCATGAGTAGAAAAACCAATAAACCTTACCCTGCCCTGCGCTTGCAGCTGCTGCGCCACCTCTAGACAGCCACCAGGGCGGATAGTATCGTGCAACAGTTCATAATTATTAATTCCGTGTAATCCTAGCAGATCAACGTACTCTAGCTTCAGGAAAGCTAAAGATTGATTAAATTGACGCCTAAACTCTTTTGGATCTGATTTAATACTAACCTTAGTCTGAATAATCAGCTGCTGGCGGTCAAAAGTAGGCAAAATTCTTCCCAACTGCATTTCTGAGGTACCATAGCCCCGAGCAGTTTCAATGTGATTAATACCGACTTCGATTGATCTGCGAATCGTCGCTTCTAGATTCCGCTGATTATCTTGAGGAATTTGCCACCTAGGAACATCTTGCCATTTAAACTGATACCTCATGCCGCCACAGGAGAATACCGGCATCTGTAACTGCGTACGCCCAAATCTTCGGTATTTCATGATTCAGCTAAGTATCAAAGCTACTACTTTTTTTAATCTTGCCAGCGCTGAACCTTGTCTGGTGTCCAATTCTATGTCAGAATTCTCTAATCACAGGCTGTCCATCTTTGACTTCGCCAACTAAAACGACATTAGCAACACCGACAAATAAACCATTTTCTAGAACACCAGGAATATTATTGAGGGTTTTTTCAAGTTCAGCCGGGTTAGCAATGGAGTCAAATTTGACATCAATTACCATATTGCCTTGGTCAGTAATCACTGGACCAGCTTTTTTAACGCCAATGCGCAATTCTGGTTTACCGCCTAAATTTTCAATAGCACGCATAACTGGGGACAGTGCCATGGGAATTACTTCTACTGGCAGTAGAAAGCTAGAACCTAGGCTATCAACTAACTTCGTGCTATCAACTACTACTATAAATTGTTCCGCTAGAGAATCGACGATTTTCTCACGAGTATGGGCAGCACCTCCCCCCTTAATCAAATTCTTTTGGGGATCAACTTCGTCAGCACCATCAATAGCAATGTCAATGTGATCCGTTGCATCAAGGGTAGTTAAGGGAATTCCGTACTTTTTGGCTAAAACTTCTGCCTGAAAAGAGGTAGGAATACCCTTGATATCTTTGATTTCTCCAGATTGAAGGCGATTACCCAAATGCTCAATTGCATAGGCAGTGGTTGAACCAGTACCTAGACCGACGATCATACTAGAGATTACACGTTCAGCAGCAGCTTTACCAACCTCCTGTTTCATCAACTTAACAGGGTCAATTTCTGCACTCATCAAATCAAGCCCCTAATTAAAATCTTTAGATTGACGCACTACATTATTACTCCCAAGGGGGATATTAAGGAAACCTTTTTGCCTCAAGCACGTCTTGGAAGGTTCTAGGAAAGGCAAGAACCTTCCACCAAGGCTTTGTCAGTATTCCAGGCACAAAACCCAAGTGCTCAATGTTCCGGCATTATTTCCATAGTTATCTCAGTGAGAGTTCCTTAGTACTCTCAGGAGTTGTCGTTATTTGGGAAATAGGGTTATCTAGAGTATCGATTAACTCATCAAAACTCCTACTCAGGGCTGTTAAATTTTCATAGTCCATGGTGAATTGTTTTGTTTGCCATCAACCATAAACTTATAAACAATTAACCATGAAACATCGCAATAAAAACTGTGACACAGTGCCACTTCTAACTTGGCGTTGTTTGTTGAGCAAAGTGCTTGCAGCTTTAGCTTTAACAGCGATCAAACCCTAAATTAAACTAGGAATGAGGGATTATTTAGATTGAGCTGCTAAACGTTCCTTAAGAATAGCCAACTGCTCAGCCCAGCGTGGATCAGGTTGAACTGCTCCTGAATCAGTTGTTGGCTGCTGGGTTGCACGCTTAGACTTTTTATTACCTCCGCGACGTCCAGAGGGTTTATTGTTGGTATTAGGCTTACTGCTGGAATCCTCCTCCTCGCTATTCTTGGATCTTGGCTGTGCCTTCTCAACTTTAAGAGCGACATCTTTGAACATGTGGCCGTTGAATTTTGCAATAATTTCATCGGCTAGCTCATCTGTGGGTACAGTAACAAAGCCGAAGCCCCGGCATTTACCGGTTTTGCGGTCTTTAATCACTTTCGTAGAAACAGATTCACCAGCTTCTGCAAAAATAGCATGTAGTTCATCACGGTCTACTTGTTCTTTGGGCAAATTGCCTACATAAAGACGAACGGACATTAGATATACCTCCAGACTTGGATTGCAACAAACTTTGTTCACACAGTAGCTATGCTGAATCAGGAGCGATGTGATTGATGAACACTTCTCTCCCATTGACAATCTTCCAAAGCTCCCTATTAACCTCAACAGCACAGACTGATGCAGTAAAACCAAAACACTCTACACAATTAGACAGAATTTATCAGGAGCCATTGTTCTAACCTCAAACTCCCAATCGCTGGAATTAAAGATAATCGTTTTCCCTTTACTATAATTATTACAGAATGTTTACAGTTTCAAGTAGCTCAGGTGGGATTTCACACTTCAGCTTGTCAGGCAATTTACAAAATTCCAACTTAATTGTGCCTATGTTGCGAATAATGCGACTAAACTCTGTAACAGATTTTATACTGCCACGAGTCCCATTATTGATATCATCGACTCTATTGTCAATCACCTCAGTTAATGAGAGCGCTTTCATGGTCAGCAGACTAGTGCCCCATTGAATATACAAATTAAAAACATAACAGTTTAGCTTTATTTTTGCTCAATATGCCCAAAGAACCAAACGCCTCAGCTCAACTGCCATCTAGTGGGACCATTCAAACTGATCCTCTCACAGAAACTAGCCAGAAATGGTTTGAGTACCCAGTACGAGCCCAACCTCACCACACTGATTATGCTGGTGTTGTCTGGCATGGTACCTACATTGCCTGGATGGAAGAGGCAAGAGTTGAATACTTGCGCTCAATCGGCATTAATTATGCTAATCTGGTAGCCCTAGGATTTGATTTGCCAGTGGTAGAGTTATCGCTGCGCTATCACACTCCACTGCGGATGGGTGAGGCAGCCATTGTGAAAACGCGCACTAATAACATGCAAGGTGTCCGCATTAACTGGGATTATCAGATTCAATCCTTGGATGGGCAACAACTGTACATTTCTGGTCGTGTTACTTTAGTAGCTATTGACCGAGAAAAGGGCAAGGTGATGCGACAACTGCCGCCAGCGCTAAAAGATATTTTTGTATAAAACCAGTCTCCTGGAATATTTGCTATAAATCAACCCCATAGTCTGGGCATTATCAGCATCTGTAGCCAACATAAACGAAATCGATATAATTATGGGGAGTTTCAAAACCTTTTCAAACCCTTCTAAACCGCCAACTCTAATAATCCATTTGGTCAATACGCCTGTCATCATACTGAGGTTGCACAAATTCAGAACGACGTCTAGGTGAAACGGAAGGTGGTAGGGAGTTATAGGGGTTTTGTACCACATAAGTTGTGCGAGGAGGGCGCTGTTGTCGCAGCAGCAAAGCTAAGGCACCTAGAACAACAACTCCACCACTCATAGTTATCGCAATTCCTCCCAGCGCCCAAATTATCCCTGAAACCAATTTATTCTCTTGCTGCTGGATTTCTGGTTGTGCAGAACTAGCAATTCCAGAATTAGCAATTGCCGATTCTGGGTTTTCCCATGAAGGCAGACTCTTGTTATCAACTTGGGAAGTGAGACTATCGATTAGCAACTGCTGATTTTGCATTTGGACTTTGAGTTGCTCGATTTCAGTGCGTTGCTGTTCGAGCATTGGTTGAATCTGTGCAAGTTCCAACTGCTGCTGATAATTTGGTGGAGTGAAAGTCGGTGAGGCAGTTGTTGAGGTTGGCGGTGCTGTTAGGTAGGGATTATTATATGGAGTCTCATAGGGATTGTTGGGCGAGATTGGCAGAGGTTGAGCAGAGGGCAGGTTAGTAGCACTGAGATTGTCTCCTCCCTTGATCATGAACAAAACCGCTACACCAGCGAAGGCAGCCCCTGTTAGAAATGACATGGTATCACTCATTTTTCTTGCCTCCGGACTGGGATGAAATTACAAATAATTTTTGAGTGAGGGAGTGGCAAATTCATAACTCTGAGTTTAATATATCTGGGTTGATCAGGTCTCGGCGTTAGTTAGACAAGCCGAGAATCGAAAACTCATCGAGAGCATATCTTATGTTAGGTTTACCTTTCTAGACAAAGCATTACCCTGATCAAATTTAACGTGAGTTTGACAGATTTAGTCTAAGAAAGAACACTCAATCCCTAATTGCTGACTTAAGGCTTTGGCAAAACTCGCCAATTGCTGACAAGCCTTCTGAATTTTTACCCTCTGCTAAACGTTTGACAAAGGCACTGCCAACAATCACTGCATCTGCCCCCCATTTTTTAACCTGTAGGGCTTGTTCTGGCTTGGAGATGCCGAAGCCAACGCCTATGGACTTATCTGTGATGGTACGCATCTGCTGGAGTAGATCTTGCACTCTTGATTCTAACTGGCTTCTCATGCCTGTAACGCCAGTAACGCTGACAAGGTAGATGAATCCTTGAGATTGTTTAGCAATCGCTTCAATTCTAGATTGGGGTGTTGTCGGGGCAACTAGTAAAACTACCTCGATACCTATCTCTGCTGCCGGCTTGAGTAATGATTGGGCTTCCTCTAAAGGTAAGTCCGGCACCAATAAACCTTTAACGCCTACAGCAGCAATCTGCTCTAAGAATAATTCAATGCCTCGATTGAGAATCGGGTTGTAGTAGGTAAAAAGTATCAGTGGCGCTTGGAGAGTAGGAGCAACCTCCTTAACCATCTCCAGAACATCATCTAGGCGCACACCCCTTCCCAAGGCTCTGGTAGCTGCAGCTTGAATTGTCGGACCATCTGCTAAAGGATCAGAATAGGGAACCCCTAACTCTATCAAATCGGCACCGGATTGATCCAGCACCTGTAGGGCTTGGGCTGTTGTCCTCAAATCTGGATCCCCAGCTGTGATAAAAGGAATCAGAGCACATTGGGAGTTATCTCTTAGAAACTTGAAGCGAGCAGAAACCGAATTCATTCAATTTGGGATTTTGGATGCAAAGAGCTTAGATTTTGAGTCCACTTCCTAGAAAAACCTAAGTGTGAACTAACTTAACAGTTAATTATTGTAATTATTGCCGATCAACTGTCTTAGCACCAGCTTCTTGTTCAATTTCTGCTTGCAGCTGAGCTAGTTCTTCTGGTGTCATGGCTTCGAGGCGCTTTTGCAACACAGCTTCCTCATAGTCTTTAAGCTGCTGGTTGTAGGTCATGTTTTTGGTGCCAACTCTCAACAGATAAGTTAGTAGCCAACCAATTAGGCCGCCGACTAATACAGCTTGAGTCCAGATTCCTGCCTGTAGTCTATCCAGGCCAGCTATCTGCAAGATGACATAAACTAACCCACCAGCAGCAAAGATAGCGATACCAATGCCAATGGCGTCAATTCTTCGCATTTTACACTAATCTAGTTGAATCTATGATTAAGCCTGGAGTTGACGCTTCTTGGGACGCAAGTTTAAAAAGGGACTCAATAGCAATAAGCCTGGAAAGAAAAAGAAGACTAGGAAGTACATGAAGCCTCGCTCGAAAGAGCTGACCACATACCAACGTTTTTGTAAGTATAAGTAAAGAGCAAAGGGTACTACTAACAAATACACTACACTCAAAGCCAGGTAAAGTAGAGCAACAGCAACAACCATAGTTTTTACTATATTTTAAGACAACACCAACAACACAGAATGCGACCAGTGACTACGGGTATAAGGAACCGACCTTGATTCTTTTCGATTGGTCGCTCTCTACCCTGTCAACAGTGCAATGACTCATGATTCTTTTTTAGTTATACTATCCTACACTCTGATGACATCATCTGCTTCTAAGTCAAAGCTTAGGGAGCGGCTTGTAAATTTTACCGATTTTAGCGGGAAAAACCTACCTTATATGTCCATGTATAGCGCTACGCGCAAGGCTCCAAGGCTCCAAGGGGTGAATTTGACAAAGTTCTAGCGATTTAGCTTGTCCTAACCTTAATACGTACTGCTATACCTACACCCAAATGGATATGGAAGCGGCACTATAGAACCCCAGATGCCCCTTTGAGATAGAACTCAATAACTAAATAGTTGCATCTTAAGCCCGATTCATGGTGCAATAACAGATACCTAAAACAACTTTTTTTCAAGAGATAGCCTGTTACTTTAACAACTGGCTGTGGAGCGAGTCAGGTTAAAACCTGACGAAGTGTCTTGAATTAGACGACGTATCCCCTCAGACAAGCTATACTCCTATCCTTGAGCCAAATGTCAATTTTTCTTCCCTCTTGCATTTACCCTGTAAACCCAAAAATAACTTCTTTTTGAGAGTTAGCCATTGGTTTTTCCCAATGGCCGTGGAGCGAGATTCTCTGATTTATCTGTGCGATAAATCACACTGGTTTTAGTGTATAATCGTTGCGTCGATTCAAGTAGTCTCAGTTTTGATTTCTAGCCACAGTTGGTAAAAAACCGACAGCTGGGAAAGTTTTTGCAGAGGCAGCGACTGGGGCAGAGCTCTTTCAAAGTAGATACAGTTAAGCGTAAGTTTAGCCAAGGTCTGTAGGGCTCATCTGATCGTGCCTGCTAGATTGAAAATCTGGGAAACTCATGTTGAGGCGCATCATTTTAATGCCCTCCGGAACAACCACTTGAATCCTCATCGTTTTAACGCCAACAAAGGTCAATAGTTGTGTTAAGCTAGAAGACCAACCACAAACAAATAAGGGGGCGTGGCGGAATGGTAGACGCTACGGACTTATAGTGATTGAGCACTGATAGAGAAATCTCTCAAGTGAATGCTCTCAAACTCAGGGAAACCTAAGTCTAGTGCTAGATATGGCAATCCTGAGCCAAGCCGAGAAATTTTTCTCGGAAGGTGCAGAGACTCGACGGGAGCTACCCTAACGTTAAGCCGAGGGTAAAGGGAGAGTCCAATTCTCAAGAGCCAAATGGCAGTAGCGAAAGCTACAGGAGGATGAAAATCCGTTGACCGTAAAAGGTCGTGAGGGTTCAAGTCCCTCTGCCCCCATACCAACAAAATTTTTGATTTGCTCCCATGTAGATGTTTGTTAGCAGCTTGCCAATGGCAGTTGCTATTAATCCATAATCAGTCAAAGTTATCTGATAGCGCTACGCGCAAGGCTCCAGGGCAAAAGGCTCCAAGGCAGAAGGGGTGAATTTGACAAAGTTCTAGCGATTTAGCTTGTCCTAACCTTAATACGTACTGCTATAACTTTACATTAGGGCGATTATTGAGAATATTCTCAATAAGCCTGAGTATTGACTGATTTTGTTGACAATGAAAAAATAACTATAGATATATACTGGGGGTTTTATTTGTCAAAAAATACTAACATCCTCTCAAACCCTTGATTTGCCGTAGAATTTTAGCCAATTACACAGAGCAGTAAGTGAAATTTCACTACCTTCGAGGAACGAGTTTTTTGTTAAGCAGTGTAAATGACAAAAATCTATCCTTGACCAAAAATATGGGATTCAAGCCCCGCTCTTCGCTTGACGGCTTTTTAGGGGAATAATCTTGATAAATAATGAGATTGAAAGCTAGGATAATATTAGCGGTAAAGCGCACACATTAAGACGAAGTAGGTCAAGCGGACTATTCCTGATCCGGAGCCCTGGTAGTATAAATCCTAGATCTTGTACAAACGTGGGAATCGTTAGGCGAGAATTCGACAAATCTCGATACATCAATACTGTGGGACACACAGGAATTTAAGCTTGAGGAGTGAGTTGAAAGGCTTAAGTATGCTCTGTAAGACCAAAAGCTAGTTGTTTGAAGCTAGTAGTTTGGCAAGATCAGCCCAAGAATCCCCGTACCTTCAGGTCGGGGAGTGTCAAAAATGTAGTCTGCTGTGAATTGCCTAGCATGAGACTACTAAATTCCTCAATAACTGTCCTATCTTCACTGGTGTATCTCAAAAATACATAGGAAGATGTAGACAGTTGATCAAGAACAAGCTCTTTCAACATACACACACTCCTTCAGTCTTCCTTCAGGCGCTAACAACAAGTGTTGCTAGCAAAGATTGTTGTCTAATATTCTACATCTTAGGGTCTACATCTAGAGAGAACTTGAGGCATCTGTACTATATGGATGCCTTTTTATTTAAGTAGATTAGGTAATTGTGACAAAAAATTGATTTGAATTTCCCTAAGTTCAGCTGTAGGACGAGCTTTTTGAACAAGTTGGATGGCAAGAGAAGGAGTTTCCCCCTTAGCAATTAAATAAGAAGCTAAAAGAGTACCGGTTCTGCGATTACCACTAGTGCAATGTACGACAACTGATTGATGTTTTGCTAATAAAGGATCGGTAAACTCAACGAACTGTTTTACTTGTTCTAGGGTAGGAGCTTTTCCACCTGTAATCGGCAACCATAAAGCCGAAAAGCCTGCTTCTCTATACTCTTCAATACCTGAAGGTTCATCCATCACTGAAACAATACCGCGCATTCCAGCTTGATAGAGTTGAGGTAAATCCTCTAAAGGTGGTCGTGGCATTCCTGCTAAAAGTCCTGGTTTAAGCCACCAAACATAATCAGGGTATGAACCATTATCTGACATTTATATAATCTCCGTAAAATTTAAGTAATCTTTAGAGGTTGAAACCATATTGATTCCCTTGTCGTTTCGTAAAAAGGAGAACCGTCCTACTCAAAAATAGAAGTCAGGGAGCGATAAAAGTTAGAGAACGATCGCATCTACCCCTTCCTTAACAATTCCATAGCTTGAGATAAAATCCCTGGCTTATCAACCATTACCGCTAACTCGTCAGTCTCATAACGCCCTTCAAAAGCCTCTAAAGCTGCCTTTTTCATCGCCACTTGATACCCATCTTCCAGAATCTCCAGCAACTGAGTTTCACTCAAAAAATAACCACCAGCTTTACGGTACTTATTAGTCTTATGAATTTCTCGCACTGCACTTTCAATAGAAACCTCCCAAGAGCGAGTCAAGCGACTTTCCGCATTCTGCTTAATTAAATGAATTAGAAGAATAACTCCATAACTATCAATCTTATTGATTTTGTCACTAAGACTCATTTCTTCTAACTCATCAACCAGTAGCAAAGCCTGATCGACTTTACCAGCCTGGAGTAGTTGTTTTAGTTCTAGTAATTCCTCCATCACTCTTCATTAAGCCAAGCCTCAATCATCTTAGTCGGAATTTTAATTACAGGGTGATAAAATATCTCCTTCAAAAGCTCTTGACCACCCACTTCCAAGGCCTTCTTTAACCGACTTTTTAGCTTCGGATATTTTTGAATAGTGCGCTTGAGAGTATGTTGAGCTTGGCTAATAGTTTCTTCATTTTGAGCCAGCTTATCAAGAAATGGTCTAACATCTTGTCGTAGGGACTGTTCTAAAGAAATTGGCTCTAAAGACTCGCTAGGAAGTAAATGTTGTTGCTTACTGCCATTACTAGCTTCATCCCCCCTACCTAGATTTTGCAAAGTACCAGCAACATCCACACCAGTAGTCTGACGCAGTTGTTCCAAAAAAGACGCCATCTTACTAACAGTGCCGCCGCCTTGATCATCAATTACAGTAACGTTCTGTACCTCAATTTCTGGCACAGAAGCAACTAATGTCTTCAATAAAATATCCAGCTTTTGAAAGAGGAAAATTTCTCGTGCCGAAGCACCAGCAGCTTTCCAAGATTCAGTCAAGCGTAGAGTTCCCTCTGCCTGCGCCTTACCATCTTCCACAATCTGAGCTGCATTCCCCTTTGCCTTAGAAATTGCCCGCTTACAATCTGCCTCTGCTGGTGCGACAACATCCGCCTGTAGCTGCTGCTCTACTTGCTTAATCCGCTCCTGTTGCACCGCCACCTCAGCCTGAGTTTTTACCACTTCCGAGGCAATCTCAGCTTCAACTTCAGCCACCATGGCTGCCCTTTTAGTAATGGCATCCTGAACCCTGCGCTCGGCCTCAGCCTTGGCAATTTCCATATCTCGATCAATGCGTCTGAGTGCGGTAATTCTCTCATTTTCCGCCGCCCTAATCACTGATTCTGCCTGGGCTTGGGCTTCTGCCATCCGAGCATCGCGCAGCAATTCTGCCCGTTGCTTACGTCCAATTGAATCTAGATAACTAACATCATCAGAAATATTCTGAATTTGAAGATTGTCCAGTACTAAACCCAATTTTTCTAAATCATCCTCGGCTTCTTCTAACAAGCTTTTAGCAAAAGCAATCTTATCTTCATTAACTTGTTCCGGCGTTAAAGAAGCCAATACACCGCGCAAATTCCCCTCCAAAGTCTCCTTTGCCAACTGTTCAATCTGCTGGCGACTCTTGCCCAGTAGACGCTCAATCGCATTGTCGATTGTAGGTTCTTCGCCAGCAATTTTGATATTAGCCACCCCTTCAACTTGCAAGGGAATCCCGCCTTTAGAATAGGCATTGGATACCCGCAGTTCAATAATCATATTAGTCAAATCCAGGCGGAAAGTTCGCTCCAATAATGGCACCCGAATACTACTACCACCCTTGACTAAACGATATCCCACCTGCCGTCCATCTGAACTAGAACGACGAGAGCCAGCAAAGATTAACACCTCACTGGGCTGACAAATATAGTAAAGGTTACGAATTACAAAAACCCCAGCCCCAGTACCGAGACCAAGAATTCCAAGCAATGCTAAAATAACTTCCATTAGGGAACTCCAAGAAAAAAATTATCCAATTCACTTAGAAAAGCGATGTAAAAATTATTCTCCCCATCTCCCCCTCTCCCCATCTCCCCCTCTTTTATGTGGAAGTCCCTCATTTACTTCCTTGGTTATGCTCTTGACGACTTAGTGTTCCTGTCATATCAATACCAAGAGTTTGATCTACCTGTTCTAGGAACTGGGAAACAATTTCTGGATAAACTTTAACCAAACTAGCTAGAGATTTACCATCACCATTATCGACAACATTAACCTTCTCCAACTTGAGTTGACTGGGAACTCTAGAAGCCTCTAGTAGTAGAGTCTCAATTTGCTGAATTAAGAATACCTTCGAGGCATCAGTACCACTTTCCTGCCAGACTTTGGAGAGCATATCGTTAACTAAGGCTGCTGCCTTGGCATTCTCTGCCAATTCTGAAGCTTCTCCCTTCGCTTGCAGCTCTTTTGCCTGTCGTTGGGCTTCTGCTGGCAACACTTCATCCGCCTCTAACCGCAGGCGCTCTAATTCAGCACGAATCACCTGTAATTGCTGCTCAGCTCTAGCTCTAGCCTCTTTGGCAGCAGCAGTAGTGCGCTCCTCTTCCGAGCGAGCCTGCTGTTCCAATTGAGCCTTGACTTTGCGTAGTTCGTTTTCTTTTTGCTGGATGATAGTCAGAGCCTCAGTTTTAGCAACTTCTGCCTGCCGTTGGCAATCAGCCTCTATACGCTCAGCTTCCCCTACAGCATTGGACTCAGCAATCTCAGCGTCTCTGGCAATTAAAGCAATTTGGCGACGACCAATAGAACTAAGATAGTCCACATCATCAGAGACGCTCTGAATTTTGAGAGTATCAAGTTGAAGACCAAGCTTAGCTAAATCGCGAGATACATCTTGAGCAATGCGCTCAGCGAAACTGAGGCGATCCTCATTGAGTTCCTCTGGGGTAAGATTAGCAACCACACCCCGCAAATTACCTTCTAGGGTTTCCCTTGCCACGCGGGTAATTTCCGAACGGTCATGATCCAGAAAGCGTTCAATTGCATTGCCTACAATTGAAGGATCACTGGAGATTTTAACATTGGCGATCGCTTGGATATTGAGTGGTGTTCCTCCCTTGGCATAGGCATTGTGTACCTCCACCGGCACCGGCATAGTTGTTAAATCCATCTGTTTGATTTGTTCGAGGATGGGAATACAGATGGTTCTGCCGCCAAAGATTACCCTGTAGCCCAATTCTTGCCCATCCTTAGTGCGGTGCTTGCGCCCCGACAAAATTAGGACTTCATTGGGTTTACAAATACGCATGAAGGTATTGAGAAACCAGATTAAAACGATGACTCCAAATAGGGATAAGGCGATGGGTAAAGCCGTAAACAGTTGTCCTTGAAAGTTATTTCTCTCCACAGATACAGGAGGGTTTGGAGTTACCTGCGCCAGCTGTACTACTGCTGTTTCTTCTGCCAATGAGGGTTGAAATTTTGAGGTAAATTCCATTTTATTTAGGTTTATAAAAATATTACTAACAACACTAGGCAAGCAATTATCTTCCTACCCATATCCCCTATCTTCTCCTCAATATCTTGAGCCAATGAGTTCCTAACTCAAAAGTAACAATAATTCAATTTTGACTTTTGACTTGATATTTGTGATTGGGAGGGTAGCGATTCTCCTCCTCTATTTTAATGATTCTTGCCTTGGTAATTGGACAGGGAATCTTCAGGCATAACCCACACTTTATTGCCCTTCATTTCCACAATAAATACCTTTTCTCCCTGAAGGAAACTTTGGCAATTGGTCGTGAAGGCAACAAAATCAACCATTGACCCCCTAACTTTAACGCGCACTTTGCCTTTAGTCATTGAATCAAAAGGTATTTCAACTATACCCGACAAGCCAACCACATCCGAGGGACGAACAAGGCTATCAGCTTGATTTTGCTGCAAGCTGCGTAGCACCCTCACTATTGCCGTACCAAGAAAGCTCCCGACGGCAACTGAGATCGTTGCTACAATAAACTGGGGCATAGTAGGTCGAAGCATCGATAGCATTATGCCCGTTAGTCCGAAGAAGCAACTGCCAAAACTCCAGAATTTGAAACTGAAGACTGGTAGCCCTAACCAATGGCGTCGCAACCGTCTTCTGGAGGGTAAGGCTTCACCTGTTTGAGTAAGAGCAGAGTTATCTGTAATCTCGATATCGGCGTCAAAGTGATGATCAAAATCTACGCCGTCAAGCCCTGCTAAGGCAGAGAGTGCAACGAAGATGCCACCAAATAGCAGACAGAAACGGTATATAGTCAGCATGATTTAAAGACGCAGGGATGCTCTGTTGAGGAGCAATGCCTTTGATGGGGGCGCATAATGATAGTTCTCATAGAACTTACGTATTTTGGAATGCTAACGGGATGCTAGCACTACAGGTAGAGTTAATGATTAAAACCAAATTTACCTGTAGTACGGGCATTGTGCCCACGATTATCTTTGCGTAAGTTCTGTTTCAGTAACCATCCCACTAATCTAGCAAAAGTTTTGGCGTTGAGGAGTTGAGATTTGCAAAAATAGGGATAGGTGGTTAGCCTATCCCTAATCAAATTATTCTTCTATGAACGCCTGAAATCAAACTTAAAAATTCATTTCAGCTGCCTGAACTTTCTCAATCTGCTTCTTCTTAAGTACCAGCATCAATTGAGAAAGCATAATCGCACCGATGAAAACCAGTAACCATGCAACTCTAGCAGGGTCTTGCAAGACAATTTCTACATCTTTCTGACCAAATCCACCCACATTCGGGTCATTGGTCAAGGCTTCCCCTGCTGCCACTTCCTGCCCCTGGGAGACAATTAACTCAGGTCCAGCCGGAATTGAATCAACTACACTCTCGCCATCTGCTGTTTCAATGGTTACTTCATAACCACCGTACTCTGGCTTAGCAATGTCGGCAATTTTACCAGCTTTAGAAGCATTGTAGACAGTGTTGTTACTCTTGTTGCCTGCGGGGTATACTTGACCGCGTCCCCGGTTAGCACCTAGATGAATTGGATATTTACCAAAATTGATTCCCTTATCTGTTTTCGGGTTAGGTGAAAGCACAGGGAAAACAATTTCTTGGTACTGTTCACCTGGTAAGGGACCAACAATAACAACGTTTTCTTGGTCTTCTCTATAGGCTTGGAAGTAAAGATCCCCCACTTCTTCTTGCCATTCCTCGGGAATTCTGTCAGGAGGGGCAATTTTGAAGCCTTCGGGCAACATTAGCACTGCGCCTACATTCAAGCCACCCTTGGAGCCATCACCCAAGACTTGTTGTGTGTCTAAATCGTAGGGAATATTCACCATTGCCTTAAAAACCGTATCCGGTTTTACAGACTGGGGAACTTCTACCTCTGCTGGTTTGGCGGCAAGGTGACAGTTGGCGCAAACAATCCGCCCTGTCGCTTCACGGGGAGTTTCCGGGGCTGTTTGCTGCGCCCAGAAGGGATAGGCTGCAGCTGATTGGGGAAGTGCAATATCACTGGCGAAGAAAAATGCAACAACTGCTAGGGCCAGTACAGCAGTTCTAACGAGTATACGCTTGCTGCTATTACCAATCACCGATAAAGAAGGTGTTCTCATCTTGTAAGCAAAAAAACTCAAAACTTAAAATTTAGTCATTTGTCTTTGGTAATCAGAAAACTAGACAAAGGACACTAGATCATGAAATTTAACTCCACCAGGGTTCTTCACCTGTGCGGAAGTCGGTTTCTGTCCAATTTGTAAAGGCAAGCTTGTCGTCTTCGGTAACTGTGGCGTGTACCAATGCCAAAGACAGAGGTGCTGGACCACGCACTACTTTACCAGCATTGTTGTACTGAGAACCATGACAGGGACAAATGAACCTGTTGGCACTGGCATTCCAGGGAACCACACATCCGAGGTGGGTGCAGACGGCGTTTAAACCATAGCTTTCAATGGTTTGCTCCTCTGTTACCACAACGTAGGTAGGGTCCCCTTTGAGTCCTTGGGCGAGACTACGATCGCCTGGAAGATGAGTTTCTAAATATTGACTGACAATGATGTCATTACCCAAAGCGTCTTTGGCAGTGACACCACCGCCCTTACCACCAGCAGAAGGTGGAATAAAGTACTTGACAACTGGATAGAGTGCTCCTACAAAGGTGCCGGTTATCGCACCAAAGGTCAATAGGTTCATAAATTGACGACGCCCCATATCGGGAACGTCTGCAGAGCCAGAAGCTTGAGCCATGACTGAACGCCTAAGGGTATATTTTTCTTAAACAACTCTGGAAAGATTACCAGAACTTTCTTGACCCTGCCCTTTTAATGTAGAGTTATCAACAACTGAGCAAGGTTGCCACAATCCTTTGATTCAAAGGGATTTGCGGTTTGAGATATAAGTATTATTACATTTTTTTACACCGTATCATAAAGTAAAGAAGTCTCGGATTTATAACGAAATGTAAACACAACTGATGGATCAACAAGGCAATGACAGGACAGGACTTGCACCAACTCCTGCTCAACAAGTGGGGGCGCTCCTACGACATACAGATACGACGTACTCGAGGCAAAATCTTCGTTCAGGTAATGTGGAAATACTTAGAGCAAGCATCTTTTCCCCTCTCGGAAGCCGAGTATCTGGAACATCTTAATACAGTTGCCAGCTATCTCCATGCTTGGGGAGGAGCGAGGCTGGTGCAAGATTATATCCAGGAAACTCGCCAACGTCCAAGACTTGGCAAAGCTGTCAGCATTCCCCTTGATTTAGGTGAGCGTGCTTCTGAATGGATGTTAGAAGATTTTTAATAAGCGTTTGCCGCTAAACAAGAAACAGCAATACCCAGTCCTAACCCGACAACAACCTGAAAAGGTGTATGCCCAAGTAGTTCCTTGAGGCGGTCTTCGTTGAACTCCTTGCCTTCAACAAAAATTTCATCAATGATTTGGTTAATAATCCGAGCTTGTTTACCGGCAGCTTGACGAACACCAGCAGCATCATACATGACAATTACAGCAAAAACCACAGCGATCGCAAACTCTGGAGTTGCCCATCCCACAGTTTGTCCCACGCCCATGGCTAACGCTGTAACCAATGCTGAGTGGGAACTAGGCATACCGCCGGAGTTGGTCAGCATGCGTAGATTAAATTTACGATGTTTCGTGACTTCCACAAGGAGCTTGGATAGTTGGGCAATAAGACAAGCAAAAAGTGCGACTAGCAGCACGTGGTTGTCTAGAATGTCGCCAAATTCCTGCATACTGTTTTACTCGCAATTAAAAATATTGCTATTGATGGTTTTAATAAGTCCGTTTAACAAAAAAGTCAGCTATTGTCAGCAATGGTATAGCCTGATCGCCAAATGGCTCCAACTCGGCTTTTGCTTGCTCCACCAACTTCTGGGCTTGAGTTTTTGAGGCTTCGAGTCCCCAGAGCCTGGGATAAGTCGCCTTTTGGGCTTTGAGGTCTTTACCTGCTGTTTTCCCCAACTCCTCTTGAGTAGCGGTGATATCTAAGATATCATCGATGATTTGGAACGCTAAACCGATATTTTTAGCGTAACGAGACAGTCTTTCTTGCTCAGTCTCCGCTGCTCCTCCCAAAATTGCTCCACAAACCACACAGCACTCTAGCAAGGCTCCGGTTTTATGAGTGTGAATATAGGTAAGGGTCGCTTCATCTATAGATTTTCCTTCTGATTCCAGGTCAACTACTTGACCTCCTACTAATCCTGAAGCCCCTACTGCCCGCCCTAACTGAGCAATTACCTGCAAAACTTGTGAAGCGGGGACATCCTTGGTATGAGCTGCAATGTACTCAAAGGCATATGCCAGTAAGCCATCTCCTGCCAAAATCGCGATGTCTTCACCGTAGACCTTATGGTTTGTAAGTTTACCCCGGCGATAGTCATCATTATCCATTGCCGGTAGGTCATCATGAATTAATGACATGGTATGGATCATTTCCAGGGCGCAGGCAGTTGGCAGTGCCATCTCTACCGTGCCGCCAGTCAACTCACAGCTGGCAAGGCAAAGAATTGGACGTAGGCGCTTACCTCCCGCCAAGAGGGAGTAGCGCATCGCCTCGTAAATCTTGTCGGGATAGGCAAGTGGTACGGAACTATCTAGAGCCGCATCCATTTGAGCCTTCCGTTGTTTCAGGTACGCTGATAAGTCAAAAGTCGCCGATTCCTGTTTGGGGGCAGGTCGCCCATCCGTCGCTACCATGCCTTCACTCATATATTTTTTGGTCACTGTTTTAAATAATTCTACGGGTTTGAGGGTCTTTATCAAAACCTGGGCTTTGGGGGAACACTTAACCCCCTCCCTTAAAAAACAGCACAAAAGTTCGTGCTGACTAGACAAGAGCTTAGCTAATGCCAGACAAGCTTTAGGGGGGGGAAGACCTCAAGAATGGAATTTGGTATAGCTAAGTAATGTATTGTGCAATAACATCGCTACAGTCATTGGTCCAATACCGCCGGGAACAGGAGTAATATATTGTGCGATTTCTCGAACAGATTCAAAGTCGACGTCCCCCACTAGGCGCGATTGACCTTGTTGATCGCTAATGCGATTGATGCCAACATCAATCACTACCGCTTGGGGCTTGACCATGTTAGCTTTAATTAGTTGGGGGCGTCCCACTGCTGCAATTAGAATATCAGCGCGACGGGTAATGTCTTCGAGGAATTGCGATCGCGAATGAGCAATCGTTACTGTCGCATTAGCTTCTAAGAGCATTAGTGCTAATGGCTTACCCACTAAGATACTGCGTCCTATAACCACTGCCTGTTTGCCTTGCAAGTCAATCGAGTACTCCTGTAACAGGCGCATCACTCCTGCTGGTGTGCAGCTGCGCAAACCAGGTTCGCCCCGAATTAGACGCCCCATGTTAACTGGATGCAAACCATCGACATCTTTGTCCGGATCGATTTGTTTGAGTAAGGAAACAGCGTCTAAGTGTTCAGGTAAGGGTAGCTGGATAAGAATTCCATCGACCCGTTGATCTTGATTTAAGGCGTCAATCGTTTGCTCAAGTTCTGCTTGGGAGGTATTAGTGGGGAAATGACGACCAAAAGAGGTAATGCCCACTTTACTACAGGCACGCTCTTTATTACGCACATAGACGGCACTAGCCTGATTGTCACCTACCATCAACACAGCTAATCCTGGAGGTCTTTTAATTGTTGATATCTGCTGCTGAACCTGTGCTTGCAGTTTCAGGCGAATTTTCTGAGCAAGAGCTTTACCATCTAGTAACTGGGCGTGGGTCGAGTCCATCACAATATATATGGGTATATGATTTATTTCCTTAGTATCTGCTAATGAAAGTAGCCAGGGTATAAACCATAATAGTTTCCTAGATTTTGCTCATCGAGGAAGAAAACATTAAATAAAAAAGCCACGTATAAATTTAAAACTATGGTAATAATGCCCTTAAAAATTCAGGTGAAGCCATCTAAAGAGGCAAAAGACAAACCCGAGCGTGGAAATAATCATCTACTGAGTCTCCTCGCCACTTTCGGTTCCTGCACAATTGTTCAGACAACTGTAGTGAAAAGTTCCAACCCTTGGCGCACTAAGGGCTTAAAAACTAGAAAGCAAAGGCAAAAGATGCTTGAACTTTTACCTTATTGCTTTTTACTATTTGGGGGAGTTTTGTTTGGTTGTGCTGACTCCAACCTGCTTGGTATGGGTGGCATCAAGATCGGTGAACTTTCTGTCAAGGTCACCACTATCAGCGAGATCCAAGAAAATCAAAAGGCTGAGGGTATAATTTACCTCGAAGGTCAAGTTGCCAAGCAAGCACCATTTTTGGCAGCTGGCGCTTATGAACTTCAAGATCCCACAGGCTCTATATGGGTGATCACTAATCACACTCTTCCTGAAATTGATGAAGAAATCTTGATCCAGGGTCAGCTAAAGTTCCAAAGCATTCCCCTCGGCGGACAAGATTTTGGCGAAGTCTATATACAAGAGCAGCAGAGACTTGAACAAAAGACCAAACCAACAGAGCCTTAATGAAAAATCAACCAGTTGAAGTGGCAATCGCTATCCTCTATTCCTCAGATCGATTTCTTATGCAGCTGCGAGACAACATACCTGGAATTCTTTATCCTGGTTGTTGGGGTCTTTTTGGTGGACATATAGAAGTTGGTGAAACTTCATTAGAAGCAATCAAGCGAGAATTACTTGAAGAAATTAGCTATACTCCCCATTCGCTGTCTGAATTTGGCTGCTATCGAGATTCAGGAGTAATTCGCCATGTTTACCATGCTCCCCTGACGGTAGAACTAGATCAACTAGTACTTAAGGAAGGTTGGGATTTGAGTTTATTGAAACCAGAGCAAATTAGGGCAGGCAGATGTTACTCAGAAAAAGCAGGTGATAAGAGACCTTTAGGACTTCCTCACCAAAAGATTTTACTGGATTTCTTGGAGCGAAGCTAGTAAAGGTGAAGTTTTTGGGAGTGCAGCCTCTTTGAAGGAGAATAGTAGCGTTGGTTTTGGCATTCTCAAACCTAGTTAGCATCAAGCATGAGGCGAGCTAATCTCTGTTGCTCACCTTAAGACACTAGTTTGTTTGTAGCCCACTATTTATGTTCTTCTTGAAGATAGATCGACGCACCCGACTTGCTGTAGAACGAAAATTGGAGTAAATCTTTTTCCGAAGAGTGGTCATCGTCAAGCTTAGAATAGCTAGTAGACATAAACTCTTCTGGCAATTACTGAATGATCCTTCCCTAATGATTGACCAGCAGATGGCAGATCTACGTAAGCCAAGTGGATCGAACAGTTTTTTGTAGTGTTCACCCCCATAACGTTGGTAGAGGTCTTCCTTAGAAATTTTGTGGAAAGGTTGCCACCGGCGATGGGCAAGGCAAGCTGGTATATGGGTAAATCTACCCAATGAAACCAATTTAAATGCTAGCACCTGATCCATTGATGGCAAAAACTGTAGTTTACGGGTTTGCAAAAGTACTTCCCGACGCATAATAGTGTAAATAGTATCAATCACGCCGTATTCACCAGTCTTCCAAAACCACAAAAGACGCCAAATTCTTTTGTGAAGCATGGGTGAGTCCAGACGCTCTCCCTCGTATTCTCGGTAGTGAATATAACCATCTTCATGAGTAAAGTCTTGGTAAGTACTCACACCGATGAATTGTTCGTTAGCTTCGAGAACCTCCACACATCGCCTAGCATAATCTGACTCGAGCCAATCATCAGCCCCAATCCAACGAAAATATTTACCGCACGAGAGCTCTAGAACTTTGTTGAAATTATTAATTTGACCGATATTTTCTTGGTTACGGTGGTATCGAACTCGTGAGTCACAACCTGCGTACTCCTGACAAATTTCTGAGGTTCCATTATCAGAAGCATTGTCACTGATAACTATCTCAAATTCTTGAAGATCCTGCGTTAACAAGGAATTAAGAAGTTGACGTAGATATTCCTCTCTAGCATTATAAACCGGTAAGCCAAAACTGACGAGGGGTTCACTTTTCATTGTTCTGAAGCTACTTTAGTTTTTAAAATTGCAATTTGAATTTAAAAATTCAGGTAATATTAATTTCAGAAAATAGAATCAAACATCGATTTACAATTCATCTGATTATTAGGAGAAGCTCAAACAGCATTTATAGTAAGCAATGAAAATATCTATATCTACTAAACGTAATTAAAAGCTATTTGAACAGAAACGTCAACTAAAAACAATTAAAAATTATTTGAACATAGTTATGCTGCCAGATTGGCAGATTTTGTGTGCATATTTTTTTTAAAAAATAGGAATAAATTGGTAATAGATTTTGATCTGTTCAGATAATTTTTTATAAAGTCTTGATAAAAAATATTATAATAATTTATATAGCAACAGACATATCTGTTAGGACATCCTATTTTGATTCAAAGGGAACTCTTAACAGGGAACCGTGAAAGTGTCCTAACAGTTGTGGCGACTGCTATACTTTGAGAATATCTCGGAAAAAACTTGAGTATTGTAGCTAATACCGTGGGTCCAAATTATCTGATGCTAGGTAAATTAAGCCTTTGCTGCCAATATCTTTAGTTTTCTAGCCTCACATCTTTCAAGCCTTTGTTTCAGAACTACTCAGTTGAGTCTGGGATGATTCTGGCATAATATATCCAACGGCTTTTTTAACAAAAGTTTGTAAGATAGCAGTACGTTGATTTTGTTGGAAAACTGTTTGTAGTTTCTGGCGAATACTATCGAAATTTAAGGGTTGCCCGGCTGCAGCCTCCTCACTATACTCCTGCTCTTGGAAGTACTCTATCAAACTTAGACCTGCTAATCTGGTCAGGTAAGCAGCACTAACTCCCTGCAAAGTTCCACCAGCAACATAAGTAAAAGTATTAGTTTTAAGAATAGTGCCAATTGCCTGAGTTGAAAGTTCGACTAAACCCAGTTTTACCATCAAACTGCCTAAGGTTTTAGCGGCAGCTTGAGCCTGGGAAAGAGAAAATTTTTGCTGATAAATACTGCCAAGTTCTATAACTAACTGGGAACTAATCGCAGCTGTTGCCAGTAAATCTAGTGCTGGCACTGGATTAGCAAAAGCAGCAGCCGCAGCAATCCACTGATACTGTTCAATTACTGGTAGGGAGTGATGACGTCTTACTTGATTTAATGCTGTCTGGGCAGAGGTTCCTAACACTACTGCAGCTCTGATTGTACTTGCCCAAATTAATTGTTGCCCTTCTTGAGCAATAATTTGACTTAAGTGATGAGTTAGTACTTCCAAATCCGGTTGTTGGGGTTCCATCCATTCCTTTACTGAACCATCTGCCTGATGTTGGCGCACCTTCACTGGTACAGGAGACGAAGCTACACTGATTACATCCTCTGCTGTCAATATTTCTCCGACGCGTTGCCGCAGTTGCTGTAAAATCAGCACTTGGGCTGTAGGTAAATACTGGTCTTGCTTATTTAATATCAGTAAGATTCGCTGTTTCGCTGCCGCCAGTTGCTGCAATATTTGCAACTCAGTGTCAGTCAAATCTCCAGCAGTGACAAATAAAACTAAGTCTGAGGAATTGGTTACTTGCTCAACTTTAGCTTGGGCATCTAAATCAGCATCATTACTTTCAAATAGTGCCGGTGTTTCTGTCAAGCTGAGACTTTGCTGTTGCTGAGGCAACCAGTTAGATGCCAGTAATTGCCTCAGAGCGGTTTTACCACAACTTTTGCCACCAGTAATAGCTAGCTTGATTTCCTGCCTGTCTAACTCAGTTAAGAGCTGGGCAAGCTGCTCTCGTAGCTGAGTAACAATTTGCTTATCCTCGGTTTCTGATTCCAAATGGTTAATTAGGCTTTCTGATTTAGCGATCGCTTTTGTAACTGTTTCCCGGTCTAGTGTAGATGGTACTGGAGTAAACTCGATTTCCTTAGGCTTTCTAGAACCAAACAACCAGAACCAACTGCCAACGACAACTAATCCTAAGACTCCAAGTTCGCCTAATTCTACCACCTCTTCATGAATGCTCTGCAACAGCCAGAGCAAAAACGACAGACCAACTCCTCCTACTAAAATCGGTCGTCGTAATTTAACAGGCATCTTTCCCTCCCAAGGCTACGCTTACTAAAATAAAATGCACCGAAGCTTTATCTAATGTATCTCTATGCTAATCTTCTCTGTGTTGACCAAAATTTAAGCAAAGCCCCCTCCTTCTAGGTGCTGGATGTAGCGCTAGCACCGTAGGTGTGCGTGACTTTAACACGCCACAACTATATTGCTATACTATACCAATGGTACAGGCTGAGAAACCGCCAACTAGAGGAAAATATACGGGTACCGTACTCTTAGGGATTGGAAAGTAGTAATGCAAGCGTGGGCAGGGAAGCTCCACTCTAAAAACCAAGCTAACTACCAATTAGTGCCACCAGTAAAGAAAAAATCAATACATACAGTACCGCAGGGCGCGCACCGAGGCGCGTTAATTGCCAGTTCAAGAAGTTAGACTCGGTGGAAACTAGGAACTAGGGAGGAAAAGTTTATAAAGCACTCCCAATGAATTCCTAACGCTTAGGGAGATGCGCCCACTGGGACTATCTAAATTAGGCTTGATGCTTGGTGCTTTTGTGTACGGGTATTCGGTTTAAGTATTGCCGCAAGGATAAATAGTTTTAAGGCATGTCGTTGAGCTAAGAATCCCCCTACTTCTAGGAGGAGGAGTGTCAATCTCCCATCCCCTTATACTCTTGAGAGTAGCTTTAGAGTAGTAGGATGCTTTAATAACAAATTTGGGAAAAATAACTTTGCATCCTCAAAAACCTTTACTCAACTACATCAATGGGGAGTGGTCTACCTCAAAAGCTACCGAATTTCTCGAAGTGGTTAACCCTGCCACTACTTCTATTTTGTCCCAAGTTCCTCTTTCACCAAAGGAGGAACTAGATTCTGCCGCCACTGCTGCTGCTGCTGCCTTCGTCAACTGGCGGCGTACCCCACCGACTCAAAGAGTACAATATCTATTCAAACTCAAATCCCTTTTAGAAGAAAATTTAGAAGACTTAGCCCGCACCATTACCCTCGAATGCGGTAAAACCCTAGCTGAGTCCAAAGGAGAATGGCAACGAGCCATTGAGAATGTGGAAGTTGCCTGTGGAATCCCCACCCTCATGCAGGGTTACAACCTCGAAGATATTGCCAGGGGGATTGATGAAATTATGATTCGTCAACCCGTGGGAGTGAGTGCAGTAATTTGTCCCTTTAATTTCCCTGGCATGATTCCCTTCTGGTTTTTCCCCTATGCGATCGCTTGTGGCAATACGGTAATTATTAAACCTTCTGAGAAGGTGCCGCTAACGATGCAAAAGGTTTTTGAGTTACTAGAGGCAACAGCATTGCCCCAAGGTGTTGTTAATCTAGTCAATGGTGCTAAAGAAGTTGTTGATGCGATTTTAGAACACCCCAGTATCCGTGCCATTAGCTTTGTTGGTTCTTCCCCCGTAGCTCATTATGTCTATAGTCAAGGTGCAGCCTATGGCAAGCGGGTGCAATGTCAAGGAGGTGCCAAAAACCCGATTGTTATTCTACCGGATGCGGATCTGGAGATGACTACTCGGATTACTGCTGATAGTGCTTTTGGCTGTGCTGGACAACGTTGTCTGGCAGCTTCTTTGGCTGTGACTGTAGGAGAGGCACGCCATCGTTTCTCTGAGGCAATTGCAACCGCAGCACAAACTAGGGTAGTGGGCTATGGCTTGGATCAGGGAGTACAAATGGGTCCAGTCATTACTCGCCAAAGCCAAGTTCGGATTGAGCAGTTAATTGAGCAAGGAGTAGACGAAGGTGCACAGGTCTTGGTAGATGGACGAGGCACAAAAATTCCAGGTTACGAACAAGGTAACTTTATTCGACCAACAGTTCTGCAAAATGTCAACCCCAAGAGTACAATTGCTCACCATGAGGTCTTTGGGCCTGTTTTAGGTCTGATGCATGTAGAGACGATTGAAGAAGCAATTGCTCTAGTCAACAGCAGTAAGTGGGGAAATATGGCTTGTTTATTCACCAGCAGTGGAGCAGCAGCGCGGCAGTTTCGTTATCAAGCCGAGGCTGGTAATATAGGTATTAATATCGGCGTAGCTGCACCAATGGCATTTTTCCCCTTTAGTGGTTGGAAAGATAGCTTCTATGGAGACTTACACGGTCAAGGTAGGCAAGCAGTAGAATTTTTTACTCAAACAAAAGTTGTGGTTGAGCGTTGGCCAAACTATTGGTCACGCCAATTTTGAATTTAACTAGGGCTGCCGTGCATCCCTATAGCAAAGCCCCGCATTCACTAAAGTTGCAGGGCTTGCTTAACTTTGAATTTGGTGGCGGGAGGCGGATTTGAACCACCGACCTTCGGGTTATGAGCCCGACGAGCTACCAGACTGCTCTATCCCGCGCCGCTTTTGCTAGTATAACCCTTAATGATGAGAATTGACAAATGTTTTTTGAAAACAGCGAAAAGACGTGGGATGCAGCTCGTTTTTCTGTAAGCAACTAACTGGTGTTTACTTGAGGCCTGTTGGCGAAGTATCTTATTAGTTTAGGATCTAATTACCCACCCGACGATAATTGATGGATACAGTTACCTTGCTTTTGTTTCTTAGTGGGTTTGTCCTCTTGGTCGTCGGCGCGGATATTCTGGTGCAAGGCGCATGTGGATTAGCTATTGCTGCTGGTGTTTCCCAGTTGGTGATTGGGCTGACTATAGTAGCCTATGGTACCAGTTCGCCTGAAATATTTGTGGCTGTACTCTCGAGCTGGGAGGGGAAATCCGATCTAGCCGTCGGCAATGTAGTGGGAAGCAATATCTCTAATATTTTACTGATTCTGGGCTTCTCAGCGGTGATTGCACCGCTAGTAGTCTCACGACAGTTGGTGCGGCTAGAGATACCTTTGATGATCGGCATCTCTTTTCTGCTAATGTTAATGGGCATCGACGGCAAACTTGGCAAACTCGATGGACTCATTCTCTGTGCTGGGGCAGTTATTTACACCTTCTTAACTATCTATAAGAGTCGCCAAGAAAATCAACGCTCTCAATCAGAAGCTAACCAGGAGCAGGGAAATACTAGTTCTAATCAAGGCTTTCGGCAGACTCTGATGCAAGTGGGGATGATCGTTATTGGCATGGTCATGTTATTACTCGGTTCAGGTTGGCTGATTGATGGGGCAGTTAAAGTAGCACAAATTTTGGGAGTAGGTGAGTTGATTATTGGATTAACGATAGTTGCTATTGGCACTTCTCTACCGGAACTTGCTACCTCCGTCGCTGCCACAATCCGTGGAGAGAGAGACCTTGCTGTCGGCAATGCGATCGGCAGTAATATTTTCAATATCTTGTTAGTCTTGGGTCTTTCTGGTCTAATTGCACCTAATGGCGTGATTGTACCATCACCAGCCCTCCATTTCGACATCCCGGTAATGATTGCCGTAGCGATCGCTTGCCTGCCAATTTTCTTTAGCGGTTATCGGATTGCCCGTTGGGAGGGATTTCTCTTTCTCGGGTATTACATTGCCTATACGCTTTATTTATTCCTTCATGCGACTGAACACAATGCCCTAGCTGCTTTCAGCGAGATCATGCTTACCTTTGTGATGCCCTTGACAGTGATCACGCTTGTAATTGTGGCACTCCGCGCCTTTAATAGTAATAATAGCAATTGAGATGCAAAATTATCCCCAAGCTGAGAAAAGCTAGAAAATCCGAAACTCACTCAGGCGATTTTTGAGTTTTTGGTATGCTTGCGGCGGTGGTACGCTTTGAGGATGAAATCGTACAAACCGAATCTTGAGTGGATTACAAATCAGACACAAGACTTCTTTGGTAGGGTCGTACTCTTGGAGCCGGCTACCGATACTTGTGTCCAACCAGATTTTTAGGTCTCCTCGGGAAAGGAAGCCATTTTCTCCGAAGTATATAAAAGAAATTTGGCGACAATCGCTTGATTTGATCTGGGAAGGTATTGTTGCTGTTGTATCAATGAAGACAACACCACGCCCTTCTTGTTGATAACCTTGCCAAGCTAGGGCAGCAATTAATTGAGAGTTATTTGCCAGGAGAGCCTGGTCATCTATTTCTTGAGAACTCATTAATTTGATCAAAATAATCAGAAACTGTCCTAATGTATGGCGATGAAAAGATACTGACTGATGAAACTCAGTGGGGAGCCACTAGAGCAGCTAGCTTTCACAGAATTGTTTTAATTGCGCTCTTCCCCTGTTCAAGTCCCAAAAAATAACAGGAGGTTTAAGAAGTTATCTCATGACATCGAAGACAGTCCTTACAAAAGTAGGTAATTGACCCAAGTCAACTAAATTTGTTGCCTGGTCTATCTTCTCGGTTCTGGAAGTTTTGAGCCAAATTAATTGAGGTTACTTGGAATTTGAGTATGGAGCAATTACAACTTAGAGATGAGTGCTCAGTTTTGGGTAATCTGTGTTATAGTTGATTCTTGGGCATAAACCCCTGAAGTATCCATTGCCGCTTGAAGGCAGAAAACCTGCCGCATCCTCTGGAATAGACCTCTATTGCCAGTAATTTCAGTTGATGTTCTCTTTTTCCATTTAAGGAAACTGAGTTAGCCATGAAAAATAGTTCCTCTTCGCGGTTGGAGATGGGAAGCGGTCTTAGGAACGAAATCTAAGCCGCTAATATCTGCAGAGATTGGGTTTGGTTGAGTAGCTGTCTGCTGATGCCTTTACAACTGTAGATAGCTACATCTCCTTAGATAGAGATTTATAGGATCATGAGATCAAAATTGCATCAGCTCAGTGATCTAGATGCCATCAACTCAGTGATCTAGATCTCTACATCTAAGCCAAAAACTGCTAATGACAACAGGCTCATCCTCAGGGAAAATCTCCCAAATATCTTGTTTTTTCGTATTAAAAAATCCTAATTGTGTAGAATTGAAGAAATCTATCCTATCCATTGACTGAGATGATGGATTCAAGGAGTTGGTGATTTTTCTACCATCCCTAGCTCTAAGCTACTGAAACTCAATCATAGTCTCAGAGTTCCCTTGTCTGCTAATCCACTTCAACTGCTGGGATTTGTGAGTCACTGGATTTTCAAAAAGTCCTGGTTTTTACTGTGAGTCGTTACCATTTCAGAAGCTTAAAATGGTAGAGTTTTTATTATTACAAACCTTATTCAATTATCATTAGCCTCTCAGGAAATTCTCATTTAAATATCTTAAAATAATCATAGAGTGTAAAACTGAAATTGTTTAAGTATCCATTGTTTATGTCCGAATACTTAATAATCGTTTACAGTTGATGTTAAACAACTTTGCCAGATTTTTGTAGAACCAATTTGTTGGAACTAAAAGCTATTTCTAGATTATTAACTGTCAACTGTGAACCTTTAGCTGTTTACTGCTGATTGGGAGTTAGTAAAATGTTTAGAAGATTTGTAAGATTTGTCGACCCTTCGCCTTCAAGCCATTTTCTAGGTACTAGTACTTTATTGTTAGGGATATTGTTGCCCACTGCCCTAACAACTTTACCAACTAGAGCAGTTGAACTGGGTCAAGGGCAAACTTTCTTTGAAAGCGCTCCTCGTTTAATCCGTTCAGCTAATAGTAACCGAGGAAGTGGTTCAGCAATTTATCAGTTTACAATTGTTGTGCCTGAGAATGCTGGAGAACCTTTGCAAGCTGTCACAATTTCCCAGAAGAAGAATGTAGATACAATCAAATTTGACATTAGTAAGAGCAGAGCCTTTATTGGCGACAGTTTTGCCGGTGGACCTTCGGTTTCTCTCGCCAGTATTGGCGGTGGTAATCCTTCTGACTCTAACGAAGTAACCGTAGTGTTTGACAAGCCTATTGAACCTGGTAATACAGTGACAGTTTCCCTCAGAGCTTTAGAAAATCCTCGTTTTGGCGGTATTTATCAATTTGGTGTCACTGTCTTTTCTCCGGGGGAAAATAGTCTTGGTCTTTATCTAGGCAGTGGTCGTTTACACTTTGAAGGAGCAAATTGAGACACCACTCTTTAATAGGCTCTGACCCATTTAGAAAAGCATTCAATGGCTTCAGGGGAGAGGGTAAGACAACAGAGTGTGTGAGCATAGAGAAAAAAGGAAGAGAAGGGAGATTTTTGTATTCAAGATTTCTCCCACCCTTCCCAAACCTCCCAAACTTTCACATCCTTCTTCCCCCTTCCCTGGAGCCTTCTTCAACTTTTCACCGATGATGGGTAATTGAGAGCTCCTTTTGGATAAGCAATTCGTTTGTGATTATACTGTTGCCAAACTTTGATAAATACCTCGGCAACAGTTGATAATTCTTCTCGAGTTAGCCCGGAATCTATAAGTTGATTATCCTGCCAGCGAGCTTTGAGGATTTTATTGACCATCTTCAGAGCCGTATCTGGTGTAACGTCTTGGAGTGATCGTAGTGCTGCCTCACAAGCATCAGCTAGCATAACAACGCCAGTTTCCTTAGACTGGGGAATGGGGCCGTGGTAGCGAAAATCAGACTCGTGTACAGGAGGATAACCTTCACTTTCACCTCTTTGTTTAGCCTGGAAATAAAAATAGGAAATCAGTAGGGTTCCTTGGTGTTCTGGAATAAAGTCTCTAATCGCTTTCGGCAACTGGTGTCTGCGGGCCATCACCAGTCCTTCAGTAACATGTTTTTTGATAATTTCAGCACTTTTCCAGGGATCATTAATCAAATCGTGTTTATTGGGCCCTCCCATTTGGTTTTCAATGAAACCCAAGGGATCATGCATTTTCCCAATGTCGTGATAAAGAGTTCCTGCGCGAACCAGTTCAACATTGCAGTGAATTTCTCTGGCTGCGGCTTCTGCTAGAGAAGCAACAAACAATGTATGTTGAAAAGTTCCTGGTGCTTGAGTTGCTAAGCGCTTGAGTAGAGGGCGGTTAGGGTTAGACAATTCTGCCAGACGAATTGGGGTTACTAAATCAAACAAGCTTTCCAGGTAAGGAGATATTCCCAGCGCGACAATAGACCAACACAAACCTGCTAAACCGTACAAAACAGCTTCTTGAAGGACAGTGTACCAGATCGCACCAGCAGAGGCACTGAGGATAAGGTTGAGAATCAGGTAGACCAAGCCCTCAGTTAATCCTACTCCAACGCCAAGCAGAGCAAGTTCCTCGCGCGATCGCAGTTGTCCAGACATTAAAGCACCTAGCACTCCACCAGCTGCACCCGCCAGCAAATAAACCCAGCCGACATCCATGCTAATGCGGACTAATCCCGTCAGCAGTACGACCACAATTGCACCCAAAGTAGAACCATAGAAGCTGCCTACCAATAAACCAATAGCTGGCAAGCTCGTGTAAGGGATATTGAAGCTGATTAAGATTGGAGTACTCAAAGTCAGTAACAACATCAAAATCTGGTCACGCTGCCGCAGACACTGATGCATCTGCCTTTCTACCAGCCAAAAAATCCCAATGGCACTGGTGACAATACCTCCAAATCCGACCAAACCTAACCAATTGATACCCCTGCGACTCAAATCGAAATGATCTAGCAGCACAAAATCTTCCTGAGTAATCCTCTCTCCAGCTTCGACAATCACTTCCCCTTCTCTGATAGGAACAATTAAGGGTTCAACCGCTTGTGCTGCCTGTTCGGCCCTGAGTTTAGTTTGTTCTATATCTTCCTTTAAGTTGGGTTTTAAGGCACTCGTCAATAGTTTAATTGCTAAAGGCTTAGCCTCCTGGTTAACTAGGGGACTCACTTGCATCTCCACCGCTTTTTCTAGAACAGTGGGCGGTAGTCCTGGGTGAATTCCCTGGGCGAGAATGCGTTTTGAAGATTGGGCAATACCAATTCTAGTCTCTTGCCAGAGATCATCGGATAATTCCAGCACAGAAGCATAGTAGGGATGGTTAGATGCTGCCTCCTGTGGAGACCATTGAGAGCGTATTTCTTCTTCAAGCTGATTTAATGCTTTAGCATAACGTTCACGTGCCGTCTTAATAGCATCAATCAGATGAGAAAAATCTTGAGGAGAAGATAGCTGATAATAGCTTTGTAGTTCACTTACTGCCTGAGTATAGGAAAGGTTGTTGAGCCTTTGAGCCTGCGGAGGTAGCTTCCGTCCCCATTCAAATTGATTGCTATGTGATTCAAACTCTACCAACTTTAAAATAGCTTGCCACTGTGACTCCTGAATCTGACGTAGATACTGCTGAGTAGTATCTGAAAGCACAGAATCTACAAATGGAAAGGGGCCACTAATCTCTCGCAATTGTTCAATTTTGTCGAGAGAGCGCTCCAGATCCTGATTAATTTCTTGCGTCAGAGATGGGTCAATCATTAACACTGGGAAAGAACCAGTACGAGCACCTTTACGCCTTTCTTCAGTAGTTTTAAGGTCTACAACATTAGCATCAGCTGGTGCCACAATTGTTTGCGGAGTTCGCTTGCCTACATCCAGCTGCGGTTGATCGTAAAAGTGATTTCCCATTAAACTTGTTAAGGAAATAACTGCCACGAGCAACATTACTGGTCTACGTTTTTTACTTTTACGTTTGCGTAGCACAGTTGGTGAAACTCCACGAACAAACGCAAGAGAGCGAAGCAAACTAGAAGGGTTGCTACTGGGTTGAGGGGAAATTTTCGCTTGTGGGTGTTGCTCTGATACATCGCCGTGCAGTGTTTTGTCTTCTGAAGATTGACTACAGGAGGACTCAGACAATCTGAATGACAACCAAGCGCGAAAATTCTCTGATTTTCGCCGCAATCTTATGATTGGTCGAGTCAACAAATTAAGCGTTTTCATAGCACAGAACTTGCTATTTGAGGTGATGGTAGCAGGAGATTAGGGCAAAATAGGCTTACTGCAATTTTAATCATATTAGAACTGTTTATCTAAACTTATCTTGGCTTATACTTAAACTTATGATTAAACACCTTAACTTGTTAGTTTGCTTCTTTATTACCTTACAAAACTCAACAAGAAAATGCCTATTTTTCTGTGACAATAGCTTGTAACTAAATTCCAATTTGTAGTAATAGAACTAGCAGCAAAGCACTAACCTACTCCCTGAAAGGGGTAGGGAGTAAGGAGCGATTATGGAAGTAAGCAGTAAATTATTATTTACCTGCTGCCACTGCTTCTTGATTGTGAGCAGAACCTTTAGTTGTTAACTCAATCAGCTCAATCTTGTATCCATTCGGGTCTTCAACGAAAGCAATTACCGTTGAACCATGCTTCATTGGTCCTGGTTCCCGTACGATCTTGCCACCACGTAGTCTAATTTGCGCACAAGTTTCATATATGTTATCTACGCCCAGGGCAATGTGACCAAAGGCATTTCCTAGGTCATAGTTTTCAGTGTCCCAATTATAGGTTAGCTCAATAACACTGTGTTCAGACTCATGACCGTAACCCACAAAAGCTAAGGTAAATTTCCCATCTGGATAGTCCTTCTGGCGCAACAACTTCATCCCCAAGACTTCGCAGTAAAACTTGAGAGATTCTTCAAGATTACCGACTCGTAACATTGTATGTAGCATTCGCATGAGCTGATTTTTAACTCCCTAGTGTGTTCTTCCTCATCCTTCATTCTATAGAGCTGGGCTAATCTCGGTTGCAGCCAAGTTAAGAATGTGTTCGAGATCGATAGACATCCTTAAAGATGATCTTTAAAGATCATCTCAGGACTTATCCTAAAGGCGTAAATAGTTTATTCTCAGGCTGTTTTGGGGAAAAATAAGCCCAAAACACCCAGCAGTGGTTGTTCTAAGCGAAACCAATTGCAATTGGTACTGATTATAAGGAGTCTTTATGCTAGATAAGCCAGAAGCCGCAATTGAGGCGATTGAGGCTAGAGAGATTTTAGACTCTCGTGGACGTCCCACTGTCGAAGCAGAAGTGCGTCTGGCTACCGGCGCGGTGGGAATTGCCCAGGTTCCTAGTGGAGCCTCAACGGGTACCTTTGAAGCTCATGAACTGCGAGATAATGAACCCCACCGCTATGGTGGCAAAGGGGTACTTAATGCGGTGCGGAATATTAAGGAGAAAATTACCCGCGAACTTTTAGATGTTGATGGTCTGGATCAAGCAACCGTTGACCAGATTATGATTGAACGGGATGGTTCACCCAATAAAAAAGAATTGGGTGCTAATGCTATCCTTGCTGTCTCACTAGCAAATGCTAAGGCAGCTGCTAATGAACTACAGTTACCCCTCTATCGCTATTTGGGAGGCCCACTTTCCAATCTGTTGCCAGTGCCATTGATGAATGTGATCAATGGTGGTGCCCATGCCGATAATAATGTGGATTTTCAAGAGTTCATGGTTGTGCCTGTGGGGGCGGACTCTTTTCGGGAAGCACTACGCTGGGGTGCTGAAGTGTTTGCTTCTTTGAGCAAGGTTTTAAAGGAGAAAAAATTACTTACAGGGGTAGGGGATGAAGGTGGCTTTGCTCCTAACCTGGAGTCAAATCAAGCGGCTCTGGAATTACTGATTGCGGCAATTGAGAAAGCTGGCTATCAACCGGGGGAACAAGTTGCTTTAGCAATGGATGTAGCTGCCAGTGAATTCTACAAAGATGGTCAATATATCTACGATGGTGCTTCCCACTCGCCCACAGAGTTCATTGACTATTTAGCTGGGTTAGTAGAGCAATATCCTATTATTTCCATTGAAGATGGATTGCATGAGGAGGATTGGGAGAGCTGGAAACTGCTTACCCAGAAACTGGGATCCCATATCCAGTTAGTCGGTGATGACTTGTTTGTCACCAATCCCACCAGACTACAAAAAGGTATTGAGTTGGGTGCTGGCAACTCGATCTTGATTAAGCTCAATCAGATTGGTTCTTTGACTGAAACCCTTGAAACCATTGATCTAGCAACCCGCAACGGTTTTCGTTCAGTGATATCTCACCGCTCTGGTGAAACAGAAGACACCACGATTGCCGATTTAGCAGTAGCAACTCGTGCTGGTCAAATCAAAACCGGTTCTCTTTGCCGTAGTGAACGAGTAGCTAAATATAATCGATTGCTGCGGATTGAAGATGAATTGGGCGATCGCGCTGTTTATGCTGGCAAAATAGGAATGGGACCAAGAAGTTAACTTGTGAGGGGGGAAAGGGGGAGCTATAAATCGGTGTGCTGTAGATGAAATGTCAGCGTCTGGATATATGAACTCCCCCAAGACTATTTTTATGGGCTTCAAACCCTTTAAAAATAGCAAAGGAGGCAGGAGGAGGGAATTTGGAGGCAGGTGGAAGGCTCTCCTTATAGGTTTCCTCCGGTAGATCAAGCGCACCTCAAGGAAGAACTAGGAATGTCCAATCGTAAGGTTGGAAGCTCGCGCTGTACCCTTAGAGTCAGCGCCGGTAGGATGTCAAAATACTATATTAATTGACACTCCCCACGGCTAAAAGCCGGGGGATTCTTAGGTCGCGGGGTAGAAAATGAATTTACCCTCGCTAAGCATCGTCATTGTTCATCGTATTCGCGTGAGACTCCACCCTCAGCTCTGGCACAATCCCCTACCAAGGGTGGAGTAGGTAGAAGTTGTTGAAAGCGATAGGACAATCAACAATGAACAATGAGCCATGAGCCATGAACAATTGCTATCGAAAATTAGGGATAAAAACTCAGTTGAGGCAAACCAAAAGTTTCATCCCAACCCATGAGCAGATTTAGACACTGCACAGCTTGACCAGCTTGACCTTTAATTAAATTGTCAGTGACCGACATCACAATGACCCGCGCGGTGCGGGGATCAACTTCGACGCCAATATAGCAAAGATTAGTACCGCAAGCCCACTTAGTTTGGGGATAAATACCCGCAGGCAATACTCTGATAAAAGGAGATGAGCGGTAAAATGCTGTATAAATGGTTACTAAATCTTCTCTTACTAACCCTGGATCGCGCAAGGTGGCATAGACGGTTGCCAACAGACCCCGCACCATGGGAATAAGATGGGGAGTAAATTGCACTGTCACCTCGTGACCTGCTAAGTCGCTACAAGTTTGCTCAATTTCTGGGGTATGTCGGTGACGAGCAACGCCATAGGGTGATAGCGAATTATCAGCTTCCGCCAGTAAGAGGTGGGTTTTTGCCTCCCTGCCTCCACCAGATGTCCCTGATTTGGCGTCAATGATCGCAGTTTCTGGAATAATTAAACCTTGCTTGAGCAACGGTGCCAGTGCTAGCAGACTAGTAGTGACATAGCAACCAGGACAGCCGATCAGTTGGGCTTCAGCAATGCGATCGCGATAAAGCTCTGGTAAGCCATAAACAGCTAGGGCGGAAGTTTCCTGGTCATGGCGTTCCCCTCCATACCAACTTTTATAAGTCTCTAGATTGCCAAAGCGATAGTCAGCTGAGAGATCAATAACTTTACATCCCTTAGACAATAGTATCGGTGCCATCTGATGGGCTAAACCATTGGGCAGAGAGAGAAACACTACTTGAGTGCGCTTAGCGATTTGATCTAAGTCAATTGGTTCAATGGTCAGATTGACGCGATGACCTAAATGAGGGTAAAGCTCTGCAAATGATTTGCCCGCGCTGCTATTGCCTCCCAAATAAACGATCTCGACTCCTGGGTGATCCATCAAGAGCCTTACAAGTTGCACGCCACCATAGCCTGAAGCGCCGATTATTCCTACAGGCAGGCGTTCTAAATCACCCATGATACTTCTTTCCTAAGAGAGCTGAAATTAGAGAGTTGAAATTAAAAACGGTTTGACGTTTGCTGCATTTTAGTATCAAACCTGCGCTTTGGTCGTAAAAAAAGGAGGTATTTCACAATAACCTTAAAAATCAAATTGAATCCTCGTAGTTTTAACGCCAGGAGAGGTCAAAGGTTACAATGAAGTTGTGAAAAAACTTTAGACATCTTTACTTTTTGATCACGGGCGCTCTGGAAGTGGAATCACCTACAACTGATTGGTTGGAATTTGACTCAATTGATGCTGCCCTAGCAGACTTGAAAGCTGGTCGTGCCTTGGTAGTAGTTGATGACGAAAGCCGAGAAAACGAAGGGGACTTAGTTTGTGCTGCTCAATTTGCAACCCCTGACCTGATTAACTTTATGGCTGTAGAGGCACGGGGGCTAATTTGTCTGGCTATGGTTGGTAATCGCCTCGATGAGCTTGATCTACCACTAATGGTTACCAGAAATACTGATACCAATCAAACTGCTTTCACTGTCAGCATTGATGCAGCCCCCCACCATGGTGTCACTACTGGTATCTCTGCTGAAGACCGAGCTCGAACTATCCAGCTTGCGATTAACCCAGCAACTCAACCTGATGATTTGCGCCGCCCTGGTCACATTTTTCCTCTCCGTGCCAGAGAAGGAGGGGTTTTGAAACGGGCTGGTCATACCGAGTCAGCAGTTGACCTCCCCAGACTAGCAGATTTATATCCGGCAGGTGTGATCTGCGAAATCCAAAATCCTGATGGTTCAATGGCACGCTTGCCACAGTTGATGACCTATGCTAAGAAGCACCAGCTCAAAATCATCAGTATTGCTGATTTAATCAGCTACCGCCTCAGGCACGACCGCTTTGTCTACCGGGAAACATCTGCCAAATTACCTAGCAAGTTTGGTAATTTTCAGATTTATGCTTACCGCAACACTTTAGATAATACAGAACACGTTGCCATGGTCAAAGGGGATCCAGCTTATTTCCAAGACCAACCAGTCATGGTGCGAGTACACTCGGAATGCTTAACTGGAGACGCTCTTGGTTCTCTGCGCTGCGACTGTCAGATGCAGCTGGAAACCGCGCTGAAAATGATTGAGGAAGCTGGGCAGGGAGTGGTGGTTTATTTGCGGCAAGAAGGGCGAGGAATTGGTTTGCTCAATAAATTGAAGGCTTATTCACTCCAGGATTTAGGACTCGATACGGTGGAGGCTAATGAACGCTTGGGATTCCCCGCTGATCTACGAGACTATGGGATGGGAGCACAAATCCTCAACGATATAGGCGTTAAAAAAATTCGCTTGATTACTAATAATCCACGCAAAATCGCAGGTTTGAAAGGTTATGGTTTAGAGGTGGTAGAACGGGTGCCGCTACTAATTGAAACTAATGATTACAATTCCACCTATCTGGCAACCAAGGCTCAGAAACTGGGTCACATGTTATTGCAAGCTTACATCTTAACGATCGCCATACAGTGGCTGGATGAACCCCTGTCGGTGACAGAACGCTACGAAAGATTGCAGAAGTTACGCTATCTGGCAGATAGTAACAAATTATTATTGCAAGAGGAGGCCAGACCTGTAGCGATCGCTTTGTTTGAAAAACCTTCTTTGATTGTCAACTTAGGTTGTGACCAAGCACAGCTAGCAGAGCCACATTGGTACAACGATCGTAGTGATAGCAATGTGCAAGCTATCAAGCAAATTTTAGATGCTGTGAGTCAATGGTCTCAAATCCAACGTTTGGAATTTCTAGTTTGTTGTGGTGTTGATCCAATGAGTGGTTTGCAAGTTCAACTGGATCGGCAGAAGTTCGAGCTTACTAAGAAACCTTCTTCTATTTGCGATCGTTTGACTACTCAAAAAATTTATAGTTTTGAGAGGGGTGAGTTGGTTTAGTTAAGAGGTTTTGTTCATTGTTGATGGTACGCGCTACGCGCATGCTGCGCAAACATTGTTCATTGCAAATAGAAGTGAGTCGGTTTAATTAATTTGCTTTTGGTGTTTTGTTCATTACCAAAAGATAGGCTTGTTTTTGCTGCCAGAGGGCTTGGAGTTGGGTGAGTGCTTCTTCGGTATAGCGTTGGGTTTCTTGCAGGATAGAGTTCTAGAGGGTATCAAGGGCGTTTATACTACGGCAGCCATGCATGAGAGTGTAGCAAGCGGTGAGCCACTGTTGGAGCTTGCGGTAGCTGACGAAATAACCGCCTATGCCTTGGATATGAACCCAAAGGACATTATGCCATTTTTCCCAGTTGAGAATGCGCTCTGGACTTATTTTCAGGTGCTTGGCGATTTGGCGGAGGGTGATGACGAAGGTTTTTGGGTTGATGCGATGGCGTATTGCTAGCATTGCTGTTTGGGATTGTGGGAGAAATGGCTATAGATATTTTATAGATGTTCTGGGTTATGGGGGCAGGAAAATTTCGTGCCCCTACAAATTGCGGTGGTTTTCTAGCTGATTAAGAGTTGGCGAATAAGCATGCTCACAACTTCGCCAGAATTGGCTGTCGGTTGAGGAGGGCTCCATTCGTAGGGTTGGGCAAAACCTAGACGATAGAGGGTTTGAATCATGTTGTTAACTCCTTTGAGAGAACCCATGACCAGTATTTTGACGGATTCTCTACTTGAGGTTGTTTCTGGGGAGGATTGGCGGGAAACGCTAGCAGCAGGAGTTTCGGTGGTATCTGGGATCAATTCTTCTAACATTGGAATTCACTTGATTTTTGATTAAGCAAAGATGTGAACAAATAAGTTTACATTTATCCTCATCATACATAATGTGAACGAAAAAGTTTACATTTACTACTTCATATTCCTCTGACACGATTGTCCGCAGGACAAGCTTCGCAAACAGAGGCATGGGAAGAGCAGGTAAAGCACTCAAACAGGCGCTGAACTTTTATGGGATCAGCCAGAACAAATTGGCGGTAGCGTTAGGTATTGAGCGCACCATCGTCAATCGTTGGTTTCACGAAAGGGCAGATCCTGCAGCTGAGACAGTTGCAGATATTGTCAAAGCTCTCAAGGAAATTGAGCCGGCTGCGGCACAGAAGTTTATTGAAGTGTATCTCGGTGAGCTAATTAGAGATGAAGATGAGGACTTTGACTGATTCTCGGCTTGAGGTTAGTTCAGGGGAGGATTGGCGGGGAACCCTAACAGCAGTGGTTTCGATGGTATTTGGGATCAATTCTTCTAACATTGGAATTCACCTGATTTTTGATTCAAGATAGTGTTGATGTATTTGCTAACATAGCCAATAGTATAAGATGTGGGACTATAAATCAACATTTACTTGCTCATAATCCTCTGACACGATTGTCCGAGGGACACGCTTCATGAACAGAGGCATGGGAAGAGCAGGCAAAGCACTCAAGCAAGTGTTGAAAAGCTACGGTATTAGTCAGAATAAGGTGGCAGTGGCTTTAGGCGTTGATCGTTCTATCGTTTTTCGCTGGTTCCATGAACAAACAGATCCCACTGGCGAGACAATCGCAGATATTGTCAAAGTTCTCAAGGAAATTGAGCCGGCTGCGGCACAGAAGTTTGTTGAAGTGTATCTCGGTGAGCTAATTAAGGATGAAGATGAGGAGCCTTTGTAAAAACTGGAGCGATTTTGACGCCAATCTATTGAAATGATCAAAGGCATGGGAAAAGCAGGTGAAGATCTCAAGCAGGTATTGGAAACTTACGGCATCAGCCAGAACAAATTAGCAGTGCTTCTGGGGATTGAACGTGGCAGTGTTTATCGCTGGGTTCATGAAATTAGAGATCCAACAGCAGAGACGGTTAGAGAGATTGTTAAAGCACTCAAGGAAATTGAACCAGCAGCTGCACAGAAGTTTGTTGAAGTGTATCTCGGTGAACTAAATTAAGGATGAAGATGAAGAACCGTTGTAAGAATTAAGGCGATTACCTCAAGGGAGAAGCGCCTGCATCAGCATTAGTAAAATTAAACGAAAAACAAGTAATAATAAGAGAAAAATTAACCAATAATCATAGCGAAATTGTCTTTTATAACGATAGTAAAGTTATTTTTTCTGCCTGAATTGTCTGCACCATTTTTATATAGCGAGGCTAACAGCTTTGGAGTTCATTTTAAGTATTAGAGAATATGATTAATAGCTTAATTCAGCAACGCCTAAAAAAATTAGTGGGTCTAGTCCATTGAGACCAAACCCACTCAAGCTATGTCTTCAAAATAGTTAGGTTTCAGAGTTAAGAATTGCTAATTACTAAGGTTTACCCACACAAGCACCGCAGCTTTATTTCTACACAGTCGTACAATTCTAGAGTTTGACTTAACCTCCTCCGGTCTCGCACCGGTCTGTCTTAAGTTTGTTAGTAGATTTCTCTTGATTTAGTTAAGAGCTGCGGTCGGGTTACAGTTGGGAGACATCATCAAGTCTAGTAACCCACAAGTTTTAATTATTTACCAGGGTTGTTCGCCTGGTTGATGTCTATAAATTTAAAGTAGCACGGTAATTATCCTCTAGCTAGTGAGCTTTACTAACTTTGATTAGTGTTTACGATTAGTAAACATTACTTTAAAAAGCGTAATCTTTAAGGTTCGCGATTTCTGAACGCTACAGTAACATCGCCTCAACATATAGCCAATTGCATCTTGGTGAGGTACACCATTTCTCGCTTTGAGGCTCCGAGGCTCCGAGTGTACCTGATTGAGTTGAAAACAGCTATAAATGTAAAAATGGACAAGAGGTGGGGTAGTTAAATTCCCCAAACACTAGACGCCAGAGGCTCTTGAAAAACGATCATGTCTGACTCTCCCCAGTTCCTTAGCGGTAGCGAAATCCGGCAAAAATTCCTCAATTTCTACGCCCAACGGCAACACAAAGTGCTACCTTCAGCATCTTTAGTACCGGAAGACCCCACCGTGCTGCTGACGATCGCGGGGATGCTGCCCTTTAAACCCATTTTCCTAGGACAACGCCAGCCAGAAGTGCCTCGCGCCACTACTTCCCAAAAGTGTATCCGTACTAATGATATCGAGAACGTCGGACGCACAGCGCGGCATCACACTTTTTTTGAAATGCTCGGCAACTTCAGTTTTGGGGATTACTTCAAAGAGCAAGCAATTGCTTGGGCTTGGGAACTCTCAACTCAAGTCTTCGCTTTGCCCCCAGAATGCTTGATTGTTAGTGTGTTTACCGAAGATGACGAAGCCTTTGCGATTTGGCGCGATCAAATTGGTATCGAACCCCATCGTATTCAGCGTATGGGAGCAGAAGATAACTTCTGGGCATCTGGCCCTACTGGTCCTTGTGGCCCCTGTTCAGAAATTTACTACGATTTTCACCCAGAACGAGGTGACAAAAATATAGACTTAGAAGATGATACCCGCTTCATCGAGTTCTATAACCTAGTTTTCATGCAGTATAACCGGGATGCTCAAGGCAACCTGACGCCGCTGCAAAATAAAAATATTGATACTGGTATGGGATTAGAGAGGATGGCGCAAATCCTCCAAAAGGTACCTAATAATTACGAAACAGACTTAATTTTTCCGATTATTGAGGCTGCGGCTACTATTGCTGGAATCGATTATGCTAAAAGCAATGAGAAGACCAAAACCTCTCTTAAGGTAATTGGTGATCATGTTCGTTCGGTAATTCACATGATCGCTGATGGGATTAGAGCCTCAAATATTGGTAGGGGATATGTGCTACGACGCTTAATTCGTCGAGTTGTGCGTCATGGGCGTTTAATTGGTATTTATGCTGGAGAGGTAGCAAACGGCGTTTTTACACCTCACGTTGCCCAAAAAGCGATCGCTCTTTCTGAATCGGTTTATCCTAATGTTCGTGAACAAGAAGAAGTTATTAAAGCTGATCTAGAGCGAGAAGAATCACAATTTTTAAAAACCCTGGAACGTGGAGAGAAGCTGTTGACAGAAATTCTCGCCTCCAAACCCAAGCAAATATCTGGCAAAGATGCCTTTACTCTCTATGATACTTATGGTTTTCCCTTAGAGTTGACTCAGGAAATTGCCCAAGAGCAAGAGCTCAGTGTTGATATTGCTGGCTTTGAAGCTGAAATGACAGCACAACGGGAAAGAGCCAGAGAAGCCCACGAAACTATTGACCTCACAGTACAGGGTAGCTTGGATCAGCTAGCCGAACATATCCACGGCACAGAATTCTTGGGCTATACCCAACCCCAGTCAGCAGCGAAGGTGGAAGCGTTGTTAGTAGATGGCAAGTCAGTTGAATCAGCCTCAACTGGTACCCAAGTGCAGGTAATTCTAGACCAAACCCCATTCTATGCCGAATCCGGGGGACAAATTGGCGATCGCGGTTATTTATCTGGTGATACTGTTTTAGTACGTATCGAAGATGTCAAGAAAGAATCGGATTTTTTTGTCCATTTTGGTCAAATTGAACGGGATACTTTACAAATTGGGATGCCGATTTCAGCCCAAATTGACCGTGCTTGTCGCCGCCGTACCCAAGCTAATCATACGGCAACTCATTTATTGCAAGCAGCACTAAAAAAGATAGTTGATCCTTCTATTTCTCAGGCGGGTTCTTTAGTATCCTTTGACCGATTGCGCTTTGATTTTAACTGTCCTCGTGCTTTGAATACTCAAGAGTTAGAAGCAATTGAAGAGCAAGTTAATAGCTGGATTAGTGAAGCACATACAGCTGATGTTGCAGTGATGCCCATTGCTGAAGCTAAAGCCAAGGGTGCAATTGCTATGTTTGGAGAAAAGTATGGTAGAGAGGTGCGGGTAATTGATTTCCCCGGCGTTTCCATGGAACTATGCGGCGGTACTCATGTCAGTAATACGGCTGAAATTGGAGTATTTAAGATTATCTCAGAAACAGGTATTGCTTCTGGTATTCGTCGTCTAGAAGCAGTAGCAGGACCAGCAGTACTAGATTACTTGAATGTTAGGGATAAAGTTGTTAAGGAATTAAGCGATCGCTTTAAGGCAAAACCAGAAGAATTACCGGAACGTATTAACAGTTTACAGAATGAACTCAAGGCTTCTCAAAAACAACTAGAAACACTAAAACAAGAACTTGCCTTAGCTAAATCCGACCAATTATTGGCGCAAGCGGAATCAGTGGGTGAGTTCAAAGTTTTGGTTGCCAGCATGGAAAATATTGATCCAGATGCCTTAAAGACAGCAGCTGAAAGATTACAACAAAAGTTAGGTGAAAGTGCTGTGGTTTTAGGTTCAACTCCTGCTGAAGGTAAAGTGAGCCTAGTGGCAGCTTTTAGTCCAAAAGTTCATAAAGAGAAGAAGCTACAAGCTGGTAAATTTATCGGAGCAATCGCCAAGATTTGTGGTGGTGGTGGTGGTGGAAGACCTAATTTGGCTCAAGCTGGAGGAAGAGATGCGAGTAAGTTAGGCGAAGCTTTGGAGAGTGCTAAGAGTCAGTTACTTGAAAGTTTACAGTAATATTTTGTAGGGTGGGTAATGCTCACCCTTATTATTTTTTATTTTTTTATCTCTGTGGAGACCAATCTACTCAAGCACAAGAGTTACCCTCAATTCCCATCAAGCGTGTATTCTGAATTTTTTATTCAAGCTCATTGCAATCGAAAACTGACCTTCAAACTATTCATCCTCATCGGCTCAATCAGCCCGTCGTGTTGAAGTCGCCCTACTACAATTCCAGGATGAATACCAAGTCGCTGTGCAAACTCAACCACTGCTGGCTTCGATTTCAAATCAGGTAACTCTGCATCATACTTCGATGGAATTAAGAACTCTCTTGCCCATTGATCCGCCTCCTCTTCCTGTTTTGAGGACAGCTTTTCTCCTCCATCCCACTCATCTAAAAAAATATCGTTCTTGTCATGAAGCAAAATATGAGCAGCTTCATGGAAAAACGTAAACCAGAAACGATCATTTGTCTTCCCATAAAGGGATAGCTGAATCAGCGCTTTGTGAGGATTAATCCACCGCGCCATTCCACTCACATGTGCCCGTGAAATAAACGGAACGATCACAAAAACTACTCCCGCTTCCCAACACAATCGTTTCAACTTCGGTTCAAACTCTTGCTGCTCTAACACTGTAAATGTGCGGCTCTCTCGAACTACCTCCTTGAACTGTGACTTGTTGTACTTAGGACAGTCGAGTCGTTCAGCTTCAATTTCACCACGCCGAAGCCATGTAGCAATTGCTCCCACATCGCTCTGCGCTTCTCGTGTACGACGAAAGGCGTATTCCATACTGGCATAACAGCTTTGCCACTCCTCGGGTGAAGCTACACCAAAAAAGTGCAGTAAGTCTCTGACGATACCAGGTTTATTATTGTCAACCATCCGACGCTTCACGATTACCTCTTGCTGCATCAGCTCCTTTACCGGAAGCTCATCTAACCAGGAAGTCCAGGTTTCTAAACGCTCTTCCTCTTCAATTTTGGCGAGTTGAGCACGGTAGTAAGCTTCCCGATTTAGCCAAAACCCTGCTGTACTACCGAGAACCAGTTCTAACTTGAGTGCAGTCTCCTCGCTAATGGGCGCTTTACCGTTAATTAGCTGGCTAATGTGTTTGGTTGTGTAACCTAGACGATCTGCTAATTGAGCCTGCGTCCAGTCGCGCTCCTCTAGCAAATCGGCAATCGTATCACCGGGAGGAGAGATCCAATCTGGGGTAAAGGGACGTGCTAGTTCAATCATGATAATCCCCAATAAAAACGATGCAGATACGAGTAACCTTCAACCAATCAAGGCTTCCATCCTCGTTACAGGGGATAGGATTATGGGCTGGTTTGAAGACAAGACGTTTGGCACCCTCTAGGTCTATAGCAAATTCTCCAGCGCGATCGCCTTTCAAAGGATGAGGCCGCCCTGCTACCAGCTCACGCACCGACGCTACAGTAGCAAGGTCAGTAAGGCGCGATTGCAGCTTACGAGTACATACTTTTCCCAACTTCTTTTGGGCTAAGGCTTTCTGCTCGCAAAGCTTTTGAAGCTTGCTGTTGAGGAAGATTATTTCCATTCCTTAGGATCATAACATTTAGTATACCAAATCGGTAAACTTTTTGATAAGATACTGCGCCTCTAAATTGCGCTTTCGACCATTTTAGGAAAGCTTGCCTTAATTATCCTCTGGCGTTGGTATACGATACTGGCTAGCAATCTCATAGAAAAAGCGGTAGTAATCAGCAAAATTTTCGCTCTGGGATTGCCCCTGCCAATTGTAGACTACTTGCCCCTGGCTCAAAGTCAGTTTCATGGAACTGATTTGTGTACCTATCTCCACCTGCATTTTGCCTCTAAAACCCTGGTTAGTAGTGAAGTTCTGTTGTTGAGATAAAGCGATTTCATCTCCCTTACTTGTGGGTGATTGGGTTTCAAGACTTGAACTATTTACCCCAGTGGTAGGAGAAACAGCCGTTTCTAGCAATTTTGCCCAACCTCTAATCTCTAGAGTTGGATTTTGAGGATCGCGAAAGACTTGTCCATCAAGATTTTCTGGCATCGGGAGAGCTTGCCAGTTACTAGGATAGGGAAATTCAAAACTGTAGCGTGGGTTGCGGTAGGTATTCCAATTGCTTGGCGCATTCAATTCGGAGATGCCGCAGCTCGAGAGCATCACTACTAATGGCGCAATCAAGGTGAGTTGCACCAATCCGCAAGCCCTAGTTTGCCATCTGTCGGCGTGGTTGACAATGGACACTGTGAATTACCTAACACTTCCATACCTTAGTGTCTTTATTTATCCAAGTAAATAGCCATCAATCAGCAACGATGTAAACAAATGTTACAATAATGCTGTCATGCTGGCTAAATGTCTTGACAGCACCAGATATAAACCGATATTCTGACTTACATACCCGGGTAAAACGATTGAAAGTTATATGCAAAACAAGCAAGAGGACAAGCAAAAAGTTACATTATATCTCCCGCCAGAACTCCACCGTCGGCTCAAAATTAAAGCAGCTGTAGAGTCAGACTCAATGTCAGCAATAGTAGAGAGAGCCATTGTCTTCTACATACGCCATCCAGAGGTGGTTGATGAGGTGGAAGTTGCTTATGGAAAAACTCATCAGGTGTATTCCTGTCCAGAGTGTAATAGTCCTCTAATCATCCAAGAGGGAGAGATGGTATCTCTGGAAAATCAGCCCAGCATTCTAGCTGAAGAGCTTCCAGTAGAAAAGGTGCCAGAGAGAGTAGGTTCACCTACCGACTCTCAGGGAGAAGAGGAATTAGTTCCCTGTTAATGCTGCTAGCTATAGAAGAGTGAATGTGTTGCTCCCTTGATAATGTTTGGGCATTTAAGATTAGTGCCGTCTCTATTTTAGGTCGATAGTTATGTACGAAGAGATAAATACTCTCATACAAGCTCAATATCCTCTAATCTACCTCGTAACTTCTGAGGAAGAGCGGACTGAGCGGGCAATAGCCCAAATTGCTCAAACAAGAACTCAACAGCGACGAGTCTTTATATGGACTGTCACCCATGGAATCGTTGAGTATGGTCAATCACGCAATGTGACCCAGCACAACACGGTTTCTCCAGAAGCAGCTATTCAATGGGTTATTCAGCAGAAAGAATCAGGTATTTATATATTTAAGGATCTACATCCCTTTATAGATGCGCCAGCAACGACCCGATGGCTGCGAGATGCGATCGCTAGCTTCAAGGACACGCATAGGAAAGAGGCGCATAAAACTATCATTTTAATGTCGCCAGCACAGCAGGTTCCCATTGAACTAGAGAAGGAAGTAATAGTTCTCGACTATCCCTTACCAGATTTGAGCGAACTTAACCAGGTACTTTCTAATCAGCTGGAGCAAGCTAAAGCCCGTCGCATAACCACTGAAACTCGCGAGAAGCTTTTGAAAGCAGCATTGGGTCTAACTTGGGATGAAGCAGAAAAAGTATATCGTAAAGCTTATGTCAAAGCAGGGCGTCTTACTGAATCAGAAGTTGATATAGTTCTTTCTGAAAAAAAGCAGCTAATCCGCCGCAACGGGATTTTGGAGTACATCGAAGAAGATGAAACCCTTGATGCTGTAGGTGGTTTAGAGGAGTTGAAACGTTGGCTTAAACAGCGCTCTAACGCCTTTACCGAAAGGGCAAGGGAATATGGTTTGCCCCAGCCAAAGGGGATGTTAATTCTAGGTGTTCCTGGGTGCGGTAAATCTCTAATTGCTAAAACTACATCTCGTCTGTGGGGGCTGCCGCTGTTAAGATTGGACATGGGTAGGGTGTACGATGGCTCCATGGTGGGCAGATCGGAAGCAAACCTGCGCAATGCCCTAAGGACAGCCGAATCAATTTCTCCAGTTATCCTCTTTATTGATGAATTAGATAAATCTTTTGCCGGTAGCAGTGGTTCTTCTGATTCGGATGGAGGCACCTCCAGTCGTATCTTTGGTTCCTTCCTCACCTGGATGCAGGAAAAAACCTCACCAGTGTTTGTAATGGCTACAGCTAACCGTGTTGAGCGCCTACCTGGTGAATTTCTGCGCAAGGGTCGTTTCGATGAAATATTCTTTGTAGATTTACCAATAGCTGAAGAGCGTCAGCAGATTTTTAGTATTCATCTAAGTAAGCGGCGTCGTGATATTTCCCGCTTTGACCTTGAGCAATTGGCGAAAGTTTCAGATGGCTTTTCAGGAGCTGAAATTGAGCAGGCTTTAATTGCCGCTATGTATGAAGCATTTGCTCAAGACCGTGAATTCACTCAACTAGATATCATCGCAGCGATTAAAGCGACTCAACCACTTTCTCGGACTATGACAGAGCAGGTTGCGGCCCTTAGGGAATGGGCCAGGCAGCGTGCGCGACCTGCAGCAGCCTCCGTTGCTGAGTATCAGCGACTGGAGTTTTAACAGGCTTTCTCCTGCTCCCAACAGGAGGAAAGGCTAGCAAGAATATGCTAGCAGTTTGACAAGAGGCCGCATTCATTGTTAGCGGCAAGCTACTAAAGCACAACACTACGTTTTCGTCTCGTTTCTATCAATCTACTGAGGAAATCCAAATGTCTCACTTTAGCACTCTGCGCACCAAAATCACCGATGCTGAAATCTTAAAGGCTTCTCTCCGTGACCTGGGGATCTCCGTCAAGACTGATGCTGATGTTCGTGGCTACAACGGTCAGCGCGTTCGTTCTGACATCGTTGCTGTTCTCGAAGGCGAGTATGACCTCGGCTGGTCTCGCAATAGTGATGGTTCCTTCGACCTGATTGCTGACCTTTGGGGAGTTGCTAAGAAGCACAACCAGACTGAGCTGATCAACTCAATCAACCAGAAGTACGCAGTTAACAAGACTTTGGCAGAAGTCAAGCAGCGTGGCTTGCAAAATGCCAACGTTAAGTTGGTTCTCCAATAGTCTCTATAGGCGTTCCCAAGCTCACGGGTTGACCAGTTTCCGGTTAACCCGTTTTTTTCTGTCTGATTAACTTGTTAACTAATATTCGGCACCTGCCACTATTAACAAAGAAGTTCCCTTTTTGAAAGATGCTTCAAATAAATCCCCCACTGTGTAAAATTTTCACTACTCACTAGATTATTTCTTGCTGATAATGAAATTAATTTTATCTGCTCAAAGATTTGCTTATCTATAAGAAGTTTATCTATTTCTCTAACAAATTCTTCTCTCTCTGGTTGTACTAAATATGCTGTTTCTATGAATCCTATTACAAATGATAATATGTCCTTCCCTGGTCGAAATGAATAGTCAATTATTTTAGATTCTATTCCAAGAGTTCCACGACAATTAGTATTATAAATAATCTCATATTGGATATATCCTCGATAATTTCTTTTAATAACTCTCCACTTCTCGTATTTATTCCACTCTATATCATTAAACAATAAATGTAATTCATTAGGTCTAAGAGATGAGTTTTTTATGACACCTCCTACTTTAGCGTCACGTATCCAGGCTTCATTAAAATTACTTTTCTTTATATACTCTCCTTCAAGTAATTCTGAAATTTCTCTTGGATAAATATCAATATATTGATTCAGATTGACTCTTTTAGTGGGCAGAACACTAAATAGAGTTGCTTCTACTAACATGAAAACTAGTACTAAGTTCAATGATGCTATCTTATTCAATCCTAAATTGAATTTCTTAAATAAATACTTACTAGCTATTGGTGTAAATAGTATAAAAATCAACATACTAATAGCTTTATACTGCTTAACTGATGCTTGATCATTAAAGAATTCTACTATCCAAGCTCCAATAGCATTAGTTAAGAGTCCTACTAATATAGCTAAGACTACATTCTCTAAGAGAAATTGACGTAAGCGGTTATTCATAGCACATTAACAATGTAAATAAATAAGTAGACGAGTAAAATTAAAGACGCGGGGACAAATTGGATGGGGATTTAACCCTAACCAATTTTATACACCGCAAGTGACGGTGGGGTATTTGACCCATATTAATTTCGATAAACGTAAAATTGGAAAAACCAGTTTTTGGGCTAAACAAGACTTTCAGATTTTGCTATTGTTCGTTTAATTAAACCTACCCATTTAATTGTGAACTTTAAAAGCTAAGAACTTGAATTTAATCAACTTCTCGTAGCTCAAAGAATTGTAAGTTGACTCGATTGGGTCCCTCAACGGTAATAGCCTTTACTTGTTTATTGCCAGAACTTGATATTTCTAAGGGACCTGAGATTATTTTGATATTATAGGTTTTGAATTTATCTATTAAAGCTGAAAGGTTGTCCGTTTCAAAAGCGATCGCAAATAAGCCTAGGTTTGGTGGCTTAGCAACCTCAGGCAAATACTGAGCTTTTAGTGAACACTCGATAAATTCTAAAGCAGGGGAATTGCTTCCCAGCTTATTAATAAATGCCATTCTCGATTGTGTCCCTGCTGGTAGTTGCAGAATATCGTCGATCATTCCTGGAGGTAATACCTGGTCAAAAACTTTGTTCATCCCCAGTATATCCACATAAAAATTAGTGACTTCCTCTAAGTTTTCAACAAACTGAGCCGAATCAAGGATGATCGAAAAATCGCCTTTGATAACTGGTTTGGGTTCTGTTAAACGCTCAATTAACACAATAGGAGTTTGGTTCGGTCCAAATAGAATGGCTTCTTTAACTGTGACGGGTACCCAATTGGGCGTGTAAGTTATAGGAGGACAGATGAATTTATAGCCTTGTTGTTGAAAGTAATTGTAGGCAGCATCTACATTTTTAGCTCGAAAGGCGATACCAAATAAGCCATAGTCGTGTATATTAGCGTCAGTGCGAATATACTTTCCAGAATGGGGTTGAAATTCAATTAACTCTAGCAATGTTGTCTGCTCGTCGTTTTTTAGACAAACAGATTGAGCTGTTGTTCCTGTTGGGAGGTTCCATAGCTGTTCAATTATTTCAGATTCAAATAGATTATCTGTAACCACAGACATCTGGAGAATATCTCGGTAAAATTCTAGAGATTCACTCAGATCACTAACGCTGATCAAGATGCGAGCGATTCCATTGTTGATCATGATCCAACCTTAAGCTCAGATGACAGCAACTTCTCCACAATTAAGCCCAAAAGCTTGGGCAAAAGCAATCACCAAACCAGCACAGGAATTTCCACTGACTTCTTTGAATGTCCTCTCTGGTGAAATACCTGAAGGTTTACGCGGTACACTTTATCGTAATGGGCCAGGAAGACTCGAGCGAGGAGAGCAGCATGTTGGTCACTGGTTTGATGGTGATGGTGCGATTCTGGCTGTGCATTTCACTGATGTCGGAGCAAAAGCTATCTATCGCTATGTTCAAACCGAGGGCTATTTAGCTGAGTCCAAGGCTGGTAAATTTCTCTATAGTAACTATGGCATGAAGTTTCCAGGGTCAATCTGGGATTATTGGCTTCGCTTGTTGAGCAATAAGGACATACTTAAAAATACAGCTAATACCTCAGTTCTAGCTCTGCCGGATAAACTTTTAGCACTTTGGGAAGCAGGGAATCCCCACGCCCTTGATTTGCAAAGTTTGGAAACTAAAGGTCTAGATAATCTGGGGAGACTCACTCCTACACAGGCTTATTCAGCTCATCCCCAACGTGACCCTCAAACTGGAGAGATTTTTAGTATTGGTATTAGTATAAATTCCAGATTAAATCTTTACAAGAGTGACCGCACTGGCAAAATTGTGCAAACAGCGGCAATCAAAGTCGATGACGTGCCATTTATACATAGCTTTGTCCTGGCAGGGCAATATCTTGTCTTTTTTCTCCCTCCCTTACAATTAAATAAACTCCCCGTGCTGCTAGGATTAAGCAGTTATTGCGATGCATTTGAGTGGCAACCGGAAAAGGGAACTAAGATTTTAGTTATAGACAGGGAAACCCTAGAAGTGGTGAGTAGAGGTGAAACTGAGCCCTGGTTTCAATGGCATTTTGGCAATGGCTGTGTAGAAGCAGATGGCTCAGTAAGGTTAGATCTTGTTAGGTTTTCAGACTATAGACAAACAAATGAGTATCTTAGGGAAGTGGCAACTGGTCAAACCTTTACTCCTGCTTATGGAACATTGTGGCAAATACGACTAAATCCTCAAACTGGCAAGGTTATCGAGATGCAACAGGTGGTAAATAGGTGTTGTGAGTTTCCTGTTGTACAGCCACAGCAGGTGGGGCAACCTTGGCGCTACACTTATTTAGCATTGCTTCGACCATCAGCAGAGATTGGCAGAGAGTGGTTTGATGCTATTGCTCGCTTTGACTACCAAACAGGTACGTTAACTGAGGCAGATTTGGGAGGTAATCGCTATGTATCTGAACCGATCTATGCCGCGGATCAGTTCAATCCAGAACGAGGATGGGTGCTGACGGTGGTTTATGATGGTAATTTCGATAAAAGTGAAGTTTGGGTGTTTGATAGCGACCGCTTAAGTGAAGAACCGGTTTGTCGATTAAGTTTACCGGGGGTAATTCCTTTCAGCTTCCATGGTACTTGGCAATCAGAATGACATCATGTTCATTTAATAAAGTTATCACCTCCTTATAGTATTTGTCCACCGTCGTGATGTCGGCGGACAATTCATCAGTTATGGAAAACTACGACAGTGGCTAATTGCTATCGCCCATCAAATTCAGAAATGCTAAAGTTTGCTGGAATTACTCAACTGTATAACTGAAATTAGCGAAGACTACCAAAAGCACGAAAAGCAATACAACAGTCAACATCACCAATTTCTAAGTCAAATCTGGTTCTAACATTGGAAAACCATAATCAGCCAAACAAACCAGCAAAAACCCCATCATTAAATTACTCATAGCTGATAGCTATGAACCATGAACAATGAGCAATGAACAATGAGCCTTAATCAAGCCTCATCTAGCGCTGCAATCCCTGGTAAAACCTTACCTTCAAGCAACTCCAAACTAGCACCGCCACCAGTAGAAATGTGACTCATTTTCTCAGCAACACCCACTTTTTCCACGGCTGCTACCGAGTCACCACCACCAATAATTGTAGTGGTGCCGCCCTCAGTAAGTCCCGCCATAGTATTAGCGATCGCTTCAGTTCCTTTGGCAAACTGATCAAACTCAAACACGCCCATTGGCCCATTCCAGATAATACTCTTGCAATCAGCTAAAGCTTCCTGGAAAACTTTTACCGAGTCAGGGCCAATATCCAAACCCATCCAACCGTCGGGGATTGAATCAATGCCCACAGTTTGAGAGCTAGCATCAGGAGCAAAATTATCAGCAACTACCACATCCGTAGGTAAGAGCAAAGCAACATTTCTCTGCTGAGCCTTAGCTTCTAAAGACTTTGCCAATTCCAGCTTATCTTCTTCTACCAAAGACTTACCAACACTCAAACCACGGGCTTTATAGAAAGTAAAAATCATACCGCCGCCAATGAGCAGTTTATCTACCTTCTCTAGCAGAGTTTCAATCACACCAATCTTACTAGAAACCTTAGAACCACCAATGATAGCTGCTAAAGGCTTTTTGGGATTTTCAATCGCATTTTGTAGGTATTGAAGTTCCTTCTCAATCAAATAGCCAGCCACAGAAGGCTTCAAGTAATGAGTTACACCCTCAGTAGAAGCATGGGCGCGGTGGGCTGTACCAAAAGCATCATTGACATACACATCTGCCAGTGATGCCAACTTTTGGGTAAAATCTGGGTCATTAGCCTCTTCTCCAGCATGGAAACGCAAATTTTCCAGCAGAGCCACCTGACCATTTTCCAAAGCATTAACTTGGGCAGCAACTGCATCGCCAACAGAATCGTCACACATCGTAACACTTTGACCAAGCAGTTCCGACAAACGTGTAGCGACAGGCGTTAGGCGCAGGCTTTCGTTAACTTTTCCTTTGGGACGCCCTAAATGGCTGCACATTATCACCTTGGCACCCTTGTTGATTAAATCCTCGACAGTGGGCAAAGCAGCACGAATGCGGGTATCGTCAGTAATAGTGCCACCATCATCAAGTGGCACATTTAAATCAGCTCTTACCAAGACCTTTTTTCCAGCTAAATCTGACTCTGACAAATCTGCTACAGTTTTTTTGGACACAGTGATAATCTCCTAATTGCCTATATCTAACGCTCTGTGCTCTGAATCAGCGTACAGCGAAATGTTATGCTTGACGATTGCTCTTTAGATCTAAACGAACACCAACTGAATCCCTATTAAAAGAGATTCATAACTCAAGCCCGTCCACATTTTACCGGAGTCCGTGTCCCGTAGGTGCGTGCGATGTTTAATACAGTTTTGTTACCCGTTGATCAAAGCCGAGAAGCCCGTGAAGCGGCAGAAGTTGTTTTACATATTGTCAAAAAATATGACTCTCGTCTAATCTTGCTCTCGGTAATCCCAGAATCAAACTCACAATCAGAATCACCGCATCCAGAGACGATGATGTCGCCAGAAGGAGTTGCGGAATTACTCCAAAATGCTCAAGCACTATTTGCCCAAAATGGAATCAAAGCTGAAACCTTTAGTCGTCAAGGCCAACCTCCTTTCGTTATCTGTGATGTTGCTGACGAGGTGGATGCCGATTTAATCGTTATGGGCTGTCGGGGATTAGGTTTAACCGAAGAAGGGGTAGCAGATAGTGTTACCAATCGAGTAATTAACTTATCTCCTTGCCCTGTTTTAGTTGTTCCCTAGTTCCCTTGGAAGGGAGATGGGGAGATGGGGAGACGCAGAGGAGAAGGGAGAATTCTGTATGTAAAATTCTTCCCCTACTTCCTCATTTCTCAGGATAGAGAATAGAGGAGGAAGTAGGGGAAGAATGCTTCTGTAACATTGGCTACCTAAATGTTTACTATAAGTATTTCTTAAGTGACAAATAATCTTGTTGTCACTTATTACTTATTACTTATTACTTATTACTTAAAGAATGATAATTCAGTGGTATCCCGGACACATTGCCAAAGCAGAGCGGGAACTAAAAGAACAGCTTAAGCGAGTAGATGTTGTGCTAGAGGTGCGGGATGCCCGGATCCCTCTAGCAACCCATCACCCTCAAACTGCTCAGTGGGTAGGGGATAAAACTAGACTGTTGGTACTTAACCGTGTGGATATGATTAACTCTGCGGTACAACAACTTTGGGATACTTGGTTTCAACAACAGGGAGAAGTACCCTACTTAACCAATGCTCAACAGGGTCAAGGTGTCAGTCGGGTAATACAGGCGGCGCGGCAGGCAGGGGTAGCAGTTAATCAGCGTCGAAAAAGTCGCGGTATGCAACCCCGCCCAGTTAGAGCTGTAGTTATTGGGTTTCCCAATGTCGGTAAATCAGCTCTCATTAACCGACTCTTAGGACGTCGTGTCGTGGCAAGTGCTCGTCGTGCTGGTGTGACGCGCCAACTACGTTGGATCCGCATTTCTGACCAAATTGAATTACTAGATGCCCCTGGCGTAATTCCAGCTCAGTTGAAAAATCAGGAGGATGCTCTTAAATTAGCTATCTGCGATGATATCGGTGAGGCTTCCTATGACAATCAGCAGGTAGCTGCTGCCTTGGTTGAATTACTCAAAGAACTCGAGGGGGTTGCAGTTGAAGGTATATTACCCAAATTTGCCTTAGAAAAGCGCTATGAACTTGATCCTACCCCCTTCACAGGTGAAGAATACCTGCAAGCCCTAGGAACCTCCCGCTATCAAGGAAACCTAGAACGTACGGCGCGGCAAATGCTTAATGACTTTCGCAAAGGATTACTCGGAGCGATCGCTCTAGAATTGCCACCAACTTTTTTTTAAAACTTTTTACCCAAATACGGTCTAAAACCATTAAACTTTTATTAAGGCTGGTGGGGGGTCATACCCCTCATTGGACTAGACTGAGTTCTAGTAGATGCACTCTGACTAGCGCCTACAGCAGGCGTTTTTTTATTATGCGCTTTCAAGACCATGTGGATAGCCAAATTATAAATTGTTATAATAGCCGCCACGGCAGATCTTTAATTGTCTGTCGAAATTGACAGGGAACGGTTCTGAGTACCAAGGGTATTCAACCCTGCTGGCAGCAGTAGTACACCGTAATATCTACCAATCGCCGTAAGAAGCATCAAAAATTGAATAATGCCTTGATAGCTAGGAATCAGACTGTTTTAGGTTATCTGTCGGTGGGATACATATCGAGGTATACACCATTACCAATAAATAGCTTGATAAGTCCTTGAGGAGAGGAGGGTTTTTCTAAAAATCTAAAAAACCTATTATTAATTAGTGAGATTGAGCGCAGTCTCGCTAAGCCTTTGCTAACCAATTGATAATAACTCTCTACAAAATCCGACCCTTGGGTGATAAAAAATCTCCTGGTTAGTCGGTATCTTAAGTCTACTTAGCATGTGTCCATGATCCTATAAAAAATTACTCCCCAAAAGCTGACAAACTTGCTTGACCAGAGTAGAACCATGTAGCTTAAATTTGTTGGCTATAGTTTTAAAACTTTTATTCTAAAAGGAGGTGATTAGAATGTCAACAAGTTAGATTTTGTTAATCACAAGTAGTGTAGTTTAGTTTGACCACAAGTATCTGACAACTGGCTCGCTGCCAAGTTTATAAATTCAACAATGGCAAGCAAAATAGCAACATTTAGACTTCCAGAGGACTTGACTCAGGAGATTCGAGCAAGGGCTGAAGCAACTGGTCGTGATCGAACAGCAGTAGTTATTGAGGCTCTGAAGCAGGCCTTTGGTTTTAGTGTTAGTGAAGTAAGCCCAGCTACTAACAAAGTTGAACAGCTTCAGGCAAAGTTAAACGATTTAGAACAGAAATTTATAACCCTCAGCGAACAGTTGATTAGAGTAACTCAACAACTACCTGAAGAAAGCAGTAACTCTCAGATTAGCCCAGCCCAAAATTCGGTGAGTTCCTCATCTTCAATGGCGAATGCTGATGAGTGTAACCATTCTTTGAAGATTGCTGAGTCTTTTTGTATTTCCATGCCACCATTTCTGCCTGGAGCAAATAGCCATGCCCAGAAGTTTTGTTCTCAGAAGTTTTGTTTTGGTTACGGAGATATTTGGCAAACAGCAGGAGTTAAGCCGGGACTAGAAGCGAACCTTAGCGATAGTAACTCGAACAACCACCCTGGAACTAACAATAAAGCCGAAGAGAGGGAACTGCAAGAACTAGCAGCTAGAATTGAACAACAGGCGAGAATCTTTGACCAAGTACTCTCCTCATCTCCAGATCCGATTTGTATGTTTGATCGAGTGGGGCGCTTCACCTATGTCAACCTGGCAATTGCCAAGCTCTTTGGGGTAGGACAAAGTGAGATTTTGGGTAAGACTTGGCAGCAATTGAATATACCCTCTGAGGTGATGGAGCCACTGGACACCCAGCGCGAAACAATATTTGCCAGCAAGCAACTCTCCACCATTGAAATTGGTTACCCAACTATTAAAGGTGTTAGGGACTACGAATGCATCCTGAGTCCGATACTTGGTGCTGATGGCAGTGTTGAAGCGGTGATTTGCACTGCCAGAGATATTACTAAACGCAATCAGGTGGAAGAATCTCTTAGAGAATCAGAAGCCAATTACCGTCATTTATTTGAGTACGCCAACGACTCAATTTTCATTCTCGATTTATCAACTGGCGGCATTTTAGATGCCAACCAGAATGCCTCAAGGCGACTGGGCTATACCCGCAAAGAACTTCTCAAGATGACAACTAGGGACATTGATGTCCCCATCAGTGAGGAGCAGCAAAAGATGATTCGCCAGCAGATGCAGGCAACTGGCAGTATTATCTTTGAACATGCTCTGCGGCGTAAAGATGGTACTCACATGCAGGTGGAGATTAGCTCTCGGATTATTGAGTACCGTGATCAACTAGTCTCTTTGAGCTTTGTGCGCGATATTACTGAGCGCAAACGTTCTGAGGAGCGCCTACGCTTATTAGAATCAGCCTTTTTCAATGCCAATGATGGAATTGCTATTACTGAAGCTGAACCAATTAATGAGCCAGGCCCTAAAATTGTCTACGTTAATCAAGGTTTCACTCGCATGACTGGCTATCAACCGGAAGAGGTGATTGGCAAAAGAACGCCCATCTTGCAAGGCAAGAGGACAGACAGTGTTCAGTTGGAGAAAATCCGGGATAAACTTTTGAAGCGTGAACCTGTACAAACTGAGTTAATCTACTACCGCAAAGACGGTTCTGAATTTTGGGCCCAAATCAGTATTGTACCAATAGTAGATCAGAAAGGGAGTTACACCCACTGGATGACTGTGCAGCGTGACATCACTGAACATAAGCAGATGGAGGCTGCCTTGGCGCAACAAGAACGAAAAAAGGGGAAATCTGCTCAGATGGCAAAAGTTAATGGTTTAGTGAAAACAAAGCTTGCTAAGCATGAATTGATATGAATTATATGCAATTCTGGTATTGATTGACATTCTCTATCTTTAAATCAAAGATTAATAGCCCTATGAAGCTAGCGCGCCACGCTTCTCTATCGGGCATAGCTATAGCCCGATAGAGCATGTTTTAGCTTACTGGAAGGATAGCTGAATTCGGTACTTTGTAAGTACTAAGCTGTCAAATAAGAAGTAACAAGTAACAAATTTCATTGTTGTCACTTATTACTTATTGCTTGTTACTTCTTACTTAAATTTTATGATTGGGAACTTCTTGGACTTGAATGTATCCCAGGTTTTCTAACACCGCAAGTACCTGATCAGCACTTTCTTCAATACTTTCGGTTTGAGTATCGCAGACGACTTCCGCATGGAGAGGTTCTTCATAAGGGTCATCAATACCGGTGAAGTTTTTAATTTCACCCGCTCGCGCCCTAGCATATAAACCCTTGACATCTCGGGATTCACATACTTCCAAGGGTGCCTTCACATATACTTCCACAAAACTCTCTGTCATTTGGCGAATTTCATCGCGAATGTCACGGTAGGGGCTAATAGCAGCAGTAATAGCCACCACACCATTGCGACTGAGTAGCTTAGCAACAAAACCGATTCTGCGAATATTGGTATCGCGGTCTTCTTTGCTAAAGCCTAAACCTTTAGACAAGTTAGTGCGTACAATATCACCATCTAGCCTTTCAACCTTGTAACCCCAAGCTTTGAGTTTGCGCTCAACTTCCTTGGCAATTGTAGTTTTACCAGAACCACTTAGACCAGTAAACCAGAGAGTGACTCCTTTATTATTCATCGCTAACCTCTACTGTAGACACACCTTGATCACTAAATTCTATTGACACCAACCACCTAGAAGGAAGGGGCTTAGCTCGAAAACTGGGTAACTATGTTTAGCGAGGCTGCTAATTATTGGCTTTGCTCATCGACGCCACTAAGATTTCAGCAATTTCCGGGCGCGTAAACTCTGGCGGCGGAACCTCGCCATTGCTAAGCATAGCGCGTACTTTAGTACCAGACAAATGAATCCTTTCTTCAGGAGTCCCTGGACTAGTTTTGGCGGTAGCCATGCCTTTAGTGCGCGTGCAGTAAAAGGCATGTTCAAATTTCATCGGTTTGATTGCCAACTCATCTTGTCCAAATTCCTCAAAGATGTGTTGAGCATCATAGGTTCCATAATAGGAACCAACGCCAGCATGGTCACGACCAACGATAAAATGGGTACAGCCATAGTTCTGACGAGAGATGGCGTGCATGATTGCTTCCCGAGGTCCAGCGTAACGCATCGCCGCAGGGAATACACCCAGTAGCGTTCTGGTTTTGGGGTAATATTTTTCAATCAGGGTGGTGTAGCATTTCATCCTGACATCGGCTGGAATATCGTCAGACTTGGTCATGCCTACTAGGGGATTTAGGAACAAACCATCGACAAGTTCCAGTGAGGTCTTGGTGATATATTCGTGAGCGCGGTGGATGGGATTGCGGGTTTGAAAGGCAACAATCGTTTTCCATTGGCGCTGAGTGAATTCAGCTCGGGTCTCATTAGGAGTTAGGTGATACTCTTGAAAGTCCTGGTGACTAATCGTGTTAACTAGGGTGATAGAACCGCCTAAGTAAACCTCACCCTCAGCACGCATTGCCTTGACACCTGGATGATTCTCATCGGTGGTGAGATAAACTTTATTTGCCTCGTCATCTTGGTCAGGCTTAAACTTGCTGGTAATAGTCATCACCGCCAGGATTTCACCATTAGGGTGTGCTAAGGCAACTTCACTATCAAGCCTGCACTTGGCTGATTCTGCTTCGGAGATTTGTAAGGTAACGGGAATACTCCAAGCCAAGCCATTACTCAGGCGCATATCATTGACGATATTTTTGTATTCCTCTTCACCTACAAAGCCATCTAGGGGGCTGTAAATGCCAGTAGCAATACACTCAAGGTCAGCGAGATTGCGTTGAGAAAGTCTCAGCCTGGGTAGAGCATGAGCTTCTTCAAAAGCACTCTGACGAGCATAGCCACTCAAGCTACAATTAATCAGCTTACCCCCATGGGGTGCAATCGTTGTGTTCATATTTTTTGCTTTTCCTCCTCTGTATTGCTGTTGCCAAAATTTTAGTTAACACCAAATGTAGCTTAAAGATAACTACAAACGAGATTAGCTGGATTCAGGATCTAACTTTAGCTAGTTGCTCTCAAAGGCATTACTCTTCTGCTCCAGATTAACTGCAACTTGGCATTAAGGCTACCGCAGGTTTAGAGATGGGGAGATGGGGAGATGGGGAGATGGGGAGACGGGGATATTATTTTGGTTAACTCGATTAGATTTAATTTAGATGAAATCGAGGTCTGGGTTTTGAGACATAATTTCTGAGACCTCTTCGTTTTCAGATACCTGCTGTTCGAGGACTTCTTTAAGGAAACGGGTATAGGCAGTGTACACGTTGGTCGAACCGTCCTTGTTCTCGACGATGAAGAATGGTGCTGCCTTTACTTCGTGCTGGAGAGCTAGATGAAGTCCATGGCTAGATGGCTGGCGTTCGTCGGCGGCAACAATCTGGTTGATCTGATTCATCAATCCCAATTTTTCCAGATCTGCGAGTACATTTGCAGATTTACGGCAAGGATAACCATTTACCTTGATCTTCTTAACCATTGTGATATTCATTATTTTTCTACCTTTTAATTTTGAGGACAATTTTGAGTTATTTATTGGTTTTCGGCGGTAGGAGCCTCCGAGTCAATAGAATTCCAATCAGGAAACAATCAAGATTATTGTCACTACTCCTACCGACCAATTGTGTTCATGCCACGATCACAGTGGAAAACTTGATCTTTTCCCATTGAATGGGATGTGATTCAGAATTTAATTGATTCAGGCTTTTGGTTACTGGCTGCTGTTTCCTGATTTAATAACCTGCTCGTTGTTGTTGGAGTGAAAGCCACACTCTTTATCAATGGCATTTTCCCACCACCAGCGACCTGCTCGTTCTTGTTGATTTGGCAAAACTGGTCTAGTACATGGTTCACAGCCAATACTAACGAAACCCTTAGCATGTAACTGATTGTATGGCACGTTATAGAAGCGAATGTAGTGCCACAACTGAGCAGAAGTCCAGTTAGCTAGTGGATTGAATTTAACTAGCTGGTGATTACTGGTAGAGAAAGCCTTGTCTATCTCAATCACTGGGATATTGGCCCTGGTGTCAGGGCTTTGATCTTTACGTTGACCAGTTATCCAGGCGTCAAGATTAGCGAGTTTACGACGTAGTGGACGTACTTTACGTATGCCACAGCACTCTTTATGTCCATCTTTATAAAAACTGAACAGTCCTTTTTCTTTAACTAGTGCTTCAACTTGCTCAGTATCTGGAAAAATGATCTCGAGTTCGATGCCGTAATGTTCTCTAACCTTGTCAAGAAATTGGTAGGTTTCAAAGTGCAAGCGGCCAGTGTCGATGGAGAATACTTGGAAGTTTTTTGTAATCTTGGAGGCAATATCAATTAGGACAACATCAGCCGCACCACTGAAAGAAATAGCAATATTATCAAACTTATCGAGAGCAAATTTGATAATTTCCTGTGGACTTTTCTGAGCATACTCTGATGCTAAGTCATCAAAGTTAAGTTCGGTGGCGGTCATACTAAGTTCGGTCATCAGCATCTCCTTAATAAACTCTGGTAATTATCTCAATTGGTTTAAATGCAAAAGAAATTACCAAAAATCAAAAATTATGTCTGAGTGCATGGTGCATTTTTAAGTGCAGCAGATCAAAGCGAGAAAGTTACCAATGATTATTAGCACTTGACTATAGTTTTAAGCAGCTTTTTGATTTTTGCTTGGGGAATGAATGTTTACTTCTAATTTGTCTCTCAAAAGCCTATCTTTAACCATGTTAATATAGTCAGCTCTAAATTTTCTTAACTGATAATCCCGTGGGTCATTGGCTTTGAGATCTATCCATGCCTGCTGTTTTTTAAGTTCGCTACGTTTTTTAGCGCCCTCGATCATCTCATCTGTAATATTTACTGCGGCTTTCGTCATTTTTTCATAGCCGTAGTAATGCATATACTCACTAGCAATTGTCTCGATGATCTCGATTTCTTCAGTACCCAGAGACTTTTTAAATTTGTCAATATATGCTGTAATTGGTGCAGAGGTATTAGTTTGCCATAGAGCTGACAAAACCGAAATATTGTTTGCCTCTTGGGAAGAGGAAACATCAAGCATTGACTCTGAAAATTCAATACCAAAGAAATCACAAATTTTGTGTAAAATACCTGCTTGATTGGCCAAGAAATCTTCATATCTGATCGTCAACACTTTCTCAGGATATTTTTCTGCTAAAGCCTTAGCTACATCCTGAGCCTTTACCCAAGTCAGAGTATTTAGGAGTGTGTCAAAATCATGAATAATGGCGCGATTAATGCTATTAATTTGAGCTCGAGGATCACGAACCACATTCAAAAACAAAATGTCATCAAATAGGGAGACCAACTCCGCAGCATAATGCACATTATCGAGTGACTTATCCATTACTACCTTAACATTATGTTTTTGTCCTGCCTGAAACAACATCTCCCAGGCAATTACATGAGGACTGCGCGGTTGGTCTTTAATCGCCTCAAATACACAAACTGGATCTAAGGCGACATCATCCCATTTGACCATAGTGGCATTTTGCAAACCTATAAGATCGATTACTAACTGAAAGTAGGCTTGGTCATTGGAAAGGTCTCCATAAAGTTCCACCAGTGGCATGAAATCCACAATATGGAGAGGATAAGGAGAATAAAACTCTGGAGAAAAGTTCAAACGCAGGCGGAGGGCATGACTACCACAACGTCTGATCGGAATCATTAAAATGGGCTTGGGGCGATTAGATGTCTGTACCTGATTATGTTGGTTGTCAACCATGAAAAACCTCCAAAAATATACTGCTGCTTACACAAGTTATGCCGAAACAATAACAACCTATTAGCAGCTAAAATATTAACCCTTTGTGATCGCAATTATAAATAATTTATAAGATGCTCAGGCTCTCTCTCTGGGTTTAAATCTACTTAATTGATCAGACTAAAATCAGGTTATTTGAAAGACAGTTTCTGCTTTTGAGTCAGTAGATAAATTCTGGGAGTTTGAGATATTCCGATTTTTGACATCTATGAGGCTTAGATTAAGCAACTTTTAGCATCTGCCTTGTATTGTTTAACACAACAACACATTACTTATACTGGAGCCCTTACTGTTAGCTGTTAAGAGTTTTCTCGTCTTTACAGTTAAGCTTAATGATGTCCGACTACCTACCCCAATATTTTTTGGGCAATTGCTGTCAAGCTTAAGCGTACTTCACGCAATCTATACACTAGGGTTATAGAACTTTATACTATCAACTTATTGACAACAAAAAAAGCTAACTGTAACCAGCTTGCTTTGATGTTTACAAACTAAGATTAGGCAATTTACTGATAAGTTTGAAATGAGTATCTGAGTCAAAAATTTGACTAAAACTTTTTCTGCGATCAATTAAAAAAGTAACAAGCCAGTAATTCCAGCTACTGGTATGATTAAGACTACATCCAAGCGAAAACGAAGAAGGGCAATAATTGCCACAATGAAGATCACTGCTGAGGCCCAATGAGGTATTGCACTTTTACTCACGACCACAGCTGCAGCCATGAGCATACCAACGACTGCTGGTCTGACTCCTTGTAGTGCTGCTTGAATGGCAATGGAGTGCTTGAGGCTATCGAGAAAATAAGTACCTACTAGCATCAGTAAAGCAGGTGGTCCAAACATACCTGCTGTTGCAGACATAGCACCAAGTAGTCCAGCAACCTTGTATCCAATAAAAGCCGAAGAAATCAGAATTGGACCCGGTGTGATTTGACTAATTGCTAAACCATCAATAAACTCCTGTTCACTGAGCCAACCTTGGCTATTAACAACTAAATCCTGAATAATGGGGATAAAAACATAGCCGCTGCCAAACAGTGTCACACTCATCACTGCAAAGGTACTAAATAGCTTGAGTATGAGAGAGGGCTTTACCACTAACAGCCCAACTGCAGGCAAAGTCGAGATTGATAGCAATTTATTTGAACTTTGAGGCTCAACCCGGTAAGGTTTTGAGGGAACACTAATTTGATGACGAAACAACAACCACCCTAGCAAACCAGATGCTACGATAATCCCCAGGGTGCTATAGAAACCACCAATACCTAATAGAATTGCACAGGCCATGACACTGATGACAATTTCGGGAATCCCCTTAATGGTTTTACCAGCCATACCCCAAGCCGCTGAAATTATAATTGCGACCATAGCCGGGGTGAAGCCCATGAAAAGTTTGTCTACTACTGGAATTTTCCCCCACTGGAAGTAAGCAATACTCAAACCCAAGACCAATAAAAATGTTGGCAGTAGAGCTGCTAGACCACATACTAGAGCACCGGAAATACCGCGCAGGCGGTAGCCGACACCAACTACAACATTAAATGCCATTGGTCCTGGTAATACAGATGCTAAGAAGATGGCATCGAGAACATCTTGTTCCTGAAGTAGGTTTTTCTTTCTCAGGTAGCTTTGAATAACTGCGATCATCGGCATAAAGCCTCCCCAAGCAGTACTGCCTATCTTTAAGAATATCCAGAACAGAGTTCCCAAGGAAGGAGTAGAGTAACTCTGAGTTAATTTCATGGCTTGATGTGCCTCAGTTGCCTTCATTTAAAAGAATTCACTAGCTATCGAAAAGAGGCACCCATAGGGTTTTGGCGTACAGTAACCACTAATTTGCTTTGCATCAAAGCAAATGCTACTACTCCAACCTAAAGAGAAATTGGATAATTGTAGACAAGTAAGCCTATAAAACCGACTACCCCGATGTCTTGAGCTTGAAGGGAAAGAGAAATAAGGGCAATGTGATTGTTAGTACACTCTTTTCATCCGACAAGATAAATAGTTTCCCCGTGAACTTGTATGCAGTAATTGCTTTTACACTACACCCCTGAACTCTTGCTACTGACTTTGGTTTTTAACCCCAATTTGGTCTTAGCTTTCTGCGCTAGTCACTAGTATTGCCTTGTTTGTAGATTAATGCAATCAACCCATTGGTAGAACTGATGTGCTAAGTACCTGTGACATTGATAAAGTTTACTGGCTGAGGCAGGGTGTAGGGTGTAGGGTGTAGGGTAACTTTGACGGATTTCATCATTCTTTACATAGAGCCATTTCTTTATGTCCGACTACTTATAGCGCTGCGCGCTGGGGTACTTACAAGTTAGGATATATCTATAGCGCTGCGCGCTGGGGTACTTACAAGTTAGGATATATCTAGAGTCACCTAAAACTAGATTTATTTATGGCTCACCCTTACTCTCAGGATTTGCGCCTACGTGCCCTCTATTTAATCACTAGCGGTATGTCGATAAGTAAAGTTAGTCGAACGCTAGATATTAGCAGAACTACCCTCTATAAATGGCGANGGAGGGTTGGATTTGGGGGGTTCTAGGATACTAACCCTCACCTACATGGTTATTAAGTTGTCATTTGTAAGGGATTTAAGTGCGAACTCAACCTAATCGGTTACCTTACATATGCCTGGAATCCCCCCATTTCTGGGTTTCTCCAGAACGAATCGCACTCTCTGTCGGTTGTGAAACCACAGTGCTTACACTCATGAACTCTTTGACTCAAATCTTTAGGCTCAGTTTTCCAACACTTAGGACATCGTTGGGTTGGCTTAACTTTTGTGGTCTTAACCTCGATGTAGACCCCGCCAGCCTCCTCAACCTTATACTTAACCTTTTGTTTAAAGGCTCCAATTCCTACATCTAGAAGTGAGCGATTAAGTCCGGCTTTTTGACGTTGACGCTTGCTACCTTTTTTGGCTTTACGAGTCATTCCTTTCAGGTTTAACTCTTCTGTAGCGACCAGGCTATTACCGCTGACAATTTGTGCCGCTACTTTATGTTGCCAATCATCTCGTTGATTAGCTACCTTGTTGTTCAGCTTGGAGACTAGTTTTTTAGCTTGTTTCCAACGCTTAGAAGCTTTAATCTTTTTCTTTCTGTTGGGGGTTTGTTTGCGCCTCAACCTCAAGGAGGCTTTTTTTACTTTCTCGCTGGTTTTGGCCAGAAATCTAGGGTTTTCTACCTTGGTGCCGTTAGACATTGCTACAGCAGTTTGGCAGCCAAAATCCAAGCCTATAGCACCAGTACTAGTTTCTCTAACTGGGTCACAATTGACGGTAATGCTGGCGTACCATTTATGGTTTTTCCAGAGGATGGTGCAAGTGGTAGGTCTTCCCCAAGTCCTTGCCCTACCTCTCATTCGTATCTCACCAAGATTGGACAATTCCAGAAAACCATGATCTCCAGTAGTATGGGTTTTCCAACCAGAACTACAAGGATAAGTCCAACCACGATAGAGTTTGCCAGACTTGAATTTGGGATATTTAGCTAAGCCTTTGAAAAAGCGATTGAAAGCGAAATCGACTCGTTTGAGAGTGGCTTGGAGAGCATGAGAACCCAGCTCTTTATATTCTGGGTGTACTTGCTTGAAAGCGGGCAAACAATTTTGTTGTTCCAAGTATCCAACTGAGTGATTGAAACGCTGATATTGAGTCTTTCGATTATACAATGCAGCCTTGTATAAATCTTTATGCATTCGCCTCCAATAATGCAACTTTTTGGTTTGACTTTTAGTTGGATGCAGTCGAAAAGTTACGCGCCTCGCTTCCAATTACATCACCTCACTTAAGCGCTAATTATTGTTATATAATACCCTAAGTTAGACTAAATATGAAGGGTTTTCGGCAACTGGAGTTGCTCACACGGGCTATCCTTCCCCACCCTACTCCGTTGAGGATGGGGATTGCCGCCAGGAATGTTCATCTTTGCCTACAAGAGATTAAGCTAAGAACGTACCCTAAGGCTTAGGGCAAGGGAAACTGCCTGTGCAGTCCTTAGCGAAGTTGAAACCGATAGTGATCTTCTACCGGAGGTTGAGTTGAGCGCAATTCAATCTAGGCAAGTGTCGAAATCCTGGAAGGAAATAACCAGCAATACCCGCCCGCGAGTACGGGAGTATGTCACTTACAGATGGCAGCAGCAAATTGTTCAGAAACAAAGGGAAGAATCCCTTTGTTTGAGCTGTTAGCTTTGCCCTGAGTAAATACCACTAACAGATAGGGCGGTTGGGATGGTAACTCAATGTAAGCAGCTTCGTGCCTAATTTGGTCACTCCAAGCTACTTGCGACCACAATTGAGCCTCTTGGGGAAGAGCTGCACCCAGGAAACCTGTTAACTGATTTTCCTGAGCATTTATCGAATCAGCTGGGTTGAGACTACGTTTGATTAGATTCATCATCCCTTGCGATCGCGCTGAGGAAACCGCTACTCCCCCCACAATACTATGTAATAACCTGGCTGTGGCATCAGTTGTCAGCATATTACGGTTTTCCATTAACTTCCCCATGAAAGCTCTCTCCCGTCCATAAGGACTATCTTTCCAGGTTTTTTGATTAATGTTGATCGATTCTAGTTCTGACCAACCCAGGGACTGGAAGTAGCGATTGACAATGTTGCGCTGTAACTTCCAAGTTTCAAAGGGTCCTGGTGGTAACTCAGGACCGCTAGTGGTGCCACTCAAAATATCGACAATTAGGCTGGTAGCATCATCGCTAGAGTTGATAATCATATTCTGCATGGCTCTTTCCAACTCAGCTGAAGGGGCAATCATTTCGTTTTCTAGCCACTCCTGAACAGCAACTAAGTAAAAAAGTTTGACCATGCTGGCTGGATAAATCCGCTCTAGAGAACGATATCTAAAGCCTCGGACTTGATACTTCCAAAATTCCTCAGCTGATAATGCCCCTCCCGTATTCACTGGCACTGGTGGATCGTAAACTATCCAGGTAAGGGCAATTTGATTACGGGCTAAACTGGGAAACTCTGTCCAGGTTGCTTCCAGGATTTGGGTTCCAAATTTTTCTAGTTGTTCGTCTTTGCGGAAAAATGTCATAGGTAGGTCAAGTTCTCCAGTTAAGTCCTCAGCTTATAATCAGAAGCTTGATGATAACAATAACAGTATTTTTATTATCAATAAACTAATTATATTTTTGCTAATGTTAACAGCTATTACTAACTCATCTGAAGCTAATGAATGAAGTGATTTATATTCTTTGAATACAAAAAAAAACTTTTGTAAATTTTTGTTAAAAATTCCGGTTTGAACAAGACCAAACTATTGTCGAAGTGCATATTCATGCTTAGAATTACATTGTTAGAAGTAAAATATGTCTTCCATTGGGGGGACGCCATACTTCTAGGGGCAATGCTACTTGGCAAAGTTGGATGAATGGGTGTAGTGTTTGTCTGCTATAGTCTTGAGAGTTTTCGTCAGACAAGTCACTCACAAGTCTGACATTAATTAGCTGTAGTGGTTATAGTCTTACTATCTAAAGCTGGAAAGGGTCACTACGTATGAAAACCGAAACTGATAATTCTGATAATGCTGACTTATAAATAATGATTAATAAGTTCGGTCATACCAGCTTCGGATACATTGTCAGAAGTCTTTAAAGAAAATCTGTCCTCAGGTTAGACTGCTGCTTGGACAATTTTCTCTATATGATTGGGAGATCAAACTTAATCTTAAAGAATTCATGAATACTTTATATTCTTCTGTAGACGATCAGCAAACCTCTGCCTTAATCTCGGGTAGTCCTGAGGTATCCGTAGTAGTACCCATTTACAACGAAGTAGAAAGCTTGCCGAAACTAATTGAAGAGATTACTAACAGTCTCAACAGCACAGGTTACAGTTACGAAATCGTTTGCGTAGATGATGGCTCTAAAGACGGTTCATCTCAATTACTTAGAGACAAAGCACGGAAGCATCATCATCTCAAAGCAGTGCTTTTGCGCCGCAACTATGGTCAAACTGCAGCTATGGCAGCAGGGTTTAATTATGCTATAGGTAAAGTGATCGTGACTTTAGATGCCGATTTACAAAACCCACCATCGGAAATTCCTAAAGTACTCAACAAACTATCCGAAGGTGAAGGCTATGACCTAGTCAGTGGCTGGCGTAAAAACCGACAGGATGCAAAAATAAGTCGCTTGCTGCCTTCTAAGATTGCAAATTGGCTAATTGGTCGTATCACTGAGGTGAAATTACATGACTACGGCTGTTCTCTAAAAGCTTATCGCTCAGAATTAGTCGCCGATATGAATCTTTACGGCGAGTTACATCGATTTTTGCCTGCCTTGGCCTATATTGAAGGGGCAAGAATTACTGAAGTGGCAGTGGGTCATAAAGCCCGAGAGTTTGGTAAAAGCAAATATGGGATCGGGCGTACCTTCCGGGTTGTATTAGATTTATTGACCGTCTTTTTTATAAAAAAGTTTCTGACGCGACCAATGCATGTGTTTGGGTTACTAGGAATTGTTTCCTTTGTAGCAGGAAGTATCTTAGGACTCTATTTAACCTTCCTCAAATTTGCCCTGAGTGAAAGCATCGGTGATCGACCCCTACTAATCTTGGTAGTAGTCCTACTCTTAACAGGTGTGCAGCTGTTTTGCTTTGGTCTGTTAGGAGAATTGCTAATGAGAACTTACCATGAATCCCAGGGTAGACCAATATACAGAGTCAGGGAAGTCGTGGAAAAAGACTTCAAGAATCTTAAAAATTAAGGGTGATAATTTACCCTACACCCTACACCCTGACTCAACCAGTAAACTTTATCAATGTCGCAGGTACTTAATAGTCTTTAGCACTGCCCTTAGGAACCTCTGGGTATCCTGCGGCAGGGCAATTGTATGCTCTTTTCTTATTCACCAACTTCTTACTTAAGCTGATAGCTAAAACTCAAATACATATATTCAATATTTATATATTTTTTTAATTGCTTTGTTATCAAAAAAGTGATCATCTTTCACTATGCAATGGCCCTATTGCATGCGGACCTAAAACCAAAATTATTTGCCGAAAATTAAATTCATGAATTATTCAAGATATTATGAAGTTTTAATGTTGATATTTCCACCTTTATAAACAGGTGTTAACTTAATAATGACAACTATTAAAAGGAAGAAAACCAATCATTTGCAAAGACAAGAATTCTCTTTAGATACATCACCTGATAAAAGTCTTTTTTAAGTTATGTCATCTTCCGCTGCTGATTTTTTTCTGGTATATATACTGGCCAAGTTTATGTTTGTTGGCAAACCAATAAAGCCTAGTTGTAGGTAATGGAATGTGCAGATTTTTTTATCCTGTCTTTATTACTACTGATTATGAAGTTTAGGCGTCGGATGAATGTTTTATTGCTAGCTCCCCATCCTTTTTATCAAAATCGTGGTACGCCAATCGCAGTGGATCTGGTTTTGAAGGTCTTATCTGAAAGAGGAGACCGGGTTGACATGGTTACTTATCCTGAAGGTCACGATCTCAAGTATGAGTATGTCAAAATCCACCGGACGCCCAAGCTTCCCTTTGTGTGCAATATTAGACCTGGATTTTCTTGGAAGAAGATAGTCTGTGATTTTTTTATGTTTTTCACAGTCCTTAATCTTGTTTTCAAGAAACGCTACGATTTAGTTCATGCTGGAGAGGAATCAGTGTTTATAGGCTTATTGCTTAAATTACTATTCAGGATTCCCTATGTTTACGATATGGATTCATCTCTAGCTCAACAAATGGTTGAGAAGTATTCATTTCTTAACTTCCTATCTCCCTTACTAGATTTATTGGAAGGAGTTGCTGTAAAAAATGCCAAGGTAATTGTTGCAGTTTGTGATGCCTTGGCAGAGGATATCCAGAAGTACAAACCTAGAAAGATAGTGGTGATTCCTGACATCTCCCTTTTGAATTAAATTTCACTTAAAGCTAAAGTATGTAGGTATTAAAATGCAGAGTAATTTGAGAACAGAACTAGGAATCGGCAATTTACTGCTGATGTATGTGGGTAATCTGGAGTCATACCAGGGAATTGATTTACTTTTAGAAAGTTTTGCCTTGAGTGTGAGGCAAACTGACAAAGCTGATTTAGTAATTATCGGTGGTGCGGCTGCCGATATTGAGAAATACCAGCAGAAAGCTCAAGGTCTTGGCATCCAAAAAAGTGTACATTTTTTAGGACCTAAACCAATTGAGCATCTAGGAATGTATCTGTCGCAGGCTGACATGTTAATGTCTCCTAGGATTAAGGGCAAGAATACACCCATGAAGCTCTATTCCTATCTCGACAGTGGGAAAGCGCTTCTAGCTACCAATTTGCAAACTCATACTCAGGTACTTGACAAGCAAATTGCTATGCTTACAGCTCCTAATGCCGAGGCATTTTCAGAGGGTATGCTCCGCTTGATAGAAGATCAAAATTTACGGCTAAGGCTTGGCAATGCAGGCAAAAAACTGATAGAAAAGAGGCATACATTTGCAGTTTTCCGTCAAAATTTAAACAGTCTTTATGATTGGATTCAGGCTGAACTGGTGGAGAAAACTGCTTAATTATCAAGGTTGTGTCATTCCTACAACATGACTATAACTGATAAGAAAAGGTTAATAGTTTAAGGCGTATCTAACCTTTGATAAAAACAACTGCAATACCTTTCTCAATGACTGAGATAAGGAGACTATGATTAAATGAAGAGAGATTTAGTAGAACTGACAAGAGATGTTTATGACGTTTTAGTTATCGGCGCTGGTATTTATGGTGCCTGCGTAGCCTGGGAAGCCACCTTGCGGGGTTTGTCGGCTGTCTTGGTTGAGAAAGCTGATTTTGGTTGGGCTACCTCTGCCAACAGCTTGAAAACCATTCATGGAGGATTACGCTATCTACAGCATGCTGACTTTAAGCGGATGCGTGAATCGATTTATGAACGCACAACTTTGATGCGAATTGCCCCGCATTTAGTTCATCCACTGCCAGTTTTGCTCCCTACCTACGGGCATGGAATTAAGGGCAAAGAAGCTTTATCAGTGGCACTGCTCCTCAATGACTTGATCAGTTGCGATCGCAATTGTATTAGAGACCCACAAAAGCACATTCCCAATGGTCGTGTGATTTCTAAACAGGAGTGCCAACGATTGCTTCCAGGGATTCCGGAGCAGGGACTAACAGGAGGAGCTATCTTTTATGATGCTCAAGTCTATAACTCCGAGCGATTGACTATCTCGCTACTGCGCTCAGCTGAGCAGGCTGGTGCTACAGTGGCTAACTATGTTGAAGTTACTGATTTTCTCCAGCAAGGAAATTGCATCACTGGTGTCCAAGCCCAAGATTCATTGACAGGGGAGAACTTTGACATCCACGCCAAGACAGTGGTTAATACTAGTGGTCCCTGGATTAATCATGTTTTGGGTCTACTGAAAGACTCGCAGCAGCAACCTAAGACTGCTTTTGCTAAGGCGATGAATTTGGTGATTCGCCGCCAACTCTTTGAAACCTATGGGGTTGGTATTTCCTGTCGCAATAGCTATCATGACCCCGAAGCTGTAATTAATAAAGGCTCTCGCTTACTATTTATTGCTCCCTGGCGGGGCAAATCAATGATTGGTACTGCCTATGCCATTTGTGAACAAGAGCCAGATGATTTCCAAATTAAGGAACAAGACATTCAAGAGTTGATTAATGAGGTTAACCAGGCATGCCCATCAATTGCCCTAAAAATGGAAGAGGTTGATTTTGTTCATGGGGGCCTTCTTCCTAGGACTGGTGTTACTGGAACAGGAGAACCCCTGCTGAGTAAACATTATCAGTTGTGGGATTATTCCCAGGAAGGATTGTCAGGATTAATCTCGGTCGTTGGGGTGAAATACACAACTGCCAGGGATGTGGCAGAGAAGGTAGTTGACCAAGTATTCAAATCATGGGGGCAGAAGCCTCCAAAATCAGTTTCAGCAGTTACACCAATTCATGGTGGACAAATAGATAATTTTGAAGATTTTTTGCACGATGAGATTGTCAAGTCACCCTACGGATTAGGCAAGGAGGTAATACGCCGCCTAGTTTATAACTATGGTTCTGCCTATCTTGAGGTACTCAAGTACTTAGATCAAAATTTTCATGAACAACAGCCACCTACAAGTGATTTCGCTGTTCTCAAGGCTGAAGTAATTCATGCAGTGCGTGAAGAAATGGCTCAGAAATTAAGTGATGTGGTTTTTCGTCGGACAGAATTGGGCAGTGCTGGATATCCAGGGTATAAAGCCCTCAATATTTGTGCCCAAACTATGGGTGCAGAAGTTGGTTGGAGTCTCTCCAGGATTCAACAAGAATTACAAGAAGTTAGTGATGTTAATAAAAATAAGTGTCTTGTATTTTCATAGAGTTAGTTTCCAGGATTTTTTTTGTAAAAATCAATAAATTGAAGAGCATAAGATCATGAGTATCCCATAAATATTAGTATAAAAAACAAATAAATACTGTCTAATTTAATATAAAAAACAGTAAAATTAATGACATATAGACTGTAAAAAGGATCTACTTTTTAAGAAATAAAATAAAAAATCAATATCAATAAGGTCTTCATACAAAAAATCTGAAATTAATAACAACTAGTTTTAATTTAAAAACCGATGAAAGTTTCCAATGAAAGCAATCCATTAATACTTGCGGATTCTCATGTTCATATTCATGACTGTTTCGATTTAGATAGGCTTCTCGATTCAGCCTTAGTAAATTTCAAAAAAATTGCTCATCAACGAGACAATACAGATAACTTTATAGGTATATTGTTTTTAACTGAAATAGAAACAATAGCAACTAAAAATAGTTTCAATCTATTATTTGAGCAAGCTAAATATAAAAATGTATCTAGTGGGAACAAAAGTATAAATTGGACTTTACACCGGACTCAGGAACAGTTATCATTATGTTTTAAGAATAAGTCTGGTCAGAAAATTTTCTTGATTGCAGGGTGCCAAATTGTTACAGCAGAAAATCTTGAAGTTTTAGCACTTATCACTAACCAAAGCTTTAAAGGTGGTTTACCCCTAGAAGTAACGATTAAGACAATTATTTCTGAAGGTGGTATACCTGTACTCCCATGGGGAGTAGGCAAGTGGATAGGAAGTAGAGGAAAAATTCTAAATAATTTTTTGGAAACCAATATTTTTCCTATTCTTTTTCTCGGTGACAATGGAGGGCGTCCTGTATTCTGGTCACGACCATTTCATTTCAAACAAGCTGAAAAAAAAGGATTACGGATCTTACCGGGAAGTGATCCACTTCCTTTAGCTTTTGAATTCTATCGTCCTGGTAGTTTTGGATTTATAATTCAAGGTTCATTAAGTTCTGAAGAACCGGGAAAGCAGATTAAACAAATGCTGCTCAATTCAAATATATCTCTTCAGGCTTATGGAGATCTAGAGACACCTTGGCGTTTTCTTCGTAACCAGCTTGTACTTAGGTGTAAGAGTAAAAATAAACAAACAAAGGTGAATAAAAAAGTGCTTGCTACAACTGGTTTTCCAGAAACAGCAGATATTGAAACATCTTCTGAAGATTACGCCTCACGTTTTGCTGGCGAGATTGGGGCTTGGTTTCTGAAAGTACAGGAAGAAGCAACTTTAAAGATGCTTGCTCCCTATCCCAATGCCAAAGTTTTAGATGTAGGAGGAGGGCATGGTCAAATCACAGGTACTTTGATTAAAAATGGCTATCAAGTTACTGTTGTCGGGAGTGATGATATCTGCAAGGCGCGAATTAAGAATTTTATTGATGCCAATCTTTGTAAGTTTAAAGTTGGCAATGTTCTTGATTTACCTTATCCCAAAGAAACTTTTGATGTTGTAATCAGCTATCGATTCCTTGCCCATGTGACTCAATGGCAGTCTTTTTTAACTGAACTAAATCGAGTAGCCAAACAGGCAGTAATCGTAGACTATCCTACAGTGAGGAGTGTAAATGCTATTGCGCCCTATCTATTTAAATTTAAGAAAGGCTTGGAAGGGAATACACGAGAATTTATCTGTTATAAGGAACACGAGCTATTAAAATTCTTTAAATCTATTGGTCTGAGCAAAGCAGAGCGATATCCTCAGTTCTTTGCACCGATGGTACTGCATCGGGCATTGAAATCGCCTGGTCTTTCTTCATTTATGGAGAATTTATATCAACTTTTAGGATTGACATATTTGTTTGGTTCACCAGTAATTTTAAAGCTTGTCAAGAATTAATTTTTTTTAAGTTAGTATCTAGCACCTAAATTTTAAATCAACTAACTATAGAGAGTAGCATATGGAAAAGTCTCAATTTAAACTTCCCACTGGCAGTCGAGTCTTAGTAACTGGAGCTACAGGATTTACAGGTTCAGTTCTTGTCCGTAAATTAGTACAACAAGGTTTAGATGTCATAGCTATTGCCCGTCCCAGCTCTCATCTTGAGCCTTTCACTGGTATGAAAATCCAATGGATTAGAGGTGATGTCTTTGATGAAGAGTTAATTAAAAAAGTCATAAAAGGAGTCAATTATATATTTCACATTGTCACTCCTTTTAGGGAGGCAAAATCAGCCGATAATGTTTACTACAATGTTCACGTTTTAAGTACACAATTACTGGCAAAATTCGCTTTACAAGAACCAGAGTTTAAACGTTTTATTCACGTTTCAACAATCGGTGTTCATGGTCATGTAGAAAACCCTCCCGGTGATGAAAACTGTCCAATACATCCCGGAGATATATATCAAGAAACTAAATTAGAAGGTGAATTTTGGATCAGAGATTTTGCCAAAAAGGAAGGTTTACCAGTTACTGTAGTTAGACCAGCAGGAATCTACGGTCCTGGAGAGAAAAGGTTTTTAAAAATTTTTAAAATGGTTTGCCGCCAGTGGATACCAATCATTGGCAATGGTAGCAACTTACTCCATTTAATCCATGTTGATGATTTAACTAACTTCTTTCTGCTATCAGCAATTCATCCTCAAGCAGTAGGAGAAGTTTTTATTTGTGGCAGTAAGGAGGCAATTAGTTTTAAACAAATGGTCTGTATTATTAGTGAATATTATGGTATTTCTTTTAAATTTATTAGTTTGCCAGCTGCTCCAATCTTTGCTTTAGGTGATTTTTTTGAACTAATTTGTCGTCCTTTAGGGATAGAACCACCTATTTATAGAAGACGGCTGGCATTTTATACAAAAGACCGCTCATTTAACACAGCAAAGATGAGAGATTTACTAGGGTTTGTGCCTCTCCATTCAGATGTAGAAGGGTTAAAAGAGTTAGCGCAATGGTATCTTGATCAAGGATGGTTGTCAGTTAAAAACTCTAAATTAGTCTCTCATTAAGAATTGATTTTAATTAAAAGCTCCTTAAACATCTCCAATAACTATGCTAAAACCCTTATGCTACCGTTCCCAAATCGAGGTTTCTGGAGATGTCTCTTGGTTATGATGGCTCACAAGAAAAGAATCTGAATGAGAGGGGTTTCATGATTCAGACTATGACTCAACAATACCGACAAATTGGTCAACTTAATATTACTGAACCGATATCTAGAACATGAATGATGCTGCTATCAAAAAAATTGCTAAAGGGGCTGGTACAAGTTTTGTTGGTCAAGTAATAAGCAGTGGGCTAAAATACTTAACTCAAGTGACCCTAGCCCGACTTCTTAGCACGGAGTTATTTGGTCTTTACACGTTAGGAGTTGTCCTCTATCGACTAGGGGAACTATTTTCTAGGATGGGCTTGGATATCGGCACAGTTCGCTATGTCTCAATCTACCATGATGCTAGGGATCATCAGAGATTAAAAGGTGTTTTACTTCAGGCGATTGGGTTACCTTTCATTGGTGGTACAATCTTTGGCATCATTATGTTTTTAGCCTCAACTTCTATTGCACAAGAGGTCTTTAACGAACCAAACCTTGCTTCTATCATTCGTGTTTTTGCGATCGCCCTTCCCTTTGGAGCTAGTATGACGGTAGGGGCTTCTGCTACTACTGGATTTAAAATTGCCAAATACCAAACCTACATTTCAGAATTGCTGCTACCCTCTATCAATTTATTACTGGCGATTCTGTTGTGTACGCTTGGTTTTGGGTTGTGGGGCGCTGCTATAGCTTGGCTTATTGCTGTTATTATTACTTTGGCAGTTACTGTTTACTTGCTCAGCAGAATATTTCCTGCAATCGTAAGTAGTAATATTAAGCAAATCTTAGATGCTAAAGAACTCCTAACATTTTCACTGCCTTTATCTTTCGGAAGCTTTTTGTGGCTTGTTTTAATCTGGACAGATACGTTAATACTAGGATACTTTCAAGCAGCAACAGAGGTAGGGGTTTACCGCGCAGCTTCCCAAACAGCTCTTTTAATGGCTCTGTTGAACCACTCATTGACCAAAATCTTTATACCGACAATTGCAACCCTTTATAGTAAGGGTGAATTTGAAGAAGTGGGCCAACTCTTTCGAGTAATTGCCCGCTGGAGTTTGTCTCTAACTTTACCTCTTTTCTTAATTGTGGGGATAACTAGCAAGGATATTCTGCATATTTTCGGAACAGAATTTGAGATGGGATGGTTGCTCTTAATAGTTTTGTCAGCAGGACAATTAGCAAGAGCTGGTCCTGGGGGATTGTCCAAGCATATGCTAGATATGTCAGGGCATCAACATCTCAGGCTCTATAGCGATTTTGCTTTGGCAATCACTAACATAGTGTTAAATATTCTACTGATTCCAAAATGGGGATTGATGGGAGCAGCAGTGGCAACAGGGATCAGTATTGCAGGTGTAAACTTGCTTCTAGTAGCACAAGTATACTGGGTTTTAGGTTTGCACTCTTATGATTGGAATTACTTAAAAATACTGGGAGTTGGAGCTGCTGCTGCGTTGGGCGGTTTTACTGTGCAAAATTGGTTACCATCTATGAATTACTTTTTCTCATTAGTGATTACTGCTGCATCTGTAATTTTAATGTATGCTCTACTACTACTGGGAATGGGTCTAGAGGAAACAGATAAAATGATATTGGACAAAATAGGTAAGCGATTAGGGTTATTTAAAAATTGATACTTCAGTAATTTTTACATGGTTTTTCAACTTTAATAAACTATGCCTTCTCCCATTGTCCATTCAGTTTCTGGATATGTAATTGCTAGCTTTGTCAATGACTTGAATTCGACAAAAAACCACGATTTTAAGTGGCTTATAAATATTATTTATCCTATTTTAATTGCTAGTTTTGCTGACTTAGATTTTATTCCTCAAATCATTACAGGAGTAAATTTTCATCGTGGTCTTACCCATAGTCTATTGTTTTCTGTGGCTTTTAGTGTATTGGCAGGATTGATGATCAATTGTTGCTTTAAAATTTCCTATCATAAAATTTTCTGGCTAACTTTTATACTTTATGACTCTCATTTATGTTTAGATTTCTTTACGCGTCAAGGTATACCATTATTATGGCCTTTCATAGATAGTCGCTTTAAGTCACCAATTTCAATTTTTCCAAGTGTTCATCATTCCCGTGGATTGTTCCATCATAGCCACCTTCTATTTATTACTTTTGAAATAAGTTATTCATTGTTAATTTTATGGGGATTAAAGAAGTGGAAAGAATCAAGGCTATAACTAAACCAATAAAAGCAGTTATTATCAGTAGTCAGCGTTCCGGTTCTACATTTTTGACCAGTTATCTTGATTCTCATCCTCAAGTCTATTGTCCATTTGGAGAACCTTTGATCGGCGCTCAATACAAGGGAAATATTCCAGCAATACTTTCTCCTTATCGAGTGCCAAGTGGATTATGGTTACATATAGTGTCTGGTGCTTGGCGACCAGTAAAGTTGTTAGACAACTTTTATGCTACTCAAGGAGCATCAGTAAATATTTGCAAAGTTATGTATAATCAGTTGACAAATATTCGTGCACGCCAATATTTCCTTAACAATACTGATATTAGGGTTATTCATTTGCGACGTGCAAATTTACTTCAGCAGTACGTTTCAAAATTGATTAAACTGAAAGGCAGTAAACTTGGTCGTAAAGATCCTTTTCCTACCAAAGCAGTGCCCGTAGTATCGATTTATGTGTCACCACAGAAAGCGATCAAGGAAATGAGACGTGTACAAAATTGGTTTCACCAATATGAACAGTTATTGTCTAAACATCCCAAAATAGAATTAGTGTATGAAACAATGATTGTCGGACAATCTTTATCACCTGAAGCCGCAAAATCAGTGCATAATTTTCTTGGATTAGAATCTGTTCCAATGAGTTCTGATTTGGTTAAAGTTAATCCCCAAAAACTTGAATTAATGGTCAAAAACTATGATGAACTTGCCAGTAATTTAAAAGGCACAGAATTTGAGTGTTTCCTTGATTAAACTTAAAAATACCAGAAGCTAAACTAAATTAATTCAAGGGAAAATAACAAATATTATGATAGAACCTATCAATAAACAATCAATATCTAAAATTCCTCTTTCAGAACAACTTAATAAAAGCGAATTGTCCTTACTAGCAAGGTATCAATTAAAGGCTCTAGGAGATACTAATCTTTTTTATTTTATAGGTTATGAATTATCTACACTCTTATTTGGAGATCTTCCTGGAAGCTTCGGTTATTTACTCAGAAAAATATTCTATCCACCTTTTTTTAGGAGTGTCGGCAAGGGAGTAATTTTTGGAAAAGGAACAGCCATACGACACCCCAAACGTATCACCTTTGGAGACAGGGTAGCAATTGATGATTACGTACTGCTAGATGCAAGTGGAGCTGGAGAAAAAGGAATAGTTTTAGAAGAGGATGTCATTATTTCCAGAAACTGTGTAATCCAGGGTAAAACAGGTTCTGTAGCTATTGGCAAAAAAACCGATATTGGGTGTAACACAATTATCTCCTCAGGTGGAGGCATCTTCATTGGTAATTCTGTCCTGATTGCTGGTAACTGTTATCTAGGGGGTGGACGCTATATAACTGATAAATTAGATGTTCCCATGATGGAACAGGGGGTTTATTCAAAAGGACCAGTAATTATTGAGGATGATGTTTGGCTTGGTGCTGGAGCGACTGTACTCGATGGTATTCACATCGGCAAGGGATGTATTGTAGGTGCTGGAGCTTTAGTTACAAAGGATCTTCCTGATTATGCCATTGCTATTGGAGTTCCAGCTAAGGTTACTAAGATGCGAGGAAATCTGTGAATTATGATTACTAAATAAGAGTAGTAAAAAATAATTTTTTATTTAAAAAATAGCAATTCTAAAATTAGTGAGATCCGCTTTAAATTCTTACCTACTCCCTATTCCCTGTTAAGAGTTCCTTAAAGCCTAGAGAGTGGACCTCATCAAGCAAGAGAAACGCTATATCATCAGCAACTTCTTACAAAGCTTAGGATAACAATTTTTATCTCTATTCCTCAAATTGTACTTTCAGATTAGAAGCAATGAAAAATTCATACCTAGAAAAACAGAGAAATTATGCTAGTCATGCACCAGAACCGATCCGTGTAATGCATGTGATCGATAAATTAAGTGTTGCTGGATCAGGCATTCATGGAATTACCAAAGCAATTGAATGGTGGATACCTCGTTTTGAGTCTCAACAATTTCAGTTTACAGTTTGTAGTCTACGTTCTCCAGAAGTAGCTGGTGAAATTTTTGAGCAAAAAAAAATACCAATTTTCTTTTTAAGCAAGGGAAAATTTAGTCCTAGTACTTTAACTAGTTTAATAGCACTTATCAAGCATGAACGAGTTCATATTCTGCACTTACACGGCTATGGAGCTACAAATTTTGGTCGCCTTGCCAGCTTATTAACTGGCATTCCCAATATTGTTCACGAACATACTGTGATTGATAATCAACCCTTTTATCAAACAGTAGCTGACTACATCTTATCTCCTCTGACGACAAAAGCGATCGCTATCTCCGAGCCTGTTCGCGAATTTATGATACATCGTCGAAAAGTAAAGCCCAAAAAACTAGAAACTTTTTTAATTGGTCTGCCACTGGCTGAATTTAAACCACCAGAACCAACTGAACAGGTCAATAAACGAACTGAACTTGGTATTTCTCCTGATCAACAGGTCGTCTGTACTGTTGGTCGTCTAGACACCCAAAAAGGTCAAATTTATCTTCTCAAGGCAGCTATCTCCATCCTCAAAGAATTACCCAACACTCGTTTTCTCATCGTTGGTGAAGGTCCTGATCGTTCAATGCTAGAGTCTTTTGCTAAACGAGAGGGAATTGCTCAACAGGTAATTTTCACGGGACTCCGTAATGATATACCTGCTCTACTCGCTTTATCAGATATAGCTGCCATACCCTCGCTTTGGGAGGGTGGTCCCCTCACACTCTTTGAAGCAATGAACTTGCGAAAACCGGTAGTGGGAACTCCTGTGGGATTGATGGGAGAAGTTATTCATGAGGGAGAGACAGGTTTCCTTGTACCCTGTCATGATTTTCCCCTTTTAGCTGAAAAGTTAATCTTTCTGCTGAGAAATCCAGAACTTGCTCAAACTATGGGAGAAAAGGGCTGGGAAGAATGCCAGAATTACGATATTTCTCATTCGGTAAAATCTCTAAGCCACATCTACAGAGACTTAGTTGCCTAGACAGACTTCCTCAAAGCTTTACAGTATGTCAACTAAGTAGTCATTAACAATGACAACTAACAAGAAGCATTTAATTCTCACGACAACTAAATGCAGTGTTGCTGTAGCTCTACTGTTTTGGGTGTTGCGCAAGACTAATCTAACTGAAATTTTTCTGGCTGCAAAAGACACCAACATTCCTCTATTAATGGCAGCACTATTTATATATTTTCTTAGTTACTACATTAGATCACATCGATGGCGTTTACTGCTGAGAGCTCAGGGTGTCAACGCTTCTATTCCTGATTTGTTGAAGTCCTACATGGTAGGTATTTTCTTTAGTAATTTTCTGCCCTCGACCCTTGGTGGAGATGCAGTTAGGGTTTACGATGCTTGGCAGTTGGGAGCTAGCAAATCAAGAGCAGTAGCTACGGTTATTGTGGATCGTTTTCTTGGTCTACTAGGTTTAATGCTATTCGCAGTTGGATCACTATTGTTTGCTCAGCAATTGGGTGTACACCTGCCGTCACTACAGTTGTGGTTACTGTTAGGTGCCATGTTAGTGTTCCTGTTGGTTTGGATGCTCTTGGTACCCTCTCGACAAATGGTAAAGTTAATAATAAAAATGCGACTGCCCTTGTGGCAAAACTTACAACAAAAACTGATTAATATTATTAAAGCTTTCCTGGTATTTAGGAACTACCAAGCAGTTCTGAGCATGTCGCTGGGGTTATCTTTGATGGTACAAATTTCTGTGATTGTTCATTATTACTTAATCGCTAAGGCTCTAAATTTACCTGTTACCCTTCAGATTTTCTTTCTAATCGTCCCCCTAGTCACTGTTATTATGGTGCTTCCTATTTCTATAAATGGAATTGGACTTCGTGAGAATGCTTTTGTGCTTTTGTTAGGTACTTTTGCTAGCGGCATTTCTAGACCAGAGGCAATTGCTTTTTCTTGGCTAGCTTACGGAATCGTAATTATTCAGGGTCTATTAGGTGGGATTGTTTATGCACTGCGAAAATAGAGAATTTTTATTATTTCTTTCGGGATGACAAATACAAACAATAAATCTAAATTAATAACATGAATTCAAAAACATCAAAACTACCCATTACTTTTCTTAGAACAGAACAACTCAGCCAATGGATGCCCATTACTTTAATTTTAATCTTGGCTACTGTACTGCGATTTTATCAACTTGACACCGAGGGTTTGTGGGGAGATGAAATGTTCAGTATTCATTCAGCTAGAAACTTTGACCCTACTGATCCTGGCTCGAGACCACTCTATTTTGCACTCCTAAAGATTTGGATGCTCTTTGGTACGAGTGATACTTGGTTACGAACACCTGCTGTGCTTTTTGGCATAGGTAGTATCTTCTTGACATATAGGCTTGGTCGTCGTCTGCTAGGAGATTCAATTGGTCTGATTGCTGCTTTACTGGTAACTTTCTCACCACTGTTTATCAATCACTCCCAAGAAATCAGGCACTACACTTTGAGTACTTTTCTTTGTCTGGGTGGTACACTAGCCTTGACCAATGTCCTTGAGCGTCCAACTATCGCTGCCATTGGATCGTGGGGAATTATACGCGTATTAGCAATCTTGACTAATCAGCTCAATACCCTTCTATTGCTACCTGAGATTCTTCTATTTGGCTGGAGTTTTCGCAAGGATCGTCGCAGATTGTTAGCTCTGGGAAAAGTACTCCTCTTTGTTGGTACGCTTTTACTTATGCCTGCAATATACATGTTTGGCGGTGAGTTTACTAAGTTCATGACTTCTGCTGATGGTGGTGCTAAAGCAGGAGTTATACCGGGCTTTGTTGATATTGTTGCTATGCTCACGCGCTTGACAACATCCTGGATGTTGACAGAATACATCCGGGAGGTTCAAGTTATACCCAACACAGGTCAGTCAACAACTGAGTGGATATTGCAAAATTTGCTAGGTTTAAACACATTTAATTTGCTTTATGTGCTCTATTATGCTTTTTATACCCTGGTGCTAATTTGCTTGTTGGGTATAGTTCTAATTGCTATCTGCAAGAAAGAACGCTCAGAAAAACTGCTGTTGGTGGCAATGTCTGCATTCTTGCCTTTAGCCTGTATCATTCTGATGTGTCACATTTTTGGTCCAGTATGGTATCGCCGTTACCTGGTATTTAGTGTTCCCTATTTGTCTATTCTGCTGGCAGCAAGCTTCATGGTAGTGTGGAATTGGCGTCAAAAGCTGGCTATATTAGTGGCTGTTTTCTACATAATTGCGATTAGTGGTGGACTAGTAAACTACTACACTAAACTACATCGTCCTGATTGGAAAGGTGTAGCACAAGAGATCAGCACCAATGAAAAACCAGGCGATGTCATTGTTTTGTACACATTTCCCAGAGTCAGAGGCTTATCTTTAAATCGTTACTATCATGGCAAAACTCCTATCTATACAATTGACCATGCTCCCAAAACTAAAAAATTGGATAAGTCATGGATTGAGCAACAAGTAGACAGCTTAGCAAGAATTAAATCTCGTCTCTGGCTAGTGGCCTGGAATTATAACAAATATATTAAAGAACCTGAATTAATTGCCGAGACTCTGATTGGTAAAGATTTTCAAATTCAAACAGAAAAGGTATTTGCGAGTCCTCATACCTCAGAAATAGGAACACTTTTTTTAATCACACCTGCTACAACCACTGCCGCCAAAACTGAACTGTTACCTGAGAACTGACAAAACCCAACAACAGGGTGAGGGCAGTTTCTAAGCAATATGTTAAGAATATTAACGTAGGAGTCAAGGATAACTTCAAACAGTTTCGCAGGGATGCTGGGTGCGTGAAAATATTTAGGAAGCTTGAGTCAAATGTACGCCAAAACTTACTGATCCTCTTTGCAGCTGGTCTGTTGTTTTGGTCAAGTATAGCGTCAATGCTGCCAACTCTACCGCCATATATTAAGGATATGGGGGCAACAACACAACAGTTGGGCATAGTAATGGGTTGCTTTGCCATTGGTCTGTTGTTGTTCAGAACCCCCTTAGGGATTCTTGCCGATAAACACAGTCGCAAGCTAGTTTTAATTATTGGTACTCTCGTCGCAGCGATCGCACCCCTGTGCTATCTTATTGTACCCTTGGGCTATCTTTGGGTAAACTCGATTGCCTTGTTAATGTTAATCAGAGTATTCCATGGCATTAGCATTGCCGCTTTTACCACTGGTTATAGTGCTCTGGTAGCTGACTTGTCGCCACCACAGCAGCGAGGCGAGTTAATTGGTTATATGAGTCTAGTTGCTCCCATGGGTTTGGCAGTTGGTCCGATGATGGGTAGTTTTCTACAGACTGAAGCTGGTTATCCGGCTTTATTCCTCGGTGCTGGGGGATTAGGTTTGCTGAGTGTAGTTTTTACTTCTGTTGTAAGTGAGCAGATCAGGTTTGAATCCGAGGCTCAGGAAACTTCACCACCACACTCCAAGCATCTGTTGCATTTATTGACCAGTCCTCGTTTGCGTATTCCCGTCGCTGTTCTGTTAGTAGTTGGTTTTGCTTTTGGAACAATTAGTACATTTATATCTCTATTTATTAGAGAAACCGGGGTAGATTTTAACGCAGGTCTATTTTTCAGCGCAACTGCAATTATCAATTTTAGTACACGTCTATTTGCTGGTCGTGCCTCTGACCTCTATGGGCGAGGATTGTTCATTAGTGGCGGTCTGGTCTGCTATAGTTGTTCAATGTTTTTGATCTCTACAGCTCAAACTCCACAAGGATTTTTGTTAGCTACCATAGCACAAGGTATTGCCGCAGGTACCGTACTACCAATGATGATTGTGCTCATGTCTGACCGTTCTACCCCGGACGAACGTGGTAGAGTTTTCTCTGTTGGCATTGGCGGTTTTGATTTAGGGATTGCCCTTGCTGGACCAGTCTTTGGCTTTTTTGCAGATATGCTAAGCTACCGGGGCATTTTTACTGTTACCACTGGTTTGATGCTCTTAGCATTGATAGTTTTTATTACGCAGTCGAGCAAAAACATATCCCATTCACTAAGATTTGCTATCGGTCGTGAACGGGATATATACGCATTAGATCGTAATGCACAATAGGAAAGTACAATACATTATTATCTATGCTGCTAAAAACGGGCTAGGAGGGATTCGAACCCCCGACACCGTGGTCCGTAGCCACGTGCTCTAGTCCACTGAGCTACAAGCCCTTATCATCAGTGACCCACCGATTACTTACAATAGCATACCTTAGTTAGATGAAGCAAGAAATTAGTGCATCTTCACACTTAACCCATCTAGATCCTCAGGGACAAGCCCAGATGGTTGATGTCTGTGCTAAGTCAGCCACAAAACGCGAGGCTATAGCCGCCGGACAAGTGCGAATGCAGGCAGCTACCTTTGAGGCAATTGAAACTGGCAACGCTCCCAAAGGAGATGTCTTAGCAACAGCAAGGATAGCTGGGATTATGGCAGCCAAACAGACTGCCCAGCTGATTCCCCTTTGTCACACTCTGCCACTGCACAAGGTGGAAGTAAAGATACTGCCCAATCCTAAACTACCAGGATACCAAATTCAGGCATTGGTTGCCACCAAAGCCGAAACCGGGGTTGAAATGGAAGCACTGACAGCCGTCTCAGTAGCTGCCCTTACCCTCTATGACATGGCGAAAGCTTTAGAGAAGTCGATCCAGATTGAATCGATTTGTTTGCTCAGCAAAAAGGGCGGGAAATCAGGTGATTACGTCTACCAATGAGACTTAAGATAGAATTAGTTACATTCGTGTTCAAGCCGACTACTTAATTTATGCCTCCTCGTTGGCCTCGCAAACCTGATCGACGTGACCCAGACTACCGCCGACTTGATGACCGGATGAATTTTGCTGTACATGCCTTTATCTTTGCTGCTTGCAACTCCGGCGTGTGGTTCTTCAGAAATATACAGTACGCACAATGGTCATGGTCCTACTGGTTCACCGGAGCCTGGATAATGCTTCTAGTAGGGCATGCTGTTTATATTTTTGCGATCGCAGATTATTCGCCCCTAACTGCTGAAGAAACTCAGACCAAATCCTCTCCAGGATAAACCTCAAAAGTGATTGCCATGGCTAATACTACAGAAGCAATTGAAGCCCTAGCTGCTGAAATTGGCGAAAATATTTACATTGATGTTGCTAAGTGGCACTTGTACTTGAGAGATGCTCATTTACACACGGCTATAGCTGAACAAATCTATCCGATGGTAGTCGATAATAGCCTTGAAGAAAATCGGGTGCTGCAAATCCTGCAAAGCATCCCTGTTAAATTAGGAGGGGGCAAGCGTGAAGTTCCCTTGTCAGATTTGATCCCACAGCAGTGTCAGACCAATTTGATCGACATAGTAGAAGAGTTCCAGCGAAATATTTAGCGCCATCCGGTTTTTCGGAACAATGACTCCCTAGCTTGATTCTCGACCTCTTGCAAAAAGGACTCTTGCAAGGGGTCTACTGGTGATCTCACAGCACAAGTAATTTCTGAAACTTAAATTCTTAAAGCTTGTTCCCACTTAACTCCTTAGGATATCACAATAATTATTGATACTTTTGTCGCGATTGTAGCAAAAACCAAGGGACATTTAGGTTATTAGTGTTATGAATTGAACACATTGATTTTGCCAGTGGAGCGACTCTGAACAAATCAGACTATAGAGGCGAACGTCGCCAGCATCTACTCTTCGTCAAGTTAGTGGCACCGCATTCAAAAAGTTGATTTCCAATTAGCCACAACACAGTGCAATTACCCCAGGGAAGACATCTACCCAAAGGGATGCCCCCCTACAACTACCTACCTGGGCAATGCTACTGCCTCCAAACCCCTGCCACAGCAGGAGGAGCTCCCATTAGAGCAATGGGCTCAGCTGGATGTAGTCCTGTTTCAACAACCATTACCTTCTAGCTTCAGGATAATAACTAAATGATTAAGATTCGGAATTCCTTTGCCAATTGGTGTCGTCAGCCAGAAAATCTGCCTACACTTGCCAGACAAACTGTAACTTTGTTGTCACAGAAACTTGCAGCTAGTGAGTGTAGCCAGGCATCTGAGCAACTCTCAACTCCAATGACACTCAATCTCTCCCAAACTGGAATCACCGACTTAAAAACCTTTTCGGGTTTAACTAGCTTGAGAAGCCTGAATTTGGCTGACAATCAAATCACTGACATTAGTTACCTATCCTCTCTAGTTAACCTGACCTATCTTGACCTAGCTGACAATCAAATCACTGACATTAGTTACCTATCCTCTCTAGTTAACCTGACCTATCTTGACCTAGCTGGCAATCAAATCACTGACATTAGCGCCCTATCCCCTCTAGTTAACCTGACCTATCTTCGCCTATCTAGCAATCAGATCATTGATGTCAGACCCTTGTCACAACTAAGACAACTCAAAGGGCTTGACCTTAGTGAAAATCAAGTAGATGATATCAATCCCTTGTCTAATTTAACGAACCTGGCTTTCCTTAAAATCAATATCACTGAATCAGTAAACATACCAAGACGTTTTTTAGTTCAACAGCAGGGCAAACATAACTATCAAAGAGTACAAAAACTCTCTGTTATCAAAACCAAGCCAGTGGAAATGGTGCAACAACTATCAGCAATATCTTGAAATTGCCGATAAAATATAGATTAGTTCCATAAGGTGTAACTCATTCAAGATTAATAATCGCTTAATCTCCCTAGAGAAAAAATCCGGATTAACTGCTTTAGCATCGGTATGTGCTTTATTAGTAGGTTCTCTGTGTAAATTTAATGCACTGCTGAATAAATTAGAAACGACTGATCTTGACGCTAGTGGCATTAGTCCTTGATGTCCTGCGTGATCACTGTTGCTCCAGCCCTTAAAGCCCTGCGGGCATTATCAAAGCAGGGAACTGTGAAGTACATCTGTTCTAAAGCTCTCCGGGTATTATAAAAGCAAGCAGAGCATCGCAACTTCTCAAAACAGAAGAATTAGGCGATCAAGGGGGCTTTTTTGCTTAGTGCGTATTGAGTAATAACAGTCCCTACAAAGCTTATGCAGTCGAATTTAAGATGTAATCCTGATGATAGGGAAAGTGTTCACTCTACTGAATTTAGATGACTGCTCAACCAAAACCACCCCTTGTCTATATGAGCCTTTTAACTGCCCAGAAGCAGTTTCAGTTTCTTAAAACTTTAAAAAGGCTTCGGTTTAGTGGTCAACTAGTGTTGGCAGGTTCAACGGGACGACAATGGATTATTTATTTCTATCTGGGTGAGATTATTTATGCCACTGGAGGGACTCATCCGGTAAGAAGGTGGCAAAGAAATTTAATTGCTCATTGTCCTCAGATACCTACCCAAAGCTCAGCATGGCAGAGCGATTTGATTGGTATTGATTCTGGGAGCTTGAATATTAGCTGGGAGTATCGTTTATTGTGCTTATGGGTAGGGCAACAGAAAATGACTCGCTTCCAAGCAGCCAAAATAGTTACCTCTGTTAGCGCTGAGGTTTTATTTGATGCTGCCCAAGCCATGCGGGTGACTGCTCGCATTCAGCCAAATAGCTTTTCATCCCAACCATCGGTTTTAATTGGAGTAGAAGAAACCATTGCCGAAGTTCAGAAGCTTTGGCAGGCTTGGCAGAGGGCTAAGCTTTCAGAATACTCTCCCAACCACGCACCAGTAATCGAGCAGCCTCACTCACTCCAGAAATACAGTTCAGCAGCAGTTTACCAAACTCTAATTAAGATACTCAATGGACAAAACACTCTACGTGATGTAGCTGTGCAGATGAAGCGGGATGTTGTAGAAGTAACCCGCTCACTTATGCCCTACATTAGCTTGGCCTGGGTAAAGTTAACTAACATCCCTGATTTACCAGCTCCCATTTCAACAATTCCCGAAAAACCTACTGCGACTAAAGCTAGCGCTGAACACACTGAAGCGTTAGTTGCCTGTGTTGATGACAGTATTTGGGTATGTCAAACCATGAAAAAACTGATCACAGCCGCAGGCTATCGTTTCGTATCTGTAAATAATGCCCTGCGAGCCCCTGCTGTTCTTTTGGCACGCAAACCAGATTTGATCTTTTTAGATATTGTAATGCCCAATGCCAACGGGTATGAAATCTGTGAACAGTTACGCAAACTTTCTTTATTCCGCGACACCCCGATTGTGTTCTTAACCTGGAAAGATGGCGAGGCAGCCAGACTGCGGGCAAAGCTGGTGGGAGCCTCAGATTTCCTCAATAAACCATTAGATGCCCAGAAACTGCTAGACGTGATCCGGAAGCATTTGTATTCAGGTGTGGTTATTCCTTCAGAATAACCCTCTTTTGTCATTTTTGGTTCAGACCTTGATTTCTCGTAGGCTGAAATAACGTAGATTCCTAAAAATCTCCTTTAGTGATAAAAGAGGGATAAGTAGGTAGGCATAAATAAAAGTTAAAATCAAAAATCGGAAAATGAAGCCATAAGCCTATTTTGAAGAAGATTTCACCTTTTTGAATTTCCCTCGCTATTTGACGGATAATTAAACCCACCTACTTAGTTGACAAAAAATCAATTGCTCAAAGGTAGTTAATCTGGTTATCCTAATGCTAGGGTAAATAGGGGTAAACTCTCTCGCCGGATAGCAGTATCACATTGGAGGGTAGATCATGGATAATTCAAAAACTTCTGAAGTGAAACAGATTGCTTCACAGTTGTTGGCAGCAATGGTTTCTAATCAACATATTTACCCAACTCTTAGTGATGATGGTATTAAAGGGCAGCGAGAGCAAACGCTGATGATTTTGGCAATTGAGATGGCTCAAGAGTTAATTGAGAAGATTGAAAAAAACCAGAAGTTTTAGATTAGTCAGGATATAAACGCGCTTATCAAGCTTGAGACTGATCTTAGATAAGTTTTATAACAAAACAAAACTGAAGAAGAAAATAGGGAATGGGAAGTAGGAGCATAAACGATGGTGCTTCTCTTCCCCAATTCCTATAGGCTTAAAATCCCCCTTTTTCAAAGGGTAGAGATTTCAAGAATTGAATTGTTCCTGATTAATTTCTGTCTGTAGTGCCAGTGGATTAAGACTTCTCTCTACTGGCGTTGTTGTCGAAACCATTGCTGCCATTAACTGCTCAGGTACTACCTCGAAGGGCAAGTAATGGATATCGGAATCAGGCTTACAGGCAATTTCTGCCGCTTGTCGCAACTGAGTCAGGGTGATTTTCCCTAAGCCCAAAGCCTCAAGAGTTGGGGGCAGACCAATTTCAGCATAGAATTGTAGCAACTGCTGCCGTGCGGCTGCCGCTAGTTGGTTGCCTTGGAGCATTTCTTCGAGGCGCAATTGCACGAGTATGCCATAGGCGACTTTCTCTCCATGGAGGGTGTGGTGAGCATCTCCTAGGTGCGTCAAGCCATTATGCACAGCATGGGCAGCGACGGTACGACACTCGGCACCGCCTAAACCTCCAACCACACCAGCCAGTAAAATGGTGGCATCGACTACTTCAAGCCAGACTTCACTTCCTGGCTCTTTGAGGGCTTCGGCTGACTTTTGGAAGAGGATATCTCGCAGTACTCTCGCCTGTTGTACTGCAGCGATAATTAGAGTAGCCGTAGAAGTGCTACTACTTACGGAGGCTTCGTACCACTTAGCAAGGGCATCACCAATCCCAGCGATGAGAGTGCGCGGTGATGCTGTCTCAATTAGAGAGTAATCAAGTATTAGTAAGTCTGGGCATTTCTGGAGGCTAACATCGTAAAGAAATGCCCCGCCATCGGAATAGACATTGGAGAGAGCACTCCAAGCTGCACAGGTAGCAGCCGAGGTAGGAATAGTGACAACAGGCAATTGGCACTGGTGCGCTAGAAGTTTGGCAGTGTCTAAGGCTTTGCCACCGCCAAAACCTATAATTAAGTCAGCTTGATGAGAGCTGGCAGCTGCTCTCAAGGATGCTAGAGAAGCCTCACTGCAATCAGGACTATAGGATGCCTGTAAATAACTTAACTGCTGATTTTCTAAAACTTCTTGCAGTTTTGAGCCTAGGGTAGCTAAAGTGTGTTCGCCCCCTACAATTAAGGGATGTTGCCCTAAGTTTGCGATCGCTTTTGCAGATTTTTCTAAGATCTGATTACCTCGCCACACCTGAGTTGGTGACAGAGTTAGAGACATTAATGAGGAAGTAGTTTGCTTCATAATAAATAATATAATAGTATCGGAGACTCGAAGTCTCCGGCATAATAGCTAATCATAAGTTAGCTTCTGCTATGTTGTAATGTTAAAATTACCCGCTGGAACAAGCCAGACGGGTAATAGGTAATAATTGATTCGGTATAGAAGTTGGCATATCTGTAATTCAACTTCACTTTCGAGTTGGGGTTTTCCGGAAAAAGGAAAAAACTTCTGCTTATTTGGGGAAAGAGATGAGTCAGCTAGTCTCGTTTTTAATAGGTTTGATAATTTCTTGATGAATATTGTAGCCATGCTAGCAACCTTTGTGTTGGCATCCGTACCTCCTTCTGCAGATAGCCAATTTTCAAGCTTGCAGCAAGTTTTAGAGCAGTATGGGTTTGAGGTTCGACTGGCCTCACCGCCGAAGCGGGGAACTTATGGTCTATTGGAAAATAGCACTAAGGTTATCTGGATTAATCCTGTCGTCTTTGAGTTGGGAATTGCTCGTCCAACCCTAGTTCATGAAGCTGTGCATGCTGCCCAGAAATGCAGTGGAGGGGATGAGTTACGCGCCCTCAATCTGGAGATGACTCCACCTCCTCAGACTCGTCGTTTCTTCCTTCGCTATCACTCAATTCGCCGCCAGCTGGAAGCAGAAGCCTATACTGTGCAAGTCCAACCTGACAATGTGGAGAAGGCAATCACGCTATTGCACCAACACTGTCGTTGAAAGAGAGGGGGAGATGGGGGGAGGGGGAGATGGGGAGAAATTATTCTTCTGGGCTGACTTTTATCCGAGAATTCAGAAGAATATACTTCATGCAAGTGAAAACTACTATAGTTTAAGTTCGACAGAATTTGTCTTGACATTATTTGCCTATCTCGAGTAAATTGTCTGTCTGATTTGATACTGCATCTGCCTAAGGTGAGAGTTGATAATATAATTCGTGTCTTCTAGATGCTGTACTCATTATCTCTTGAGGATAAGGGGAAACATTTACCAGAAGTGCCGTTTATCAATATCGAGGGTGTCTATCGAGGGTGTCCATAACAGAATCGAGGGTGTCTCTACCAATTTTGATTTTTGCATGTCAATCTGGAGTAGATTAAGACAGTTTTCAGGAATGTTAATGAGGTTGAGCATAAAAAAATTTTGCTATTTACCATAATCTGAGAAAGATGCCAATTCATTTCTCAGGATTTGGCTTCTAGTACATCCCGATTCAAAACACGATTCAATTTTCCACTACGATAACCCTCTAAATCCAAGGTGACATAAACAAAACCCAACTCCTGAAATGCTGCTACCACTTGCTCTAGATCCGTCGTTAGCACAAACTCTTTGATTTTCTCTGGCGATAACTCAATCCTAGCAGTGTCACCTTCACAACGAACTCGCAGATTAGACAAACCCAACTTCCGCAGATAAATTTCAGCACGCCCCACCCTTTGCAGTTTTGCCACAGTAATTTCTTCACCATAGGGGAAACGGGAACTTAAACAAGGTTGCGCTGGTTTATCCCACCAAGAAAGCCCCAATTGTTTAGATAGTTGGCGCACTTCGGCTTTAGTAACCCCTACTTCCGCTAAAGGAGATCTTGCTCCTCTTTCCTTTGCTGCCTGAATGCCTGGGCGATAGTCGCGCAAATCATCAGCATTTACCCCATCCACCACGTAAGGATAACCTCGTTTTAGTGCTAAGGGTTTGAGGGTTTCATGGAGTTCGCTCTTGCAAAAGTAGCAGCGGTTGATAGGATTAGAGGTGTAATTAGGGTTATCCATCTCATGAGTTTGAACTACTTCATGAGTAATGCCAATGGTGGCAGCTTGGATGCGGGCATCTTCTAATTCTTCCGGCAATAGGGAAGGAGACTCAGCAGTTATCGCTAAGGCACGATTTCCCAAAACATCATAGGCAATCTTGGCCACTAAAGTGCTATCGACTCCCCCGGAATAGGCAATTAAAGCCTGTTCCATTTCTGTAAATATCTGTTTTATTTGCTCTAGTTTTAGTTCTAACATTATTGATTAACAAGCTCTCTTAATATTTATTGAATAACGTGAGAGAGGGAGAGGACAAAAGAGTGTGAGATTGGGAAGACAGTGGGAAATGAGTTTATACAAAAGTCCTCTCAAACTTTTCACACCACTCACACTTCCACATCTCCGTTTTACTTCTGTTGCTCCCAGAGTTACTCTCAATTTTAGAACTCTCGCAGCGAGAAAATAAAAATTGCGATCGCTAAAACCAGACCTGTGTAGAATAAAGCATACAATCCATTACTTACAAGCTGCTGTGGTGGTGGTAGAAGAGCGTAAACTGCCTCATTTTTCAAGTTGAGGCGCGATAAATCTGGTAATACTAGATAAAGACATTGAGTAAGCATTTGAATACTAAAGTCATCACTCAATTTTCCTAACTCTAATAAATCGCGGCTTGATTTTCCCATCAAATAAACTCCGAAGCTAAGCAGTGCTGCCAGGAGTGAGCTAGTAAAGACGCCAAATAATAACGCTATGGCTGTAATCAGGGACAATTCTAAAAACTGGTAGAAAATTGAAACCAGAATACTACCTAGTGGGTAGTCAATTTGAAAGAAACTAAGGACGCCTAGATAAATTATTGTCATAGCACCAATGCAGACAGCTATAACAGCAGATAGTCCCAGATGTTTGCCAATAATCAATTCCGCACGATTTAAAGGTTTAGGAATTAAAACTAATAGCGTGCGTTTTTCGATTTCTTTGTTAATCAAGCCGGTGCCGACAAATACGGCAATAAGGGCACCCAAAATGCCTATTGCCGCCAGACCAAAGTCTATAATAATTTTGTCGAGAGTGCTTGCTGCTACTTCCTGTAGGAGACGCTGAGCAATTATTAGTAGTAGTGCAAATAAACCAATGATATACAAGATGCGATCGCGGATCACTTCTCGAAACCCATTGGAGGCAATCACCCAAATTCTGCCCCAACTCACCCGTCACCTCCGAAGTTCGTTCTCAATAATTCTCCAGATAGATTTAGTCTTGAGCTAAGATGCATTTAAGAAATTATAGGAGAGTCTATTCCCCAACCTTGGAGGGGTTTACATTCGATTTTTCCTATGGAGTTGGTGGCTGCATCATTTTGTGGATAAACCTGGTCAATTTGACAAGATTGTTTAAGGGAATACTTTTGAGGTTGTGAGCGCGGACCTTCCCAAGCTGCCAGGATTTCTAAGTTATAGCCAGAACCCTGTTTTTTAATATCAGATGTTATATCCCAGAGGAGGTCTTCTTTGATTTCTTCTGAAGAAATTTGCTTTCTGGCTTCCTGTTCTATTGCTGCCAATAATTTCTCACGCTCTCTCTCTAGAAGCAAACGTTCAACTTCTGACCAGTTTTTATTCTTGAACTGCTCTTCTAACTGAGTTTTCATGGTGTTTAAAATCAAAGCGCCTCTGGGTGGATCTGACGGCAGTGATTCTACTTTGATCACGAAGGCACTTTTGTTGAAATCATCGGTCAGTATACTTGGATATTGTAATGTCCAGTCTTGAATCAAAAAGGCAAACTGGAACCAGCTTGTTAGTAATAACTGACTGCTGAATAAAACTACTAGATTTTGACGCTTCTCTGGTGATGGCGCTCTTAGCTGTAATTCTTCTCCCAGAAAAGTAGGAATTGCCGCAATCACCGCTGAAATCAAGGGCCAGAAAATTAGTACTTCTGGTGAAATTTCCCCTCTGTTGCGCCCTGATACTTCAAAGATATAAATACTGACTAGGATGCCTGTAATCCACGGAGCCAAGGAAGTTTGACCAATTTTTAATTCTTTAATGGAACTGGTCCACCAATAGACCATCACAATTATAAAAATCCAGCCAAAACCTTGCAGCATAACTCGCACAAAATCCGTCGCGAGCAATGACATCAAATAGGAAAATATACTCAGCCAAAATAATGTCTGCCAGGAAAATGCAGTAGGAGGTTTAAAGGTTTCTATCACCCATTTAACAATGGAGATTCCAGTAATAAATTTTATTAAGTCACGGAATAATTGCATGCTTATTGTCCTGCTGAGTTGTTGAGAAATAGAAAGCTCATAAACAAGAGCAGTAAAATGACGATACTGCTGTAGGCGTTGGCTGTAAAAACCACTGTCGCACGATTAACATCAGTGTGGATAATTGCCTGATTTAGCCTATATGTCAATCCAGCACGACCATTTGATTCAGTTTTAACTTTAGAGCTTTTCAAAAAAGCTTCTTGTAACTCCAAGACTTTGAGTTTAACTAGAAAGGCTCCGAAAAGAATAAAAATTCCAGTTGAGCCAATAACTAAATTAAAGTTGGAGATTTGATTGTCCAGAATGTTGCCAAAACAAATATAACTGATTATCTGATTTTTAAAGTCTTGGGCTAGTAGAGAATTGAGCAGGAAAAAAGCCCACCATCCGAAAACTGTCACGATTAAATTCATGGAAGTGGCGTATTGTACGCTACTTTTGCGGCTAATACCCAGCCTGTTGTGCAACATTCTGGATTCCAGTGCGATTGCCACTAACAGCAATAGGACTTGCCACAAAATCGTCGGTAGTGGCACAACTGATTCTGTCATAACGGCTTGCTCCTTCCTCCTGGGCTAGATAATCTTAAGGTTCTACTCAGATCTTGCACCATTGTCCCAAAATCCAAAAAACCCGATTTTTAAAGGCTGAAACCCTATTGATTTCGTTGTCATTTAGTTAAAAATCGGGTTTTCAAGATCAGGTGCAAGATCTGAGTTCTACACTATCGTCTCATGTGCTGGGTGGATCCCAAAGTTACCGAAATATTGGTAGTGGGTGCATTTTGCTCCCCACTGTTACAGCAAGCATAACCCTTAGCGCCAGTGTACCTATGACAGTAAGCAGGCAAGATGCCTGCACTACAAATTTACAAGAATTGGGATGCCTCCAATCTAATTGTTCCTCACTACAGTACACTGGCAAATGATTACTTTGCCAAGTTATCCTCCCTAGCTGGTATTTTGGGTGCAACTCAATTTTATACTCTCGACAATCAAGATAATGACCGTTTGCCGTTTTCCACTGGAGGTTATGCTTTTTGAAAGATTAAGGGATTAAGTACCTAACAGCTCCATTATTGGGGGAGCGTTTTTCGCAAACCTGCTTCAAATACTTTGTCTTATAAGTAGGTAGGCTTAATTAAAGAATAATCGCAAAAACTGGAGGTCTTGTTTGGCAAGGAACCTAGCATTTAAAATTTTACGTTTATTTATACCCGTCTACTTACCCCAAGGAATATAAAAAATACTTTTGAAAGTGGAATAAAAACTGGCATAATAATCAAAGAGAATTAAAGTTTTGCTACTTGATGGGCATAAATCTTTTTTGTTTAATTACAAGTCGGCAACACGATAACACCAATTAGTTGTGATAATCAGCTAATTGAAACAGATGTTATGTTTTCGCAGCATAGCCAATTTTTGTTCTGTAGGTTTGAGCTTATAATTATGAATATTGAAAAAGCATTAATTCTGGGTTTAAATGGTGGGTTTGGTAAACTATTCTCTCAATTACTTTCAGAAGAAGGTATTAGTATTTTTGGTATTGATTTAGCCTCACAACCAGACATATTAAGCAAGTGTTCTAACTATCTGTGCAGTGACCTTAGTCAACCTGACAAAAATGCATTGGCGTTAGCTACTGAGGTTGATTTATTGCTCATCTGTCTCCCTGAAAGTGTTGCTTTTACTGCATTAGAATATTTTGTTCAAGTAATGCCGACTAATGGACTTGTTGTGGATACTCTATCTGTGAAAACTCCAGTAGCACAAAAAATGGCAAACACCAGGACAGACGTACAATTACTGAGTATTAACCCTATGTTTGCTCCTGACCTTGGATTTTATAAGAATAACGTTGCTGCCATAGATTTACGTCCTGGTTTACGTTCTGCTAGTTTTATTAGCCTTATGGAAAAATGGGGGGCTAATGTAACGGTCATGACTGCAAGTGAGCATGACCGTTACACTGCCATAACCCAAGTTTTGACACATGCGTCAATTATTTCTTTTGGACTTTGTTTAACAAAGCTTGGCTACGAAACTGATAAAGTCTTGTCAGTTTCAACACCAGTGCATCGAACTATGCTTACACTCTTTGCACGTATTGCGAGCAAAGACCCCGAGATTTATTGGAGAATTCAGTTGGATAATCCATATGCTAAACAAGCGCGAGAAGCATTAATAGAAAGCTTAGAGCAGTTAGAGCTACTAACTTGTGTAAACCATCAACAAGAATTTTGCCGCATACTTTCTACTAATAAAGAATCTCTTTCGCCATTTTTAGATGAATTAGTTGCCGATTTTTCTCGTATATTAAAATCTTGAAATAACTGTTCTTCAAGCTGACAAGTTTCGAAAATAATTAGCTCATAAAGTTGACGGAGGAAGTCTGGATTAATTCCATGTTTTTCTCCAAGCTTTGCGCATTTTTCTTTTACTGCTTTTACTCGTTCTGGCTGCATTACTGGCATGCCAACCTTTTTTTTATATATGCCTACTTGTCTGCAAATATCGAAACGCTTAACTAATATTTTAACGAGGGTTTCGTCAAGAATATCAATCTCCTGTCTAAAATACTTTATATCCTTCATTAACTTTTACCTCCAATATAAATTACTGTTATAGAGCTGTATACTAGTGTGTTTACAAATGCTGGAAAGTGGCATCGGCAGCTTGCTTAGTGAATATTAAAACTATAGTTAGACAGCTCTTTTCTAATAACTGTCTTCACTTTGTGCCACCAATGCTAAATAGAGTTTTTCTCAGGAGGATAATACCAATTTTTAAAAATAACTAGAGACTTAGTTGAGGCGATTCCTTGATATATGCTTACTTCAGAATTTGTATTTCTCTAGCCACTTTTGAAAAATGGTATGACTCTACTATATTTTTAAATTGAAGCCAACTGGGTCTGTTTTTTTGAGAACATTCTTTGAAAAGTTGCTGTTAAGGTTGGTCCTTGTAATTCTCGTCCAAAAAGGTTAGCAATAGCAGTGATTTCCTTTGTTAATCGTTCAAACTGCTCCAATGTTAGTGATTGGGGACCGTCTGATAGAGCTTTAGCTGGATTGGGGTGAACCTCAATCATTAAGGAATCTGCTCCAGCAGCAATTGCTGCCATAGCCATGGCTGGAACATAGTTAGACTGACCAGTGCCATGGCTAGGATCGACCATAATTGGTAAGTGAGTTAAAGAGCGCAAGACTGGAACAGCACTTAGATCAAGTGTGTTTCGCGTATATTGTCTGTCAAAGGTGCGAATTCCCCGCTCGCATAGGATCAAATTGGGATTCCCTGCTGCCAAAATATACTCAGCAGCCATGAGCCAATCTTGAATCGTAGCCGACATCCCTCGTTTGAGCAAAACTGGTTTTTTTTGAGATCCTACTCGTTTTAAAAGTGAAAAGTTTTGCATATTACGAGCACCGATTTGAAGAATGTCAGCAACTTCAGCGACTTTATCGACATCTGCGGTATCCATAACTTCAGTCACAATTCCCAAACCTGTAGCTTTACGAGCTGCAGCTAACCAATCTAATGCGCTCTCACCATATCCCTGGAAGCTATAAGGAGAAGTACGAGGTTTATATGCACCACCTCGCAAAAACTGAACGCCAATTTTCTTAAGATATCTGGCAGTCTCGACGATCATTTCTTCGCTTTCCACAGAGCAAGATCCAGCTACTAGAACTAAAGGAGAATTGTGACCAAAAATGGCAAAACTACTCCCTGTTGATACCAATACTTCACTCGATTCTCCATTGCGAAATTCTCTGCTAACCCGTTTAAAAGGATGACTGATTCGCTCAACTCTTTCAATAAAAGGACTAATTTGGTAAATTTGCGAAAGTTCAAGAAATCTTGTATCACCAATCAAGCCAAAGACGACCTTGTAGGAACCTACACTTTTTTCGGGTATTAAGTTATTGTTATGAAGTTCTTCATTAATTCGCTGAATTTCTTTCTCCGGTGTTCCAGATTTTAAAACTACAATCATCGTTCAGTTCCTGTTGTTATTGAATTGAAATCAAAAAAATAGTTGCTCTCAAAAAGACTTAAACTTTAGGTGAGCAAATAATTCAGACTGTCAGGGACTTGAGATAACTACCTAGGTAGTCAAAAACAAAAAATGTATTGACTACCGAAAATATTTTATTCTAGTTATGTCTTTCTAAGGTTTTTCTCCACTAGCCATCAGCCATGCTAGCAACATCAAGGGCTCTGGTGATGATATAAACTCATCGTGCGCACGGAGATAGTTTTGCATCTCTTGTTCAGTTGCCCAACCTTGCTTAACAACTGATTTAAAAAGTTCGGGATCGATTACTTTCGTAAATATTTCGAGGCCTTGATCGTCACTATGGGAAACAATAATCTCTAAGTCTTGATTTTGGAAGCCAGCATCTCTAAGAATACGCCACAATTGTCTTCCTATACGTCGGTTGCCGTTTCGGGTAGCCATCGCTAGGCGCATTTTTTCTGACATTATCTGGTACTCTGGTACTGGTGGCTCATGAATAAAAAATATTTCATCATCGTGATCAGTAATGACAAGTTTGCCACCGGGTTTGAGAACTCGGCGAATTTCCTTAGCTGCATCGACTGGATTGGGAATATGTTGAAAAACTAAACGTGCAATAGCAAAATCAAAGCTGTTGTCAGGCAAGCCTGTATTAAAGATAGATGCACAACAGCTTATGTTAAGTCTATTACCTATATAATTGCGTAAACGTTGTTGGCAATAATCAATCATAAATGGGTCGGTATCTATAGCAGTTATCGAAATCTTAGGTAATAAAGAAAGGAGCTTCTCCGTAATAAATCCAGGTCCGCTTCCTAATTCGAGAACAGACATCCCATCTTGCAAACCAAACCAAAACAGATTCCGCGACTCTTGTTTCCACATGATTTGTGCTTGCAGATATAAACGTTGAATTTCACGCTCTAAGTCGCTGTTAAAATTTTGGACGCTATAAGAAACTTTACTAGTCATAGTCATGATCAACTCTTGAATTTTTCAAATAGACTAAACGACAATTCACTTTTTGCTACTTAATGATGAATTTAATTACTATAAATGAGAAAATTAAATTCATTTATCTTTAAACACCAACCTTGTCCAGTAATATAGCAGTCGAATTAAAGATTAGGATATTTTTATGTTCTTTTATCGCTAGTATTATGATGTCCTAAGTCATGCTTCAACTGCTATATTACTCATGCAATGAATTGGTAATTTTCAAAACCTTGCTTAACAGAAGAAATTGAAAATACTCCAGATTCTTCAAACATTTTTAGTGCAGGCTTAGCTGCACGTCTTATATTTTGTGTAATTTTTTCAGGAACATAAATCTCTTCTAAAATTCTGTCAGAATCGACTGTTGAGAATCCTAAATACTGAAGGATATTGTGAGCGGCAATCTGATCAGGTTCAAGAAAAGTCCGCACCATTTTGGGTAGAAGTTGACCCACTTGTTCCTTTTTTAGCTCACTGAGACTATTCCAAAGCAAAGTAAATATACCTCGAAAATAGATATCATGTTTATTCTCATCAGTAATATGATCCTCAATTACAGCACGTACTGCTGGTGCTATCCTTTCATCTTGAGGAATTGCGCTATAAGCTTCTACGTATAAAGTTTCTAGAATAGTAGTCATAAACAATTTAATCAAGTTAGGGGAAAGATTATATTCAGCATCAACAAGTTTTTGAAAGTTCAACTCAAAATGTGGCTGTTCTAGTACTTTATGATTCAGTCCAGAAATGGTTTCTACTTGTTGTACAAACCATTCCATAACCAAAGAATGTCCTCCTTCATCGCAATAAATTTTGAGGGCATCTAATCTTTGCTCTTTTGTTAAGTTAATAACAGTTTTTTCTTGTACTAAATCGTGACAAATAGGGTTGACATAATTTAATTCAATCAAAGAAGTTAACTGAATATTTTCAAGAAGTCTATAGGCTAGGATAGCCTTATAAAGGTCAGGCTCTTTGGATATTTTTGGATGCCAAGCTAGCGGAGTTAACTCGGGACGAAAGAGTAATCCAGAAAAAGAAACTTCGCGCAGTGGTTTACTGCGAATCCAACTTGATTCATCCCAGTCTTTAAAAGGACTTTCATATTGTTTCTGAGATTCCGAAGTCAATGAAGTAGCAATTAGATTCATGGAAAACTCCTTATTAGTTATCAAACTTTTCTTTTATTTGAGAGGTGTTTTTTGTTAAGTAGGCAGGTTTAAAATAATTAAACAATTGTTAAACAAGGGTATATTAAACTTCAACATTAAGACCTGATTACAGTTTAATTTTTATTTAAAGCCACCTATTTAGATGCAAATTATTAACAGTTTTTAAGAGGCAATTTGCTCTTTGAATTGAACAGCATGCTTAGCCAAAGGAGTCCCAGTAATTTGGTATAAATTAGGATTAATCTCCCCATGAACCGTAAGCAAAATAGCACGAATTAAAGCCTGTGCCTTGAGAAGTATTTCATCAAATTCCATCTGAGGATCGGATAGAGCAATAATCGCTCCTCCCACTCCGATAGTAGTTTCAGTTGGGGTCATTACAATTGTGCGGATTACAATATTCAAATCTGCTGTGCCATTGAGTCCCAGAAAACCAATTGCCCCCGAGTAAATACCCCGTGCCTCTCCTTCAAGTCGGTCAATAATTTCCATTCTTCTCAGTTTAGGAGCACCCGTCATCGAGCCACCAGGAAAGGCCATACGGATACAATCAATCGCTCTCATGTCTGAACGAAGGTGACCGCCAATAGTGTTCACCAATTGATGTACGGTGGTATAAGTTTCGACATTCATTAATTTTGGTACATGAATGCTACCTATTTCGCATACAGGTCCTAAGTCATTCCGTAGCAGATCAACAATCATTAAGTTCTCAGCTCGATCTTTCTCACCATTTTTTAAACTTTCCTGTATTTCTCTATCTGCTTCAGCATTTACTCCCCGTGCTTTTGTTCCTTTAATTGGCTTAGATTCAACGTAACTGTTGCGATCAATTTTTAAAAATCGCTCTGGAGAAGAGCTAAGAAGGGTAATATCTTCAAAACGGAAAAATGCTGAGTAAGGAGCTGGATTAGTTCGGCGCAAGGTTCGATAAAGTACTAAAGGATTGGGCTTACTATCTGTATAAATTTTATTAGTCAAACAGACTTCATAACTTTCTCCTTGGGAAATTTCATAGAGACACTGTTGGATATCCTCCAAGTAGTTTTGGTATGGACGGCTGAAGCAAAAAGTGACTGGTTTCTGAGTGTTTTCCACAGTAACTGGCTTTAAAGGAGGAAGTGTATTTAATTGCTGCTCTGTAGTTTGAAACCAAGCCTCAGCCTCATACTTTTGCCCCTTTTTCGTTAGACACAACAAGTAGATTGTTAGTTCTTGGTGATCGAATACAATTAATCTATCTGCTAAAATAAAACTCGCGTCAGGTAACAATGAAGGGTTTTTCAACGTGCCTCCACATTCTGCCTTGAGTTCATAACCGAAGTAACCAGCAAAACCACAATTGAAGTCAAAAGGAAGCTGATCACAGCGATAGTAAAGCAACTCAGTTTCTCGCTTTAAATATTCAAATATACTCTCCTTGTACACAGTTAACTGCTTAGCTTGGGTAACACTCACTTCTCCACGCTGAAGATTATATTGAACTAACCGACTGTTTGAACCGCTACCGTCTCCCATAAATGAGAAACGAGAGAGTTTTGGATCTGCCAGACTGCTATCGAGCCAGAAAGCAAGTGGCTCATCTCCAAATAGATTAATAAATACTTGTTCAGTATCTGGATAAATATTTAGCTTGCGACTATGAACTTCATAATTTTGATTACGGAATTGAGGCAGATGACCAGTGGGAACAATGGAAAACTTTTGATGTGTTGTATTTGGCTTTATTTGTTGTTGTTTAGAATGCTGTGTAGTAATATCCTTAAAGTTTTTTAGCAAGCGATGACCGTAGTCAGTACCAATAGACTCAGGGTGGAACTGTACACCCCAAATTGGTCTCGACCGATGGCGTAAACCCATGATAATTCCATCTGCTGTCCAAGCAGTTTTTTCTAGAGTTTCAGGTAATGTTAGCGAAACAACTAAAGAGTGATAGCGAACAACAGAAAACCCTTGAGGAATTCCTGAAAATAATTCTGATTCGTTGTGATAGATTGCACTTAAACGTCCATGCATAACTTCAGGAGCATAGGTAACTTTGCCTCCAAATATGTGACCGATTCCCTGATGACCAAGGCAGACACCTAGCAAAGGAACATCTATTTCTTCAATAACCTGTTGACAAATACCAAAGTCTTTTTGATTTTCTGGACGTCCAGGACCTGGAGAAATTACTATATTATCAAATGATAAATCTTGTAGTTCAGACCATATTAATTGATCATTACGTATAACAATCGGAGGCTCTCCATTTACTTCTGCAATCATTTGATACAGATTGAAAGTGTAAGAATCGTAGTTATCGATTAGTAACGTCTTCATAACTGACACCTCAAAATTTTATAATTTTTTTGAGCAAACTCTATTCAATTTTTTTTAATTCATTTTTTATTAAATTGATAAGACTTACGTAGATGACTAGATCAAACGCTATCTATAGGTAAGCCAATTGGTTACTCACCCTACCCATACCTCTTTCAAAAAACAAGGCAGTCCCGATGAAAAAACTTTTTCATCATCAAGCATTAAAGAAGGTTATTTCCCCTACACCCTAAACCCCACATCCTACACCCTCTTTCAAGTCAGGAGGCAGAGGGTTCCAAGGCAGAAGAAAGGAGGATTTGACTAGTTTATTTCCTTCGTAAGTAGTCGGACATAAATAAATGGATCTATGTAAAGAATTATGAAATCCGTCAAAATTACCCTACAACCTACACCCTGCCTCAACCAGTAAACTTTATTTTTCTCCAGGTACTTAGCGAGGGTGTTTGATACTTTTGACTTTTGATTCTTGACTTTTGACTTCCCCCTTGTGGAGCTGCTCCTAAGAAACAGAAATGTTTCTTTACATCCATAGGGAAAGCGATTGCCTTTGGCAGTGGCGAAGCCAATCGCTTTCCTAGAAAGCTTCTATCACTCTGGGCGATCACAATGGCTGAAACCCTGATGTGAAAAGATTTTTTTCACTTGAGCTATGTTTTTGAGCGTAATTCTCAGCAAACATAGCTCAAATCCTTAATTAGGTAATTATGAGTGCTTTGAGAGTTTGATTGTGAGTGTAATTCTCAGAGACTGATAGAAGAGAGTTATGAAGTTGGTGCCTAAGTCCTAACTTCTTCAGTTTAAGTTGATGAAAATATCACTGACTGCTTGCAAAAGACGATTACTACCCTTAAAGTCAGTGGTAAGTTGAGCTATATGTTTATCTATTGCTTGCTCATCATCGTTCCATATGTAGGGACGTTCCCCAGACGGCTCCTTTCCAATTAATTCATGTATCGCTAGGTATAGCTTTAAAGTTTCTGGTGAAAGGCTCTGACGAGCGTCATAATGACCCATTAAAGCGTAAGTACGTAGGTCAACAGCTTGTACACCAAAGAGCAATGCAATTACTATATAGTGCTGAAAAATTTCTATTGAACGGTTTGCTAACGTAGCTGAAATACATCCTTGACTATTGATATTTTGGTTGAATTGTTCAGCATGGGTAGGAAAACGATCAGCTATCGTATTGCCATAAAAAGTTAGCAGTGGCATGATTGAGTTTCCAGTCAATTGCAATGACTTTAGTCCTAAATTAACCAGACGTTTAGAATTGCCAACTAACGATGCCGAAAGCCCTCCATTAAATTCTGGCGTCACTAGGAGGGCAATTTGCGTATCTAGATGTTTAGCTAACAAACCGAGATAGTAGCGCAGTTGATCCATCCCTACGCCAACATATTGCCCAAGAAAATTTCCTCCGTGATAAGAAGCTTGATTTTCAACATTAATTAAAGGGTTATCAGTTACCGAGTTGATTTCAACTTCAATTTGTTGTGCAATCTGCAGAATTCCGTCAGCAATAGGCCCTATGTACTGTGGCAAACAACGAAGGGAATAACGGTCTTGAATTAATTGATTAATTCGATAGTCATGACAACCATTTAACTCATGACGAATTAATTGTGAACCCATCAGCAACTTTAACATTTGGTCAGCTGCCCATTTTTGTCCATAATGGGGTTTTAACTGATGAATAAAAGGGTGAAATGATTGATTTGTTCCATTCAAACCCTGAATCATTAAGGCATGTGCTGCCATTGTTAAAGTTAATAAAACTTTAGCATCGTACACACAATTAGCGGCAATGCCAGTCATTACCGAAGTCCCATTGATCATAGCCAATCCTTCTTTAGGCAGTAAAGTCAGTGGTTCCAAGCCAAGAAGTTTTAAAGCTTTTGGGGCTTCCATTGCTTCTCCATTGAAGTCAACCATATAACAGGGAGCTTTCATCCCAATTAATGCCCCAACTATATAAGATAAAGGAACTAAATCACCGCTAGCACCGATAGAGCCAAATTCATATACATATGGTGTAACCCCTGCATTGAGAAAAGTCAAAAGGCGTTGAATAATTTCAATTCGTATGCCAGATGCTCCATGCATGTGTGAGTTAGCACGTAAAAGCATTGCTGCTCTTATACAGGAAATTGGTAGACACTGACCCGCTGCAACCCGATGGTATCTAATAAGATTATTCTGTAAAGCTGTAGCCTCTTCAGGGGGAACTATAACATCAGCCATACCGCCAAAAGCAGTAGTAACTCCATAAATTGGCCTGCCCAATTTTACGGCTTCAGCAATGAAGTCGCTAGATGCTTGGATGCCCTGTAATATATCCTCTTGGTCAGTTAAATGTACTTTCACGCCACGACGTGCAACACTAATAACTTCGTCAATTGTTAAATTACAGTCACCCAAAATCAGAGCATTAAGTTGATTTTCAGACAAGAATGTACAGTGCTGCTTATCTACAGCTTTAACATTAGCTATTTCTGCCATGATCTCAAATTCTTATTATGTATCTGGTGTTCTTCAAAAAAGTTTTATTTAGTTTTAATAGTAATTTAAAAATATTTTTTTTTAAGTGAAATTAAGGAAAATAAGAAAAAAAATAATTATTTTGAACGTAGTATCTGTAAATATCGAAACTACAACAAAAACAGCAACTTCAGTCTCTTTATAAATCCAGTTTCCATACCCTATTAATATGAAATCAATAAAAGAATACTATAAATATAAAAATCGAGTAAAAGAAACTATTCTGACAAGCATGCAGTCTTGTTTTAACTGAAGTCATTTAGTTCTTAAGTACTACCTTGTCTTTCAAGCTGTCTTACTCTAAAAAATATGGCGATTGGGTCTTAAAAATTTATGCCTACGTAAGTTCGGGCTTGATGTTTGTAATCATGGAACTATCTAAAAAATACAACAGCAGTTACCGTTTCCTGATTGCTCGTCTTCTCCATGGCATCAACCATGATTAAGTCCTCCCCATGTCTGAGTGATTATCTCAGCATATCCCTCACCACTAAATATTATATGAAATAAAAAAAAGACGCTACAAATAGCCTGACTTAAAGTAATAACTAACAATCTAAACATTTATTACTTATTACTTATTACTTATTACTTATTACTTATTACTTATTACTTATTACTTATTACTTATTACTTATTACTTATTACTTATTACTTATTACTTAAAAAGTATTTCTAGCAAACATTTAGGTAATCAACAAATTATTTTTATACACTCACTTGATAATTAAAGGTACCTAACCAAGGGATTGCTGGTATCTGGTAAGGCTTAAATCGCAAACTGTTTAAACCTCCCTTATTGACAATGTGAGTAAGAAAATGTAAAGAACCTTTTAACAAATCACTTCTGGAAGGCTGAACCAAACTTGAAAATTCTAATTCTGATTCTGACTGGAGGTAATCTTGGACAGATTCCCACAGTTCTGGGATATTAGAAAATCTAATTAAATTGGCGACAGAACGACTAATCTGAGCTTCTAAAATTGCTGGTCTTTGTAAACTGTTACCTTTAATGATTGTGCCAAAACGTTTCTTAATGAAAGTTCTGACATGATTTAAATAGGGAATGTAATCATACTGAATAATTGCCTGAGAAATAGAGCCGATTCTCCTCGAATTAATTAGGGATCCAACTACGTAAGCAGCAATATCGGCAGCATAATCAGAATCTCTAGCAAACCGATTTAACCCCTCTTCTAAAGTTTGAATTCTGATATTTTCATACTGGGAACGAAACACCACAATTGCCGAACCAATATCTCCAGACCATGAACTATAATCACCTGTCCAGCCATTTAAATCTGACCATTTTATCCCTGGCTGATTTATTTGGTCTGAGAGCGCAGCAATGAAGTGACCAAAGTCAGTAACCTCACCGCTTACAACTAGATTATTTGGATTAAGCTTGCCCTCAAATTCCCCACTAATATATTCTTGATCATATCCAGTTGCCGTATTCCACAATCTAGTTGTGTAAGCTTTTCTAGTATAACCCCGTAGTATATTAGCGATTTCATAGGTAGACTTTCCAGAATGTTTCCTTTCTATACTCTTAATAAATTTAACTGCTTCTTCTAGTTCAGACATAGACTTATAAAAGTATTTAACTCCTTTCCCCATCTCCCCATCTCCCCATCTCCCCATCTCCCCATCTCCCCATCCCCCTTCTTATTAAGTTAAATGCAGACAGTTTATAAAAAACCTGATCACTTGCCAGCGGGTAGAGCTAATTGAGAAGATGTCTTATGGTCATTACCATTAGCAGTAACCCGCTCAGACACTGCCCTATGACCATTTTGTAACACCTCTTCAGGGGTATCCTCTAGCAAAGCTTCCCGAATTAGCCGCGCTATCACCCGCTGAGCTAAACGACCAGCAATTTTTTGTCCCATTTGCTGAGTTTCCGGCTTCATCAAGATTTGGGGGATCACTGGTACCAACTGCAGTGGGTCAAAACCAGGAGTTTCTTTAAGAATATCCCAAATCCTTTTAATATTCTCTGTATTCCCTATACCATCGGTCTTCACCTCTGAGTTCTGATTGAGACTCCATCCTGCTCTTTCACTCAGAGAATAGGCTAAATTGACGAAAGTCCGACGCCCAAAAGTATCTACAGCCTTGACAATTTCATCAATCAAATTTTCGCGAATGAAGGCACCTCGTTCTGAGAACAGAAAATCTAGAGTCTGATCTAAGACTTTATTAATATCATAATCGGGTGATTGACCAGCATTACGCAATAAATTCTCCAAACGATTCCAGCGGAAACTACCTTCCTTAAATAGCAAATCCTTCAAAGAAGCCCTTAATTGAGGTGATGTATCAGTTAACAATCGCTTGGCTACATAAGGATAAGCTTTACTTAGTACCTTAAAATTAGGATCAACATTAATCGCAATCCCCTCTAAAGTTACCAAAGAGCGAATAATCAGTGCATAGTAAGCCGGCACTCGGAAAGGATACTCATACATTAAAGCCGATAACTGGTCAGTAATACTCTTAAAATTTAGTTCTGCCACACTCGCTCCCAAGGCATCATTAAAGACATTAGCCAGTGCAGGGATAATCGGCGTTAGGTCAGTATCTTCTGTCAAAAACTCTAACTTAATATAGTCATGTGCTAACCCTGAGAAATCGCGATTTACTAAGTGAACCACTGCCTCAATCAAACCGTAGCGCTGATAAGGCTTAACCTGACTCATCATGCCAAAATCAATGTAGGCAAGTTTACCTTCAGGAGTTGCCAGCAAATTACCAGGATGAGGATCAGCATGGAAGAAACCGTGTTCCAACAGCTGCCTGAGCGAACATTGAACCCCAACTTCTATCAAATGTTTGGCATCAATTTCTTGTGCCATAATTGCCCGCATATCAGTCAGTTTGGTGCCAGTAATCCACTCCATAGTTAGGACGCGACGTCCTGTATATTGCCAGTAAATTCGGGGAACATAAATTTCAGCAATGTGACCGTAAAACTTGGCGAATAGTTCAGCATTTCGTCCCTCTTGCTGGTAATCCATTTCCTCAAAGATGCGATTACCAAACTCATCCATAATTGCCACCAAGTCACTACGCAAGCGCTTAATATTTTTCTGCGCCCAGATGGCAAGGCTTCTGAGAATATAGACATCGAGAGCAATACGCTGTGCTAATCCTGGGCGCTGTACCTTCACTGCCACCGTTTCCCCAGTTTTAAGCTTGCCTTTGTACACCTGTCCTAAAGAGGCTGCTGCCACCGGTTGCGGCGTAAGTTCAGCATAAATCTGATCGGGGCGATCGCCTAATTCTTCCTCAATAAATCTGTAGGCGACTTCATTGGGAAACGGTGGCAATTGATCTTGCAGTTTAGTCAATTCTTCTAAAAAAACTGGCGAAACTAAATCCGGTCGCGTTGATAGTGCCTGTCCTACCTTGATATAAGCAGGTCCCAAATTAGTTAAAGTTTCCCGCAGTTGAATAGCTCGACGGCGCTGATTCGACTCCTGGCGTGCCCAAAAGCGGTCCCACCACATGCCGAAAGCAAAAGAAGCTAACGGTAAAACAGTATTGAGAGTCCGCCCCAAAACCTGCAGTGGCATCTTGCTGTAAGTAGCTGAGATTGCGACTGGATCGTAGCGCAAAGCTTCCGTCTCGCCTACTTGTTTAACTTCCTTGGCTATCGAGGCTTCTGACTCTGATGCCTGAGTGGAGCTATACTCAACAGCTACAGGTTCAGCCGGTACTTGCACTGTGTGGTTTTGAGTCACCGCTACTTGAGATTTTATGTCGTGGGAAGCTGAGGAAACTGCTTTAGCATTCATACTTATTATTGAAATATAAAGAGTGACTCTGTAAAGTATTGTAACAAAATCTAATTATGGTCTTTAATTTTAATCAGTTTAGATTCAGTTTAGATTGTCTACTGCTTATCAAGCTACATAGCAATCGCCTTTTATTGATACTGCTTCACTCTCAGCTTGATACCTTCAGGGAAATAGAGCAGGCAGAGGAAGAATTTGTATCAAGATTGTTGTCAAATGGTATGAGTTAAGATTCAGTTTGGTGTAGCGAGGGCTACAGCTTGAATCTTTACCCTTTACTCATCAATGGAAAATTGAGAGACCACACTAGTTAATTTTGCGACCTGCTTGACCCCAGGGATATTCCTGGAAGTTACATCACTATGCTGCTTTGTTTGCGGATTCACAACTTTGCCTTAATAGACAATTTAGAGCTAGAATTTAGTGCTGGTCTCAATGTTTTAACTGGTGAAACCGGTGCTGGCAAGTCAATTATCTTAGACGCCATTGATATCGCCTTGGGTGGAAAAATTAGCAATCGGCTAATTCGCACCGGGACTAAACGCGCTCTGGTGGAAGCTACTTTCGGTGCAGATCAAGCTTTAAAGTTGTGGTTGAGCCAGCAGGAAATTGACTTGCTTGATGACAACGATTTAGTTTGTAGCCGTGAGATCACAGCTAGTCAGGGAAACCTACGTTCACGTTCGCGACTAAATGGCGTCTTAGTCAATAGACAACTAATGGAACGAGTACGTGAGCGTTTGGTGGAAATTACTGCTCAGGGTCAAACTGTACAGCTAATGTCAGCCAGCAATCAACGGCTGTTACTTGACCTTTATGGCGGTTCTCCCCTGCTTCGACAACGTGAGCTAGTCGCCTCTGCCTACCTTGCCTCTCAAGAGGCTTCCAAAGCCCTAGAAAAAAGGCTCAAGTCTGAGCAGCAGCGCTGGCAACACCGGGACTGGCTGGAGTACCAAATTAAGGAACTAACTGCTGCTCATCTGACAGACTCCTCAGAATTGGAACAGCTAGAGTTGGAGTACCAGCGTCTAGATCATGTTGTAGAGCTACAGCAGCAGAGTTACCAAGTTTATCAGGCACTTTACCAACATGAAGGAGGGACTGCTGCTGCTGATTTGTTAGCGCAAGCCGAAGCAACTTTGAGCGAAATGGTGCAATACGATGAGCAGTTGCAGCCACTGTTAGAATTGGTTAGTGCAGCTCTGGCGCAGGTAGTGGAAGCGTCTCATCAAATTAATGCTTATGGAGATGGGCTAGAAACTGAACCGGAACGTCTGCAAGTGGTGGAGGAGAGAGTAGCGGCACTTAAACAAATTTGTCGCAAATATGGACCAACCCTAGACGAGGCAATAGCTCACTATGAAAAACTCCAGACAGAACTACAAGCACTCGAGAACGAGGATCAATCCCTAGAAAATTTAGAAAAAATTTACCAGCAATGTCAGGAAACCTTGACTTACACTTGTAAGCAACTGACTCAGCTACGCCGCGGCACTGCCGAAGAGCTGGAAAAGCGCTTGGTAAATGAACTCAAGCCCCTAGCCATGGACAAGGTGAGGTTTAGCGTGAAGATTGTGCCTGCTACTCCCGCAGCTACTGGTGCTGACAACGTAAGCTTTTACTTTTCCCCTAATCCAGGGGAAGTATTACAACCTCTATCTCATACGGCTTCTGGCGGTGAAATGAACCGCTTTTTGCTGGCGCTGAAAGCTTGTTTGTCCACAGCTACAGCACAGAGCTACCAAACCCTAATTTTTGACGAAATTGATGCCGGAGTCTCTGGGCGTGTGGCGCAAGCAATTGCCGAAAGACTCCACAGACTCACTCAAGGACGCCAAGTCCTCTGTGTAACTCATCAACCCCTAATTGCAGCTATGGCAGACAGACATTTCCGAGTTGATAAGCAAGTGGTTGACCAACCCCTTTCTAACTATCGAGAAAAACTAACTCCCAATCAAACTCTGTGTGAACAAGAACTCTCTGATTTGCGCACAGTTGTCCGCGTCAGTCTTCTCGATAATCACCGGACACGACGCGAAGAAATTGCTCAACTAGCTGGCGGACATTCAGCTCAAGAGGCAATGACTTTTGCTGAATCCCTACTCGCTAAAGCTGCTAACTGGCGTGAAGCTGCTCCCACTAACCACTAGCATTAAGGACTTACAAATAAAAAATATCCAATCGAGCAGGGGGAGATGGGGAGATGGGGAGATGGGGAGATGGGGAGATGGGGAGATGAATCTTTACCTCGTGTTTTTAAGTGAATTGGAGAACTGAATTTCTTGGAGTTCCCGAAGACGAAGCATTAATCAAAAACCCATGAATAATTAGGAGAGGAAACCAGAGATATGCCATCTGCCAATCGCCGTGGATATGATCAACAACTCCATGACACCGATGCTAATACTACTGCATCCGGAGAATACCAGAACCCACAGCAACACAAACACTCCTCTGCTGGCGCGTTAACAACAACTAAGGGGAGTTTTTCCGCATTTCTGGCTCCCCTAACTCAAGAGACTTTCAAACAAGTTGTCACAGATGTTGAACAGAGACTCAGAGAGGTTAATCAAACTCTGTCGTTGTTGCTAAACAGCCACGGTTTTGAGACGATCCTCCAAGAGATGCTTAATGCTATTACCCTCAAGACGGCAGAATTACTAGGTGCAGACAGAACCACTATTTTTATCCTTGATGAAGATAAAAATCAACTCTGGTCAATTGTGGCTGAGGGCGAGAAGGGCAAAAGTATAGAAATACGGATTCCTGCGGATCGGGGGATTGCTGGGGAGGTGGCAACATTTAAGAAAGTTGTTAATAACTACTACGATTTTTTCGATGATCCACGCTCCGAGGAGTCTAAAAAGCTATACAAGAAAACTGGATACCGCGCCTATACCCAGTTGACTCTACCTCTATTGACTGAAGAACACAAAGACCTTGTTGCTGTCGTCCAATTAATCAATAAGTTAAAAACTAACTATCCTCCTGAGGCTCTTCTAGCAGATAAAATCGACAAACAAGGATTTACAGAGGCAGACCAAAAACTGTTTGATGAGTTTGCCCCTTCGATTCGCCTGATTCTTGAGTCCTCTAGGTCATTTTACACGGCAGCTCAACAACAACGGGCAGCGATCGCCCTGATGAAGGCAACTGAATCCCTTAGTAGGAGCAGTTTAGACCTCGAAGCCACTCTCCAGAAGGTGATGGATGAAGCTAAGCAACTGATGAATGCAGATCGTTCAACGCTGTGGCTAATTGACCACGAGCGCAATGATTTATGGACTAAAATTCCCATTGGTGACACTTTAAAAGAATTCCGCGTACCTATGGGAGAGGGTTATGTCGGCAGAGTTGCTGTATCCGGTAAGCCTTTAAACATTGGCTTTGACCTTTATGAGGATAGCGGTTCCGAAACTTCTAAAGCAACTGATAGAAAGACTGGTTATCGTTCCTGTAGCTTATTGTGCATGCCAGTTTATAACGCTGATCAAGATTTAATTGGTATTACTCAATTACTGAATAAGAAAAAACAAGGGGAATTCCCTCCCTACAATCCCGCTGACTGGCCTGAAGCCCCTGAGTGTTGGAAAGCAAGTTTTAATCGTACTGACCAAGAGTTTATGGCAGCATTTAATGTACAAGCTGGTGTTGCTATCCAAAATGCCAAGTTGTTCGCTACGGTTAAGCAACAAGAACAAACCCAACGGGATATCTTGCGCAGCCTTTCGGATGGGGTCATTTCCACTGATCACGAATGCCGAATTATTGCAGCCAATGAAAGTGCTAAAAAATTATTGGGCTTAGATCCTCAAACTCGCCTAGAAGGCAAACTGATTACTGAGGCAATCAGAATTGATGACCAACAACATGACGCTACCAAATTTGCTAAATGGTTTAAACAAGCTTTAGATGGAAAAAACTATAAAGAACGCAATCAATACTACCCTGATCAAACTTTAATTTCTACAGGACAAGAAAAGCAGCGTAGTGTTAATCTCTCCATTAACACCATTGCTGATGCTAGCAACGAATCCCAAGTCAGGGGCGCACTGGTGGTGATGGAAGACATTAGTGATGAAAAACGCCTCAAGAGTACCATGTATCGCTACATGACTCAGGAATTGGCAGAGGAATTGCTCAAACTGGGTGATACTAAATTGGGAGGCGATCGCAAAGATGTTTCTATCCTTTTCTCCGACATTCGCAGCTACACCACCTTAACTGAACAACTCACTGCCGAAGAAGTAGTCAGTATGCTCAATGAGTATTTTGAGTCGATGGTGGATGCAGTTTTTCAACACAAAGGCACTCTTGATAAATACATCGGCGATGCAATTATGGCAGTATTTGGTTCGCCCCTACCTCAAGAAGATCATGCCTGGAGGGCTGTACAAACGGCTCTAGATATGCGTCAAAGGCTTCAACAATTTAATGCCCGTCGCCTGGAGCAGAATAAGGAAATTATAAAAATTGGTATTGGTATTCACTCTGACAGCGTCATCAGTGGCAATATTGGCTCCAGTAAAAGGATGGAATTTACTGCCATTGGTGACGGAGTCAACTTGGGATCACGTTTGGAAGGGGCTACTAAGCAATACGGCTGCGACATACTCATCAGCGAAAACACTTATGAGCCCTGTGCTGATCAAATAGAGGTGCGCGAACTCGATAAAATTGTCGTCAAGGGCAAAACTAAACCTGTGTCAATCTATGAACTGGTAGGACTCACAGGAACTCCTATTTCAGAGCTCAAGGCACAAATAATCGAACACTACCACAAAGGGCGAGAGTATTATCTACAGCGGAAGTTTACCCGTGCGATGGGTGAGTTCGGCATTATTTTAGAAGAATTTGACAAAAACGATAAAGCTGCTGACTTACATTTGAAGCGATGCCACCATTTCCTACAAAATCCACCGCCAGAGGACTGGAATGGTGCTTGGACGCTTACAGAGAAGTAGAATTAATTATTATAACACCAAAAGAGAACACTTAGCTAAAATATTTGCTCTTTTGCCACCTCCAACATTATTTATAATATTCGACACCGGTAAATCCTGCTAAAATCTGTGTAGTATAGAGATCCTGATACTAGAGTTTTAAAAGTACTTACAGCTTTAAATACAGTTTTGAGTACAGAAACAGGTTGCATCACTTATTGAAGCTTAGTCAGGAACCTAAGTAGCAATCGAACCCATGGGTCGAAGCCAGGGGCTGGAAGATACTCGAAGCTGACTAGAGAGCTAGATACTTTTGCTAGGGGCAGTTATTGGGAAGCGTTAAAGTTCCTACCTGATAACGGCGTTTTTACGCCAGGAGAGATCAAGTGCATAACAACGAAAGCCCATTATATATCGTCAGAGGTTTATATTGCTCAAGTCGCTACTGTTAAAGAGCTTTAAAGGTATTTAAAGCATTTGGTTTAAATATTGCAGTGATAGGGTCTCAACGGAGATCCTTATGCTAATTTCGTTAGTTGTGAGTGGTCAGCTTGTGAAAGTGACAAGTAAGAAGTCACCTCAAAACTCAAAACTTAAAAAGCACAGCGAGTCCCCAGACTTGGCACCGACAAAACTATCTAAAGTTTTGTCACGAATCAAAGGCATGGGGGTCTGTGTGCTAACATCTCCAGCATTAGTAGCAAGTGTGACCGTCACTGGTTTGCTGCTGCTAGGAGGTAGGCAGCTAAATCTCTGGCAGTCTTGGGAACTTAGTGTCTTTGACACAATGATGCGGCTGAGACCACCTCTAGAACCAGATCCGCGCCTACTAGTGGTAGAAGTAACAGAAGCTGATATTCAGTCCCTAAAGCAGTGGCCGATGACTGACGCTGTTATGAATCAGGTTCTCAGTAATCTCGCCCAGTATGAACCTGCAGTCATTGGTTTAGATATCTTTAGGGATTTTTCCCAGCCACCGGGTGAGCAAGAATTATCAGCAACTATGGCAAATACTGATAGCATCATCCCAGTATGCAAAATGGAGAGTGCTGAGGACCCTGGAGTTCCACCACCACCCTATGTTCCTGATAACCGTGTAGGCTTTGCTGACATTAGTCCTGATGCTGACGGCATTGTCCGTAGGGGTCTACTGTTTGTAGGTCCAGAACCTATTCATCCCTGCACGACAATCTCGTCCTTCAGCTTTCAGTTAGCAGGGCGCTACCTGGAACAACAAGAAGACATACAGCCTGAATTGACTGAGCAAGGTTTTTTGAAGTTGGACAAAGTCGTTTTCAAACCTCTCTCATCTACCTCCGGTAGCTATCAAAGAGGAGACACAGGAGGTTACCAAATCTTGCTTGATTACCGCTCCGCTGACTCACTCGCTAGTAGCGTTACCTTAAGCGACGTTATCAACAATCAAATCGAACCTGACTGGGTAAAAGACCACATTGTCCTGATTGGTTCCAAAGCCAGCTCCCTCAAAGATAATTTTCTGACCCCTTTTAGCGCTGGTGAGGGAGGTGAGACTATGCCAGGAGTTGAGGTGCATGGTCATGTGATTAGTCAACTTCTGAGTGCTGTATTAGATGGACGCAAATTATTTTGGTTTTGGCCCGATTGGGCAGAATGGCTGTGGATTTGGAGTTGGTCATTCACTGGCGGTATAATCGTGCTAATTGTTCGCCATCCTGCCCAGCAATTGCTTGCTGGAATTGGTACTCTTAGTCTTTTGTTAGGCGTATCGTGGGTAGTGTTTCTCCAGTCTGGATGGATACCTGTAGCTACACCAGCCTTAGGATTATTGGCGGCAGGCGCAGGTGTAGTTACTTACAGTGCCTACAAGTCTGATATTCAGCGCCGAGAAGCTGAACAAGAGCGTCTCTTGGCTGAGCAAAAACGCAAATATATTGAGGAAAAGGTTAAGGAGCAGGCAGATGACATCATGCAATTGCAGGCTCTGCTCAAAGAGCAAACAGACCATACACTCCTAGCTGAAACACAACAGCTTTACAACGGCACCACAGAGCTAGCACCTAATGATCCAACAGAGGTCGTCCCTGCTAATTATCAAGATACTCCTGATCAAATCAGAGATTCTAAAACAGACCCTAATCTCTTGGGGGGACGTTATAAACTTAAACGTGCCTTGGGTGCTGGTGGTTTTGGTCTTACTCACTTGGCAGAAGATAACCAGTTACCGCATTCTCCCCAGTGTGTAGTCAAGCAACTACTACCAGCTCGTAACGATGAAAAATTCTTAAAAGTTGCTAGACGCCTGTTCCAAACGGAAGCAGAAATTCTACAGCAGTTGGGCAAGCATGATCAGATTCCCCAACTCATGGCTTATTTTGAAGAAAATCAACAGTTCTACTTAGTTCAAGAATATATCCAAGGCCACCCCCTCAGCGACGAACTAACCCTTGATAAGCGAATGCCTCAAGCACAAGTTCTAGAGATGCTTACAGGAGTCTTGGAAATCCTGGTTTTTGTCCACAAACACAGCGTGATTCACCGAGATATCAAGCCCGGTAATATCATGCGTCGCGAACGAGATCAAAAATTCGTCCTTATCGACTTTGGGGCAGTCAAACAAATTCGCCCTCTGGAAGAGGCTCAGCAGAGAGAAACGATTGCCATTGGTTCTCGCGGCTACGCGCCACCAGAACAATATGATGGGCGACCAAGTTTTGCCAGTGATATTTACGCCCTGGGGATGATTGCCATTCAAGCCCTGACTGGAATCGCTCCTTACCATTTGTCGCGCACAGAAGAAGAAGAAATTAGCTGGCGTCACCTGGCAAAGGTCAGTGATGAAGTTGCTGAAGTTATAGACAAGATGGTGCGCTTCAGAGCCTTTGAAAGATACAAGTCAGCGGAGGAAGTGATGGAACATTTGCAGAAAATCACGTAAATATTTTTGCAAGTGTTTTAGCAAATGCATTTGAAAGAGGAATAAACATTCTCAAGCCTTGTCTGCCAGAAATTTGAACATACTTGCAATCTTAGGTTTCTCCTAAGGCTCCAGCAAGATTGCAGGAAACCCCCGAGTTGTGCAGGCTCGGGGGATAGTACAGGGTGCATCTACCATTTCTTTGTTCGTAGCTATGCCAGCACCATCAGGATAATTTGGGGACAATTTCTAACTTAAACATATAAAAACCCCCAAGTTGTGCAGGCTCGGGGGATGGTACAGGGTGCATCTACCATTTCTTTGTTCATAGCTATGCCAGCACCATCAGGATAATTTGGGGACAATTTCTAACTTAAACATATAAAAACCCCCAAGTTGTGCAGGCTCGGGGGATAGTACAGGGTGCATCTACCATTTCTTTGTTCATAGCTATGCCAGCACCATCAGGATAATTTGGGGACAATTTCTAATTTAAACTATAAAAAAACCCGAGTTGTGCAGGCTCGGGGGATAGTACAGGGTGCATCTACCATTTCTTTGTTCATAGCTATGCCAGCACCATCAGGATAATTTGGGGACAATTCTATCCCTTTTCTGTCACTCTCCAGTTTTTCCTATTATTATTTTCCTATTATTAACTGACGGTGTTAGGGGTAGCTAACCCGAATTTAGTATAACTAAACCAAATCCAGACCTAATAAGTACCTGCGACATTGATAAAGTTTGCTGGTTGAGGCAGGGTGTAGGGTGTAGGGTAACTTTGACGGATTTCATAATTCTTTACACCCACATTCCGCACCCTCAACTGTCACATGGACTGAGGGTGCTCAAAGCGAGTGCTAAATCGAGGCAGTTGTTAAGTAAAAATACTTAGTCCACCTTCAGCTCCTCAACTATCACTGGGAAAATTTTNAGTTTAATGAAAGTCGAGGAATGGGCAGAGAAAAACTTTAAATTTACCTAAGTATTTTTACTCAGCAACTGCCTCGATTTAGCGCTCGCCTTGAACTCCCTCAGTCCATGTGACAGTTGAGGGTGCGGAATGTGGGTTACATAATTCTGGGTTGCTTGGTGGCATTAACAATTCTCCCCATCGGTGCTTTATTTTTCCGTGAAAGACCAGAAGTTTACGGTTTACAACCGGATGGAAAACAAGAATCTGCTCCTAATTATGTTCTTGAAGAAAATAATTTTACACTCACTCAAGCCCTCCGTACCTTGACTTTTTGGCTTTTTTCTGGAGGAGATTTTTTAGTAGCTGCTTTTGGCACTGGTTTACTTTTTCACCATTACTCAATCATCGCAGAGGTGGGAGTTAACCGAGAATTAGCTACGCTGATTTTTGTTCCTCTGGGCATAGTCTCTGTTGGGAGTAATTTACTCACAGGATTTTTGTTAAGTCGTGTTGAGCCACGTTGGCTTCTGAGTATAGTACTGATACTCTTAGCTACTTCAATGGCAATAGCTACGCAAACAATTAATCTATACTCTATCTTGATTTACGGTTGCTTATTAGGCTTAATGCAAGGAATGAAAGGAGTACTTAGTAGTAGTGTTTATGCTCATTACTTTGGCAGACTACATATAGGCACAATCCAAGGTTTGGTGATAACTATTTCCGTGGCAGGTACTGCTTTAGGACCTTACATATTCGCTTTCGGTCTAGATGAATTCGGCAGTTACAAACCAGTTTTATTGATATCAGCGCTCGCACCCCTAGCCTTAGCTATAGTTGCACCTTGGCTGAAATTAATACAAAAATCTTTCACTACTTCGTTGTAGATTGGAAAGTCTGAGAGAGGGAGATGGGGAAGAAATAGGGGAATGAGTGTATACAAAAATCCCCCCACACTTCCCACACCTCCTTATCCTTCTTCTTCCTATCTCTAGCCTTCTGTCTTTAGCTCTTTTCTATTACCTGAGGATCAACGCCGTAATATTTAGCTGCCTGTGACATCTTGAGTTGGAGTAACTTTTCTTCCCCTAACTTCTGTCTAAGATTAGGTTTGAGAGGAGTAACACCTAAAGTACGAATTATTTCAGCAGCAATTGCCTTTGCTAAAAGTGGTGGTACCGAATTTCCTATTTGCCGGAATCCATGCCATTTAGTCACATGAAATCTAAACCAATCAGGATAAGAATGTAGCCGTGCGGCTTCACGTACAGTGATACATCGCGGTGTAAAGGGATGAATTGGTCTAGGAGAAGTGAAAGCGCCTCGATTGCCGCTAGTTCCAGCTCTAAGCGTGTTACAAATTCCTTCAGGATGAAGCTTGAAAAAGCGACTTATTTTCTCTATTTTACCAGGTAAAGTTTCTTTAAATCTAGCTGTAGTTTGGGCAGTATGAGCTGTTCGTAGCGAGGAAGTTAGCATTTGTAGATTGTATTCGCGCCCATAGGAGTAGTCATCTTCTAGAGGACAAATACCACGCAGTTGTTTCACATAATTACTTGCTTCTCCATACTCTACTATAGCCCAATCTTTTTTCCATAGTTCTGGATAATTTTCTAATTCTGGTAAATCTCTGATCGCATCGTCAACTGTTGGACTAAAAGGTAGTTGATCTATATCAGTCGATTCAGATTTACCTTGTCCACTATTAGTATTATAAGTTGATGCCTGAGTAAGCGGCTGAGGATATTTAGGCAAAGATAAACCTTCTCGACACCCGATAATAAATAATCGAGTACGCTGTTGTGGAACTCCATAGTGAGCAGCATTCAATACTTGATATTTCTCTTCTATTTCATAGCAATTGTTTCTAAATTTACTAATAATCTCTATCAGAAATTTACGATGTTCTCCTATCGCCAGACCAGGTACATTTTCCAGGACAAAAAATTTTGGCTTTAATTCTAAAACCAACCGTATAAAATCAAACATCAGAGAATTTCGAGGGTCGTCCAAAGTACGCTTACCAATCAAAGAAAAACCCTGACAAGGAGGACCACCGAAGACAACATCAATATCGCGATTTTTGATAGAAGAATTGTTTCTTATTTCCTCTGCTGTGATCTCAGTGGCACTATGGCAGAGAATAGACCAAAAAGGGAAGTTGAATTCGTGGGTAGCACAATGTATGGGGTCTAATTCCACCGATGCTAGCACATCAAATCCAGCTTGCTCAAATCCTAATGTCATGCCACCTGCCCCTGCAAACAAGTCTACGCCAATAGGTCTTTCTTCCCATTTATTCTTGGTCACAATATCGATTTCTCTGGTAAATGCATCAACGAGTTTGGTCAAAGTATTCGCTCTGGATAGAATACCACAGTTGTAATTGTCTAATTTTTCAGAATTAATTTTTTTTGTTATAGTAGCGGCTAATAATTAGTGAGTCACAGATGAACCCCTCTGAGTTACCTAATATAGCCAAGCCTGAAGTACCACATTTTGAAGAATCAGGAAGAATGAACAAAGATGGCTTATTGCCTGCTGAAATCTATAGGTTAGCACTAGATTACTTAGTAATTACATGTGTTGATATTGTTTTTTTATATCAAAATCAGATTTTATTAGGAAAACGCAACCAATATCCGAGAAAAGGATGGTGGGTTATTGGTGGCAGAATGTTCGCCGGAGAAAGTCCCAAATTCTCTGTTCAAAGAAAAGCACGACAAGAAGCTGGACTAAATCTTGATGCTGAGCGCTTCGAGTATATTAATGCTTATTCTACTTGCTTTTCGCTGCGTTCTCAAGAACCACAGGAACATGGTTTGCACAGTGTAAACTTAACCTATAAAACTAAGCTGACACAAACAGAAAAAAATAAATTGCAACTAGTACACTCTGAATATGAGCAGTGGCAGTGGTTTGAGTTGAATGCAGTTTCTAAGTTGTTAGACTCAAACAATGAGCTAGATAGGGCATTGTTGAGAATTGTACAAGATATTCAATTAAGCAAACAATTTCTGAGGCGACTTGGTGAACCCAATTCTAGCGTTGATTAGTAACCTTGTGAGTTACCTTATTAATTTTCGCTTGGGCTTTTTTCCACCTACTGAAAGCTTTTCTCCATCAGTAATCGCCAGAGCTGACTTGCACCCAAAACCAATTCCAACACAACCAAAATCAGTTTGCCAACGTAGTACCTGTAATTGAGTCAAATTAACAGTAATACTGGCATACCATTTGCCCTGTCGATAAGGGAACCCCAGACCGACAAAAGGCAATTTCCGATAATTATGCTAGAACCATTATGCTAACGTTCCCAAATCGAAGCTTCTGGAGATGTCTAAAGGTGATGTATACTTCTCAGGCTGCCTTTACCAATATAAATGTGCTTAACACTACCTTAATGTTGACTTTCGCAATTCTTCACGTAAATATTTCGTAATCATACTCGATCTTTACCTGTTAAGACCCATGTAGATTAGAAAAGTTAGGATATCCTGGATTTAAATCAGTCTGAAGGCTTGCCAAAGCGAGGGTGCATTCGGCAGTGTGTTTGTGACTACATTCAGCGTATTTAGCCGGGTGCTCAAATCAAAAGCTTTAGTCCAATTAAGGACAGCGCTTCAGCAATAACCCTCAATGAGCTACTGTATCAACCCTAAGTGTCCTCAGCCTAAAAATCCGATGCACGCCAAGCTCTGTCAAGCTTGTGGCTCCAAGCTGTTGCTTCGAGGTCAATATCGTTTGTTAAAAGCCCTTGGTCAAGGCGGGTTTGGGGCGACTTTTCTGGCTAAAGATGAGTCCCTCCCCGGTAAACCAGTTTGTGTGATTAAACAACTGCGCCCCTCAGGTAACACATCCAACATTATGGAAATGGCACGGGAGCTGTTTAAGCGAGAAGCCGAAACCTTGGGCAAGATTGGCAATCACCCTCAATTGCCACGACTTTTAGCTTACTTTGAAGAAAACCGACAATTCTATCTGGTGCAGGAATACATCAGTGGTTTGACCCTACAGCAAGAAGTTAAAAGATTTGGTCCGTTTAGCGAAGAAGGGGCCAAACAATTCTTAAGTGAAATTCTGCCCTTGATCAAATACATTCACTCTCAAAGGGTTATTCATAGAGACATTAAACCAGCCAATATAATTCGTCGTGAACAAGACCGCAAACTAGTTCTAATTGACTTTGGTGCTGTTAAAATCCCCTTAGACCAAACTGCTGCTCATGGCAACCCAGATACAGTACTGACAAATTTTGCTGTCGGTACTCCGGGCTTTGCAGCTCCTGAACAGATGCAACTGCGACCAGTTTATGCTAGTGATGTTCATGCTTTGGGCGTTACTTGTATTTATCTACTGACTGGCAAATCACCGAGGGAATTAAATTATAGTAATTCTACAGGGGAAATGCTATGGCAGCCCAAAGTGCAAGTGAGTAGTCATTTTGCCGAAGTTTTGAAAAAGATGGTGGAGGCTTCTGTTAGTTATCGCTACCAATCAGCTGATGACATTCTCAGAGCACTTGACCTAGAACCTTATTTAGACAGCTTGGCACAAGGTTTGGCAACTCGACAGAATAATAATCTATCTAAATCCCGCCCCAATTCCTTCCAAGCCGGAGATTTAGATCCACTCACTTCTCCTTCCTCTGCTTCCTACGCTACCACTAAACTGGCAGCAGCCATTCGAGCGCGTCGAGAGCGCCAGCGCCAAATCAATGCTGCTACTCCTGTTAGAACTGAACTTGTTAATTCACCAAGGGCAAAGACCACTCCCAAGTTAAATACTGAGAGTATTCTCAGAGCCTATAAAACTGGTCGCAGAGACTTTACTTCTCAGAATTTAAGTGGGTTCAATCTTCAAAATGTTGACTTATCTGGTAGTACTTTTCAACGTTCAAAGTTGGCAAAAACTAATTTACAGGGAGCCAATTTATCCAGTGCTGTTTTTGGTCAAGCTAACCTTAGGCAAGCGAATCTGCGAGAGGCGAATTTGGGCAGGGCTTACTTTAGTTGTGCTGACTTAGAAGGTGCTGATTTACGTGGTGCAGACCTCAGTTATGCTCATCTGGTTAATGCTAATCTTAAAGGCGCAAATCTTTGCGGTGCTAATCTCTCTTCTGCTAAAGTTACTTCTAAACAATTGGCACAGGCGAAGACAAATTGGTCAACAGTACTACCCAATGGTAAGCGTGGCTTTTGGTAATTTATCTCGAGGATAGCTAGTAATAAGTAATAAGTAATAAGTAATAAGTAATAAGTAATAAGCAGTGCGGGCGATGGGTTGTAATAATATTGATAATGCTGCTAAAATTTGTCACTCCCCTAGTACTGCTGGATTGAAAGCTTCTTTGGGTGAGGAAAGCGATCGCAAGCTGGTGTTCTTGACTATAATGCAATAGTAAGTTTGGAGAAGCAAAACTGAATTGGGAAAAATCTTGCTGTGTTAAGGCAAGCTACAGCAATTAATTTTGCACTCTCCACACTTTTAGAACCTAGATCGCTGATTCTGTCCCATTGCTCTAGTTGATATAAACTCGACCATCTTCTTGAATGCTAATTGTGCCTTTGATATCGTCAAAAGTAGGATCTGCTTCCAGCAAAACTTCTAACATTCCTGGTTGAGTAGATTTAGTGATAACATCCAGTAGCCCTGCATCTTGGCGCACTGTAGTTATGGTCACAGGTAAGGGTAAATTTTGTAAGACAACCTCTTCTCTACCTACAAGGGTTCGTTCTTCAGTATGCCCAATTGCTTCATAGGTAATGAGAGCATTAGTATTATTCTTGAGGGTGACTGATACTCTTTGACCTTTAGGTATTATCCTAGTGACTGGAGCAGTTTGAGTCTCTGGCAGAGGTGGTTGACTAACTCCTGTAGGAAGTGGCTCCCCTGTTAAGGGTACTGTTTCAGATTCAGGGTTTAGTTGTTGTGGTGCTTCATTGGCTGGACAGCCCTGAGGAACTGGACGTGTGTTATTAAAGGGTTCTTCGTAGTAAATTTTAGGACAAGGATTAGTTTCAGAAGCTATTGCTACTGATGGAGCTAAAGTAATTGCTGGCAATCCCATGATTAAGCTAGCACAGATAGCTTTTACTAGCCCAAGCTGCTTTTGATTCAGGTGGTTTTGTTGATTCATCAAAACCTCTATTTGTAGTATTTGTCGGTGGGGTTGCGCGAAAGTGTGGTTTTAGGGGTTTCCCCTATGAACAACTTTCGTAAAAATAGGCAACCAAACCCAACATATATTTTGGTTAGAGTTAGGTTTCACTTCATTCTACTAGCTGACTTGGTTTTGTTGTTTGTGAGGAAGATTAATGAACCTATCCCACTAATCTAAGGATGTGGTAATCTCCTCAGTTAAGTTTAGTATATGACCGTATAGCTGGGCATTTTTAAGGGTTAAACCATTGGCAGTATTTCATTTCCAACAAACAATCAAACATGAACTTGCAGTTAAGTTTTTGGCTTATAAGTGGAAGCAACATGCAATTCTTTCAACTGCTTAGCATCAACTGCAGCTGGAGCATCAGTTAACAGACAACTAGCCTGCTGCGTTTTGGGAAAAGCAATTACATCTCGAATTGACTCCTCTCCCGCCAGTAGCATTACTAATCGATCTAAACCATAGGCAATTCCTCCATGGGGTGGTGCGCCATACTCAAAAGCCTCAAGCAAAAATCCAAACTTGTTGCTAGCTTCCTCTGGAGATAAACCGATTGCCTCAAATACTTGCTGCTGAATTTCTTGCTGGTAAATCCGCAAACTGCCGCCGCCAATTTCATAACCATTAAAAACCAAATCGTAAGCTTGCGCCCTAGCTGTTTTCAGGTCATGCAAATCCTCTGGATAGGGAGCAGTAAAGGGGTGATGTAGGGCTTCTAAGCGTTTTTCATCAGCATTCCACTCAAACATAGGGAACTGTGTCACCCACAGTAAATTATTCTTAGTATTGTCAATTAACCCCAATTCCTTACCAATCACCAGGCGCAAACGATCCAGGGTTTTATTAACCACTTCCGTAGGACCAGCCCCAAATAATAACAGATGACCATCTTCGGCAGCAGTGAGTTCTAATAATTCTTGTTTCTGGGCATCACTGAGGTTATCCTTAATAGCACCAATAGTATCAATTTCACCCCCTGCCTTCACCCGCACATAAGCGACACCCTTAGCACCAGCATCAGTTGCTTCTTTAAATAAATCGCCACCCGGTTTAATTCGCACATTAGAGATAGCGGAATTACCGCCAGGAATCGGCAGCACTTTGACCACACCCCCAGCCTTAACTGCACCGGAAAAGACTTTGAAGCCACTGTCTTTAAACAATTGGGAAACATTAACCAATTCCAAGCCAAAACGCGTATCTGGTTTATCAGAGCCATAACGCTCCATGGCTTGGGCATAGGTAAGGCGAGGGAAAGGTGTCGGTAAGTCAATACCCTTGACAGTTTTGAAGATGTAGGCAACTAATTCTTCATTGAGCTGTATAATTTCTTCCTGAGACAGGAAACTCATTTCCATGTCTAATTGAGTAAACTCTGGTTGTCGGTCAGCTCTGAGGTCTTCATCCCGAAAACAACGGGCAATCTGATAGTAACGGTCTAAACCCGACACCATCAATAGTTGCTTAAATAACTGAGGCGACTGCGGTAGAGCATACCATTGAGATGGATTAACTCTTGAAGGCACTAGATAGTCTCTGGCACCTTCTGGGGTGGAGCGAGTCAGGATTGGTGTTTCCACCTCAATGAAGCCCTGTTGATCTTCGAGATAGCGACGCATTGCCTTGACCACTTGATGGCGCAGTTGCAGGTTCTTGCTCATGCGATCGCGCCTTAAGTCTAGGTAGCGATATTTTAGCCGCAAATCTTCTCGTACAGTCTCCACATCAGCAGTGGAAACCTGGAAAGGTAACTGCTTACGAACAGCATTGAGCAGTTCAATGCTCTCAGCATACACTTCCACCTCACCAGTAGGTAATTTGGGATTAAGGGATTCTTCTGGACGCTGACTAACTCGACCTGTAACCTTAACTACATATTCATTGCGCAGAGCTTCAGCATGTTCATAGGAATCTGGGGTACGCTGGGGGTCACTGACAATTTGGATAATGCCAGTGCGATCGCGCAAGTCTAGGAAAATCACACCCCCATGATCGCGGCGACGGTCTACCCATCCCCAAAAGGTAAGTGTCTCTCCAATCTGTTGTTGTCTTACTTCGCCGCAATAATAGGTTCGCATAGTTGCCGATCAGTAACTTTGGCTTGAGGATAGGGCATCAAAGAGTGACAAGCCTGATGTCTATCATAAGCGCCATAGGGCTCACTCGGTAGTAAAAAATTCAGCTACCTGAGTTAAGGGATAATCACCTCTTTCAAGGTAGCTTGTTTTTTTGGGAAAACTAGTGTTAGGGCTTTTTGAAGTACTCCAGACGCTAGCTGTTAGGCTGTATAGTGCGTCGCTTTGGCTGTGGACTTCCAGATTCGCATTTTATTGACAGGCGAAGCTAAACCCCACTTTCCACAAGCTTTTCATCTTCTTGTAAGAGGAGCTGTGCCTTACTTCTGCTACAGATTTTTTACTATAGATTTTGTCTAAAATACAAACCATGTTACCTCAACTTCGCTTATTTGAGATCTAAAATAAATATAAACAACAAGTAGTAAGCAAAGTTAGTATTTCTTGGCTATTTACCAAACGAGCTAGTGCATCGGGAAGCAAGCCTGTGACCAGTTGCAATCGCAAACGGGGAGAGAACAATATTTTTTTTAGCTGGTCATTAATTATATGTACTCCGAGCAGCACTAGAAGACCCAAAGTAGATGTTCAGCTATTGGCGACTAGTTTGTAAGAAGTGATAGAGTAATGGAAATTACCGGCTATTTATCAGAATTTTCCCTACCAGAACTGCTGAAATTTCTCGATCAGGGAAGCAAAACCGGATTACTTTCCCTTAAATTCAAGACTAATTGCCATAATCAACACCTGAGAATCCGGCATGCTCTCTTGAAACAGGGGCGCATTGTGGCTGTTACTGATCGTCTAGACCATCAATGCCTATTCAGAATAATCTACCATCGAGGTTGGATTAGTCCCAAAGTCTTAAGCGAACAGTTCAACAGGTGTCCGGCAAATAAGCCAATTGGTCTTTATTTGAAAAAGCAGGGTTTTCTACAACCAGAACAGTTAAAATTCTTGTTCCGTTACCAAGTATTGCGGCAAGTTTGCGGCTTGTTTCAGCTTCAAGATGCCCAGTTTATATTTAACTCTAAAACGACTTTGCCGACAACAGAAATGACTAGCTTAAGTATTCGTGCAACAGAGGCGACACTTATAGGTCTGCGCTCATTGCGCGACTGGAGACTATTGACTTCCAAGCTACCAGGGTTTGATTCTGCTTTATCAAGGGTATTTATAGATAAGCTTCACTGGCGGCTAGATCCTCTCGAAAATCAAGTCTTGCAGTTGGCAGATGATTCTGTTAGCCTCAAGATGATCGCCCATGACTTGCAACAACCTCTAGAAACTATTCAAAAGATTGCCTTCCGGTTAATCAGTGTGGGTTTAGTGAAAGAATTACCAACCCTTACCCTCGCTAGCACTGCAATTTTGACAACAAAATTGCCGGAACCAGTGGCTGTGGTTGCTAGAGACAACGAAGCAGACCGTAGCTCAGAATTGAGCAATTCCTTCATGCAAAACTTGCTGAGTTTTCTAAGGAGCAGCAAGTAAGAGTGGAAATTATGCGTTTAGTTGTAACTGGTGCAGTGGGTTCTGGAAAGTCTACTTTCATTCGCTCTGTGAGCGAAATTGCTACAGTTGACACTGATCGCCAAGCCACAGATGAAACTGCCAAAATCAAGAACAAGACTACAGTAGCAATGGACTTTGGACGCTTGCAGTTTGCTCCAGGAATGGCATTGCATCTCTATGGTACACCAGGACAATCTCGCTTCGATTTCATGTGGGACCTTTTGATTCGCAGAGCTCATGCCTACATACTGCTGGTAGATGCCCATCGACCTAGCAATTTTCAATCTTGCTGCCAACTGTTAAATTTTCTGGAGCAGCGTGTGCAGATTCCCCGAATTATTGGTCTTACCCATATGGATTGTCAAGGAGCTTGGTCTACCGAAGATGTCGCGATCGCTTTAGGTTTTACTAATAAGCATAAACGACCGACCATAGTAACACTCAATGCTAATCATCGAGATTCGGCGATTGATGCCTTAATTGTGCTGGTGCAGCAGTTTATGAGAAGGCAAGCTGAGTGATTTCATCAGGGCTTAAATGGGAATAGACAACTTCACCATCACGGAACCAAACAATGCGCTTAGTCAAACGGGCAACTTCCGGCTCATGAGTCACCAACACCACTGTAATCCCACTGGCATTAAGTTCGGTGAAAATGTCCATAACTTCAGCAGTGGTGTGAGAATCGAGGGCTCCGGTTGGTTCATCTGCCAATAGTAAAACTGGTCTATTGACAATGGCACGGGCAATTGCCACTCGCTGTTGTTGCCCTCCAGATAGTTGGGTTGGCTTATTCTGCATCCGATTGCCCAACCCTACCCTTTGTAGTGCTTCCACAGCGCGATCGCGTCTTTGACTTAGGGTAACGCCTGCATAAACCATCGGCAACATTACATTTTCCAGCGCCGTCATTTGCGGTAGCAGGTGGAATTGCTGAAAGACAAATCCCAGTTTGAGATTACGAATTCCGGCTAAGTCATTATCCCTGAGTCCAGAGACATCAACTGTATCTAGATAATAACGTCCCGAGGTTGGTCGGTCGAGACAACCAATAATATTCATTACCGTTGACTTGCCAGAACCTGATGCTCCCATAATTGCACAATACTCGCCCTGCTCAACTTTGAGGTTGATATCAGCAAGAGCTTGGACTTGAAGATCACCAGTACCATAGACCTTGGAGATATTTTCGAGGCGAATAATTACAGTTTTGTGGACTTTAGTATAGGGAGCAATCATATTCATAGAAGTACAAAACCTCTTAGTCTCTTAGTTCTAGGATAAAAGTTAGGCCAAAAGAATAATGTCTCCCCCTCTCCCCATCTCTCTAGCTATCAAGCACTATGCAAAGCAACAATAGGGTCAAGTTTCGCCGCCTGCCGCGCTGGAAAAACGCCGAAGAACAAACCAATGCCACCAGAGACGCCAACTGCCAGAGTAATGACGGCGATGGGAACACTTGGTTCTAAGGGAGTCAGCATCCCGACAACCATGCTGCCACCAATACCGAGGCAGGTACCGAAAACACCGCCAGCAACTGATAAAATCACAGCTTCAATTAAAAATTGAGTCAAAATATCCCTCTGAGTAGCACCAACTGCCTTGCGTAGTCCAATTTCCTGGGTGCGTTCGGTGACGGAAACCAACATAATATTCATAATGCCGATACCACCAACTAACAGAGAAATACTAGCGATCGCTCCTAGTAGAAGTGAAAGCGCTCCTGTAACTTGAGTGACTAGATCCTGAACAGACTTACTGGCAACAATAGTAAAGTCTTTTTTCCCGTGGAGCTGCATGAGCACGTTAGTCATCTGAAAAGCTGCTGCCCTAATGCTATCTTGATCCTTAGCAGTAACTTGGATATAGTCAATAGGAATTCCATAGGCAGACTTACGCCCTACAATCTGGTTTGCCATGGTTGTAATTGGCACATAAATAAACTCATCGGGATTATCTCCTCCCAGCGAACCTTTGGCTTGCATCACCCCAATCACGAGAAAAGGGGAATTATTGATTTGCACTTCCTTACCGACGGGATTTTTGTCGTCAAATAGTTTGCGCGCAGCATCTGAACCGAGAGCAACCACTTGAGCATTTTGCTGTTGTTGAGAGAGGTCAAAAAAACGTCCTTGACGCACTGGTATATTAAGTACAGCAGTCATCTCTGGTGTTGTACCGAAAACGTTAGTAGATAGCTGTCGGCTGCCATAGGTAACTGAGAGTCTAGAGACAATCATCGGTGAGACTTCTGTGACAGCAGGAACTTGAGCTTTAATTGCCTCAGCATCTGATAACACCAGTGTTGGCTCTTGAATTCTTAAACTCTGTAAGTCTTCATCTGAGCCGACTACAGCTAGTCGATTGGCTCCAAAAGACTCCAGCATTCCCACCAGATAGTTTTGTGCCCCTTGCCCAATACCAATCATGGCAATCACAGAGGCATTGCCAATAATCATACCTAACATCGTTAAACCACTACGGAGCTTGTGAGTCCTCAGAGTGGTGATTGCCATTTTGACGCTTTCAAACAGATCCATAATTCATAGTGCTTTTCAATTGAGTTGAGGTACACCTGGTTGAAGGGAGATGGGGAGACGCGGAGAGGGGGAGATATTATTCTTCTGGGCTAACTTTTAGCCTAAAACTAAGAGACTAAGTAGTTGGACATAAATAAATGGCTCTATGTAAAGAATTATGAAACCTGTCAAAATTACCCCAAACCCTGCCTCAACCAGCAAACTTTATCAATGTTGCAGGTACTTAAGAGGCGTTGTAGTCCATCAAGTATGAAAACTGTTCTCAAAAAGCTAGAGTATCAACACCCTTAATTTTTTGATCTGCTGGAGGTTCAATAAATATTCTTTCGCCCTCGGATACTCCTTCTAGGATTTGAGTTTGAGTGCCGGAAGTAGCACCAATGGTTACTGGTTGGAATTGAGCTTTATTTTTATGATCTGGCATCAAAACACCAGTCTGACCATTGTTTTTGGTGACGACAGCGGCGAGAGGAACCACTAAAGCCTTCTCGATTTCCTCACCGATAAAGGTTAAATTAACGTTCATGCCTGACTTGAGCTTGTCTTTACCAGTGTCTAGTGCCACCTTCACTCGAAATAAAGTGACGTTATTTTCTTGAACTGCTCTCGGGGCTATTAAACGAACCTTACCTGCAAATTCTTCTTCCGGATAGGCAGAGGTACGAATTTTAACTTCCTGCTGTGGTTTTATACTAGCAATGCTGGCTTCTGGAACTTTAGCTTCCACTTCCAAGCCACTGGAGAGTTCAGCAATTGAAGTTGAGATAGCACCGACGTTGGAGGAAGCAGAAGTGGTTGGCGTCACAAAGTCTCCTTCTTGAGCAAATCGCCTGGTAATAATACCGGCGAAAGGAGCGCGGATCAGAGTATTGTCCAATTGAGTTTCGTAGTATTGCAATTGCGCCTTTGCCTGGGCAACAGCAGCCTCTGCTTGAGCTATCTCCTCTTCTCTTGTACCTTTACGGAGCAATCTCAAGCTCTCTTCTCGTTCTTTTAACTGAGCTGTCACTGAATCGAGGATCGCTGCTGCTTCCTTCTGTTTAGTTAAATATTCTCCTAGGGCATTGCTAGAGATTGCTCCCGCTTGGGCTAGCAGCTGTTGGCGCTGAAGTTCTTCTTTAGCACGCTCCAACCTTGCCTGAACCTCATTAACACGGGCAACAGCAGCAATTACTCTTGCTCGTGCTTCGGCGATTTCCTCGGGACGACTACCAGCTAGCTTTTGGGCCAAGTCAGCTTTAGCTTTGTTAACTAATGCTTGGTATTGATTGACTTGGGCTTGAAATTGCTCGCTGTCCATACGGGCAATCAATTTACCTGGTTCTACCCAGTCTCCTTCATCTACGTATAATTGGTCGATTTTACCTGAGAGTTTCGGGCTGAGTGTGATTTTCCGCACTGCTTGTACAACGCCATTACCCTTGATTTGAACAGGCAAATTCTGAGCCGCTACGACTACGATTTTGTCGGTAATATCTGAGTTGGGAGTACTACTCCTCAATACTAAGTAAGCAGTAGCAACAGTTCCCAACAATCCGGCTGCGACTAGTCCTATGATCCAAGGAGTAGGCGTCTTGACCTTACCCAACATTGAAATTTGCATTGGTCTGTCTTCCACTTCAGGACTATACCAATTTAAGAAAAGGATAACAATTTTCTTTTCTTCTGCTGCCCCTACTACCCCGGCTGCATCTACCCCCCTTACCTCTATTCTAAATAGACTTCTATCTAGATGACTTGCTAAGCTCAAAAGTTTCTCTTAAACTTCGAGCAAAAATCAAATAACATCAAATATAGAACGGTAGGGTATTCCATTCTTCAAGCTCAGCCATGTCTGAGGCGATAGCTCCAAGTAACTGAGACACCTACGCCATGCTTGTTAGAGTTAGTGTAGGAGTATGTCAAGCTCTAAGTTTAAGCAAATCTCTTGGTAACTTTTATTTGAGGCTGCAACGTGCCTAAGTTTATCCCTTTATTTCCTACTCTTATTCTCTTAAGTTTACTAAGTGTACAAGCACCAGTTTCTGGACAGGCACTCTTACCCTATACACTGCAAACAGATTCCGAAGAACTAGAACAGCAGGGCTTAAATTTGGCTCAAGATGCAGTACAGCTAGTGCGTTTCCAGCAATATGAGTTGGCATTGCCTAGGGCAGAGTTGGCAACTCAACTTGCTCCCAACAGCTATCAAACTTGGTTTATCACAGGCAGTTTGTATGTGCAGAACCAAGAGTTGGACGAGGGTATTGCTGCTTTGCTAAAGGCTAACTCTCTAGCACCTGAGGAACCAGGAGTTTTGTTTACTTTGGGTTCAGCGCGCTTTCAAAAAGGCGACTACCAAGCAGCGGTAAAGGATTTATCAGCAGGCTTGGCACTGCAACCAAATGTGCCAGAAGCTTTGTTTGATTTGGGTAATTCTCACTATTTACTCCGGCAGTATTCCCTGGCAATCGCGGCTTACGAAAAGGCAGTGGTCGAAGAAAAAAATTTCTGGCCTGCAATCAATAATATTGGGCTAGTAAAGTATGAACAGGGCGATGTTAATGGTGCCATTGAAAAATGGCAAGCTGCAGTTGACATTGACAATGAAGCCGCAGAACCCCAACTGGCAATTGCCGTGGCTCTCTATTCCCAAGGTGCCCGTGAGCAGGGAATCTCGATGGGAGAAATTGCTATCCGCTTAGATAGTCGCTATGCTGATTTGGAGTTTCTCAAAGAAAATCTCTGGGGTGAGCGCTTGCTTTCGGCAACGCAACAGTTTCTGGAAAACCCTAGAATTAAAGATACTATTGCTCAAGTTCAATAGTCAGCAAAATTAGGGGATTGTGGGGATGTGGAAAGCTTGAAGAGAGAGGGGAAAGTATGGGGGGATTTTTTGAATACAAAGCTTTCCCCCTCTCCCCATCTCCCCATCTCTGTCTCCCCCTCTCCCTATCTCCCCATCTATACTTTTATGACTATTTGGGTAAACGAACAAATTGATCCGTCGGGCTTGGTATATTCTGCAATTGCCTGTTGCAATGAAGAGCAAGCCAAAGAATGTCACGAGTCTTTTGAGAAGAATTTGACTGATGTGCAAAAATCAGCTGGTTGGGTGGCACGCTTGAGAACAGTAAGTTCCTGGGACGAAGTGCCAGTAAATTGCCTCAAGCTCAACTAGAGTAGAAACTTCTCAACCCCACTGAGTCTCACAAAATACCTCGGAGTTTTTTAGTATTTTCGACTAAACTCTCAGCAAATTGATCAAAGCGAGAAGAAAGTTTCTCATCTAAAAGCTTGCCATCCTCGCCAAAGGCTTGCCAAGCCTGACCAATAGCTATTTGCTCTGGAATTACCCAGGCATGTACCCAGCGCATGATCAATCGCATGTCATTAAGTGCATTACTATTAGACTGACCACCTAAGACACTGATCAAACCAGTAACTTTACCAGAAAACTCGTCAAAACTCATCAAATCTAGGGCATTTTTCAAAACACCACTGAGGCTGCCGTGATATTCCGGTGTTGCCAAAATCAAACCATCAGCGGCGCGCACGCTTTCCTTTAGCCGGACTAAATCTGGGTAACCTGGATACTCATCTTCACCATTACACAATGGTAATGTCATGTGGCGCAGGTCGAAAATGTCTGTTGATGCCCCTAAGGCTTGCACACGCGTCAGCGCTAAATTCAGGGCTTGATAGCTATAGGCTTGAGGTCGCAAACTACCACCAATACCAATAATTTTTACCATTTCACCAATAGCCTCCATTCAAATGTCAAGAATATCTACTGATAAATCGAAGTCGTTATGAATACATAATAAAATATAGCAAGTTTGACTCAAAGCTGTCAAACTTGGAATAATAAAAAAAGCGCCCTCCTTGCGGAGAGCGCCCTTTTGGTTAGTTTGTTTATAGAGGCGTATCCCACTACGCCTCTATATGTCATCGAGACTATTGATTAGCCATTGATAGCTGGAGCAGAAATAGCAACAGGAGTTGCCTCACCAGCAGCCAAGTCTAGGGGGAAGTTGTGAGCATTGCGCTCGTGCATAACTTCAAAACCGAGGTTGGCACGGTTGAGAACATCTGCCCAGGTGCTAATAACGCGTCCTTGAGAGTCAATTACTGACTGATTGAAGTTGAAGCCGTTGAGGTTGAATGCCATAGTGGAAATACCAAGGGCAGTGAACCAGATACAAACCACTGGCCAAGCACCCAAGAAGAAGTGCAGAGCGCGGCTGTTGTTAAAGGAAGCGTATTGGAAGATCAGACGACCAAAGTAGCCGTGAGCGGCAACGATGTTGTAGGTTTCTTCTTCTTGACCGAATTTATAACCGTAGTTTTGAGATTCGTTCTCGGTGGTTTCACGCACCAGAGAAGAAGTTACCAGAGAACCGTGCATTGCACTAAATAGAGAACCGCCGAATACACCAGCTACTCCCAACATGTGGAAGGGGTGCATGAGGATGTTGTGCTCAGCTTGGAACACGAACATGAAGTTGAAGGTTCCAGAGATACCCAAAGGCATGCCATCAGAGAAGGAGCCTTGGCCGATGGGGTAGATCAGGAATACAGAGGTAGCGGCAGCAACTGGAGCGCTGTAAGCAACGCAGATCCAAGGACGCATGCCGAGGCGGTAGCTCAGCTCCCACTGACGACCCATGTAGGAGAAAATCCCAATTAGGAAGTGGAAGGCAATTAGCTGGTAAGGACCACCGTTGTAGAGCCACTCGTCTAAGGAAGCAGCTTCCCAGATGGGGTAGAAGTGCAAGCCGATGGCGTTAGAAGAAGGAACAACAGCACCGGAGATGATGTTGTTGCCATAAATCAAGGAGCCAGCGACAGGCTCACGGATACCGTCAATATCGACTGGAGGAGCAGCGACAAAGGCGATGATAAAGCAGACGGTAGCAGTCAGCAGGGTAGGGATCATTAAGACACCGAACCAGCCTACATAGAGGCGGTTGTCAGTGGAGGTGACCCAGTTGCAGAACTGCTGCCACAGAGAAGCGTTTTCACGCTGCCTTAATGTGGTTGTCATGTTCTTATGATTGCTTTCTAAATTGTCTAGGTTCAGAAGATTTATTGCTTCGACAGACGTTAATTTGTCTGTGCTTATAAGATTATCGTAATCGTTCTTTTTTGTAAAGTTCTTCAAAAAAATTTTTGCGGCTATGTATTTATTTGTCGAAATTCAGCAGGTGCTTAGGTTTTGAGTTTGAAAGTGTTACTTCAACGACAGTAAAGTTATGTAAATTTTAATTGTATTTTTGTTAAAAAGTACAACTAAAAATTTACATTTTTAGCTTACTGCATTGATTTATCTAAATGTGGAAGGATGTCACTGTCAAATTCAGGTAAGTGCCAATGAATACAATTATGTAACTGGCTTTAGGCAAGATGAATTAATATTTGTAGTCTTGGCTGGATCTTAATTAGATATTACTTGACAAAAATTAACATAATTAGGTTTAACGAGCCTTTGGCTGAGGAGAAAACAGAGGGAGCCTCGGATTCCACATTTAAACCCATCCCCTGCTCCCCCTCTCTCCCTCTCTTCATCAACCAGGAGGCCATTTCATCTGACGTCCGCCTAAGATATGTAGATGCAAGTGATCAACAGTTTGACCGCCATCAGAGCCATTGTTGATCACAAGACGATAGCCGTTTGTCAAATTTACTTGTTCGGCTACTCGTTTGGCGGTTAAGAGCAGATGTCCCATTAGGTTTTGGTCTTCTGACTCGGCAGCCTCTAACTTGGTAATGGGCTTTTTGGGAATGACGAGAATGTGGACTGGTGCCTGAGGATTAATATCTTTGAAGGCAAGGGCAAGGTCGTCTTCATAGATGATATCAGCTGGTATTTCGCGGTTGATAATCTTGCTAAAGATTGTTTCGCTCATGCAGATCCTTTAATAATTACCTAATTACGTTGCGTTGATGTTGCCAGGTGCCATTGTGAACTATCTACAGGCTCTGAGCAAGCTCGCAGTGTAGGTATAGCTGTTAGGACACTTTCTTGCGAGGTTACGATTACTGAGAAACAAGCAGTTTTCTTTCCTCTAGTGAATTCAATTAATATCCTCAATCTGGATATGCCGCAGACAGAGCAAGAAATCCGTGACGAAATTGCTCCTTTTTATAAAATTGGTTGGGGTTAAATCCCCATCCTTTGAAAGTCCCCGCGTCTTTAATTATGTCCGACTACTTAAGAGCAGATTTCGGTAATTTCCCGGTTAGGCTGCCAAGAGGAAAAAAACTATACTCGCGCTTAAGTATCAGGGCGATGGATATGCTTGCCAGAGTTTGGAGTGCTTCAATTGTCGGAATCAATGCTGTCAAGGTGGGCGTTGAAGTGGATGTTTCTGGTGGCTTGCCGGGAATTGTGGTTGTTGGTTTACCAGATACTGCTGTGCAAGAATCCCGAGAAAGAGTCAAAGCGGCGCTGAAGAATGCTGGTTTTGCCTTTCCGATGCGCAAGATAGTGATTAATCTGACTCCTGCTGACTTGCGCAAAGAAGGGCCTAGTTTTGATTTGCCTATTAGTGTGGGCATTTTGGCGGCATCAGAGCAGGTAAGTGCCCAGCTGCTGGGAGATTATCTGTTTTTGGGTGAAGTTTCCCTTGATGGTAGTTTGCGCCCAATTGCCGGGGTGTTGCCAATTGCTGCTGCTGCTGAGGAATTGGGTATTAGTGGTTTGGTGGTACCTGCTGATAATGTTCGAGAGGCGGCAGTGGTTAAAGGTATTGCTGTCTATGGATTTGAGCATCTTGAGGAAGTTGCTGGGTTTCTCAATCAACCAGAGCGTTACTCGCCAGTGCAGGTTGATGGCTTGCAAGAGTTAACTCAGTCTCAGTTTAGCGGGGCTGATTTAAAAGATGTTAAAGGGCAGTCTCACGCTCGTAGGGCTTTAGAAATTGCTGCTGCTGGTGGGCATAATTTAATTTTTGTGGGGCCACCAGGAAGCGGTAAAACGATGTTGGCGCGAAGACTACCGGGAATTCTGCCGCCGTTGTCATTTGCAGAGGCTTTGGAAGTAACTACAATTTATTCGGTGGCTGGATTACTTAAGGAGAGAGGGGCATTAGTGAGTGAGCGTCCTTATCGTAGTCCCCATCATTCTGCATCTGGGCCTTCTCTTGTTGGTGGTGGTAGTTTTCCACGCCCAGGGGAAATTTCTTTGGCTCATCGAGGGGTGCTTTTTCTGGATGAGCTCACGGAGTTTAAACGTGATGTTTTGGAATTTCTGCGTCAGCCTTTGGAGGATGGTGAAGTTACTATCTCACGCACTCGTCAATCTGTTAAATTTCCTGCTCAATTTACTCTAGTTGCTAGTACTAATCCCTGTGCTTGCGGTTACTTTGGTGATTCTATACAAGCATGTACTTGTTCGCCTCGGCAACGGGAGCATTATTGGGCAAAGTTATCTGGCCCTTTGATGGATCGAATTGATTTGCAAGTTGCTGTCAATCGCCTTAAGCCAGAAGAGATTACCAGGCAACCTTTGGCAGAGGAGTCGACATTAGTGCGTAACCGGGTGCAAGCAGCACGCGATCGCGCTCTGGTTCGTTTCAAGTTAGAATCTAATCTCGGCTGTAATGCCCAGATGAAGAGTAATCATTTGCGGCAGTGGTGCCAGTTAGATGATGCTAGTCGTAATTTATTGGAAGGGGCAATTCGTAAGTTAGGGCTTTCAGCAAGAGCTAGCGATCGCATTCTTAAGGTAGCACGGACGATTGCTGATTTGGCTGGGGATGAGAATTTGCTGGCTCAGCATGTGGCTGAGGCGATTCAGTATCGCACTATCGACAGGATGGGTTGAGGGTTTGTTCATTGTTCATTGTTCATGGCTCATTGCGATGAAATGTAAATAATTAACAATGAATGTATGAGTTGAGCAAGTTTTTGTTATATTTGTGACTTAATATCTGCTTAAGTATGCTTCTTTGCCACAGCTCATCTACCCATGAGAATTTCTCAGTGCAGTCTTGGTTGGCTATTTCTATTTGTCTGTGTGACAGGAATACTCCCTAGTTCCTCTGTCTATGCTCAATCTATCACTCCAGCAGATGATGGTACTGGCACTTCGGTTACTCGGGAAGGGATTCGCTTTGATATTGAGGGTGGCACCTTTTCTGGTGATGGGAAGAATCTTTTTCACTCTTTTGAGAAATTTGGACTAGATGCTGGTGAAATAGTTAATTTTATTTCTAATCCAGAGATTAGCAATGTTTTGGGGCGGATTGTTGGTGGTGAGGTTTCGGTTATTAATGGTTTGATTCAGCTGACAGGGGGGAATTCTAATTTATTTTTGCTTAATCCGGCGGGGATGGTTTTTGGTCGAAATGCGAGTTTAAATCTCCCTGCGGCTTTTAATGCTTCTACTGCTACGGGTATTGGTTTTGGTAATGATAATTGGTTTAACGTTTTTGGGGAGAATCAATACCAGAGTTTAATTGGTAATCCTACTCAGTTGGTTTTTGATTTTGCTGAGGTGGGGAGCATTATCAATGCTGGCGATTTGGCAGTGTCGGAAGGGCAGGATTTAACCCTTGTTGGCGGCAGTGTAATTACTACTGGGGAAGTGGAGGCGCAAGGAGGGAAGATTACGATTGCGGCGGTGCCTGGTTCCAATGTGGTGAAAATTAGTCCTTCTGGCAGTTTACTGAGTTTTGAAATTGAGGTGCCGAGGAATGTTAAGGGAGAGCCGTTGCCGATTACTCCTCTGGATTTGCCGACTCTACTAACTGAGGGGGTTGGGGGTTTAGATACGGGGTTGGTAACAAATCAAGATGGTATAGTGCAGTTGAGAGATACTGGTACGATTATTCCTATTGAACCAGGAACTACAATTGCTTCTGGTACTATTGATGTTTCTAATCGGGCGGCGGGACAAACTGGTGGTGAGGTTAATATTCTAGGAGAGCGCCTTGGTTTGTTTGATGCCAGTATTAGTGCTGCCGGTAGTGATGGCGGTGGTACTGTGCTTCTTGGTGGGGATTATCAGGGGCAAGGTACAGTACCGAATGCTTTGCGGACTTTTGTTAATAGAGATTCGGTGATTAATGCTGATGCTATTACTAGTGGTGATGGCGGTAGAGTAATTGTTTGGGCAGATGAGGTAACTGGGTTTTATGGAAATATTAGTGCTCGTGGTGGTTTGACTTCTGGCAATGGTGGCTTTGCAGAAGTATCAGGTAAGGAGAATTTGATTTTTAGGGGTAGGGTTGATCTTGGTGCTGAGGTGGGTAGTGTTGGGACTTTATTGCTTGACCCAAGGAATATCACTATATCGGGTGTGGATAATGATAGTCCCCCTGGTGTTGAGGATGCCTTGCCGGATATTTTTATAGGTGATTTTCCCGATGATGAGATAACAATCAGTGAAAGTACTCTGGAAAGTCAGCCAGCTGATATTTTTCTAGAAGCGAGTAATGATATTACAATTGAAAATTTAGTAAATAATCGACTAGAAATTGGTGAAAATTCAATCACCTTTATTGCAGAAGGTGGTTCTTTTTTTATGGATAGTGGCGATAGCATCTTCACCGATGATGGAGATATAACGATTTCTGCAAACTTGGATGTAAATACTGGTCAACTTAGTTCTGGTCAACAAGAAAATGGTGGAGATATTACTATTAATAGCCAAAATGGAAACATCACCACTGGAGGCGTCTTAAGTACTAGTGCAGGAAATAATAGTACTGAAGGTGGTGGAAATATAACACTAATAGCTCCCAGGGGTAATATTGAGTCGCTGGTTCTTAGTACAATTTCACGAGGGGAGGGTTATGGTGGAGCAATCAAAGTAATTGCCAATGGTGACATTACTATAGAAGAACGTCTGATTTCGTTTTCAACGAACGGTACTGCTGGGGATATTGAACTAACTTCTGAAAATGGCGAGATTGCTCTCCTAAATGGTATTGACATTGATTCCTGGGGAGCAGAAGGTAGTGGAGATATTACCCTGACTGGCGATGAAATTAATATTGGCACAATACAGAGGTTAGATAATCAAGGTGAGGGTAATGGTGAGCTTATATTAAAACCCTCTACTCTTAGTCAAGATATTGCTATTGGTGGTACTGACAACGGAAATTCTGGAATTCTGGAAATCACAAGGGATGAATTAAATAATTTACAACAAACGGGGCAATCTGGAGAATCTAACTTTTCTTCAATTACTGTTGGCAGTCAAGAAAGTACTGGTCGCTTCATAATTGATCCTAATTTGACGGATAACAGTGTAACTCCCTTTCAAGTGCCCGTCATCATTGAAGGAGGCGCAGCAGCAACTTTGGTTGGGCCTAACCAAATTAATCCTGACGAAGATGGAAATATCATTTTCAATATTACGGACTCCAATCAAGGAAATTTAGTCATACCCAATGGTGTGGAGTTTGCCTTGGATGGTTTTGGTAATCTCGAAGGTGGTGATTCAGACGATACCTTTAAATTCAACGATGGTATCAATTTCAATGGCACGATTACAGGGGGTGGCGGTATTGATCAACTGGACTATTCTGCTTTTACTCAACCCTTAGTAGTAAATCTAGAAATAATTCAGGCAGGAGGGATTGAGCAAATTATTGGTTCAGATGCTCCCGGTACTTTAATTGGGGCTAATACTGCCAATATCTGGAATATTAATAGTCTCAACAGTGGCAATATTGAGCGTATTGTTAACGGTAGTAGTGAGACTTTAGAGTTCAATAACTTCTCTAATCTTATCGGCGGCAGCGATAGTGACAGTTTTACCTTCAGCAACGGCGGCAGGGTTACTAGTATCGATGGTAGTGGAGGTGACGATAGTTTCATTCTTGATGGCGGCACTACTAGCAGTATTGATGGTGGTAGTGGAAGTAACACTCTGATTGGGAGTGACACCGAAAATATCTGGAATCTTACTGGTATCGATAGAGGCGATATCGACGGTATTAGTTTTCGTCTGATTCAAAACCTCACCGGTGGTAGTGAAGCTGATACTGTAATTTTTAATAACGGTGCGAGTATTAGTGGTGATATAAGAGGTGAAACTGGTAATCTAACTCTAATTGGAGATGAGATAGATTTTAGTGGTCAAGTTTCCGGTACAGGGGATTTATTTATTGAGCCTTCAGCATCATCGCAATCTATTCAGCTAGGTACACAGTTGAATCAGCTGCAAGACGGCTTTAGTGCGATCGCAATTGGTAGGGAAGACGGTAGTGGTAAGATTACTCTGAGTGGTGATCTTACTTTTAGTGATCCTGTAGAATTGCGATCGCCAGAGGGTGATGGTTCTATTGATACGACGGGTAGCAATATCTTGGGTACTGATAATGCGACGATTACTATCTCAGCTAATCAAGAGGTAACAACGGGTGATATTTTCAGTCCAAGTAGTGACATTCGTATTACTAGTGAGAATAGTTCCGTTGTTACTGGGGAATTGAATACTGCTGGTACTAGTGGTGGTGATATTGAGATTCAAGCCGAAGTTTCTATTAATACTGGTGTGATTAATAGTAGCGGCAGTGAAGGTGATGGTGGCAATGTCAGTCTTGATCCTAGCGGTGATGTTGAAGTTGTCTCAATTAATGCCCAAGGTGGAAGTAATGGTAGTGGTGGTGATATCGATATAACAACAGGTAGATTTTTCCGGGCAACGGATACTTTTGAAGATCAAAATGGGATAACTGCTAGTATTTCTACTGCTGGTGGTGAGCAAGGAGGCTCAGTTAGGATTGAACATGATGGTGGCGATCGCAATGTACCATTTGAGGTTGGGGATGCCTCTTTAAATGGTACGGCTGGAGCAATTACCACTGGTGTTGATAATTCAATTTTGCCGCCGCAGTCTTTTCCTGGGCCTTTTTCTCAGGGAGATCCTCCTAGTGAGATTCAGATTATTACTTCGGAGCCAGCAACGATACCTTTACCCGAGGAAAATGAGCTGTTAGGACGACAGTTAGCTCAACTCCCTCCAGAATCTGATCCTAGTTCAGAAATTGAGAGAATCGTCGGTGAAATTGAAGAAGTTTTCACTCGTGAAGTGGAGGATTATTTTGGACGACGTGGTGAGACTGAGATTAAAACTCTGAGTGATATTAGAAATGAATTGAGAAAAATTGAAAAGTTGACTGGTGTTAAACCAGCAATTATCTATGCTGTTTTCTTGTCTAAGGATACAGATGTGCAAGATTTAGCAAAACGGATTAATAGTTCAGAAGAAACAAAAGAAGAATTAGATTCGAGCAAAGTAGAATGGGAGTTTTCTTCTCAAGAAACAGCAATTAATTACTGGGCTATTAGGAAATTTTTGCCTGAAGAGGAAAGTGATGATGACAAATTGGTACTTATTGCGGTAACTGCTAGAGGTAAAGTTGTTTTAGAGGGAGTTACTACTGGTGAAAATGTTAGTGATGTAACAAGAAAATATGTAGATAATATAGCTAATCGGTTTGAGAGACGCATGAAGAATACTCAGTATAAAAACATGGAGTATTCCCATAAGTTTTATGAATTGCTAGTTACACCAATAAAATATCATTTGGAGCAACAAAAAATTGACAATTTAGTTTTTGTGATGGATAAGCGATTGCGTTCCTTACCAGTAGCAGCTATCCAGAATAAAAACGGGGAATTTCTTATAGAAAAATACAGTCTTGGTATCATGCCTAGCGTGAGTCTAACTGATACTAGCTATGAAGAAGCCAGTAGTTATCCGCTCTTAGCGATGGGAACTGAATTTTTTCCAGAAGAATTAGACAATTTAGAAACTGTACCAGAAAGGTTAAGTGTTATTCAAGAACTTTGGAGTCAAAGACAAGAAGAGAAAATTATAGTGGAAGTTTTTCTAAACGAAGAATTTACAAAAAAACGATTACAACTAATGTTAAAAAGCAAACAAAAATTTCAAGTTGTTTATCTAGCAACCCATGCAGAATTTAAAAAAGGTTCAAAGAAACAATCCTATATTCAATTTTCAGGAGAAGAGCAGCTGAAACTTGATGAAATCAGAAAAGAATTAAAGTTTGATAAGCATCCCGTAGAATTATTGGTACTCGATGCCTGTCAGACTGCTTTAGGAGACGAAGAAGCTGAATTAGGTTTTGCTGGATTTGCTTATGAAGCAAGAGTAAAGTCAGTGTTAGCAAGTATGGCTAAAGTCTTGGAGTCAGAAACAGCAGTACTAATGATACTATTCTTTTTAGAGTTAAAGAATGCAGAGTTAAAGGAAAATCTGGATTATGAGATAGAGTTAAGGGCAATTTCAGAGCCTGAAGAATTTTATAAACCATCTAAAAAACTTACCATAGCAGAAGCTTTACGAAAGGCGCAACTCAATATGAAATTTGTTTACATAAAGGATGGGAAACTCTACTCAGAGTATGGAAAGGATGGTAAGTTAAAAGTACCAGGGCTTAAGAATGCTGTAAAAATACCTAAAAAATTAGCCGAACAACTAGAGAATAATGATAAAGATTTATCTCACCCTTCTAAATGGTCATGGTTTACGATAGTTGGTAAACCTTGGTAAGAAAGCTTCAGATAATTCTAGTTTACGACCATCTTGTCTATAATCAGTTTTGAGAGTTTGTTTCTTCAGGCTTGTTTTTTTCACAGAATATAGCGCGAAGTTGCTGAAGATAGCTTGTAAATAGTTCTGACTCTACTTCAGCTGAGAATAATTCTCCAGCAAAATCTAAGAACAAGTTTTCTTCTTCAATTTTTTTGTCTTTAAAGAAAAGAGCGCGTTTTATAGCAATTTTTTCTTTTTCAGTCATACCTTTAAGTTCTTGATTGTCTAGTTCATTAAACCCATTTGTCTCTATGACTTTGAGTTCCTCTTCAATCTTTTCATAATCATGAAGTTCCATTAACTTAAATATCGATTCAAAGGGTTCTTGCTCCTTGCTAACTTCAATTCTTTGATCTCTTACTTCTCCTGGTGTTATCGAGTAATCATACTCTTTTCCTTGCTCTAGCATTTTTGCTTTAGGATCATGATTATAGTTATAAGGTACACTCTGCTTTTTATTATCATCTAAGGTTAATTCATAAGACCACATTGTAATTTCTTCGTCACTTTCTTTGTCATAAGTCCACACTCTAATGTTTGCTGCGGTTCCCTGCCAAGCAAACACAGGTGTATTACTCCAGGTAATAATTGAGTCTTTGTTAGGAGTAATTAAACAAAATTTTCTCCCTCCTTGATTATCAATCCTCCTCCGTTTTCCATGTATAAAATCACTCAATCTTTCTAATATACTTTTTCTTTTTTTTTTATCTTTTTCTCCATTATTTTTACTAATTGTTGCCTCTCCAGATTTATTTAAATCAGATCCTAAACTTTCTTCTAAATCTGGTGAAGCTGAAACAGAAAAACCTGTAATTGTCCAATAGATACTAGCAAAAGTGACGACAGAAATCGCGAATAGAGAATCTGTTCGAAAAAATCTACGCACTGTACTTCCTCTTCAAAAACGATAGGATATAAATCCAAAATGTTAACAATGGCAAGAACAAAGGAATTGAAAGAGAAACAGAGATATAAATCTGGAAAACAACTATTCCATAAAGAGCTGTTGAACCAACCAATGCAAATATTAATCCTTTGTGTTGTTTGCGTTGCAGTTTTGCTAGCCTAAGAGTGGCCCCTTTTCCTAGAAAAGCTGCTATAGCTATGATCATAAATCCAGGAATTAGATAAGGAGCAGGAATAACATTTTTATGGTTCTGTGATAATAGGTTAAGATGATGGTTAATCATATAGGCAATAATTTCACCTCCAGTTATATTCTGGGGACATTTATTTAATTGCTGGGTTTTGAGACTATGAGAAAAACACCAATATTTAAAAGCCAGAGGAAGTGAGTAATAATCGTCGGCTTGATCACCTGCTTCTTTATAGTCACCAGATGTAATAATTGTAATCCCACCTTTTAGTTTTTGTAATTCTAGATCGGATGAATCACGCTCCAGTAAATCTTTAGCGGAAATAGGTTTATATACACTTTGAGTATTGTATACATTTTCATTAGGAATAGAGAAATCAATAATAGGACGCAACCAAAAAGGAGATTTTGCTTGCTTAAGGAAATTTCCCAGCTCACTAGAAGCATTTTCAGTTTTGAGATAGTCACTCAATTCTTCCTGAAAATTTGTTTTGCTTTGATTTTGCAGGTTTGATTGTGGCTCATTAGCCAATGAGCTTTCCTGACTGAGAATATGGGATAGTGCTAGCAGATAGGCAAAAGGACAAGGATCAGTACAGGTTGTATCACTAGGTTGTTCAAGATCCCAGGGTAAAAAGCTCTCCTTGCCTTGCAAGCTCCAGTTTGGACTGGCAATTTTAGAAAATACTGGGAATTGTCCTTTGTTGAAAACAAACCAAATTCCTTGTTCATTGACAGCAGATTGAATGGAGTCAGCAAGCTTTTGGGTTTTGTCTGCTTGTGTTTGTTTGTACAGGATATAATTAATGCCAATAACTTTAACTTCCAACTCTGATAGCCGTGTGACTAACTGAGCTAGTAATTGCCTATCCATTGGTTTTGGTTTAAAATCTGTGATTGTTTCAATCCCCCAGTGAACTGACTCTTCATCAATGTTTACTAAATTAACTGGTGGTAACACACCGTCTGGCAACTCACCTCTTTGATTAGTTACATCACGATAAACAGCCTGGGCTGAATATCGGAAATCTGACAATAAATCATGGACTGCAAAAATTAGACTAAGCGGTATAACTACTCCCAAGGTAACTGCCTCTCCCCGCGTCGGCATCCATTGCCGAATGATTTTCCTCCAACCCCAACGCTCAAACCGAAACGGCTCTGCACCATAGGGACTAAAAAACGAAGGAATTAAATAAGCAGAAGGATAAACAAACCTCTCCACATGCTGTAAATGCCAGCAAGCAGTCAACATCGCATTATGTACATCTTCATGCCTAGCTAACTCCTGACAAAACTGCCGCAGAAAGACATGAGCCACATCATCATAAATAGGCTCTCGCATCACCGCCACTTGCAAACCTAAATTAGCCAAGCGGTTAGCAATCTGTAAACCTTCACAGGAATTAAACAAACAAAACCGAAGTCCATTCTCCTTGGCAGTGCTCAGATAATCCTTAATCTGATCAATTGACACATAAGTATTAGGAGCAATTGCCAATTCTCCATCAGTGACTTCCGTTTCATTGCTATGCCCCATAAAAAATAGAGCATCCCAACCTCGTTCATCAGCAATTTCATTTGCCAACGCTGCTTTAAGATTTTCTACACCATCTTGCTGCTGCCAGTCGAAAAATTTGAACTGGGCAACGCGCTTGAGCGCCTTGACAGTTTGCTTATCCTCATCCAAATCTAAACCAGTGTTATCCCCCAAAACTACTAAAATTCGAGGTTTGCCACTCCGTAAATGGGAGTGAGACTCCACATATTCTTGACGAGTGGCAATGGGAATCCGGGCAATACGAAGGATGTCAGTGGGAAGGATTTCAGATGGTAAATCTTCTGGCACTAACTCCCAAGTTTCCCAAGGAAGACGTCCTAAATCAATAGAATTACAAGCAATAAAAATATCAACTGTTGGGCGAGTTACTTCTTTTTCCCCTGACTGGGAAAGATTTTGAGCAACTGTGTGAATCTTATTTTGAATCTTTTCTCGAATTTCTCGTAGCTGAGCTAACCAGCGTTGAAAGGTATCGATAAATTTAGCTCTAGCTTCCTCTAATTCATGACCATAGTCAACTAATGAAGATGGATCTAAATCTCCTCCAGATAGTTTTCTTCCTCGCAATCTTTTGTATAATCCAAGGTATAATCCAAGGTAGATTTTTCTCCATGCTTCATACTGTACGGTTAGTTCTTCTGGATATTCCAGCGTATCTGAAAGTTCCTGTCCTTCTCCACAGCGTAATTGAAAGACACAACACTTGTCAGCTTGCCAAATATTAAGTCTGAAAATAATTCTAGATGTCATAATTATTAGCTTGGCTCAAAGGCAAACGGCATTAAGGTAATTGTGCTTCCATTACTCAAAGCGATAGTGACGACAAAAGCTTCATCACAGTAGCCTAGAACAGCTGTATGAAGATAGGGATTACCTTGGGAAACATCTTCAGAAACTAAACTTGCTCGTGAGCTAACTCGTAGTTTGGTGCCAGTGGGCAAAATACCCTCAGACAAGGCTTCGAGAATCAACAGCAATACCCATTCCCCAGTTTTTTCTGAAGTTGGCTCTGGATAAGACCAAGTAACCACAGATAATTGCAAAGTAATTTCATCTAAGTTAAATTCTTTGCAAGAGCCACGAGCCTCAGGAGGAATGATTAATTTTTCCTGTTGTGCTAATTTTCTAGCAATGTCTTGATACTTATTGTGTTGTTGGTCAACTGTGCGACGCAAAGAACGACGCATCCCTACAGGCGCAAAAGTGGAGGGAGGAAGCAGTTGCCATGAAAGATTCTCTGCTAACTCATCCATTTCACCTTGCAACCATCTAGCAGTATTTATGACTTTTTGAGGCAATGAACTTACTAATTCTTTTAAACCGTGACTCTCAACCTCAGCTGAGATAGTTGGCAGAGGAATTGCCTTGGGTTTCAGGAAACGTAAGTATTGCAGTAAATGGTTAAGTTCAGGATCAAATAAAGATAGGGGCAACTTGTAACTTAATTCATTCCATTCCTGTAAACTCTTAGCTTGCCGATACTTATCTAGCTGATCGTAGCAAACAAAACCACGAATAATAGCTTCTTCCGGCTCTTCTGCTATCTCAATCACTACGTAGAAATGAGCAGATAACTCTGGGGAATCAAAGGCAATTTTAGGTATAACTACGAGTTCATCAAGCATGCTTTCTTTAGCCAGTAAGCACAGCTTAAATTCACCAACTCTTAAATTGCAAACAGCATTGATATCCCGAACATAGGGCTGGAAGATTGAACATTTTTCATGGTTAATTTCTAGATCATCAACCCGTTCACTCAGCCATTGTTTAAAACTAAGCAGTGCCAGAGTATTTATATAGGTCTGCCATTGATGTACTTCGCCGCTTACTTGGTTGCTGATCTTTTTGGCGAAGTCAAAATCATTACTTTCAAGTTCTACAAGTTCCGGTTGTAACATTTTCAAGTCAGTTAAATCAACAGATTTACTAATCATTCGTCTTCTCCAATTTTTCTAAATAACAGCAAATCCGCTGGGCATATAAACTGTTCATTGAACGATTTTTAGATGTACTAATTTCAGCTGCTGCCTCCTCAAAAATTTTGTCGTCCAAGAAAAATTCTATTTCTTGGTTAAGATTGTTCAAAGCGTCTCGATTAGTCGCAAGCTCCTCCTGTTCAATAAAACCCTGAAATTTGTCTAAAAGCAGCCGATAAAATTTCTCTACACTCAGAGACCTAATCTTACTGAGCAGTTGGCGTGGCTCCAATACTCGACTAGCTTTGGACTGATTCCCCATGCCTAAAGCCTCAGCAATCTTGCCAAGAGACATACCCTGACAGTAAAGTAATCGGAAACCTGAGATGACTTTTTTGGCTAGAGGAGCGTACCTAGGGCGTTTTTTAACAGAGGCAATGTGTTTCTGCAAACCTTGCTCTATTGCCTGGTCTAAAACTTCTATCATTCCCCAATGTAGGAACCCATAGAGTTCATTTTGTTCTATCCTCTCTAAGCCTCCTAATTGACTGTTATCAATTAGTTTCGGTGACTCGAAGTAATCTCCAGTCTCAGGATTTAAGTTCTCCAAAGCTTCCGCTAGAGGAGAGCCTCGACGGCTCCAAATATCATAATCTTGCAGAAGCTTTGCTACTCTTTTGAGTTCTATCATCAACTTGTTTATAGAGTTGATATTGACACCTTTTTTCTGCAAAAAGCAGAGCATTTCCCGGAGTTGCACTTCGGTGGGATCCGGAGCTCTTCTTGTTCCATTACGCGGCTGTAGACGTCGATCACGACGATAGACTGTATGGAAGGATTCTACTAGATCGCGATCGCGCTTTGATAGCTGCTCAAACTGTTGTTTTCCCACTTTATTGAACAATGCCCAATCACTGAGAACCTTCAATCCAAACTGTGATAGGAATTTTTTGATTTGTGGGTGTTGTTTGGTTTGGAGATGGGTCCAATTTCTTAGACTAAGTTTACTTTCTGAGTTCAGATTGTATGTTCGCAGAATTTCAACACCAAAAACATCGTAACTTCCTCGTCGAATTTCACCCTTCTCATTGAAAGTGTGTTGAATTTGAGCTTCGCCGTGCAGAATAATTAGCTTTTTGCCATCATCGTCTAGAGCCAAAGGAAGTAAATCACGATAAGTAAATCTTCCACTAGCAGCGAACTGACTAGCAAGTTTTTTACAAGCTTCCAGAATAAAGTGGGAGACATAGCAGCGAAGACAAAGCCCAGCTAACCTGGAAACTTTATCATCTTTCCCCCGAAACTGGAGTAGTAGACAATTTTGGATATCTGCCTCTGAGTACTCTAGAATTCCTCTAGAAGTATTAAACTGTGTAATTAGATTTTGGAAAAAGCTTTGTGCTTTGCTAAGAGACTGGTATCTGTACCCTTTGCCTTGACTAGCTGGATCAATAATCAGCATTGTCCAGTATTTGGATGATCCTGAGGCATCAACCATAGTTGTCTTGGTCGTTTGCTGTTCACCAATTATCCGCATCATTAGTATAATGCCTCACTAATTTAGCTTTAATATAGGAACGGCGTCTACCATTGGCAAAACCTCAAAGTTAGTTGGTTGAAGCCCTGTACGTTTATTAACCATTATGATGGGTTCTTAACCTCTACCCTGACTTAGATACCGGGGTTTTGAGCCTATGCAGTTTTGTTGACGAAGAGAGTGGGAGAGAGGATTGATTTCCGAGGTTATCTGAGACTCAACTACTTATGTGCTGGGGTTTTGAGCCTATGCAGTTTCACGATTTTTGTGAGATAATATGTATAATAGAATGTTATGAGGAGTAATTGACCGTGACTGATGAAACTAAGGTTGTTGTAAAGGAAGCGAGTGAATCTGCTTCTTTTGTAGCTGGTAAAGCTGCTAGTGTAGCTGCCTTAGGAGGAGCTTCACTCGGTACAATTATCGGTTCAGCTTTTTCTCCTGTAGGAACAGTGATTGGAGCAGTGATAGGTGGAAGTGCTGGCTTGGCTGCTGTTAGGGCTAAGTCTAGTGATGATGTACCATCGGATCAGCCGCTATACCAAGAAAACAATAGCTAAGAATGAGTCCTGCACAAATCCGGATCATAATCTGCTCTATTCTCATCGGATTTGTTTGCTTGATACGTTCATATCGCAAAAAAAGCCCTGTCCAAGGAGATGATTTCCTCCGAATAGCTTGGGGGATTGGCGGGGTTGTCTTAATCGCTAGTGTGCTAATTAAGGCTCTCTTCAATGAAAAGTTAATGGACTTGATAGGGGAAGATGGGGCCTTAGCACTGCTAATAGGTTCTGGAACTCAGGTAGTAGTATCACTGGATGAAGAGTTGCAGAAAGACATAATTACTGTAGGCAAAGCCATCCAATGGGTCTTCTTAAGAATTAAAAATATATTCTCTCCTAGAAGACCATAAGTAACTAATCCTAAGGTAGATTTTCCCAGATTAAGCCGAACTTTGTCAAGTTTGCATTTAAGCTTTGTCAACAACTTGTCAACTCGTATCACTGGAGCTAGTAGCTAAAACTGAATAGGCTCTGGCAAGCAAAACCTAGTAAGAAGTAACCAGCGATTTAAACAAGCAACTACTTCTGCCAAGGGGGTTAATGTGCGTAATCAAAAATCTCAGAATCAGTGCATAGGCTCTTGCATCCTTGTTCGAGATGCCGACGATTTCAGTAGAGTTGTCTGCCTCAACTGTAAAAAAGAATCCTCCCTCTTTGTTACAGATACCAGCAATTCTAAAACAGCTGTCTATCCCAATTCTAAACAGAAGTCTTCCTTCAATCACTTAAAAATCGGTGATTTTTTATCAATAGCTGTCGCTAGTGTCTTACTATCATTGTTGCTTAACGGTTGTGTTACCTATGAAAAAAACACCAATACAAATACATCAGCCAATATAATAACTCTCCGTGAACCACATCATAAAATTGTGAATTGAATCAAGACAATTATTTATATCAACCACTAAATGTTACCCACAAATATTAATTGTTTACAAAATATTTGTGGGTAATCCAAACAATCACTAAATACCCTTGTACTACTTATTACTTATTACTTATTACTTATTACTTATTACTTATTACTTATTACTTATTACTTATTACTTATTACTTATTACTTATTACTTATTACTTATTACTTATTACTTATTACTTATTACTTATTTCCCAACCCTTTTAATAATGATAGTATGTCTACAATCGAGGATCAACCAAACAGCTAACGCGGCTTGAAAGCCTTAACGCTACATCCCACGCTTAAAAGACGTGGGATGCAGCTTACTTCTTTGTAAAAATCAAGATTGCTAGCGACCTTCCATTGATGTAAGACATTGGGAGTGTTCTAGCTGTGGAACTAAGCATGATAGAGACACCGAATGTAGCTAAGAGCATAACAGACGAAGGACTGCGTATTATTTCCTTGGGAAGCAGGGATAAAGCCTATTGCCCAGATGTAAGACGTGATAGTAGAGGAGCTGCTAATAGATAACGAAAAACCTACTCAAACCTGATAAAAGCTGTAGAAAATTAAGGGCGACTGATTCCCTTAGATGAGTCTCCGTTAAGGTAACTAGCCCTTTACATTCCGCTTCATCTGCTCCAATTCGTCTTCTGTTTCCCAGCGCTGGAATTTTTCTTCTAAGGGATCTGAATGACTGTAGGAAGTGTAATTGCTACTTTGGTTCCAGCCAGATGTCTCCCAGCGCTGCTGGGCTTGATAACTAGCTTTAGCTGCCTTGGCTTGGGCTGCTTTTGCTTGCACTTCCTGCCGACGTTGTTGAATCTGATTTAGTAGTTGCTTAGCTTGTGTAATTTGCTGTTTTACCCCTTCCATTTGTCCCCAACGCTGATTCCCTTGGCGCAGTAAAGCTGCCTCTCTCTCCTGAGCACCTCTAGCCAAATCCTCTCTGTTGTTAGCTTTTGCCTTCTCAACTCTTTGATGCCAGCGCTGAATGTCTTGAGCAATGGCGAGAATTTCATCCTGTAAGCGTTTACTCTGTACCTGTAAGTCAGCAATTAACCGCAGTGTGTCTTTTTCTTGCTCTCGCAGTTGTTCTTCTAAGGCTTGTAGTTCTAAATGGGGATTATTGCGTAAAAACTCCTCTAGGCGGTTTTCAAGAAACCGATTTAAATCATCAAATAAACCCACTGTCGGGACTCCTAAGTTGGTGAGGTACCTACATCTAACTTACTCGAAAAGTATTGTAGGCTTCTGGCTCCGCTAGGATGCTAAAACTTCCTTTGTGGTACTCAATCTTTCCCACAGGGAGCTTTTTACAGTGGGGGAAGCGCCCAGCCCCACTTGAATAGTATTGATACTACTTACCTACGTTCCTTTGCCTATTTTACTTACAGGAGGCTGTAATAGCAGTACCTCTATACTTGCCAAGCTTGCACTGACAAGCAGATAGGACAAAACTACAAAACTAGCTATGTAAAGAATCATAAGAATCATAAATTCTAGTGATGCTTTGCATTAGCAATGCTTTGTAAGTTTTTTCGTATTGATTTTTACAATGTAATGACCATGAAAGAAGAAGACGAAATCCTCAAGCAAATAGCTATACAGCTAGCTGTCCTTCTTGCTCACGACATTACAGGGCACTTAATTGCCTTATTTTTTTAATGCAGGATACCAGCTAGAAAGCTAAGAGCATAATTTCAGTTGCTTTTTTACCTTTAGATACATCAGCATTTGATGTATCTAAACTAAATGCTATTGTATTAGTATCATGCCGGAGTGTCAACGATAGCGTGTAAACTGTTTTACACCATTGATAAAATAGCTTTATATTTACTCCAAAAATTAAACTCCTTAAATATTAGCTCATTACTCAGATACTTCTTGTTCAAAACTTCTGCCCTGCGTAAATAGAACGAACCTCGCCATTACGCCGAATCACCGCTTCCCCGTTAGCTACAGATACTAAAGTCCAGCCGCTAGTGCCAATATATTCGCCAACAAAAATTCTCTTGGTGATACCATCAATATCAAACAAAGCAGCAGATTTGTCACTTTCACTATTGTCAATTTCACTAATTTCTACCAATCCCACCAAAGTATGTTGGGCAGCTGTTGCAGCTATTGTCGCAGCTGGTGAAGCCTCTACAACTCTAGGCACTGATGCTAAGTCTTGAGGAGAAGCCTCAACAGAGGGGCTTGGTATCGGCGAAGGTGCTGTCAAAGTAGGGCTTGCTGCTGGTGAGGGTACTGTCACAGTAGGGCTTGGTATTGGCGAGGGTGCCGTCACAGTAGGGCTTGCTGCTGGCGGGAGTGCTGCTGGAGCTTGGGGTTTTTGGGGCGGCTCTACTGGGTAAGGGATGTAAACTCTCTCGAAAACAGTCGGTACTGGCTTAGGAGCAGGGGAACTATTTTCCACAGTAGGAACTGGCAGCTGTTTGGGTATACTGACAGGAGGAACAATTACCTTTGCCTGTTCTTGAGTTTCACCCTTGCGTTCAATTACTTCTAGCGATCGCAGCATGTAGCTAATAAACTGAGCATCAGCGGCAGAAAGCTGTTGATTTTGAGTAGATAGGGAAGCTGGCAAGTTCAGAAACTTCGGCAAGGTTAATTTTCCTTGGCGGTGGAGCAGCAGAACAATTGCTACAGCCCCTGCCGCTACCCCAATCAGCAAGATTAGAGTTAACCAATACCAAACTGACCATTGATCTCTGGAACTGGACGCCTTAAGTGTATTCGTCTGCGAGGATTTTACCAGGGTAACATCAGTTGATTCATGGGGCTGATTATCCTGCTGGGTCTGTGGTTCTGGAGTGGGTACCACCTTTGGTGGCATCTTGAGTTTAGGAATCGCGATTGAATTCAAGGAAACATATTCTGGCTTGATAGGCTCTGTTGGTAATTTGCTCCCCCCTTCCAAAATGCGGTCAATATCGGCAAATAAATCATCCATCAATTCGTCAGCAGCCGACTCTGCCGACCAAGGTTTGATTGAAGTAGAAGCACTCAAATGCTCTGTTGTTTTTTGATTAGTGTTGACATCCTGAGACATGGATTGCTCACTCTGGTGGCTACACAACAATACACTCTAAAGCATTTCCTCTCGCTCAGATTAACAGTTTCCTCGTCCTAGTGCGCCATGACATCACCGACGCGGCGCGACTGTACTTCCAAATAAATCAACAAAGCATTAACATCAGCTGGGTTAACGCCGCCGATTCTGGAAGCCTGACCAACTGTTAAAGGTCTTACCTTCGCCAACTTTTCGCGAGACTCCTTCGACAAGGTTTCAATCTTGGCATAATCTAAATCTGGCGGTAGGTGCCGATGGGCGTGCTGGGCAACTTGGTCAATTTGTTTTTGCTGACGCTGGAGATAACCAGAATATTTGATGTCTATTTCTGCTCCTTCTTGCTCTGACTGATGGAGAGTGGGATTACTCAGTCCATAGTGGTCAAGATTGAGGTAGTGGAAACCAGGACGACGCAATAAGTCAGCTAGGGTGATTGAGCCTTTAATTCTTTGTTTGGTATCAGCAGCAATTGCTTGTCCGAGTTCCTCATGCTCTTTAACCCGCAGATTTTGGAGTCGCTCTTTTTCTAAAGCAATTTTCTCTTGTTTTTGTTGGTATAACTCCCACCTGCGGTCATCAATTAATCCCAACTGTCGCCCCAAAGGAGTCAGACGGCGGTCCGCATTATCTGATCGCAGCAGCAGCCGATACTCGGAGCGGCTAGTCAGCATCCGGTAAGGCTCTCGTAGGTCTTTGGTACACAAATCATCAATCAAGGTGCCGATATAACTCTGCTCGCGGGGAAGGATCACCATTTCCTGATTCTGGACATAGCGTGCAGCATTAATACCAGCAACAATTCCTTGAGCGGCAGCCTCTTCATAACCAGTGGTACCATTAATCTGCCCTGCACAAAATAACCCTTCTATTTTCTTGGTCATTAGCGAGGGGTAGCACTGGGTTGCTGGCAAGTAATCATACTCAACAGCATAGGCTGGGCGTAGCATTTGGCAATTTTCTAATCCAGGGAGGGTGCGCAACATCTGTAATTGTAATTGTTCTGGTAAACCAGTGGAAAATCCCTGGATATATAGTTCAGGAATATCTCGTCCTTCCGGTTCAATAAAGATTTGGTGGCTTTCTTTATCAGCAAAGCGCACAATTTTATCTTCAATACTGGGACAGTAACGCGGTCCGGTAGCATCTACCCAACCACCATACACTGGCGATAGATTGAGGTTTTCCCTAATTAAGCGGTGGGTTTGGGCTGTGGTGCGGGTGAGATAGCAATACATCTGCTCCCGTGGCACCCAAACTTCAGGATCAAAACTGAACCAACGCACTTCCTCATCCCCTGGTTGGGGTTCCATGCGGCTATAATCGACGGAGCGTTTATCTACCCGTGCTGGTGTTCCCGTCTTGAGGCGTCCAGTTTCAAAGCCAAGGCGGTTGAGGGTTTCACTTAGACCAACTGCGGCAAATTCCCCAGCACGCCCTGCTGACATCGATTTGTTGCCTACCCAGATGCATCCGCCCAGGAAAGTGCCCGTAGTTAGCACTACAGCCTGAGCCTGAAAAGCAACGCCAAAGTAGGTTTCAATGCCGATTACTTCCTGATTGGGGCCTAGTACTAAATCCGTGACCATGCCTTCACGGACTCTCAAGTTTTCCTGATTTTCGACAATCCCTTTCATGAGAGCGGCGTATTCACGCTTATCTGTCTGCGCCCGCAATGCCCTAACGGCTGGACCTCTTGAGGAGTTTAGCACCCGTTTTTGTAGATAGGTGCGGTCAGCCATTTTGCCAATTTCTCCACCTAAGGCATCCACTTCATGAGTAAGTTGAGATTTGGCTGGTCCACCCACAGCTGGGTTACAAGGTTGCCAAGCAATTTTGTCTAGGTTAAGGGTCAAAAGCAGGGTTTTGCAGCCTAAACGAGCAGAGGCAAGGGCAGCTTCGCAACCCGAGTGACCGGCACCCACGACGATGACATCAAAGGCATCTTGGAATTCTAGTGAAGAATGCATGGTCAAATTTAAATCAAATTTATAATTCTATCAGTAAGGATGGCTTCTTGAATTTTAATTGTTATACTTTTGATGTAGTACATTATATTACTTTTTCCAGTAATAAGGGTCAAATTTTGTTTTCCTGATTAAGGAGTTTAGTAAGTGACAAGTCAACCGGTAAAAGACTTTTGTTTCTGTACCCTTGCTTTGGGTAGTAAGTATCGTTCTCTGACAACTTTATTGGCGCGAGATTTAGAAAAGTACTCGCCTAACACTCCCTTAGTGGTTTTGACAGATAAACCAGAAGAATTTAACACTTATCCTAATGTACTAGCCTTTTGGCATCAACAAAGTAGCGTGGGAACTTACCACGATAAAAGGTTTGTGATTGCCAAAGCTATATCTCTATTTAATGCTTGCATATTTGTTGATTCAAATGTGCGTATCCTTGATCGGGTTCCAGATAATTTGGAGTGGCCCCCAGGAATAACAGCCAAAACTGGTTGCAGTATTCTCACCCAGAATCGCAAGCGAGATAATTTTTTAAACTTAATCAAGAAAATAGCTACAAAGTTAGATTTGAATTTAGAAGATGTAAAATTCGTCAATGAATTTATGTTTGTAGTTACTAGGGATTCTGGTGTTGAGGATGAATTTATTAAACAATGGGGCATGATTGCCAATTATTTTGAATTGAATGGTATTTACCACGGAGAAGGTAACGCTATAGGGCTAGCTGCCGCTAAAGTGGGTTTTTCTGTTAGATTTGATTCCTTGAAGGAGATTTCTTTCTTCAAAGATAGGATAGAAAAAACAAAAATGCAAAGGGGTCAGGCAGCTCAAAATGAAAAACTGATATTTTTTGAGAAGCAAAAACAAATTGAGTACCCCAGGCAACACTTTTTACAAAAATTACTCAGTAAGCTAGGTAAATATAGGCGTCGTTATTATCATTTATGGCGCTTAAGGATTGTATCATTAATTAGTGATTACGATTTTTATTTTAGATAATAGTGGATTTCTGTAGTGATACTTAAGTATTACTACAGAATAAATTGCATCGGCAATAGATAATTTCGTAAGTATAGTAGTTCAACACCCAAAACTCAGGCAATATCATAGAGTATCTGAACACTGCTCAGAACTGTATACAGATAAGTATACATAGTGCTTAAATTTAAGCTATTCAGGATTTGATTTTATGTATAAAACTTCTGTTCCTGGAATATGTCCAAATATTCGTTTTGAGTATTCTAAAACTTCTTCATTGTCTAATAACTTTAGGTAACGAGGATCTTCTGCAAAAACTTTCCAGCGGTCGAGAACTTTCATTTGAACTGCTTTGCCATCAAATTCGCGTCCTTCAAAAGAACTACCACCACCCTGGGCTTTGACTTGGTTAATACCTGCATCAGAAAAATCCAAGTTTAGTTGAGATGCTATTTTTTCTCGATAATTCATATCAAGAAACCACCGATTATAATTAACACAAACTTTGTTGTTTTTTAGATAATTTGTTTCTCCTAGGTATTCCTTAGCATAGGCAAGCCACAACTCCATAAATGTTTGGTTCGGGGATTTTACCTCTATAAAATCGTTCTTAAGTCTACTTGCCAAAGTATTGAAAGGGTCTCTCAGGATGAGTAAGTCATGCCGTAGACCACTTTTTCCCCAGTAAAGATCATGTTTTTTTTCAATTTTTTGGTCAGTTATCTGCTTAATACCCCAGTCTTCATAGCTATAAATTAAACAATCTTTGTTAGCAAAATCTCCTAAAGATTCTCTCCTTAAATGTTCTTTGGGGTAATGTTGATATAAAACACGATAGCGATTTTCTTTTGGTCGAATGTTGTTGAAATACCATACTTGACTGCTTTGTTGTTCTTTGACCCAGTTAGTAACTGCGTGATTTCCACTGCGTCTCAAGCCAACTACTCTAATTTCCTGCTTATTGACTACTTGAGCAAGAATCTGTCTTTGTGTCAGACTGCGAACTAAATCGTGTAGATTATATCCCCATTCCCTCTTGAGTTTGCGAAGAGTATTTACTGCATTACTCTGATAGATTTTTATAAACATGCTTAAGTGCCTTAAATTGGGCAAACACTGGCGCAAGTACGATGCTTCTCTCAAGTCTAACCCCTAAAAAAAACTGACGGCACTACCTAAATACCTTAAAGAAAGGGCATAATTCCCACAGATACGATTGCACGAATATTTCAGTGAAATACTTCTTCTTGTCTGACGGCTGGAGTGTAGGTCGCGTTTGGGAGTTCGGAGGTCTCTGGAATGAGAGTACCTGGAGACGTCAACCGGAAATAGAGCAAATTAACCTTTGCATCATAGAGCAAGGGGAAAAATTGTGGCTCTATCGGGTTGAAGATGCTGTTCTCATGGTTGAAGTTAAGCCTTCAACTGAGGCTGTTACCAAGTCTCCTCAGACCATTGGTCAAGTTGTACTCAAACGCCTGATTACCGCTGAGCAAGCAATTGATCGCTTGGCAACTGCACAAACATTAATAGGTACCTGATCAACATGAAATTAGGAAGGTTTGTTAATAAAAATTCATAAATGTTGTGATTAATTTTTAATAGCTTTTAAATCTGCTTGCAATCAATCCTCACAATCATTACAATTTTTTAAGCAATCTCTCAGCTTCCCGGACCCTAGTCCGGAGATCCAAGTTGTCTCGCCCAAATTTCCTTGGCGAAATCTAGGCGAGTAACGACAAATCCTAAAATCGATAAAAAAGAAGCGTCGAAGCAAAAACTAAAAAATCTGAGGAGGAGCGTAGTCAATGGGACTACCTTGGTACCGAGTACACACAGTCGTCTTGAACGATCCAGGGCGTTTGATTGCTGTACATTTAATGCACACTGCCCTCGTGGCAGGCTGGGCAGGCTCAATGGCCCTTTATGAATTAGCTATTTTCGACCCCAGCGACCCCATTTTGAACCCAATGTGGCGTCAGGGAATGTTTGTAATGCCTTTCATGGCACGCCTAGGAGTCACTGATTCTTGGGGTGGTTGGAGCATTACTGGTGAAACGGTGACAGACGTTGGTGTCTGGTCATTTGAGGGCGTTGCCGCTACTCATATTATTCTCTCCGGTCTGTTGTTTTTAGCAGCCGTATGGCACTGGGTTTTTTGGGACTTAGAACTGTTTAGGGATCCCCGCACTGGGGAGCCAGCTCTCGATTTGCCAAAAATGTTTGGCATTCACCTGTTCTTATCTGGTCTTCTCTGCTTTGGTTTTGGTGCCTTTCACCTGACGGGGCTATTTGGGCCAGGGATGTGGGTTTCCGATGCCTATGGAGTCACAGGCAGTGTCCAACCTGTAGCTCCGGCATGGGGGCCAGAAGGCTTCAATCCATTCAACCCTGGTGGTATTGTTGCTCACCATATTGCTGCCGGTATTGTCGGTATTATTGCTGGTTTATTTCACTTGACGGTGCGCCCACCAGAGCGACTGTTTAAAGCCCTACGCATGGGTAACATTGAAACAGTACTCTCAAGCAGTATTGCTGCCGTCTTCTTTGCTGCTTTTGTGGTGGCAGGTACAATGTGGTACGGCAATGCCGCAACTCCTATTGAACTGTTTGGTCCAACTCGCTATCAATGGGATCAGGGTTATTTCCAGCAGGAAATTGACCGACGCGTTCAAACTAGTGTGGCTTCAGGCTCAAGTTTGTCACAAGCTTGGTCCCAAATCCCAGAAAAGCTGGCTTTTTATGACTATATAGGCAATTCTCCAGCTAAAGGCGGTTTGTTCCGCTCTGGTCCTATGGACAAGGGCGATGGTATTGCCCAGAGCTGGCTTGGTCATGCAGTATTTACAGATGCTGAAGGTAGAGAACTCAGTGTTCGGCGCATGCCCAACTTCTTTGAAACATTCCCCGTGGTTTTGACTGATGCCAACGGTGTGGTTCGTGCTGATATTCCTTTCCGACGGGCAGAATCAAAATATAGCATTGAGCAAACTGGCGTGACAGTAAGCTTCTATGGTGGCGCTCTTGATGGTAATACCTTTGAAGATCCAGCCATAGTTAAGCAGTATGCTCGTAAGGCTCAACTTGGTGAAGCCTTTGAGTTTGACAAAGAAACTCTTAACTCTGATGGTGTGTTCCGTACCAGCCCCCGTGGTTGGTTTACCTTTGGTCACGCGGTGTTTGCCTTGCTGTTCTTCTTTGGACATATTTGGCATGGTTCTAGGACTATCTACCGTGATGTGTTCGCCGGTATTGGCGAAGACTTAGAGGAACAAGTCGAATGGGGTGTCTTCCAGAAGGTTGGAGACAAGACCACTCGTACGCAAAAGACTGTGTAGATAAGACCTGTTTGTCAAAGGCAAAGGGCAGGGGTATCTTTACTCCTAGCCTTTTTGCTTTTGAGAGTTGCAAAGGCAAGTTAGACTAGTAGTAGAGCAGATAATCGGGAATTATTGAGATGGAAAGCGTAGCTTATATCTTGGTTTTGACTTTGGCGCTCGGTACACTCTTTTTTGCGATCGCCTTCCGAGAGCCACCTCGGATTCAAAAGTAGTAAACTGCGCTCACCTTGAGATCAGTAGCGCGGTGCGTGCATTTTAGCTGTTCCGGCAAGGAGTCCCGTGACCTACTCGAAGAGTTGGAGACGGGACTTCTATATAGGATGGGTAAAATTCCAACATTATGAAGGTAGAAAAAATTCTCTTTGTATTGTTCCGGCGCGGTGGGATATCCAGTGTCTTGAAGGAGGCAGGAGTGGAAAGGCTCCGAGGCAGGATTATGTCACTATAAAATATAAGCAGTATAGAATATAAATAGTCTCTATGTGCTAAGCTCTGGAGAATTAGGGTCAGCGTCAGGTTGATGTTAGACTAAAGCAATCATGCCTAAGATGGATCAAGATTTGCTGGTTTTGAGTCCTAACCAGCTTTGATAAGGACTTTTCCCTATGCGATGCCCCTATTGTCAGCATACTGAAAGCCGTGTCCTCGAGTCCCGTTCAACAGAGGGTGGTCAAAGCGTGAGGCGTCGCCGGGAGTGTCTAAGCTGCGGACATCGCTTTACTACCTACGAACGCATTGAGTTCGTACCTGTGACTGTAATCAAGCGAGACGGCAGGCGAGAATCATTTAACCGCTCTAAGTTATTGCGCGGCATGGTGCGTGCCTGTGAAAAAACAGGAATTACCCAAAGACGCCTAGAAGTAATAGTAGATGAGATTGAGATCCAATTACAGCAGAAGTTTGGGCGAGAGGTATCCAGTAGCGAAATTGGTGAGTTGGTACTTCAATACTTGCGAGAAGAATCTGAAGTTGCCTACGTGCGTTTTGCCTCTGTATATCGTAAGTTTCAGGGCATTAGAGATTTTATTGAAACCTTGGATGATCTCAAAAGTCAGAGTTCAGTAGTTGAAGCTTCAGAAAGTGTACAGCCAAATACATTAGGAGAGCAGGAAACAAAAGCGTCGATAATGACTCCTTCTTAAAGAGGTATGTTTTCTGCTCAATTAAGCATCTTGGTAAGGTATTAACTGCTTATTCTTGACTAATCAAGGTTAAAAAGCTTAGTTCGAGTTATAATTGCCTTTCAGGGCATTATTAAATCTTCTAAAATAGGCTATAGGACAAAGCAATGTAGGTGTAGGCGGCGTTAAAGCCGAAGTTCGTGTACATCAACAGGAGGCAGAGTCATTACGCAAACAAAACAAGGAAACACAATGCACATGCTCACTCAGAAAACGACCTCTACAGATATTGGCTTCACTCACGAGGATTTTGCCGCTCTCCTCGATCAATATGACTATCACTTCAATCCCGGTGATATCGTTGCTGGTACCGTATTCAGTTTGGAGCCGAGAGGTGCTCTGATTGACATTGGTGCTAAAACTGCCGCTTACATTCCAATTCAGGAAATGTCAATTAATAGAGTTGATAATCCTGATGAAGTTTTACAGTCTAATGAAACACGGGAATTCTTTATTCTGACTGACGAGAATGAAGATGGTCAGCTTACCCTCTCTATCCGCCGCATTGAGTATATGAGGGCTTGGGAGCGGGTGCGGCAGCTACAGGCAGAAGATGCGACTGTGCGCTCTCTTGTCTTTGCTACCAATCGCGGTGGAGCCTTAGTTCGGATTGAGGGATTGCGCGGTTTTATTCCTGGTTCTCACATCAGCACTCGCAAACCGAAAGAAGATTTGGTGGGAGAAGAACTGCCGCTAAAATTTCTAGAAGTAGATGAAGACCGTAATCGTCTGGTTCTCTCACATCGTCGTGCACTAGTTGAACGCAAGATGAACCGCTTAGAAGTGGGTGAGGTTGTTATTGGTTCAGTGCGGGGTATTAAGCCCTACGGTGCCTTCATTGATATTGGAGGAGTCAGTGGTTTGCTACACATCTCTGAAATTTCTCATGACCACATTGATACCCCTCACAGCGTTTTCAACGTCAATGATGAAGTGAAGGTGATGATCATTGATTTGGATGCTGAAAGAGGCAGAATTTCTCTATCCACCAAGCAGTTAGAGCCAGAAGCGGGGGATATGATCAATAACCGCGAATTGGTTTACGAGAAAGCAGAAGAAATGGCTCAAAAGTACCGTGAGAAAATGCTGGCGCAACAGCAAGGCATTAGCATTGATGGTGATGCTGAAGCTGATGCTAGTGCTGATACCAATACTGATAGTAACACTGATATTGAATATGCTGAAGCTGAAGAACTCATTGCTGCGGCAGAAGAATAACAGCTTGGCTGTGACGAGGCTAGTTTGAGGCAATATACGGTAACTAGAAGAGGGAAGTTCCCTCTTTTTTGATTAATAGGGATTTGATTAATAGGGAAGTTGGAGCTGAACTCTCTTTTGGCGTTAAAACGACGAGGATTGAAGCGCTATCCTCCCTGGGATAACTTCAAGAATTTAAAGAATTGCCACCCAAGAGGTTGACATTGAGATGGTGTTCGGTGCTATAGAGGAGAAACAAGACTAACGGGAGTAACAAGAGTGAAAGCACCAGTATCAATATGGATTCTTGCGGCAAGAACTGACTTGCCCTATATGCTACAGACGATACCGCACCTAATGCGAGCGTGCAATTACCCCTTTACTGAACGTGTTTTAGCGATCGATAGTGCTCCTCTTACAGGAGATAAACTCCGTAGATACGCTACTGGTAGTCAGGAAGAATTGAAGTCAGCTTGTCAAAAACTGGTTGATTTAAAAGTTATTGACAGGATAGCGGAGATTGATTACGACCCAGCACTAATCAAAAAGGTTTATCAGAAGTATTTTGGAACCGAGCAGGCAAAACTGATGTTGAACCATACCCATAATTGGAAAGGTTCAACAATCTATGCTTCTCTGTATTGCATTGAGGCATCAGCAAGTGATTACTACCTCCATTTTGATGCTGATATGCTCTTGCACCAAGATCAAGGCAATGACTGGATTAGTGAAGCTATAGAGTTGATGGAGTCAATACCTACCATCGTCGCGACTCGCCCTCTGTGTGGTCCTCCCCACCCTGAAGGAAAAGTTCTTTACTCAAGGCCAGCAGAAGATCCACGAGGTTTCTATCCTCATAACTCCTTTAGTATGAGGGCATATCTTGTGAATAAGCAGCGCTTCCCTGAGCTTTCTCCAATTCCTTTAATGTGGAAATACTATCCGCTATTGTCAAGGTATTTACCATCACCTTTGCAATCAGTATTTGCCAGTGTAGAGCGCAAGTTACGTCGTCAGGTTAAACCGATTAAGGGTGCGCTGGAATCCTTTGAGGTGACATCTAGCCAAAGGTTGGAAGAAACTAGTTTTGTTAGAGCAGATTTATCTTCAACTAAGGCTTGGACTATACACCCGCCGGATCATGGTCCTGAGTTTATTAAGGCTCTACCCCAGCTCATCAGCCTAATTGAGCAAGGAAAGTTTCCACTGGATCAAGCTGGTTTTTATGACCTGTTGTTGAACGAGTGGTCAGATTTGCTGAACATTTCTATATCTGAGTAATCACAATAACTAAGGCTACAAGTAAACTCTGTCCAAAGAGAATGATTTCTGTGGAGGCAGAATTTTGCTAGTGTTTATCTAGTTTTGACTATTTGCTAGTGCGGGGACAGTTACTCATCGGGCTTACTATGTGATCGTAGATTGTGAATAGGAATATTGAGCTTTGGCAACAATTGAGTGTCGGAACCGAACTTTCCTTAATATCGAGGCAGTTATTTTTGATAAAGATGGTACCCTAGAAGACTCACAAGTCTGGTTGAGAGAACTAGGATACAAGAGAGTACGTATCCTAGATGCCCAAATTCCAGGCATTGGAGAACCGCTACTGATGGCTTTTGGCATCCAGGAGGATAGTTTAGATCCAGCTGGTTTGATGGCAGTTGGTAGTCGCCGTGAAAATATGATTGCCGCTGCTGCCTATATTGCTGAGACTGGTAGAGGCTGGTTAGAGTCACTGGTGATTGCCAAGAATGCCTTTGAAGAGGCTGAGCAATATTTCAAAACTGAAACTGGTACTTCACCTCTTTTTGCTGGTAGCTTGGAAGTACTCAAATTCCTTTCAGAAGCTGGTTTAAAACTGGGAATTCTCTCTGCCGACTCCACTACCGGAGTGCAAGCCTTTGTTAAACGTCACCAACTTGAACCTTATATTCAGTTGCAGCAGGGAGTTGACACAGATATTAGTAAGCCTGATCCAGCACTATTTCTCCAAGCTTGCCAGACTTTAGGTGTTCAACCGCACTCAACTTTGATGGTAGGAGATTCTGTTGGTGATATGGAGATGGGGCATCAAGCAGGTGCTGCTGGTTGTATTGGCATTAGCTGGGGTAACTTAGAGGCAGCAGCTAATCTGGAAGGCGCAGATGTAGCGATTTCACAGCTTGATGAAATCCAAGTGCTTGATTCTTGATTTCCGGAACTAACTACAATATGACTGTAATAATGAATAAGATCGACTAGTAGATCTTGGGAATAATTTGTGATCATTTTCCTAAATTATTGGAGGCTCCAGGAGGTAAGTTAAGAAGATTATTAGGAATTTGGTTATTTCTGAGGGCGCAGCTGCACTAGGGATTTGAAAACTTTGCTGCTTAAATAATGATCTTTTACAAATTATTTAGTAGCGATTGACAATTATAAATATCTGTACTTGTTAGGATTTGGCAACCCTATCTAGTATCGGATATAACTGGAGTACGTAAGATAATCATCCTCAAAGCCATACTAAGACACTACTTTTTAACAAGGAGCCAACAATATCAATGACTTCTACTGCTTTAAACAAGATAGATATTTCCAAAAGAAAAAAAGTAGCTGTATATTACCATGCCTTTATGGGAGGTGGTGCCGAAGCAGTGGCTTTATGGATGTTAGAAGCTTTGAAAGAAAAGTATGATTTAACCCTGTTTACTATCGCTGATGTGAATTTTGATAAGCTCAACTCCATGTATGGAACTAATTTATCAACTGATTGGGTAAAAATCAACTGCTTGGCATCGGGTTTTTGGAGACCTTTGTCTAATTTTTTGATTGCTAATAGCAAAGTTCTAAGAAAGTTATTTATACATATTCTAATTCGTCATTTTAAGTCTCAGCAAAGTAATTATGACTTGCCAGTGTCTGCTTATAATGCCATGGATCTTGGCAGCATAGGGATTCAGTATATACACTGGGTTAAGGTTGTTGAAGGCAACGCTTTTTACCATAAAGTTTCTAATTTTTCTGAAGAACGAGTTAGAAGCAATATTTCGGTGGCTAACTCTCAAATGGTCGCTGATGCTGCTAAAAATGTATACGGTACCGATTCTACAGTAGTATATCCTCCAGTGGTTATTGATCTCCCTGATACACCTTGGGAACAAAAGGAGAATGCCTTTATTTGCAGTGGCAGGTTAACCAAAGCGAAACAACCTCACAAGGTGATTGAAATCTTGAGTCGGGTTCGAGAAAAGGGCTTTGATATTAAGCTTCATATGACAGGAGGAGGTGGTGGTGCTGCTGCCTGGCAGTACAAGCAGCGCATACAGCAATTGGTTGAAGCCAATTCCCACTGGATAACCCTCTATGAAAATCTTGCATATAAAGACTATATCAATGTACTGGCTAAGTGCAAATACGGTATCCATTTTAAACAAGAACCCTTTGGCATATCGATTGCAGAAATGTTGAAGGCTGGGGCGCTACCTTTCGTGAGAAGTGGAGGTGGACAGGTTGAAATTGTTGGAAAAAATAACCAGGATTTGTTCTTTGATAATGAGTCAGAGGCAGTTGAGAAAATAGTGGCTTTTCTTAGTGACTCAACTAAACAGAACAACATGATTGCTGCTCTTGATGAACGTAAGAAATTGTTTTCTACAGAGAGATTCATGGCAGACTTCAATAAAGTGGTTGACAAATATTTTGAAAACTACAGTTAGTAAATCTGAATTTATTAATTCAGAGTATTAGAAGTATAAATTAGGCAAATAGTTATGCGGCTGCAAGAAACTCTCAGAAAAGCCAAATCTGAAATAGTTAATAATTATTATTCATTCAGAATCAATACAACCAGCAATCCTTACAACATTCTCTTTAGAAGAGAACCTTATAAAATTTTATTTATACTGGGGCATATGCGAGCAGGTTCTTCACTGCTTACACATTTATTAACTACAAATCATGAAATTACAGGATTTGGTGAAACTCATCTTCAATACTCCTCAGAAAGAGATTTTAAAAATTTAATTCTTAAGGTTTACTCACGGATACGTGAACCGAAAATGAATCATAAGTATGTTTTAGATAAAATTCTTCATAACAATAAGTTTACTGAAAGAGAGATTCCTTACTCTGAACAACTATATACAATTTTTTTAGTAAGAGAACCCAAAAGAAGTATACCCAGTATTATTGGAATTAAGCCGCACTGGAGTCAAGAGCAAGCATTTGCTTACTATTCGAGACGTTTGCTAATGCTTGAAAATTATGCCAAAACAATTAATAGTAAAGAGCGCAGCTTTTTTTTAACACATAACCAACTTATAAATAACACAGAACTGGTATTTCAATCACTTCAAAAATTCTTGGGTGTAAAGCAACCTTTTTCAGAGCAATATGAAATTTCTAGTACTACGGGGCAGCGTGGTGTAGGTGACTGGGCAGGAAATATAAAAGCTGGTCGCATTATTAGGAATTCTCAAAAATCGGAATCTTCAATGTCTCCTGAATTAATTGAACAAGGCATACAAGCCTTTAATCAATGTTGTCATACCCTGTCAGAGTATTGCCAAACTATTGAAAAGCACTAGACCTAAACTTGTATTTAAAAAATAGCACTATGAGTAATATTTTATTTGTATTTGAAGTGATTAGTATTTTTTTATTATTTATTACTACTTTCTTATTTTTGGATGTAAAGGCCGTATTTGCACATGCTCCACATGATGATGTCGAGTGTGTAGAAATATCTCCCACTTATGATCAAGACCAAGTTTTATCTATTATTGTTAGGGGAAGCTTACTCAAATCAACCAATGGTGGTTCATCTTGGCAAAGAATAGTGAAAGGTTTAGATAATCAAGCTCGACTATCTTCACTATCTATCTCTGCTCAGAATAATAAAATTATCTTTTTATCCTCCCTTGGAGATGGTATATACAAGTCTAAAGATCAGGGAGACTCCTGGTCTAAAGTTAATAATGGTTTAGATAATCTTACTATCGATCTAATCTCTATTTCTCCTAGTTGTGCTGAGATTGTATTAGCATCTGGAAAAGAAAAAGGTCTCTATATAACTAAAAATGGTGGTGAAAGTTGGAAGCAGGTTATAGGGGATAATAATAAAATTACAGCCATAGCCTTTTTCCCTAATGATCAGATAGTTGTTGGTAATAACCAAGGTACCCTATTAATTTCTAAGGATGGAGGGGATACCTGGCAAGAAGGTTTTACCTTTAAAGGTAGTGGTAAACTCACAGCAATAACAGTCTCTCCAAATTTCACTTCAGATAGTACCTGGCTGGTTGGTACTGAAAAAAGTGGTATTTTTAAAACTGTTGATCAGGGTAGTTCTTTTTCAGAATCAAATCAGGGATTGTCAGAAAAACTAATTAGAGATATTGTAATCTCTTCCCAAGACAAAAGAAATTTTACTATCTTTGTTTCTACCTGGAATGAAGGTGTTTTCTACTCAAATGATGCTGGAAATACATGGCACAGAAAACCGTTTAAAGGTCTTACTAAAGATATTCAAGCCGATGACGATAAATATCTAAGACCTCATTTCAGTGACCTGAGAATTTCCAATGCTTTTACTAAAGATCAAACCCTCTTCTTAGGAGGATTCGATGGACTCTTCAAGTCTACCGATGGAGGTAACGTTTGGCAGGAGAAAGATACCCTTTCTGCAAAAATTATTACGACTGTAGCCCTATCCCCAAATTATGAAAATGATTCTACAGTTGCTATTGGTACTTATAAAAAAGGCGCTTATATCAGTAATGATCGAGGAGTTACCTGGAAGCCTATTAACAAAGGTTTGAATATTCCCCGTTACAAAAAAGAATTAGCCAAACCTTTTATCATAGAGAAGCCTCGGTTCTATTCAGTAGTTCTTTCTCCCAATTATGCTGAAGATAAGACTATTTTTGCAACTTTAAGATATAAGTTTTTAAAATCTAATGATGGAGGCAAACATTGGCAAAACATTCCCCTGCCCAAGGTTGCTGGTTATTCTCTACGTGAGATTATTATGGTGGCTTCGCCAAGTATTGCAATTGATAATACAGTTTATTTAGGAACCTATCAAGGCATTGTTTACAAATCAACTGACGGAGGCGCAAAGTTTACGGTGGTTGGCAATATAGGTCATAGCATCCGTGCTCTAGTCATATCACCAGAATTTTCCTCTGACAAAACTCTATATGCAGCAGGTTATAAAGGAGTATATAAGACTGTTGATCAAGGTGCTACTTGGCAATCTGTAACCAAATCTCTTGTCTTCAGTGATAAAAAATATCTCCAGTTAGCTATTTCACCTAACTATAAAACAGATCAAACTCTTATTGTTGGTACTGAAGGTGGTATTTTTAAGACTACAGATGGGGGTAAAAATTGGGTAAAATTAATAATTTTAGCTGATGATAAAGATGCTTATGTCACATCTATTGACATCTCTCCCAATTACCAAACTGACCACACCTTCATGATTACAGTTAAAGGATCAGGATTGTTTAAAACTGTTAATAGTGGTGAAAGCTTTACTCCCATTGGAGAGAGTACTTTAATAAATAAAAATTATTCATTGTTGAAGATGGATAATGTTCCATCTACATCAATGCCCGTTCAATTTTCTCCTGCTTACGCCACTGATAATACTATTTATGGCTATGGTTCCTGTGGAGCAAAACTGTTTAAATCAACAGATGGTGGTAATAACTGGGAAATTATTGAAATTCCCTTACAGGAAGATAAAATTGAAGAGGTTATGACCTCTGTCCGTATGATCAATCTTGTTTTGACGATCTATCCAAAGCTGCGAGTGGTAGCAGTGCTAGCAGCAGCTTTAGTAATTTATCTACTTTTAGGATATTTTGATCTATATAAAATATTAACTTTCAGTTAAATTATAGTTCAAAACAAAGATTCTTTTTTTAGTATTATCTGCCCTTGCCTGACTGAAACTTATCAATCATGGGTGCTACCAACTTAATAGCTTTGCCACTAGTTAATCATATATCTCAAAGGATGAGTTAAAGCTGTGATTATTTCCCATAAATACAAATATATTTTCTTGAAGACTACCAAAACAGCTGGTACAAGTATCGAAATTTCGCTTTCTAGATTTTGCGGAAAAGACGACATTATAACTCCCATCTCATCTAAGGATGAAGAAATCAGAAAAGAGTTAGGGGTATTCCCTCAAAACTGTATTTACACTCGTCCTTTAGAATTAAAGGAATATAGACTTAAACATTTGCGTAGTTTGATTCTTGGAGGAAAGCAGCCTCAGCTAGAAACTAAACTTTGGAACCATATGCCAGCCAGTAAAATCAGGAAAGCAATAGGCACCAAAATCTGGAATAGCTATTTCAAATTTTGTTTCGTCAGAAACCCCTGGAATAGAGCTGTTTCCAGATATTATTGGAACATTGAAAAGACAGGTAAAACAGAATCACTAAGCGAATCATTAAAAAATAATAACCCTAATTCAAATTTTTATATTTATGCCATTGATAATACATTAGCTGTAGACTATGTTGGCAAACATGAAAATTTGATGGAGGATTTATCCTCTATTTGTGACCGATTGGGCATTCCCTTTGACAAGTGGCTACCACAGGCAAAAGGAGGTTCTCGTAAAGATAGAAGACATTACTCTGAAGTCTTGACTGAAGAACAAGCCAACTTGATCAGAGAGAAATGTGCAGCTGAAATTGAATGGTTTGGTTATGAGTTTTAGTGATTTACTGAGATAATCAACTATTCTCGAGACCAGAGCAAAACTCTTAGTATAATCAATCATCAGTTATTGTCGGCTTTTCAGATGTAACTGTCGATATTTTGAGCAAACAATGAACTCAATAGTTAATTATCACGTTATTGACCCAAAGAATATAGGAGACATGTTATCTGCTCCTTACAATTATTTTACCTTTCCTGGGCATAATTTAGAGCGAGCAGATATTCGACAACCTGAAGCTACAACTAGAGGCAAACATATTATTCTTGGTGGTGGTGGATTATTGTTTCCTAGATTTTTGGATAATATTTCCGAACTCATTAAGATGAGAGAGGGAGCAAAAATAATTGCCTGGGGAATTGGACAGCAAATTTATGGTGGTTCTAAATTAGAAGATATTCAAGCTTTTAATTATTCAGAATATTTAGATGACTTTGATTTAGTCGGAATCAGGGATTTTGGTTGTCAATATAATTGGCTTCCTTGTGCTAGTTGTATGCATCAATCCTTTGATAAAAAACGAAAAATTAAGCATGAATTTGTTATCTTTTCGCACAAGAAATTCCAATTAAAAATTGATAATTTTCCCAGGATGACTAATGAAAGCCAAGATATAGAAAAAATTCTGGATTTCTTAGGATCAGGTGAAACTATCTTAACTAGCTCTTATCATGGTGCTTACTGGGGTACCTTACTGGGAAGAAAAGTTTTGGCTTTTCCCTTCAGCAGTAAATTTTATACCTTAAAGCACAAACCTGGAATTTATCCCACTCCCAAGTGGAAACAAGCCAAGATCAGATTTTCTTTGTTCAACAAGTTAATCTACGAATTTCGTTATAAAAATAAATACCATTGTAACTCTGATGCTTGGCAAGATGCTCTCAAGGAATCGAAAGCTTACCCAGATAGCCTCCAAGAAAGCCGCATACTTAATCAACAGTATCACGCTCAAGTTATGCAGCTTCTAGCAGAATAAAGTTACAGTTATAGCACGGCGCACTGGTGTGTTTACAAATCACAAATCTTGGTAAAGCGATTGCTTAGAACATTTGTACTGTAAATAGACGAGAACACACTGCTATTTTTCCTAGAAACACAACTTAAAGATTCTCCTCCCCATCTCCCCATCTCCCCATCTCCCCATCTTCCCATCTCTTCCGACTCGATGGGATGTTTTTTTATTTAGAATTCCCTTATTTTGAGCTTTCTTCAAAAAACTCCAAGGTGTTGAGTAACCTAATTGCTGACTGATAAGCTTCCTCTGTTAACTCTTGACGCTCATCTTCACTATCTACCAGATCATCAACCACTAATTGCAAGAAGCCAATCATCGGATTGAGACGAGTGCGAATTTCATAGGAGCTTTCCATTAAAGCTTTATTGACAGCAGTTTGAGTAACATCATCAGCTTTCTTAGAAAATTGCATCTCATAAAGACGAGTGTAGCTTCCTTTTTTGGCGAGCAACTCTTCATGGGTGCCAACTTCCACTACTCGTCCTTTATCCATTACCGCAATTTGATCTGCATTTTGCACAGTAGAAAGTCGGTGAGCAATCACAACCGTGGTGCGATCACGACAAAGTTCATCAATTGCCTGCTGTACTAGTCGCTCAGAAACCGTATCTAGCGCACTAGTTGCTTCATCTAAAATCAGTAAATCTGGATTACGTAACAGAGCGCGTGCAATTGCTAGTCGCTGTCGTTGCCCTCCAGAAAGCATAACACCGCGATCGCCAATTTGGGTCTCAAAGCCATTGGCTAACTGCAAAATAAACTCATAGGCATTAGCTCTCTTGGCAGCTGTAATCACCTCCTCCTCTGTGGCATTTTTCCAGCCATAGGCAAGGTTGTAAAATACCGAATTATTAAATAGAAATGTATCTTGACTTACCACTCCCATGGCTCGTCTAACACTTTTGATGTCATATTCCCTTAAATCTTTATCATCAAGAAGTATCCGCCCCCCAGCAACATCATAAAACCTTGGTATCAAATCTGCTAAAGTTGATTTCCCAGCCCCTGAAGTACCCACTAGCGCTAAGGTTGTGCCTTTAGGAAGCCAAAGATCTACCCCACTAAGAGCCAACCTGTCACTACCAGGATAGGAAAAATTTACTCCTTCAAAGCGAATCCCCTTTTCTAATCCCTGGTAAGGAATAGAGCCATTGACCATAATTGGTTGCTTGTCTCGTTGCAAAAAATCATGAACCACCTCCACACTTGCAGAAGCATTAGCAAATTGACTGCGACTTCCATTTAACTGACTAACAAAAGGAAGTAATCGGAATAGAACTACCAGATAAACTACTAAAAGTTCGGCAAAAGATTCTAATTTCTCAGTATCGTTAAAGACATAACGCCCTGCAAGTATTATGGCTAATACTGCTAGAATTCCCGAAATTTCATTGATCGGTCCAATCGCTGCAAAATTAGCTTGTGCCTGGAAATCAGATTTCTCCCGTTCTCGGATAATTTGCCTCATTTTTTGATAGGTCTTCTCTTCTTCGCCAACCGTTTTAATCAAGCGAATACCAGTCAAAATTTCGATTAGACCATTAGAAAAAGCCCGAGACTTTGCCGTCAATATTTTTCCAAAAACCTTAGCTCGTTTGACAAAATATTGGTTGCCCAGTGCCGCCATTAGCAAGAGCACGGTAGTAATCAGCGTTAACTGCCAAGAGATCTGTAATAGGATGGCAACAAATACCAGGATAGTAGCCGATTGGGTAAACATTTTTACCCCAATTTTTATTGCACCAGCTGTGCGACCAATCTCATGATTAATGCGACTCATAATGTCGCCAATTTTGTGTTTAGAATAAAAATCTAAATCCACGTCTAATAGCATCCTCAAACCTTTGAGGCGCATCCCATTAACTAGGGCACGGGATAGATAGCCAGAACTTAATCCACTGGCATAAGTAGCAAGATTTTTCAGGATAATGGTTAGTAATATAGCTCCCAGCATTACTGGCAGTCTTGCCTCTCCATCAAACCTGTCAAAAATTGAAAGAAATTTCTGAAGGAGAGGTGGTCCACCTTCGAGGTTAAATTCTTTACCTAAGAATCCCAACAGAACTGGCACAATTAAGGCAGTCCCTACGCCATTGAAAAGTGCACCGGAAAATCCTAATATGACCGTTAGAACTATTAAAGAACGATATTTGACTGCATATTGCAGGAGTAATCTATTAGAAGACATATGATATTTTCCAATGTCAGAGATAAGGTTTAAATTTGTGGCTAATTTACTTACTTAAGACCAGCAATAACATCTGCAAGTATCGCCGCCATGGCATCAATACTATAACGTTCTACACACCTTGCTCTTGCCTTTCTTCCCTGTTCCTGAGCTTGCTCGAAATTCTGGAATATTGATTTAATTTGCCCAGCAAGTTGTTCAGGAGAACTAGGCTCTACCAAGTAACCTGTATCTCCTAAAATATCTGGGATATCTCCTACCCTAGTAGCTAAAATTGGCTTAGACATTGCCATGCCATCTGTAATTTTGAGAGGAAATTGAGCCTTAGCAGCAGGAGCATCTCGCTGTGGAACAACCACCACATGGGCTGCAGCTACGACATCAGGCATTTCTTGGACAGGAAATTTTGGCAATTTTATAATCCAACGACCCCACTTTTGAATCAGCTCATGATCATAGTCATCATAGGGACTGCCACCTACGATCACAAGTCTTAAGTCAGGTTCATTAAGCTGATCTAGCGCCATTAACACATCTTCAATACCTTTGTAAGGTCGAGGAGCTCCAGGAAACATCAAAACTCGATATTCCTCTAAACCATAGCGCTTTCTACTGGAGGCTGGGTCATACTGAGTGGGCTCAAACAAATTCACATCCTTGCCATTAGGTAAATACACACCACCAAAACGTTCTTGCATGAATTGAGTGTGTGTTGTTATCGCATTGGCATAGGGGACAAATCCTTCTATCCACTTCAAATAAACCGGATTATCGGGATTTCTCAAGGCACCATCAGACTTCAAAATATCTCTAGCCAATTGCTTTAAACTTGGGCGGTATTGCCACTGATCCCCCCCATGCCAACTTAACTCCCAGTCATCTATGTCTAAAATTACAGGAGAGCGAGTTATAAATTTCTTAATCAGAGCACTACCAAAGCTAGTTGGTTTAAGTTTACTCACATAAATTACATCTCCATCAATTTTCTGGAGAAGATTGTTTATAGATACAATAAATTTGGGGTATTTGTAGGCAGTAACATAACTAGTAGGAATGCTAGAGGTAGGTATAGGTTCCGAGTTATCACTAGGAACAAAGCCAACAATTTCTACCTCATAGTCTAATTTTTTTAGAGCTTGGTAGAGTAAAAATGGGCGTACAGCTCCTCCCCATCTGCCAGAACCACTACTAGATAAGTCACTGACGACTAACGAAACTTTACCTTTCATAGTTTGCTATGGACTCACGATTTTTACTTGCTGGGGAGAGACTTAATAATTTTCATTTGCCTCTCAGGGTGATGAGGCTGATGGTAATAAGTAACAATAATTAATAACTGTACAAATACTCCACCTGCCCTTCTCAGTGTTGCTCAACTCGGTGCTGAGGTCGCGGCTATGTATAATCTCTAAAATACTCAATTATGGTAAGTTTAGCTGCTTACCCATGACGTTTTTGGTGCCACTGCCAAGCATGAGACAGAATATCACTCAAGTCTGGGTACTGAGGATACCAACCTAGAGTTTGTCTTGCCTTGTCGCTACTGCCAATCAGAATTGGTGGATCACCAGCTCGTCGCTCACGCTCTACAGCCTTGATTTCCCTCCCTGTTACTGCTCTTGCCGTTTCAATTACTTGCTTGACAGAAAAGCCGTTACCATTACCCAAGTTGAAGACTTCCCTAGTACCACCCTTAAGCAAGTATTCTAGCCCCAAGACGTGAGCATCTGCTAAATCACCCACGTGAATATAATCCCGAATACATGTGCCATCTGGCGTCGGATAATCGCTACCAAAAATAGAGATTGACTCTCGTTTACCTAAAGCAGTCAGGAGTACCAAGGGAATCAGATGAGTTTCTGGATTATGATCTTCACCTAGTAACCCTTCTGGATTAGCCCCGGAGGCATTAAAGTAGCGAAATGCCACTGATTTTAAATCATAAGCTTGATCAAAATCCGCTAGCATCCGCTCTACCATCCACTTGCTGGCGGCATAGGGACTCATGGGATCTTGAGGATGTTCTTCTGTCATAGGCACCTGCTTAGGCATCCCGTAAATGGCGCAGGTAGAAGAAAAGACTAATTGCTTGACCTTTGCTGCTACCATTGCCTCTAAAAGAGTTAGAGTGCCATTGACATTGTTGCGGTAGTATTTGGCTGGCTCAGTTACTGACTCTCCGACAGCAATATAGGCAGCAAAATGCATTACTGCCGCAATTTCACGGGTAGAAAATAGCTGATCTAGTGTAGAGCGATCGCTAATATCTCCAACGATCAATTCCACTTTGAGTACATCTTCTACCAGCTCTCGATGTCCGTAGACCAAGTTATCTAGTACAATTACATCGTAACCTGCCTGTTTTAGTGCTAAAACAGCATGGGAGCCAATATACCCTGCCCCTCCTGTAACTAAGATCGTTGCTTTGGCTTGCGACACTTTGACACCTTAGAGTTTACTACTTGTTCTCTAACCCCAATCATCGGCGATGATTAGGGTCTCAATAATTGCTACCTACTAAAACTAGATATGATTTTAGGCACCTGCCCAAATCAACAACCAAGTCCAGTAATAGGCTACTCGTCAAGATTTCGATGGCATCTAACAACAAAATCGAAGCCTGTGTGTACCGAAGAATCAGCCTTAATCGATGCCTTAATCAACTGATGCATTAGGAGTAAGTCTGGCTTGAGCAAATGTTTTATACATGCTAGGTAAACCGCTGCCGTCTGGATTTTTAGACCAGATACCATTGGTTTTGATACCCGTTGCTCCCCTTAAGAGTACTGCGCTAGTCAACTAGCTTCAGGCTACCAGTCTGGACATCGTCAAATATGCGATTGATTTGGCTACTTTCTTCTTCTGTAACATTGTAGTCAGAGAGGATAGCCCTCGTCATCTGGAGATACTCTTGACGGCTCAATTGACCCTCTGAGAGGATCTTTTCTACTAGCAGCTGAATGTTCAAGTTTGATTGATACTGAGGTGTAGATGCCATAAGCAATAACGCATCCCACTTGTTTATAAGCAATGTCTTTAATAATTACGCTGCCAAACCACAGCTTTCCGGACTCTTGTATCTAGGATGTTTACCAAGCTTGATGATTTTTACCTAGAGGTACTGGTCTAGAGGATTAGTTTCACCACCTACTGAAGTTGACACTATCTTATTAGGGAGTGTGCCTTTTACTAAGCAACTTGCTCATAAACTTCCTAGATCCGAGATTGTAACACAGAACCTCAAAATTTTGAATCATCCAAAGAACATTATGCAGGTTTATCGACTATCAGCACTCTCTGACAACTATATCTTTTTGTTGCATGACCCTCAATACAATGTTGCTGCTGTAGTTGACCCAGCAGAAGCTACTCCCGTACTACAGCATCTAGAAACACTTGATGCACAATTAGTGAAAATCTTCAATACTCATCATCACTGGGATCATGTAGGTGGTAATCAGCAATTGATACAGCATTTTCCCAATGTCTGTGTATATGGGGGCAAGCAAGATCGAGGCAGAATTCCTGGGCAACAGGTGTTTTTGGAGGAAGGCGATGAAGTGGAGTTTGCAGATCGAATTGGTAACATCTTGTTCATCCCCGGACACACCAAAGCGCATATAGCCTACTATTTTCCCTCACCACAAAGGGATGTTCCCGGAGAGTTATTCTGTGGTGATACTTTGTTTGCAGGTGGTTGTGGCAGACTTTTTGAAGGAACACCAGCCCAAATGGTTGACTCTCTGAGCAAACTGCGCTCTTTACCAGACAGCACCAGAGTCTGGTGTGCTCACGAATACACTCTGAAAAATCTTCAATTTGCCCTGAGTGTAGATGGCAATAACCCAGACTTACAAACTCGATATGCCCAAGTGCGAGCAGCTAGGCAACGCCTGGAGGCAACTGTCCCATCCCAAATAGGCATTGAAAGGCTCACCAATCCCTTTTTGCGCTGGGAGCAACCAGCATTACAGTCAGCTGTCAAATCTCAAGAATCAGTACAGACATTCGCGCGGCTGCGGGGTATGAAGGACAGGTTTTGAGAGCAGGCTCTGGAGATGGGGAGATGGGGAGACACGGAGACACGGAGACACGGAGACAGAATTGCTGCACAGGCTTGTCCTACATCAGAGCTAAGATCTGCACTGCTTCATCTCTAATATGCAAGTTAAATGTGCATTAGCCTAGTAATAGCTTGCGTTCGATTAAATAATTTTCGTATGATGGAGTGTTCATCCTCACCGATAACACACCTAAGATTGGTGAGTATTTATCCCTGACTATTCCCATGGGGTTTAGTATGGGTCGTTGTGCTAGTAAATTCTAAATTCCATACTCGAAACAAAACAATGGTCAAACGCGTACAATTAGTTTTAAACCAAGATGTTAGCAAGCTGGGAAAAGCAGGTGATTTGGTTGAAGTGGCTCCTGGTTATGCTCGTAATTTTTTAGTTCCCAAAGGAATTGGGGTGGTAGCAACAACTGGCATTCTCAAGCAAGTTGAGCGACGAAAAGAAAAAGAGCGGCAACTTTTAATTGAAATCAAACAGCAGGCTGAATCCCGCAAGGTTGCTTTAGAAACTATTGGTCGTTTTACTATCCGTAAGCAAGTGGGTGAAAATGAGGCGATTTTCGGTACCGTTACTGCTCAAGAAGTTGCTGATCTGATTCAGGAAGCCACTTCTCAGGAAGTAGATAGACGAGGTATTACTCTACCCGAAATTAGTCAACTTGGCTTTTATAAGGCAGAAGTTAAGCTACATCCGGAAGTTACAGCGGTGATCGAGATTCAGGTTGCTTCTAACTAGTTTCTACTCAAACTGGCTAGTAGCTATTAGGGGCTGGAAGGTTGAATTGAGCTTAAATGTTGGGAAACGGGAATAACTTGACCGCATAACCTTTAAATATTCAACCTTATCACCCTTGATTTACTGCTTTCAGCTCCGGCTCACTGCCTTTTCTTATGTTTCAAGAACTTGATTTTTCCGCATTTAGCAACTCCCTACCTCCCCAAAATGTTGATGCTGAGGAGTCTATTCTCGGAGGCATTTTGCTAGATCCGGAGGCGATTGGTCGAGTTGCCGATATTCTCCTCCCCGAAGCTCTCTACGTTGATGCTAATAAAGAAATTTACCAAGCTGCTTTGGCTCTCCATAACCAGGGTCAGCCGACAGATTTGATGAGCGTCACCAGCTGGTTGTATGACCACGAATTGTTAGAGAAAATTGGTGGTCAAAGCCGACTGGCACAACTAGTATCTCGCACGGTGTCTTCTGTCAATATTGACCGCTACGCAGTATTGGTGATCGACAAGTATGTGCGTCGCCAGTTAATCAAGGTAGGTAATGAGATTGTGGAACTAGGCTATGAGACCTCTACAGATTTGGCAACTGTCCTTGACAGTGCTGAGCAAAAAGTTTTTGGTCTCACTCAGGCTAGCCCTAAGCTTGGTTTGACTCCGATTTGTGAGACACTAGTCCAGGCTTTCCAAGAGATCAAAAATCGAGATCCGGAGGTTTCTCTACCCGGTATTGCCTCTGATTTCTATGACTTGGACAATATGACTGGTGGTTTTCAGCGCTCTGATCTGATTATCGTTGCTGGCAGACCATCAATGGGAAAAACTAGCTTTGCCTTAGGGATTGCTCGCAGTGTTTCGGAACGTTTGCCAGTGGCAATTTTTAGTTTGGAAATGTCCAAGGAACAGCTGGTGCAGCGGTTGCTAGCTAGTGAGGCCCAGATTGAGAGTAATTATCTGCGCTCTGGGCGTATCACCCAAAGTCAGTGGGCACCATTAAGTCATGCCCTCGGTATCTTATCAGAGTTGCCGATTTTCATTGATGATAGCGCTAACCCAACAGTGATGCAGATGCGATCACAACTGCGCCGTCTTCAAGCAGAAAAAGCTGGCAAGTTGGGATTAGTGTTAATTGATTATTTGCAGTTGATGGAAGGCAGTGGCAATGAAAACCGTGTGCAGGAGTTATCTAGGATTACACGCTCTCTTAAAGGATTAGCCCGTGAACTCAATGTCCCCATCATTGCCTTGTCTCAGTTGAGCCGAGGGGTTGAATCAAGAACCAACAAACGACCAATGATGTCTGATTTGAGAGAGTCGGGATCGATTGAACAAGATGCCGATTTAGTGATGATGTTGTACAGAGACTCATACTATCATCCGGATTCTCCAGATCGAGATATTGCCGAATTAATCATCGCCAAACATCGCAATGGACCGACAGGAACGGTTAAACTTTTGTTTAACCCAGAGTTGACTAAGTTCCGCAACCTAGCCAGGCAACAAGACTATTGATCAACTCAATCAGGTCACACTCTCTCCCAACAAGTATTGATTTACTCCAGATAGGGAGAGGTGTTAAAAGCTCGTGATCTGCTTACAGCGCTAACTTCTGACGAAGTTGATTCGCGGGCTACGAGCGTGACTCCCGGCAACCCGTCGGACATTAACTGAGTTTTATTAACGAGACACTGATGCCCCACCGCCGTAGGAACAATACATAAATAACTTGTTCTACCCATGTACTGCTGGAATCTTATCCACCCACAGATTGTTCAAATTTGAACACTTACTGGATGGAACCCCCTATTCTTGCCTTGTTTAGGTTCAGTTACCTGTTACCAGCATTTGTCCCGCCAAAGGCGGGTCCGCTGCGCTAAAGGCTTTGTTACCTTTGTTTATTTGATCTATTTTGGTGCAAAGTTCTGCAACACCCGTTGCATATACTGGCAGTTTATCCCGTTTCCAACTCTTCAAGTAGGTCGCGGGGCTTCTTGCCGGAACAGCTAACTAATTTTGAGAAGTTCCACATCAAAAATCAGAGTGGCATTAGGAGGAATCACCCCGCCAGCCCCACGGGAACCGTAACCTAAATCTGGAGGGATAACCAGCTTGCGGCGTCCACCAACTTGCATCGTTCCCACTCCTTCATCCCAGCCTTGGATCACTTGTCCAACACCTATTTTGAAGGAAAAGGGGCGATTGCGATCGCGAGAACTATCAAACTTGCTACCATCAGTGAGAGTTCCAGTGTAGTGAACTACAACAGTCTGACCTGTTTGGGGCTTTGCTCCTTCTCCCTTAATAATATCAACATATTTAAGACCAGATTCAGTAGTCACGACTTCCTCATTAGCTTGGTTTTCAGTTTCTGAATCAGAATTCATGGCAATAAGCTTTGTCGCGTTAATAGTCTCGTCAGTATTTTTCTCTACAGCCACCACTGGAGTTTGGTTTGTGGTCACTTCCTCAGCTCTAACTGGACTCTTGCCAGTACTCAATTGAGCTATAACTAATAGTAACCCGCAGGCTAACATTACCCCTAAGCTGATTAAAATTTCTCTCAAAATTTTTCCTCCCAATTGAGTTATCATCAACGCCAGAGCTTATTTTCGAGGTCTCGCAGCTGACGCTCGAGACGATCAATGCGACCACGCAATTCATCCATTTCTGATTGACGAGGTACACCTAAATCTTGCAACATGTTACGCAATTGTCGTTCCATGTTTACCTGAAGATTCCCTTGTTCGGAATTCATTTGCTCCATCATCTCGTCAACAAAGCCTTTAGCTTGTTCTGGGTTAATTTTGCCATCTTTTACCCATTGATCACTAACTTCTCGAAGTTTCTCTGCAACCATCGAGGTTGTACCAACACCAACCATCAATAACTGCTTGAGCCAGTCGTTATTGTCCATGTTCGTATCCTATTACTCGGCGGCGACATACTTCTACACTAACTCTGACGAGTTGGGAAAGGCGCAACCGACCCAAGCATGCTTGTAATAAACTGACAACGCCCATGCCTAATTGTCCTCGTTGCGATCACACTATCAGTAGCAATGCCCTATCTTGTCCTCATTGCGGCATAGTTCTTAAAGCCTATGGTCATCCAGGTATTACCTTGCACCAGGCCCTTGGAGAAAAATCTTTGTGTGAAAGCTGTAGCTACCACGCTGATGATACCTGTAACTTTCCCCAAAGACCCCATGCCCAAGAATGCACCTTATACCATGACCTTAGCCAAACTCGGTTAAATTTTGACCAGATATATAATCACCGCCGTAGTTGGTTTGCATCATTAGGGTTATGGTGTCAGCGACACCCAACATTGTTAGGTATATTAATTTTGACAGCTGTAAGTTTTTTGTTGGCACTGATGGCACAGTTTCGCTAAATTAAAGTGTACTAGCGGCAGTAGAACTATCTTCTGTAGTCGTGCTTTTGTCTACAGGAAGTGAGTTGTCTGGCGCTGTCTTTTTTTTCTCAAACACATTGAGATCAAACCAGAAGGTTGTACCAACACTAACCTCACTGATTAAGTGTACGCTAGAGTGGTGTTTTTCAATGATATTTCTCACAATTGAAAGACCTAAGCCTGTGCCTTCAAGGGTGTGAACCCTATTTTCTACCCGGAAAAACCTTTCAAAAATTGAGGCTTGGTCTTCTGGATCAATCCCAATTCCTGTATCAGAGACTTCAACCCTTATTTGAGCAGTTTTCTGATGAGGATTGGGATTGGTTTCTAGCAAATAAGCTCTGATCACCACAGAGCCACCAGATTCAGTAAATTTCAAGGAATTGCCGACTAAATTGTCAAACACTCGGAGCAACAAGTCAAAGTGACCTAAAACTGGCGGCAAATTGGGACTAATTTCCGGCACTAGGTTAATGCCTTTGTCACGGGCATTTAGCTGATAATTACGAAGAGTTTGCTCAACTGGTCCAGAAATTTCTACGGGCTCAAAGTGATAAATCCTACAGGATGACTCCAGTCGCGACAAATCTAGAACATCGTTAACTAAACGGGTTAGTCGATCAGTTTCACTATTAGCGGTTTCCAGAAACTCTCGATGTTCCTCTTCACTAAGTTCTTCACCGTACTCGTGAAGAGTTTCAATAAATGATTTGATGTTAAATAGAGGAGTTCTCAGTTCGTGGGAGACATTGCTGATAAAATTACTCTTAGCTTCATTAAGTTCCACCTCGCGAGTAATATCCTGAACAGTTAGAGCAATGCCTTTAATACTCTCGCGATATTGGTCAAGAACCTTGGTTAGAAGAATGCGTACAGTGCGGATAATTGGTTTAGAGAGGGTAATTCTAAATTCTGTACCTTCGCGAGATTCTACTTCTGAATTGGCAACTGTTGACCCAGAAGCAATCTGATAAAGAGGTCGAGTTAGCTCTAGAGTTACAGCATCAGGTAGGTGATGTAGGACATTTTCTCCGACAATATCTGTATTTTCCCAACCAAAAAGGCGTCTTGCTGTTGGATTGACCAAAATCACTTGGAAGTTGGTATCAATTAATACTGCTCCATCGGCAATTGTGGAAACTAAAGTCTCTAATTTTGCTTTTTCAGCAGTCAATTCTTCAATATTTTGCTCTTCATAACGCTCTAGCCGCTCTGCCATATCATTGAAGCTGCAAATGAGTTCACCCAATTCCCCTGTAAAGGGCAAATCAATCCGCTGCTTGAAATTACCACTGGCAATGTTTTTAACCCCCACGAGTAGTTCTTTAATCGGTTTGGTGATGTTTAAGGCGTTAAACACCGCACCCAAAATCACCATTACCCAGATGGTGATAAAAACTGCAATTGTTAAATCCCTTGTCAAGTTTGAAGAGGCAACAACTGTAGGGTTGGGATTAATACCAATAGCTAAGACGCCCAAATATTTGCCTTCATGATTCAAAGGAACAAAAACATCCGTCACTTCACCATCTGGAGTCTGATGCTGCCTCACCATCGGCAACTCAGAGTGAGTTGCATAATCTTCTGGTAGCTGAATTCTGCGCTGAATAGTTAGGGAGTTATGTACTTCTGACTCAGAAAAGGGAATCCCGAAGAAGATTTGACCTTCTTCGTCGGCGTAGAGCATATAGCGTACGCTAAAGGTACTGCTATAGAAGCGACTGGAGAAGCGAGCTACTTCGGTCAAATTGTGTTCGGCAATCTGAGGGGCGACATTGGCAGATAGCAATAGACCAAGATCACGACCAAAACGAGTGTCGTTCATTCTTGAGTCTTGTTGGATTGTGTTCACCGCCCAGAAGGTCAAACCACTCATAATTAAGGAGACGACAAGGGTTGCTGCTGCCATCAGCCTAGTTTGGATGGTGAACTTCGACCACCAACCAACAATAACTTCTCGAACGGTTTTTAGCAAAGCCAACAAGACCAATCCACCAAAATTAATCGAAAGAACTGCAACATTTCCTTAACATAAACCCTGCACGAGTTCAAAATAAGCTATTTTGGATTTATACCTTAACTTAAGAGACGATTTTGTCTTCAAGCTCGGGCAAATCGGCTAGATATTAACTAAGGTTCGCCTTTGCCCATAATGCGGCTTTAGTCCGTTTTGCCAATCGTCAACAGACGATCGGTTAGCTAGTTTTATAGTAACAAGGAAAAGGAAATAGTTAATAGACAATACTAGCAACAGGCTTGAGATCAAATCAAGCGATGACCGATATCTGTGCGGTAGTAAATACCCTCAAATTGAATACAGTTAATAGCCTTGTAAGCTTCGGCAACCGCTTTCTGTAAACTTTCATCAGTAGCGGTGACTCCTAAGACACGCCCCCCATCTGTAAGTAACTGCTGCTGCTTAAATTGTGTGCCAGCTTGAAAGACACTAGCTCCTAATGTTTCTGCTTGCTCAATACCAGAAATAACCTTACCCTTCTCATAAGCGCCGGGATATCCCTTAGAGGCAGCAACAACACAGGCAGCAGCTCCTGGTTTCCAAGTAATAGCTGGTAATTGCTCTAATTGTTGATCGCTACAGGCAAGGAGCAACTGCTCCAAGGGGCTCTCTAGTAAAGGTAAGATGGCTTGGGTTTCAGGGTCTCCAAAACGGCAATTAAATTCCAAAACTATCGGATCACCTACAGAGTTTATCATTAACCCTGCATAGAGAACTCCCCTATAGTCAATACCTCTTTGCTGCAGTGCCTCCAAGGTAGGCTGAAGGATTTCTATTTCTAGGCGTGCCATCAACTCAGTTGTCACAATAGGTACTGGAGCATAAGCACCCATACCACCTGTATTTTCTCCAGTATCACCCTCACCAATTCTTTTGTGATCAGCAGCAGGTAACAAAGCTCTAATTGTCAAGCCATCAGTTATTGCTAAAACAGAAACTTCTTGTCCTGTTAGAAATTCTTCAATTACAACGGTACTAAAACCATTATCAAATAGTGAATCTATAGCTGCTTGTGCTTCCTCCACGGTAGCGGCAACGGTGACTCCTTTGCCCGCAGCTAAACCATCAGCTTTAACTACAATTGGTACCTTTTGGGTTTTGATGTAGGCTTTTGCTTTGTCAACTTCAGTAAAAACGGCAAAAGCCGCTGTGGGAATACCTGCCGACTGCATTAAATTCTTTGCCCAGTGCTTACTCGACTCAATTTGGGCTCCTTCCTTAGTTGGTCCAAAAACCCTAATTTTGTACTGTTGTAGATAGTCTGTAATTCCCTGAGCAAGTGGTAATTCTGGTCCAACCACAACCAGAGAGACATTATTAGCCAAGGCACATTGTTTAATTCCCTCAAAATCTTCAACTGATAGGGGAAAATTTTGGCATCGCGGCATTGTCGCGGTACCACCATTGCCGGGAGTACATATCACCTGCTCAACATTTTGAGATTGCAATAGTTTCCAGGCTAGGGCATGCTCGCGCCCTCCATTACCTACTACCAAAACCTTCACACAAACCTCCTTGTCTTATAGCAGCTTTCACGCTTGATGAAGTACAACGCCTCTTATATCGATTGGCTAAATGTTTGCTACAAATGTTTTTTAAGTAATAAGTAATAAGTAATAAGTAATAAGTAATAAGTAATAAATATGGCTTTGATTGTTACAGAGGCTGGTGTGCCAATTCTTGATCTCCATCTCCCCATATCCCTTCAAAAAGCTGTACCTCGCTCAATTGAAAGCGCTATAAATCATCTTTCTGCCGCTGGTAGCGCAGTTTAAATTCTTGCTGTCGTTGTTTGTGATTAACTATAGGAGCGGGATAACCACAGTAATCGCGATCGCTTTGGTGGATTTTACCAGTAACTAAGTATTTTGTATCAATAGAACTTAGTTCTGGTAGCCATTGCCTAATATATTCCGCTTCGGGATCAAATTTCTGAGCTTGACTAGCTGGGTTAAAAATCCTTAAGGGCTTGGGATCCATACCACTAGAAGCACTCCACTGCCAGCCACCATTATTAGCACTAAGATCCCCGTCAAATAGCTTCTGCATAAAGTATTTTTCTCCCCACTGCCAGTTAATGAGTAGGTCTTTAGTTAGGAAACTGGCAACAATCATACGGCAACGATTGTGCATCCAACCAGTTTCATTTAACTGTCTCATAGCGGCATCTACTATCGGGTAGCCAGTTTTGCCCTCACACCAAGCTTGGAATAGTTCCTGATTATTGTCCCAAGGAAAGTCTTTAAATAACCGTCGATATGGCCCTTGTGACAATTGAGGGAAGGAGTACATGGCTTGTTGGTAAAACTCCCGCCAAGCTAACTCTTTTTGCCAGGTTTCAATACTGTCGCGGCTTTCATCGCTGCGACTATCGCTATGTACAGCCTTAGTTGCTTGCCAAATAGTACGGATGCCGATAGCACCAAATTTTAGAGCAGCACTGAGTTTAGAGGTGCCATCAACGCTGGGAAAGTTTCGCTGTTCCTGATATTGACTAATGGTGTTATGACAAAATTCCTCTAGAGTTTTTAGGGCTATCTGTTCTCCTGGTGCCAAGAGTAGTTCATTGTCCCAAGCATACCCCAAGTCTTTGGCAGTGGGTAAATTAATCACACCAACTGTTTTAGTGTTCTCTTGTTCTTGTTCAGTTAATGGTTCTGCATCCTTTATAGTTGCTTGGGGTTCAGCTTTAGGTTGGCTGATCCAGTTTTTCCAGAAAGGGGTATACACAGTGTAAGGGGTACCAGACTTAGTGGTAATCTCTGTGGGTGGGTGTAACAATTGATCCCAGCTATTGTGTACAGCAATACCCTTTTCTTTTAAGGCTTGTTTAACTTGTTGATCACGTTGTTGTGAGTAGGGTTCTACATCCCAATTCCAGAAAACGGCTTTAGCTTTTAAGGCAGCTGCTAGGGTGGGAATTCCTTGGCAAGGTTCGTTGTGCAAGAATAGCAGATGGCTACCAACCTGTTGATAGCGCTGCTGCAACTCCTGCAAGCAGCCAATCATGTAAGTGACTCTGGCTGGGGCAATGTCATCCCGCTTCAGAATATGAGGATCAAAACAAAATACACCGACAATTTTGGAACTTTGTTGGCAGGCAAGGGCTAGTCCAACATTGTCTGAGATGCGCAAATCTCGGCGGTGCCAGAAGAGAATTAACTCAGACATCAATGATCAATCGCTAATACCAGCAATATATCTCTCAAGACAAAAATTGACGGGCTAAAAACAAACTACAAATAGATTTAGCATCCACTGGCTCACCAGCGAGGATCGCTTCTTCTAACTCCTGAGGTGTCATTAAAACTGTTTCTATGTCTTCGTCGGCATCCTGCTGAGGAGGATTTTCTAACTTTTCTAAATCCTGGGCTAGAAAAGCATAGATGAATTCATCAGAATAGCCTGGGGCTAGGGGAAATTCACCTAATTTTTGCCATTTGTGGGCGCGGTAGCCAGTTTCTTCCTCAATTTCTCGCTTAATCGTCTCTTCTGGAGTTTCGTGAGATTCTACTGTGCCAGCAGGAAATTCTAAAATTCGTCCTTGGAGTGCAAAGCGATACTGCCGTGTGAGAACTAGTTGTCCTTCTGGCGTCACTGGTATGGCAAGGGCACCGCCTGGATGACGAACACATTCCCAGTCTCCCTCTGATTTATTGGGAAGCCGGAGAGTATTAACTTCAAAGCTAAATCTTCTTCCTTGGTAAAACAGACGTTGTTTAAGCCGTTGCGGGGGTTCTAAACCTCGTAGCATGAGAAACTCAATCCTCTTCACTTGAGATATAGTCTAACGCTTGCCAGAGTTATGCGATCGCTTCTCGAAATATTGGCTGTCTTCGGCAGGTTGTCTAACTAGCCTGAGTGGGATGTTTTTTGGGGATATTGGCGATCGCTATATTCAATTCACAAAAAGGCTAGACTGTCAAGATAAATTGCAAATCAGTGAGCTAATGAGCCTGTGCATCAATCCTGACTGTCAACATCCTCAAAATCTAGATCATGAGTTATTTTGCCAAAGCTGCGGTTCTGAGTTGCTCCTTGAGGGATGTTATAAAGTAATTTGTCCTTTGGGAAAAGGTGGTTTTGGTCAAATCTATGAGGTATGTGAGGGCGAGACGACAAAAATCTTGAAGGTTCTACTCAAAAATGATCATCAAGCGGTAGAGTTGTTTAAACGAGAATTCAAGGTATTGAGTCAGCTTAATCATCCAGGTATTCCTCTAGCAGAAGACTTTTTTTGCTTTTCCCCTGAAAACAGCCAAGAAGCATTGCACTGCTTGGTAATGGAGAAAATTGAGGGGCTGAATTTAGAGGAATGGCTAGAAAAAAGGGGAAATCGCCCAATTAGTCAAAAGCAGGCTATCAATTGGCTGACTCGGTTAGTTCACATTCTCCATGAAGTACATCAACGGCAACTATTCCACCGAGATATCAAGCCGTCGAATATTATGCTCACCTCCGATGGGCAACTGGTGTTAATCGATTTTGGTATAGCAAGGGAAATTACTGAAACTTACGGAGAGAAACAGGAAGCAGGGCAGATTACTAAGTATGTTTCTGATGGTTACTCTCCGTTAGAGCAATTTAATGGTAAAGCTGTTCCACAATCAGATTTTTTTGCTTTGGGTAGAACTTTTGTCTATCTGCTGACGGGAAAGCATCCTCAAGATATTGGTAATAACTATCGTGATCCTAATACAGATGATGATTGGGATTGGCGTGAGGAAGCTACTGACATTTCCTCTGTTTTGGCAGATTTTATCGACTGCTTAATGACGCGGGCAATTAAGAATCGTCCTGCTAATACTGGGATGATTTTAGAACAGTTAGCAGAGATTGAACAAAGTTTATATCCAAGAAGATTGTCTAGACCAAAGCTGCCTAAACAATTACCTTCAATCAATGGACAAAATATTTCTCTAGAATACTCTCTTGGCAGTAGTTGGGACTCCCCTGGACATTCTCAAGCTGTTAGGTATTTAGCAATTAGCCCAAATAGCGAGACTTTAGTCAGTGGCAGTGATGATGAAACAATCAAAGTCTGGAACCTGACAACCCAGGAAGCAATTTACACTCTTAGGCATGTACTCCCATCAAAGTACAAAAGGGATAATCACCCGTCTGCATGGAAGATTAGAAATGTGGCTATTGATCCAGAAGGAGAAATACTACTTAGTGGTGGCATTGATGGAATAATTAAACGTTGGCAACTTAGCACTGGCGGACAACTAACAGATTATGCCACTGCTCACGCAGGTGCCGTCAATTCTTTATTAATCAGCCCCAATGGTCAAACTTATGCCACCGGCAGTAATGATGGAACAGTCAGGGTATTTAATCTAGAGACTAATAAGAAGATTCGTACTTTCGCCAAACATTCAAAGTCTGTTCACTATTTAGCTACTAGTTCGGATGGACGCACTTTAGCTAGTGGCAGTCAGGATAAAACAATAATAGTTTGGCCAAGAGGACTAGTCATAACTATGCATGGAGGCTTTTGCCATTCCGTAGCAATTAGCCCAGATGGAGAAATCCTGGTTAGCGGCAGTAACAATAGCACAATCAAGGTTTGGAATCTCAACACCGGAGCAGAAATTTGTACTTTCGCCGAACATAAAGGAGCAGTTAATTCTGTCGCCATCAGTCCAGATGGTCAAACTATAGTCAGTGGCAGCGATGATGGAACCATAAAGTTTTGGAATATCGGCAAAGAAGAATCAATTTGCACTCTTGATGGACATTCAAATGGTGTAAACGTCGTTGCATTTAGTGCTGATGGGAGAATTCTGGCTAGTGGTGGCGGAGACTGTACCATTAAGATATGGCGAATAAACTAGACTATTCGCTGCTCAATTAAAATTTCGAGGAGGAAAAATTTGACCCATCGCCCCATCCATCTCAATGCTCACAGCGCCACACCCATCAAAACAAATGCTTCTAGAGGTTATGCCCCCTAATTAATTGCCAATTGCAGCACCTCTGCATAAAACCCGATTATGGTTCAAGTCATCCCAGCCCACCAACTCAATATCATCAATTTAAATACAAAATTTGGACTTACTCAGGCTGAAGATGATACATTTTTTATAGAGTGGCGTGATCGCTTGCCTGAAATCACTGACCTGGAAAAACAGGTGCTAGATCTTGCTAAGGCAAATTACCTCAGTTTGGTCGAACATCGGGAAATTTCCGAAAACATGGTCAAAATGGTGATTCTAGCACCCTTGCTGGCTTGGAGCGGTTTTTATCGACTTCCTTTTGATGTCATAGACGAGAAATCCATAGAGATTTCAGTTGAAGATACAGAAGAAGTTATCCGAGGCCATCTAGATGTAATAGTTCTTAAAGATCATCTCTGGTTACTAGCGATCAAGTCTAAAAATGCAGGCTTGTCCCCTAGACCAGGTATGCCCCAAGCTTTAGCCTATATGCTGGCAAATCCTTATCCTGAACAACCAGTTTTTGGATTAGTCACTAACGGCAGTGAGTTAATTTTTATTAAATTAACTGGACAAGATACACCCAAGTATGATTTTTCTGAGGTATTTAGCCTCTATAAAAGAAAAAACGAGCTATACCAGGTGCTGAGTATTCTTAAAAAATTGGGTAAATTGGTAAGCCAATAACCATGTCTAATCGCCCTATTTATCTTGATTGCCACGCAACAACACCTATGGATGAACGGGTGTTAGAGGTAATGCTCCCTTATTTCACTAAGCATTTTGGCAATCCATCCAGCATCAGCCATGCCTACGGCTGGGAAGCAGAAGTTGCTGTCAAACTGGCGCGGCAGTGCCTGGCAGATGCTATCGGTGCCACGCCAGAGGAAATCATTTTCACAAGTGGTGCCACTGAGGCAAACAATCTGGCGCTTAAAGGTGTTGCCGAGGCTTATTTTAGCCAAGGACGCCATATAATCACAGTGGAGACAGAACACAGAGCTGTGCTTGACCCTTGTCGATATCTACAAACCCTAGGGTTTGAAGTGACATATTTACCAGTGCAGCCAGATGGGTTAATTGATTTGACTCAGCTAGAACAAGCCCTTCGTCCCGATACTGTTTTAGTGTCAGTGATGGCGGCAAATAATGAAATTGGTGTTTTACAGCCGTTGGCGGCAATTGGGGCTATCTGTCGCCAACAGCAAATACTGTTTCATACTGATGCTGCCCAAGGAATTGGGAAAATTCCTCTAGATGTAGAGGAGATGAACATTGACCTGATGTCCCTCACAGCTCATAAGGTCTATGGCCCTAAGGGCATTGGGGCGCTCTATGTAAGACGGCGCAACCCCAGAGTGCGCCTTGCACCTCAGATACAAGGTGGTGGGCAGGAGCGAGGAATTCGTTCCGGCACCCTGTCTACACCTCAAATTGTTGGGTTTGCTAAGGCAGTAGAATTGGGTTTAGAAGAACTAAAATCTGAGTCTCAACGTCTACTGCAATTGAGGGAATGTCTTTGGCAGGCTCTGTGTGAACTAGAAAAGATTCATTTCAATGGTCATAGGACTCAGCGGCTGCCAGGAAACCTAAACATTAGTGTTGAGGGCGTTGATGGTTCAGCTTTGCTGTTAGGGCTACAGTCTACGGCAGCTGTTTCTTCTGGATCTGCTTGCTCGTCAGTAAATGTTGCTCCTTCCCATGTCCTCTTGGCACTAGGACGGCCAGAAATGCTAGCATATGCTTCGGTGCGATTTGGTATCGGACGCTTCAACTCAGCTGCTGAAATTGAACAGGTAGCCCAACAGACAATCTCCACCATTGAGTCTCTGCGCAGGTCTCAAACTATAGGTTCTAAAAGCGCTAATTTCAAGGTTCGATGAACAACCACAAACAATCTCAGCTATTGCAGCTTAAGCGCATTTTTAGAAAATGTGTTAATCCCCAAAGAGTAGCTACCTGCCAGATTGGTTTAGCATAAGAGCTAAGAGCGCTGTATAATACATCATCATGGGAGCAGTTGCTAATAGAAGTCGATGGGGCTTTCCCCGTGTAAACTAGCAATGAATGCTGCACATATTTGGATTCGCTCTTCAAAACTTTCTACTCACACGTTACGGAAAACTGGAAGACAGTTCACTTCCTGGGAAGGGATGGATTTCCAAGAGACCAGCTAATTATTTGCTAGCGTCTGGCGGAGATTTCCAAGACTGGGTTCCCAAAGAAGGAGGAGTGCTTTAAACTTCCAAACCTTTGCCTTAAATATAGGGACGGTTTGAGTTTAGTAGAAGCTCAAGCCAAGGAGTAAATAGAATGAGGCAGAGATTAATCAATGGTTAAGGAAGGGTTGTTAAAAGCCCTAAATCAGAGTTTAAAACCTAAGTAGGGACAACCCAAAAAGGTTTTTCTGAAATCATCAGATTCCACTGTCAACAGACGCGACAACGATTAATAATTCTAATGACTATCCTTTTTTCAAGGTATGGCGTTTGCGACCAATGGTATGGGAGAGAATTTAACTGAGGAGAGTTGCAGCTAAATTGAGTCACTTCCAGATTAGATCAATAGAGTTTCTATATTTTCAACAGTGAAGTCGGAATTTTTGCTTACACACTTATCTTGGGCAGCCTCCATCAAGAGGCGTAAACAGCCTCATTAAGTTAGAGTGTGCTGCCAGTTTTTGAGGAAATTGAATGCCTAAACAAATTATTATTGCGGAGCAACATCGGCTTGCTGCCGTATTTTGGGAAGATCAAATTCAAGAACTAGTGGTTGCTACTGGCAGCCACCAAGTTGGTGATATTTATCTGGGTGTTGTCGAAAATGTTTTACCAGGGATAGACGCGGCTTTTGTCAATATCGGAGATGCTGAGCGTAATGGCTTTATTCACGTCACAGACCTCGGCCCGTTGCGGCTCAAGCGCAGAGCTGGTGCGATCACTGAGCTTTTAGCTCCCCAGCAGAAAGTACTGGTGCAGGTGATGAAGGAGCCTACGGGAAACAAAGGTCCTCGGCTCACAGGTAACATCAGTTCTCCAGGTCGCTATCTAGTGATGATGCCTTACGGGCGGGGCGTGAATTTATCGCGGCGGATTAGGAGTGAAAGTGAGCGTAACCGCCTCAGAGCCTTAGCTATATTAATCAAACCAGCTGGCATGGGATTACTGGTACGCACAGAAGCCGAGGGCAAATCAGAAGAAGCAATCATCGAAGATTTAGAGTCACTGCAAAAACAATGGGAAGCTATTCAGCAGGAAGCAACTAGTACCAGAGCTCCAGCACTACTTAACCGCGATGATGATTTTATTCAGCGTGTACTCCGGGATATGTACACAGCTGATGTCAACCGGATTGTGGTCGATTCCCACACCGGAATGAAGCGGGTAAAACAACACTTACTCAGCTGGAGTGGGGGTAGAACACCTGAGGGTGTATTGATCGACCATCATCGCGATCGCTTACCAATTCTAGATTACTTCCGGGTTAATGCGGCGATTAGAGAAGCACTAAAACCGAGAGTTGACCTGCCTTCTGGGGGCTATATCATCATCGAACCCACCGAAGCTCTGACCGTGATTGACGTCAACTCTGGCTCTTTTACGCGTTCGGCAACATCGCGAGAAACTGTGTTGTGGACAAACTGTGAAGCCGCAACAGAAATCGCCCGCCAGTTGCGTCTGCGCAATATTGCCGGGGTAATTGTGGTTGACTTTATCGATATGGACTCACGTCGAGACCAATTGCAGGTACTCGAACACTTCAATAAAGCCTTGAAAGAGGATAAAGCTAGACCGCAGATTGCACAACTTTCAGAACTGGGCTTAGTGGAATTAACCCGCAAGCGTCAGGGTCAAAATATATACGAGTTGTTTGGACAAAGTTGCCCCACCTGTGGTGGTTTGGGACATGTAGTTCGTTTGCCTGGTGAGTCGGAAAGTCCTGCTAAGGAAATAAGTGAACCTGCAGCCTCACTGACTTTGAAGGAATCTCGGGTGCCGGATGTCCCGGAACCTTTAGATTTTGCCCCCTTCAACTATACTGACGAACTAGAACTCGTCAATCATCCCAGCTATCAAGAGCAAGGGGTAGCCAATGGCAGTACTCGCCGACGCCGCCGACGTCGAATTGATGAACCGGTAGTCAAGGATGAGTTGGCTTTAAAGAGTAATTCTCGTCCCACTCTTGTGTCCCAAAGGTCATCAGATCTTTCAATAGAGGACGAAGTCTCTGATACAGGAGATCTAGAGGGAAAACCTTTAGTTAAGTCTAGAGAAGCAGAACCACTTGAAAAAATTGTGGTCGAAATGACCTCAGAGGAGCAGGATGTTTATGCTCTGATGGGAATTTCTCCTCTCAAGAAATTAAATCGGGAAATCAGACATCCCAAGTCAGCAATTGTCTCTGTGGTACTGCCCGGAGAAGCCGAACAAATGGAAACCTCAAGTGAGATTTCACTAAAGCCATCGGTTGTAGAGATGCCAGAGGTTGAGTCTCTACAGGAGTTAGATGAAACAGAGACTCCACAACAGTTAATCCTCACTTCCCCTGTAGAACTATCTACAACAGAAGAAATAACTACTGACTCACCATCCTCCCCTAGCGAATCAGAATCCTCTAGCGAATCAGACAGCAGCCACCCTTTGGTGCGCCGCCGCCGCCGCCGCTCTTCGGCGATTGATAGTTAAGTTAACAGTAGCGGCTGTTCCGATGACACAGGAGAAGATATCACCTTGTGTGAGCTTTCAGATTCACCTGGTAATCCCAGATTAGTTGCAGGTGTAGATGAGGTAGGGAGGGGAGCTTTATTTGGACCTGTAGTAGCAGCGGCTGTTATTCTACCAGCAACTGCTCTGCTGCAACTAGCAGCTACAGGTCTCAAAGATAGCAAACAGTTGACTCGTCTTCGACGCCTTAAACTGACTCAAGAAATTCAACAGAGGGCAATAGATTGGAGGATTGGCTATGCTACCAGTCATGAAATAGATCAGATCAATATCCTGCAAGCATCACTTTTAGCAATGAAACGAGCTGTTCTCAAGCTGAAGGTGCAGCCAGCTCTTTGTCTAGTGGATGGGCAACAATCTCTGCCTGACTTACCAATACCACAACTATCGATGGTTAAGGGAGATGAACGCTCGCCTGTAATTGCTGCCGCTAGTGTTGTTGCTAAGGTTTGGCGAGATGAGTTAGTAATTCGTTTGGCAGCCAAATACCCAGATTACGATTTAGCTGCTAATAAGGGCTACGGGACTAAAAGACACCGTTTAGCACTGCAGCAGCTAGGACCTACTCCCCAGCACAGAATGTCTTTTAGTCCCTGTCGGGTATCGAAGATTGCAGCAATAGACCTATAGCCTTTTCAACCTCTTCTATACTCGTAGGGTTAGGAGGGGAAAAAATTGCTAATTAACTTTCGAGCTGCCAGCCTTTAAGTTTTTGCGCTTGGATGCAAACATTTGTATATTGGTCCTTGTTAGCCCATTGCAGATAGTCCAACAATAACTGATGCATTAACTTCTGCTTGATTCTTACTAAAACGCTTTTGAGCAAACTATTACCAGTGGTTTCTAAAATTGTCTCGGGAGTGAGGGAGAGGGGAAACGGTACATTGACGCTAACTTTTAAATTTGCTGTCCCCTTGAGCAGGGTAGAATCAATACCTTGCTTGGGATAAAGTTTCCCTTTGAGATCTAGCGTAAAACGTTGATTGATGTAGTCCAGTCCTAAAATTTCACAGCCAATAGATTTCAGATGAACAGTACTTTCAGAATCTGCCCAGACTTTTAAGTCTACCATGGGCTGAAAATTGAGAGACATAAAATGTAAAGGGCGCATTTTGATCCGGAAACTCTCTGGGCTAAGTTGCTTAATTAAACGGGGATCAGCGATCGCACGCACTAAGTGTTGCGGCTGTCGCAAATAGTGTTCAATGGGAACTGCTTGTTCCGGCACATCAATTTCCAGAGACTGGGATGCAACAAACTGGCTATACATAGAAGATGATAATTTTTGACCACAAGCAAACGAAATTAACATTTCTTAACTAAAATGCTACATCTTACACAGAAAAGCACTCGTTTGCTGAGTGCAGCCCTAAAAGCTGATTTCCTAAGATGGATGGGGGTTTCAAAACCTCCATTGTTAAGTAAAGATTAAAAAGATGTTTGCCTAATGTAGTGTACTTTATGTCAGTCTCTATTGCCTATTTAGGACCGCCTGGGACTTATACGGAAGCTGCTGCTTTAGCTTATTTTGGAACTCTTGCCATCGACAAAGGTTGTAGTTCTCCATTATGCCCTTATCCCAGCATTGCTCAAACCTTACATTCAGTGGCACAAGGAAAAGCCCATTTAGCAGTTGTCCCTGTTGAAAATTCCATTGAAGGTAGTGTTACCGTTACACTTGACTTACTATGGCAATTAGACCAGCTAAAAATTCAAAAAGCTCTGGTCTTGCCAGTTAAGCACGCTTTACTCTCCAGAGCCTCAGATTTAGCAGCAATTAAAACAATTTATTCACATCCTCAAGCTTTAGCACAGTGTCAGGGTTGGCTAGAGAGATTTTTACCATCCGTGCAACTAATTCCGACAAACTCGACAACGGAAGCACTAAAGTATCTGGATCAAGACTCTAGCTTAGGAGCAATAGCCTCCCAAAGGGCAGCACAACTTTATGATTTGCCAATACTTGCCTTTGGCATTAACGACCATCCAGAAAACTGTACAAGGTTCTGGGTACTAGGTCTACAACCAGCTACTACTGGCAGTCATACTTCAGTTGCTTTTAGCTTTGCTGCCAATGTTCCTGGAGTTCTTGTTAAACCTTTGCAAGTATTTGCTGCCAGGGGAATTAACTTAAGCCGCATTGAGTCTCGCCCTACTAAGCGCTCCTTAGGGGAATACCTTTTCTTTATAGATTTAGAGGCTGATGCTTCTAAGGCATCGGTAAAAGAAGCTCTTTTAGAATTAGCCTCTTATTCTGAAATTCTCAAAGTATTTGGTAGTTATAATGTCTTACCAATTGATTCAACAGAGGTTTTTGATGATTAAAGAGGTCTATCAGCCTTTAATATTTACGTATTTATGTCCGACTACTTATAACATAGACTTATGGCAGTTGGCGATTTAGTGAAATACATTTATGGTATAGCAGTACGTATTAAGGTTAGGACAAGCTAAATCGCTAGAACTTTATCAAATTCTACCTTCTGCCTTGGAGCCTTCTGCCCTGGAGCCTTGCGCGTAGCGCTATAGTTTCCGCGGAAATTAAGGAACGATTTATCCTTGTCTCCGCTTCTCTAGCTTGTATATAAAGAGGCAAATTAAAACTGTGATAGCTTACGCTTCAAAAGCCTAATTCAAGGTATCTTTGAGGACTGTGCGTGCAGCTAAATGATTGCGAGTTGAAGTCAGGATTTCTGCTTCGCGTTCCAGGCGCATTGCTGTATCCTGCATTTCTAAGAGTGCCTGTTGCTCTGAGGAAACGCCATAAAGGTTACTAGCTACCCAGTAAGACAACTCAATCGGTAAATCTGGTAAATCTTCTGGTAGTTCAATTTTTTGATCTGTCAACTTAGCAGAAAGACGTACAACATCTCGCAGTAATTGTTCAACAGAGGTAGCAATTCCCCTGAGTTCTCTTTCTGGCGGTTGGTCTTCAATCCATTCTACCAACCCAACGCGATATGGCTTTTCACGTACTTGCTCCAAAACTCGAAATCGCTGCTGTCCCACACTTAAAATTTTCATGCGGTCATCTGGAAGGCGTTGGAAGTGAACAATTTCAGCACAGCAACCAACACTAGTGGGTTGACCTTTGATGGGATCCCACATCAACACTCCAAAACGACGATCGCCAGCCAAAATCGTATTCATCATGATTCTGTAGCGAAATTCAAATATGTGTAGGGGAAGAGGACGCCCTGGAAATAGAACTACTTCTGGCAGTGGAAATAAAGGGAGTTCTCTGACAGCAATTGAGGAAGAGGATGCCATTGTGCCTTGGTGAAAAAGGTAACTGCGCTTCTTTAACTACTTTAACGGATTTCTCTTGAGACTTAGACTAGAAAAACCCGTTAAAGCCTTGGCAATCAGTGCAGCTTTCTCAGTTTTTTCAAAGTTTGACTTCGATATCAACACCTGCAGGCAAGTCTAGTTTCATCAAGGCGTCGATGGTTTTAGAAGAAGGCTGATAGATATCGATAATGCGCCGATGCGTTCGTGTCTCAAAATGCTCACGCGAATCTTTGTCAACGTGGGGTGATCTCAAAATACAGTAAATTCGACGTCTTGTTGGTAAGGGAATTGGACCAATAGCGATCGCATTTGTCCGGTTAGCTGTATCCACAATCTTCTCGCAAGATGTGTCTAGCAATCGCCGATCAAAGGCTTTAAGACGAATGCGGATTTTTTGCTGCTGAATAGTTGCCATTGTTTAGTTGTCAAGGTTCTAAAATCAACTGCTGCACCTTACTTTAAGAGCAGCTTATATTGCTAATTTCTTTGAATACAGCTTGTTACTTGGAGGCTCTCCCCCAACTCTACAGGTATAGACTTCAAGGCTGCGTTGAATTCTTTGAAAAGATTGTAATTACAATCTCTTATCCAAATTCTGATGAGCAAGAAGCAGAAAAGCAAAAGCCTTCCTACTCCTTATTCAGCAGTAGCAGAGCTACTCTAAAATTTTGGCGACAACACCTGCACCAATAGTACGACCACCTTCGCGGATAGCAAAACGCATACCTTGCTCAATGGCAATAGCGTTAATTAGGGTAACTGTCATTTTTATACGATCCCCAGGCATCACCATCTCTGCAGAACTACCATCGTCAGCGGTAAAGTTGTCGATTGTACCCGTCACATCTGTGGTACGCACGTAGAACTGAGGACGATAACCAGAGAAGAAAGGAGTGTGGCGCCCGCCTTCTTCCTTCTTCAAGACATATACCTCAGACTCAAACTTGGTATGAGGTGTAATTGAGCCCGGTTTGGCAAGCACCATTCCCCTCTCAACATCTGTCTTCTGCATACCTCGAAGCAGGATTCCAGCGTTGTCACCTGCCATACCTTCATCGAGGCTTTTTTTGAACATCTCGATGCCGGTAACAGTGGTTTTGCGAGTTTCCCTGATTCCCACCAGCTCAACTTCATCACCAATCTTGACTTTGCCCCGCTCAATCCTACCAGTTGCCACAGTACCACGACCAGTAATCGTAAATACGTCTTCAACTGCCATCAAGAAAGGCTTATCAACATCCCGCTCTGGCGTAGGGATAAAGGCATCAACCTCATCCATCAAAGCATAGATCTTATCAACCCAATCATCGTCGCCCTTATTTGTATCGGGAGAGCTGGTCATTTTTTCTACTGCCTGTAAGGCGGAACCAGCAACGATGGGGATATTGTCACCATCAAATTCATAACTGCTGAGAAGATCCCGGACTTCGAGTTCCACCAATTCCATCAGCTCTTCATCGTCGACTTGGTCTTGCTTGTTTAAGAACACTACCAAGTTAGGAACGCCCACCTGTTTTGCCAGCAGGATGTGTTCCCTTGTTTGGGGCATTGGACCATCAGCCGCCGATACCACCAAAATAGCACCATCCATTTGGGCGGCACCAGTGATCATATTCTTAACATAGTCAGCGTGCCCTGGGCAATCCACGTGAGCGTAGTGACGCTCTTCGGTTTCGTATTCTACGTGGGCAGTGTTGATGGTAATTCCCCGCGCCTTTTCTTCTGGTGCGGCATCAATTTCGTCGTACTTTTTGACCTGCGCTTGACCAGCCGCCGCCAGGGTCATCGTGATCGCAGCGGTAAGCGTAGTTTTGCCGTGGTCTACGTGACCAATCGTACCAATGTTGACGTGGGGTTTAGTCCGTTCGAACTTTGCGCGTGCCATTAATTACGTTTTCCTTTTCCTAGTTATGCGTTCCCTTTACTCTTAGCGATGATGGCTTCAGCCACGTTGCGAGGTACCTCATCATAGTTGCTAAACTCCATTGAGAAAATACCCCGACCTTGAGTCTTGGACCTTATATCCGTAGCATAGCCAAACATCTCTGCTAGTGGAACTTTAGCTGAGACTTTGGCGATGGTGTCCTCAGAGCCCATGCCTTCAATTTGACCACGGCGGGAGTTTAGATCCCCCATGACATCTCCGAGGAAGTCTTCAGGAACTTCTACCTCAACTTTCATCATCGGTTCTAAGAGTACTGGTGAAGCCTTGAGTACAGCATTTCTAACTGCCATTGACCCAGCAATCTTAAATGCCATTTCCGAAGAGTCTACCTCGTGGAAAGACCCATCAACTAGGGTAACTTTGAGATCAATAACGGGATATCCAGCTAGGATACCGGATTCGCAGGCTTCTTTCATACCTTGCTCAGCGGGAGATATATACTCCTTTGGTATGGCACCACCAACGATTTTGGAAACAAATTCAAAACCTGTGCCTGGTTCTCCTGGCTCTAACTCAACAACCACATGACCGTACTGACCCTTACCACCACTTTGGCGAATAAACTTGCCTTCAGTCTTAACTGGCTTGCGAACCGTCTCACGGTAGGCAACCTGTGGTGCACCGACATTAGCTTCTACCTTAAACTCTCGTAGCATCCGGTCTACCAGAATTTCCAGGTGTAGCTCACCCATACCCGCAATCACGGTTTGGTTAGTTTCTTGGTCAATACTGACTCGGAAGGTTGGATCCTCCTCAGATAAGGCTTGGAGGGCTTTGGAGAGCTTCTCCATGTCCTGCTTGGTTTTTGGTTCCACTGCCACTGAAATCACTGGCTCTGGAATGAACAGTGACTCCAGAATGATGGGATTGGCATCGTCACAGACAGTGTCTCCAGTAATTGTATCCTTGAGACCAATAGCAGCTCCTAGATCCCCGGCACGCAGCTCATCCACTTCGATGCGCTCATTAGCCTTTAAGATGATTAAGCGAGAAATCCTCTCCTTCTTATCCTTAGTTGAATTGAGGATGTAGCTACCCTTGGTTAGTACTCCAGAATAGACACGCATAAAGGTCAAGCGACCATAGGGATCAGACATGATCTTGAAGGCAAGGGCTGACATCGGAGCTTCGTCATCGGCTGGTCTAGCTGCAACTGTGCCATCTGACAATGTCCCTTGAATAGGAGGAATATCAATTGGAGATGGCAAGTAGTCAACCACAGCATCAAGCAACAGTTGCACACCTTTATTTTTGAAAGCAGAGCCGCAAAGCATGGGCATAATTGTGCCTTCAATCGTTCCTTTGCGCAGTGCTCCTCTAATTTCCTCTTCAGTTAGCTCTTCACCTTCGAGATACTTCTCAATTAAAGCTTCATCGGTTTCGGCAACGGATTCAACTAGCTTGGCACGGTACTCCTCGGCTTGTTCTTTAACTTCTTCTGGAATTTCTACATCTTCAATATCTGTTCCCAGGTCATTGGTGTAGAGTTTTGCTCTCATACGCACCAAATCTACAATTCCCCGGAAGTCACTTTCAGAGCCGATAGGGATTTGGATGGGAACGGCATTGGCCCTTAGGCGCTCCCGAATTTGTTCGTATACCTTGAAGAAATTAGCACCAGTGCGATCCATCTTATTGATGAACGCAATTCTAGGAACCTTATAGCGGTCTGCTTGTCGCCAAACTGTCTCAGATTGAGGCTGAACACCACCTACTGAGCAAAAAACAGCAATTACGCCATCCAGCACCCGCATCGAGCGTTCAACTTCTATTGTGAAGTCAACGTGACCAGGTGTATCGATAATGTTAACCCGATGTTCTCTCCAGTTTGTACTGATAGCAGCGGCAGTGATGGTAATCCCCCGCTCCCGCTCCTGTGCCATCCAGTCGGTTACAGCTGTACCGTCATGAACCTCACCAATTTTATGTACAATCCCTGAGTAGAAAAGGATCCGCTCGGTCGTTGTTGTCTTGCCCGCATCAATGTGTGCGGCAATCCCTATATTACGTATTTTCTCAAGCGGGATGGTTCGTGCCACAGCTACCTCCTTCCTCTGCTGCCACCGTTTTCGCTCATTGATATCTGTTTACAATTCTATACTTTGTTTAAGTTTTTAGGCATTTGTTGATCTGTGCCTGATCAATGATCAAGCAGTTGGTAATGGGAGCGAAATGCGCCATAACTACTGCTGGAAACCTCAAAGCCAGGACTAGTTTACTTCAGTTAAGATCAAAACTGCTATCAATCAAGACCCAATTAATCAAGACCAGCTTGCTGGATCTAGGCTGTTAGATTACTTTAGTAGCGATAGTGGGCAAAAGCCTTATTAGCATCTGCCATACGATGGGTTTCTTCCCGCTTGCGAATAGCATTTCCAGTTTCGTTAGCAGCGTCCATGAGTTCATTTGCCAATCTGCTGGACATGGTCTTACCTGCTCTTGATCTGGAAAATTGTATTAGCCAACGGAGTGCCAGAGTTGTTCCTCGGTCAGATCTAACTTCCATGGGCACCTGGTAAGTAGCACCACCGACCCGCCTAGCCTTAACCTCTACTAGCGGCGTTACGTTTCTTACTGCCTTTTCAAAAGTTTCTACAGGATCGCCTCCTGTCCGCTCTTCAATGATTTTCATAGCGTCGTAGATAATTCTATGGGCAAGAGATTTCTTGCCATGACGCATTAAACGACGCCCCATCATGCTAATTAGGCGGCTATTATAAACTGGGTCAGGTGGAATAGGGCGCTTCTTGATAACTCCGCGACGAGACATTTTGAGCCTTACAGTAAAGATAAAGAATGGATATAGTCGAACAACTGCACAATGAGTGAATGAAATCGCTGCTTTTTAGGCAGCTTTCTCTATTGGTTATGGCTATTTAGGTAAAGTACCAAACTCAATTTTAGTTTCCTTGAGCAGCAAAAATGTCAGATTGGTAACATCAAGTACTTAAAACTAAGCTTTACGACTAGGCTTTCAGAGGTTATCATCGTTTGCGTGCGAGATTCCGACACTTGCCTAGATTGAATTTCGCTCAACTCAACCTCAAGTAGAGGAACGCTATTGCGTTCAGCTTCGCTAACGTCTGCACAGCCAACCCCATTCCCCTAAGCCCTAGGGTACGTTCTTAGTTTAATCTCTTGTTCTACTTGTTCTAATTGTCAAACTCTTCTTGTTTCTCAATCGATAGTGCAGCAAATTTAGCTAGCTTTAGCGATTTTCGAAAACTTTAGTTTAACCGCATCCCACTATAGCACACTAATTTAGCAAATCGCCAAGGGCAGTTGTTAAATTAATAGGCGTCGTTTGCGCAGCAGGCGCAGAGCGCGTACCTATTAATTTAATCTGAGAGAGTCCCTGTACTGAGTACGTTAAGTCCTCCTTACTAATAGCTCTTTGAGCTTAGCTCTTAGCTCCTCTTAGAAAGAGGGTTTTACTGCTCTCCCTTGCCCCAAAATCTTAGATAACTATAGGCAACTGAGACTCAATCGCCAACTTCGAAGGCTATTGAGCCAAAAAAACAGACCTTAAGATTTCTTAGGACGCTTTGTTCCGTACTTAGAACGACTCTGGGTGCGATCCTTAACGCCAGCAGTATCTAGTGTTCCTCGAATAATGTGATATCTAACTCCAGGTAAGTCCTTGACACGACCTCCCCTGATCATTACTACAGAATGTTCTTGTAGGTTGTGACCAATACCTGGAATATAAGATGTCACTTCAAAACCAGAAGTCAGGCGAACTCTCGCCACTTTCCGCAAAGCTGAATTGGGTTTTTTGGGTGTTGTTGTGTACACTCGGGTGCAGACTCCGCGCCGCTGAGGACACTGCTTGAGTGCGGGCGACTTAGTTTTTTTCTTAGCTTTAGCGCGTTCGCTACGAATGAGCTGCTGGATTGTGGGCATGAGTTGGTTTAGAGTACAGCTCTAGGTAATAAATATAACTATCGACAGCTTTCTATGATATCGATACTTAGAGGTTGATGTCAATTTTTTTGGTAATTTAGGGAATTTGGTTAAAAAATATTGACTTAGATTTAATGAGGGCAGTGAATATGGAACGAGGAACTGAAAAGTTCCTCAAATGCTACAGAATCAACCAATGTCGTGTCCCCTTCTCCCTTGAGAATCTAAGTGCTGGAGAGTGATTCTAAGCGAAATGAATTGCCACAACCGCAACTTTCTGCGGCATTCGGATTTTGAAAACGAAATCCTCCTCCCATAAGATCTTCTGAAAAATCCAGGGTCAAACCCTTGAGATACTGACTGCTATAGGAATCTATAAGTACAGAAATTCCATCGTTTTCAATGGTACAGTCGTCAGAATTAATCTGAGAGTCGAACTCTAAGGTGTAATATAGTTGGACGCATCCTCCAGTGCGGACACTGAGACGCAAGGGTAGTTGCGGGTTTTGATGCCTTGACTGTAGGCGCTTAATTTCCTTGACAGCAGCTTGGCTGATCTGAATCATCAATTCCTTACAAAGCTAGAACTAGCCCATGCTACAGCAAATGCAGGCAATATTGATTTAAACTAGGCTGGAATTATTTTTGCCAGCACTGCACCATAGCTTCAGATGTACTTGGGCTTGACCGGAATAAATATTTAGAGTTCCTTAAGTCTTAGAGTCATTACAAGCTTGTTTCACTTTTTCAAGTTAACCTGAGTTAGGCACCGAAAGCTAAAGAATCTGTCGATGTTTCTAGTTTGGTGTCAAACTCAGGTTATAATTACTTTTCAATTACAAATCTTTAACAGTCCAAACTGTATCAGCTTTATATTCACTGGTGAATCCAAGCCCTTGATTTGCTAAGTTGTTTACTTTCCTTGAGGTTGGCTGCGGTCGTAGTCATCCTCAAAGCGAATAATATCGTCTTCTCCCAAGTACTCTCCATTTTGGACTTCAATTAAAACCAGGGGAATAATACCGGGGTTTTCTAGACGATGAGCGTGGCATTGGGGGACATAGGTGGATTGATTTTGGTGAATTATCGAAATTTTATCACCACAAGTAACTTTAGCTGTGCCACTGACAACAATCCAGTGTTCACTGCGATGGTGATGCATTTGCAAGCTGAGCCGGTGTCCCGGCTTGACCTCAATGCGCTTGATTTTATATCCTCGCCCTTCTTCTAAAATGGTATATGATCCCCAAGGTCGCATACCTGTGGTATCAATATTCTCGGCAGTCATCATTGATGCCGGTATGGTCAATGCCGACACTTGAGAAGCTTCTTTGGATTGAACCATGATTCTTTCTCCTGAGAACCTAACCTTAATTGATTGAGGACAAAAAAAATTACTAGCTGCTATTAATGCGATATCCTGAACACGGCAGCATAGTCACTAAAATCCAACATAGCAAACCTGTCCTAGTGTCTGTCACTGATCAAGCTAGTCAATTTGGGCAATCTATACCTATTCTTCACATAGTGAAGGTTTGGCTTTGTATAAACTTCAAGTACCCATCGATTATTTTCGGAAAAGTGCTGCCAGAAGAGATCTAAAGTTTTGTCAACCAAAGCCACAACTAGCATGAGTACTCAGTAAGATTACTCTCTAGATATAGACAGATTTAACTGCTGCTATTGAGACGGTGAGAATATACAACTGCCATCACAGCTGACAAAGCATCTTAAAAAATAGTGGCTTTATTAAGGTGAAGTTGGTCAGTTTGCGCTTAGCTTAATATTAGCTGAGGGGGCAAACCACTCAGTCTTCTAATTTCATTGTCCTTAACTTACATCGACTTAGAGTTGATGATGTTGTTATTACTAAAGTAGTAAATCGCGCTATGATTGCACTCAAAAACCTTCCGGTAAAACTGCTCTGTCAAGAGAAGCTTTGTTTGAACTAAACTCAATCGTTGTGTCTCGTTGCTAGCAAAATTATAAATAACTTTCTGTAGCAAAAGTTACATTATCCCAATAGTTCAGCCAGGGATTGCTAGAAAAGACCGTTTACTATAACATTGCGATCTCGGCCAACCTAGTAGTATATTCAGTGTCTTAAATGGAGCTCTCAGACTTGCTTAAAGCACCTAAGCACTGAAACTTTTCTTTTACTGGTTAGTTAGGTCGCTAAATCTAAGACAAATAATTGAAGCTGCTCTCGCCTTTCGATCAGTCAAGCATTTGAATTAATTGCATCCGCTCATTAATTTAGGGCATAGCTTTTGTCTAAGCTGTAGACTATGGTTCATCGGAAAATTAGCGCGGAGTTACTGCTTTAAACAACCTTTAAGGTCAATTGTCTTTTCCTCTGTTTGAGAAGTCAAGTGTAAATCTACTACTGGCTTAAGAGACTTCAATTCGCGACTTTGTAGCACTAAGAGAATCTGCCATGGATAACAGGATCATCAAGGAAAACCAACAAACTCATCCGTGGAATCAGGGTGATATTAATTATCCAGGTCAACGATGGCTGGTAGAAGAACGAGATGCGTGTGGCGTTGGCTTCATTGCCTCTCAGGAAGGTACAAACACGCATGAACTCATTGAACAAGCTTTATTGGCTTTGAGCTGCCTAGAACACCGGGGTGGTTGTAGTGCTGATCAAGATTCTGGAGATGGTGCCGGTTTAATGAGCGCAATTCCCTGGAAACTTCTCCAGTCTTGGTTTGCGCAGCAAGGAATTGAAATGCCACCCACTGAACAATTAGGGGTAGGTATGGTTTTCTTGCCTCAGGATGAGACTGTTGTCAGCAAAACTCGCGAAATTGTTGAGAATGTTTTAAGGAAAGAGGGCTTGGAGGTACTTGGTTGGCGAGTAGTTCCAGTGCAGCCTGAGGTATTGGGCATCCAAGCCAAAGGGAATCAACCCAAAATTGAGCAGATAATTGTCAGTTCACAACAGAAGCGAGGAGATGAACTGGAGCGATTGCTGTTTAAGGGTAGGTGTCTGATTGCTAAGACGCTAAAGTCTAGAGGTATAGCCAAAGTACCTGACGATGTCTACATCTGCTCTTTCTCCAGCCGCACAATTGTTTATAAGGGCATGGTTCGTTCGGAGGTATTGGGAGAATTTTATCTAGACCTCAAGAATCCCGATTACCAGAGTTCCTTTGCCGTCTACCATCGCCGCTTTAGTACCAATACCATGCCCAAGTGGCACCTAGCTCAACCAATGCGGTTGTTGGGGCATAATGGCGAGATTAATACAGTTCTAGGAAACATCAACTGGATGATGGCTCGCGAGGCAGACTTGACTCATCCTTTGTGGGAACAAGAGCAACCTGCAATTAGTTTGGATGACCTCAAGATTCTTAATCGCGACAATAGCGACTCAGCCACGCTAGACAATGTACTGGAGTTGCTGGTGCGCTCTGGACGCAGCCCCTTGGAAACCGCGATGATTATGGTGCCAGAGGCTTACCAAAATCAGCCAGATTTGGAGAGATATCCAGAAATTATAGATTTTTACGAATACTACAGTGGTATTCAGGAGCCGTGGGACGGCCCTGCCATGGTAGTGTTTAGCGATGGCAAAACTGTGGGGGCAACTCTTGATCGCAATGGACTGCGACCAGCACGATATAGCATTACCAAAAGTGGCTATATCGTCGTGGCATCAGAAACTGGTGTCGTGGATTTACCCGAAGCAGAAATAGTTGAAAAAGGTAGACTAGGACCTGGGCAGATGATTGCTGCAGACTTAGAAAACCACGAAATTTTGAAAAATTGGGAAATCAAGCAGCGAGTTGCCTTGCGCAAGCCCTATGGCGATTGGTGGCATGCCTACCGCATAGTTTTAGAACCACAAGCCTTTGTTAATACCACAAAGCTAGAGCCAAAGGAACTGCTGCGAAGACAGACAGCCTTTGGTTACACGGCTGAAGATGTGGAGATGATCATCGAGCCGATGACTAGCCAAGGCAAAGAACCAACTTTTTGCATGGGAGATGATATTCCCCTAGCAGTACTTTCAGACAAGCCTCGTTTGCTCTATGACTACTTCAAACAACGCTTTGCTCAAGTAACTAACCCAGCAATTGACCCGTTGCGGGAAAGTTTGGTAATGTCGCTGAGCATGCAACTAGGTGAGCGGGGGAATCTGTTGGAAACTCTTCCTGAGTATGCCCGTTTGTTAAAACTGGAAACACCAGTGCTTAACGAAGCCGAATTACAAGCTATCAAAAGCTCAGACTTTGATACTGCTGAACTCTCCACCCTATTTGACCTGAAAGCTGGTCCTCAGGGGCTAGAAACTGCAGTACGCAATTTGTGCGAGCAAGCAGCAGCAGCAGTGATGGCTGGCAAGAAAATTCTGATCCTAAGTGATCAAAACGGTGAATCTCTGGAGGAAAATCAGACAGAGGCTCCACCGGAAAGTCTTTACATTCCACCACTGTTGGCAGTTGGTGCTGTACACCATCACCTGATCCATCGCGGGTTGCGGATGAAAGCCTCAATCATTACCAAAACAGCACAGTGCTGGAGTACCCACCACTTTGCCTGCTTGATTGGTTATGGTGCCTCTGCTGTTTGTCCTTACCTGGCTTTAGAGTCCGTGCGTCATTGGTGGTCAGATCCGAGGACGCAAAAACTAATGGCACGGGGCAAAGTCGATAATATCACCATCGAAAAAGCCCAGAAAAACTACCGCAAGGCAGTAGAGGCAGGTTTATTGAAAATTCTCTCGAAGATGGGAATTTCCTTGCTTTCCTCTTACCACGGAGCCCAGATTTTTGAGGCGATTGGCATTGGCGCAGATTTATTGGAACTTGGCTTTGCTGGTACTGTATCGCGACTAGGAGGTTTGAGTGTTAATGAATTGGCGCAGGAAATAATCTCATTCCAGCAAAGGGCTTTCCCAGAGTTAACTGCCAAAAAACTAGAGAACTTCGGCTTTATTCAATATCGCCCCAAAGGCGAATATCACATGAATAGCCCCGAAATGTCGAAAGCCTTGCATAAGGCAGTCTCAGGAAGAAATTATGACCACTACCAAGTTTACCAACAGCAGTTGGTCGGGCGTCCAGTGACAGCACTGCGGGATTTATTGGACTTTAATAGCGATCGCACTTCGATCCCGATTGAGGAAGTAGAGCCAATCGAGGAAATTGTCAAGCGCTTTTGTACAGGTGCGATGTCCCTAGGGTCTCTATCGCGAGAAGCCCACGAAACCTTAGCCGTCGCGATGAATCGTATCGGGGGCAAATCCAACAGTGGCGAAGGAGGCGAAGACCCCATTCGCTTCCAAGTTCTTGATGATGTCGATGAGAATGGGCATTCTCCCACCTTGCCTCACCTTAAGGGTTTACGCAATGGTGATCTCGCCAGTTCTGCAATTAAGCAGGTGGCATCAGGTCGTTTTGGAGTGACGCCAGAGTATTTGATCAACGCTAGGCAACTGGAAATCAAAGTTTCTCAGGGAGCTAAGCCGGGAGAAGGTGGTCAACTACCAGGCAAAAAGGTTAGCCCCTACATTGCGATGCTGCGTCGTTCCAAACCTGGAGTATCCTTAATTTCACCGCCGCCTCACCACGATATTTACTCAATTGAAGACTTGGCGCAGCTGATTTTTGACCTGCATCAGATTAATCCTCAAGCAAGGGTATCAGTGAAACTGGTGGCAGAAATCGGCATTGGTACCATTGCAGCTGGAGTTGCTAAGGCAAATGCTGATATTATCCAAATTTCTGGTCACGATGGTGGTACAGGAGCTTCTCCCTTGAGTTCGATCAAGCATGCTGGCGTGCCTTGGGAACTGGGAGTAACCGAAGTACATCGAGTCTTGCTGGAAAACCAGCTGCGGGATCGAGTACTGCTAAGGGCAGATGGCGGCTTCAAGACTGGTTGGGATGTGGTAATGGCTGCACTGATGGGAGCAGAAGAATACGGCTTCGGTTCTGTAGCCATGATTGCTGAAGGGTGTATTATGGCGAGAATTTGCCACACCAATAACTGTCCTGTGGGAGTTGCCACTCAGCAGGAACAACTGCGCAAGCGCTTTACGGGCATACCAGAGCATGTGGTCAACTTCTTCTTCTTTATTGCCCAAGAAGTGCGATCGCTCTTAGCACGGTTGGGGTACCGCTCATTACAAGAGATTATTGGTCGAGCTGATCTGCTGAAAGTGCGAGAGGAGATCAAGTTGACCAAAACCTCAGCCCTAAATCTCAATTGCCTGACTCAGCTTCCCGATACTCGCAGTAACCGCAGTTGGCTGAACCATGGAGAAGTGCACAACAATGGCTCTGTACTAGATGATCAATTACTTGCTGACAAAGAAATTGAGAAGGCAATCCGCAACCAAGGAGCCATAACCAAGGAACTTGCCATTGTCAACACTGACAGAACTGTAGGGGCGCGACTGGCAGGAGTAATTGCCAAACAATATGGCAATACTGGCTTTGAAGGGCAAATTACCCTTAAATTCTGTGGTGCTGCAGGTCAGAGTTTTGGTGCTTTCAACCTTCCTGGCATGACGCTGATTTTAGAAGGTGACGCCAACGACTATGTGGGTAAGGGCATGCATGGTGGTGAAATCATTGTTAAACCGCCGCGCGAGGCTGGCTATGACTCAGCCCAAAATACGATTGTGGGCAATACCTGCCTCTATGGAGCCACCGGTGGCATTTTATTTGCTAATGGTGGAGCAGGTGAGCGCTTTGGAGTTCGCAACTCTAAAGGTCAGGCAGTAATTGAGGGTGCTGGCGACCACTGTTGTGAGTACATGACTGGTGGCGTGATTGTGGTTTTGGGTAATGTTGGTCGCAATGTTGGTGCTGGCATGACTGGTGGTCTTGCTTATTTCCTAGATGAAGATGGCAGTTTTCCAGCCAAAGTCAACCAGGAAATTGTTAAGATTCAACGGGTAATCTCACCAGCAGGTGAGCAACTGCTGCAAGAACTAATTCAAGCTCATGCTGAGTATACCGACAGTGCTAAAGCTCGGACGATTCTACGTAACTGGTCCCAATATCTACCCAAATTCTGGCAAGTAGTACCGCCTTCAGAGGCTGATACCCCAGAAGCTAATGCGGAGGTGGTTGCAGAAAAGGTGTTGAGTTCAGTCCAATAGGCGAGTGGCTCTGGAGTTAAGTAATAAGTAATAAGTGACAATAAAAACATTTCTTATTTGTTACTTATTACTTATTTCAGTGATTATTGTGCAGTAGCTGCAATTTCTAGCAATTCTGGCACGGTTACAAATTTGTAGCCGCGCTGTTTTAGTTCTGTAATCATTGTCGGTAAAGCCCGCACTGTCTTAGAGCGATCACCACCGCCGTCATGGAGCAAGATGATCCCCCCTGATTGAGCTTGTTTGAGTACGTTATTAAGCAGCTTTTGCTCAGAAGTATAGTAATCCCTAGAATCCGATGACCACAAAACTACAGCATGATTGGTTTTACGGGCGTAAGCTGCTAAACCATTGTTGAGGAATCCTCCTGGTGGTCTAAACAAAGAGGTTTTAACACCACTAATTTTGTAGAGTAGGTCTTCGGTACGGTCAATTTCCAGTGCTGCGGCTGATGGGTTCTGATAGCTATAGGGATGACTCCAGCTGTGGTTTCCAATAGCATGACCGTGTTCTACAATTTGTTTAAGCCGCCCTGAGTAATTTTTTACATTTGTCCCTAGGACAAAGAAAGTGGCTTTGATATTGTGTTTTTTGAGGATATATAGTACCTCGTTAGTAGTCTTGGGCCAAGGACCATCGTCAAAGGTCAAGGCAACAATCTTATCTTTACTATTGAGTCCAACTTGATAAATGGTTTTGCCCTGAAATTGCTCAGGTACAGAAAAGGTAAGTTCCTTTTCTGTTTTCAGTGGCAATTTGGCAATGAGTTGTTGATATGCCTCCTGTTGCTGCTCAATTAGAGGGGTGATCTCCGAAATACTTAGCTCTAATTGCTGCTGTGACTCTAGCAAAGTTTCCTTAGTCACAGTTTTCTGATTCACCAAGGGAACTAATGGTACACTGACACCTGCCATAAAACTAACACCAGCAGCGATAAATAAAGAGATAGAAACTCGGCGTTGCCAAGCAAATAAACTCAGATCACTCACTTTCAGTTTTTCTCACTCCTCTGAACAAAATTTGGGCAATTTATGGCTTTTAATACCAAGTTGTGTTCTAAAAGATTAGGACTTATGCAGAGAAACCAAAAATAAAGGGTTTCAGCAATTGCAACTGGGTATTAGCTCTGAAGTTTGGCGATTGCCAGTTTTTAATTTACTCCCACCGTATAATTATTTACAGACAAATTCCCTATACTCCCCAAGTCAAACCTAGAGGTAAGGCGATTGGGAAAGAAATAAGCTGCTATTATTAACGACTGTCAAGATGGCACAATTATGAGTTCAATAGCAAGTTTTTTGAACAAACATCAAGGATAGTTTAGTTTAAAAGGTGTTGATGAACCAAGAATCCCCGCGCGCTCTTGCCCGGGAGTGTCAACAGCAGGGCAATTTACACCTCAACAGAGGTATAGAGCCTCTGATGGTAAAGACTAACAATTAACTCAGTTACTTCAGCAATATTAAGGCTATCTGTCTCAATTTCGATCGCATCGGCTGCTTTTTGCAAGGGAGAGATGGCACGAGTGCTGTCAGTAAAATCGCGCTGTTGAATTTCTTGTTCGAGCTGCTCTAAACTCATGCTTGGCAGTTTCTGAGCTTTGAAGTCTTGTAGACGTCGACGTGCTCTTTCGGCAACGGAGGCAGTTAAGAAAATTTTGAGTTCGGCATCTGGAAAGACGTTGGTGCCAATATCGCGACCTTCAACCACGATACCACCCTTAGCTCCCCACAGCTGCTGTTGCTTCACTAGCTCCTGGCGGACTACTGGCACAGCTGCGATAGCTGATACCTTGGCAGTGACTTCTGGTGAACGAATTGCCTTGGTGACTTCCTCCCCATCAATCCAAACGCGAACCCCGCTTTGAGATTTCTCGTCTTCAGTTAGATAAATTTGAGACTGGCTGACTAGTTCAGCAATTGCTGGTTGATCAGTAAGTTTAATTCCCGCTTGTTGAACTCTCCAGGCTACAGCTCTGTACATAGCACCAGTATCGAGATACATTAGTCCTAATGTCTTCGCTACCTGTCTGGTGACTGTAGATTTACCAGCACCGGCTGGTCCGTCGATTGCCACAATTGGCTTGCGGTTGAGCAGCAGTATATTGTCAGTCAGAATAGTCGAACCTAAGTTTACCGCAACTACTAACAATCCAGATGTTTTCACCTGAACTATGGGGATCAATGTGGTGGGATTTACCAACTCAATGTACTTAACTTCAAGCTCTCTGGCGAGGGTTAATTCCGACTTGAGGGCATCTATGAGCACATGATGATCCCGCTCCCCAGCTTGGAAAGTTTGTTTTACCCTACACAATGATTTGTAGATTATCTGTGCCTGTGCTTTTTGTGACTCTGTTAGATGCTCATTACTAGAGCTACAAGCTAATCCCGACTCCTCCCGTGCAATTGGACAGGTTACGATTTTAACTGGCAAATTTAAGTCTGCTACCAAGCGCCGAATAATCGCCAATTGCTGATAATCTTTCTGACTAAAATAGACTTTTGCTGGTTGCACTATATTCAGCAACTTGATAAAAATTGTTGCCAAATTTTGAAAATACTCTGGTTGTTGCTGACTCCATAATACTGAAGTCATCGTGGTTGGCAATAGCACCTGGGTAATCAGATTTTGGCTTTGTTCCAAAGCTACTGTCTGTTCCTGTCCGTAAAATTCCCCTTTGGTTGGAGAGAAAACTGCATTAACTCCTAATTTTTGACACAATTTATAGACTTCATCTAATTGATAGGAATGTTGTCCTAAGTCTGAGTTGGGTTCACATAGGAGTGAATTGACAAAGATACTAACGACAACAATCTCGCTCTCTCTGCGAGACAGCTGGATCAGACTAATATGCTCTGCGTAACTTGCTCCCATGAGCGGTACAAGGCTTACTGTTTTGCTCTGGTAAGACAACTGCAAGTAACAGCGCAACCCAGCTATTGTTTTGAACAGGTGCACTTCTATACCTCGATCAACCAAAAATATGAATTCTAAGTTTGAAGGTTTGTGGGTGAAGTTAACTGGAAAAGCAAGGTACTCCAGGGCTCCAGAGCAGAAGGTTTATTTTTATACCCAATTGCACAGGGGCCGGCTGGCTAGTTGAAAGGGAGTGAGGGTTTAAATCCCCATCTGAGATACTCTCTTCTACCTCCTGCCTTCGCCTGTAAACTTCTCGTTCAGACTTCCACATCCTGAAAGATTATAACCTCTGTGTTCTAATTACTGCCAATTTAAGATTTGAAAATATCTCAGGTTAATAATTAACAATATACTGGCTTTGAGATAGAGATTATGTATTGTTTGTTTTCAGTTTTAGATGGCTATAATACTTAGGTTTGATTCTGAATAATTTTTCTGACTTTACTATTTAAAAACAATTTAAGCAACCCTTTAATCGTTAAGTTAGGAACTATAATATGCTTGGTTGTAATAAATTTAGATATTAAATTACTATATCCTCCACTAATAATCACTTTAGGAAAATATTGTTGCTGTTGATGGAAGTAATTAACCCAACCTTCGATAGCAAATACCGTAGAAAACAGTACTCCTGCATGTACTGAATCTTGTATAGTAGTAGTTTGAGCAGGATTATCCAGATGCTCAAAATTTGGTTCTACCATAATTCTTGTATTATCGTTAACGGCTTTCACTGATAAACCCAGACCAGGGAAAATAACTGAAAATTTACAAGTATTATCTAAAACTAAGGATAAAGTGGTAGCAGTACCCATAGTTATTACCAAGAAGGGCTGTTCTACAACTTGAAAAGCAGCTAAACAAGCCAATTTTCTGTCAATGCCAAGATCTAATCCTGCTTTAAAATTCAAGGCATCCATTTCAATGAAAGGCTCTGCTGAGATAATCTTCCAGGATGAATTAGGCATTAAACCTTCGACTTGAAAACCATGCCTGACAGATGAATAAAAAATCTGACTAGATGGCATATCCTTAAACCATTCGTGGCAATCTTGGATGGTTTCGCAGGTTATATACTGGTGAATTGTAGCTGTCTCAGTGTCAGCTATTCCTAGCTTAATCGCAGAATTACCAATATCAGCAAGTACTAAATATCTTGATTTATTGTTATTATTTGTTGCTTTTTGGTTATGGTAAGTGTCCAAATTAAAAATTAGGTAGTTTTAGCTATTGCTTCGCGCTAGCCCCGCAAGGTTAATCGCTTTAAGCAATGGGAGCATCTACAGGATTCAGGCTGATGTCGGTAGTGTAGCTTAGGGGTTGAAAATCCCACGACCCAAAGCACATGGGATTTTTAGATCTGCCAGCGATCTTAAAGCTACAAGACTTGTGTACACTTTCACACCCTATTCCTGGCAAAACAGCACTAGTTGTGGTGTTAAGTGATTAGCTGAGCGTGGGAATCTGTCCTTAAGCTTTAGCTTAATATTAAAATAGCAACAGTTAGCAACAGTCAAAATCGGTTAAGTTTTATTGGCATGAGTGACTGGGATTTTAGCCCACCACCCCCCTCAACCCTCGGAGATCATGATGTCTTACTCGAAGGCTCTCATCTCAAGGGTAAACGGATTGCACTTTTGCTCACTGGTAGCATAGCAGCAATGAAAGCTCCAGAAGTAGCACGTTCACTGCGCAGGCAAGGGGCAAAAGTTGTGGCTTTTGCCTCCAAAGAAGCACTTCGATACACCACTATAGATACTCTGGAGTGGTGTACCACCAATAAAGTAGTAACTCAACTGACAGCAGCAGCAGAGCATCTTAGTGATGATGCTCCTTTTGATGTCTATCTAGTGGCACCAGCAACTTACAACACTATCAACAAAATGCGTTACGGCATTGCTGATGGTGTAATTACTTCCTCATTAGCCTCAGCAATCGGGCGCATGGAACAAGAAAAAACCAAAATTTTGGTTGTCCCTACTATGCATGGAAGTCTCCATAACTCTATTCTCACTGAGTCCTTACAAAAATTAAAGACAATGGGAATAGGGATTATCTCGCCGCGCTCAGACTATGGTAAACACAATCTTCCTGCTTCCACAACAATTGTGGCACAAGTATGTCGAGCCGTCAGTCGCTCGTTACTTAAAGGGGTTTCGGTACTAGTAACCGGTGGCCCCACACCTGTAGAAATTGATAATGTGCGCAGAATTACTAATCGCTTTACAGGAAGATTGGGTATAAACATTGCTGAAGAGCTTTATTTAAGAGGTGCAGAAGTTAAACTTATTCATGGGGAGAGTACCTTCATGCCCCCTGCTCACTTGCCTCATCAAATTGCCAAAACTTTTGATGAGTACTTGGATCTTGTACTTGGAGAATTAGATAGTAAATCATATACTTGTGGGGTTTTTTCTGCAGCTGTAGCTGACTACAAGCCAGAGACTATTATTCCGGGAAAAGTACCCAGTGGTGGTGCCTTGAAAACAATTAATCTGCTTCCGACTTTGAAAGTGATTGATGAAGTAAAAGCCAAGTTTCCTGAACTATATATGGTTATATTTAAGTACCAAGAAGGGATAAGCCATGAGCAATTGATGGAAATAGCTTTGAACAGATTACAGCGTGGTTATCCTGCTGTGATAGCCAATCGAGGGGAGGAAACTGGAGTAAATGGAGAGCAGGTAGCTTATCTAGTGACGCAAATAGAGGGGGCAAAAAAAATTGTAGGTAAAAAAGAAATTGCTTATGAGATTGTGGAGCATTTGGAAAGAGTTTGTTGATAATCTAAAGCAATAAGTAATAAGTAATAAGTAATAAGTAATTTAAGTAATAAATGTTTTAATTTTTAATTATGCTGTTCCCGTCTTTGATTTAAGTTGATTTAATTCAACCTAATAGTCGCTACTATTTTTATCTATAAAATTACCTTTTTAACCATAACTATTAAATTATGCTTTTCTTTAATGCAGTCAATAAAACCTTCAATGGTGTAACCAGACTTGAGAAATAAAGCTTGTGCAGCGTGACAATTTGTGAAGATTTTAACTACAATTTTCTGACAATCTTTAATTACTGCTAACTTTTCTACTTTCTCAAGTAAAATCTTACCCCCTCCAAAACCTCTATACCTTTTATCTATAGCAAGATGGTTCAGATAAAATTTATGATCATCACGAACATCTCCATCTATAAAACCACAAGGGTTATTTCTAGCTAATAAGACATTTACATAGGTAGATTCTGAATTAAGCTTCGAGCGCATGTAGTCTGCTGTGTTAAATTCGTCTGATTGTGGATAAAAGTATCCTTCCTCAATTACAGATTTTGTCAAAGAATTTATAAAATTGATGTGTTTTTCTGTGGCTTCTAAAATTGAGAATTCATTCTTAATCGTAGCTAGATTTCTTAATCTATAATTCAGAAACCTCAAAACTCTCGCAGTAGAATAATCATTGTTAACTTTAGCAGTAAGCTCCTTAATCCTTTGCTGGTTTGTTCGTAAATCTTGTACAGCTTTTTCTAATAAAGGCAGAGCGCGAATAACATTGTCACAGATATTTAAGGTAGCATCAACAGCAGTGCGAGACAAAGGATTAAGGTCTATAGATATTACCTTTTTACCCCAATCAATCAAAGCCTTAGTTCTATCACCGTCTTCCAGTGAAACTAGAACAATATCCGCTAACGCCATTCCATTTTTATCAACCCTCATTCTAGCTGAGTGAAGATTCGGGACTTTAGCTTCAGCATTAATACCTATAACCTCTGGAGCGCCTTGAGAAATCAAATAGTCAGCAATCTTTTTTTCCCGTTCTCCTGTCCGACCATAAAATACATTTACTTCCAACTTAGCTGGTATCTTTCTAGAAAGTGAAACAAGTGACTTTGGTGCTAAAACAGCTGTATTGCCATTAACTGAAATCACAGGATATTTAGCTTCTAGAAGTAGAGCAGCAGCTGTATATATATCTTCTAAAACTGGAGTAGGAGTTGTCTCACCTAGAAGATAATCAAATGCTTCCCCTCTTCCATGGGCTATGGGACCAGCATTTGCAACAATGCCAAGTTGACGATAGTACTCAATTTTCTCTCGCAATTCCAATGATAAGGCGCGAGGATGATTTGCAGGTACGTCACTCATGGCAATTTCACTCTTGGCTTACTTACAGTTCGTTCATGGTTCATGGCAATCAATTATGAACAATCAATAATGAACAAATCAGCTTTTGACCCTCCTCCCTACCCTACCAAAGATAGGGAGGAAAGCAGATTCCCCATTGATTAGAGCTGTTTTATTTATTTAGCCCTTACAATCTCTACCTGTACAGGCGCAGTACCTGCTTGCTTCATTCTCAGGGCTCCGGCGGCTGCTGCTGAAAGGTCGATGACACGACCCCTTGTAAATGGTCCACGGTCATTAATTCGCACCACGACAGAGCGACCATTATTCAAATTAGTAACCCGCACGTGTGTTCCGAAAGGTAAACTGCGGTGGGCTGCTGTCATCGCATGCTGGTTAAATCTTTCGCCACTAGCGCTACGCCTGCCATGCAAGCCAGGGCCATACCAAGAAGCAATTCCCCTCATCTGGCTTCGAGTTTGCTTGAGAGGAATTGGTGTTCTTTGACCTACTTTGGGCTTATCGGCTCTCTTATCTACATCGGATAAAGCCGAGTATTGGACTGAAATAGGGGTAGCCGTCGCTGGCATTTGCTGTACCCCTGCCACAGATGTAACTGCCTCAAAACTTTGGTTAACTGCTTCAATTGGTTCAGCATGGGATGGTGTTGTGCCAATGGCTGTGGTCAAGAGTGTAAAAGTGAGACTACTCCAAATTCGTTGATTCATACGTCTGTTGTTAAAAGTGTTTGGGATTTTGAGGCTGACTATTGAGTTCTGTAAGAGAACATTAAGACACACCTCGATAAATCGTACTCGTTTCGTTTCCGCTTTATTTCATTCAACGGCAACAGACTATCACGAACTTTTGAGTTTGGGGATCAGTAATATCCAAGATTTTGCCCAAAATTCATCAAAAATTCATCAAAGTTGGAATTTTAGATTTAGTCAAAAATAACCTTGAGACTGACGTTGGCAGCTTTGATTTCCTGAAAGTTATGTTAAAAGTGCTAAATAAAAGTTTACACTAAGATGCCTATCTCTTGATAAGCTGTTGTGCATTTTGAGGTTCGTTTTGCAGATTTTTTAAAAATCTTGTCCAAACATCCAGACAGAGTTCCTGTTATCGTAGAAAAATCGGAAGGTTCTATGATGCCTGATTTAGACAAACCAAAATACTTCGTGCCAGCCACGCTCACGGTTTCGGCTTTTATTTATACCATTCGAGTAAGATTAAATCTTGCAGAAGAAAAAGATTTATCTTTCTTAATCAAAAAGAAAGTAATTACTGATATTTCTAATACCATGGAAACAATATATTCTGAATATGAAGACGAAGATGGTTTCTTATATATTGCCTACAGCTAGCTAAACTCTATCTAGATTTAGAGGTTTTCTTTGTAAGAGATGATGTTGTCAGGTTAAACTTCTAATTGCTGCACTAAATTACTTATGGAGAAAGCTACATGGATTATCGAGAAGCAGGAGTTGATGTTGAAGCAGGTCGAGCTTTTGTAGAGCAAATTCGCAGCTTGGTGCAAAGCACGTATCGGTCTGAAGTATTAGGTGGATTCGGTAGTTTTAGTGGTTGCTTTCAGCTGCCAGTAGGGTATCGAGAACCAGTTCTTGTATCTGGAACAGATGGCGTTGGTACGAAGGTGCGATTCGTTGGCTAGAAACCAGCCGATAAGAGCTTGGGGGATTAGCCACAGGGACTAAAACAGGAACATACATCATTTTATGACTTGGATGGCTAGCATCAAAAGTAATGAAAAATAAGGGCACTAGGGAATAGGAAACAGAAAACTGTTTCCATACATCTTCTACTGTTGCTGAATTTCCTACACCTCCCAAGTCGAGTATCTAATTGATATTAGTTCCTTTCAAGATACCCTGATAACTTGATAGCCATGAGGGTGAGTAACAGGATTTATGAATATACAAACTGGCTCAAAAGTCAATGAGTATTACATAAAAACCGTAGTTTCAGGAAAAAGTAAACTTTCGCTGAAAACAAGCTTAAATCATAAATTAAGTTTGCAACAAGTCCCTCCCCACTAGTGCTGTGGTGAAAGCAATATCCCTAGGGTAGCGACTAGTCATCAATCCCTAAAGCGGGAGGCAAAGGAGGATTTACTGGTAGCCTAAAAGTTAATTTATAAAGTAAATATTAAATTTATAATTATTGATTTTATAAATTAATTATAAACTGGTAAAACCTTCAGCAAGAGTCTATGGATAGTGAAAACGAAGATGTGTTGAAGCATCGTAATGACGTACTGATGTAATTAGGCTAAAACATCAAATTGGATTAGGGTCTAAGTATCTTCGTTGCTTAGTAGCACTTCCTATAATCCCGGTGTAGAGCATCATCCTAAGGACTCTATCAATGGTTATCAGGAACGAAGTAACCCACACATTTCTCTCTTGAGAAAGTAAGTTGTTCCACATTTTACTTGCAGGTTTTGGATGAGGTTTTTAGACAAGTGAGACACTCATCCCATGACTATTACACAAGAAACAGATGATTTTTGATGATTGTCTAAATTAAATGTGTTTTAGCTTATCAAGAGTAGGTACTAACCGCATGAATGTGTTGGGAGAGATTGAGTCATAAGCCAATGCCCAGTGGTAATAATTGGGATATGCAGACAGACTCACGATGATTTGGAATGTGGATACTTGGTAGCAATTAATATGTCTAAAACGCGGGAATATCCGACGGTGGAATGGAAGAACATACCCTGGCATAAGCTAGAATGGGTAGTCTTTAAGTTGCAAAAGCGCATCTACAGAGCCTCACAGCGTGGTGATTTCAAAGTTGTTCGTAGACTACAGAAAACTTTACTCAAGTCTTGGTCGGCAAAGTGCTTATCAGTTCGACAAGTTATTAGAACTGTTACAAAACAGAAGAGTGTAAGCCAATTTCATCTACTTTACTCTGATCACCATATCCCATTATCTTCACAGCAGTGTCTAACATTAGCTAACCAATTAAAATTCAGCTCTAAGGGTTGGACAATTATTGGGGAAGATAAGCCCAAAATAGTTAGGTATAGTCGGAAATATCTGGCTATTGTGAAAATGTATAACCGAGCTTTACAAGTCCTTGCAAAACTAGCAATAGAGCCGGAATGGGAAGCTAAGTTTGAACAAGGAGTTCAAAATTTAGAAGTTAGGGACTGTGTTCCAGAAGTTCGTAATCATTGTAACAAACAACTTAGGTTACACTCAGCAAATTCTGCTTGTAAATTCTGTCTTGTCGCGAAGCAACTTGACGAAAATCAAGGCTTTCTAAGTAAGATTACCCTAACTAAAGATCAGCAACAGAAACACTACTGGCGAATAGTTAGTATTATTGACGCCCACAAATCAGCGCCTCAAGAGGCATTAATTCGGCGTTTAAATCCAGTTATTCAAGAGTGGAAAAACTACTATTGGTCACAGGTTAGTAAGAAGATATCTAAACGCTTAGATCATTTAGTGTTTCTCAAACTGATGTCATGGGCAAAGCACCGCCATCCCAAAAAAGGCAGGAAATGGGTATCAAATAAGTATTGGCATACTCTTGAAAGTCAGAACTGGGTATTTGCGAGTAAACAGAAAAATAACAAATTGATGCGGTTACTTACTCATACTTAATCACAGCTGTAGGTTCGCTTAGCAAGCGCCAAATCATTGAGGAGCCGGATGAGGTGAAAGTCTCATGTCCGGTTTTGAAGACGAGTCCCTTAGGTGACTAAGTGGCTTAGTTTAATCTCAAACTTGCTCAAGACCTTAATTGTCACAATACAGTAGGGATTGACTTAGTAGCAATGTGTGTTAATGATGTTTTGACTTCTGGGGCCCAACCTCTATTTTTCTTAGATTACTTAGCAACTAGCAAGCTCAACTCTGGGCAATTAACCCAGGTGGTTGCTGGTATTGCCCAAGGGTGTCGCCTTGCTGGCTGTGCTTTGCTGGGAGGAGAAACAGCAGAAATGCCTGGTTTTTATAAACCGGGAGAGTATGATTTAGCAGGATTTTGTGTGGGAATTGTCGAAAAGAGCCAGATGCTAGATGGTTCTAAGGTACAAATGGGAGATGTTGCCATTGGTTTGGCAAGTGAGGGTGTTCATAGTAATGGCTTTAGTTTGGTGCGGAAAATTGTCAGCGAGTCTACCTCAGATACTGGCACCTCCAACTGGGACACTTGTCCAAAAATGCTTGGTGGTAGCAGTTTAGGTGAAGTTTTGTTAACGCCTACTCAGATATATGTCAAACCTGTTCTTGATGCCCTTGACTCTGGTATTGAGATTCGCGCTATGGCTCACATAACCGGTGGTGGCATACCAGAAAACCTACCTCGCTGCCTTGGCGTTGGTCAATCGGTTCAAATTGAACCCAGTAGCTGGGTAATTCCGCCAATTTTTCAGTGGCTAGCCCAAGCTGGTGATGTCAGTGCCCAAGAGATGTTTAATACTTTTAATATGGGTATTGGTTTTGTGCTAATTGTATCGCCAACTCAGGCAGAACAAACTTTGAGCTGGTTTGAGTCACTCGGCATTGCCGCCTACACCATTGGTGAAGTGATTGAAGGTACAGGCGACGTTATCGGTATACCCGAATAACGAGAATTTTTTTAGAGGCATCTCTTTGGGTGCATGTCAATTTGGCAAGTTTTTGACCCTCACCCCCTTGCATCCTCCTCTCTTTGGTAAATTTACTTTTGACAGTATCTAAAAAACCTCTCTCCGGCAAGGGGAGTGGTTTTAATTTCTCCCCGCATCCTCTTTAAAAGGCGGCACCCAGATTCGAACTGGGGATAAAGGCTTTGCAGGCCCCTGCCTTACCACTTGGCTATGCCGCCATGACTCCAGAATTATAGTATATCAAACTAGCAAGTATCTAGCTAGATAAGGGATTGAATTTGACATCTCCCTGCTTTGCAAAACAGGGATTATCAGCCGATATTGCTACGGAGCCCCAAGTTGTCCTACGCAAAGCCTGCTTACAATTATGATATATACTAGGCTTCTAGTATTGCCACCTTTGATCCCTGCTTCAGGCGTTGATGGCTAGTCTCGAACCTGAGGAAGTGCTTTCACCCCTGCACCTGCGGGGTAGGCTTTTCACCTACATAGTCATCTAGTTGTCATTCCTATTGCGTTATCGCTGCTCTATCAGAACCAGAGGAAAATGGTCATCAACCTTGGGCAATTCCTCTACTAGGAAAACGAAAACTTACGAAGAAAAAAGATACTTCTATTTGCAGACAATAAAGGAAATTAATTTTCAAGAATTACTCCAAACTTTGGTGAGACAAATTATCAGTTTTAATAAAATAATCCCCCGAAATCATCATTTAGTTCTCGAAAAACATTCCAAATGTCAAAGTAGAAAACTTACCAAGAAGATGACTCCTCCCTAAGGGTGAACAAAAAAAAGAGTGGGGGAAGGAGTAGGCAGACGCGGAGACGTGGAGACGCGGAGAATTAAAATTCCAACCAAAATTTCGTTCACCCCCTCTCTCTCTAACCAACCTCTCTAATCCTAAAAAATAGCCAGTTCTCTACTTTGATTTGGGCTAGTATAGAGCATTCATTATTTATGCTATCATTTCTTAAAAGTTACGCAAATGCTATTTTCCTTTGTCCAAAATCCAAATCACATAGAAAGAGTAAATAGTAGATTCCGCTAACAATTTTCTCCTTTAGTTAGAAAGACTTTATCCTTCTCCAAAAAACCAGAAAATAATCTTGGTGCTATTTAGAATTTCTTTCACCATTATAACTTGATGATTATCCTGACATTATAATGTCACTACTCTACAGGACTACCCAATCCTTCATCCGTGTAATCCTTTAATCCATATAAATCTGTGCTCATTGCGGAAGAAAAATAAATACAAGTAGGTAAGTTAAAGTAATTTATCCTACTCACGCCGTACTCATAGTAGGAACAATTTGGCGATCGCATATTCTATTCTCTATAGTACAGAGGAAAGAAGCACCTAATCTAGTAAAGTGCTCGGACATAGTACCCTAGAGATTTTCTGATGACTTTAAGGCTAAAAATCGTAGAGAATACCGTCTTCAAACAGAAACCTGTAAGCAGTTCTAACCTCTCTGCTGAAGATAAGCATAGCATCCCAAGAGGAACAGAACTAGAACTACACAGTTGGGATCGTCTTGAGGAAGAGAAGTTTTATATCCGAGTTTCTTTGGCTAAAGAAAATTTCCAGGGTAAAAATACCTGGTACGCTTTCATTCCACACGTACAGGTAATTCCGTCTATAGTTAAGGAGGTGCAATGCTGCTCAACCGCGATTGTCAAGGGGCTAGACAGACAAATTATTGCAGAAATGAATCGCATTGTCCCTGGTATCTTGGTAAGCTTTGATGATTTGAATGTGAATCTTGGTTCAGCGGTTTGGCCTTATCTGCAACCACCTGCCAAGAGAGCCCTAGAACGTGCTATTGCCTCTGCCGGAGACAAAATGACAATCACCTCAGCTTATCGTACTATTGCTCAGCAGCAAATCCTCTACAATCACTATAAGAACCGCCGATGCAATATTGCTCTGGCAGCGACGCCCTCTAGAAGCAACCACCAAAGCGGTTTAGCACTCGATACTCCCTATCCTACTTTTTGGGGAAGACACTTGTCTCAATATGGCTGGCGCTGGCTTGGTCCTGGGGATCCAGTTCATTTCGACTATAAAGGGTCTGGCAGGCGTGACATTCGCTCACTATCTGTGCGAGCTTTCCAGCGTTTGTGGAATAAACATAACCTCAATGACAAAATTGCCGAAGATGGTGCCTATGGTGGTCAAACGGCGAGACGACTCAACAACTCTCCTGTCGAAGGCTTTGGCATCGCAATTGGAGAGTTTAGGGTACTGCGCCTGAGTCAACCCTACATGCAGGGTGAAGATGTTCGCAAGGTTCAGAGTGCCTTAGCTAAGACAGGTTTATCTATTGAAGTCGATGGTTTTTATGGACCAGGAACAGTAGCAACAGTCAAGCAATTCCAAGAGCAGAAAGGCTTAACAGCTGATGGTATTGTCGGACCTGCAACTCTGGAAAAACTAGCTTTTTAATTAGTCACAAGAAGTACCACACCTAAAGCTAACCTTGAACTTGAGTAAAAACAAATTTAAGCAGAGGTGAATTAATGGGACGGATCATCCTTTCAGCTGGTCATGATCTTAGAGATCCCGGAGCAGTAGCTCTGGGAACAACTGAATCTAAAGAAATGAGACTTACCCGCGACTTGGTTGCCAAGGAACTTAAAGCAAGGGGCGCAGATTTTATTTCTGTTCCTGACTATTTAAGCCTGACAGGGACAATTCGCTGGGTTAACGCTAATGCAGTGCCTGGTGATGTAGCTATTGATCTCCATGGCAATGCTTTTAACGGTTCTGTACGAGGAGCAGAAGCATTCTATATTGCTAAAAACACTCAACGCCAAAAGGATGCACAAATTTTACTTGACGCTTTACTCAAGGCTGTTCCCGGACTTCCCAGTCGTGGAGCTAAACCAGATACTGTCACTATGCATCGCAGTGGGTTAGCCTTTTGTCGCCGGATTGCTGTTGCTTCTCTACTGCTGGAATTATGTTTTATTGATAACCGCGAAGACTTAAAATTGCTGCAAACCTATCGTGATAAATTTGCCCAAGGTATTGCTGATGGTTTGATTGCATGGAATTCTAGAAACCTCAAACAAAGAGAGTTTCCACTGATTAATATCCGTGTTAAAGATAACGAATATGAGGAGAAAGGAGTTCTCGTTAATAACAATTCATATATTCCCAGTGATTTAGTCGAACTGTTAGGGATCAAAGTAGCCTCTCTACCCGAGATTCGCCAAATCAGTTACGGCAATATTGTTTATATTAAAGCTATAGACCTACAGAAGTTTGATATTGCCATAGCCTGGGAAAATCAGACGAGAACTGTAGTACTTGATCTCCGTCCTCGAACAGAATTATCAGGGTCTGAACAAATTATGGGCTTGGGAAATACCACAGCAAGTGAACTAAAAAGTTTTATTGAAAGTAATAATGAAAATGCCTTGGCAAAGTTCCCTGATTTACCTGAACTTTACATCCAAGAGTCTGAACTTGAAGGTGTTAACCACGATATTGCCTTTTGTCAGATGTGTCTACACACAAATTATTTGCGCTTTGATGGTAGGATTAAACCCGATCAAAATAACTTCTGTGGTCTTGGTTCTGCCGATGGGAGTCCCTCAGGTGCTTCTTTTCCTGATCCCAAAACAGGAGTTACTGCTCAGATCCAACATCTGAAAGCTTATGCTAGTAATGACCTAATTAAGCAGCAACCAATTGTTGACCCTCGTTTTGATTTTGTCCCGCGGGGAGTAGCCCCCTCAATTTACGGTTTGGGGAGGCGTTGGCTTCCTGATCCTCACTATGGAGATAAAATTAAATCAATTATGATGCGTCTTTATGGCGTTTTTTAAGATCAGACTTGTAAATTTTTCCACTAGGTAATACCTTAGCTTGCAACTGGTTGGAAAACTAGTCCCTATAGGGATACTTTTTTCTATAACCTATGGTCTACCTCATGTCAAGTGGAGATGCTATTCTACTATACACAACAAGGGTAGACCTTGGCAAGGTAGAGTAATCGCCTCTTTGTGGCTTAACCACAAAATGCCAAAATTAACAGCTGTCCATCTAGCTATGTTTAGTTGATGACCAGAGTATTGTTAACTTTTTAAAAGTAATCAAAATTGGAGAAGACCATGCCTAGTAAAGATGTCTACGTTCGAGAGTACACAGTCAGAGCCCATAAGCGTAAAATTCATACCAGGGTTTACAAATTCATTTGCCACTTCTGTAATTCACCTGTGGAGAGAGAAACTTACGCCACCTGCTGTCCTAAGTATGGGAATAATTGTCAGGGGGTAGCTAGCAAGTGCCTTCGTCTCCAAGAAAGCAAGAAATTTGGGGATAAATAAATGGCTGATTTCCCAAAACCTCCATCACTACCATTGGGAAGCCAGAAGATGTTGGCAGAGTTGGTTGACTACTACCGACAACTAGCGGAGTACCATGAACATGCGGCGGCGGTTGCCAGAGAAGAATACAACTATGCTAAAGCTTTGCTCGAGCCCCATTCAGTAGTTTTAGGGGAGAATAACTGGCAAAAAACTCTGCCTGGTGAAGGTAGCGATCGCCAAAGGAATGAGCAACATCACTTTCCTACGCTAAACTCTCCAGTGAGCTCAGCCTATTTTAACTCAGTGGGTGGTTTGCCATCGGAGCCCAAAAAGCAGCCTCCCTACCAACAGATGGGCACCAAAGAAGCGATTGCTCGGGTTTTAGAAGCTAATAGGGGAATAATGCTGCGAGTTGATTACATCATCAGGGAGATGTTTGGAGAGCTAGAGGAAGCAGCCCATACCTCAGCAACTGTCATGGTTAACTCTATTTTGTCTGAAGGAGAGAGTGAGGGTTTATGGTACTCTATCTCTGACTCCCCTGGTTGTTATACCTTTTCCCTTGAAGATTTCCCTGAATTAGATCCTGGTAATAGGCAAAACCCCAGATCATCGATGCGGCAATCTCTTCATCGTTCAAGGCTACCTTACTCAGAAAAATTGGAGAACATGGCGTTACATGAAGCAGTAGCCTCAGTCTTAAAAGCAAGCTATCCTAAGGTGATGACAGCCCCAGAGATTTTGGCTATTTTTTATCCTGAAGGTTTGAAGGGCCACAAGAGGACATTAGCACGCCAAGCTATTAGTAATGCTTTAACTAAGGGGAGTGGTTCCAAAGGCTGGAGGCGAATTAGGCCAGGGCGATATATATGGGAGGCAGGTTCTAGCTAGTGCGTCTAGGCCCAAATCTGAGCAATTTAAATCGATCCTGGCAAATTTTTTGATGACCAAAGCGGTTGTTGCTCCTATTTGGAGGTTTGGACTCCTCTACAATTGTATATTAAGCCAAAGCTGATGGTTATGATTGCTATGCAATTTCCTTTGACTACCAGCAGCGGCACTAGAGAGAACTCAAGTCAGCGGCTATAATTGCTCGCCTTAGTGGAACCGCTGTTAAATCCTAGCCTGAATCTTTGTAGGAGGCGCTATCTGCTTCGCTGATAAGATTGGCAGCTTTTTCATCAGTGGCTGTAGCAATTACTGGCGTGACCTCATTTACAGAGTTATCTGTAGACTCTGCTGCCGTCAGCTCCCTTTGGTGTATGCGAATCTGGTGCAAGCGTGGTCCTTGAGCAGAGACTACTGTTAACTCAAGATTCTCATAAATGGTGGTTTCGCCCTCTACAGGAATTTTCTGCAATTGATAGAGCAAAAAACCTGCCAAAGTTTGGTACTCCTCAGCCAAAGGCAAATCTAAATCAAGCATTTCATTGACTTCTTCCAAGTCCATTTGGGCTTGTACCTCGAAGGTATGATCGTCTAGAACTTTGATATCTAATTCTTTGTTACTCTCAACTTCAGGATGCTCACCAATAATTTCAGCAATTAAATCCTTGAGGGTAACTAACCCAGCAGTACCACCAAACTCATCAACCACCATGACCATAGCCAGATGCGATCGCTGCATTAATGGTAGTAGTTCACTTAAAGGTCTAGACTCTGGTACAAACCTCGCGGGACGAATCCATGGTGCAATTGCTGTTTCTATAGTCAGTTGCCCTTGAGATAGAGGTTCAGCCAGCTCCTTAAAGTAGATAATGCCGCAAATGTCATCAAGGGATTCTCCGATTACAGGATAGCCAGAATGGTTAGTTTTAGCAATTTCCTCTAATAAAGTCTGAAAAGTTGCATTTTTCGGAATAGCAGCAATATTAGTACGGGGAACCATCACCTCTGCTGCTAAAACATCGCCAAACTCAAATACGTTTTTAAGTAGTTCTCGTTCTTCAGCTTCGAGTCCAGTAGATTCCCGTTCAGTGGTGATAATTAGCTGTAACTCTTCTGGTGTTACTCGAGAGTACCAGCTCTGACCTGTATATTGTATGCCTACCAATCGCAGTAGAAAACGAGTTGATTGGTTTAAAATCCAGATAAAAGGTTTAAAAAAACGTGCAATTGCTGAACTAGGAGGCCCGAGAAACCGTGCCAACTGTTCTGAATAGAGCATTGCTACGGATTTGGGGCAAAGCTCACCTAGAACAATTTGCAGATAGGCAATCAGGAAAAATGCCACTGGCACTGCTAGAGAATGGGCAATCATTTGACTAAGCTGTGGCGGTATTGGTAGTTCTACCATTGCTGCTGCTGCCGGAACTGCCATCGTACTTTCACCAATCCAGCCCAGTGCCAAACTAGAAAGAGTAATCCCTAACTGAGTTGTAGAGAGCAATCTGTCAATACTGCGTTGTAGTCCTTGAACAGTCTTCGCTTGTACATCACCGGCATCAACCAGCTGATTGATGCGTGATCTGCGCACTGAAACCATGGAAAATTCTGCAGTCACGAAAAAGGCGTTGAGCGCAATCAGTAGTAGCACCGATAACAATCGCAGCATGACATCTAAGCCGGTGAGGCTCGTAGAAGCACTTGCTGTGAGGAGAACCATGAGGTCGCTTACCATAAAAAAGGTAAAAATTAAAAGTCTAGTTGTTTGTTATTTGTGGCTCTTGGCAAGTGACAAACAACAGATAAGCAACAACGCACAAGTGGTTTACCTCACTACAGGAATCTCAGACGTTTGCAGCTGAAGTTTTTGATCAGGATAATCTGTCAACTTCAACGAGAGCTTCTGGGAGTTATCCAACAAAGCTGTAGGAATACTCACTGTCCCAGAGAATTCTTGACCATTTGCAGGTAATTCCCCTGGCAAGCCTTCGGTAATTGCACTTAGGGCACGACCTTTGTCGTCCATAATATTTAAGAAACTGTATAGGAAGCGGACATTATTGCTGCCTTCATTCTTCATGCTGACATCAAGCAATAAAGAACTGCCTTTTTGAGAGGCGGAACGTACTTCCAGTGTCACTCCCCGATCATGGCTTTTAACAGGTAAATTCAACAACCCATTTGAACTGGTAAAAGATTTTTTGGTGTTAAATGCCCAATGAGGTGATAATTTATGTTCGGTTTGACCATGAGAGTTTCTGACTCGGGCTTGGTCGTCATTTTTCTTAGAATTGTTACCCTTACCTCTGATGTAAGCATCAACATTGATCAATATATCCTCTTCGCGCAGAAAAGTTACACCTTCCTTACCAGTACTAGATTTCTGAGTTCCTGCCAGTTTTTTGGTGGGGCGAACATCTGGCTGGGTAACACCTTTGAGGGCTTCGTAACCAATAGTAAATCCCCACAGGGCACTGACTAAACCTGCTCCTAGCATCATTGCCAGCAATGTTAAAGTGAGTGCTACGGTCGAATTTAATTTCATCAGTGATTCCAGCTACTCCCATAAGCACTATTGAGCTGCGGCATGCCACACCTACTATTGCCGCTCACAGTTTTCCGATACAAAAACATGGGCTCCCCTGTTTTCAACCTACTACCTCTGAGCCTTCTCGGTAATTATTTTTTTTTGCACTTACTTTCCAAGCATCACTCACTGTTATTTACTCAAATAGGAGAACTACCTTGCCAGTTGAGGGCTCAAAGCTTCTCATTGGTGGGAGCTGCAGTAAGCCAGTTCCCGGAAAAGAGAATTTTTATACTAAGTTATCTCATAGTTCCGAAAATTTTTGCTTCAATCAGGAATTTGTCCTTAAGTTGGCTTAGTCAGCCTGAGCTAAGATACATTACAATATTAATGATAGATTAACCAGGGTTGGCCGAGCGGTTGAGGCAGCGAACTCATAATTCGCCCTAGGCAGGTTCAACTCCTGCACCCTGGATTATCTTAAACTGTAATGGTTTGAGTCTGTTACTCTATGGGTAGAGTCTCAAAGAAAAACTCGGTTCCCTCTACTCGGTTGCCAAAACGGGTAGGGCGAAAACCTTCCCTTTCTAGAACTAGAATTGAGGTGTTGAAGGGGTTGGGCAGGTCCGGGGTGCGAATTAGAGGGTCGGCGTAAAGCTGTTGGTATAATACATCGTTATAGATAGTATTGATGGTTTTGGCATCACGCTCGATCTCCAGCTCTGGGAAATTAGCTTGCCCTGGTACACCTGGTCCAAAAATTACCTCAAATTGGCGCTGGAGTGAACGGTTGCGGTAAAAGTCTCCAGAGTCTTTGAAAAAGGCTCGATTAAAGACCTCGGGAATCGTCTCTAGGCGGATTGGCTCGAACTCTGAGGAATCAGTTTGTGCACTGGCGCTGCTAGCAAATACACCTGCTACTGTAGCAATACTTAAAGCGCACAGCCACTTATTTAACCCCATCACCATAATACTCACCCACACTTTTTCTTAATAGTATCTGAGTCTTCAAATTAAGTATATTGTTAATGATTGACAAGATTAAACAACCGTTTCTCCCTGACGACTCAACTGATTTAACTTCCCTGCGCCAGTGGCTGTGCCAGTTGTTTTGCCAGCTAGCTTATAAAGAAGGCGATTTTGTCCTCTCTTCGGGGCAACGCAGTTCTTACTACATTAATGGCAAACAGGTAACGCTCCATCCCCAGGGTGCTTTGGCGATTGGGCGTCTACTCTTATCTATGCTGCCTGTTGATACCCAGGCAGTAGCTGGTTTGACTCTGGGAGCTGATCCAATTGTAACGGCAGTAAGTGTGGTTTCTGCTTTAGAGAATCGACCACTCCCAGCTCTAATTATCCGCAAACAGCCTAAGGGGCATGGCACCATGGCATATATTGAAGGACCAACTCTGGCAGCAGGAGCGAAAGTAGTGGTTTTGGAAGATGTCGTCACCACTGGGAAATCTGCGATGAAAGCAGTTGAACACCTCAAAGATGCAGGTTATCAAGTAGAGCAAGTAATTGCACTAGTAGACCGACAACAGGGGGGGGTTCAATTGTATCAGTCAGCTGGGCTTAAGTTTCAGGCGGTGTTTAATATTGAGGAGATACGTCAGTGCCAATAAGCAATTGAGGGAGACTCTTTACTTTCAAATTGTACTCATCTCTCCTTTAATAATTTGTATAGTTTTCCCATTCTCTCTAATTCTACTTCCTTGGGAAGCTCCTCAAACTTGGCTGTTTTTTCAAACTTCTGGAGTACTTCCTTACCTTCGGGAGTTTTATCCATCCCGAGGAGTAAATTTTTAATTGCTTCTGCTTTTTCAGGTTCAATACCTTCTCTCAGCAAAACTAAATGCCTCGAAACCTTCTCTGTTTCGGCAAGAACAGTTATTGACTCCCGACTGGATTCTGGGATCGACCTAAATGTGGAGATGTCAGCGGCACCAGCAGCTACTCTGCCGCTAATTACCCATTGAATAGTATTTTCATCATCATCACTGAAGATATAACCCACCTCATCTGCTGCCACTGGCTGATCCGGCGAAGATTTTTCCACTGGGTTAAGACCATTTTCCCTCAACAGAACTAGGGGTAAAAAATAACCTGATGTTGATATAGGCTTTTCAAAAGCTATCATTCTACCCTGAAGTTCACTCAACGAAGTAATCCCTTGCTTTTTCATAGCCAAGAAAACTCCGAAGTATTCGGCTTGTCCATACTTCCAGCGACGTAAAATTGGCTCAGCTCCAGACTTATCGCTGACAATCATCGCTGGGTAAGGGCTATCAAAGTAAATGTCCACTTCGCCTGATTCGAGCCAAGTTGTAATAGTGTTGAGATCTGGAGCAATTTTAACTTCACCAACCCCGATACCAAACTGGCTCAAGTTTGCAGCTAAGTAATCAGCCATCGGCCCAAAGCGCTTGATCTTTTTAGTGGGCTTATTGGAAACTTCACCTAGAGTAATGACTCCCTTAGCTTCAGAGGTGAGAGCAGGTTCTATGGTTGGTTCTAGTTGTAAGCTTGATTCTGTGGGACTACAGCTTACTAGAGCTGTAACCATACCAAGGAGTAAGACTTTTCCTAAAATATTGCCTAGCATCTTGTCTAGCTTTTACCTCGAAAGATGATAACTTGGCAGGCACACCCTATAGGGGAATGGAAGAGAGGGGGAGAGGGGGAGATGGGGAGATAGGGAGCAATAAGAAGTTCCCGATTTTTCCAAGATATCTAATCTTGATATCCTGGAATTTCAATGACAAATTCAGTTCCTTGACTTGGTAAGGAATTACAACGCAATTGTCCTCTATGTCTCTCTACTACTATCTGGTAACTGATATACATCCCTAGTCCTGTTCCTTTACCAACTGGTTTGGTGGTAAAAAAAGGATTGAATATCTTTTTCTGTACCTCAGGGGGAATTCCTGGACCATTATCTTTGATGCTGATCAAAACCGTCTCTGAATCTGTGAAAGCTGTGCTGATATGAATTGTTGATGGCTCTAGCTCAATCTGCTCAGGAGTTCGTTGTTGATTGTAATCATCCAAGGCGTCAATGGCGTTGGCAATAATGTTCATGAACACCTGATTCATCTGTCCAGAATAACACTCTACTTTGGGCAACTTGCCGTATTCTTTAATCACTTTGATGGCAGGATGATCTGTATTGGCTTTAAGAGAGTTTTTGAGAATCAGTAAAGTATTATCAATACCTTCGTGAAGATCAACCAGTTTCATCTCAGCTTGATCTGGATAAGAGAAACTGCGTAATGACTGGACAATTTCACTAATGCGCTCTGCTCCCATTTTCATTGAACTTAGTAGTTTAGGGAAGTCTTGCATCAGGAATTCTAAAGACATCTCTTCGGCAGCTTGGCGGATTTCCGGCGCGGGATTTGGGTAGTGCTGCTGGTACAATCCCAATAAATGCAAAAAATCAGAGGCATATTCCTGAGCAGGAGCTATATTGCCATAGATAAAACTAATCGGATTATTGATTTCGTGGGCAACTCCTGCTACAAACTGCCCTAAACTAGCCATCTTCTCACTCTGAATTAACTGAGACTGGGTACTTTTAAGGGTTTGCAAAGCTTGTTCTAATTGCGAGGCTCTCTCTTGAGCCATCTCGGCAGTAGAGGTAACTTGTTGGAACAGTTCAGCTTGGGAAATAGCGATCGCTAACTGGTCACATACTGCTGAAAGGAGTTCTACTTCTGAGTCTTGCCAATCCCGAGGTGAACTAAACTGACGACAGCATACTACTCCAATCCTACGGCTTTTGGTCACGATTGGCAATGCTAATAGGGCGCTATTCCCATAGCTAAAGTAACACCTCTGCTCACGGGAATCATTGACTTCGACTGTTTTAGAAAGTCGAATCAGCTGTAAACTTAAAACCTGCTTACCAAAGAGGTCATTTTCTGCTACTGGGTATTTACCTAAACTGCTAGGCAATTCAGGATGCTTAGCTTCTTTAACACAATTCCAAACCGGGTTTGGTTGAGTTTCATACCACAAAAACTGGCATTGGTCAATCTGCAATAAACTGTAGATTGCTTGGAGAGCAGTTTCTAGAATTGTATCTAAGTCAAGGGAGTTACGGACTTGCTTACTGAGTTCGTTGATTAGTGCTTCTTGTTGCACCTTTTGTGTCAGTAAAATCCCACTTTGATGTAAAGCTTCAGCCCGTTGTTCTAAATTATCAATTAGTGTTTGTAGCTGAGTAGTCATACGGTTAAAGGCGTTAGCCAGTACCGCGAATTCGTCATTACTACTAATCTTGAGCTTCTGGCTTAGATCTCCTTGGGCAAAGCGCTGTGTCGCTTTAGTCATCTGCTTTAATGGTCTTGTGATTGACCGATTTAGCAGTAGTGCTAGCAAGGCACCGACGATAGCAGCTACCAGCGCTACCAGAATACCCTGATTGCGCATAGTAGCAGTTTTTTGCTGTAGAGGTGCTGTAGATAAGCCCACACTAACTGCCCCTAGCGATTGTCGCCCCACCCTGACTGCCTTACCTGCCAGCAGTTGCTTATTCTGCCACTGAAAAACTGTCTCAGTACTTTGCACGAGCTGTTGACCAAAGGGGTCTGGTTTGGTAGCATAGGCAAGCAAATTCATCCCATAAGCATCGGCAACCAACCGTCCTTCTTTTTCATAAATGCGACCTGATACCAAAACATCATCTTCACTAAGCCCTGCCATCAATTCCTCTAGAAAGTCGATGTTCAAGAAGTAGAGTGGATCAGATGCAGTTATTGCCAGGGTATCCAACAAGATTTCAGCCTGATGTTCTAGTTCTTGTCTAAAGGTTTGTTGTTCGCGGCGCAGAGATAGAATAGTGACACTGGCAACTGCAAAAATAACCAGACCGGTCATGGTTATTGTTAGTTTGGTAGCTAGTGACCATGGTTTACGGCTAAATCTGCCCATGGGATTTATGGTTTCTGAACCAGTTATACAACTTTGTCCTGGTCAAGTTTAGTATCTTTTTTTTAGCGTTTATTATCTTTTTATTGTTTATTATTCTGGCTCCTTGTCCTCGATTTTAGCTGTTGTTAACTTAGTACCACAGCTAGTAATTGTTAACTTAATAACACAGTAGCTAACTAAGTATCAGGAGCTTTTGAGAATAGGTAAGGACCGGGAAGTTGCGGTTATAGCAATCATGAAAGTATATTTTGATTTTTTCCTCTTATCTTTGGCTTTCCCACAAATATATAGAGAATTACAGGTTTATAAAGTACATTTTGGCTTCTGTTTCCAATGATCGTCAATTATCCCTCTTTTGTCACTTTCGGAGACCGTGATTGCTAAGACTCTTATCTGATAAGCGTTTTGGCGATCAAACCACATTTTGATTTAAATCCCACATTCCGCACCCTCAACTGTCACATGGACTGAGGGTGCTCAAAGCGAGTGCTAAATCGAGGCAGTTGTTAAGTAAAAATACTTAGTCCACCTTCAGCTCCTCAACTATCACTGGGAAAATTTT